>CAKZRP010000027.1 GCA_937146765.1 uncultured Paracoccaceae bacterium | reverse complement strand
TGGGCGCATCGGCGGCCAGCGTGGTCGCGACCCAGGCAGGCGAGACGCGGCGGCCGATGATGCGCTGCCCGTCATCGATCTGCAGGCGGTAGACGCGGGTTTCATCCTGGGGAAGCTGCTTCCAGATCGGCAGCAGCAGGCCCGCCACGATGTGCAGCGTGGATTTCGAGAACTCGGGCACTTCAGCCAGTTCGGAATTCCATGCGGCGGTGAAGGCCGCGCGGTCGGCCTCGAGCCAATGGGTGTCCTCCATCAGCTTGGCCGGGACAGTGCTGGCCTCGGTCGGCCGGATCAGCCTGAGGCGTGGCTCGATGGTGCCATCATCCAGCATTAAGCTGGTGGCGGGCACCTGCACCGCGGCCCGGCCCGAACGGCTGTTGATGAGACACCGTGCCTTCGGGTCATCGAGCCAGTCGAGCGCATCTGCGAGGGACGTCGGCGTGTTCCGCCGCTTTTCCGCGATGGTCAGCAGCTGGGTTTCCGCGCCAGAGCCGGGATGGGTGTAGATCACCCGCGCATCCGTGACGCGGAAGCTTTCGGCACGCAGCGTCTCAAGCCCGAGGTCATAGACCCCGGCAACGATAGCGCCCTCGATCCGTTGATCGAGGAGTTCTTCGAAACCCGCGAACAACACAGCCTGCATGTCGATCGTCAGCGCGAGCAGACGATTGAGGAAGGTCGTGATCGGTGGCAGATCGTCCTTCAGCCCATTGTCATCGGTCAGGCTGAGGCCAGTGGCATCCTCGAAGGCCCCAAGGGAGCAGCCCACCACATCGCCGCGATAGATGCGGCGGTAAAGCTGGCGCAGGGCGTCGCGGGCGTAAGGCGACTCGAGGTTGTCTTCGGGCCGGAACAGCCCTTGCCCGCCGGTCTGGCGCTGGCCGCGCGTTATAGCGCCAAGCGTGTCGAGACGACGCGCAATGGTCGACAGGAACCGCTTCTCCGCTTTGACATCGGTGGCCACCGGCCGGAACAGCGGCGGCTGCGCCTGGTTGGTCCGGTTGGTGCGTCCGAGGCCCTGAATCGCCGCGTCTGCTTTCCAGCCGGGCTCCAGGAGGTAGTGGACCCGCAGGCGCTGGTTCTTCGCCCCGAGATCGGCGTGATAGCTGCGCCCGGTGCCGCCGGCATCCGAGAAGATCAGGATACGCTTTTGATCATCCATGAAGGCTTGGGTCTCAGTGAGGTTCGCGGCTCCGGCCCGGTTCTCCACCACGAGCCGTGCCGAATGCCCTTCACCCTTGCGCACGATGCGCCGTGAACGCCCCGTGACCTCGGCCACCAGATCGGTGCCGAAGCGCTGGACGATCTGGTCGAGTGCACCCGGCACGGGCGGAAGCGAAGCCAGCTTCTCGATCAGCGCGTCACGACGCCGGACGGATTCGCGGCACTCCACCGGTTGGCCATCGCGCGTGACAGGGCGCGACGATAGGTTGCCCTCGCTGTCGGTGAAAGGCTCGTAGAGCTGCACCGGGAAGGAATGGGCGAGGTAATCCAGGACATACTCCCTGGGCGTGATGTCACAGCGGATATCGCTCCATTCATCGGTTGGGATCTCCGACAGGCGGCGCTCCATCAGCGCCTCACCCGTCGAGACGATCTGGATGACCGCAGCATGATCCGCAGCCAGATCGGCCTCAATGCTGGAAATTAGCGTGGGGGTCTTCATCGAGGTGAGCAAATGGCCGAAGAAGCGCTGCTTGGCGTTCTCGAAGGCTGACCGCGCGGCGGATTTGGCCTGGCGATTCAGCGTGCCCGACCCGCTCGGCCCGTCGGCCGCGCCGGAGATGTTCGCGGCTTCCATCGCCGCGGTCAGGTTGTTGTGGATGATGGCGAAGGCCCCGGCATAGGCATCGTAAATGCCGCGCTGCTCAGGGCTGAGAGCATGTTCCAGCATCTCGTATTCGACACAATCATAGGACAGCGACCGCGCCGTGTAGAGGCCGAGCGCACGAAGGTCGCGGGCCAGAACCTCCATCGCCGCGACCCCGCCAGCCTCGATGGCTTCCACGAATTCCGACCGGGTCTGAAAGGGGAAATCCTCCCCGCCCCAGAGCCCGAGACGCTGAGCATAGGCAAGGTTGTGGACCGTCGTCGCGCCCGTGGCCGAGACATAGACTACGCGGGCATTCGGCAGCTTGTGCTGCAGGCGCAGGCCCGCCCTGCCCTGCTGCGAGGCCATGGTATCGCCGCGCTCGCCTTTGCCCCCCGCGGCATTCGCCATGGCATGGCTTTCATCGAAGAGGACCACCCCGTCGAAATCCGCCCCGAGCCAGTCGACGATCTGGTCGACGCGGGATTTCTTGGCACCCCGTTCTTCCGAGCGCAGCGTCGCATAGGTGGTGAAGAGGATTCCCTCGCTCAGCGGAATGTCGCGCCCTTGTGCGAAACGCGACAGCGGCGTCACCAGCAGGCGCTCCTGCCCGAGCGCAGACCAGTCGCGCTGCGCGTCCTCGAGGAGCTTGTCGCTTTTCGATATCCAGAGCGCCTTGCGGCGGCCTTGGCACCAGTTGTCGAGCAGGATCCCAGCCGACTGGCGGCCCTTGCCCGCGCCGGTGCCATCACCGAGGAAGAAACCCCGGCGAAAGCGGACGGCCTCAGCGGCATCGTCGGGCGCGGCCGAGACCATGTCGCCGGTCTCATCGACGATCCAAGACCCTGCGAGATATGCGCCATGCGCCTCCCCCGCGTAGATGACTGTCTCGAGCTGCGCGTCGGACAGCAGGCCGTCGCGCACAACGGCCGGGGGCAGCTTGGGGCGATAGCTGGGTTTCGGAGGTGCGACAGAGGCCATGGCCGCCGATTGCACGAGTTGGGTCGGGTGCGGGGCTGCGCCGGGGATGTCGATCGCCTGCAAACGGAAGGTCTCGTAGATCGCGTCGGACAGCCGTGCCGTGTCTTCGTCTTCGGCGCTGTCGCGTAGAGCGAAGTCTAGGTCTTCGGCCTCGATCGGCGTGGCAGATGTCGCCGGTTGAGCCCCCGAGATCGCACGGGATCGGCTGGCGGGTTTGCGGGTGGTGAGGTGAGAATTTCCCGGGAGGAGGGAATAGTGGCCTTGCCCCGCAGCAAGAGCTGGATCCAACTTGAGGCTCGGCGGAACCTCTGCGGTGATCCGGGACATCAGATGCGCCACGTCCGGGGACGTGGGTTGGCGCAGGTCAGTCGTGATGCCGCCCGGCTCGCCGCCGCGGCATTTGTCAAAGACAGAAATCCGCGTCTCGAAGCTGGTGCCATGTTTGGCGAAAGCCGCGCCCGACACAGCACCGGTGAAGACGAGATGGGCCACCTCGGTCAGACGGCCGAAGGTCTCGGCCCAGGCAGGCGCATCCGGCGCGAAACCGGCTCCGGTGATGGCGACGAGCCGTCCGCCGGGGGCCAGACGCGCGAGGGCCGAGCGCAGATGCCGGGCCGTCGCCTTGGTCGACCGACCATCGACATTGGCTTGGGCCGAGAAGGGCGGGTTCATCAGGATGACGCTCGGGCTTGAGGAGGCGTCGAGATGATCATCGATCTGCGCGGCATCAAACCCCGTGACCGGTCGGCCCGGGAACAGCAAGCGAAGAAGGTCGGCGCGGGTGTCCGCCAACTCGTTCAGAGCCAGAGTGCCGCCGGCGATCTCGGCGAGGATCGCCAGAAGCCCTGTCCCGGCAGACGGCTCCAGGACAAGATCACGAGGCGTAATCTGTGCTGCCGCCATAGCCGCGAGCCCCATGGGCATGGGCGTGCTGAATTGCTGAAAGCGCTCCATCTCTTCCGACCGCCGGGTGTGCGTGGGCAAGAGGCCAGCCACCTTGGTCAGGATCGGCAAGAGCGCCGCAGGCGAGCCGGCCCGGGTCAGCAGCGCACGGCCGAATTTCCGCAAGAACAAGACCAACGCCACCTCTCCCGCCTCATAGGCGAGCTTCCAGTCCCAAGCACCGGTCGCATCGGAGCCGCCAAAGGCGCGCTCCATCTCATGGCGCAGGCGCAGCGCGTCGATCCGAAGCCCTTGCGCCAGATCGGGCTGCAGCGCCTCTGCCACGGCGAGGATCGCGGGCGCGGGATCGCGAGATGGAACAGGAACGGGAGGCGCAACAGCAGCGAGATAGGTCATCGGGGAACTCCGGAATGATGGACAGGATCAGGCCCGGACACCCTCTCTCGGGCACCCTCAGGCCTGATCTTTCCCAGTCCCTCTCTCCCTCTCGCACCAGGGTGTTCCCGACGCTCGGGTTGACTTTGTTCCTGTTATGTTCTACATTGAAAACCAAGCCAGAAAGGGAGTTTTCCCATGGACAGCACCACATACGCCTTGCCCGCGACGCCCAAGCAGATCGCCTATGCGCGATCGCTCGCGCAGCGCAACCGGACGCTCCTGCCCTGGGAAGTTCAGCAGGACCGCCGTTCGTTGAGCGCCTGGATCGAGGCACAGGCCCGGCTGAAGCCGGTATCGGACATGGACCGGCTGCCCACGTCCAAGCAGGTGGCCTTCGCGGAGAAGCTCGCGCGGATCAAACGGCGCGCCGTTCCGGACGAATGCTTCCGCGACAAGGGGCTCATGTCGAAGTGGATCGACGGGAATAAGTGAGCACAGCACCGGCTGGTGACGCCCTGTGCGGCCGTCCAGCTTTTTGCCACATCATAGTTTGGCAAACCGAGCGCAGCTGCCAACCTGTAGGTTGGCAGACTGGCCCTTCGGGACATCGACCTCGGCCGAAGGACCAAGGCCTGGTCCCGGCCGCACGCCGGGAGGTGCACCGCTGCGGCCTTCAGCAACCACCGCAAGTCGTAGCCGTCTCTCAATCCAGCGTCTTCAGATCTCCCTCCACTTGGGGCTAGTCCCTCAGTTCTTTGGAAATGGTAAGATCAGAGCGTCCATAACGCTGGAAAAGAATCTTTATCAAAGAAAACTGTAGATGTCTCTTTGAAAATCTGTCACCTTAGGTATCATGGACACCGCAAGGTCACAGAATCTGAAGAAAGTGCTCGATGCCGTACCCGCCGGGTATCTGGTCGATGCGGCATGGCTCGTCTCGCAAGGCATCGCCTATGAGAGCTTCCGTGACTATGTGAAACGCGGCTGGCTGGAGCGCATCGCACGCGGTGTCTTCCGCCGACCAGTCCCGAATATGCAGGCGTCCAACAGCATCGACTGGAAGACCTGCATCCTTTCGATGCAACATATCATGGGTCATGATTTGCATGTCGGGAGCACAACGGCACTCGGTGAACAAGGACATGCCCATTACCTCCGCCTGGGGAAAAACGCTCCAGTCTGGGTCTATGGGGACAAGGTCCCGAACTGGCTGATCAAACTGCCGACGGATGCCCCTTTCAGTATCCGCCCCCGTTCCTTGTTCACCGATCCGAAGCTGGGCGTGATCGAGGGCAAGAATTCTGGCCTGCCATGGGACTGGGGTCTGACGATGTCGACGCCGGAGCGCGCAATCCTGGAAGCCATGGACGAGTTGCCCCACCATGAGAGTTTCCACACGCTCGACATGGTCTTCGAGAGCCTGACAACCCTGCGCCCAAGGCTGATTTCCGACCTCCTGCAAGCGTGCCAGAAGATCAAGGTCAAGCGCCTGTTCTTCGTCTTTGCTGACCGCCACGATCATCCGTGGCGCAAACGGATCGACCCGCAGGCATTCAACCTTGGCAGCGGCGACCGAGCCTTGATCCAGGGCGGCAAGATCCACCCGCGCTATCGGATCATGGTGCCAGAAGAATTCGTGAAACCGGAGGCCGAAAATGGCGCGTGAGACCTATGAAGCCCAGGTTGCGCTCCTAGTGCGCGTCCTGCCCCATGTCGCGGGCGAAAGCGTCTTCGCGCTCAAGGGCGGGACGGCCATCAACCTCTTCTACCGCGACCTGCCTCGGCTGTCGGTCGACATCGACCTGACCTACCTGCCAATCAAGGAACGCGCCGAGAGCCTGGACGAGATCAACGCCGCGATGGATCGCATCGCGGCTTCCATCGAGACCGGAATCCGCGGCGCGAAATCTCAGCGCATCCAAGGGGGCGGTGGCGGAGCCACCCGGCTCCTGGCGCGCCTCGGGAATGCCGAGATCAAGATCGAAACCTCGCCCGTGACCAGGGGCGCGGTCCACGACCCGGAAATCCGGACCGTCTCTGCCGCCGTCGAGGATGCCTATGGCTATGCCGAAATGCAGATCGTCTCGTTCGAGGACCTGTTCGCGGGAAAGCTGCACGCCGCCCTGGACAGGCAGCATCCCCGGGATCTCTACGACGTCACACTCCTCTACGAAAACGAGAGCCTGACGCAGGACCTGTTCCACACCTTCCTGATCTATGTCGCCAGTTCGCCGCGACCGGCGCATGAGCTGCTCGATCCGAACCTGATCGATCTCGAGCAACCCTACGCGCGGGAATTCGAAGGCATGACCAGAACACCCGTCCCGCTCGCTACGCTTTTGGCGACGCGCCTCAAGTTGGTCGCCGATCTGCAATCGAGGCTCGATGACAAGGCGAGGCAGTTCCTCCTGACGCTTCAGGACGGCGAGCCTGACTTCGCGGCGATCGACCGTTCGCAGGCCGCTGACCTACCGGCCGTGAAGTGGAAACTTCTCAACCTGAACAAACTGAAGCGCGACAACCCCGAAAAGCACGCAGCGCAGCGCGACGCCTTGTTGATGCTCCTGGGTTGAGCCACGGCCATCACCGTCGTGAGGGGCGCTTTGCGTTGGCCGTCCTCATCGCGTCGATGGGAGGCGCCGAAGACGGGTGAACTCAGTCGGCGCTTCCAAGCCCTGTGTTTCGCTGAAATGACCGCGTTTTCGCCCGATGAAAGGCTGAGCGCAGGGCTTCGGTCGGCAAAGGCGGCGAGTCTATCGCTTCAAAGAAGTGCTCATGGTCGATCTGCTTGAGATCGGTGCGGTCAGGGCTTTCGATATCGAGTGTTGCCATCTTTATAGGCCTCTGGGACAAGTGCGGTCTTGCGGATCAGCCAACAGCCGTAACTGAGTAATGCGCTGTCCCATCCCACACAAGATCCCAAGACGCGCCCGGACGGACGTTCTGAATTGCGTGGGGCTCGAAGCAGACCAAGCAATTCCCGCCCGGTGCAGGAGCCCGGACCGAAGGGTAAATGAGGCCCTTGGATCCGCCTCGACGCAGATGCTGTGCCAGACTTTGGCCCTCGGGATACCCGACAGCCGGATCCGGATGCAGCGCCGGATGACCTGCCTCATCGGTCATGTCGTCGAAGACGCCGATGAAGTCGGCCAGCAATTCCACATAGCGGGCGCTATCGTGGAAGCTGCCGGTAAAGCCGAGTTCGCGTGTGCGGTGCCAAGCCACTTCACTGACGGAAACCATCACATCCCATGCGCAGTACCAGGCGCCTCGCTCCTCTGTGTTGAAGCGGTTTCCGCCGGCGCGGGTGTAAGTGAAGGCTGCGTTGACGTAACTGTCCCCATAGATGCGCAGATCGCGGCTGCGGCGTTGCCAAGCGAGTTCGCGCGGGTCCAAATGCGGGTTGCGCCCGCGTTCGGCCTGTAGACGTCCACTGGTCAGGCCCTCGATCTCTGCCAAGATTTCCATCTCGTCATCGGAATCGACGAGACCACGCAGTGATGGTGGCTTGTGGTAGGTGGCGGGCAGGAGACGAACGAGACCGCGATCGGAAATCTCGGTCTGCTTCATGCCCCACCACGCAACGCATCAAGATAGGTCCGAACCGCGAGGATCTGCGGCAAGCCCCCGTCGATGGCAGTGTCGACCGGTCGGCCGCCCCCAAAGAGCGGACCGGTGTTCGGTCGGGTGAACCAGCTTCTTGCCAGAGGCTCCGAAAAGTAGAGTTCGAGCGACTTGAAGATGCCAATTACAGCGCTGAGCCGCAGCAGTTGGTCTTTGGTGAGCTCCCCAGTGAAATCCGGCTTCTTGGCGCGCTTCCACGTGCTCTCTGACATGTCGGCAAGGCCAGCCGCTTCCTTGAGACTGAGACCCCAGGCATCGGCCACGCGTGCATAAGCTTTCAACGCGACGGCGTTGATCTGTGCGGGTTCCCGGATTTTCTCTGCGACGTACATGATATCCTCCATTGGCCTCAATGTAGACCATATGGACTTACTGTAAAGATCAAATGGACCTTGCGCTATGATCTCTGTTACCCGAAGCGCCGCCCTCCTTCCGTGAACGTATACGCGTTGACGATGATACCCTCCTCGATGGCCTGGTCCGAGGTGAGGTGGTCGTATTCGGCTTCAAGCTGACGGTAGAGCCAGCGGGCCAGATCATGCAGCGTCTCGGTCACGACTTTTTCCGCGTCCTCGGTCGGCGGCTGCCAGGTCGCGCTGTCCCGCGTGACGTCCACCGACATGGTGTATTCATGGTAGTAGCGGCCACGATGGCTGACCTCGGCGGCGAGCCGGTAGAAGTTCCGGCGCTGGATGGCCTGCAGCCGGTCGGCGATGCCGTGCAACGTCGCGTCCGTGGGCGCGTAGTCCCGAGTGCGCGCGGCGGCGCCCATGGCGTGGGACCAGTAGCCTTCGAACGAAGCTCCATCACCCTGGCTCCAGAAGCCGGAGAACCAGATGCAGGGCTTGGCCCGCGTCCCGCCGCCCATCAAGCGGACGGAGGTGGTTTTCAGGCGGATGCCGAGGATCGCGCAGACCCGCTCAAAATCCTCATAGACCGCGTCCCACCAATCGTCATGGGGGCCAAGCTCGCGGTACCAGCTGCGCGCCTTCTCCTTGGCGGCATCCGAGAGTTCGGGGAACTGGTAGACGGTGGTGCAGATCACGTCAGGCATCGATGTCCTCCCCGTTCAATGCGGCGGCCAGCCATTCTTGCGTGCTGGACCAGCCGATGGATTTGCGCGCGCTGAGATCGATGGCATGCGCGCCGCCACCAAAGGCGTCGTGTCCTGGCCGAGAGCAGGTCAGAGAATACTGGAACCCCCAAAGGCCGGTGAGGTCGAGCTCTTCAGCAAGACGCAAAACGAAGCGGATGACGGCTTCGACATCGCCGTGTTCGTCATCATGGATCCAGAGGCTGCTGCCCTCGGGGGCATCCTGGTGCACGAGATCGAAGCCAGCGATATCCGGGTCGTCGGCGTCCTGATCCGCAGCGCGCAGATCGTGAAACAGCGCGAGTGTTCGGGCCGCCTTTTCGGGAGTTCCGACGTCGAGCAGGCATGAGAAATGGGTGAAGTAATCCGCCATGGGGACCTCCTGAATGGGGAAGACCCGGCCAGAAGGCCGGGCGATCTATTGGGATAAAGGGGTAGTTGGGAACGATCAGCCGGTCGGTGTGTTGCCCGCCGCCTGTCGTGCTGCATGAGCGCAGAGCATCTGCCGGTAGAAGCGCTTGCGCGCCAGCCGGAGACTGCAAACAGCGCGCGTGTCGGGGTGTAGCGCCCGGACCGCCGCGCGAACCACTGCCAGTCGCGAAGCGGTCGGCCGCAAGCCAAGACTTAGATAAGTAGGGTCGGTCATGTCACGTGACCTCGACCACGGGCGAGACGAGATGCGGATCGACCTGTGCCTCGATCCGTTCGGTCCGACCCATCCAAGGCTCGGGCCGAATGGCCTTCACCCAATCGGCGAAGCTCGGGATGAAGCCGAGGTCCTCCTTAACATGCTGCTCGCCGACCCACCGGGTGGGGATGACGCGCCCGGTCGAGAGCGTGAGGGTCTGACCAAAGATGGTCTCGGCCATGAAGATGCCCTCCGCATGTTATCTGGACAGTCAAGTTGTCTCTTTTTGAAAACTTCTTGCCATCATTGGGGTTTTCCCGAGTGGCATGGGTGAGACAGTTCATGGGGGCTCCCTCTCTTCTTATCCCTGTTTCACCCCCACCCAGCTCACCTCTTTCTCTTTCTGATCGTGACCTCAGGTGCCGCCCTGGGACGGCGGCCTGAACGGCAGGACTTTCGGGTCAGCCCGCACGATCTGCTCTTCAAGAACCGCGATCAGGCGGCGTTGTTCTTCACCCTGCAGCGCGAGGATCTGGATTTGTTGCGCCAGGGTTTTGACGGTCGCGCGCAGCTCGGCCATCTCGCCACCGCGTGCGGCCCGCAGCTCGGCTTCAAGTTCGCGGATACGCTCCTTCAAGCCCGCGACAGATCCCGACCGGAACCGCGCCTCCGCCGCACGAAACTCCGCAAGAACGGCGGTAGCCCGGTTGGCCGTTGCCCGGCTGACACCGGCCTCGCGCGCGAGATTGGCGACGGTGAGGCGCCCGTCGGTATGGACGGAGGTTCCTTCGAGCAGTCGCATCATGGCGGCGCGCAAGGCGACTTCGGTCTTCTGACTGACGGGCCGTGTCATACCTTTGGGTCCTCCAGATGAGCGATCAGCCGGCGCTTTCGATCATTGTCCTGTGTGATTGCGACCTTCTGAACCGCTGACAGGGTGTTGCCCTGCAGGAGGCGCTCACCCTCTTCGATCGAAGCCTGCCAGGGCGCAACATGACGCGTGGTCAGACAGGAATTGGGGCAGCGGTCCGGGCTGCAGCGCGAAATCACCGGGGCCACCGGCTTGTCGTCGGGCCGCAGGCAGAGGGCGCTGGCGGGCTCAAAGAAGCAATCGTTCAGAAATCCGACATGCAGCGTCTTTCCAAGATGCGCCAGCATCGTTCTCAGGCGCTTCTGATCGAGGATGCGCCCGGGCAGATCACCGAGGGTGTCCCGAACGTGGTCGAACTCCTGCTTGAGGCGGGACGATGCCGGTCCGCCGGGCTCGTCACCCTGCAGGTAGGCCTCATAATAGGCGACGACATCGTCCAATTGACCAAGCGCCCGTTCCTGCTCGACTGCCCGGCGAAAATCGCCATGCGGCGCGCCGGCATAGCCCTCGAACATCGCCACGGAGGCGTGCTTGTACTGGATCTTGCCAGCGATCACGCCGAAGGGGCGGTTCGCGATGTACCATGCGATGGTGCGCCGGAACTGCCGGGTGCTGAGATGCCATGCGCGCCCATCTACATGTGGAATTGCGGGCGGGTTTGCGACCTTTGCATCCAGACCGTCTCGAAACATCTCGATGATCGGCGACGCCTGCGCTGCCAGGTAGTCCGCGGTCCAGTCCCATGGCTTCAGCGAGACCCAGAGGGATCGAAGATCACGGTCGCCGCGCGCTCCACGCGACAGGGCTTCCATGGCCTCGACGGCACGGGCGACCGGCGCGATGGTGATCCAGTCGGCGGAAACACCCGCCGCCTCGCGATGCTTGTAGACGGTGCTCCGCACACGATAGCGCTCTATCAGGTTGTCGGCACTGCGTTCAACCGAAACGCAGCCCGGTTCCATGTCCTGCAACTCGCTGTCGCGCATTCCGGTCAGATAGGCGCAGACGATGTAGCAGGCCGCCTGCAGCATTCGTTCTTCATGCGGCAGGCTGTCCGTGTCGAAACGCTCCCGCCAGGGCAGGCAGGTATCGGGATCGAGGCTGATCGGGGTATCCATGCCGCCAACCTCGGTTCCCATCTCACCCGCCATCTGGTCCAGCATCCTCACGGTCGCGGTGGAACTACTGAGGTTCCCCGTTTGAGGACAGCCGATCTGAAGGCACATCAGCCTGAAATTATACGCGTTGCCTTCCTTAACATCGGGGACACCGCGGGTGGTGTTTGGACGGCGCTCCCAGATTGGCACGCCCCGCCCTTCCACCCGTCGGACCTCGAGCCAGGTACGAAGACGGTAGCGAAACCGTTCGTGGCGGGTCTGGCGCGCATCCTCGGCAATGATCTGGGCAGCACGGGCTTCAAGGCGATCCAGTTCTTCGTGCGCCGCGATGATATCCGGGGCGAAGACATCGACGTATCGCATCGACCAGTGGAGCAACGCGCCGATGACCGGTTCGGGGATGCGCGGCGTGGTGTTCTCCGAGCTCGTCCGGCTCCGACCGCTGACATTGCTTGCTGTGCGCCCACCCCAAGGCAGGAAGGGAATGCCGCCCCCGGTCACCCATGGCCCGAAATGATGGAGGTCGATGGGGACATCGACATAGAGGCGGATCTGTTGCGATGAACGTGCGCCGTCTGCCCCCAGATGCGCCAGATACGCGTCCAGCACTTGCTGGTCGACGCGCGCCAGTTCGACGGAACCGATACGATCGTGCAGGAACTCTCCGAAATGGCGCAGGAACAGCAATGTGCCCTTGGCGGTCGAGGGGCCGCACGGGCCCCGGTAGCTGCGCAGCGGCGCCTGAAGGCGGGCAAGCATATACTCCTTGGCGAGCCGTCGAAGCGCGGGGTCTGCAATGGCCCCGAAATCCACACGAAACGCGGCCGGACGCGCGTTGGCGCGAAACATCGCCGGACTGAGATCCCAGACATCGTCGCCGAAGCGGGACAGCATCGACCGCTCCGATCCCGGTCTGAGCGGTCTGCCTGCGAGGATGTCGGTGTCGTCGGGATGGATTGCCGATGGCAGCGATGGCCTTGCGGTCGCGAAGTCTGGATTTGCTCTCATGCGAGACCCGCCTCCGGGGGAAGGTAGATCTGTGCCGATTGACTGGCTGCGAGGGCACGCGCGGCGGCGAGATCGGGCTCAGAGAACTGCGGCAATATCTGCGCGACGATCCTGTGGTGGGCCCTCCCGAACTTCGCCTGCCAATCTGCTTCGGACAAAACCTTGCGCTGGTCCACGACGAAATCCAGAAACGCCATCAGCGCGGGAAGCTTGCGGGTGGTGATGACGCCGTTGCGGCATTCGAGGCAGCCCCAGAACGGCACCGGGCAGGCCTCTCCCGACGTGGCGAAAGGGCTGCTGTAGAAGCCGGAACAGCTTGCCAGCCATACATCCTGTTCGCCTGCCAGCATTGCCGGAACATCGGTCGCCAAGCCCTCCGGAAAACCGGGCTGTGCCGAAGACGGAGCTGCCAAGACTTTGGCCTCGGCCTCCGGGGTCAGCACGGTAGGTTGCAAGGCATCTTCGACAGCGTCCATCAGCGCCTCGGCGATGGTAGCTTCGTGGATCGGCCGCAAGGCGGGAATGTCCCCATAGTGGTTCGCGGCAACCTCGACGGTATGTCCAACCGCAAACCGGCGCAGCTGACCGCCGGTCTTGCGATACCACGCAGACTTGTGGGTCTTGCGCAAACGCGAGAGGCAGAGCTTCAACGGCTTCCCGTCATCATCCTGCAACCCGTGATGTTTGACCCAGACCTTTCTAGCGGATTGCATCGGCAGAACGACATCGGTCAGGCGGCCGCGGCAGTAATACGTGAAAAGCTGCTCGCTCTTGAGATGACCGCGCGCGGTCGCGGTCCACTGAATTGCCAGGCGCAGCAGGCCGCCCGGGGTACCTGAGCCGCCATCCCGAACCCGGAGCCGCTTCCACTCGGCATGACGTGCGCGGCGCTTGCAATAATCGATCTCGACATAGCCGCTGGAGGGGTTCTTGAGGCAATCAGCGCGCAGGGTCTTGATCGCCTCGATCTCGAGACCGGTCTCCAGCGACAGCAGAACGAACAGAGCAATCAGATCGCCGAGGAGCAGATGCCGCGTGCCATGCATCCTGTCGCTCAGCCCCTCATTCGAAATCCCCGCATAGTTCCGTGCCCCGTAGAGTTGACGAAAAAGGTCGTTCTTGACGGTAATGAAACCGACACGGTCGATCTCCGCGAAGGCGTCCATCTCCAACCGGTCGATGCGTGTCTTGCACTCCTGCGCAAGCGCCGACCGGAATCGCTCGACGATCGCCGCGACGTCGGTACGCGCGGCCGCCTTCAAGGCCGCCCGGACACTGTCGCTGTAGGCATCACGCGGGCGCGGTGGAACACCTGGGCGCGTGCTGACATAGAGCAACCGGCGGGAAGCGGCCTCGGAAAGGCGGCCCCGTTCTCCCGCATCCGCCAATCGCAGCAGCATCACTACATCTCCCATCTGGTGGCGGCGATGGTTGGGATGCTGCCCGCGCTCATCCATCCAGGCGTCGAAGCCTTCGATGGTGGTGACATCCATATCGGCAAGCGCATGCACGGATGAGCCTGTCGCATCGAGATAGCGCCAGAACCGATGGACAGCCTCTGCCAGCGACATGGCGGTGCGGACAGTGCCCGCCGGGCCACCGACCTGACACGCCTGCCAGAGTGCTTGCGTGAAGGAACGCGCAAGCGAAGCACGACCCGGCAAACGCGTTAGGTCCATCGTCGCGGTCCGTCCGGCCAGGGTAATCTCGAAACGGCCCGCGGCGATGGCAATGGCCGCAGCGGGGCCGGGATCTGGAAGGTGTTCGGGAAAGCTTGCCCTCCGTCCCGGGCGGGGCTGTGAGACGCGGGCTCTGCCGGTCATTGTTCGTCCGCCATGAGTTCGTCGGTCCAGCGATCCGCCGCCGCATCGACGAGTTCCTGCGCCTCGGCAAGGCTGTCGAGATAGATGTAGGTGCTGGTGATGTTCGCGTGGCCGAGGAGGTGTTGGAGATGGCGGAGCGGATCGCCAAGCATCTGGCGATAGGCAGCACCATGCGCATCGGTCGGGTTGAAGATCCTGCCCACCTGTTCGCGTATCAGCATCGACAACATGTTGACCGCAAAGGTGTGCCTCAACATGTGCGGCGTGACAGTAATATCGAGACCGAAGGCCTGGCATCGCTGGCTTGCCCTGCGAAAAGCAACCTCCCAGGTTCCGGACGACACGGGTTGACCACGCTCAGTGAGCCAAAGCGATGCGTGTTCAGGCATCCCATCAGGCGATCGCAGCAGCCGTTGGCGGTCTTGTGGCCGGAGCTTGGTCAGCGCGATGCGCCGGCCACTGCCATCGATGGCGCTGCGGCCATCGGGTGACAATACGAGGGGGACGACCGGAGGAGGCGACGCCTTGGCGGCGGCAACGTGGCGCTCGATATCGCAATAATCCCCGATCAGCTTGAGCACACGGCGCGGCAACCGGATGCGGCGCGGGCGTTCGCCCTTGGTGATCGCGCTCGGAAGATCGAAAAGAAGTATCCGCGGGCTGTCCGACGTCAACCGAGGCAGTTCGTCGATGATCAGGCTGCCAGCCTCACCGAGGCGCATCCCCGTTGTTACGAGCAGTTCCGCGAAGACGGCATTCCGCTCGCCATTGCGGCCGCGCCAGGCTGGGTCCTCGGACCCGTCCGGCAATCTTCCTCTCAGGCCGATATCCCGGAACGCGAGGTAGCGGCCGATATCGACGAATTGCATGTCATGCGGGCGTGCGGCACGTTCCCGCGCCCTGTTACCCTCGACGACCTTGGGCGCTCCACGCCCTTGCCCATGACGAAAGGACAGGTCGTAACGAAACGGGGAGGATGCGATCAGGCCCTCTTCGAGCGCCCACCGATACAATTTGTCGAGCGCCGCGATCGCCCTGTTCCAGCTGGATGCCGAAATCCGGAACGGTGCATCCGACAAACGCCGTGCATGGTGAAACGCGATGACATCGTTGTAATCGGCACGCCAAAGCTGCTTGCCACCACGCCGTTCTTCCAGAAAGCGCATCCAGACGAAGATGTCATGGGCGTAAGCGCGCAAACTGTGCCGCGAACGAACCCCCATGGTCTGACAGGCGCGAAAGAACCGGTTCACTTCATGCAAGTAGCTTCCGTTCCGATCCAGAAAGAACGGCATGCCATCCATCAGGCCGATCCTGCCAGCGGCCTCGGTGAGGGACACGGAAAGATCGACCGGAACGCCTTCGACCGAAACTGGCGCGCGCAGCGCCGATCCGTCGGTGAAATACAGCTGCACCATCCATCCTCCAAAGGCGTTCGCGTCCAGCAAACGACGCCCGCGACTCCAGTCGCGCTCAAACCGAAACGCCGCCAGCCCCGTCCCTACGGCCCTTTTGATGGAGAGCGGGCCGGGGCTGGCTCATCTCTCAATCCCAAAGTTCCGCATAACCCGCGCCATGCACAGGAATAAGACGCTTCCATAGAGTCAGGATAACGCATGGTGGCGCGGCGCCCGGTGCCGAAAGTCGGCAGTGATCTCCTTGCTCTGGTCGAACCAGGAATGCACGGCGAAGTAGTCGTCGACCGTGCCGCCCCATTTCTTCACCGAGGACAGGGCGTGGTGATACGGATGTGCCATCGCCGCCCCCT
>CAKZRP010000026.1 GCA_937146765.1 uncultured Paracoccaceae bacterium | reverse complement strand
CTGGCGGCTCGAAATCGCGGGCGACGGCCCCGCGCGCGCCGAGGTCGAGGCGCTTGTGGCACCGTTCCAGGGTCGCGTGACCTTCCTCGGGCAGCTCGATGCCGCAGGGCTGGACGCCGCCTATGCCCGTGCCGGCCTTTTCCTCTGGCCGGGGGTGAACGAGGCCTATGGCATGGTCTACCTCGAGGCTCAGGCGCATGGGCTGCCGGTGGTGGCCCAGGACCGACCGGGGCTGCGCGACGTGCTCTTGCCGGGCAACTACCCCGCACCTGCGGACGGCGCCAAGGCGCTGGCGGCAGAGGTCTTGCGCCTTCTCGACAGCGCGGATGAACGCCAGGCTCTCGGACGGCGGGTGCGCAGCCATATCGGCCAACACCACCTGCGCCCCGCCGCCCGCGACACCCTCTGGTCGGCGCTACGTCCGCTTCTGGAGCGCAACGCGTGATCCGCCTCGCCCTGCTGCGCCATGGCCATACCGTCTGGAACCGCGCCGGACGCATCCAGGGGCGCAGCGATATCCCGCTTGATGACACCGCCCGCGCCGACCTCGCCGCGCAGAGCCTGCCCGCCGACTGGCAAGAGGCCGAGATCTGGTCGAGCCCGCTCCAGCGTGCGGCAGAGACGGCGCGTCTGGTCACCGGTCAGGTGCCAAGAACAGACCCCGCGCTGATCGAGATGAACTGGGGCCAATGGGAAGGCCGTCACGGGCTGGACCTGCGCGCAGACCCCAGCTCCGGCTTTCGCGATATCGAACTCTGGGGCTGGGACTACCGCCCCCCAGGAGGCGAAAGCCCGGCCGAGGTCTGGGCCCGCCTCACCCCCTGGCTGCAGAGCCTGCGCCGCGACGCCGTCGCCGTCTGCCATATCGGCGTGATGCGGATGATCCTCGCCCGCGCCCATCACTGGGACTTCGACGGTCCCGCCCCGTTCCAGGTCAAGCGCAACCGCCTGTTCGTTGTCGAGATCACCGGAGAGAGCCTCACCCCCTGGCCGGAGCCGATCCGGCTCGAAAAGGCCAAGCCATGAAGATCCTGATCTGCGTCACCCATCTCCTCGGCACCGGCCATCTGGCGCGGGCGCTGACCCTGGGGCGAGCCTTCACCGCGCGCGGCCATGCGGTCACCCTCGCCTCGGGCGGCTTTGCCGCACCGCAGCTCTCCACTGCTGGCGTGGATCTGGTGCAGCTGCCGCCCCTGCGCTCGGATGGCGTGGACTTCTCCCGCCTTCTGGGACAGGACGGAAGCCTCGCGACCGAGGCCTATCTGCAGTCTCGGATCACCGCGTTCACCCGCCTCTTGCACCATGTGCGGCCCGATGTGCTGATCACCGAGCTATACCCTTTCGGCCGTCGCGGCCTGCGCCGCGAATTCCGCTCCCTGCTCGAAGCCGCCCATGCCCTGCCCCGCCGCCCGCTGGTGCTCTCCTCGATCCGCGACATTCTTGCGCCCCCGTCCAAGCCAGACCGGGCCACGGAAGCGGAAGCAATGATTCTGGCCCGTTACGACGGGGTTCTGGTGCATTCCGACCCCAGGGCCACCCGGCTGGAGGCCAGTTGGCCGGTGAGCCCCGCCCTCGCGGCACAGCTTCACTATACCGGCTATGTCGCCCCCGCCTCCGCCGCGCCCCACCCGGAGGGCATCGGCAAGGGCGAGATCCTGGTCAGCGCCGGCGGCGGCAATGTGGGCGATGCGCTCTATGCCACAGCGATTGCAGCCGCAAAGCAGATGCCAGAGTTGCCCTGGCGCCTGCTGATCGGCGGCAATGATGCGGATGCTAGGATCGCGCGGTTGAGCGACCCCGCCTCCCCGGCGCGCCTTGAACCCGCGCGCCCGGATTTCCGCGCCCTGTTGCCCCATGCCGCCGCCTCGGTCAGCCTCTGTGGTTACAATACCGCCCTCGATCTGCTGCAATCGGGCTGCCCGTCGGTGCTGGTGCCCTTTGATGCGGGCAAGGAGGTCGAGCAATCCTTACGCGCCCAGAGCCTCGCGCCGCTGCCCGGCTTTGCGGTCGAGGCTTCCGCCAGCCTCACCCCGGACCGTCTCTGCGCCGCTTTGCGCAAAGTCATGCAGGCACCGCAACGCAGCCTTGACGGTTTCGAATTTGACGGGGCGGCGCGAAGTGTGGAGATTGCACAGACGCTGCACGGGGAGATGCAGGCGAACGCTCTGGGGAGACATTCATGACACAAGGCTGGGACGCGCTGGACGCGGAGCTGGAGCTATGGGACGCGCAGGGGCTGCGCCTGCCGCTCTGGTGGCGCGACGACGACGCGGTGGCTCCGAGTGCCGCGCTGAGCAAACTTGCGGCGCTTGCCCAGAGGCTCGACATGCCCGTACATCTGGCGGTGATCCCCAAGCCCGCGACCGCAGAGCTGGCCGAAGTGGTGCAGAGTTCCGCCCATCTGGTGCCGGTGGTACATGGCTGGGCCCATGAGAACCACGCCCCCGCCGACCGCAAGACCTGCGAATTC
The DNA here is from genome assembly GCA_937146765.1 of uncultured Paracoccaceae bacterium. Lineage (GTDB taxonomy): Bacteria > Pseudomonadota > Alphaproteobacteria > Rhodobacterales > Rhodobacteraceae > Epibacterium. Next base: position 23,842 of record CAKZRP010000026.1, on the reverse strand, counting down.
GGCAGCACCCGTCCTGTGGACGAGGCGCTGGACGAGGCGGAGGCGGGCATGATGCGGATGAAGGCGCTGTTCGACACACGTCTGCAGCCGATGTTCGTGCCGCCCTGGAACCGGATCTCTCCGGCAGTTCTGCCCTGGCTCGCGGGCCTCGGCTTTGTCGCCCTCTCCACCTATGGGCCGCGCAAGCGGGTGCAGGCGGCGCCGGGGCTGATGCAGATCAACACCCATCTGGACCCGATCGACTGGAGAGGCAGCCGGGGGCTGCTGGCCGAGGAACTCCTCCTCGGGCTGCTGGTGCAACGGCTGCAGGCGCGGCGTCTCGGGCGGGAGGATCGCACGGAGCCGCTGGGCTATCTCACCCACCATCTGGTGCAGGACCCGGCGACATGGGCGTTTTCAGAACGCCTGCTGTCCCGGCTTCTGGCTGGCCCCGCCACGCCCTGGCGATTCAACGAGAGGATCGCCTGAAATGAGCCGCCTCGACAGCATGTTGCGCCGCCTCACTGCCCAGCGAGACGGGTTGAACTGGGCCGCGGCGGCGATTTCAGGGGTGGACGGCGACGTTCTGGATCTGGGTCTTGGCAACGGGCGCAGCTACGACCACCTGCGCAGCCTGCTGCCGGAGCGGCGGATCTGGGTAATCGACCGGGTCCTGCAATGCCATCCCTCCTGCGTGCCGCCGGAACAGGATTTCCTCCAAGGCGAGGCGGAGCCGATGCTGGCGCGGCTCGCAGCTGGAGGACACCGGCTGGCGCTGCTGCATTACGACTTGGGTTTTGGCGTCAAGGAACAGGATGTGGCCGAGGCTGCAAGGCTCTCCCCGGCGATGGCGCGGGTAGTGGCACCGGGCGGAATCGTGATTTCAGGCCAGCCCTTGATTGGCCTCAGAGAGATCGACGGCCCCGCAGGCATCCCCGAAGGTCGTTACATGTTCTATCGGGCCGGTTGAACGCAGGCTCACCCCAGCGGAGAGCCGCTAGCGCGGCTCACAGGCTTTGCGCCTTGCTGCGCAAGTCGCCCGTTGCAAGGGCCGCGCCTGCGGCGCGCCCCTTGCCGCCCTCTCCCCACGCACCCCAAAGTGATCCGGCAGTCGCGACTCACGGCCTTGCCCACTCACCAAAAGAGCGCGCGGCCCCCTCCGGGGGCCGCGCTCCGCTTCGTAACAGGCAACAAGAGAAGCGTCAGGCGACGCGTTCACCGCGCGAGAAGACCGCCCGCAGCATAGGGGTGCCTTCCGCGATACGGAAACGGATCACGTCGGCGCGCTTGCCCAGGCCCAGAACCCCACGATCCTCCAGCCCAACAGCAGAGGCCGGTGCCGAGGTCACCGTCGCCATGCCGCGCGCCAGATCGCCCCAGATATCGCCAAGCTTCACCGCCGCCTGCAAGAGCGCCGCCGGAATGTAGTCGGAAGACACGATGTCCAAGAGCTCCAGCTCCGCCAGCTCGCTGGCCGCCACATTGCCGGAATGGGACCCGCCACGGATCAGGTTGGGCGCCCCCATCATCACCTGGATGCCATGGGCATGGCAGGCCTGGGCCGCCTCGACCGTGGTCGGAAATTCCGCAAGGCGGATGCCGTGACCCGCGGAAGCCGCCACCTGGTCCTCGGTGGTGTCGTCATGGCTCGCCAGCACCGCGCCGAACCGCGCCGCCTCGGCCACCGTCGCCGCCTCGTGCATGTCGCCATATTGCGCACGCAGTTCCTTCAGCTCGGCCACATGGGCGATGAATTCCTCATCCGACATGCCGCGTTTGGATTTCACATATTGCTCGAGCTTGGAGATGTCGCGGAACTGACGCTGGCCCGGCGTGTGGTCCATCAGGCTGACCAGACCAACGCGGTCCTCGGCAGTGAACTCCGACAGCTCTTCGGCCAGCGTTTCCGAGCAAACCTCGGCACGCAGGTGCAGGAAGTGACTGATCTTCAGCATGTCCTTGGCGCGCAGCTCCAGCATCTCGGTTGCCAGCTGGCGCGCGTATTTCACATAGCGCCCCTTGCCGCGCGGGATGGACCCCACCCGCATCGCGTCGAACACCGTGGTGATCCCGGTTGAGGCCAGCTCCGCATCATGGGCCACCAGAGCGGCCGCATGGGGCCAGTCGACACCGGGGCGCGGCTCGATATGGCGCTCCAGATTGTCGGTGTGCAACTCCACCAGACCGGGGCTCAGGTAATCGCCGCCAAGGTCCAGCGCGCCCGCAGGCACCGCCCCCCCGTCAGAGATATCAACAATCACGCCATCCGCGATTTTCACCGCCCCAAGGCGGGTCTCACCGGCAAGGATCAGCGTGGCATTGGCAAGGATCAACTCTTGTGTCATCTGGAGTTCACATCTTTCGGGATAGGGAAGGCCCACGTCTTAGGAGGCCAATGTGACATTTACGCGATATGCGATTTACTACGCGCCCCCCGCCGATGCGGCGTGGAGCAGATGGGCAACCCAATGGTTGGGTTGGGACATGGAAGCGGGCGCTGAGGTCGCGCATCCCGAAGTCGGCGATCTGGATGTGACGACAATCACCGCAACCCCGCGCAAATACGGCCTGCATGCGACCATGAAACCGCCGATGCGACTGGCGGAGAGAACCGATGAGGCGGCACTCAGAGCCGCCTGCGTGGCGCTGGCGGACAGTCAGGCTCCGGTGCGGCTCGAAGGTTTGCAGATCGAGCGCCTGGGCCGCTTTCTCGCCCTGCGCCCAGTTGGCGACGTCGCGGCGCTGAACACGCTGGCTGCAGCCTGCGTGACCGAACTTGATGGTTTTCGCGCCCCTGCCCCGGCAGCCGAGATCGAGAAACGTCGCGCTGCGGGGCTCAGTGCCGAGCAGGACGCCTATCTCACGCAATGGGGCTATCCCTACGTGCTCGACCAGTTCCGCTTTCACATCACCCTGACCGGAAAGCTGCCCAAGGGCGAGCTGCCCCGCGTCGAGGATTTTCTGGCGACCGCATTGGTGCCGCTCCTGCCACAGCCCTTTGTGATCACCGATCTGGCGCTGATGGGCGAGGATGCCGAGGGACGGTTCCACCTGATCCAACGCTATGTCCTCGCGGCCTGAATGATCGCCTGAGCCTGGACAAGGGCGGCGCAGAGATCGCCGCTGTTGTCCACCTCATGCACCTGTCGCAGCCCGTCCGGCAGGGCCAGGCTGGCGCGGGCCAGACGCCGTTCCACCTCGGCCGCATCCTCGCGCCCGCGCCCTGCGAGGCGGGCCGCCAGAACCTCGGGGCGCGCGGTGACAGAGATCACGCGGAAGTCGTCAAACACCTCCTGCGCCTGCAAAAGCACCGCCCGCGACAGGTTCACCAAGACGCCCGAGGCGCCAAGGCGCAGTTTTTCAATGTCGCGCGGAATGCCGTAGTGCAGCCCGTGCGCCTGCCAGTGCAGGGCAAAGACATCGGCCCGGACGAGAGCGGCAAATTCCGCCTCGCTGACCGGTTGGTAATCCTCGCCGCCCGCCTCGGGGGCGCGAGTGATGACGCGGCGCATCGACCGCAGCCGAGGGTCGGCGACCGCAAGCCCGCTCATCAGGCTGTCCTTGCCGACACCCGAGGGGCCGACAACGGCGATCACCGGCCCTTTATGCTGGGTCTTGTCGGCAAGCGCACTCATGCTGCGGCCTTGGGGGAAAAGGCAGAGACGTCAATAAACCGGTCACAAACCTGCTCGCGCGCGGCCTCGTCGTGGAAGATGCCGATGATCGCCGCCCCGCGCGCCTTGGCGCTCTCGATCAGCCCCAGCACGGTGGCGCGGTTCTGCGCATCCAAACTGGCGGTCGGCTCATCGAGCAGCATCGCGGGATAGTCATAGGCAAAGCCGCGCGCGATGTTGACCCGCTGCTGCTCGCCGCCGGAAAAGGTGGTGGGGCTCAGGGTCCACAGACGCTCGGGGATATTGAGCTGCGCCAGAAGCGTGGCGGCGCGGTCCCGTGCGGCCTCCAACGGGGTGCCGACCGCCAGCAAAGGCTCCGCCACCACGTCCAAGGTCGAGACCCGCGGCACCACCCGCAGGAACTGGCTGACATAGCCCAGCGTCTTGCGGCGCAGCGCCAAAATCTCGCGCGGCTCGGCGCGGGCGACGTCCACCCCACCGATCAGGATCTGACCGGAGGCCGCAAGGTAATTGCCGTATATCAGCCGCATCAGGGTCGATTTCCCCGCGCCCGAGGCACCGATCAGCCCGACGCATTCGCCCGGAGAGACAGAGAGGGTCGCCCCCTCCATCACCGGGATCAGCGCGCTGCCTTGGTTGTGCAGGGTGAAAGTCTTGGCGACATCGCGGATGTCGATCATGGGGGTCTGAGAAGCGGTCATAGCCAGCCTTTCCAACGAAAGAAGAGAAGCGTGCCCAGCGCCGACAGAGCCATCAGGCCGGTGGCAATCATCCAGCCGTAATCGGAATGCAGGCCGGGCAGGTATTCAAAGTTCATGCCATAGACAGAGGCCACCAGCGTCGGCGGCAGGAAGATCACGGCCACCACGGAGACGATGCGCCCCGTGATGCCCTGTTCGAGGCTGACCATGCCGAGGATCACCTCGGTCAAATGCGAGATCCGCCCCGAGAGGAAATCCGCGTGCACCAAGAGGGCCTGAATGTCGCGGCCCGTCGCCTTGGTGTAGCTGCGCAGGTCCTTGGCATCATGGGTCACGCCAAAGGTCGACAGCGCCCGCTCAAGGGTCAAGAGACACTGGCGATACTTGGCCAGCATCTCGCCCGCGCGGCCCACGTCCCGCAGCATGACCTCGAGCCCGTCGCCCCAAACGCCCTTGTCGTCAAAGAGCTTGGCGGCGCGGTCGTCGAGCTCGCGTCCGACGGTTTCCAACAGGTCCGCCATCCGCGCCACGATCTCCTCCATCAGGGTGAGGAAGAGATGCGAGACAGTCTTGCAGCCGGCATTGCTGCCCTCCGCATGGCCCGCCAGCGTCTCAAAGGGGCGCGGCGCGTGATAGCGTACGGTGACCAGACGGTCCGGCCCCAGAAGGCAGGCAACCGGACCGAAGGTGCGGTTCTTGTCAGGGTCAAGCCCGGGCAGCGACACGGTCAGCACATCCACTTTGCCCGCACGATAGAAGCGGTTGGAGATCTCGATCTCCTCCATATCCGCTAGGGTCGGCACTTCGAACCCCAGCGCCTTGACCCGTTCGACCTGTTCGGGCTGCGGTCGGTAGAGGTCGACCCAATGGGCCGCCTCCAGCGGGGCGCCCTCGGGAAGGCGGGTCAGGGAAGTGTTTTCCATCGTATAGGCAAAGAGCATGCGTCACACCTGCAGCACTGAAGAGACCAGAAGCTGAGTATAGGCATGTTGCGGATCATCAAGCACCTGATCCGTAAGGCCGGTTTCCACCACATGGCCGGATTTCATCACCATCAGGCGATCCGCCAACAGGCGCACCACCGCAAGGTCATGGGTGACGATGATTGCCGATAGGCCCATCTCGCGCACAAGGCCGCGCAACAGGTCCAACAACCGCGCCTGCACCGAGACGTCCAGCCCCCCGGTGGGTTCATCCATAAACACCAGACGCGGGCCGGTCACCAGATTGCGGGCGATCTGCAAGCGCTGCTGCATGCCGCCGGAAAAGGCGGTGGGGCGGTCATCCACCCGGCTCTCGTCAATCTCCACCCGGTCGAGCCAGTCGATCGCCCGGTCGCGGATATTGCCGTAGTGCCGGTCGCCCACCGCCATCAGCCGCTCGCCGATATTGCCACCGGCCGAGACCGACATGCGCAGGCCGTCGCGGGCGTGTTGGTGGACAAAGGCCCAATCGGTGCGCCCCAGCATCCGCCGTTCGGGTTCGGACATTTTCAGCGTATCCACCGGACCACGATCAAGGGTGTCAAAGATGACCTCGCCGCCGTCCGTCTCCAGATGCCCCGCAAGACAGTTCAGGAGCGTGGACTTGCCGGAGCCACTCTCGCCCACGATCCCCATCACCTCACCGGGATAAAGGTCAAAGGACACATCGGTGCAGCCAATCCGGTGGCCGTACATCTTTTTGATATTGTTGACTTTAAGAAGGGGATGCATCACGCGGCCTCCGGTCCGGTTTGCAGGGGTGTCTCGGTGCCAAGACGCCCCACATGACCCGCCTCGCGCCGGGTGCGGCAATAATCGGTGTCCGAGCAGACAAACATCCGCCCGCCTTGGTCGTCGAGGATCACCTCATCGAGATAACTGTCCTCGGCGGCGCAAAGATCGCAGGGATGCTCGGCCTTGGTGGCCTCAAAGGGGTAGTCCTCGAAATCGAGAGAGACGACCTTGGTGTAGGGCGGCACCGCGTAAATCCGCTGTTCGCGCCCTGCACCAAAGAGCTGGATCGCCGCCATTTCCATCTTGGGGTTGTCGAACTTCGGAATGGGCGACGGGTCCATGACGTAGCGCCCCTCCACCTTCACCGGATAGGCGTAGGAGGTGGCAATCGCGCCGTGCTGGCTGATGTCCTCGTAAAGCTTCACATGCATGAGACCGTATTCCTCAAGCGCGTGCATCTTGCGGGTCTCGGTCTCGCGCGGCTCAAGGAACCGCAGGGGCTCTGGGATTGGCACCTGATAGACAAGGATCTGATCCTCGCGCAGATCGGCTTCGGGGATACGGTGACGGGTCTGGATGATCGAGGCCTTCTCGGTCTCCTCCGTGGTGGCAACCCCTGCCGTGCGTTCAAAGAACTTGCGGATCGAGACCGCATTGGTGGTGTCATCCGCGCCCTGGTCGATGACCTTCAGCGTGTCCTCGGGCGTCAGCGTCGCGGCAGAGACCTGCACGCCGCCAGTGCCCCAGCCGTAGGGCATCGGCATCTCGCGGCTGGCAAAGGGCACCTGATAGCCGGGAATGGCAAGGCCTTTGAGGATCGCGCGGCGGATCATCCGCTTGGTCTGCTCGTCAAGGTAGGCGAAATTGTAGTCAGACATGATGGGCATCCTTCTTACCTTTAGCCCGGCATCGCCGGGCAGCGCCCGACCTCCCCCACGGGAGGGCGCTTCGCACCCACCCGAAGTCGGGCACAGCCCTATGTTGCGTTTGGCTCATTCCGCCGCCTCCCGCGCCTGCGCCGCTGCAGCCCGCGCGGCCTCGGCCTCGCGGCGCAGCTTGCGCACCAGCTCCAGCTCGGACTGGAAATCGACGTAATGCGGCAGCTTGATATGCTCTAGGAACCCGGTCGCCTGAATGTTGTCGCAATGGCTGAGGACAAATTCCTCATCCTGCGCGGCAGCCCCCAGATTATCCTCGCCAAGCTCCTTCCAGCGCAGCGCGCGATCCACCAACGCCATGGAGATCGCCTTGCGCTCGGACTGACCAAAGACCAGACCATAGCCGCGGGTAAACTGCGGCGGCTCGGTCTTGGAGCCTTTGAACTGGTTCACTGTCTCGCATTCCGTCAGCTCCACCTCGCCGATCTCGATGGCGAACCCAAGCTCGGGGATATCCATCTCCACCGCCACGGTGCCGATGCGCAGCTCGCCGACAAAGGCGTGGTTGCGCGCATAGCCGCGCTGGGTGGAATAGGCCATGCCAAGCACAAAGCCCTCATCCCCCCGCGTCAGGGTCTGCAACCGCGTTGCGCGGTCGGCGGGAAAGGACATCGGCTCGCGGGTGATATCCTTGGGCGTCGCCTCGGACGCCTCCTCGCTCTGGATGATATCCTCCCCCCGCAGGAACGAGGTCACATGCGGCGTCGGCTCGCGGCGCGGCTCAGCCTTGGGCGCTTCGGCCACCTCGCCCTCTGCCGCCAGTTTGAAATCCAGCAAACGGTGGGTGTAGTCAAAGGTCGGCCCCAGAACCTGCCCGCCCGGCACGTCCTTGAACGTCGCCGAGATGCGCCGGTCGCAGGCCATCTCCGCCGTTTCAACAGGGCGCGAATTGCCAAAGCGCGGCAGCGTGGTGCGATAGGCGCGAATGAGGAAAATCGCCTCGATCAGATCACCCCGCGACTGTTTGATCGCCAGCGCGGCCAGATCGGGATCATTAAGCGAGCCTTCCGCCATCACGCGGTTGACCGCCAGTTTCAGCTGTTCGCGGATCTGCGCCAGGGACATCTCGGCGATGCTGGTGTCGCCCCGGCGTTCCTCGGCGAGCCAGGCATGGGCATTGTCGATGGCGCGCTCGCCGCCTTTTACAGCTACATACATCCGGTTAGCCCTCCGCTGTGATCTGGGTAGACCGCGGCAGCGCCGCGACCTCGGACCCAGAGGTGAAGAACAGATCGACCCCAAGCGGGTAGAGCATGGAATTGCGCTGCAACAGCGCCAGATCCGGCAGATACATCCGCGCCGTGTCCTTGATGCCGGGGCCGGTCAGCGTAGCGTTCGGGGCCGCAAACTCGGTCAGCTCGACGACAAGGGTCGCAGAGCGGTCAGGATATTCGGTGGTGCCAATGCGATACTGATCAATCGGCATCAACGCCGCCCATCCGCCCACTGCGAAATCGGCCTTGTCCGCCGAAACCAGCGGCGCGCCGGTGTGGAAGGTGATCCAGCCGCGCAGGGCGTCACTGTCGACGTCTGCTGCGAGGTAGACCCCGGTTTCCGGATCACAGAGCGTCAGGATCAGGCTCGCTGCCGCCGGGCTCAGCCCCTCGGGGGCGATGCCGCCGGTGATCTCGCGCCGCTCGCCGGGTCGCGCCATCACGTCCATCGCGGCGCGAAAGCCATGGGCCGCCGCCACCGCTGGATCGGCAAAGCCGCCGGAATAGATATCTGTCTGGCTCATCAGTCCTCTCCTCGCACCATGGTGAAGAAATCAACCTTGGTGGCCGCCGCCTTGGCCGCACGGGCGGTCCGCTCCGCCTCACGGTCTGCGCGCAAGGGAGAAAGCACCTTGGCCTCCACCTCCGCCGCCGCCTCGGTCTGCATCATCGCATCAAGCTTTGCCGCGCGCTCCGCCTGCCCCTTGCTGCGCCCCTGCACATAGCCGTGGCCCACCGCACCGGAGGCGAGTTTCAGCGTACAGCGGGTGACGGTCATCTCGCCGAGGTTGAACGGCGCGCCAGTGCCACCTGCGCGACCGCGCACCATCACGCCGCCCACCTCTGGCGCGCGCAGGGTCTCGTGGTCTGGGGTCTGGTCGAGCGTGTCAAAAAGCGCGGCAAGCCGGGCTTCGGGCGCGGTGGCCAATAGGCTCATCCAGGCCTTGCGCGCCTCCGGGCTGATCTCTTGTGTCATGTCTCGTGTCGCCTCTTGGCAGGATTGTCTACATGTACTATACAACTAGACAAATACTACCTGAGTCGGTTGCAACTGCGCAAGCCACCGCCGCATGAAGGTTTAGTGACAGAGGTATGACATGGCCAAATCCCCCCCCCGCACCCCGGTCTGGAGATCCATTGCGATCACCCTCACCGATGACATCGCACAAGGGCGCTATGAGACTGGCGCGAAACTGCCCGCCGAGGCGCAATTGGCGGAGCGGTTCGGCGTGAACCGCCACACGGTGCGTCGCGCGCTGGCGGATATGGCAGAGCAAGGCCTGGTGCATGCGCGGCGTGGGGCGGGGGTTTTTGTGGCGGCGAAACCCACCGACTATCCAGTGGGCAAGCGCATAAGGTTCCACCAGAATATCCGCCGCGCCGGACGGGTGCCCAGCAAGAAGATCTTGCGGTTGGAGGTGCTGGCTGCTGACGCGCGCGAGGCCGATGCCCTCGACCTCGCCCCCGGCGACCCAGTGGTGGTCTACGAAGGGCTGTCTTACGCGGATGACCACCCAGTCGCGCTGGCCCGCACGGTGTTTCCGGCAGAGCGCCTGCCCGGCATCCTGGAGGCGCTGGACGCGCATGACTCGATCACCGCCGCGCTCAAGGCCTGCGGGGTAGAGGATTACACCCGCCGCGAAACCCGGATCACCGCAAAGCTCGCTACGGCAACGCAAGCGCTGCATCTGAGAACCTCCGAAGGGGCGCCGATCCTGCGCACCACGGGCATTTCCGATGACCTGAACGGCGTACCGATCGAGTTTGGTCGCACCTGGTTTGCCGGCGACCGGGTGACGCTGACCGTGGGCGACGACTGACTCCGCTCCGACAAAGCCCACAGGCCAAATAGAGTCGCATTTTACCTGAGACGGGGGGCGCTCCCGCCCGTCGCCGGATCGCTGTCACGATCCGCTCCCGTTGGGCATGGCGCCGTCGACCCATCGGGTCGACGGCGCGCCGCGCGTCCCCACAGGGGACGCGCGGCCGGGCCCAACTCCGCCAAGGGGTCTTGGCCCATAGGGCCACAGGCACCTGCGGGGGCGGGAGCCCCCCGCCCCTGCAAACACAGCACCTTTCAGTTACTCGTATTTCTCGAGAAATTCTTCAGCCTTGAGCGCGCGAAAGTCCGGCAGGGCCGCGCGCAGGGTCGCATGGTCCCAGTCCCACCAGCCAAGCGCCATCATCCGCGCGGCCACTTCCTCGGGATAGCGGCGACGGATGAGACGCGCCGTATTTCCGCCCACAATGGTGTAGGGGGCAACGTCCTTGGTCACTACCGTGCCCGAGGCCACCACCGCGCCATGGCCAATCGTCACCTCCGGCTTGATCAGCGCGCCATGGCCGATCCAGGTGTCGTGACCGATCGCCGCCCGACGGCTCTTGCGATGGGCGAACCAATCGGCGTCATCCTCCACATCTTCCCAATAGCTCGCCGAACGATAGAGGAAATGGTGTAGTGACGCCTTCTCCATCGGGTGATCCGTCGCCCCGATCCGCACCGAACTGGCGATATTGGCAAACTTGCCGATCTCGGCATTGGCGATGTCGCACATCCGGTCGCAATAGCTGTAGTCGCCAAAGCTGCTGTTGGCGACGCGGGTATCAGCCCCGATCTCCACATAGGCGCCAAAGGTGCTGTTGGTGAGGCTACACCCGGGATGGATAAGCGGCTCTGAGCGGGAAAGTTGGGGCATCGAAAGACCTGTCGCGATTCAGTAGACAACTAGACTTAGACTAGCATTGCGAGGCCGCAGGAACCATCCGCAACACCGCCACGGGCAAGAAAAAGACCCCTCTCGCCGTGCGAAAGGGGCCGATGGTTTCACAGCAGGCAATAGTTCAGTGACCGCCTTCGTCGCCCTTGATCAACCGCTTGCGCAACCATCCCGAGAACCAGTCCATCAGCATCACCATCAGGACGATCAGCACGATGTAATAGGCCACCTCTTCCCAGTCCTTCTGCGTGATGATCGCCTGTGTCAGCAACAGACCGATGCCGCCGCCGGTGATCGCGCCGATGATGGTCGCAGACCGCGTGTTGGATTCAAGGAAGTAGAGAAGCTGCGACAGCAAAACCGGCGTGATCTGCGGGATCACCCCAAAGCGGTAGCGCTGCACCGGTTTGGCCCCGGTCGAGGTGATGCCCTCGATCTGCTTCTCATCGACGTTTTCCAAGGCTTCAGAGAAGATCTTGCCGAAGGTGCCGGTATCCGTGATCAGGATCGCCAGCGCGCCGGTTAGCGGACCAGGACCAAAGGCACGCGCCAGGATCACCGTCCAGATCAGCGAGTCCACCCCGCGCACGAAGTCGAACAGCCGCCGGGTGACAAAACGCACCACCCGCACCGGCATGAAGTTCCGCGTGCCGAGGAAAGCCAGCGGCAGCGCCACGAGACCGGCACCAAAGGTGCCAAGGAAGGCCATCAGGATGGTTTCGCCAATGGCCCAGGCCACGTCGGAGTGGCGCCACATCTTGTTGGTCCAGAAGTCCTGCCAGATTGCCCCGGCCTCGCCCGAGACGGCATGGGACAGCAACTCGACCGGCCCCATGCCATGATAGGGGCTGTCGAGGGTAAAGAAGAACAGCTCCCAGCCGAGGAAATAGCGGAAGACCTCGGCGCGGTTGCGGGTCACGGTCAGACGACCCGCATCTGTGGTGATCGCCAGCCGGTTCTTGGAAACATTGATCCACTCCGGCACCTCGCCTGCAGGAAGGGTGGTGACCACGCCCTGACCCTGGGTCGGAGTTGCCGTCACCAGGCCATAGCCGGGGATGTCGTACTCCACCGTCTCAGGCCCAAAGCGCACCACATGGCCATCCTCAAGGTCGATCACCGTGGTCTCCCCCGGAGTGACCCAGGCGGGGGCCACGCCCTCGGGGTATTCGCCCTTGCGCTCGCCCTCCACCGAGTAGCTCACTGTGCCGTCACGATTGTCGCGGGTCACATGGGTCTTGTAGCTGTAGGTATCGGACACCAACGTGCGGGCATTCTCCATCGAGGCCCGCTCCCAGAGACCGGGCACATCGAAGGCAAAGAAAATATAGGTCAGATAGGCGAGGATCACGGCGGGAATGCCGAAATTCATCAGCCGTTTCTTCAGGAACAGCCGGTCCATCTGCCCCTTGAGCGGCGCGGTATTGAGATCCATCGTGGTCATGTTCACGCCCCCGTCTTGGCGGCTTGACGTCCGCCTGTCTTCTGAGCACCCACGCGGGCGCCATGGGTCAGCCGGTCACGCAGCGCGCCGGACATCTGGTCAACCACAACGATGGTCAGGAACAACAGAATAAAGATTGCCGCCGCCTCGTCATAACGCCCCTGCCCCCAGGACATCGAATTCTTCAGCTCATAGCCGATCCCCCCTGCCCCGACGAAACCGAGGATCGCAGAGGCGCGAATGTTGATTTCGAACCGCAACAACGCATAGGAGACATAGTTCGGACCCACCTGCGGGATGACGCCCAGCCACATGCGCTGTGCCCAGGAGGCACCCACCGAGGACAGCCCCTCGACCGGTTTCAACGAGGCGTTCTCGTTCACTTCGGAAAACAACTTGCCCAGCGCGCCGGCGGTATGGATTGCAATAGCGATCATCGCTGGCACCGGGCCGCCGCCCAAAAGGAAGATCAAGACCAGCGCAATCACGATCTCCGGGATGGCGCGGCAGATATCGGCGATACGGCGAAACAGCGGGATCAGCGCAGGCCAGAGCGCCATGCCTCGGGTCGACATCAGCGACAGGAGCGTGCCGAAGATCGCCCCGATCAGGGTCGAGGCCGCAGCGATGTTCAATGTCTCGAACAGGGCCGGAGCAAAATGGACGATATGGCCGGGCAGTTCCGCCGCCTTCTCCGCCGCCTCGCCCAGAACCTCGGCCGGGTAGTCCAGCATCCGATGCCAGCCATCGATGAAGGAACCCGCGTTGCGGTCGTCGGCGGTGCGGAAGCCTGCCGCCATCAGCGCGACGAAGATCACCAGCAACATGCCGCCATAAAGACGTTTGCGCCGGGTGAGATCGGTATAGGCATCCCGGATCTCCGCAACCGTGCGCGGAGCCTGAGCGGTGTGATCGGCCATGAGTTCGTCCTGAGATTTAGGGGCGGCAAAGGCGCAACCCCGCAAAGAAACGCGAGGCGACCCTGCCAAAAACGGGGCCCGGATCAGAGACCCGAACCCCGTCTATGGATCAGCAGTGCTTAGTTGGACTGCAGCTTACGTGCTTCGATGATCGCATGGTAAGCGTCGTGACCGATCGGCATGAAGCCTTTGGATTCACCCGCAGCCACACCGTAGTAGCAGTCGTAATCCATCGCCGGCAGGGAGGCCATCAAACCGGTCATCTTGACCTTCACGTCTTCCGGCAGCGCCTTGCGCAGAACAACCGGGCCTTCCGGGATCGGCTTGGATTTCCAGATTTCGACCAAGTCGTTCATGTCGACGAGACCCGCATCAACCGCCTTGCGCAGCGCGCCGGAGTTGTAGCCATCTTCCCAGTTGCCCAGACCGTCGGCCCAGGACACGCCTGCGTCCACGTCGCCATTCGCAACCGCAACGATGGTCTGCTCGTGGCCACCGGTGAATTTCACTTCACCAAAGTAGGCGCCGGATTCCATGGTGGAGCCGGTCAGGGTCGGGATCTCGATGGAGGGGATCAGGTAGCCGGAGGTGGAGTTCGGATCACCAAAGCCAAACACTTTGCCTTTGACGCCTTCCAGCGAGGTGATGCCGCTGTCTTTGCGGGCAAAACCGATGGAGTAGTAGCCGTAAGAACCATCCACGTTCACTTTGACCAGAACCGGCTCGACCGCTTCCGGGTCGGAGAGGTAGGTCTTGGCGTAGCCGGACGCACCCAGCCAGGCCATGTCGATGGTGCCGCCCAGCAGACCCTGGATCACGCCGTCGTAGTCGGCGGGGGCGAACAGCTTGGTTTCAACGCCGAGCAGTTCTTCGGTCTTGGCGCGCAGGCACTCGTTGGAGTTCAGACGGTCCTGGGCGTTTTCGCCGCCGAGGATACCGATGCGGAACTCGGTGATGTCATTTGCCAGGACCGGGGAGGTCAGGGCGGTGGTGGCCAATGCGGCAAGGATCAGGTTTTTCATCGTGGAACACTCCGGTTGTAGGTTGGTCCGGCGGGCCACAGATGCCCCCGGGATGATGAAAGAGGGCAGGATCAGACGTAGGCTTCTGCCTCGCGGATGCTTTCTTCGGCATCGCTGCGATCCAGGGTTTCGATTTCGGTAGAGGTGGCGGCCTCGGAGAAGTCATCCCCGGCGCCATAGATCTCGCGGGCGACCCCGGTGGTCAGCTGCTCGGGCAGGCCGTCGAATACGATACGACCATCGCGCATCCCCACCACCCGGTCGCAATAGCGGCGCGCGGTATCGAGGGTGTGCAGGTTGGCGATCACGGTGCGGCCGTCTTCCTCGTGGATGCGGCGCAGCGCTTCCATCACGGTCTGCGCGTTCATCGGGTCGAGCGAGGCGATGGGTTCATCGGCGAGGATGATCTTCGGGTCCTGCATCAGCGCGCGGGCAATCGCTACCCGCTGCTGCTGGCCGCCCGACAGGGCCTCGGCGCGTTTGGGCGCATGTTCGGCGATGCCCAGACGATCAAGAATGTCGATCGCCTTGTGAATGTCCGCCATCGGATAGAGGTTGAACAGGGTCGCGAAGGTGGAGCGGCGGTTCAGCGTGCCATGCAGCACGTTCGACACCACATCCATGCGCGGCACCAGGTTGAACTGCTGAAAGATCATCGCGCATTCGGACTGCCAGGCACGCTTGTCGCGGCCTTTCAGCGTGGTGATCTCGCGCCCTTCAAAGGTGATCGACCCTTCGGTCGCATCGCCCAGTCGGTTGATCATCCGCAACAGGGTGGATTTACCCGCGCCAGAGCGTCCGATGATGCCCAGCATGCAGGGTTTGTCGATTTCAAGCGTGGCGGCTTCCACAGCCGTCTTGTCGCCGAATCTCTTGGTCAGTCTGTTGATGCGCAGCACGTGGCGGCCCCCTTTGGTTCCGCGCCGACTTACGCAATTCGGTCAAACCATTTGTGTCACAAATGTAATAATCCTGTAAACAGCCCCGGTTTTTGTGACAAAGCTCTTAACCGAGGCACCGACCTGCCGCCCTCACCGAGGATCAGGACAGGTGTTTCTTCAGGAAATCCAGCATGACCCGCAGCCGGGTCGGCATATAGCTGCGGCTGGGATAGAGCGCCCAGGCCCCGCTATCAAAGCCGGTCGCCGTGGCCTCCCAGCCGTTGAACAGGGTGACGAGCCTGCCCGCAACCAGATCCTCCTCGATCAGCCAATCGGCCAGGAGCGCGGGACCGAGACCGGCCCGCGCGGCCTCGCGCAGGGCCAGGGGGCTCGAGATCACCACCGATCCGGTGACCGGCACATGCGCCTCTTCACCGAGACCGGTGCGGAAATGCCAACTGCTGTCCTGCCCCGGCAGTTGCATCCGCAGGCAATCATGCCGCCGCAACTCCTGCGGGTCGGCCGGTCGGCCCGCCCGGTCGAGATACTCTGGCGTCGCGCAGACATGATATGTGGTGCGCCGCAACCGCGTGCTGATCAGATCCCCCTGCGGTGCCGGGGCCAGCCGGATCGCCAGATCCATCCCCTCCGCCAGCAGGTCGAGATTGGCATCGGTAAACCGCAGATCCAGGGTGATCTCGGGATAGAGGCTGCGGAACTCCGGCAAGAGCGGCACCAGACATTCCTGCCCCCAGGCCACCGAAGCGGTGAGCCGCAAGGTGCCGCTCGGGGCGCGGCGGGCCGAGCGGGCCTCCTCCGCCGCGATCTCCAGCTCTTCCAACAGCGGTGCGATCCGGTCGAGATAGGCCTGCCCCACGCCCGTCACCGCCAGCCGCCGCGTGCTGCGCTGAAACAGGCGCACCCCCAGATGAGCCTCCGCCGCTGCCACGGTACGGGACACCGCCGAGGGATCCTGATCCAGCACACGGGCCGCAGCCGCAAAACTGCCATGCCGCGCAACGGTCAATAGGGTTCTGAGTTGAAGGAGATCCATTCGTGCAGAATGAGCACGACGGTATGGTTCAATCAAGTGTGTCTGCGCAAAGGGCGCATCAATAACCTGACGGCGATCAGACAGGACAGGAGAGACCCGCATGACTGACATGACTGGCAAGACCGTCATCATCACCGGCGCCAGCCGCGGTATCGGTGCCGCCGCCGCCAAAGCCTTTGCCCTGGCCGGTGCAAATGTGGTGCTCGCCGCCCGCAGTTCCGCCCCGATCGAGGTGCTCGCCGCCGAGATCCGTGCCGCTGGCGGCCAGGCGCTGGCCCTGCCCTGCGACGTGGCGGACTGGGTGCAGGTCGCAGACCTGGTGGCGCAGACCGAAGAGGCCTTTGGCGCGGTGGACCTCCTGATCAACAACGCCGGGCTGATCGATCCGATCGCCCATCTTGCCGACAGCGACGTGGCCGGTTGGAACGCCGTGATCGACGTCAACGTCAAGGGCGTCTACCACGGGTTGCGGGCCGCCCTGCCCGGGATGTTGGCACGCGGCACCGGGACCGTGATCAATATCTCCTCCGGCGCCGCCACCAGCGCCCTGGAAGGTTGGAGCCATTACTGCGCCTCCAAGGCGGCGGTGCTCTCGCTGACCCGCTGCGCCCATGTGGAATATGCCGACCGGGGCCTGCGCATCCTCGGGCTGAGCCCCGGCACGGTGGCGACCGATATGCAGGTGCGCATCCGCAGATCCGGCATCAATCCGGTCTCCCAACTCGATCCATCCGTGCATATTCCCGCGGAATGGGTGGCACGGGCGCTGCTATTCCTCGCCGGCCCTGAGGCTGACGCATGGCTGGGGCAGGATTTTGCGCTCCGCACGGACGAAGCCCGGCAGGTTCTCGGCTTGCCGCTCGCCCCGCACTGATCAAAGAGAAACGGGATGGAACGGGGGCGGAGCCACGCAGGCGATCCCGCCCCCCTGATCCGAACGCTTTTCCTGTGCAGCAGCGGCACGAAGCGCTATAGGGGCGCCAGACTCACCGCCATTCTCTGCCAAGGATCCCGCGCCATGACCTTCGACCGTTCCATCAAGATCGCCCCCTCCATCCTCTCGGCGGATTTCGCCAATTTCGGCCAGGAGATCCAGGCCATCGAGGCCGAGGGCGCCGATTGGGTCCATGTGGATGTGATGGATGGTCACTTCGTGCCCAACCTGACCTTCGGCCCGATGGCGGTGAAGGCCTTCCGTCCGCATGTGAAGACGGTGATGGACGTGCATCTGATGATCGCGCCGGTGGATCCCTATATCGACGCCTATGCCGATGCGGGCGCCGATGTGCTGACCGCTCATGTGGAGGCCGGACCGCATATCCACCGCACCCTGCAAGCGATCCGGGGCGCGGGCATGAAGGCCGGCGTTGCCCTCAACCCCGGCACCCCGGCCGAGGCAGTGGCGCATCTTCTCGACCTCACCGACCTCATCTGCGTGATGACGGTGAACCCCGGGTTTGGTGGGCAGAAGTTCATCGACATGACCGCCAAGATCCGCAGCCTGCGCGAGATGATCGGCGACCGTCCGGTGCATATCGAGATTGACGGCGGCGTCGATCCGACCACCGCTCCGCTGGTGGCGGCTGCCGGGGCGGACGTGCTGGTCGCGGGCTCTGCCGTGTTCCGGGGCGGCTCGGTCACCAACCCCAGCGTCTACGGCGACAACATCCGCGCCATCCGCGCGGCGGCCTCGGTTTAATCGGACCTAAGCCTCACCAAAAAGGGCGGGAGACACTCCTGCCCTTTTTTGCATCCGGACCGCGCCGCGCCTCAACGCTTGGTGATCCGGCGGAAAATTCCCGTCGCGGTGGCGAGCAACCGCCCCTCTTCGTCGCGCAACTCGCCCATCACATGGGCCGTGCTCTTGCCGCCGCCAGTCGCCCGCGCCGTCGCCGTGATCAGTCCTGGCCCCATCGCCGCGATATAGGACAGGTTCAGCGCCACCGTCACCAGGGCCGCATGCCCCTCGGGGTCGAAATAGCGCGAGGCGGTATTGCCGCAGACCACGTCGAGCACCGTCGCCACCATGCCCCCATGCAGGATGCCATGCCGATTGAGATGCTGTGGACCCACATCAAGGCTCACCGTGCAGGCGCCCGTCGCATCGATCCGCGTCTCATAACCGACCAGCTGCTGACAGCCGGGATCGACGATCATCAGCGTCTCAGGGTCCTGCGGGTCGGGTTCAAATCTCATCGGCGCGCGGTCCTTCGGCCTCAGTCCAAAATTACGTCAGGACTGTTGCCCAATCCACGCCCAAGGTCCAGAGGCCCCTCAGCGCGCGATCACCCCCTCCGCCACCCAGGCATCAAACTGCGCCAAAACCGCCGTAAAGAAGGCCGCGTCGTTGATATGGCAATCAAGCTCCCGCAGCGTGACCGAGGCGGGCACCGCGCGCCGGACCTCTTCACAAAACCCCGCCAAAGCCGCGCCATCGTGCAAGGGCCCACCGTCGCGATCCCATTCATTGCAGCCCATCACCGGCAATAACAGCACCACCGGCCCCGCCGCACGGCCGAGCTTTTGGCAGATCTCCCGCGCCACCGCCCGCCGCTCTTCGCCATCCAGCATCGCCGAGGTCAGCAATCGGTTGTGTGCATGACACTCCCGCCCCTCCAACGCCTTCGGCACCGCCTGCCAGCCGACAAAATCCACGAGATCATAGCAGCCCGGCGCCACCAACTGCGGCACCCCGGCGCGGCCCGCATGGGTCATCCGCCCCTCACCCGCCGAAAGCCCACCAAAGAGATGATTGCTCACCTCCTGCGGCGCAAAATCCATCACCGCGGCAAAGGCCCCCTCGCCCGCGAGGCTCTCAAAGGCGCGTCCACCCATGCCGGTGGCATGAAACACCGCCACGTCAAAGCCACGCCGCTCCAGCTCGGGCTTCAAGGCAACCATGTAGCGCAGAACCGTCTTGCCAAAGGAGGTCATCCCCACCATCGGCCGCTCAAACCGAGGCGCCTCCACCGCGCGCGCGGCCCCCAGAACCGCCCCCGCCGCCTGGCTTAGTGAGGCCTTGCAGATATCGTTGAGCCCATAGAGACCGCCCGCCCAGAGGATCATCTGCACATCCGCCGGGATACGCTCCGGCGGCAACAGGGGCGAAAACGCCACGGTCGAGACGATGTACTTCGGCACCCCCAGAGGCAGCGCGCCGCAGAGATCCAGCGCCAGATCAGTGCCCATGGTGCCCCCCAGCACGATCACCCCATGGATGCGCCCGGCCCGCCAGAGATCCAGCGCCAGCCTGGCCGCGCCCGCGCCCATGATCTGCATCGCGGTATTCTCATCACCACTGTCGATCGCCGTCTGAATGGAACTGCCCGCCGCCTCCGCCACCTGATGCTTTGACACATCCACCGGCAGATGCGGCTCGCCCAGTACGCTCACATCCATACACAGCACATGCCCCCCCTGCCCACGGATCACCTCCGCCAGATAGGACAGTTCTTCGTCCTTGGTGTCCCAGGTGCCCGCCACCAGAATGGTCTTGTCCACGCTCATCACAGTCTCCCCGGGTCGCCCTGCGCGCCCCTCTTCATCTTCCTAAATATATCCCCGCCGGAGGCCGCGGGGTCTTGGCTCGTCCAAGACCCCGCTCCCCTCAGAGCTGGATCCAGGCGGTTTTCAGATCGACGTATTTCTCCAAGGCATGCAGCGACTTGTCATGCCCATTGCCGGATTGCCCCACACCGCCCAAGGGCACCGTATTGTCCGCGCCGCCATAGGTGTTCACATGCACCACCCCGGCCCGAATGCCCGCCACGCAGCGATGGGCGCGCGACAGATCGCGGGTCCAGACCGCCGCCGCGAGGCCGTAGTCGGTGGCATTCGCGAGCCGCAGCGCCTCCTCCTCGGCCTCAAAGGGTGTCACCGCCAGAACCGGGCCAAAGACTTCTTTCTGGAACAGGCTTGCGTCTTGCGTCACCCCGGTCACCACGGTTGGCGCCATGTAACTGCCGCCGGTTTCGGCCAAAATGCGGCCTCCACCGCAGCGTACTTCGCCGCCCTCGGCAACTGCGCGCTCCACATGGGCAAAGTTCGCCGCCAGCTGGACCTCCGAATTCACCGCCCCCACATCCGTGCCCAAATCCAACGGATCGCCAACCCGCAAGGCCTCGGCATGGGCCACCACCCGCGCCACAAACTCCTCGTGGATCGAAGCCTCCACCAAAAGGCGCGAGCCCGCAACGCAGACCTGACCCGAGTTGCGGAAGATCCCCATGGCCGAGACCTTGGCGGCCTGATCCAGATCCTTGGCATCCGCAAAGACGATATTGGGGGATTTACCGCCCAGCTCCAGATAACACCGCTTGAGGTTCGTGCGCGCCGAAGCCTCCAAGAGCCGCCGCCCCGTCGCGCCAGAGCCGGTGAAGACCATCACGTCCACGTCCATATGCTCCGCCAGCGCCGCGCCAGTGACCGCCCCCGGCCCAGTCACCACGTTCAAGACCCCATCGGGCAGGCCACACTCGGCGCAAATCTCTGCCAGCCGCAACAAGGACAGTGAGGCGGTCTCGGCCGGCTTCAGCACCACCGAATTGCCCATCGCCAGCGCGGGCGCCAGCTTCCAGGCCCCAATCATCAGCGGGAAATTCCACGGCACAATCGCCGCCACCACGCCAACGGGGGTGCGATGCACCAGCCCCAGCACATCCGGCGCGGTGGGGGCCACTTCGCCCGCAACCTTGTCCACGGCCTCCGCGTAATAGCGGAAGGTCCCCGCTGCCGATCCCGCCTCTGCCTTCAACGCCATATTGAACTCGGTGCCATTGTCGCGCACGCCGAGCACGGTCAGCGCCACCGCTTCCGCCTCGATCCGATCCGCGATCCGGTGCAGCACTTTCTTGCGGGCCGCCGGGGCCAATCGCGACCAGCGCCCGTCCTCGAATGCCCGCCGCCCTGAGGCCACAGCCCGGTCGACATCCGCCCCTGTGGCCGTGGCCAATGTGGTCAGAACAGATCCGTCAATCGGCGAAGTAACTTCGCATGGCGATCCCGAACCCGGCGTCCATGCTCCTTCAAGAAAGAGGTTCTGCGGCGCAACAGCAGTGCTCCGAAGCGAGTTGATGAGGTCTTGGTCTGCCATTCGGCCTCCTTCAGCGCGCGCGCCTCCTTGCGAATGCGCAACAGATGGGCGCCGAGCACGATGATGATGATGGAAAACAGGATGAACGCCACCGGGCGGTCGATGAAATCAAACGGGGTCTTCACCCGCGCCATGGCCGCGCGCAGTTTGACCTCCATGATGCCGCCCAGAACCATGCCAAGGATGATCGGCACCGCCGGCAGGTTGAGGCGTTTGAGCACAAAGCCAAAGACCCCAAACCCCGCCGCCATCAGACAGTCCGTCGCGGAATTGCGCAATGAGTAGACGCCGACAAAGCTCAAGGTCAGAACCGCCACCCCGAGGAAGCGATTGGGGATCCGCACCACCTGAATAAGCGCATTGGTCGCAAAGAGCAGGAAGATCATCACCAAAACATTCAAGAGCAGCAGCGCGAGGTAGAGCGCCACGACAAAATCCATGTCGTTCTGAAACAGCCCCGGCCCCGGCACCACGTTATGCACGTAAAACACCGAGAGCATCATCGCCGTCAGCGCCTCGCCCGGGATGCCGAGCGCCAGAAGCGGCACCATGGCGGCAGCCGGCACCGCGTTGTTTGAGGTCTCCGCCGCGATCAAGCCTTCGGAGGAGCCATTGCCAAAATCCTGCGGCCGTTTCGAGGTCTTCTGGGCATAGGTGTAGGACATGAACTGCGCGGTGAACTCGCCCACGCCGGGGATCATCCCCATCAGCACACCAAACCCGGCCGAGACCGTGGCGACGCGCGGATGCCGCGCCAGCTCGCGCAGGCCTTGGAACATGCCGCCGCGCAAACGGGTCAGGCGGATTTTCTCGTCCTCTTCAGTGAGCAGCACAAAGGCCTGGCTGATCGCAAACAGCCCCAGCACCACCACGATGAGATTCACGCCCGACCCCAAGGCATCGGTGCCAAAGGTATAGCGCTGGGTGTATTTCACCGGCTCCATGCCGATGGTGTTGAGGAAGATGCCGAAACACGCCAGTGCCCCGGCAATCAGTGCCTGGCCGCGATGCGCCACCACCACGAGGATGAGGCCCAACAGTGCGGCAAGGAAGATCTCCCGCGCGCCAAACAGCGGCGCCACCTTGGCCAGCACGGGTGCGAACAGGATCAAACAGATGACCGAGAAGATCCCGCCGAAAAAGCTCGCCGAATAAGCCAGGCTCAGGGCCCGGCGCGGCTCGCCCCGCGCGGTCATCGGATAGCCGTCATAGGTGGTCAGCGCATTGACCGCCGTGCCGGGGGTATTGATCAGGATCGCCGGAATAGACCCGCCATACATCGACGAGCCATAGATGCCCAGAAGCACCGTCAGCCCCACAATCGGGTCCATGGAAAAGGTCGCGGGCAGCAGGATCGCGATGGCGACAGCAGGCCCTACGCCCGGAATAGCGCCGATCAAAACGCCCCCGACAGAGCCCGCGAGCAGTGCCAGCGCCACGTCCCAGCGCATCAGGATATCGAGGGCGGAAAGGATCAGGTCCATGAGGGCACCCCGGTCTTAGAGATAAAGGATGGCAAAGCTGCGCAGACCATCCGGGAAGTATTCATAAAGCACCGCACCGGGGATGCGCACTGCCAGCAGCCCTTTGAAGATCACCACGATGGCGATGGCAAAGAGCACGCCGATGACCTGCATCATGCGGCCGCGATATCCCATGCGGTGAGAGAGCAAGAGCACAAAGACCAGCGTCACCGGCAGGTAGCCGATGAGCGGCACCAGCGTCACATACCCCATGAACCAGATGGCAAATTCCAGTGCCGAGACCCAGCGCAGCGCCTCGCGAAAATCCGTACGCTGAAAGCGGCGAAAGGGCAGTTTCCACAGATGCAGCGCGGTGAACAGCACCATGCCGCCCACCCCAACCGCAGGCCAGAACCGGGGCTGGGCAAAGACGGCGGTCTTTGTCACCCAGGTGGTCTGGCTACCGATCTGGCTAAAGAGCAGCACCGACAGGACAAGGAAGGTCAGGACAAACAGAAGCTGTCCCCGGCGCGGGCCGACAAATCTGCGTTCGCGTTCGCTTTGCATGGGGTTCTCTGGCTGGGAAGGTCGTCGCGGCTTCGGGCCTTACGCCCCAAGAGGTCGAAAGGGCCGCCGGGCCATGCGGGATGGCACCGGCGACAGGCTCGGGGAGGTTACTCCAGCGCAGCGCCGATCCGCGCCATGGTCTCGATGTCATTGGCGATCCGCGCGGCACTCTCCTCCGGGTTCTGCCAATAGACCAGCGCTCCGGTCTCGGCGGCGACGGTCTGGGCGCGTTCGGAGAAGACGGTCTCCTGCGCCACCTCGATGATCTTGTCGCGCACGTCCTGCGGCGTGTCCTTGGTCACGAAGAGACCATTCCACAGGGCAATGTTCAGATCCGGGTTCAACTCGCCAATCGTCGGCGCATCGGGCACCAGCGGGATGCGCTGATCGGTGATCGAGACCAGCACCTTGACCTGATCGATACAGGGCAGGATCAGCTGCAGCGTGGTGTTGATCACATCCGCATCGCCCGAGGCCAGCGTGTTGCAATCCAGCGC
>CAKZRP010000025.1 GCA_937146765.1 uncultured Paracoccaceae bacterium | reverse complement strand
CCTTCCTGATCCACTCCGAAAGAGCCAATCTCAGATCAGGACGCCGGGCGGTAGGTGGGGCCAGAACACCCGTTACCGTGAGTCCGCCGAGGGTCTTCAGTCTTCGGGCGAAGTTGTAGTCTGCCATGAAGTCCGTAAGGTGCGTGCGGAGTTGGTTGTGGTCTTCGTAATGGAAGCGTTTGACCGTCTCGTCTTCGATCGTGCGGTTCATCCGTTCCACCTGTCCGTCCCTCGGGAAAACGATCCCCCGGATCGTTTTCTGATTCTCAGAGGTGGCTCGGTTTGTCTGTACAGGTTCCGGGCGCTTTCTAAGTGGTTTTCCGCCTCTGTTATGCTGCCGCCAGATCAGGCAGCAGCGGGTTGAAGTCGGCTTGATCGGGCGTCCTGCCTTCAAGCGATGAATGGGGGCGGCGGCTGTTGTAGAAGCCGATGTAACGCCCGATCCCGGCACGCGCCTCGGACACACTGGCGTAGGCCCGAAGGTAGACCTCCTCGTAGTTGATGCTCCGCCAGAGCCTTTCGACGAAGACGTTGTCGCGCCACGCGCCTTTGCCATCCATGTTGATCTTGATCTGCCGGGCGGCCAAGACCTTGATGAAGTCGGTGGATGTGAACTGACTGCCTTGATCGCTGTTGAAGATCTCTGGCTGACCATGGCGGGCCAAGGTTTCCTCCAGCGCCTCGATGCAGAAGCCCGCGTCCAGCGTGATCGATACCCGCCAAGCCAAGACGCGGCGCGTGGCCCAGTCGACCACCGCCGCGAGGTAGATGAAGCCCCGCGCCATGGGTCTGTAGGTAATGTCTATCGCCCAGACATGGTTCGGGCGCGTGATGGAGAGGTTCCGCAGCAGATAATCACCAAGTCCCTGAGCAGATACGGGTGATGATGACGCTGTTGACGCCAATGATCAGCAGGCGTCTCAGGGACCGCTCGCCCATCTTCGTCGTGGCCCCCAATCGCTGTTTGCCGCCTGTCGAATGCTGGCAGGGCGTGAGGCCCCGCGAGACACAATAGCCGCGCCCTTCGTCTCTTCGCTCTTCACAGGCACGAACCGTGTTCTGCGCCGTTGAATCATCCTCCGGATCATTCAATCCACTGGCGCGGACCGACTTGAACTCGGAAGCAGCGGGGCCTCGCAGATCGCCTCGGCATCGGCTGCATCGATCTGCGGGAAAACGATTCACTGGATCATTTTCTTGTCCGCCTCACTCTGGCGTTTGACAAAGGACTTCACCTAGGCGGGGGGGATGAGCCGTACATCATGGCCCAGCTTGCCGATCTCACGACCCCAGAAATGAGCGCCACCACAGGCTTCCATCGCGACAACACAGGGCTGCAACCCGCTGAAGAAGGCCAGCACCTGACCCCTCCGCAACTTCTTGCGCAGAACAGGCTGCCCCGCTCCATCTGCCCCGTGGACCTAAAACACATTCTTCGCCAGATCGAGCCCGACTGTGACAATCTTTGACATGACCGCTCTCCTTTGTGGAACGTAGCAGACCCACCTTGGCACAGTGATGCCGTCGGGGGGCGGTCACATCATCAACGCCATTGTAACGGGGGACATAAGTAGACTTCAGGCAGCGGTTTGTCGCCGGACAGGGCCGGGGATGTAATTCAACACTGGAGCGAGCCAGCGTTCGGCCTCTTCCACGCCCATGCCCTTGCGGGCCGCGTAATCCACCACCTGGTCGCGCTCCACTTTGCCGACCCCGAAGTAATAGCTCTCGGGATGCGCGATATAGAGGCCCGAGACCGAGGAGCCGGGCCACATCGCCATGCTCTCGGTCAATTCCACGCCGGTCGTGGCCTCGGCATCCAGCAGTTGGAACAGAGTGCGTTTCTCGGTGTGATCGGGCTGGGCCGGATAGCCCGGGGCAGGGCGGATGCCCTGATAGGGCTCTCCGATCAGCTCGTCTGGGCGGAAACGTTCTGCCGCCCCATACCCCCAGAAATCCCGGCGCACCTTTTCGTGCAGCATTTCGGCCATCGCTTCGGCGAACCGGTCCGCCAAGGCCTTCACCAGGATGGCACCGTAATTGTCATTGGCCTTGTCGAGCCGCGCGGCGATCTCAATCTCTTCCGGTCCGGCGGTGACGACAAAGCCGCCGACGTAGTCCGCGCCCTGGCCTTGAGGCGCGACGAAGTCCGAGAGGGCCAGGTTGCGCCGGTCGCCGCGCTTGGCGGTCTGCTGGCGCAGGGTGTGCAGGGTGGCGAGCGTGTCCTGGCGCGCCGCGTCGGTGAAGAGGCGAATGTCGTCGCCCACCGCATTTGCGGGCCAGAAACCGACCACGGCGCGCGGCGTGAACCAGCCTTCGTCGATGATCCGCCTCAGCATGGCCTGGGCATCGGCAAAGAGGGCGCGGGCGGCTTCGCCCTGTTTCTCGTCCTCCAGGATCCTGGGATAGGTGCCGCGCAATTCCCAGGTCTGGAAGAAGGGGGTCCAGTCGATGTAGCGCGCGATCTCGGCAAGGTCCCAGTCGGGCAGCGCGCGCGCTCCGGTGAACTGCGGGGCAGGGGGCGTGTAACCCTGCCAGTCGAGCGCCAGCGCATTGACCCGTGCCGCCGCCAGCGGCAGGCGCTGCTTGGCGCGCTCGCTGCGTTCGTGTTTCTCCGCCACATCGGCATAGTCCGCGCGGATCCCTGCCACATAGTCGGGCTTCTGGGTCGGGCTCAGCAGGGCGCCGACAACACCGACCGCGCGGCTGGCGTCGGTGACATAGACGGTCTGCCCCTTCTGGTAGCGCGGCGCGATCTTCACTGCCGTATGCACCTTTGAAGTGGTGGCGCCGCCGATCAGCAGGGGAATATCGAACCCTTCGCGCTCCATCTCCGCAGCCAGATGTACCATCTCGTCGAGGCTAGGGGTGATCAGGCCGGAAAGGCCGATCACATCCACTTGCTCCTCTCGGGCGGTTGCGAGGATCTTTTGCGGCGGCACCATCACGCCGAGGTCGATGATCTCGTAGTTGTTGCAGGCCAGAACGACACCGACGATGTTCTTGCCGATGTCATGCACATCGCCCTTCACTGTGGCCATCAGCACCTTGCCGGCAGATTGGCGGGCCTCACCGCCACTGAGGCGCTTTTCCTCTTCCATATAGGGCAGCAGCACCGCCACCGCCTGTTTCATCACGCGGGCGGATTTCACCACCTGCGGCAGGAACATCTTACCCGCACCGAAGAGGTCGCCGACCACGTTCATGCCCGCCATCAGCGGCCCCTCGATCACGTGCAGCGGACGTTCGGCCATCTGGCGTGCGGCCTCGGTGTCGGCCTCGATGAACTCGGTGATGCCGTTGACAAGCGCGTGTTCGAGCCGTTTTTCCACCGGCCAGTCGCGCCAGGCGAGGTCGCGCACCTTCTCCTCGCGCGCGCCGCCGCGAAACCGGTCCGCGATCTCCAGCATCCTCTCGGTCGCAGTGCCACCAGCCTTGAGCACCCGGTTCAGGACCACATCCTCGCAGGCCTCGCGCAGGTCGGGGTCGATCTGGTCGTAGACGGCGAGCTGGCCGGCGTTGACGATGCCCATGTCCATCCCCGCCTGAATGGCATGGTAGAGGAAGACTGCGTGCATCGCCTCACGGACCGGCTCGTTACCGCGAAAGCTGAACGACAGGTTCGAGACCCCGCCCGAGACATGCGCATGGGGCAGGTTCCGGCGGATCCAGCGGGTGGCCTCGATGAAATCTACGCCGTAGTTGTCATGGTCCTCAATCCCGGTCGCCACCGCAAAGACATTGGGATCGAAGATTATATCCTCGGGCGGAAAGCCCATCTCCTCGACAAGGATGCGATAGGCGCGGGCGCAGATCTCGGTCTTGCGGGCAAAGGTGTCGGCCTGGCCAGTCTCGTCAAAGGCCATGACCACAACCGCCGCCCCATAGGCGAGGCACAGGCCGGCGTGGTGGCGAAAGGCCTCCTCGCCTTCCTTGAGGCTGATGGAATTCACCACCGGCTTGCCCTGCACACATTTCAGACCGGCCTCGATCACCTCCCATTTGGAGCTGTCGATCATGATCGGCACCCGGGCGATATCGGGTTCCGAGGCAATGAGGTTCAGGTATTCCACCATCGCCTGTTTCGAGTCAATCAGCCCCTCGTCCATGTTCACGTCGAGGATCTGGGCGCCGTTCTCCACCTGATCGCGGGCCACCTCCAGCGCGGCGGCATAGTCGCGGTTGACGATCAGCTTGCGAAAACGCGCCGAGCCGGTGACATTCGTCCGTTCCCCCACGTTCACGAAGGGGATGTCGGGGGTGAGGACAAAGGGCTCAAGCCCGGAAAGACGGAGGAAAGGGGTCATGCGGATACCTTGCGGGGGGCGAAGGGGGCCACCGCTTCTGCGATGGCACGGATGTGGTCGGGGGTGGTGCCGCAGCAGCCGCCCACGAGGTTGACGATGCCGTCACGGGCAAACTCGGCCACCTGAGCCGCGGTTTCCTCGGGCGTTTCGTCATATTGGCCAAAGGCATTGGGCAGGCCGGCGTTGGGATAGGCACAGGTCAGCGCGGTGGAGACCGCGGCGATCTCGGCCATATGGGGGCGCATCGCCGCCGCACCGAGGGCGCAGTTCAACCCGACGCTGAAGGGGCGGGCATGGGCGACGGAATGCCAGAAGGCCGTCGGGGTCTGTCCCGAGAGCGTGCGCCCGGAGGCATCGGTGATGGTGCCCGAGATCATGATCGGTAACCGGCGACCGACCTTGGCGAAACTCTCGAAGGCGGCAAAGATCGCGGCCTTGGCATTGAGTGTATCAAAGATGGTCTCGATCAGGATCAGGTCGGCCCCACCTGCGATCAACCCGTCGATCTGTTCGCCATAGGCGAGGCGCAGGTCGTCGAAGCTGACCGCGCGATAGCCCGGGTCGTTCACGTCCGGGCTGATCGAGGCGGTGCGGTTGGTGGGCCCAACGGCCCCGGCGACGAAACGGCGGCGACCATCCCGGGCCTCGGCCCGGTCGGCCGCACGGCGGGCCACCTGCGCGCCGGCGACATTGAGGTCATGCACCGCCGATTCCAGACCGTAGTCGGCCTGGGCGATGGAGGTGGACGAAAAGGTATTGGTTTCGAGGATATCGGCACCGGCCATGGCAAAGGTGAACTGGATCTCCTCGACCGCCTGTGGCTGGGTCAGCACCAGAAGGTCGTTGTTGCCCTTCTGTGGGTGGTCCGAGTGATGGTGGCGGCAGCCCGGCCCGTGGATGTGGCCCTGCGCGGTGAAATCCTCCTCGCTCATGTTGAGGGTCTGGATCATCGTGCCCATCGCCCCGTCGAGGATCAGGATGCGCTGGTCGGCGAGAGCGCGCAAAGAGGCAAGATTGGGGGCATCGGGCAGGGCAAAGTTCAACATGGGGCAGGATCCGGCTGGCAAATGAGCCCGCACTATAGTCCAGCCTTCAACATGAAGTGTATTGAAATATTCACGTAATAAACATGAGTATAGCTCATGTTCTGAGCTAATGGGATGAACTGCCTTCCCACCAACCCGCTGCTACTGTGGCGGGCATAGGTGGAGAGAGGAGCATCTG
>CAKZRP010000024.1 GCA_937146765.1 uncultured Paracoccaceae bacterium | reverse complement strand
GCCTTGAGGGGGTGATCCCGCTTTGTTTGAAGTTCGACACCATTGGCCCCTTGGCCCGGACGGTGGAGGATGCGGCGTTGATGCTGTCGCTGATCGAGGGCAACAGCAAGACCGTCGATCTGGAGGGCGCCAGTGTCGAGGGCAAGCGCTTTGCCGATCTGCGGACCGTGGCGCAGGATGACCTCGCCCCCGAGGTCGCCGCCGCCCATGCCGCAGCACTCGAGAAACTGCGCGCCGCCGGGGCGGAAATCGTACCTCTGGAGGTGTCGCAGCTGCCGGAGGCGATGGCGCTCTCGGCGATCCTCTTCACCACCGAAGCCTACGGTCTGTGGAAAGACGTGATCGAGGCGGCGCCGCATCTGATGTTTCCGGAAATCCTCGCCCGCTTCCGTTCGGGTGCGGAGCATTCGGGGGCCGATTATGTCGCCGCCTGGGCCAAGCTCGAACAGGTTCGGATGGTCTGGGATCAGGCGGTTGCGGGCTATGATGCGGTGCTGGCCCCTGCGGCGCCGATCTTGCCGCCGAACCTTGAGCGGCTGCAAGGCGACCATGCGTATTACGTCAAATCCAACCTGATGGCACTGCGCAATACGCGTATCGGCAACCTCATGGGCGTCTGCGCCCTCTCCTTGCCCACAGGTACTCCCTCCTGCGGGTTGCAGGTGATCGGCCAGCCCAATTGCGAGGAGGCGCTCTTGCGCATTGGCGCGGGTGTTGAGGCTGCTCTGGCGTGAAAGCAACACTGTTGCACCCGCGCCATCTGCGGGTGGACGCAACCCCGTTTGCGCTGTACCTTGCAGGGCAAACGGGGCGATCACGATCCCGACTTTGAGGCCTGAGACATGAAGTTTCCCGAGCGGTTTTCCAAACTGCCGCCCTACGCGTTCCCGCGTCTGCGGGCTCTGCTCGACCATCACACTCCCGGTGGGGACGTGGTGCATTTGACCATTGGCGAGCCGAAACATGCGTTTCCGGCCTGGGTCACCGATGTCATCGTGCAGCACGCGGCGGAGTTTAACAGCTATCCCAACAACGACGGCAGTGACGAGCTGCGCGGCGCGATGGCAGATTGGGTGGCGCAGCGCTACGGCGTGACGCTGGACCCTGCGACCCGGCTGATGGCGCTGAACGGCACCCGCGAGGGGCTCTACAACGCCGCCATGGCGCTGTGCCCGGAGGTAAAGAATGGCCAAAAGCCGGTCATCCTGATGCCGAACCCTTTTTATCAGGTCTATATGATCGCCGCGATTTCAGTGGCGGCAGAGCCGGTCTTTGTGCCCGCGACCGATGCCACCGGCCATCTGCCGGATTATGCCTCCCTGCCCGAAGAGGTGCTGAACCGCACCGCCGTCGCCTATATCTGCTCGCCCGCCAACCCGCAGGGGGCCGTGGCCTCGCGCGACTATTGGGAACAGCTGATCGCGCTGGCCGAGAAGTATGATTTCAAGATCTTCGCGGATGAATGCTATTCCGAGATCTACCGCGACATCGCCCCGGTGGGAGCGCTGACTGTGGCCGACGAGATGGGCACCGACCCGGAGCGGGTGGTGCTGTTCAACTCGCTCTCCAAACGCTCGAACCTGCCGGGGCTGCGCTCCGGCCTGATCGCGGCTGGGCCAGAGGCGATGGTGCAGATCAAGAAGCTGCGCGCCTATTCCGGCGCCCCGACCCCCGGCCCCTTGCAGGCAGCGGCGGCCAAGGTCTGGGCGGATGAGGCGCATGTGGTCGAGAACCGCGCGCTCTATCAGGAGAAATACCGCATCGCGGATGAGGTCTTTGCCGGTCTCAACGGCTATCTGTCCCCGGAAGCGGGCTTTTTCCTCTGGCTGCCGGTCGAGGATGGCGAGGCGGCGACGCTAAAGCTTTGGCAGGAAACCGGCGTGCGGGTGCTGCCCGGCGCCTATCTGGCGCAGGGGCAGGGGGCGGAGAACCCCGGTCACGGCTATATCCGCGTGGCCCTGGTGGCCCCGGCCGAAGAAACCCGCAAGGCGCTGAAAACGCTGCGCGACTGTCTGTATTGACGTAAAGAACGAAACGACCGCCCCTTCCCGTGCGGGGGGGCCAAGAACAAGACGAAACACCACCGGGGCTGAGCCAAGAGCGAAACAGCCGATCTGCCCCGCGTATGAGAGTGAACCGAGGTAGGCATGGCATTTCAGACCCGCAGCAGAGATCCGCTTCTGGACAGCAACATGCAAGCGGCCATCGAGAAGCGTGGCAAGGAGCTGATCGGGCTCCTGTTGATCGGCGTTGGCCTGCTGGTGGCCGCAATGGTCGGCTCCTACGCGCCCGATGACAGTAACTGGATGGTCTCTTCCGATGCGCCAGTGCAGAACTGGCTGGGTCAGACAGGGGCGTCGATCTCCTTCCTGCTGATTACTTTCCTCGGCAAGGGGGCCTGGGCCTTGCCGACCTTCCTCTTTGCCTGGGGTACGCGGTTCATGCTCCACAAGGGCGAGGATCGTTTCCTCTGGCCCTCGCTGATGCTGGTGTTCTGGCTCATCGTTGTCGCGCTCTATTGCGAAACCCTGGTGCCCGATGCGGAATGGAAGGCTTTCCACAGCTTTGGCCTCGGCGGGATGATCGGCAATACCGCCCTTGGTGCGCTCTTGGCCTTGCTGCCCTTCGGTCTGGCCTTTCTGGTCAAGTTCCTTTCTTTCCTGACAGCCGTGGCCATGTTGGTGCTGGGGTCCTTCGTGCTGGGATTCACCCGGATGGAGCTGGCGAGGATTGGTCGTTTCCTGTTGGTTGGGCTGGTCCTGGCCTATGGGGCGCTTGCCGCCTTGATGGGACGCGGCGCCACTGGTGGCGTCGAGGCCGCCAAGGCCTGGCAGAACCGCCGCATAGATCGCCGCTCGGTGGCGGCCGAAGCCGAGGAAGACGCGCTGGTCTACAGCGATCCCTACGATCCCAGCGCCTATGTGCGCAATGAGCCGCAATTCGGCCTGCATACGCCTGTTCAGAGCCGTCGCCCCGCGCCGACAGCGGCTCCGGCTCCGATGATGCCGCCCGCGACCTCCGCGCCCGCCCATCTGGCCGCGCCGGTCGCTGCCCCTGCCGCCCCGCATCCGGCACAGCCCGCAGAGAAGGCGGGGCTTCTGAGCCGCGCCACCAATCTGATCCGTCGGAGCGAGCCGGTTGTGATGCCCGAGCCGGAACTGGTGGAACCCAGCTTCAGTGCACATCACGTGGAAGCCCCCGGTCAGGAACGGATCGCCGAGAAGATCGCCAATGCGGTGCGCGTGCGCCGCGCGCAGGCGGTTGAGCCTCAGCCCTCGCCGGATCTGCCGCTGACCAAGGGGCGCGGGCGTCGTCCCGAGCCCTTGATCTTCAACCCGACGTCGCAGGCGGCCTTGGCCCATGTCGAGCCGCCGCTCAGCGCGACCCAGGAGGCGGTACGCGCATCCATTCCGGCCGCGCCTCTGGCGGCACCGTCCCTGCCGCAGGCTCCCCAGGGGTCGGAGCTGCCGCAGGCCGCGGCCGCGCCCTCTGTGGACAGCCCCCTGTCGGCACGTGGGTTTGAGGCGGATCAGGTTCCCACCGAGGATCTGCCAGTGGATTATGGCTATGCCGAGGCTCCGGATTATGATCCGGAGCCGGAGTTCGATGCGGGTTACGACACCCATTATGCCTACAGTGCGGAACCGGATTATGACCCGGACTTCGACCCGGATTACGAAGCAGAAGACGAGGCCTATTTCGAAGAGCCCCAGCCGCGCATCCAGATCACCCCGCGCAGAGATCCCAGGCCCGCGATGACCATCCCGGTGGCGGAGCCGCGCAAGGCGGTGGTGGAACAACCCCAGCGCAAGCCGCTGCAACCCTCCACCCGTGCCAAGGCCGAGGCGCAGCCCAACCTGTTCCGCGAAGAATCGGATGGCGATTTCGAGCTGCCGCCCCTGTCGCTCCTGATGAACCCCTCGACCATCGAGCGGCATCACCTCAGCGACGAGGCGCTGGAAGAAAACGCGCGGATGCTGGAAACCGTGCTCGATGATTATGGCGTCAAGGGCGAGATCGTCTCGGTCCGTCCCGGCCCGGTGGTCACCATGTACGAGCTGGAGCCTGCGCCAGGTCTGAAAGCCAGCCGGGTGATCGGTCTGGCGGACGATATCGCGCGCTCCATGTCGGCCCTTTCCGCGCGGGTGTCCACCGTGCCGGGCCGTACCGTGATCGGGATCGAACTCCCGAACGAGCACCGCGAAAAGGTGGTGCTGCGGGAAATCCTCGCCAGCCGTGACTTTGGCGATGGCAACCACAACCTGCCGCTCGCGCTGGGCAAGGACATCGGCGGCGACGCCATGGTCGCCAACCTCGCCAAGATGCCGCACTTGCTGATCGCGGGGACCACCGGCTCGGGTAAATCCGTTGCGATCAACACCATGATCCTGTCGCTGCTTTACAAGTTGACGCCGGAAGAATGCCGCCTGATCATGATCGACCCCAAGATGCTGGAACTCTCCGTCTATGACGGCATCCCGCATCTGCTCTCGCCCGTGGTGACCGACCCGAAGAAGGCTGTGGTCGCCCTCAAATGGGTGGTGGGCGAGATGGAAGATCGCTACCGCAAGATGTCCAAAATGGGCGTGCGCAATATCGCGGGCTACAATGGCCGCGTGAAAGAAGCGCTCGCCAAGGGCGAGATGTTTAGCCGCACCGTGCAGACCGGCTTTGACGAGGACACTGGCGAGCCGATCTTCGAGACGGATGAATTCGAACCCAAGGCTCTGCCCTATATCGTCGTCATCGTCGACGAGATGGCCGACCTGATGATGGTTGCGGGCAAGGAGATCGAGGCCTGCATCCAGCGTCTGGCGCAAATGGCGCGGGCCTCGGGCATTCACCTGATCATGGCGACGCAGCGCCCCTCGGTGGACGTGATCACCGGCACCATCAAGGCGAACTTCCCCACCCGGATCTCCTTCCAGGTGACCTCTAAGATCGACAGCCGCACCATCCTTGGGGAAATGGGCGCCGAACAACTCTTGGGCATGGGCGACATGCTCTATATGGCGGGTGGCTCCAAGATCACCCGCTGCCACGGCCCCTTCGTGTCGGACGAAGAGGTCGAAGAGGTGGTGAACCACCTGAAACAATTCGGCCCGCCCGACTATGTCGGTGGCGTGGTCGAAGGCGTGGACGAGGAGAAGGCGGACAATATCGACGCGGTTCTCGGCCTCAACACCGGCGGCAATACCACCGGCGAGGATGCGCTCTACGATCAGGCGGTGGCCGTGGTCATCAAGGACCGCAAATGTTCGACCTCCTATATCCAGCGCAAGCTCGGCATCGGCTATAACAAGGCCGCGAGGTTGGTTGAGCAGATGGAGGAAGAGGGCCTCGTTTCGCCGGCAAACCACGTTGGAAAAAGGGAAATTCTGGTCCCGGAACAGTAAGCGACAAAAGGCCGGGCGATCTGTCCGGCCTCTTCACTTTCTGCAAAAGCCGCATATTTTCATCCTCATGAAACAGATTGTCTTCGCCCTCGCGCTTGGCGCGACCACGCTTGCTTCCACCGTCGCTTCAGCGGCGGAAAAGCTGAGCCTCAACGAGATCTCGACCTATCTGAACAGCTTTGCCACCGCAGAGGCCAAGTTCACCCAGGTCAATGACGATGGCAGCCTCTCAACCGGCCAGCTTTATCTGCGTCGCCCCGGCAAGGTGCGGTTCGAATATGCCAACAATGGCGGGCTGGTGCTGGCGGAGGCGGGGACCGTGGCGATCATGGACCCGAAATCAAACCAGCCTCCGGAAACCTATCCGCTGAGCCGCACGCCGCTCTCGATCATCCTGGCTCGTCAGGTGAACCTCGGTGAGGCCAATATGGTGGTCGGACATGATTTCGACGGCGTGTCGACCATCGTGCGCGCCCATGACCCCAAGGCTCCGGAAAACGGCAGCATCGAGCTGATGTTTACCGACAACCCGGTGCAGCTGCGCAAATGGGTGATCCACGGCAGCGCCGGGGAGGAGACCACCGTGATCCTCGGCGAGATGGCGACTGGCATGTCCTTCCCATCGAGCCTGTTCAGTATCTCGCGCCAGCAACGCAACCGCTGAGGCGACCCCTCACGGGCAGGTAAAAAGCCCCGGGCCATGGCGGCGCCGGGGCTTTTGCATGGGCATCGGATCTTGGTTCAGCGGAAGCGGCGGCAGCCGTCGAGCTGAACCTTGTAGGCATTGGAGCGGGCCTCCACACGGCTCGCCACCTGCATCAGCCAGGCCTTGTTGCGATAGCTGCCGCGGGCATAGCCGGCATGGCCTTCGTGATAGGCCAGATACTGGTTGCGCGCATCGTCAAGGCGTATGCCGTTGCGCTGGTAACTGCGGGTCATGTACCATCCCATGAAATCGGTGGCATCCTCGATCTTGTCGCGCCGGGCAAACCGGCGGCCAGTGTCCTGCCGGTAGTCGTCCCAGGTGCCGTCGAGGGCCTGCCCGTAGCCATAGGCGCTGGACACCCGGCCCATCGGAATGATCCCGAGCACGAATTTATGCGGTGTCCGGGCGTCGCTGTCGAACTTGCTTTCCTGATGGATGGTGGCCATCTGAACATGCACGGGGATCCCCCAGCGCCGCTCTGCCGCGCGGAAGGCCGAAAGATACTTGGGGCGCTCATTTATGATCGCGCAGGCATTGTCCAGGTTCCGTGGCGGGGATTTATACCCTCCACCACAGGCGGCCAATGCCAACAGGAGCGCCAGG
The DNA here is from genome assembly GCA_937146765.1 of uncultured Paracoccaceae bacterium. GTDB lineage: Bacteria > Pseudomonadota > Alphaproteobacteria > Rhodobacterales > Rhodobacteraceae > Epibacterium. The sequence continues at coordinate 86,124 of CAKZRP010000024.1, read as the reverse complement.
GCACATATGATTCTGCTCATTTGCCTCTGCCTTTGTGTTTTTTGTGCAGTGTAGCCAATCCGGGGGCGAGAAGAAATCCCATTTGAAACGCCGACCCGGGTCTCGCCGATCAACAAAATTTTGTTTGAATTTGCCGGTTTGGCGGACTGTGCCCCGAAGCCCGACAGAGTGTTTCCACAAATTGTCGCGTCGAGGTTGGACATCAACCCCCGGAAAGCGCTACAACTTGATACGAAGAGGGCCGGAAACATGCTGAAAACACGCGCAAAATACAATCTTGGCCAGGTCGTCCGTCATCGCAAACATCCGTTCCGCGGTGTCGTTTTTGATGTGGATCCCGAGTTCGCAAACACAGAGGAATGGTACGAAGCCATCCCCGAGGATGCCCGACCCGCGCGCAACCAGCCCTATTACCACCTTCTGGCCGAGAACGAGCAGACCTACTATGTCGCCTATGTCTCCGAGCAGAACCTGATCGCCGATTATTCGGGCGAGCCGGTCAGCCACCCCGATGTGCAGGAGATGTTCACCGGGTTCGACGACGGCAACTATCAGCTTCACTACCAGTTGAACTGAGGGAAACGGCCGGAGCATCGCCCCGGCCTCCGAGCAGGGTCAGTACCCTAGCGCGCAGCCATCCTTGCGCGGGTCGCTGGCGCCTTCCAGCAGGCCGCTGTCATGGATCCGGATTGCCTGCGACCCCCCGATGGCGGTATCGGGGATCTCGACCTTGTGACCCTTGTCGGAAAGCGCGGCGCGGACCGCATCGCTGTAGCCCCGTTCCAGCTTGAAGGTACCGGCATCGGAGAAGGAGCGCGGTGCATCCATTGCGGCCTGTGGATCCATGCCGAAATCGCGCAGGTTGGACACGAAGCGCGCATGTCCGTTCGGTTGATAGGCACCGCCCATGACGCCAAAGGGCATGGTGACACGCCCCCCTTCACACAGCATCGCCGGGATAATCGTGTGCATCGGCCGCTTGCCGCCTGCCAGTTCATTGGCGTGGCCGGGTTCGAGGCAGAAGCCGGCACCTCGGTTCTGCAGCAAAATGCCAAATTTCTCCGAAGCAATCCCGGAGCCGAAGCCGTGGAAGATCGAATAGATCAGCGAAACGGCCATCCGGTCCTTGTCCACCACTGTGATGTAGATGGTGTCCTTGTGTACAGCCTCGCTGATCGCCTTGGGCGCGGCCATCGCCCGTTTCGGATCAATCAGCGCTGCGAGCTTTTCAGCCGTCTCGGGGGCCAGCATATGATCGAGCTTGGTCATATGCTCCGGATCCGCGATAAAGCGGTTGCGGGCATCATAGGCGAGCTTGGCCGCTTCGGCTTCGAGATGCGCGCGTTCCGCGCCAAAGGGATCAAGACCGGCGATATCGAAATGCTTGAGGATGTTCAGCATCAGGAGCGCGGTTGCACCCTGGCCGTTTGGCGGATGCTCGCAGAGGTCGACCCCCTTGTAATGCCCCGCCACCGGCTCAGTCGGCGTGGCGCGGGTGGCGGCGAAATCCGCAAGGTTGTGGACCCCGCCCCGGGCGGTGAGGGCGGCAATCATGTCCTCGGCGACCTCGCCGGTGTAGAAGGCATCGCGCCCCTCCTGCGCGATCCGTCGCAGCACTTCGGCCTGCCCCGGCGCCCGGAAGATCTCGCCCACATTGGGCACGCGCCCGTCCAGCAGATAGCTGTCGCGCGCGGCACCTTGCAGAGTTTCGGCGTCATGGCCCCAGTCGAAGGCCACCCGAGGTGCCACGGGAACGCCCTCTTCCGCATAGTGGATGGCCGGGGCAAGAAGAGCATCGAGGCCAAGTTTGCCTTCGGTCTCGGACAGGTGACAGAAGGCGTCGATCGCCCCGGGCACGGTCACGGCATCCGGTGAGTGCAGCGGCACTGTGGCCAGCCCCTGATCGCGCAGCCGCGCGGCGGAGGCCGCCGAAGGGGCCCGGCCGGAACCATTCAGCGCCCGCACGGTGGCCTCTCCAGCCCGGGTGTAAAGCACAAAGCAATCGCCGCCGATCCCGGTCATCTGCGGCTCGCAGATGCCCAGCAGCACTGCGCCGGCGATTGCAGCATCCATGGCATTACCGCCGCGTTTCAGAATGTCGATCGCCACCTGCGCCGCCAGCGGGTGCGAGGTGGCGCAGATCCCGTTCTGCGCAAAGACGGCCGACCGGCCGGGAAATTGGAAATCACGCATCATGGTCCTCCTTTACCTCGGGCGGAGCCTAGAGTTCCTGCGACCCGGCGCAATCACATTCTTTGGCATCTGGAGAGGGAAACGGAGGACGTACCATCCAGTGACGCACTGGCGGAAGCCCCGGTGCCGCGCACTTGGTGGGGGCAGAAACACACGGCACCGGAGGAAGCTATCATTCAGCTACACGTTGAGTTTTTGCTGAGGTTTCGGGCGCGCGTCGGTCAAAATTGCGGCGGGTTTATGGTTGCCGCCCGCGAAGTGCCCCGCATCTGTTTCAAATCGTTCGGGTCTCGCCAGTCAAGCCCTGCCCGGAGGCGGCAGTCCTTGCTCGGGGGGGGGCGTAACTTGCCCGGTTGCCATCCTTTGCAGGAGGGGGATGCCTTCCGCCTGCCGACCTAGGTGGTCCGGTTCAGCTGGTCAGCTGAATTTCGAAACACAGCGACAACTGGTTGTTGTCGAGGTTGCGCTGATACTGGATGTCGCTCGCCAGTTCGCGGATCAGGAACCAGCCGAAACCGCCCTCGGGTAGGTCTTCGAGCGGTGTGTTGGCGGTGACGACTGCAGGCTTTCCCTCAGGCAGTTTAGATTCAGGAAAGGGCACCCCGGCATCGCGGATCTCGACCCAGAGCCGGTCAGGATGCAGATTGCAGCGGATCAGCACATCGCCGGTTGCGGTTTCCGCATAGGCGTGTTCGACCACATTGTTCACCGCCTCGGCGAGGGCGATCTGCACCTCGTCGACGCGGGTATTGGGAATACCCATACCCTTCAGGCGTTCCACCACCGAGACGATGCCGCGTCGGGCCTCAAGCTCGGTCGCCTTGAAGGAGCAGGCGAAGGTTTCAACCATTAAATTCAGACTCCACTGACAATCCTGGCAGGGTCAATTTTCAACTTGCTCGGGATCAAGTGCATCCTGAAGCGTGGGGTAGAGGTTGAATACGGTGTCCATCCGGGTCAGGCGGAAAACTTTGTCCACCATCGGGGTCAACCCGGCGAGGTCCAGTTTGCGTTCCTTGCCCAGCTGCTTCATCGCCGCCACGATGGCGCCGAGGCCGCTCGAGTCAATGAAGTCGACATGCGACAGATCGAGGATGACGCGTTGCGGACCGGCCTCGGTCTCGCTGCGCATGTCTTCCTTGAACTGGATCGCCATGGCCGCGTCGATGCGCTGGGCGTTCACCGTCACCACCTGTGCATCATCGGCTACCGTGCTTGTCAGGCTCATTGTCTCTGTTCCTCGGCTCGTCATATTTGGAACTCACTCTAGACCTTAAATGTTATCATTCGGTATGGATAGCTCAGAAAATTGGAGGAGTTTTCAAATGGTCAGGATCGTGATCGCAGGGGCTGCCCGGACGCCGATGGGTGGATTTCAGGGCATGTATGACGGGGTGACGGCGGCCCAGCTCGGCGGTGCGGCGATCCGTGCCGCATTGCAGCGGGCAGGGGCCACCACCGTGGACGAGGTGCTGATGGGCTGCGTCTTGCCGGCCGGTCAAGGCCAGGCGCCCGCGCGGCAGGCGGGCTTTGCCGCCGGTCTCGGCGAAGAGGTTCCGGCCACCACCCTCAACAAGATGTGCGGCTCCGGCATGAAGGCGGCAATGATCGCCTTTGATCAGATTGCGCTCGGGCATACGGATGTGATGGTCGCGGGCGGCATGGAGAGCATGACCAATGCGCCTTACCTTCTGCCCAAGATGCGCGGCGGCGCGCGGATCGGCCATGGTCAGGTGATCGACCATATGTTCCTCGACGGGCTGGAGGACGCCTATGACAAAGGCCGCCTGATGGGCACCTTTGCCGAGGACTGCGCCGAGACCTATCAGTTTACCCGTGAAGAGCAGGATGAGTTTGCCCTCGGCTCGTTGAAAAACGCGCTGGCGGCGCAGGAGAGCGGCGCTTTTGAGGGCGAAATCGCGGCCGTCACCGTCAAGACCCGCAAGGGCGAGGTGGTGACGGATGCGGATGAACAACCGCAATCGGCGCGCCCGGAAAAGATCCCGACGCTGAAGCCCGCCTTCCGCGAGGGCGGCACGGTGACGGCGGCGAACTCTTCCTCGATCTCCGATGGGGCAGCGGCGCTGGTGCTCGCCTCTGAGGAAGCGGCAGCCGCTCGTGGTCTTGCGGTCCGCGGCTATATCCTTGGTCACGCCAGCCATGCGCAGGCGCCGGGCCTGTTCACCACTGCGCCGGTTCCCGCCGCCCGCAAGCTGATGTCGCAGCTCGGCTGGGATGTGGAGGACGTCGATCTTTGGGAAGTGAACGAGGCCTTTGCGGTCGTCCCCATGGCCTTCATGCGCGAGATGGGAATTTCGCGCGACAAGGTGAACGTCAACGGCGGCGCCTGTGCGCTGGGCCACCCCATCGGCGCCTCGGGTGCCCGGATCATGGTGACACTGCTCAATGCGCTGGAAAAACGCGGCCTCAAGCGCGGGATTGCCGCGATCTGCATCGGCGGCGGCGAAGGCACCGCCATCGCGATCGAGCGGGTTTGACGGCACGTATTGGCGTAGCTATCTGAAGCTTCAACTCAGGCGGGGAGGGGGGCGACCCCTTCCTGTGTAAATTCAACAAAGGCACATATGCGATGCGGGTGAATTATCAGGATCTGGCCAAGACGGTGGCCGCGCTGACCGAAGGCGAAACCGATGAGGTTGCGCTGATGGCCACCGTGGTCTGCGAGCTGCATCATGCCGACGACCGATTTGACTGGACCGGATTTTATCGGGTGACTGAGCCAGAGGTGCTGAAAATCGGCCCCTATCAGGGCGGTCACGGCTGTCTGGTGATCCCGTTTTCGCGCGGGGTATGCGGCGCTGCGGCCCGCACCAATGAAACGCAGCTGGTAGACGATGTTGAGGCCTTTCCCGGCCATATCGCCTGTTCCTCCTCCACCCGGTCCGAGATCGTGCTGCCCGTTCACAACGCAAAAGGCGCGGTGATTGGCGTGCTGGATATCGACAGCGATCAGCCGGCGGCCTTTGACGAGGAAGACGCCATGGCGCTGGAGTCGCTCTTGGCGCAGGTCTTCGGCAAGCTCTGACCGCGCTTCCACACGAGAATTAGGAACCGGCGCTGCCCTGCGCCGGTTTTTTTACGTGACCTCATGAAATTTCCCTATCTTTTTTCACCAGAATCGCCGAGCGTGAAAATTGAAGGGAAAATTTCACGAAAAGGCCGCGCGCTTGAACAGCCAATCCCCCACGCTCACCACCCTTGGCGCCGATCTGCGGGCGTTGCGCCGGGCGCGGGGCATCACCATCGCGGATCTCGCGGCCCGGATGGGGCGCTCGGTCGGCTGGATCAGCCAAGTTGAGCGGGATCTCTCGGATCCCTCGATTTCTGACTTGCGGGCGCTGGCGAAATGTCTCGATGTGCCGATGTCGATGCTCTTTGCCCATGCCTCGGCCCCGGTGGAGGAACAGGGCTACATCGTACGCTCCGGCGCGCGGCGACCGATGGGCTCGGGTGAGGAGGGGCTGATCGAAGAGCTGCTCTCCCCTGATCTCACCGATGATTTTGAAATGGTGCATTCCACCTTTGCCCCCCATGCGCGGATGCAATCCCCCGCCCACCGTCCCACGCAGGAGGTCGCCTATGTGATCTCAGGCCGCCTTGATCTGCAAATCGGGGAGCGGCAGTTCACCGTGGGTCCCGGCGACAGTTTCCGCATCCGCCATGAACCCTTTCAGTGGTCGAACCCCTATGACGTGCCCTGTGTCGCGGTCTGGGTGATCGCCCCGCCGGTCTATTGAGGGGCGCGCGATGAGCTTTGACGCCTGGATCATCTTCACTTTGTTTTGGATCGCCTTTGTCACCACGCCGGGACCAAATGCGGTGAATTGCATCTCAAACGGCATGAACCTCGGCTTTGGCAAGGCTATGCTGGGGGTGCTTGGCATCCTGACGCAGGCATCGGCCTTTCTGGTCCTGTCGGCCCTTGGGGTCACGGCGCTGATCGTCGCCTCGCCCACCGGGTTCTTTATTGCCAAGCTGGTCGGCGCGGCCTTCCTGATCTTTCAGGGTGTCCGCGGCTGGCGCACTGCGGCCAAGCCCCCGCCCGCCGCCGAACGCCCGGCGCGCCATGTCTATCTGCACGCGCTGGCGGTGGCGACGATCAACCCCAAAAGCGTCGCAGGCTACCTCGCCGCCTTTTCGCAATTCGTGCAGCCTGACGTGCCGATTTGGTCGCAGATGGCGGTGATCATGCCCACCGCGCTCGCGCTGACCACCCTCAGCTACACCGGCTTTACCCTGCTGGGCGTCGGGATGGGTCGCGCCGCGCTGGCGGCGGTGTTCAACGTCTGGATTCGCCGGCTCTTGGCGATCTGTTTCATTGTCTACGGCGTCCTTCTGGGCGCCAGCAGCACACCCAATTTGGAGGGAACCTCATGATCCAGGGCCACTGTCTTTGCGGCAATATCCATTTCGAAACTGAGGCGACCCCGCAAGGCGCCTCCATGTGCCACTGCGGTCAATGCCGCCGTCAATCGGGGGGGATCTGGTCCTCGGCGCATGTGAAGGACACGGAACTGACCATCACGGGCGAGGTCACGTGGTTCGCCGCCAGCCCCAAGGCCAAGCGCGGGTTCTGCGCCCAATGCGGCTCCTTCCTGTTCTGGAAGGCACCGGACGAGGACACCATCAGCTTCGCCCTCGGAGCGGTCTCTAACCCCACCGGCGTCACCCTGCAAAAGCATATCTTCGTGGCCGACAAGGGCGACTACTACCAGATCGCCGACGACGTGCCGCAAAAAGCCTGACTCGACACTGACCCCAATCAAAGGGAGCCCCCCATGTCTGATTTTCCAACCCGGGTCCGCGTGGTCATCATCGGCGGCGGCGTCATTGGCTGCTCCTCGCTCTATCACCTTGCCAAGAAGGGCTGGACCGACTGCGTTCTGTTGGAAAAGAACGAGCTGACGGCAGGCTCCACCTGGCATGCGGCGGGCAATGTGCCGACCTTCTCGACCTCCTGGTCGATCATGAACATGCAGCGCTACTCGACCGAGCTTTATTCCCGTCTGGGGGAAGAGGTCGACTATCCGATGAACTACCACCAGACCGGCTCGATCCGGCTGGCCCACTCCAAGGAACGGATGCAGGAGTTCGCCCGCGCTGCCTCGATGGGGCGCTATCAGGGCATGGATATCAAGATCCTGACACCGGAAGAGGTGAAGGAGATCTATCCCTTCATCGAGACCCACGATCTGGCCGGTGCGCTGTATGATCCGCATGACGGCGACATCGACCCGGCGCAGGTGACGCAGGCGCTTGCGAAAGGTGCGCGCGAGATGGGGCAAAAGATCCTCCGCTTCTGCCCGGCAACCGGCGTGACCCAGACCGATGACGGCTGGATTGTCCATACCGAGAAGGGCGATATCGCCTGCGATTATGTGGTGAACGCGGCCGGCTATTATGCGCAGCGGGTGGGCGAGTGGTTCAAACCCTATGGCGGGCGCACCGTGCCGATGATGGTGATGAGCCACCAGTACCTCCTGTCCGAGGAAATCCCCGAGATCGAGGCCCATACCAAGGCCACCGGCAAAAAACTCCCGCTGCTGCGCGATGTCGATGTGTCCTATTATCTCCGGCAGGAAAAACACGGCTTCAACCTCGGCCCCTACGAGCCGAACTGTCGCGCCCATTGGGCCAACCCCGACGATCCGATGCCGGAAGATTTCTCTTTCCAACTGTGGAACGACGACCTCGACCGGATCGAGGATATCGTCACCGACGCGATGGAGCGGGTTCCGGCCTTGGCGACTGCAGGCGTCTCTCGTGTGATCAACGGGCCGATTCCTTACGCCCCCGATGGGTTGCCGCTGATCGGTCCGATGCCGGGGGTGAAAAACGCCTTCGAGGCCTGCGTCTTCACCTTTGGCATCGCGCAGGGCGGCGGTGCCGGCAAGGTGCTGGCGGAATGGATCGTCGACGGGCAGACCGAATGGGACATGTGGTCCTGCGATCCGCGCCGCTACACCGATTTCACGGATCACCAATACTGCGTCGACAAGGGGATGGAGGTTTACGGCAATGAATACGCCATGCACTTCCCCCGTCACGAATGGCCCGCCGCCCGTGACCGCAAACTCTCGCCCGTCCATGCCGAGGTGATCGCCCGCGGTGGCGTGATGGGCGCTTACAACGGCTGGGAGCGCGCCAATTGGTTCGCGCAGCCCGGCGATGATACTTCTTTAGAAGCCACCCATACCTGGGAGCGCTCCGGCCCTTGGCAAAAGCGCATCCAAGAGGAATGCGAGGCGGTGCGCGACCATTGCGGCGTGCTCGACCTGCCGGGGTTTTCCCGCTTCAAACTGACCGGCTCTGGCACCGCTGAAGCTCTGCGGGGCCTCATCACCGGTGGGCTGCCCAAGGTCGGGCGGATGAACCTCGTCTATATTGCTGATGCGCGCGGCCGCATCCTGACCGAGATGTCCTGCCTGCGCATGGGCGAGGATGACTTTGTGATGATCACCGCTGCGGTGGCGCAATGGCATGACCGCGACATCCTGCGCGCTGCCATGCCCGCCAGCGTCACGGTCGAGGACCTCACCACCACGCGCGATACGCTTATCGTCACGGGCCCCAAATCGCGCGCCCTCCTTGCGCCGCTCACCGATGGCGACCTTTCCTTGGGTTGGCTCACCCATCAGGCCGCAACGGTTGCGGGCCAACCTGCTCATCTGGTGCGTGTCTCCTTCGCCGGCGAACTTGGTTGGGAAGTCCATGCCAAGGTTGAACATATGCCCGCGATCTACGCCGCCATTCTGGAAGCAGGCGCCAAACCCTTCGGCATGTATGCGCTCAATTCCCTGCGCATCGAAAAAGGCTACCGCGCGTGGAAGGGCGACCTCTCCACCGACTACAACCTGTTTGAGGGCGGCCTAGACCGTTTTGTCAAACTCGACAAACCGCAGGACTTCCCAGGCAAAGCCGCCTTGATGAAAGAACAACAGCAAGGCCCCAAGAAACGATTCGTGACCCTGCTGGTCGAGGCAGGCGCGGCGGATGCGCCCTATATGTCCTGCCTCTGGAAAGATGGCCAAATCGTCGGCGAAACCACCTCGGGCGACTGGGGCTATCGGGTCAATGCCTCTATCGCGCTCGGCATGGTGCGCGCCGATCTGGCCTCCCCGGGCACCGAGCTGGAAGTGGAGATCTACGGCGCCAAATACCGCGCCGTGGTGCAGCCCGACCAACCACTGTGGGACCCGGAGAACCTCCGCCTGCGCGCCTGACCTTCATCTTCTTAAAAATATCCCGGGGGCCCGGGGGCAGAGCCCCCGATCCTCAAACCAGCGGGCAGAGCCCCCGGCCTCTCAGCCCTCTTCCTTACCTTTTAGAAGGATCAACCCCATGGCAGACCTGCCGCAAAAGGCCCGTGTCGTTATCATCGGAGGCGGCGTCGTCGGCTGCTCCGTCGCCTATCACCTCACCAAACTCGGCTGGCAGGATGTGGTGCTCTTGGAGCGCAAACAGCTGACCTCCGGCACCACGTGGCACGCGGCCGGCCTCATCGCTCAGCTGCGCGCCACGGCCAATATGACCAAGCTCGCCAAATACAGCCAAGAGCTCTACGGCGCGCTTGAGGCCGAGACCGGCGTCGCCACCGGCTTTAAACGCTGCGGCTCGATCACCGTGGCCCTGACCGAGGAACGCAAAGAAGAAATCTTCCGCCAGGCCGCCATGGCCCGCGCCTTTGGTGTCGCGGTGGAAGAAATCTCGCCGGCCGAGGTGAAGGCGAAATACGAGCATCTCAATATCGACGGAGTCACCGCTGGGGTCTGGCTGCCGCTCGACGGGCAGGGCGACCCCGCCAATATCGCGCTGGCCTTGGCCAAGGGCGCGCGGCAACGGGGCGCGGTGGTGCAGGAACGCACCCGGGTCACCAAAATCCAGCGTCAAGGGCGCCGCGTCACCGGCGTGGAGTGGCAATCCGACGATGGCCAATCCCAAGGCCATATCGCCTGCGACATGATCGTGAATTGCGCGGGCATGTGGGGGCATGAGGTGGGCCGCATGGCGGGCGTCAACGTGCCTCTTCACGCTTGCGAGCATTTCTACATCGTGACCGAGGCGATCCCCGGCCTGACCCAGGTGCCCGTGCTGCGGATGCCGGACGAATGCGCCTACTACAAAGAGGACGCCGGAAAAATCCTGCTCGGTGCCTTTGAACCCCATGCCAAACCCTGGGGCATGGCGGGCATCCCGGAGAGTTTCGAGTTCGACCAACTGCCCGAGGATTTCGACCACTTCGAGCCGATCCTCGAGGCCGCTGTGCACCGAATGCCCATGCTGGCCGAGGCGGGCATCCATACTTTCTTTAACGGGCCAGAGAGCTTTACCCCCGACGACGCCTATCACCTCGGCCTTGCTCCGGGGATGGACAATGTCTGGGTCGCGGCGGGGTTCAACTCCATCGGCATCCAGTCCGCAGGCGGCGCCGGCATGGCCCTGGCGCAATGGATGGAGGCGGGCGAGAAACCCTTTGACCTTGGCGATGTGGATATCTCCCGGATGCAGCCCTTCCAAGGCAACAAACACTACCTCTTTGAGCGCTCGAAAGAGACGCTGGGCCTGCTTTACGCCGACCACTTTCCCTACCGCCAAAAGGCCACCGCGCGCGGGGTGCGGCGTACGCCGTTTCACCATCAGCTGAAAGAACAAGGCGCGGTCTTTGGCGAACTGGCTGGATGGGAGCGCGCCAATTGGTACGCGGAGCCGGGGCAGGAAAAGACCTATAAATACAGCTGGAAACGCCAGAACTGGTTTGAGAACGCCGCCCGCGAGCACCGCGCCATCCGCGAGAATGTCGGCATGTACGACATGTCCTCCTTCGGCAAGATCCGCGTCGAAGGGGCGGAGGCCGAGGCCTTCCTCAACTACATCGGCGGCGGCGATTATTCGGTGCCGGTGGGCAAGATTGTCTATACCCAGTTCCTCAACCGCAAAGGCGGGATTGAGGCGGATGTGACCGTCACCCGCCTCTCGGAAACCGCCTATCTGGTGGTCACCCCGGCGGCGACCCGTCTTGCGGATCAAACCTGGATGGAGCGCAACCGAGGCACCTTTAACGTGGTGATTACCGATGTCACCGCAGGCGAGGGCGTTTTGGCGGTGATGGGGCCCAATGCGCGCAAACTCCTGCAAAAGGTCTCGCCCAATGATTTTTCCAACGCGGTGAACCCCTTTGGCACCGCGCAGGAGATCGAGATCGGCATGGGCCTCGCCCGCGCCCATCGGGTCACCTATGTGGGCGAGCTGGGCTGGGAGATCTACGCCTCCGCCGATATGGCGGGCCATGTGTTCGAAACCCTCTGGGAGGCGGGGCAAGACATGGGGCTGAAGCTCTGCGGCATGCATATGATGGACAGCTGCCGGATCGAGAAGGGCTACCGCCACTTTGGCCATGACATCACCTGCGAGGATCACGTGGTTGATGCGGGCCTCGGCTTTGCGGTCAAGGTGGACAAGGGCTGCGATTTTATCGGGCGCGCGGCAGTCGCTGAGCGCAATGAAAGCGGCCCCCTTAAACGCTTGTTGCAATTCCGCCTGACCGACCCGGAACCGCTGTTGTTCCACAACGAACCGATCCTGCGCGACGGCGAATATGTGGGCTATCTCTCCTCTGGCAACTACGGCCATACCTTGGGCGGCGCGATCGGCATGGGCTATCTCACCTGCAAGGGCGAGAGCGCGGCCGAGGTGCTGGCCTCGACCTATGAGATCGACGTCTGCGGCACCCGGGTGCGGGCCGAAGCCTCTCTCAAGCCAATGTATGATCACAATTCCGACCGTGTAAAGGCGTGACCAATCTGCTACCCCGGCACCACCGCAGCGCCTAAATTTAGGGCGCTGCGGTGGTTTTCCTTTTTAAGTTAAGTGGTTGGCACGTGATTGCCGCGATCTGATTCTAAGGACGGGGAGGTCCGGTCATGAGCAGCAAACCGGAGACGGGCGATACGCCGCAGGGGCTGGCCTTTGCGCTGGCCGCCTATTTCATGTGGGGCTTCCTGCCGCTTTATATGAAGCTGGTGGCACATATTCCCCCGGTCGAAGTGGTCGCACACCGGATCCTCTGGTCGGTTCCGATTGCGGCGCTGCTCTTGATCCTGATGCGCCGGGTGGCGGACCTGAAGGCGGCCCTGCGCAGCCCGCGGGTGCTGGCCATGGGCTGCGTCACCGCCGCGCTGATCACCATCAACTGGGGAATCTACGTCTGGTCTATCGGCGCGGGCTACGCGCTGGAGGCCGCCTTGGGCTATTACATCAATCCGCTCTTCTCCATCGCGCTGGGCGCTTTGCTGCTGGGCGAGCGTCTGACCCGCGCGCAGCTCGTCGCGGTGGCGCTGGCGGGGCTGGCGGTGGTGATCCTGACGGTCGAGGCCGGACGCTTGCCTGTGGCCGCACTGGGGCTGACGGTGTCCTGGGGTTTTTATGCCTTTTTCAAGAAATCCCTGCCGATCGGTCCCAATCAAGGCTTCCTGCTTGAGGTGCTGATCCTGACCCTCCCGGCCTTGGGCTACCTCGCCTATCTCACCAGCACCGGACAGAGCCATTTTGCGGTGACCTCCATGGACACGGTCCTGCTGATGGGCTGCGGCGTGGTGACAGCGGTGCCGCTGATCATCTACGCCAATGGCGCCAAGCTCCTGAAGCTCTCCACCATTGCGATCCTGCAATACATCGCCCCGACGATGATCTTCCTCTGCGCGGTCTTTGTGTTCAAGGAACCCTTTGGCGGGGCCCGTCTGGTGGCCTTCCCGCTGATCTGGGCGGCCTTGGTGATCTACTCCACCTCGCTGTTGCGCGAGATGCGCCGCAAGGGTCGCGCGGCGCTGACCGAAGCCGCACCTGCGCGTGATCCCTAGGATCGTCTCTGCCCGGCGCCCGATACGCCCCGGACAGAAGTCGATGTCGTCTCAGGCCGGTTCGGTGACCTTGCCGAAAGCGGCCTGCAGATGCGCGTCAAAGCGGGCAAAATCCTCCGCGATGGTCGGGTTCTTCATCACGTCATAAGCGACGAAGGTCGGGAGCTTTTCCATGTTGAAAAAGCGAAAGTTGAGATGCGTCGGCAGCAGCATGTCATCTACCGAGGTGCCTTGGGTAAACCAGTCCTGCGGATTGTCGAAGGCTTCCTTCGGGGCATTGTAGGTCACCGAGAGCATGTATTTTGCCCCCTCTTTGGTGCCGCCGGTGCCATAGCCTTCGGTCGGGCGGGAGGTGGTGCGCCCGTCGCCGGTGCAAAGCTCGCCCCCCATGCCGGCGGTATAGACGTCGTCCTGATACTTCTTCAGGCTCCAGGGCGTGCCCATCCAGTTGACCGGGTATTGCAACAGCACGACATCCGCCCAGACATGCTTGGCGACCTCCTCTGCCACATCGTAATCGCCTGCCGAGGCACTGATCTGGACCTCATCACCCTGCGCTTCGAAAAACGTGCTGGCGCGGTCCACAAGGGCGGCATTCAACTTGCCTTCGGAAAACGGATAGGGGTGATGACCATTGATGATGAGAATGCGGGACATGTCTGTGCTCCTGTGTCGCTCGTTCTGAATGCCATCTGGTTGATGCGGTCTCTTCTTTCAACTAGTATACTTTTTGTAACCTAGATGGAGAGTGCAGATGGCCGCAGTCACGCACGTCACCCAGGCCCTCAGGGCCGAGATTGTCGAAGATGCCGCTGGGCGTCGCCGCTCTACCAAGACCTGCGACGTGCCCTGTGCCATCGAGCAGGGCATGCGGATCCTCGGCGGCAAATGGACCGGCTCCATCCTCTGGCACCTGCGCGACGGGCCATTCCGCTTCAACGATCTTGCCCGGATCATTTCAGGGGCGAGCAAGAAGATGCTGACCGAGCGGCTGCGCCATCTGGAGGCCCATGGTCTGGTCCGGCGCCGGGTGCTCGAAACCTCGCCGATTTCGGTTGAATATGCGCTGACCGCAGAAGGCGAGACGGCGCTTGCCTTTCTGGATGCCCTCAAGCTCTGGACTGAAACCCATGTGCCCGCTGCGCGGGACCTTGCCAGCCGCGCAGGGGATCGCTAGGCAACCGGGATGACAGTTTCCAGCGAATATTGCCCGCCGAGCGATCCCATCGACATCCTGCATCATGATGCGCAGATCCTCGTGGTGAACAAACCTGACGGGCTGTTGTCCGTGCCCGGCAAGGGCCCGCATCTGGCGGATTGCCTGATGTCCCGTCTGCAGGCGGCCTTTCCCGAGGTGCTGCTGGTGCACCGGCTGGATCGCGACACCTCTGGAGTCATGGTCTTTGCGCTGACCCCTCACGCACAACGCCACCTCGGATTGCAGTTCGAGAAGCGGATGACAAAAAAGACCTATGTCGCGCGCCTGGATGGGCTTCTGGAACCGCGCTCCGGCACTGTCGACCTGCCGTTGATCGTCGACTGGGAAAACCGTCCGCGACAGATGGTGTGTCACGAGACCGGCAGGCCTGCGGAGACCGACTGGAAAGTCGTCAGCTATGGCGAGGGCGAAACCCGGGTGCGCCTGCACCCCAAGACGGGACGATCGCATCAGTTGCGCGTGCATATGCTCTCGCTCGGTCATCCGATCCTGGGCGACCCGCTCTATGCCACTGGTGCGGGACGCGACCACGCGAGGATGATGCTGCATTCCGAGGAACTGCGGTTGAAACACCCGGATGGCGGGGCCTCGCTGAAGTTCCGCGTCAAGGCCCCTTTCTGACCGGTTTTGGAATTTTCCCGCCATTCATTCGAAAGCTGCGCGGGGTCTGCCCGCTGACCTTGCGAAACTCGCGCTGGAAATGGGCCTGATCTGCATAGCCACAGGTGAATCCGATCTCGCCCAAGCTCAGGTCACTCTTGCGAAGGAGTGAGGCCGAGACCTCGGTGCGCGCCAGTCGCAGGGCATCCGAGAAGGTGCCGCCCTCTGCGAGAAGGTAGCGTTGCAGGCTGCGACTGGAGAGGCCGAGGTGGCGGGCGGCATCCTCGATCCGCCAGGCCCGGGCAGGGTCCGTGGCAATCAGGTGCTGCACATGGTCCGTGAGCCGGGTGGATTCACCTGACTCCAGGTCTGGAATCTCGGGAGCATCCGACCAAGTGATTGTGTCCCCGTCAATTTTCAAATCATGCAAACCCGCCCGAAGAAGGAGCCCGTGTAGAATCGCCATCCGGCTATCCAGGGAATCCGGCGTGGCCTGTTCGATGGCCACTGTCAAAGACCGCTCCGCAACCCGATCCACCCGCAGCCGGGTGCCGGTTGCGCAATAGCGATCCAGCCGCAGCAGTTTTTCGCAAATCAGAAGGGGATCGGGTACATTAACCAGGGTCACGACAACTGGCGCTTGCGAGCCGGCGAGCCGCATTGCCAAAGCCTCCGGATGGGCGGGGGCGTTGGGGTCCAGTCCCAGCGCGTCGAAGAAATCCATTGCGCACCTCCTTGGTCTGGAAACCCTAGCATGTGGTTTCTTGCCTAGAGTTGAAAATTTCCGCCAAGCGGCAGCTAAAATCTGCCCGAAACCTCTCAAACAAAAGTAAAGTTTTGAAGACGCCGTTCCCTTCGCCTGCGCGCAAGAGAAAACCGCCCCGAAGGGCGGCTTCACTGTCAGTTGCCAAACCGGGAATCAGGCTTCGGGGGTCCAGCCGCCCACGGCCTTCACTTCAAGGAAGTCCTCGAGCCCCCAGACGCCCCCTTCGCGGCCATTGCCGGATTGTTTCATGCCGCCAAAGGGCGAGCCGGCGCTGCGGGATTTGCCGTTCATTTCCACCATGCCCGAACGCAGCACGCGCGCCAGGCGATTGGCGCGGGCCATGTCCTGCGTCTGCACATAGTTGGTCAGACCATAGGGCGTGTCATTGGCAATCTCGACCGCTTCTTCCTCGGTTTCAAACGGAATGATCGTCATCACCGGGCCAAAGATTTCCTCGCGCGCGACGGTCATCTGGTTGTTCACATCGGCAAAGATCGTCGGTTTGACGTAGAAGCCCTTGTTGAGACCATCAGGACGACCGGTACCACCGGCGACCAGACGGGCGCCTTCGTCGATGCCCTTCTGGATCAGGTCCTGGATCTTGGTCCATTGCAGCTCGTTCACCACCGGGCCGATATGGCGGCCTTCTTTCGAGGCCGGACCAACCTCCACATCGCTGGCCACGGCTGCGGCTTCCTCGACCACGCGGTCATAGATGCCCTTTTGCACCAGCATCCGCGAGGGCGCGTTGCAGCTTTGACCGGAGTTCTGCATCATATGCAGCACGCCGCGCTTGACCGCCTTCTCGTCGGCATCGTCAAAGACGAGGTTTGCGCCCTTGCCGCCGAGCTCCAGATGCACCTTTTTCAGCGTATCCGCTGCTGCCTTGGAAATCGCGGTGCCGGCGCGGGTGGAGCCGGTGAAGGAGACCATGTCCACATCCGGATGCGACGACAGCTGCGAGCCAACGCCGGCGCCATCGCCGTTCACGAGGTTGAAGACCCCTGCGGGGAAACCGGCCTCATCGACGATCTCTGCAAAGATCATCGCGTTGATCGGGCTCTGTTCCGAAGGCTTCAGAACCATGGTGCAACCTGCGATGGCAGCGGCGCCGAATTTCAGCGTGATCTGGTTCATCGGCCAGTTCCACGGGGTGATCAACGCGGCCACGCCAACCGCCTCGTAGATGATGCGGTCGTTGGGGGCATGATCCCCCAGCGGGCGCTCGAACTCGAAGTTCTTTGCGGCCTTAAGGAAGTTGTCGAGGTGCCAGCTGCCCGCGCCGACCTGGCTGGAGCGGGAGAGGTCGATCGGAGCGCCCATCTCAGCCGACATCGCCTGTGCCAGATCCTCGGCGCGGCGGTTGTAGATCTCAAGGAGCTTTTCCACCAACGCGATGCGCTCGGCCGGAGGAGTGGCCATCCAGCCGGGCAGCGCAGCTTTCGCGGCGGCGACGGCAGCATCAGTATCGGCCTTGGCCCCCAGAGTGATGATTGCGCAGGGGTCCTCTGTCGAGGGGTCGATGACGGCATAGTCATTTGGGGCAGAGGGTGCAACCCACTGGCCGTTAATGTAAAAATCGCGTTTCTCAATCATGGGGACACTCCCTTTTCGAGCCCGTGAGTCCGGCCGGTTGGCGGCACTTTGACCGCAGTCTGTCAGCGACGTCGCCGCGCGACAAGGGCGATTTTTGATCAAAACTGGAATGGCCCCATCAGACCATGGCCACTTCAATCCGGCAGATCTCCACCAGATCCTCAAGGGGGCTGCGACAAAATCGGGGGGCTTTGGTCAAGGCACTTTAACCTGCGCGCAAAGCGACTAGGTTTAGCGCAAGTGATTCATACGCTTGGCACAAGCTTGACAAGGAGGAGCGACCAAATGGGTTTGCGCATCAACGACATCGTCCCGAATTTCACCGCCGAGACCGATCAGGGTACCATCACCTTCCACGACTGGATTGGGGACAGCTGGGCGATCCTGTTCTCGCATCCGAAGGACTTCACCCCGGTCTGCACCACCGAATTCGGTGCCGTGGCGCAATTGTCCGAGGAATGGGCCAAGCGTGGCGCCAAGGTGATCGGTGTCTCCGTTGACGGGGTCGAGGACCACAAGAAGTGGAAGGGTGACATCGAGGCCTATGCCAAGACCGCGGCCGGTTTCCCGATTATCGCCGATGAAGGGCTCGCGGTCTCCAAGGCCTTCGATATGCTTCCGGCAGAGGCCTATCTGCCCGATGGTCGCACCCCTGCCGACAGCGCCACCGTGCGATCGGTCTTCATCATTGGCCCCGACAAGCAACTGAAGCTGTCGATGACCTACCCGATGACCGTGGGGCGCAACTTTGCCGAGATCCTGCGTGCGCTCGATGGCCTGCAGATGTCCTCCAAGGGTGTCGCGACGCCTGCAAACTGGGTGCCGGGCGAGGATGTGATCATCCCTGCCTCGCTTTCCAATGATGCGGCCAAGGAGAAGTTTGGCGACTTCGAGACCATTTTCCCCTACCTGCGCAAAACAAAGGCACCGGAATAATCCCGCTGTCCTAACCTATCTGGAAGCCACCGCGTGAAGAGAGGTGGCTTCCAGCCTAGTCCGCCACAGGCGCGAAGCGCGCCCCACGCGCCCGTCGCAGTGCCTTTGCTTCTGCCTCGATTGTCGCGCCGAAGTCGCCATCGAGGCTTTGCGTGAAGGACAATGTGAGATCGGACGCTTCCTCATCCAGCCAAAGCGGGGACTTTTTCAGGAAGGCAAAACCGTAAGTTCCGTGCACCAATCCCGGCTGTGTGTAGCTGATGCCCTGGCGCGCGATGCTCGTCAGGATCAAAGCGATCAATTCCTCGCGGCTGGGGGTGCCTGCAAGGGTCTTGGCCTTCACCTCTTTCATGCGCGCCATTTCGGGAATGATGGTCGCTGCGGCGAGTCTGTGCAGCTCCTCGGTGCTGAATGTGGCCAGCTTGGAGTCGAGATCGGCAATTTCCAGAGTGCTCCCATGGCTGTATCCGTTGCGGATCACCCATTGGGTCAAGCCGATTTCGCCGCGGCGAACAGTCACGGTCTTGTTGTTGGTGAGCGGAAATCCCTTCCAGAACCTTTGGAACCCGGGTTCGGCAAAGAGAGTTCCGCTGACCATCAAGGCAAAGGAACAGTAGTGGAAGTTCCGATTGGCACAGGAATAGGTCCAGCGGATCTCGCAATACCGCTCGGGGTCCACGCGCGCGTGTCCGAAGTTGGTCGCGGCCCCGACAAAATCGCGGTTCAGCGCTTCGGCGGCCTTCAGCCAATTGGTTGAGCCGGGCAGGGGGAACCAGGCAGAGTCGTTGAGCAGAACCAGTCGCGAGACGTCTTGGTATCGGGAGGCGATTTCTAACACGCCGTCTCGATAGCCGCCAAAATCATACCCGTAGTTTGGGCGTTCGATCAGAAGCGTCGCAGCCTCCAGCACTGCGGCGCGGTCGGCGTCGGTCAAGGGCAGGTTCGACACCACTACCGGCGCGTAGCCATTGACCGACAGGAAGCGCAGAGCTTCGCGGTGGGATGCGAGGAGGCCAGACTGAGGGAAGATCAGGTAGACCGCATATTTGCCGGTTGCGGGTTTGGCCCCGATCGTCACCCGCTTTTGCGGTGCCAGGACGCGGTCGTAATAGGTTTGCGAAAAGAACAGGCTGGTCAATCGGGCCGGCAACTGCCTCATCTGGTGCAAGGGTCTGGCAAGCTCTCGCTTGATCTTCCAGAGGGGGAACGACATTCACGAACCTTGAATCGGAGAAATACGGATGCGGGCATAGCGCCTTGGCAGGAACAAGGCAACGAAGTGCTCGCGGTCACCAGGGAAGTGGCTGATTTGCGCCATCTGCGGTGCGCGCGGTCCAGACGCCACGTAGATAGGCCAAGTGTTTTGCGCGTTTGCGGGTCGATAGCAGGGTCAAGGGCGACAGGAGTTGCCCCAGGGCCTCGGTCAGGGCTTTTCGGAAGGCGCCCCGCATCCCATGTTTGCGGCAGGCATAGACGCGCGATTGCCCCATGTACCAGGCCTTGAGTGCCGCCGTCCGCGGGGACCTTGCAGTGGATTCACCAAAGAGATGCACCACCTCCGCCGCCGTCACCAGACGGAGCGGACCGCAGTCGCGTTTCAATCTCAGGCTCAGGTCGTCATCCTCGTGATAGAGAAAGATCTTCGGATCAAAGCCGTCCACTGCCTCAAAAGCGGCGCGGCGGACAAAGATGGCCGAGCCTTGCAGCACCGGAACTTCGCAATCGGTCTCTGAGGCCTCGCGGGGCAACCATTGGTCCTTGGGCAACAGCTTGCTGCGGCGTTTGAAGGCGATTCTGCCGTTGCCCTCGCGCAGGCGTGGATTAAACGCGCTGGCCTCGGGATGAGCGTCGGCCGCCGCCAGCAGTGCCTCCACGGCACCGGGCTTCAGGCTTGCGTCCGGGTTCACGAAGAACAGGAACTCGCTTGTTGCCTGCGCCGCACCGAGGTTGCAGCCGGGACCAAAGCCGATGTTGCGCTCGGCCACAACCAGTTCTGCGCCATGCTGTTGCGCCAGCGCTCGGGTGGCTTCGGTGTCACTTGAGCCATTGTCCACCACCACGCAATCCACGCCTTCGGGGATCGAGGCGAGCAGCCCCGGCAGCACGGCAGAGGAATTATAGGCAACGGTGACAAGGGTAACGCGGGCCATGTGGTCCTTTCCTGCGACCCCGGTGAGAGGGTCATAAAAAATGCCCGGGACGCGAGGGTCCCGGGCACCTTATGTCAGATCCGCAGCTTGCGGGAAAAGGCTTATTCCGCCTCTTCTTTCTTCTCGGCAACCTCTTCGCCGGTCACCTGATCGATGCACTTCATCGACAGACGCACCTTGCCGCGATCGTCAAAGCCCAGAAGCTTCACTTTCACTTCCTGACCTTCCTTCAGCACGTCGCTGGGGTGGTTCAGGCGGCGGTTTTCGATCTGGGACACGTGCACCAGACCATCGCGCTTGCCGAAGAAGTTCACGAAGGCGCCGAAGTCGACGATCTTCACGACCTTACCGGTATAGACCTGACCCTCTTCCGGCTCAGCCACGATCGAATAGATCATGTCATAGGCCTTCTGGATCGCTTCGCCATTTGCGGAGGCAATCTTGATCACGCCGTCGTCGTTGATGTCGACCTTGGCACCGGAAACCTCAACGATCTCGCGGATGACCTTACCGCCGGAGCCGATCACTTCACGGATCTTGTCGGTCGGGATCTGCATGGTCTCGATGCGCGGCGCGTGCTGGGAGAACTCGTTGGCCGAGGTCAGCGCTTTTGCCATTTCACCGAGGATGTGCAGACGGCCGACTTTCGCTTGGGCCAGAGCGGACTTCATGATCTCGGGCGTGATGCCTGCAACCTTGATGTCCATCTGCAAGGAGGTGATGCCTGCCTCAGTACCCGCAACCTTGAAGTCCATGTCGCCGAGGTGATCCTCGTCGCCCAGGATGTCGGTCAGGATGCCATAGGAACCGTCGTCTTCCAGCACGAGGCCCATGGCCACACCGGCAACCGGTGCTTTCAGCGGCACACCTGCGTCCATCATCGACAGCGAGCCACCACAGACAGACGCCATGGAGGAAGAGCCGTTCGATTCGGTGATCTCGGAGACCACACGGATGGTGTAGGGGAAGTCGGTCGGAGCCGGCAGAACCGCCTGCAGCGCGCGCCATGCAAGCTTGCCATGGCCGATTTCACGACGACCGGGCGAGCCCACGCGGCCCACTTCGCCCACCGAATAGGGGGGGAAGTTGTAATGCAGCAGGAAGTTCGATTTGAAGTTGCCGTGCAGCGCGTCGATGAACTGCTCATCGTCGCCGGTGCCGAGCGTGGTCACCACGAGACCCTGGGTCTCGCCACGGGTGAACAGCGCGGAACCATGGGTGCGCGGCAGAAGGCCGGTTTCGCAGACGATGGAGCGTACTTGATCCAGCGCACGACCGTCGATGCGGCGGCCGTTTTTCACCACGTCGCCACGCAGAACAACGGATTCCAGCTTCTTCAGCGCGGAGCCGAGGTTGCCGTCTTCCTTTTGCTCGTCGCTGAGAGAGGCAATGATCGCTTCTTTGGCAGCGCCAACCGCAGCCACGCGCTCTTGCTTGTCAGAGATTGCGTAAGCGGCGCGCATCTTGTCTTCGCCCGCGGCCTTCACGGCCTCATAGAGCGCGGAGTAATCCGGCGGGGTGAAGTCGAAGGGCTCTTTCGCGGCATCTTCAGCCAGAGCGATGATCAGGTCGATCACCGGCTGGATCTGCTCGTGCGCGAAGGTCACCGCGCCCAGCATTTCCTCTTCGGTCAGCTCGTAAGCCTCGGATTCCACCATCATCACGGCGTCTTTGGTGCCGGCGACGACGAGGTCCAGACGCTGCTCCGGATTGAGGCGCAGGTCCTGCATGTCGTCCACGGTGGGGTTCAGCACGTATTCGCCATCGACGAAACCCACGCGGGCGCCAGCGATCGGGCCCATGAAGGGCACGCCGGAAATGGTCAGCGCGGCAGAGGCGGCGATCATCGCCACCACGTCCGGGTCATTGACCAGATCGTGAGACAGAACGGTGCACATCACCAGAACTTCGTTCTTGAAGCCGGGGACGAACAGCGGGCGGATCGGACGGTCGATCAGACGTGCAGTCAGCGTCTCTTTTTCGGTCGGACGCGCTTCACGTTTGAAAAAGCCGCCCGGGATCTTGCCGGCGGCGTAGTATTTCTCTTGGTAGTGCACGGTCAGCGGAAAGAAGTCCTGACCGGGCTTTTGTTCGCGGGCGAAGGTCACGTTGGCCATGACGGAGGTTTCGCCGAGGGTCGCGATCACGGTGCCATCTGCCTGGCGCGCGACTTTACCCGTTTCCAGCGTGAGCGTCTCTTCGCCCCACTGAATCGATTTCTTTGTTACGTTGAACATCAGTCGTATCCTAAGTTGGAGCGCTCCCAGGCGTATCCCGGGTCTCCATATTGCGTGGCGGCCCCATTGCCGCCGACCCCCTATGCTATCTTGCTTTCGCGTGCCGGGGTCCTGGCACATCGTCTCAGATAGATCGCCCTTACATGGTTTCGGCGCAGAAAGAAAGCGTCCGCTTGGCGCGGGCGCAGGTCATGGTCAACAGGACGTCAGCAGTTTGCCGTTGGGGGGACGAGCGGCGCTCGGCTGCGGGCGAGGGTCTTGGCTTCGGCTGCATCGAGCCGGCGAAGCGCTTCTGCTTCAGCCAATCCCGCCCTGCGGGCGGCGGTCCAGATGCGCTGGCAGGACTGCGGCGACCAGGGGAGTTGTGCCTGTCGCAGCCAGGCGCGCAGAGGGGATGGCAGCCGGTCATAGGCCGCCATCGGATCCTCTTGCCGCCGCCGGGTGGGGAGTGGCACCGCGCCGCGATTTGCATTGCGCCTGCCCATGGTGTCAGGCCGCCGGGGCACGTCGCCAGGCGGGGAAGGGGTCGGCAAGCTGCGCGTAATCCCCCAGCGTCTCCGCCGTAATCTGCGGCATCAGGCAGGCATCGAGCCGGGATTTGAGGTCCGCCCAGTCGATGCCCGCGCCGATAAAGACCAGCTCCTGCCGTCGATCCCCAAAGGGCTCCTGCCAGTGCTCCTGCATATAGTCGCGCGCTTGCTGATGGGTGGGCCAGCGATCCTCAGGTACCGAAGCCCACCAGGTCCCCAAAGGTGCAACGCTCGACAGGGCACCGGCCAGCGAGAACTCCGCCACCCATTCGGGCCGGGTCGCGACCCAGAAATGCCCCTTGGCGCGGATGACGCCGGGCAGGGTCCCGTTCAGCAGATCGTGGATCTTTTGCGGATCAAAGGGCGCGCGGGCGCGATAGGCAAAGGAGGCAATGCCGTATTCCTCGGTCTCGGGCACGTGGTCGGCAAAGCCATACAGCTCCTTGGCCCACATCGGATGCTCATGCGCCTTGTCAAAGTCAAAAAGGCCGGTGTCGAGGATCTTGTCGGTGGGCACCACGCTGAAATCGGTCTCGATGATCTCGGCATCGGCATTGAGGCTGCGGATAATCTTGCGCGCCGCATCGCGCTCTTCGGCGCTGGCGAGGCTCACCTTGTTGAGTACCACCACATCGGCAAATTCGATCTGGTCGGTGAGCAGATGCACAAGGGTCCGCTCGTCCGCCTCGCCCATGGTCTCGCCCCGGTCTGACAAGAGATCATGGCTGGCAAAGTCCTTGAGAAGGTTCACTGCATCCACCACTGTCACCATGGTATCAAGGCGCGCGACGTCCGAGAGGCTCTCGCCCTCGGCATCGCGAAAATCAAAGGTGGCGGCGACGGGCAGCGGCTCGGAAATCCCGGTGGACTCGATCAGCAGATAGTCAAACCGCCCTTCGGCTGCGAGGCGCCGCACCTCGGCCAAAAGATCATCGCGCAGGGTGCAGCAGATGCAGCCGTTCGACATCTCGACCAGGGTTTCCTCGGTCTGGCTGAGGTTGGCCCCACCCTCGCGCACCAGATCGGCGTCGATGTTCACTTCGCTCATATCGTTGACGATCACCGCCACCCGCCGCCCCTCGCGGTTGTTCAGGACGCGGTTCAACAGCGTTGTTTTGCCCGCGCCGAGAAAGCCGGAGAGGACAGTGACGGGAAGGCGGGGATCGGACATGGGCGACTCCTGGATCTGATGTGTTATAACGTAACAATCATGAAGCGCAGGATTTGGCAAGAGAGGGCGCAAGGGGCGCGACAAAAGAAAACGCCCGCTCCTGGGTGGAGCGGGCGTTTCTTGAACCGAAGTCCGGGCGGCGTCTTAGCGACGGATGCCCAGTTTCTGGATCAGGTCCAGATAACGCGCTTCTTCTTTGCCCTTCAGGTAGTCCAGCAGCTTACGGCGCTGAGCCACCATTTTCAGCAGACCACGGCGGCCGTGGTTGTCTTTTTTGTGGGTTTTGAAGTGCTCGGTGAGCGTGTTGATGCGCGAGGTCAGGATTGCGACCTGGACTTCCGGAGAACCGGTGTCGCCCTCTTTGGTCGCGAATTCTTTCATCAAACGGGTTTTTTCTTCCGCAGTAATCGACATCGGGGTCTCCTTTTTGAAAAGGTTAAGGGATGGCGCAGGCCGGGATGTCGTCCAGCACAGGCCCGTGGAGGTTTCCGCTCTGGCATCAGGGACTGATTCCACGCGCGGATGCGGGTCATTACGGGATCTCAGGGCGTTTTGCAAAAGAAAACAGCTGCCATCTTTGGTGGCATCTCAGTGCATCGAAGCACGCGCGGGGGCGGGGGGCTCCCGCCGCCCCTTGTGCCCGTGCGGGCCCATCGCGGCGCCGGTCGCTTCGGGCAAAGCCCGAAGCGAAACCCCTCGTTCCCTCAGGTCTTGCGTGTTTTTGAAACGGAAGCAACGAAGATCAGTTGGAGAGGGCTTGCCGGGCAGGTCCAACTGAGCAAGTTCAACTGGGCAGGGGCAGGTGGGCGACATCCTCGTCGTCCGCCTCCACCAGAAGGATATCTTCTGCTGTCAGATCTTCGGCACCGGTGAGGCGCATGGCCTCAACGCCATCCAGGCGGATGATGGTCTGGCCGAGATTGTCCGGGTCCGCCTCAATGCTGACTTCCGGCTCGCCCTGGCTGCTATCATAGACCAGCATCAGCTGATCTTCGGAGACGTCAAAGTCCATCAATTCGACTGTGCCTTGCGCGATCCAGTCCCCCAGCAAGATCCGGTCCGCCCCATCGCCACCGGTGATCACATCCTCGGCCCCGGCGATCAGTGTATCGTCACCGTCGCCGCCATTCACATAGTCCCTGGTGGCGCCATCGTCGGCGCCGCTGACCACATCGTTTCCGGTACCGCCAAAGAGCGCATCTGTCCCGGCGCCGCCGAGCAAGGTATCGGCGCCCTCATTGCCATGAACTGCGTCGCTGCCCGCGCCGCCGTCGAGGCTATCGTCTCCCGCTCCGCCGTGCAGAGTGTCACTGTCTTCGCCGCCCGCCAGAGTATCCTCGCCAAACCCGCCAAAAAGCGCATCCGCCCCGGCCCCTCCCGAAAGGCTGTCGTCATCCTCGTCGCCATGCAGGGTGTCGGCACCGCTTCCGCCCTCCAGCGTATCGTCGCCACTGCCGCCATAGAGGTCGTCCTCGTCCTCGCCCCCTTCGATCTCGTCATCACCGGCATAGCCGTTGATCTGATCGTCGCCACCAAGACCTGCAAGCGTGTCGTTGCCATCGCCGCCGGAGATCTGGTCGAGACCTTCAGTGCCGCTCTGCGCCTCGCCGCCGGAAAGGAAGACATCTGGCGGAACGATGGTGGTGCCTTCCGAGGAGGCGGGGTCGTCAGAAGAGCCAAGGGAATCCTCGTCGTCCTCGTCATCGGACTCAAAGTCGATGAACACCGCGCTGCCAACAGCGACAAGTCCGAGAAAACTGGCCAACCACAACACCTGAACCGCTCACTTCACAACACACCACAACAGCCACCAGTGTGCCACAGAGTAGGTGGTTGCTCAAAACAAAACAGGAACATCGGTTAATCGAGTCCTTATGGAGCCGATTGCTCCAGCCAAAGCAGGGGCTTTTGAGTGTAGGGGATGTAGAGCGGATGCTTGGGGTGACCCGCCTTACTGAGGCCGAGGTGGTAGAGGGGCTGCCCCGTTGCCCGCAGCCTGGCGGCCACAGTGGGTCCTTGATCGAGATGTGCTCCGTGGGTGCCCCAGGCGCAGATCACCGTATCGGCCCACTCCCTGCCTTCGCGCAGGATCGCCATGTTCTGCGGCCCTTCGGGATCGGCGGCGGCGCGCATGTCGCGGGGATCGGTGGCGCGATAGGCAAAGATATTGGTAGCGCGAAAGCCGCAGAACCCCAGGGCCCGCGCCCGGCGCTCGCAGCGTTCGATGGTGGGGTCGTTCTGCACCTCGGTCGCCTTGGAGGGGTTGAGCATCACGAACATCACCTTTTTCCCAACCGGATTCCAGACCCTGGTCAGGCTGTAGCGATAGCGTTCGCAGTCCGAATAAACGGCGGTGGAGGGAGCATCGCCTTTGGTGTGATGGCGGGTGATCATGGCAGAGGGTGTGGCCCAAGGCAGCAGAGCGAGGCAAGGGGGCACGCGACAAAAAAGGTCAGGTTTCCTGACCTGATGTTTCGCGCGCGAAACAATGGGTCAGCAGGCTTTCCCTTTCATTTACAGCATCTTAACCCATGTCACAGGGCCGTGAAGGGGATCAGTCCAGCTGGAAAACACGGCTCGGATGCAGTTCGCCCGCCTTATAGACTCCAACGGCGACGGGTTTACCCTCGAAGGAGGCCCAGGCCTCCTCGCCATATTCCACGTCAGAGGCGATCACCATACCGGCATTGCCGTTCTTCAGGCGCGCGGCCCCCTGGGCGGTGCATTTCAATTCCGGCAGATCGGCGAGGCCTTCTTCCAGCGGGCGCAGGAACTTGTCGATCTCGGGGCTTTTGGCCAGCGCGTCGATCTGTTCAAGGCTGACACCCTCTTCGGCATCAAAGGGACCTGACCAGATGCGGCGCAGCTGCTGCACATGGCCAAAACAGCCCAGCTTCTCGCCAAGGTCACGCGCGATGGAGCGCACATAGCCGCCCTTGCCGCAGGTCATCTCCAGCACCACGTGATCGGTATCTGGGCGGTCCAGCATCACCAGTTCTTCGACCCAGAGCGGACGTGCGGAAAGTTCCACCTCTTCGCCATCGCGGGCGAGTTTATAGGCACGCTGGCCGTCCACCTTCACGGCGGAAAACTTGGGCGGCACCTGCTGGATCTCACCGAGGAAGCCCATCAAGGCCTCTTTGATCTCTTCATCCGAGGGGCGCGCGGCGGAGCTGGCGATCACCTCGCCTTCGGCGTCGTCGGTATTGGTGGCGGCACCGAGGGTGACGGTAAAGACATAGGCCTTCATCGCGTCGGTGATATAGGGCACGGTCTTGGTGGCCTCGCCAAGCGCCACGGCCAGAACGCCGGTCGCCTCGGGGTCAAGGGTGCCCGCATGGCCGGCCTTCTTGGCGTCAAAGGCCCAGCGGACCTTGTTCACAACGGCGGTCGAGGTCAGGCCCGCAGGCTTGTCCACCACCAGCCAGCCGGAAATGTCACGTCCCTTGCGTTTGCGTCCCATGGTGAGCCCTCGGTTCTGTGGTCGGATGAGGCGCGCGAGGTAGCGCAGGCAATGCGCCCTGTCAATTCAGCCTGTCAATTCAGCCGGTCGCTTCGGTGCGCTCCGGGCGCGATCGGCAGTGCGCCCCGGAACAGGTCAGTTCTGCAGCAGAGATCCTTGTGCGTCGACCGCCTCGACCACGCCGACCACCGGCCCCATCATGAAACCCGCATCCGACCGCCCCAGTTCGGGGGCGTGCAGCCGCGAGATATTGCCGTCGAAGTAGAGCGCATTTGGCAGATTCAGGTGATCCCGGAACAGGCTGCCAAAGGCGTGAAAGGTGACGAGGTTGCGCGAAATGGCAAAGACCACCCGCCGCCCATCGGCGCTGGTGCCGACCCCGTTGCGGATATAGCGCGAGGTGCTGTCTTCGAGAAACTTCGGATGCAAGGCCCCGTCGATCACCAGCATCGGGCCGGATTGGGTGGCGCTGGTGCAGGATACGCCGCTTTTCTCGAAGGCAAGGGTTTCAAACACATCGGCCCGCCCGTCGCGCAGGCAGAAGACGCCATTGGGTACGAGGCCGAAGTTTCCGGGCCCCGCACTGGTCACCAGTCGCATTTCCTGACTGCCGTTCTCGACGTAGAGGCCAACGGGCGAACGGTCGTCGTGATACATGCCGGCATTGGTGGCAAAGGCGAGGGTTTTGCCCTCCGCTTCCAGCACCTGTTCGATGGAGGAGAAATGCCCCATCACCCGTCCGCTGTCGTCGCGCAGGAACAGCCGCAGCTCTTCCGTCGCGGCATCCACTTCACAGATCGCGTACCGGTTGCCTGCGTAGCTTTCATCACGGCATTCCACCGCCTCGGCCGGCAAGCCAGCAAGGCCAAGCCAGAGGGCAAATGCCCCGGCGGCGGATCTCAGGGCGCGCATCGCCTCACTCCTCCTCGTCGCCGACGTCGAGGTCTCGGCGGACCTCTTCCTGGTCGAACATGCGGCGGGTGTCGTCGAGCCGGTCAAAGGTCTCGTCCAGACGGAAGCGCAGGTCGGGGGTGAACTTCAACCCGATCTTCTTGCCGATCATCCGGCGCAGCTCGTGCTTGTTGCGCGCCAAGAGCTGCAGGACATCCTCCTGCCCCTTGCCGCCCAGCGGTAGCACATAGGCAGTGGCGATTTTCAGATCGGAAGAGGTGCTGACCTCGCCGACGGTGATCGAGAGACGGTTCAGCTCCGGGTCATGCACGTCTCCGCGCGCCAGCACTTCGGACAGAGTGCGGCGGATCACTTCGCCGACGCGAAGCTGACGCTGAGAGGGACCGGGACCGTCGTGGAATTTATTCTTAGCCATGCGTGGTGCTCTATGCCGAAACCCGCCCTTTGCCAAGCGGTCCTCCTCAGGGTAGGAGGAAACCAGCACTCTGTCCAATTGTTGAGGAAGGCCCGCCATGACGGAAAAACCTGGAATCGTAATCACCGGCGGCTCGGGCCGCATGGGGCAGATGCTGATCAAGACTGTGCTGGACAGCGACAAGGCGCGACTGGTCGGCGTGGTGGAACGGACGGGCCATGTCTGGGTCGGGCAGGATATCGGCACCGCCATGGGCAGGGCGGCGATTGGCGTCACAGTGACGGATGACGCGTTGGAGGCCTTTGCCAAGGCGCAGGCGGTGATCGACTTTACCGCGCCGGAGGCGACACTGGCCTTCTCGAAACTCGCGGCTCAGGCTCGGGCGGTGCATGTCATCGGCACCACTGGCATGTCGGACGAGCAGATCGCGCAGCTCGAACCCGCCGCCCGGCATGCGGTGATCGTAAGAGCGGGAAATATGTCTTTGGGGGTGAATCTCCTGGTACAGCTCACCAAGAAAGTCGCCGCCGCGCTGGACGAGGATTTCGACATCGAAGTGATCGAAGCGCACCACCACCACAAGGTCGACGCCCCCTCGGGCACCGCCCTTATGCTGGGCGAAGCCGCCGCCGAAGGGCGCGGTGTGACACTCGCCGATGTGGCGGATCGCGGACGCGACGGCATCACCGGCGCCCGCAAGCGGGGCGACATCGGCTTCACCGCAATTCGCGGCGGCGACATCGTTGGGGAACATGACGTTCTATTTGCCGCTGCGGGCGAGCGGATCGTTCTGCGGCACATGGCCACCGATCGCGCGATCTTTGCGCGCGGCGCGCTCAAGGCTGCCCTTTGGGGGCAGGACAAGAAACCCGGTCAGTATGACATGATCGACGTTCTAGGCCTCTGAGAGCTTGCGGCCGCCCTTGCGGGCGGCTGCCTCCGGCGGGGATATTTGCAAAAAGGTGAAACGGCGCGGGACGCTCTTCTCTTCATCTTCTCCGCAAATATCCCGGGGTGAGCGCCCGAAGGGCGCGAGGGGCAGAGCCCCTTCACCCCATCGCATGCGAGGTCAAAAGTCGATCGCAATGCCCTTCTTTTCCCAATCTCCGTAACGCGCCGGATCGGGGCCATCGCGCCCGCCAAGTTCGGTCGGCAGCGGTTCCTCGCGAGCGCGGGCCTTGCGGCGTTCTTCCGCCTCGGCGAGGGCGCGCAGGGCCGCAGGCGGCAGGTCGCTGCGGGGGGCTTGGGGGGCATCACTCATCGTGTCTTCTCCGCAGGATGGGTTCCTTTATGCTGCGCCCATGATATACGCCTGCGTCCGCCGTGGACAAGTCGATGCCCGATCAGGAGCCCCTTTGCATGAGTGACCGCCCCAATTCCGCCACCGAGGCGCGCCGCGCCGCAGTTGCCCTTCTCGACAAGGTGCTGGGCGAAAGCCTGCTGTTGGCGGAGTGTCAGACGCAGATTCTGGACCGCCTGGAGCCTGCGGACCGGGCGCGGGCGCAACGGTTGACCTTGGAGGTGCTGAGATCGCTGGAACGTGCGGACCGGGTGCTTGAGAAGCACTTGCGCAAGCCGCCTGCACTTTTTGTTCGCAATGCGTTGCGGCTCGGCACGGTGGAACTCTGTTCCGGAGGTGCCGCGCATGGGGTGGTCAACGATATCGTCAATCTGGTGGCGCGCCATCGCCGGCATGGTCAGCTCAAGGGGTTGGTGAATGCGGTCCTGCGCAAGGTGGCCGAGGAAGGTCCGGCGGAATGGGCGAAACTGCGCATTCCCCGCCTGCCCAAGTGGCTGCGGTCGCCCCTGGCGCAGGCCTGGGGCAATGAGGCCATGCTGGCGATTGAGGCGTCCCACTACAAGGCTGCGCCGCTGGATCTGACCGCAAAGCCTGGGGCCGATCTGGCCGCCCTGGGCGGTGAGTGGACCCCGACAGGCAGCCTGCGTCTGGCAGAGGCAGGGCAGGTTTCTGCCTTGCCGGGATATGAGACCGGCGCCTGGTGGGTGCAGGACGCGGCGGCGGCCTTGCCGGCGCGCCTGTTGAACGTTCAGGCAGGGGAGAAGGTGCTCGATCTCTGCGCCGCGCCCGGTGGCAAGACGCTGCAGATGGCCGCTCTTGGCGCGGATGTCACCGCGGTCGATATTTCCGAAGGTCGCCTGGCGCGTCTGCGGGATAACCTCGCGCGGACCGGATTGTCGGCGCGGGTGGTGGTGGGCGACGTGATGACCCAGCAGGGGCAATATGATGCCGTCCTGCTGGATGCGCCCTGCTCGGCAACCGGGACCATCCGGCGGCATCCGGATCTGCCTCAGGCCAAGGATGGGGTCGGCTTCGGTGCCTTGATCGAGTTGCAGGCGCAGATGCTCGCCCATGCTTGGACCCTGGTGCGCCCCGGCGGGAGGTTGGTCTACTGCACCTGTTCGCTTCTGCCAGACGAAGGCGAATGCCAGATCGAGGATGCGCTTGACATGTTCCCGGATGCCCGTATCGGCGAGGGGGTGAAGACCCTTGCCGGGATCGATCCCGCCTGGATCACCGAGGAGGGCGGGCTGCGGCTGCGCCCGGATTACTGGCCCGAGATCGGTGGTATGGACGGCTTCTACATGGCCGAGCTGGTCAAGACCGACAGCTGACCGGGCTGGTGGCAGGGGGTGGCAAACTCCCGGCCCCAAGGCTGCCTCGCCCTGCAGGGCAAGACCCTTTGGCGCGGTTGCGCCGGGCGCTGCCGGATCCGGCGCGGGGCGGGAGCGTACAGAGCGTTCTGCGCGGGGAGGGCAGCGGGACAACTGCCTGAGACCGAAGCGCAAACACCGGCCCTTGCGTCCCTTCCGCGCCACAGAGCGCATGACACCCCCGCGCATCCACGTTATCTTCTGGCCAAAACGCCAAAGGCGTGTGAGGCAAGAGAGCATGTCCAGATACGATCGAATGGCCAGCCGCGGCACCCGGCTGCTGAACCGCTATACTGCCTGGAAGGCGCGCAAGCAGCCCTCGGCGACGGGATTCGTCTCGCAGCCGGAGCCGCGCACCATCGGCAGCTTTGCCCGCGGCCGTCAGCTGGTCGCTGGCAATCTCCTCTTTGCCGGCTATCTGGTCGAAAGCACCACCACTGGTCTCTGGGATGTCGAGGCCCCCGATCTCGCCTTCGAGGCGGAGCGGCAGGGCTGCACCTGGCTCGACGATCTGGCCGCGGTCGGTGACCTCAAGGCGCGCAAGAAGGCGCAGCATTGGGTCTGGGGCTGGATCGATGCCTTTGGTGGCGGCGCCGGGCCGGGATGGTCGCCGGACCTTACCGGGCGGCGGGTGATTCGATGGACCAACCATGCGCTCTTCCTGCTGAGCGGGCAGGACAAAGCCGCCTCCGAGGCCTTCTATCGGTCCCTGTCGCAGCAGGTCTGGTTCCTGTCCCAACGCTGGAAGGGCGCTTCGCCGGGGTTGCCGCGCTTCGAGGCTTTGACTGGCCTCATCTACGCCGGTCTGGCGCTCAAGGGGTGCGAGGAACTGGCCGATCCGGCGGTGCGGGCGCTGGCGCAGGACTGTGCCAGCCAGATCAACAGCGACGGCGGCCTTCCGACCCGCAACCCCGAAGAGCTTCTGGATGTCTTTACCCTGCTGACCTGGGCGGCGGCGGCCCTGCATGAGGCGGGTCGTTCGGTGCCGCGCGAACACCATGCCGCCCTCGATCGGATCGCCCCGACCCTGCGTGCCCTGCGTCACAGTGATGGCGGTTTGGCGCGGTTTCATGGCGGCGGGCGCGGCCAGGAGGGATGGCTCGACCATGCCCTTGCCGCCTCCCATGTGCCGGCCCGGCGATACGAAGGGCTGGCGATGGGGTTTGCCCGGCTCTCGGCCCGGCGCACCTCGCTGATCATCGACGCCTCGGTGCCGCCGCTGGGCAAGGCCTCCTACAATGCCCATGCTTCCACCCTTGCATTCGAACTGACCTCCGGTCGCCGCCCGCTGATCGTCAATTGCGGTGCCGGCGAAAATTTCGGCGTCGAATGGCGGCGGGCCGGGCGCGCCACGCCGTCGCATTCGG
Organism: uncultured Paracoccaceae bacterium; assembly: GCA_937146765.1. Taxonomy (GTDB): domain Bacteria; phylum Pseudomonadota; class Alphaproteobacteria; order Rhodobacterales; family Rhodobacteraceae; genus Epibacterium. The sequence continues at coordinate 53,019 of CAKZRP010000024.1, read as the reverse complement.
TGGTCTGTCTCGAAGGCCATTCCAGCGCCCGGTTGGCACCGCCGCAGAAGGGCACCGGCCACGAGTTCCTGATCGAGCCGCCGAGTGGCGTTCTGATCGAGCGCGAGGAGATGGACGATGGCTACCGCTTTCAGGGCGCCCATGACGGTTATGTCCGCCATTTCGGCGTGACCCATGCCCGAGCGATCGACCTCTCTGTCGATGGGCGCATGGTTTCGGGCGAAGACATGTTGCTGACCCTCGATGACGCAGCCAAGAAACGCTTCAACAGGGCGGCAGAAGCCACGGAGCCCAAGGGGATCACCTATGATCTGCGCTTTCATTTGCACCCGGATGTAGATGCGGCCCTTGACTTGGGCGGCGCGGCAGTATCCATGGCGCTCAAGAGTGGGGAAATCTGGGTTTTCCGTCACGACGGCCAGTGCGACCTGCGGCTGGAGACCAGCGTCTACCTGGAAAAGACCCGCTTGAAGCCGCGTCAATCGCTGCAAATCGTCCTGTCGGGCCGGGCCATCCAATACGCGACCCAGATCCGCTGGACCCTCAGCAAGGCGCAGGAAACGGCCGTGGCCGTGCGCGATCTGGCCCGCGACGAACCCATGGCCTACGAAGAGTGAACCTGAACAAGGATTCTGAGACCGATGACCGACCTCCACCCCGTCCGCCGCGCCCTTCTGTCCGTCTCTGACAAGACCGGCCTGATCGATCTGGGCAAATCCCTTGCTGAGCGCGGGGTCGAACTTCTGTCCACTGGCGGCACCGCCAAGGCGTTGCGCGAGGCTGGTCTGGCGGTAAAGGACGTGTCTGAGATCACCGGCTTCCCCGAGATGATGGACGGTCGTGTGAAGACCCTGCACCCGATGGTACATGGTGGTCTTTTGGCGCTGCGCGACAATGACGCCCATGTGGCGGCGATGACCGAACATGGGATCGGCGAAATCGACCTCTTGGTCGTGAACCTCTACCCGTTTGAAGCGGCGCTGAAGCGTGGCGCGGAGTATGAGGAAATGATCGAGAACATCGACATTGGCGGCCCGGCGATGATCCGTGCGGCGGCCAAGAACCATTCGTTTGTGAACGTGGTGGTGGATGTCGAGGACTACGGCGTGCTGCTGGAAGAGCTGGACCAGAACGACGGTCAAACCTCCTTTGCCTTCCGTCAGTGGCTGGCGCAGAACGCCTATGCCCGCACCGCCGCCTATGACGCTGCGGTGTCGAACTGGATGGCAGGGGCGATTGGCCTTGAGGTGCCGCGCCGCCGTGCTTTTGCCGGTCAGATCGCCCAGACCCTGCGCTACGGCGAGAACCCCCATCAGGAAGCCGCCTTCTACACCGATGGCACTGAGCGCGTGGGCGTGGCGACCGCCCAGCAGCTGCAGGGCAAGGAACTCTCCTACAACAACATCAACGACACCGACGCGGCCTTTGAACTGGTGAGCGAATTCTCCCCAGAGGATGGTCCGGCCGTCGCGATCATCAAACACGCCAACCCCTGCGGTGTTGCGCGCGGCGCGACCCTGCTTGAAGCCTATAACAAGGCGTTTGACTGCGACCGTACCTCTGCCTTTGGCGGCATCGTGGCACTGAACACGGCCCTTGATGCGGAAACCGCCGAGGCGATCACCCAGATCTTTACCGAAGTGGTCATCGCGCCGGGCGCCTCGGATGAGGCCAAGGCGATCTTTGCCGCCAAGAAGAACCTGCGTCTGCTGGTCACCGAAGGCCTGCCGAACCCGAAAGACCAGAGCCTGACCACCCGTCAGGTCTCCGGCGGGATGCTGGTGCAGGACAAGGACGTTGGCCACCGTGCGATGGAGGATCTGAAAGTGGTGACCGAAAAGGCGCCGACCGATGAACAAATGGCCGACTTGCTGTTTGCCTGGAAAGTTGCCAAACACGTGAAATCCAACGCGATTGTCTATGTCAAAGCGGGTCAGACCGTGGGCGTGGGCGCCGGCCAGATGAGCCGTCTCGACTCTGCCACCATTGCAGGTGTCAAGGCGCAGCGGATGGCGGATGCCATGGGCCTGCCGGAAAGCCTCGCCAAAGGCTCTGCAGTGGCCTCTGACGCCTTCTTCCCCTTTGCGGACGGTCTGTTGGAAGCGGCGGCCAATGGCGCGACCTGCGTGATCCAGCCCGGTGGCTCCATGCGCGATGATGAGGTCATCAAGGCGGCGAATGACGCCGGGCTCGCGATGGTCTTCACCGGCATGCGCCACTTCCGTCACTAAGCAAACGAAGGTCGGGACGCGATGCGCAAATCCGCGCTTTTCCTTGCCGCGCTTTTGGCGGTGGTTCTGGATCAGGCCAGCAAGATCGGGGTCATCTTCGGCCTCGATCTGGTAGCCCGTCTGCGGCTCGATGTGCTGCCGCCGCTCCTGACCTTTCGCTATGGCGAAAACCGGGGGATCAACTTTGGTCTCTTTGATGGCGACAGCGATGCCAGCCGCTGGATCCTGATCGCCGTCTCGCTTGCGATCTCGGTGGCGGTCTTCCTCTGGGTGCGCCGCAGTCATGGTCAAAGCGTGATGATGCAGACCTGCGCCGGGTTGGTGATCGGTGGTGCGCTGGGCAATGTGGTGGACAGGGTGATCTATGGCTACGTGCTGGATTTCCTCAACATGTCCTGCTGCGGCATCCAGAATCCCTTTGTTTTCAACGTCGCGGATATTTTCATCTTTGCGGGGGCGGCGGGGTTGATCCTGTTCGAGGGCCGCGCGAAAAAGCCCGCGTGACCTCTCTGGCGAATTGCGTTAGAGGTGGTCGAAACCGTGAAAGAGGACCGCGACCCATGCGTTTTGTCACCGCACCGATAGTTCTGGGCTCCGTTCTGATGCTCGCAGCCTGTGGTGACAAACCGCTGCACAATCTTGACGCCCGCCGGGTGGGGCCGGACGAGTTTCTGGTGCTGCCCAGCAAGCCGCTGGAAGCGCCGACGAATTACTCCGAACTTCCGCTGCCGACTCCGGGGGGGAGCAATATCACCGACCGCGACCCGCGCGCCGAGGCGATGATCGCCCTAGGCGGTCGCCCCTCCAGTGGCATTGCCGCCTCCGAAGGGGCACTGGTGTCCGCCGCCAGCCGCTATGGCGTCGAGGGGGACATTCGCACCACCCTGGCGGAAGAGGACGCAAAGCGCCGCAAGCGGGCTGGTATCCTCGCCAATATCAAGCTGTTCCCGGTTGACCGCTATGCGGAGACCTACGAGCGTGATGCCCTCAACCCCTTCGGGGTCAGCGAGGCCTATCGCCGCGCCGGGGTGCCAACGCCCTCGTCGCCGCCAGAGAGCGATTAAGGCTTCACTTTTTCGGCAAATCATCTTGTGGCTGGCGGGTGACATCGTAACTTCATCTGCAGCAGACAGAACGACTCTGCCCCGGGTAGTGCGCCCAAGCACCGGCCCGGGTGACCGATCTGGAGGATAAGACGTATGACAATGGTGACAGCGACCCCCTGTCCTTGGCGGGCGGCGCTTCGAGCCCTTGTGATGACCACGGCGCTGATCTCTCTTCCGGCCCTGTCGGGGCTGGCCGCGCAGGACACGCCGGTGGTCGAGGCCGAGAGCGGTTCGACCGCGGCCCCTACGGGAACCGAGATGGTCACGACCTTCACGCTCGACAATGGCATGATGGTGGTGGTCGTCGAAGACCACAGGGCGCCGGTGGTGCAGCATATGGTCTGGTATCGGGCCGGTTCGGCGGATGAGCCGGTGGGCGAAAGCGGTGTGGCGCATTTCCTCGAACATCTGCTGTTCAAGGGCACCGATACGATGAAGGCGGGTGAGCTCTCGGCCACGGTGGCACGCAACGGCGGCCGCGACAACGCCTTTACCAGCTATGATTACACGGCCTATTTCCAGCGAGTCGCCTCCGACCGGCTGGAACTGATGATGAAGATGGAATCGGACCGGATGCGTAACCTGCGCCTCAGCGAGACCGATATCGTCACCGAGCGCGAGGTGATCCTCGAGGAACGCAACCAGCGAACCGACAGTGATCCGACCGCACTGTTTCGCGAACAGATGCGGGCGGCGCAATATCTCAACCACCGCTATGGCCAGCCGGTCATCGGCTGGCGGCACGAGATGGAAACCCTGTCGCGCGAGGATGCCCTGTCCTATTACGGCACCTTCTATTCTCCGAACAATGCGATCCTGGTGGTTTCCGGCGATGTGCGACCCGAGGAGGTGCGCGCCCTGGCCGAGACCTATTATGGCGTCATCCCCTCCAATCCTGACCTGCCGGAACGCCTGCGCAGTCAGGAACCGCCGCAGACCGCCGCGCGCCGCCTGACCTATGCCGATCCGCGTGTGGCGCAACCCTATGTCCAGCGGTCCTACCTTGCGCCGGAGCGCGACCATGCCAGCCAGGAAAAGGCGGCCGCACTCTATCTTCTGGCCGAGCTCTTGGGAGGGGGGACAACCTCTTATCTCGCCAATGCGTTGCAGTTCGAACAGCAGGTGGCGGTCTATACGGCGGCCTTCTATTCTGGCGTCTCGCTGGATGACACCACTTTTGATTTTGTGATCGTGCCTGCTGATGGGGTCACGCTGGAGGAAGCCGAGGCGGCGCTGGACCAAACGGTGCAGGACTTCCTGGCCCGCGGTGTGGACAGCCAGCAACTCGACCGGATCAAGCTGCAACTCAGGGCGTCGGAAATCTATGCCCGCGACGATGTGGATCGGATCGCCAACCGGTATGGACAAGCGCTGACCTCTGGATTGACCGTCGAGGACGTGCAGGACTGGCCGCGCGTGCTGCAGTCGATCACCGAGGATGAGATCATCGCTGTGGCCCGCGAGGTGATCCGGCCAGAGACCTCGGTGACCGGTTATCTTGTTCAGAGCCAGCCGGAGGTGGCGCAATGAGTCGTTCTGCAGTCCGCACCCGCGTTCTTGACCCGCGACCTGCCTTGATCCGGTCCCTCACCGCGCTAATGGCGATGCTGGCATTTCTCCTTGCCGCACAGATGGCGCGCGCCGAGATCGAGATCCAGGAAGTAACCTCGCCCGGCGGGATCAAGGCCTGGCTGGTGGAAGATCACTCGATCCCCTTTTCGGCCTTGGAACTGCGGTTTCGCGGCGGCACCTCGCTCGACGCCCCCGGCAAACGGGGGGCGGTCTACCTGATGGGCGGCCTTCTGGAAGAGGGGTCCGGCGAACTGCGCGCGCAGGAATATGCCCGCGCCCTCGAGGCGCTGGCGGCCAGTTTCTCCTATGATGCCGACAAGGACATGATGTCGATTTCGGCGACATTCCTCAGCGAGAACCGCGATGAAGCGGTGGAGTTGCTGCGCCAGACCATCCAGGAGCCGCGTTTCGATCAGGACGCGCTCGACCGGGTGCGGGCGCAGGTGCTGGTGGGGCTGAAGTCCGACCTCGCCGATCCGAATGCGATAGCCGGTGAAACCTTCGCCAAGCTGGCCTTTGGGGATCACCCCTATGGCACCAATGGCAAGGGCACGGTGGAGAGTGTCTCCGCCTTGACCCGGCAGGACATGTTTGCCGCCCATGAGGCGGTCTTTGCCCGCGACAGGCTCTATGTGAGCGCGGTGGGCGATATCACTCCTGAGCAATTGGGAGAGATACTGGATGTCCTCTTGGGAAATCTTCCGGCCGAAGGTGCACCGATGGCAGCGCCGACGGACGTGCTGCTGACGGGGGGAACCACCGTTGTTCCCTTTGCCACCCCGCAGTCGGTGGCGCTGTTTGGTCAAAAGGGACTCGACCGGCATGACGAGGATTTCTTTGCCGCCTATGTGCTGAACCAAATCCTCGGTGGTGGCTCCTTCGAGACGCGGCTGATGGATGAGGTCCGCACCAAACGGGGGCTGACCTATGGCGTCTATAGTTATCTTGTGCCGCGCGATCTGGCCTCGACTTATATGGGTTCCTTTGCTTCTGCGAACGAGAAGATGGCGGAGGCCGTGGGGGTGGTGCGGGACCAATGGCTCAAGACCGCCGAGGAAGGTGTGACGCCAGAGGAATTGCAGGATGCCAAGACCTATCTGACGGGCGCTTATCCCTTGCGGTTCAACGGCAACGGACCCATTGCCTCGATCCTCGTGGGGATGCAGATGGACGGGCTGCCACGCGACTATGTGGTCACCCGCAACGACAAGATCGATGCGGTGACGCTGGAGGATGTGAACCGGGTGGCGCAGGAATTGCTGGACCCCGAGGGGCTGCGGTTCGTGGTGGTCGGCGAGCCCGAGGGGCTGAAGTCGACGGATTGATCCTGGCCACGAACGGCAGTTGCGTCGCACAACAAAAAGGGGCCATTGGCCCCTTTTCTGGTCTGGCGCGAGGCGTGTCACACAGGGTTGGTCAATATCGACCAATCTCCACCTTCTGTTGTTCAAGAACCTTTCCGCCGGAGGAAATGGCCTTGACGATTGCAAAATACCGGTTTCCCTTGCCGCCGGAACAGGGGGGCATATAGCCCTTGGAAGCGTAGTCGCCGGTGCCACGCGCGGCGGAAATGACCCGCGCTTTACCCGGCAGCTTGTCGACCAGACCGGGCACGGAATAGAGCTCAAGCGAGCTGCCGCTGGCTGGGTAGCCAATCACCCCATGTCCGCCATTCTTGGACAAAGGGCGATAATCCTGATCGTTGTATTCCACATAGACCCAAGCGGTTTCAGACGGCAAACCAGTGACTTTCATCGGCGGGGTTGTCCCCTTGCCACCAAATAGTGTGCAGTGTTGACCTTTCGGCACGGTCTTTCCGTTCCAGCCGCTTTCCAGGGTGATGCTCATGTCCGCCATGGCGCTTGAGGCAAATACTGTGGCCAGACCGCAGGCCAGAATAAAGGTGCGCATCTATGTCTCCCGTTCAATTCGCGGTGGAAGGATAACATGTTTTGCGTGTGTCGGCTGCCCTTGAACTAATTACAAAACGGCGCGGTCCCATCGGGGTCGCGCCGTCTCTTTAGCGGTGGTTTTTAGTCTTTCGGGGACCGATTATCACTCGCCGTAGGGGATCCAGACCGTCTTTACCTCGGTGGCGGCCTGCAGGAAGCGTTTGGATTGATCGCGCGACCAGTCAAAGGCGCGGCCATAGTTGACCCAGGTGCGCTTCAGATTGCCGGCCGAGGCGGCCTCGATGTTCTTGGACAGATCAGAGGAGGAGAAGCTCCAGACCGCGTCGATATCGAGGTGTTTGGCCATGGTGTCGCTGAGGTCCTTGTGCGCGCCGGTGAGGATGTTCACCACGCCTGCGGGCACGTCGGAGGTCTCGAGCACCTGGTAAAGGTCAGTCGCCGCCAAGGGGAAAGCCTCGGAGGCGGCCAGCACCACCCGGTTGCCCATGGCCATCGCCGGTGCCATCGCCGATATCAGACCCAGAAGCGGCGCCTCATCTGCGCAGAGGATGCCGATGGTGCCCACCGGCTCTTTCATGCCCAAAGCGACGCCGCGGATCGGCACGCCATGCGCCAGGCCATCGTATTTGTCGGCCCAAGCGGCGGCGGAGAACAGGCGCTGCAGCGAGGCTTCGACCTCGGTTACGCCGTCGCCCTTGCCGGTCATCGCGTCCAGTCGCGCGGCGAATTCCCCGGCGCGGGCGGCGAGGTTCTCGGCCAGATAATACAGGATCTGCGCGCGCAGATGGCCGGTGGTCTTGCTCCAGCCCTTCGCCGCATTGGCGGCCTCGACGGCGTTGCGCACATCCTTGCGACTGCCGACCCCGACATGGCCCAGAAGGTCGCCCTTGGGGCCAAAGACGGCTTTGGAATAGCCACTGTCCGGGCGCGCCTGCTTGCCGCCGATGAACATCTTGGCGGTGCGGTCGATGCCTGCGGGAACGGTGCCTTTGTCGCTGCCTTCAAAGGCCACAACGGGAGCCAGTGCTGCGGCCTCGCCCTTCGGCTTGGTATAGGCCAGCAGACCCTCCACGCCGCCCTCGCGGCCAAAACCGCTCTCGCGCACCCCGCCAAAGGGAGCGGCTGCGTCAAACATATTGGTGCCGTTGACCCAGACCACGCCCGCGACCAGCTTCGGCGCGATATCCAGCGCGAGGTTCACGTTCTCGGTCCAAAGCGTCGCGGCCAGCCCATAGCGGGTGTTGTTCGCCAGCTCCACCGCCTCAGCGGGCGTGCGGAAGGTGGTGGAGACCAGTACGGGGCCAAAGATCTCTTCCTGCATCAAGGGATCGGCGGGCGACAGGCCCTCGATCAGGGTCGGCGGGAAGAAACAGCCCTTGGCGGGCATGTTCACCGCGGTCTGATGCACGGTGCAGTTCTGCGCCGAGGCCACCATACGGGTGATTTCCGCGTGCTGCACCGGGTCCACCACCGCGCCGATGTCGATGCTCTTGTCCAGAGGATCGCCCAGGCGCAGGGTCTTCATCCGCGCGCGCAGCTTGGCGTGGAAGCGCTCCGAGACGCCTTCCTGCACCAGAAGCCGCGAGCCGGCGCAGCAGACCTGACCCTGGTTGAACCAGATCGCATCCACCAGCCCCTCGATGGCGCTGTCGAGGTCGGCGTCGTCAAAGACGATATAGGGGCTCTTGCCGCCTAGCTCCAAGGTGAGCGCCTTGCCGGAGCCTGCGGTGGCTTCGCGGATCTTGCGACCGACCGAGGTCGAACCGGTAAAGGCGATCTTGTCCACGTCCGCCTTGACGATCATCTCGCCCACCGCACCGTCGCCGGTGACGATATTGACGACCCCTTTCGGCAGGCCCGCCTGACGGCAGATATCGGCAAAGAGGAGCGCGGTCAGCGAGGTGTATTCGGCCGGTTTCAGCACCACGGTATTGCCCATGGCGAGCGCCGGCGCGACTTTCCATGCCAGCATCAGCAGGGGGAAGTTCCACGGGATGATCTGCCCACAGACCCCCAGCGCCTCACGCCCGGCCAGTTCCTCGTCCATCAGCTGGGCATGGCCTGCGTGATGGTAGAAATGACGCTGCACCAAAGGGATGTCGATGTCGCGGCTCTCGCGGATCGGCTTGCCGTTGTCCAGCGTTTCGAGCACGGCGAAAAGGCGGCTGTGTTTCTGCAACAGGCGCGCGATCGCATAAAGATAGGTTGCCCGGCCAGAGCCACCCATCGCGGCCCAACCCGCTTGTGCAGCGCGGGCGGCTTTGACGGCGGCGTCCACGTCCTTTTGGGTGGCTTGCGTCAGCTCGGCCAGAACCTCGCCATTGGCCGGGTTCCTGCTCTCGAACAGCTTGCCGGGGGCGGTGAAGTCCCCGTTGATGAAATGGCCGAACTGGCTGCCCTGATCGACCAGCCAAGCCAGAGCCTCAGCAGCACTTTCAGGAGCGGGGCCGTATTCCATGGTGTCGAAGATCTCTTTAATGGTCATCTCTCTTGTCCTCACGCCATTGGGTGGCGGTAGCCAGCGGAATAGGCGCCGGTCACATGGTGTTCGAGCTGGCGTTCGATATCGCCCAAGAGGCTGGAGGCGCCAAAGCGGAACAGGTCCGGTTGCAGCCAGCGGTTGCCAAGCTCTTCTTTGATAAGGCTGAGATAGACCAACGAGTCCTTCGCCTTGGAAATGCCGCCGGCCGGTTTGTAGCCCACGTGAAACCCGGTGCGCTCGTAATAATCGCGGATGGCGCGGATCATCACCAGTGACACGGGCAGGGTGGCATTCACGCCTTCCTTGCCGGTGGAGGTCTTGATGAAATCCGCCCCCGCCATCATGCAGATCATCGAGGCGCGGGCGACATTGCGCAGGGTGCCCAGCTCGCCCGTGGCCAGGATCGCCTTGACGTGTGCCTCGCCACAGGCCTCGCGGAAGGCTTTCATCTCGTCGTAAAGCGCCTGCCAATTGCCCGACAACACGTGGCGGCGGGAGATCACGATGTCGATCTCCTTGGCACCGGCCCGGACGCTCTCGCGGATTTCTTCCACGCGGAGGTGAAAGGGCGAGAGGCCGGCCGGAAAGCCAGTCGAGACAGCGGCGACCGGAATGTCCGTGCCCTGCAACGCGCGAACTGCGGCGGGGATCATGTCGTGATAGACGCAGACCGCCCCAGTGGTGAGGCTGTCAAAACCGAGTGCCGAGAGGATCTCCTGCCGCACCGGCCGACGCGCCTTGGCGCAGAGGCGCCGGACGCGGGCCTCGGTGTCATCGCCCGCAAGGGTGGTGAGGTCGATGAGGCTGATCGCTTTCAGCAGCCAGGCCGCCTGATAATCCTTCTTGACCGAGCGGCGGCCGGGCAGGCTGGCGCAGCGGCGTTCAATGGCGGAGGTATTGGCCTCCACACCCAAGGCCCAGTCGAGATCCAGCGCGATGCCGGGGTTGCGGGGCAGGGTGTGCGCGCTCTCCGCAGCCGGAGTGGCGTGACCGGCAGAGGCTTTGGCCGCGGATTTGACCGGCGGCTGTGCGCCGTCTTCTGCGATTTGGCTGTCCATATCTGGGAGTCCTCGAAAGATTTGGCGGCAAAATCGCACGGGCGACCCCGTTCTGGCAAGGTTTCGCACGCAGTTTGGGCGATAAATTTTGACCAAAAGGACAAAAATGAAGGTATTTTGCAAATGGTTCTCATTTTCATTGACGAACTTGAGAATCGTTCGCATATTCATTGCAACAGGAACGAGATTGTTGAGAGCCAGGAGCACGTATATGCTGAACCGACGTCAAACACTGCTGGGACTGGGGACCGTTGTTGCGTTTGGTGCGGCTCCCGCCTTCGCGACCGAAGGGCCGCTCTCGGTGGTTGCGACCACCGGCATGATCGCCGATGCGGCCCGTCAGATCGGTGGAGCGGAGGTTGCCGTGGCCGCCCTGATGGGACCAGGCGTGGACCCGCATGCCTATCGCCAGACCCGCAGCGATATCGCGACGATGACACGGGCGGATCTGGTTTTGTGGCATGGCCTCTACCTTGAAGCGCAGATGGAGGATTACTTTCACGCGCTGGGGCGTAAGCGCAAAGTGATTGCCGTGGCTGAGGCCACTCCCAGGGCTGAGCTGCGCAGCCATGACGACTATGCGGACAAATTCGACCCACACGTCTGGATGAGCCCGCAGATGTGGAAACATGTGGTGCGCGAGGTCGCGAGGGCCCTGACCGAAGCCCGACCCGCGGCCACCGACCTCTTTACCGCCAACCTCGAGCGTCATCTGGGCGAGATTGACCGGCTGTCGAGCTACGGGCAAAGTCTGGTGGCGGGGGTCCCGTCGGGGAACCGGGTCCTGGTCACGGCGCATGATGCCTTTGGGTATTTCGGTCGCGACTACGGGTTCGAGGTTCTGGGCATCCAGGGGATTTCCACCCAATCCGAAGCGGGCCTGAACCGGATCGGTGAACTGGTCGATGTCCTGGTGGATCGCAATATCGGTGCGGTCTTTGTTGAGACCTCGGTGGCGGACCGTTCGATGCGGGCGCTGATCGAGGGCGCTGCGGCGAAGGGGCACGAGGTCGTGATCGGTGGTGAGCTGTATTCTGACGCGATGGGCGCGGAGGGCACATACGAGGCGACCTATATCGGGATGCTCGACCACAACTTCACCGTTATTGCCGGAGCGCTGGGCGCCGACGTGCCCGAGGGCGGCATGGACGGCAAGCTTTCGGCAGGGATCTGAACATGCAACTTTCGCTCGCCAGCCAGAACGGTCAGAGCCCCCGAGACAGGGTGTCTGACAGCAGTCCGCTCGCCATTCGCGGCCTGACCGTCAGCTACGGAGAGAAACCGGCGGTCTTCTCTGTGGATATGACCGTGGTGCCCGGGCAGATGACGGCGATCATCGGTCCCAATGGTGCGGGCAAATCGACCATGCTCAAAGCCGCGCTTGGCATCGTGTCGCCGGTCTCGGGCCGCGTACAGGTCTTTGGTCGTCCGCTGGATCATCAACGTGCCCGGATTGCCTATGTGCCGCAGCGCGCCTCGGTTGACTGGGATTTCCCGACACGGGTGATCGACGTGGTGATGATGGGGCTCTATCGACAATTGGGCCTTCTGGGGCGCATTCGCGGCACCCATCGCCAGATCGCGCGGGATTGCCTCGACCGGGTCGGCATGGGTGATTTTGCCGACCGCCAGATCGGCCAGCTTTCCGGAGGCCAGCAGCAGCGGGTGTTCCTTGCGCGGGCCCTGGCGCAGGGAGCGGATCTTTACCTTTTGGACGAGCCCTTTGCGGGCGTGGATGCCGCGACCGAAAAAGCGATCATCGGCGTTCTCAAGGGGTTGCGCGCGGAGGGCAAGACGGTGGTGGTGGTGCATCACGATCTCGCCACCGTGACAGAGTATTTTGACAATGTGTTCCTGATCAATACACGGAAGGTTGCCGAAGGACCGGTTGCCGAAGCCTTCACGCCGGAGACCTTGCAGGCGGCCTATGGCGGGCGGCTTGCAACCGCGCAGATCGACCAGATCTCCCGGCCCGCGTGATGCAGTTTCTGGGTGACGCTCTGCTCTTGCAGCTGGGCTATAATGCAACTCTGGTGGCGATTGGGGCAGCCTTGCTGGGGGCGGCCTCGGGGATCACGGGCACGTTCCTTTTCCTGCGCAAGCGGGCACTGGTCTCTGACGCCGTGAGCCACGCCACATTGCCCGGCGTCTGCGTCGCGTTCCTGATCCTGGTCGGTCTCGGGGGCGACGGCAGGAACCTTGCGGCGCTTCTGATCGGCTCGGCGGTTTCAGCGGGCATTGGCCTGTGGTGCATGAATTGGCTCACACGCAACACCCGCCTGGCCGAGGATGCCGCCATCGGTGCCGTGCTCTCCGTCTTCTTCGGGTTTGGTATCGTGCTCTTGACCGTGATCCAGACTCTCGGGATCGGCCGACAGGCGGGGCTTGAAGGCTTCCTGCTGGGATCCACCGCCGGGATGCTGATGAGCGACGCGCTGGTCATCGCGGGAGGGGGCGCGGTTGTCCTCCTGGTGATCCTTCTGGCGCGGCGGCCGATGACCATGGTGGCCTTCGACCCCGAATATGCCGCTGCGCGCGGCCTGCCGGTCAGCCGGATCGACATGTTGATGATGGGGCTGGTGATGGCCGTCACCGTGGTCGGGCTCAAGGTCGTGGGACTGATCCTGATCGTGGCGCTTCTCATCATTCCCGCCGTCACTGCCCGCTTCTGGACCGAACGCGCCGACCAGGTGGTCATACTTGCCGGGGTTCTAGGGGCGCTCGCCGCCTATGTGGGGGCTGCGGTCTCTGCCTCAGCGCCCAATCTGCCGACGGGGGCGATCATCGTGCTGATGAGCTTTGCCCTTTTTGCGGTGTCCCTGTTGATCGCCCCCGGCCGCGGCGTGCTGGCGGCCGTCTTGCGGCATCAAAGGTTCCAGCGTCGGGTGCATATCCGGCAGGGGCTGCTGGCCCTGGCTCAGAACCAGACCATCTATGAGCCGCTCACCCTGCGGCTTCTCGCGCGGGCAGGGCTGGCGCGCCCGGACGGCGTCGCAACTGCGGCGGGCCGCGCGCGGGCGGCCAAGGCGTTGCGGGACGAACACCGCTGGGACATCCTGCGCCGCGATCAGGCGCAGGAGGCCGCTGCCGCGCTCTATGACGGGCTGCGCGAGATCGAGACCGTGCTGACCCCCGACCAGATCGCCGAGATCGACCGCAAGATTGGCACCCCGAAGGAGGCCTTCTGATGGGCAGCGACTTTGTCACCCTGTCTTTGACCCCTCTGCTGATCGGTATCTTTGCCGCCGTGGCCTGCGCCTTGCCGGGCAATTTCCTCCTGCTGCGCAAGCAGGCGCTGATTGGCGATGCGATCAGCCATGTGGCCCTGCCGGGGATCGTGGTCGCCTTTCTCTTGACCGGTGCGGTCACAACTTGGCCGATGATGCTGGGCGCGGCGGGCGCTGCGGTGGTTGCTGTGGTGATGATCGAAGGCATCCGCCGTCTGGGCCGGATCGAGCCGGGGGCGGCGATGGGCGTCGTCTTCACCACGCTGTTTGCGGGGGGTGTTCTCCTGTTGGAACAGAGCGACACCTCCTCCGTCCACCTCGATGTGGAGCACGCGCTCTATGGCAATCTGGAGAGCCTGATCTGGCTCGATGGCACTGGCTGGGGATCGCTTCTGGACCCTTCGGCGCTGGCCTATCTGCCGGTTGAGCTGCCCCGGATGGCGGCGACCCTGCTGGTCGTGGCGGGCTTTATCGCGCTGTTCTGGCGGCCCTTGAAGATTGCCACTTTTGACGAAGGTTTCGCCCGGACCATGGGCCTGCGCACTGACCTTCTGGGTCTTGCGCTGGTCTTGATGGCGGCAATTGCGGCGGTGGCGGCCTTTGATGCGGTGGGTTCGATCATCGTGATCGCCATGTTCATCTGCCCGCCCGCCGCGGCCCGGATGATGACCAACCGGCTGGAGGTGCAGGTCGGCTGGAGCGTCCTGTTCGCGGCCCTTTCTGCGGTGGTCGGCTATGTGCTGGCCGGCTACGGCCCGCTCTGGATCGGCCTGGCCGACGCCGTGAGCGCGGCCGGCATGATCGCCACCGTCTCCGGTCTGATCCTCGCGCTCGCGGCGCTGTTTGGACCTTGCCGCGCCCGTGCCGGTGCCCCCTCCGGCGTCTGACCGCCGAGCGGATTTCACCTTGGATCCGGCCGTTGAACTGCCTGGATCCAAGGCGTATTCCATGTGGCAGAATCGCGCCGCCACATGCTAAATATTGCGTTATGTCTATCCCCGACCCCCAGATCAGCGAAGCCGCTGTCGATCAGGCCCCGCGCACCGCGCGCCCTGTGATCCGACAGCTCGACGACAGTGCCATCAACCGCATCGCTGCGGGGGAGGTGGTCGAACGTCCAGCCTCCGCCGTGAAGGAGCTGGTGGAGAACGCCATCGACGCCGGCGCCACCCGGATCACTGTGGAGATCGCCGATGGCGGCAAGACGCTGATCCGGGTCACCGACAATGGCTGCGGCATGACGCCCGAGGACCTGCCTCTGGCCCTGTCGCGTCATGCGACCTCCAAGATCGACGGCTCGGATCTCTTGAACATCCACACCTTCGGGTTCCGGGGCGAGGCGCTGCCCTCGCTGGGTGCCGTGGGGCGGCTGACCATCACCAGCCGCGCCGAAGGGCATGAGGCCGCGCAGATCCGCGTCTCTGGCGGCAAGATGGAGCCGGTGAAACCCGCTGCTCTGCGCCAAGGCACCATTGTCGAGCTGCGCGACCTGTTCTTCGCGACCCCGGCGCGCCTCAAATTCATGCGCTCGGATCGGGCCGAGGCGCAGGCGATTGCCGACACCGTGAAGCGCCTTGCGATGGCAGAGCCTGCGGTCGGCTTTACCCTGCGCGACACCTCCGGCGGCGGCGAGGGGCGGGTGACCTTCCGCGCTGATCCGATGAGCGGCGATCTGTTTGACGCGCTGCACGGGCGGCTCTCGCATGTGATCGGGCGCGACTTTGCCGAAAACGCGTTGCAGATCGACGCAACGCGTGAGGGCATTCGCCTTTATGGTTATGCGGCCTTGCCGACTTATTCACGCGGAGCTGCGGTGACGCAGTTCCTGTTTGTGAACACGCGCCCGGTGAAGGACAAGATGCTGACCGGCGCGCTGCGCGCCGCCTATATGGACTTCCTCAGCCGCGATCGTCACCCGGCAGCGGCCCTGTTCATCGACTGCGACCCGACCCTGGTCGATGTGAACGTGCACCCGGCAAAATCCGAGGTGCGTTTTCGCGATCCCGGCCTTGCGCGCGGGTTGATCGTCTCTGCCCTGCGCCACGCGCTGGCCGAAGCGGGGCATCGCGCCTCCACCACCGTGGCTGGGGCCACGCTGGGGGCGATGCGGGTCGAGCTACCCACCGCCAGCGGCGCGCCGCGGATCTATCAGATGGACCGCCCCTCTCTCGGGGCGCGCTCCGTATCTTTCGCGGCGCAAGGCCCCTGGTCGCCCCCCGCGATGTCCGTCGAAGCGCCGCTCCCCTCGCCACGCGCGACAGGCTTTGCGGAACTCGACACCGCCTATAGTGGCCGCTTGATCGAAGAGCCAACCCCGTCCGCTGACCACTCTACCCCCACCGAGGACCTCCCCCTCGGTGCCGCTCGGGGGCAGGTGCATGAAAACTACATCATCGCCCAGACCCGCGACGGCATGGTCATCGTCGACCAACACGCCGCTCACGAACGGCTGGTCTATGAAAAGCTCAAGAAACAGATGGCGGAGAAGGGCGTCGCCACTCAGGGCCTGTTGATTCCCGAGATCGTCGAACTCTCCGAGGGCGACTGCGCGCGTTTGCTCGATGTGGCCGAAGACTTGGCGAAATTCGGCCTCGGCGTTGAAGCCTTCGGCGGAAATGCCATCGCCGTGCGTGAAACCCCTGCGATCCTGGGCGAGGTGAATGCAGAGGCGATGATCCGCGATATTCTTGATGAACTGGCCGATCAGGGCGAGAGCCAGTTGGTGCAAGCGCGGCTGGAGGCGATCCTGTCTCGCGTCGCCTGCCACGGCTCGATCCGCTCCGGTCGTCGGATGCGCGGCGAGGAGATGAACGCGCTGTTG
Source organism: uncultured Paracoccaceae bacterium (assembly GCA_937146765.1). GTDB lineage: Bacteria > Pseudomonadota > Alphaproteobacteria > Rhodobacterales > Rhodobacteraceae > Epibacterium. The sequence continues at coordinate 36,609 of CAKZRP010000024.1, read as the reverse complement.
CGCGAGATGGAGGCGACGCCCCATTCCGGCCAGTGCAACCATGGCCGCCCAACCTATGTGGAACTCAAGCTGGCCGATATCGAACGGCTGTTCGGGCGCACCTGATGGAGGGCATGGAGCAGGCGCTCGACAACATGGAGACGATGACGCTGATGCTCTTGGCGGGGGGCGGGCTGGTCCTGTTGGTGCTGGTCCTGCTGGTGCAATCCTTGCGTGCCTCGGCCCGGGCCGCCCGCGCGGTGGAGCCTTTGACCCATCAGATGAGCGTGATCTCCCAAGTCGCCCAGCAGCTCTCTGCCGGGCAGGAGGCGCTCAGGGGCAATTTGCAGACCGTGTCTGACACCCAAGCCAATGCGCAGCTGCAAATCCTGCAGACCATGGAGGCCCGCTTGGGCGATGTGCAGCAGCGGATGAACGACCGGCTGGCTGACAATGCGATGAAACAGGCCCGCGCCATGGCCGAGATGCAGGAGCGCATGGCCGAGAGCCTGCATGGCAACGCCAAACGCACCGCCACCTCGCTGACGCAACTGCAGGAACGCCTGGCGGTGATCGACAAGGCGCAGGACAATATCACCAAACTCTCGGGCGATGTGCTGTCCCTGCAGGATATCCTGTCCAACAAGCAGACCCGCGGCGCCTTTGGGGAAATCCAGCTCAACGATATCGTCTCCAAGGCGCTGCCGTCGGATGCCTACAGCTTTCAGACCACGCTGTCGAACGGTCGTCGGGCCGACTGCCTGATCCGTCTGCCCAACCCGCCGGGTCCCATCGTGATCGATTCGAAGTTTCCGCTGGAACCCTACGAGGCGTTGCGAAACGCCGAGACCGCCGAGCAGCGCGCCCAGGCGGTCCGATTGCTGAAGGGGGCACTGAGGAAGCATATCCGCGATATCGCGGAGAAATACATCCTCGAGGGAGAGACCGCCGATGGCGCTCTGATGTTCCTGCCCTCCGAGGCGGTCTATGCGGAACTTCACGCCAATTTCTCCGACGTGGTGCGCGAAGGGTTCTCGCTTAAGGTCTGGATCGTCTCGCCCACCACCTGCATGGCGACCCTCAACACCATGCGGGCAATTCTGAAGGATGCGCGGATGCGGGAACAGGCGGGTGCGATCCGGCAGGAACTGGGATTGCTGCACAAGGATGTGGAGCGTTTGGGAGACAGGGTGATGAACCTTGATAGGCATTTCACCCAGGCGCAGCGGGATATCGCCGATATCAAGATCAGCGCCGACAAGGCCGGGCGGCGGGCGCAGAGGCTCGACAACTTCGACTTCGAAGAGCTGTCCGAGGACACCCTGGGCAAGGTTGTTGCCTTGGAGCATCCCGGCGAATGAACACGACCCTGAAACGATGGCGCATGGCACCAGACGCAGCCCTCTTGCGGCAGGCGGAACAGAGAGCCGAGACGATGGTTTCGGTGCTGAGGATCTTTGTGGCCTTTGGCCTGCTGGCGGTGTTCTTTGTGGTGGTTGGCGAAGGCAAGGCTGCGCAGACGGGGCTGCTGAGGCCGCAGTTGGCCTTTGTGATCCTGTCTCTTGGCGCCTATCTGGCGCTCGGTGTCTTCAGCCTCTGGCTGGCGCGCTCGGGCCGGTTCAAGCGCTGGATGATCTGGCCGGCGGTCACCCTCGATTGCCTGTTCATCGTCGGCAATACATGGGTCGGCCTGGTTTCGGCCGGCCTGCCGGGGGATTTGACCTTTCTCGTCCCGCCCACCTGGCTGGTGCCCGCGGTGCTGGCCTTTACCCTGTTGCGGTTCAACCCCTACCTGCAGGCCTATTGCGTCGTGCTGCTGGTGCTCGGCTTCAGCTGGCTGGTGTTCCACGTGGAGATGGAGGACCCCACCCAGGCCATGGCTCAGGCGAAATACCTGGTGAGGGACCCCGCAAACATGGTGCGCCTCGTCATGATCTCGCTCGGCGGCGTGGTGCTGGTGGCGGCGGCTATGGCCCTGCGCAGCCTGTTGCATAGGGCCTTGATCGAGACCGAGAACAGGCTGACCCTCACCCGCTATTTGCCGGCCCGGTTGGCGGAACGGGTGGGTGCGGAGAACCTCGCCGACCTGCGTCAAGGCTCCCGTCAGGAGATGGGTGTGCTGTTTGTGGACATTCGCGGATTTACCTCCTGGGCGGAAACACGGGATCCGGCGGAGGTGGGGGAGTTCATCACCGAGTTCCGCATTCGCGTGCAAAGGGCCGCGCGCGAGACGGGCGGCATGGTTGACAAGTTCATCGGCGACGGCGCCATGCTCCTGTTCGAAGGCGAGGCGGCGGCAGAGCGGGCTCTGCGTTGCAGTCTTCTTCTGTCAGAAGAGGCCTTGAACTGGTCCCAGACCAGGCTCGCCGCCGGGCGCTCTGCGGTCCAGGTCGGCATCGGTCTGCATTGGGGCGAGGTTTTCTCCGGCGTTGTCGGGGATGAGGATCGTCTGGAATATACCGCGCTTGGCGATACGGTGAACACGGCGGCCCGGCTGGAACAGATGACCAAGGACTGTGGCATGGAAATTGTGGTCTCTGCCTGCCTTTTGAAGCAGGCGCAGGCCCTAAGCGCCCTTTCGGGCGCGCCCGCACAAACCGGTTGGAGCGCGCTGCCGCCGGTGTTCCTGCGCGGGCGCAGCCAGCCGGTTGCCGTCTTCGGGCGTTGCCAGGGGAAATCCGAAAGCGGGATCGTCGCGGTCGGCTGACTTGTTGCAGATCAAGGTTGACCGAAATCAGGTAACCTATCCTCCGCCTCAGCTTTGCCAGCAACCGGAGGACAGGGGCATGATGGATATTGCAACGAACAAGGCGGAACAGGTCGCCGTGATGGCACGTGAACTGGAGCGGGCAGAGCCGGAACTCCGCGCATTCATCGCCGATATGAATGAGGATGAGCAGGCCGAACTGGTAGCGATCCTCTGGATTGGGCGGGGCTCCTTCGAGGTGGAGGAGTTTGCGGAAGCCGTGGCAACCGCCCGCGACGAGCGAAGCACGCCGACGGAGGAATATCTGCTGGCCACCCCGAACCTTGCCTATGACATCGAAGCGGGCCTAGAGGCGTTGGGCGTCGATGTCACGGCGCTGGCAGAGGAGGTGATGGGGCGCTGATCGGGTCGTGCTGTCGCTGGTGTCACGGGCGGGATCAGGTCAACCGGACATGGCCAGATACCGGGGCTCATCCTCCTCGCCATTGAGGTGACCGGGCAGGGTGAAGCGGATGACGGCACCACGACATCCCTCGGCATTGCGTGCCTCGATCTGACCACCCCTGGCGTGGATGAGGCGTTGAACGCCCAAGAGGCCGAAGCCTCCGTCGGTGCGCAGGGTGCCGGTATTCAGCAAAAGCGCGGCAGGATCGCGCAGGCCGGGGCCATTGTCCTGCACCTCGACGGTGTAAAACCCCTCGGGACCATCCATGAGGCTGACCAGCAATTGCAACCGCCCATCCGCAGGGATCTGCGCGTGCTTGAGAGCGTTGTCGATCAGGTTGCGCAAGACGATGAGCGTCGCGGCGCGATCTCCGGTGACCAAATCGTCGGTGGGCAGTCGGCTGCGGATCTGACATCCGCAGACGCCCAACGGATCCAGCAGCGCCATCACTTCGTTGACCAGTGACCGAAAGGAGAAGGCACAGACATCAGACCGGGTCGAGGTCGCCTGCGCGTGCGAGAGAATATCCGAAATCAGCGCCATCGCGCGGGTGCCGATCTGCTCCAGCATGCTGATGAGTTCCAGCTTGCCGTCGCCAAGATCCCGAAAGTCCTCGCGCAGCATCTCCGCAATGGTGCCGACGTGGCGCATCGGCGTGCGCAAGTCATGGGCGGCCAGGCTCACAAAATCCTCGATCTCAGCATGGAAGATCTCGGCGCCAACCTGAAGCCGATAGAGGTCGCTGAGGCTTGAGATATCCTTGGTTGTGCCCACAATGCGGATGACCCGCCCCGCCGCGTCCAGCGTGGGGCGCAGCGTTACTTCGATCTGACGGATCTCGCCGTGAAGCGGCAGATGGGCCTGATACGTAAATACCTCTCCGGTGCACAAGACATGAAGATGGTGGCGGTAGATCGTTTCGCCATACCGACCCGGGAACAAGTCCCGAATGGTAAGGCCGAGAATCTCCTTTTCCGGCCGTTCCACATGTCCGCAGGCATATCGGTTGAATGCCACATAACGCGGAATGCCCTCAGCATCCGGTTCCAGGACAAAAACCGCCTGCTCGACCTGATCCAGCAGGCCCTTCAGTTCCGGAGACATCTCACGTCCTCCTCGCAACGATACTACACACGCAAAGGTCACCGGCTGCCGAGGGCCTGCGGTAAATACAGCGGAGCAGGGCAAGCAGCGAAGTGACCCGTCGAATGTATCGAAACGGGACTAAGGAACGGTGAATCGCCAAAATACCAAAAAGCGGATGGGAAACGTCCGCAAATCTGCGTCACATCCCATCCGCATCTGGTTCAGGAGGTGTGGGACACGACCTCGAGGTGCTGGGACAGGGAGGCAATACGTGCCATCCAGCTGTCGACCAAGGCTGGCGTACTGGGGGCTGCACTGACACCAGGGGCGATCTTGCCGTTGATCGCCGCCTCGATGGCAAAGGAGACCGGATAGGAGACCAGACGCGCCATGGCACTGCCACGCTCGTCGCCCCAGGCATCCATTACATAGGTCTTGTGCCACTTGGTCACGCCGTCGCGCTCGGCCTTCAGATCCACGCAGAGAACGACCCGGTCCGGCTCGCCCTCGTCATAGGCGTTCTCGGCCCAGAACTGATCGGACATCTCCTTCAGGCGGGCATCGCCTTCGGGGCCTTTCAGGGTCTCGACCTCTTTAAACACATCCGCCCAGGCTTCGGACCAGCCATTGAGGCGCAGGGTGCCACGGACGAAGGTCTTCACCTTCCAGTCGGCGCCGAAGTGGTACTGCTCCATAAAGGGCAGGCTGTCGCGGTTCGGATAGACCTCAAAGCTCTCCGGGGTGGCAAGCGGCGCGTCATAGGTGGAGATCGCATCCCAAGGGCGCGCTACATCCAGCGTCTCGAAGTTGCGGATCGAGCGGGAGGGGGAGCGCAGCGCCTTCAGCACGCCCAGGGGCGACCAGCTGAATTTGTAGCGGAAGGGGTTCGGCTCCTTCGGGATGCCGCCGCAATAGGACAGGAAGCTGATCTCGTTCTCGGGGTCGAAAGAGGGCGAATCCGCGTATTCCGCCACCAGTGCATGGGCCATCAGGTGGTCGATGCCGGGGTCAAGGCCGACCTCGTTGACCAGCGCGACACCGGCGTCCCTGGCCTTTTGATCCAAGGCCCGCATCTCTGGCGAGATGTAGGAGGAAGAGACGAAATGCGCCCCCTTGGAGATCGCCAGTTCCGCCAGTTCCACGTGCCAGTCGCCGGGCAGCATGGAGACGACCACATCGGCGGGGCTGAGGAGTTCCGCAAGGCGCGGGATCGAGAATTTATGGATGTTCGAGGTCAGATCGCCAACCGCCTCAGCGGCCTTTTCCGGGGTCCGGTTCCAGACCGCAACGTCATGACCTGCCTCCAGCAGGCGGCGCAGGCCGGGGATGGCCGAAAGGCCGGTGCCACACCAGTGAATTGTCATCTTATCTCTCCTCTTCGCGGGGCGTGGGGGCCTTAGCCGCCCACATGGTCGTCAAAAACCGCCTTGGCGCGTGCCCAGACCCCAGAGTCGAGGTCGGTCAGCGTCAGAAGGCTGGCCAGAAGCTGGTCTCCGTAATCCTCGGAGCTTTCGAGCGGCAGCATCGAGGGCAGGTTGTCGATCGCCATCACGTCGAGCACCGGCGCCTCGGCCACCCGCAGCACGGGCGCATCCCAGGTGGTGGCACGATCGTAGACGGGTACCGGATTGTAGTCGCTGTCGGGATCGCAGGCCACATCGCCAATAGCCGTGAGCTTGCGGGCGGCACTCAGCGCCTCCCGCGGCACAAAGACCGGGGTGCCGGGGCGGGCGAATATGCAGTTCAGGAACAGCTCATGGGCGAGGATCTCGGGGAAGGGGCCGCCGCTGGCGGTTTCCGCCATGTCCCATTTGGTCACAGCAACCCCCATCGCCTCGCAGAGGTCCGCCGCACCGGAGCCGACCCGACCCAAAGCGCCAATCACGATGGCGCTGGGGCGTTTGGCGTCTATGGCATCGAGGTCCGCTCCGAGGTCGGAGAGCAAGGCGTGCTTGTCCTCATAGGCGCCGACCGGGCCGCAGATCTCGCCCTTTTGCTGCGCCGCCCAGGCCTTGAGCGTCAACGCGGCCCCGGCATAGCCTGCCCAATAGCCAAAGGCCGCGACGCGGCGTCCGGTCTCGTCGACCAGATATTCCAGATCATAAAGCGTGCCGCCGCCCTCGCGGAACCGGCGCAGCAATTCCTTGCCGGAATGCTGGCCCTTGAAGGCATGGCCAAACATGATGTGGCGATGGGGCAGCAGGCTGCCGTCGTCGGGCAGTTCCTTCAGGCCGAAGATGATCGCATCGGCAGGGGCCTCGGGCCAGGAGTTCTCGGCCATGATCTCGCAGCCAGCGTCGATATAGCCCTGCAGCGGGATGGCGCGGCTGCGGCTTTCCTCGACGGTGACGCGGATACCTGCTGCCATCAGTGCCTTGGCGCCTGCGGGCGTCAGGCCCACGCGATCTTCGTTCGGGCGTTGTTCGGCCCGGACCCAGAGATGTGTCATGGTCTTGTCCTTCACAGCATGTCCTTGGCGCGTACAGCCTTGACGCTGTCGCGGGCTTCCATGGTCTCCATAAAGGCCTGGATCTTCGGGAAACGGGCGAGTTTCACTCCGTCGCCTTCGAGCCAGGTGCAGACGACATAGAGGTAGCAATCGGCCAGGCTGAAGCGCTCGCCCAGCACAAAGGGGCCGCGCAGGCCGAACTGGCTGATATAGTCACAGGAGGCCGCCATGGTTTCCGGCACCTTGGCCTGCATGTCCTTGAAGGACGCGGGGGTGGTGGCCCATCTGGCCCCGCGCATCTTGTGGGCATGGTTCACATGCATGGTGGAAGCGAGGTAGAACATCACCTCGCGCATCCGGGCGAGCAGGATCGGATCGCTCGGGCGCAGCTCCTTTTCAGGCACAAGATCGGCGATATACTCCAAAAGCGCACCTGTCTCGGTCAGAACGCCGCCCTCAACCACCAGCGCCGGCACCCGGCCCTTGGGGTTGATCTGGGCATAGGCACGGGAGGTCTGCTCCTTGGTGGCAAAATCGAGCTTTACCAATTCATGATTGAGCCCGGCTTCGCGCAGCGCGATGGCGACGGCAATCGAGATGGTCTTGGGCGCGTAAAAGAGCTGCATCAAAAAGGCTCCTGGCAACAGGTCAGAGATGGGTTCGGGCGTGGTGGCGGTCCGGGGTCTCAAGATGCGGGATTGCATTGAAGAGGACCGGCGACCAGGCCCCGCCGATATTGTGAAGACGGTGCAGCGAGGTGTTCATGATGGCAAGGGCCATCCGCGCGGTAGCCTCTGTGTTCAGACCAAGGCAATGACGCATCACCATGGAGACCAGCCCGCCGGAGGTCACCACCAGCGCCGGACCGTCGCCGTTGGCGATCTCGCTCAGGGCCGCTTCGGTGCGGGTGGCAAAATCGCGCCAGCTTTCCGGTGCGTCGCTGATCCGGCCACCTTCCCAGGCGGCAAAGACCTGCGGCAGATGCGCGACAAAGCCTTCGCGCTCCTGCGGGATCGGCAGGCCGTGTTCGCGTTCCATAGCCTGGGCGAGGGTGAAATATTCCATTTCGTTGAGGCGGGGATCCTCGATCAGTTGGCCCGCATCGAAACCCATCGCTACGGCGGTCTGCCGGTGCCGGGTCAGCGTGCCGCAATAGACCCGCGTAGGTGTCAAGCCGGCGGCGCGCAAATGAGCGCCGAGCCATTCGGCCTGCTGAACTCCGAGCGGGCTGAGCCGGTCGTAACTGTGCTCGTCCCGCGCGGCGGTATTGGCCTGACCGTGGCGAACCAGCGTGATTTCGGACATGCGCCTGCCTTTCTCGATCCCGATGACGGAGTCCTAGAGGAGGGGGGCGACGGATAAAAGGGCCAAACTGAAATTGGTCAATGGCCGTCTGAACCCGGGAACAGCGCGGGAACGGAGCAGAGCCCGGGACTTTCAGGCGCGGTTGTAGCCTCGCTTCAGCATCCGTTTGCGATGCCGGTCCGCGGCCGCCGAAGCCTCGCGCAGGCTGCGGAACAGATGGATGGTCGATCGCCCCTTGCCGCCGGTGACACCCCATTCACGCAGCACGGAGACCCCGTCAAACAGGTTGATCGCCAGCTCGATCCGGTAAAACCGGGCGGGGCGGGTCTCGGCAGGACGATAAAGCAGACAGGTGGCCATATTGATTTTTTACGCCAGCTGATTCGGCGGCGCAAGAGTCTCGGTGACGAGGGGCCGCGTGCCATCAGCTCCAGTGCACGTCGCCGAGGAATATATAGCCCGCCCCGTAGATGGTCTTGATCAGGCGCGGGTTCTTCGGGTCCTCGCGCAGCTTGGTCCGCAGGCGCGAGATGCGGACGTCCATTGCCCGGTCGAAACTGTCGCCAGCGCCACCGCCGAGGCGTTCCATCATCTGGGTTCGCGAGATCAGCCGCTTTGGGCTTTCGAGAAAGAGCCGCAGCACCTCGCCCTCGGCATGGGAAAAGGCGGTTTCCTCGCCGGTGTCATCCTCCAGCATGTAGCGGTCGAAATGGGCGGTCCAGCCGGAAAAGGACGCACGATCGCCGCTTGGAGCCTGCGCGCCGCGGCTGGTGTCGCGCAACCGCACGCGGATGCGGGCGACAACCTCGGCGGGGTCGAAGGGCTTGGTGATATAATCATCCGCCCCGAGTTCCAGCCCGGTCACCCGGTCCTGCACCTGCGCGCGGCCCGAGATGATGATGACGCTGGCCCCCTGTTCCAGTGCAAGACGATGTACGAGGGCCAGCCCGTCGGTATCAGGCAGGGACAGGTCGACAAGGCAGACATCCGGCGTCACCCGTTTCAGCGCGGCTTCGAAATCGCGGGCGCGGGAGAAACTTTGCGTGCGATAGCCCGCATCCTCCAGCGTTTCGGTCAACAGGCGGCGGATCTCCGGCTCGTCGTCGAGAATGGTCACCAAGGGCGGTTGCGACGGGTCACGCATGGGGGGCCTCCTGTTGCAGCAGCGCAGCCAATTGTGGGCGCTCGAAGGGCTTGGGCAAGAGCGGTGCCAATGCCAGCGCCTTGCGGTACAAGGGATCGGCCGGTGGCAGCGAGGTCATCAGCACAACCGGAGGCGCGGCAGCTCCGAGGCGTTTACAAAGGTCGACGCCCGTCGCGCTGCCTTCGACGCGGATGTCGGATAGGATCAGCGCGATGCCCTCGACATCATTCACCAATGCCACAGCCTCGTCGACGCTGGTGGCCTCGATCACCGAATAGCCGAGATCCATCAGGATCTGGCGGTAGGTCATGCGCAGATCGTCACTGTCCTCGACCAGAAGCGCCAGCCCGCCGGAGGCCATCGGCGCAAGCCGGTAGGGCAAGCGCAGTGTCACCATGGCACCGGAGACCGTGTTGCTGATACGAATATCGCCACCGGCTGATTTCACCATGTCATAGACCATAGAGAGGCCAAGGCCGGAGCCTTCCTGCCCCTTGGTCGTAAAGAACGGGTTGAGCGCGTTCTTGAGGGCTTCGGGAGAGAAGCCGGGGCCAGTGTCGCCCACGGAAAACTCGATCCAGGTCTGCCCAACCAGATGCGCCGCAACGGTGATCTGGCCCGTGGGGCCGCAGGCGTCGCGAGCGTTGAGGATGAGGTTCAGCAGCGCATCCTGAAGGCGGCCCGGATCGAGCAGAAATCGCCCCTCGCCGGTATTGTCGAGCACGCTGAGGCCGATCCCCTGTGGTAGCGAGGGGGTGGCGAGGATCTTCATCTCCTCCAACAGCGCGTGCAGGTCGGTCGCCTGCGGGCGCAGGCCACGGTGGCTGGTCATCTCCGCCATCCGGTCCAGCAGTCGCCCGCCGCGCCGGGCGGCAGACAGGGTGGCCTCCACCAATGCGCCTGCCCCTTCAGGCAGGGACATTCGGGCCAGCTTGGTCTGCATCCCGAGGATGATAGTCAGCAGGTTCGAGAAATCATGCGCCAAGCCAGAGGTCATCTGTGCGGCAATCTCGCGTTTTCGGGCCTGTTGCAGGGCGACACGGGTCTGGGTTTCCTCGGTCACATCCATCGACAGGATGAAGGCACCGCCCTGCTGGTCCGGCGTGAAGGCAACGCGCAGACGGCGGCTGTCCTGATCCTCGGTGAATTCAAACACCGGGCTTTCGCCCTGATAGGCGGCCTCCAGATGCGGCTTGATCTTGGCATAGGCGGCGGGACCCAGAGCCTCGGAGGAGTGCAGGCCGAGAATGTCGGAGGGCCGACCCGGAAACACAGTGCTGAGGCGCCCGTTTGTGAAGGTGTAATAGCCCTCGGCATCGACGTGGGCGATATGAGCAGGCATCATCTCTGTGGTGAGGCGGGTGCGCGCCTCGGTCTGGGTCAGCTGGCGCTTGGTTTCCTCAAGCGTGGTGATGGTGGCGGCGAGCTTTCGGTTGGTGGCCGAAAGCTCCTCCGTGTAGCTCAAGACCTGATCCGAGAGTTCTTCCGAGCGCGTGCGCAGCAGCGATTCGACCCGCTTGGTGCGGGTGATATCGGTATAGACGGTGACCCAGCCGCCCTGTGGCAGCGGCGCGCCTTCGATGGAAATCACATGACCGTTGGCGCGCTGGCGTTCGACATAATGGGGCACAAAGGCGCGGGCCTGGTCGACCCGTTGTTGTACGAAGGCCTCGACGTCATCGATGGGGCCATAGTCGCCCTGTTCGGCGATGAAGCGGATGGTGTCGGAGAAGCTTGCCCCCTCCTGCACAAGGTGCGGGGGCAGGGAGAACATCTCCTGAAACCGGGTGTTGCAGGCCGCCAGCCGCAACTCCTCGTCATAAATCGACAGGGCCTGTGCGATCAGGTTGAGACCGGCGTCGATCATCGCCATGCGCTGTGCTGTGGTCTGTTTCATGAGTGCTCCCTGCCTCTTGGCTAGCAGCTTGTCGAGGGCTTGGCAAAGCGGCTTGTCGGCGCATCTCCCGGGATCCGGGGACGGATTCCCGCAACTTGTTACAATTCGAAAGGTTTCAGAAATCATCGCGAAAAACTTGCTTTGTTACAAAGGCACTGTCCTAATGTGGACATAAGGATCGTCCCGCACACAAGTGTGAGAGGCGGCCAATCCGGTCGGGGAGGACCGGATATGGGAGGAGTAAATACGTGTCTCAGACCGCTGCGCAGACATCGTCTGGCGCCGGACAGCTGTTGTCTGTCCCGGCTCTGCTCGAGAGGAACGCAATTGTCCATGCCAATCGCCCGGCCTACCGGGAGAAGGAATTTGGCATCTGGCAGAGCTGGACCTGGAAGGAAACCGCTGAAGAGATCGAGGCACTGGCCCTCGGCCTGCTGAACCTCGGCGTTTCTGAAGGGGATTTCATCGCCATCATCGGGCGCAATCGGCCCGCGCTCTACTGGTCCATGGTCGCCGCACAGAGTGTCGGCGCGGTGCCGGTGCCGATCTATCAGGACTCAGGCGCAGAGGAGATGGCCTATGTGCTGGATCACTGCGGTGCGGCCTATGTGATCGCGGGCGATCAGGAACAGGTGGACAAGGTGGTCGAGGTCAAGGACCAGCTCACCAACCTCAAGCATGTGATCTATCTCGACCCGCGGGGCCTCAGGAAATACGATCACAGCCAGTTGCACCAGTACAGCCACGTGCAGGATCAGGGCCGCGCCGCCCGCGACGAGCTGCGCGGCGAGCTGGCGGCGCGCAAGAGTAAGCTGACCTACGACTCGATCTGCGTGATGCTCTATACGTCCGGCACCACCGGGCGACCCAAAGGCGTGGTTCTGTCGAACCGCAACGTGGTGGAAAGCGCCAAGAACGTCAGCACCTTCGACAAGCTGACCGAGAAGGAAGACATCCTCTCCTACCTGCCTATGGCCTGGGTCGGGGATTTCATCTTCTCGCTGGGGCAGGCCTATTGGTGCGGCTTCTGCGTCAATTGCCCCGAGAGCGAGGCGACGATGATGACCGACCTGCGCGAGATCGGTCCGACCTATTTCTTTGCCCCGCCGCGCGTCTTTGAGGGCCAGCTGACCAATGTGATGATCCGCATGGAAGACGCGGGCAAGTTGAAGCAGCGGATGTTCCACCACTTCCTCGCGCATGCCAAAAAGGTCGGCGGGCGTATTCTGGACGGCAAGCCGGTGAGTACGATGGACCGTCTGAAATACGCGCTGGGCAATGTGCTGGTCTATGGGCCGCTGAAGGATACGCTCGGCTATGGTCGCATTCGGGTCGGCTATACGGCGGGCGAGGCGATCGGGCCGGAAATCTTTGATTTCTACCGTTCCTTGGGCATCAACCTGAAACAGCTCTATGGTCAGACCGAGGCGACGGTCTTCATCACCGTGCAGCCCGATGGCGAGGTGCGCGCGGATACCGTGGGCGTGCCGGCGCCGGATGTGGAGATCCGCATCGATGGCAGTGGTGAAATCTTCTACCGCTCGCCGGGGACCTTTGTGGAGTATTACAAGAACGCAGAATCCACCGCCTCGACCAAGGATGCCGAAGGCTGGGTCGCGACGGGGGATGCGGGCTTTATCGAGGAAGGTTCCGGCCATTTGCGCATCATCGACCGCGCCAAGGACGTCGGCAAAATGGCCGATGGCGCGATGTTTGCGCCGAAGTACGTCGAGAACAAGCTGAAGTTCTATCCCGACATTCTGGAAGCTGTGCTGTTTGGCAATGGGCGCGATCGCTGCGTCGCCTTTATCAACATTGACCTTACCGCGGTGGGCAACTGGGCCGAGCGCAACAACATCGCCTATGCGTCCTATCAGGAGTTGGCCGGGCATCCTCGGGTGCTGGAGACGATCCGCAGTCATGTGGAGGCGGTGAATGCCTCGGTGGCGCAGGACGAGATGCTGTCGGGCTGCCAGATCCACCGCTTTGTAGTCTTGCATAAGGAACTCGACGCGGATGACGGCGAGATGACTCGCACCCGCAAGGTGCGCCGTCGCATCGTCGAGGAGAAATTCGCCGACATTATTGCCGCGCTCTATGACGGATCGGAGCAAGTCTCTACCAGGACGGAAGTGACCTATGAGGACGGCCGCAAGGGTTCGATCAGTGCGACGCTGACCTGTGTGGATGCCAAGGTGCAATCGGCAATCACCCGCGCGGTGGCGGCGGAATGACGGTGGGGACGACGCTCGTGCAGGCAAGCTGCACATCGCCCCGCCCACCGTCCCTTTTTCGCGCTACCAAAGTGGCGCAAATATCTAAAGGAGTGGCCGATGCTGGATGCTGCTGAGAGCTACGTAACTGCAGATGGCCGCACCATTGGCGGCGTGGTCATGGAGATGAAGAACATCACCCTGCGCTTTGGCGGCGTGGTGGCGATCAAGGATATTTCCTTTGATATCCGTGAGGGGGAAATCCGCGCCATCATCGGGCCAAATGGCGCTGGCAAGTCTTCGATGCTGAACGTGATTTCCGGGTTCTACGTTCCGCAGGAGGGCGAGGTCTGGTTTCGCGGTGAAAAGCGCCCCCCGATGCGCCCCTACGAGGTGGCCCGGCATGGCATTGCCCGCACGTTTCAGAATATCGCCTTGTTTGACGGCATGAGTGTGCTCGACAACGTGATGACCGGGCGCCTCAACTACATGAAATCCAACATGTTCCAGCAGGCCTTCTGGAAAGGTCGGGCCGAAAAGGAAGAGGTCGAGAACCGTGAGGTGGTCGAGAGGATCATCGACTTTCTCGAGATCCAGGCGATCCGCAAGACGCCTGTCGCGCGGCTGCCCTATGGGTTGAAAAAGCGGGTCGAGCTGGCGCGCGCGCTAGCCGCCGAGCCGAAGCTGCTGCTGCTCGACGAGCCGATGGCGGGCATGAACGTCGAGGAGAAGGAGGACATGTCCCGCTTCATCCTCGACGTCAACGACGAATTCGGCACCACCATCGCCCTGATCGAGCACGACATGGGCGTGGTCATGGATCTTTCCGACCGGGTTGTGGTGATGGATTACGGCAAGAAAATCGGCGACGGCACCCCGGACGAGGTGCGCAACAATCAGGACGTCATCGATGCCTATCTGGGGGTGGCCCATGACTGATCTCGGCTGCACGCAAACACTGAAGAAGGAGGCGCACCATGCCTGATCAACTGATCTTTGCCATGGAGGTGACGCTGAACGGGTTGATGGCGGGCGTGCTTTATGCGCTGGTCGCGCTGGGCTTCGTGCTGATCTACAAGGCCTCAGGTATCTTTAACTATGCCCAGGGTGTCATGGCCCTGTTTGCGGCGATGACTTTGGTCGGGATCATGCAGGGGCAGGTGCCGTTTTCGCATCTGATCAACGCGGTCTTTGGCGGTCATGTCACCCATTTCGGCTGGACCGTGCCCTCGGTGCTGGCGATCCTCCTGACGGTGGGGGTGATGGTGGTGCTGGCCTGGCTGGTGCAGGTCCTGGTGATGAAGCATCTGGTGGGGCAGGAGCCGATCATCCTCTTCATGGCCACCATCGGTCTTGCCTATTTCCTTGAAGGGGTGGCAGACCTGATGTGGGGCTCCGAGATCAAGACGCTGGATGTGGGCTTGCCACAGGGCATCAATCTCTGGATCGACGAGTCGACCTTCAATCTTTTTGGTTACGGCTTCTTCATCGACAATCTCGACATTGTGGCGACGGGGATCGCGGCCCTGCTGGTGACCGGTCTGGTGCTGTTCAGCCAATACACAAAACAGGGCCGGGCAATGCGTGCGGTGGCGGACGATCACCAGGCCGCGCTGTCGGTGGGCATCTCGCTCAACTTCATCTGGGTGCTGGTCTGGTCGGTTGCCGGTTTTGTGGCCCTGGTTGCCGGCATCATGTGGGGCACCAAGTCGGGCGTGCAGTTTTCCCTGTCGCTGATCGCGCTGAAAGCGCTGCCGGTACTGATGCTGGGGGGCTTCACCTCGATCCCCGGTGCAATCGTTGGCGGTCTCATCATCGGCGTGGGCGAGAAATTGTTCGAATTCCTCGTGGGTCCGATGGTGGGGGGCGCGACCGAAAACTGGTTCGCCTACGTGCTGGCGCTCTTGTTCCTGGTGTTCCGCCCGCAGGGCCTGTTTGGCGAGAAGATCATTGAGCGCGTCTGAGGCCCAAATCCTCCCCTCCTCCGGCGGGTTGCAGGGTTACCCCTGCATCCGTTGGAAGGCGGCGATGACCACGGCGGCAAAGACCGTGACGGCCAGTGTTAGCGCGATGGTGATGTCGCCGATGAGCCTCCCGACGAGGAAGGTCATCAGCCCGGCCGCACAAAGGCCGACGAGGATGAGCCCCCAGAAAAAGGACATGTCGTCGCTCTCGGCCGGGTCCGAATGCGGAGCCACCACCGATGCGGTGCGGCGCGTGGGCTGGGCTGCGGTCGGGCGGGGCCGTGGACGCGCCGCCTTGGCGGGCTCTTGCGGCGTGGCACTTGGCCTTGCGGTCTGGCCGGTCGGTTCCACGTCGACGTCCTCGACCAGCGCCATCAGGCTTGCGCGCGCGCTCGCGTATTCCGCATCACTTAATTCACCCCTCTTCCGTGCAGCCTCCAGCTGCCGGAGTCGCTCCAGCATTACAGTCATATCACCCACTCACTTTTCCCACCCTCAGGGTGCGAGCGAGATTGGGGCAAAATATGGCGAAACGCTGAAATCTGACGAAATGGTTAACGGGGGCGCCGAGCAATGAGCAAGCTGATCGCCTTGCTGAACGTGATCGCCTGGTCTGGTTTCTGGGCCTTCGGCTATCTCGCGCTGAGCGGCGAGGGCTATTCCTCCGCCCAGCTCACCATCGCCACCCTGCTTGCCGCGGCTGGCCTGTTCGCCGGGATCTTCGCCTACCTCAGGCTGGTGCGTATCGCCGAGCGCAGAGGCTATGCCCGACCCTCCAACCGCATGACCCGCGAGGCGCGGGACGCGGCGCAGTCCAACTGGGGAGAGGTCTGATGCACAACGATAAATTCAATGAAGGGAGCCTCTGAGCCATGTTCTACCGTGAAGCCGGAGATTTCAAACTCTCCTATGTCGAGGACAGCCAGACCTTTCCGATCAAATTCGACCGCTACCGCTACTATGTGGTGATGGCGGTTGCCTTTGGGGTGGTGCCCTTTCTGGTCAATGACTACTGGGCCAATGCGATCCTGCTGCCCTTCCTGATCTATGCTATTGCGGCGATCGGGTTGAATATCCTTGTTGGTTACTGCGGCCAGGTCTCCTTGGGGACAGGAGGTTTCATGGCGGTGGGGGCTTACTCGGTCTACAAGCTGATGACGGCCTTTCCCGAGGTCTCCATGTTCATCCATGTGCTGCTGGCGGGCGGAATCACCGCGCTGGTCTGCGTGCTCTTCGGCCTGCCGTCCTTGCGCATCAAGGGCTTCTACCTCGCGGTGGCGACCCTGGCGGCACAGTTCTTCCTCGTCTGGCTCTTCAACCGGGTGCCGTGGTTCTACAACTACTCTGCCTCCGGTCAGATCAACGCGCCGGAACGGGACACATTCGGCATCCTGATCACCGGTCCCAACGCGCCGGCCTGGGCGACCTATCTCTTCTGCCTGATCTTCCTGACCTTCTGCGCCCTCGTCGCCCGCAACCTGACCCGCGGCACCCAGGGGCGCACCTGGATGGCGATCCGCGACATGGACATCGCCGCCGAGATCATCGGGGTGAACCCTCTGAAGGCGAAGATGACCGCCTTTGCAGTCTCTGGCTTTTTTGTCGGCATTTCGGGCGCGTTGTTCTTTTCGGTCTATCTTGGCGCGGTGGAGGTGGGCGAGGCCTTCGGCATCAACAAATCGTTCCTCGTTCTCTTCATGGTGATCATCGGTGGGCTTGGCTCGATCTTCGGCTCTTTTGCCGGGGCCGCCTTCCTGGTGCTCCTGCCGGTGGTGCTGAAGGTGGTGGGCGTCGACATGCTCGGCTGGCCGACCGATATCGTGGCGCATTTCCAGCTGGTGATCGTGGGCGCGCTCATCATCACCTTCCTGATCCTCGAACCGCACGGGCTGGCGCAGCTCTGGCGGGTGGCGAAGGAGAAGCTGAGACTCTGGCCGTTCCCGCATTGAGAACAGGCCCAAGCATTCGCCGGGGGCGGCAAGAGGAGGCCGGCCCCGATCCCCAAAGAACATCGGAAAAATTCAAGGGAGGATGACACCCGATGAAACTGAAACTGACAACCGTGGCGCTGGGTGCGCTGATGGCAGCCGGCCCCGCAATGGCGGATCTGGTATTCCCGGATCTGAGCTACCGCACCGGTCCCTATGCGGCGGGCGGCATTCCGTTCTCCGACGGCTACAATGATTATTTCACCCTGGTGAACGAGCGCGACGGCGGCATCGGCGGGATCAAGGCCCGCGTGGTGGAATGCGAGACTGGGTACAACACCGAAAAAGGCGTGGAATGCTATGAGTCCACCAAGGGGGAAGGCGCGCTGATCTATCAACCGCTTTCCACCGGCATCACCTACCAGCTGATCCCCAAGGTGACCGCGGACGGCATCCCGCTCCATACCATGGGTTACGGGCGCACCTCGGCGGCCAATGGCAAGGTCTTTTCCAACGTCTTCAACTACCCTGCGAACTACTGGGATGGCGCTTCCGGTGTGATCAACTACCTGCTGGAAGAGAACGCGGGTGACATCAAGGGCAAGAAGATCGCGCTGATCTACCACAACTCAGCCTACGGCAAGGAGCCGATCCGCACGTTGGAGGAGCTGTCCAAGAAACATGGGTTCGAACTGGTTGAACTGCCGGTTGATCACCCCGGTCAGGAGCAGAAGTCGCAGTGGCTGCAGATCCGCCGCGACCGTCCCGACTATGTCGTGATGTGGGGCTGGGGCGTGATGAACCAGGTGGCCGTGCAGGAAGCCGCCAACATCCGGTTCCCGATGGAGAACTTCATCGGAGTCTGGTGGTCCGGGGCCGAGCATGACGTAATGCCCGCAGGCGCGGCAGCGGATGGCTACAAGGCGATCACCTTCCACAATGTGGGCCGCGACTTCCCGGTCTTCGAGGATGTGCAGACATATGTGGTCGACAAAGGTCTTGCGGCCGGCGCCGGCGACCAGATTGGCAACGTGCTCTATAACCGGGGCTTCTATGCGGCAATGCTCGCGGTAGAGGCGGCGAAGAAGGCGCAGGAGATCCACGGCACCGCCGAGATCACTCCTGCGATGATGCGCGACGGCATGGAAGCGCTGGAAATCAGCCAGGAGCTGATGACCAGCCTCGGGATGCCGAACTTCGGTCCTTCCTTCAATGTCACCTGTGAAAACCATGGTGGCCCGGGCCTCGTGGGCGTGACCCAATGGGATGCGGATACACAGACCTGGTCGATGATCTCCGGCTTCAACCCGACCGATTCCGAAGTGATCGGCGCGCTGGTGGCTGAGGATTCCGCAGCCTATGCGGCGGAAGCCAACATCGAGGAAGGCTGCAAGTAAGCAGCCCCGCCGTGCCGGACCTCTGTTCGGCGCGGCCCCCAAGACACCCACCGATGCGGCGCCCTGTCGCCGCATCCGATCCGTCCCAGACGGGAATTTGCGAAGGGATAGGCTTTCGACATGCTGGACGCGGCCAAGACCACAGACCAGACGGCAGAGACCCTGCTGGAGGTCAACAATATCGAGGTGATCTACAACCACGTGATCCTCGTCCTCAAAGGCGTCAGCCTCAAGGTGCCCAAGGGGGGCATCACCGCGCTGTTGGGCGGCAACGGGGCGGGCAAGACCACCACGCTGAAGGCGATTTCCAACCTGCTGCATTCCGAGCGGGGCGAGGTCACAAAAGGGTCTGTCCGCTACCGCGGCGCCGATGTGCACGAGCAGGACCCGGCCGAGCTGGTGAAGAAGGGCGTCATCCAGGTGATGGAAGGTCGCCATTGCTTTGAACACCTGACGGTAGAGGAAAACCTCCTGACTGGCGCCTATACGCGCGGTGACAGCAAGGCCAAGATTCAGGAAGACCTCGAGATGGTCTATACCTATTTTCCGCGCCTGAAGGAGCGCCGCAAGAGCCAGGCAGGTTATACCTCGGGCGGCGAGCAGCAGATGGTCGCCATGGGCCGCGCTCTGATGAGCCGCCCCGAGACGATCCTGCTCGACGAGCCCTCGATGGGTCTGGCGCCGCAATTGGTGGAGCAGATCTTCGAGATCGTGAAGGCGGTGAACGAGAACGAGGGCGTGACCTTCCTTCTGGCCGAACAGAACACCAATGTGGCGCTGCGCTACGCCCATTACGGCTACATCCTGGAATCGGGCCGTGTGGTGATGGACGGCCCGGCGGCGGAGCTGCGAGAGAACCCGGATGTGAAGGAGTTCTACCTCGGCATGTCCGACGAGGGCCGCAAGAGCTTTCGCGATGTGCGCTCCTATCGCCGCCGCAAGCGGTGGCTGAGCTGAGAGGGGGAGACACGCATGACCTATTTTGATGCTCTGGAGACCCGCAGCGCCGACCAGCGCGCTGCCGATCTGGCCACGCAACTGCCGGCCCAGATCGCGCGCGCCAAGGGGGCACCCGGTTTTGCGGCACTGCTGGGCGATGTGGACCCTGCCGCGATTACCTCGGTCGCCGATCTTGCCGCCCTGCCGGTGCTGCGCAAATCCGACCTGAGTGCGGCTCAGGCGGCACATCCGCCCTTTGGTGGCTTCACCGTGAAACCGGCGCATGGCTTTGCCCATATCTTCCAGTCCCCGGGTCCGATCTACGAGCCGGGCGGGGTCGATCACGACTGGTGGCGCATGGGGCGGTTCCTGCATGCCGCTGGCGTGGGGCCGGGTGATGTGGTGCAGAATTGCTTTGGCTATCACCTGACCCCGGCGGGGATGATCTTCGAGAATGGCGCGCGCGCCGTGGGGGCGGCAGTGCTGCCCGCAGGCACTGGCCAGACCGAACTGCAAGTGACCGCCGCCCGCGACGTAGGCGCCACCACCTATGCCGGTACGCCGGACTACCTCAAGGTGATCCTCGACAAAGCCGAAACCATGGGCGTGACCCTTGGGTTCAAGAAGGCGGCGGTGGGCGGCGGCGCGCTGTTCCCCTCTCTGCGTCAGGAATACGCCGATCGCGGCATTTCCTGCCTGCAATGCTATGCGACGGCCGACCTCGGCAATATCGCCTATGAAAGCGCGGCGATGCAGGGGATGATCGTCGATGAGCAGGTCATCGTCGAGATCGTGACGCCGGGGACCGGCACGCCGGTGGCACCCGGCGAGGTGGGCGAGGTGGTGGTGACCACGCTGAACCCCGATTACCCGCTGATCCGTTTCGCCACCGGCGACCTCAGTGCGGTCCTGCCGGGGGAATCGCCCTGTGGCCGCACCAATCTGCGCATCAAGGGCTGGATGGGCCGTGCCGACCAGACCACCAAGATCAAGGGCATGTTTGTGCGTCCCGAGCAAGTGGCGGCACTGGTTGCCAAACACCCGGAGATCCTCAAGGCCCGCGTGGTGGCCACCCGAGATGGTGAGATGGATGCGATGACGGTGCGGATCGAGGCCCATGGCGGTGATGAGGTCACGTTTGGCCGCTCGGTGATCGAGGTGCTGAAACTGAAAGGCGCGGTGGAAATCCTCGCCCCTGGCAGCCTGCCGAAGGATGGCGTGGTCATCGAGGATCGGCGCAAATACGATTGATCGTTAGACTCTCTCTGCAAGGATTGGATCACCGCCGCTGCCGACACGCCGTCGCAGCGGCGGTTTCGTTCTGGAGTTTCCGACAAAAATACTTGAAACAGGGAGGGTCAGATTGAAAGCAGACTGAATGACCGAAGCCAGCCCCTCTCGCCTTGCCACGGATCGCCGCGCAAATCCCCGCCGCAAACAGGGAGCACGAGGCTTTGCCGTGGTCGCCTGGGTCGTGGCGTTGGCCTGCCTGCTGCCGATGGTGGCCGTCGCGACCGCAGCCCTCACCGGCGGAGCGGACACGATTGTGCATCTGGCCCAGACGGTCTTGCCTTCCTATGCCCTGACGACGGTCTACTTGCTGGCTCTGGTCGCTCTTGGCACTTTTGCCATTGGTGTCGGGGCCGCCTGGCTGGTGACCATGACACGGTTTCCCGGCGTGCGCTTCTTTGAGGTGGCACTGGTGCTGCCGCTGGCCTTTCCCGCCTATGTGCTGGCCTATGCCTATACATTCCTGCTCGATCATCCAGGCATCGTGCAATCGACCCTGCGGGAGGTGACTGGCTGGGGGCCGCGCGATTACTGGTTCCCGGAGATCCGGTCGCTTGGCGGCGCGGCCCTTATGCTGGTTCTTGTGCTTTATCCCTATGTCTACCTGCTCGCGCGGGCGGCGTTCCTGCAACAGAGTTCCAGCGCCTTTCTGGCCGCACGGGCCCTGGGGGACACCTCGCTGCGCGCATTCTGGCGGGTCAGCCTGCCGATGGCGCGCCCCGCGGTCGCCTCGGGCGTGTTGCTGGCGGTGATGGAGACGATCGCGGACTATGGGACCGTATCCTATTTCGGAGTGCAGACCTTTGCCACCGGCATCTACACCAGTTGGTTCTCGATGGGGGATCGGGGCGGGGCGGCGCAGCTGGCACTCTGTCTTCTGGGGTTTGCCCTGTTCCTGTCGGTGGCCGAGCGCGCGAGCCGTGGCAAGGCGCGCTATCACCACGCGGGCAAACAGCAGGCGGCACTGCCGCCGACCGAGCTGAAGGGGGCGGCCTCCCTGGGGGCGGTTATCCTATGTGCCCTGCCGGTTCTCCTCGGGTTCCTGGTGCCGCTCGTCAGCCTGTCGTTGATGGGAGCGCAGTCGGAACAGGACCTGCTGAGCCGCCGCTACATCGCCTTCCTCACCAACTCGCTGACATTGGCCAGCGTGGCGGCGGCTCTGACGCTCCTGGCAGCGGTGAGCCTTGGGTTCTACCAGCGGCTGCGGCCGGGGCAGGTGTCGAGCCTCGCGGCCTATTTCTCGCGTCTTGGCTATGCGGTGCCCGGTGGGGTGATCGCGGTGGGTCTGATGGTCCCCTTTGCCGCCTTCGACAATGCTCTGGATGCCTGGATGCAGGCGCAATTCGGCATTCGTACCGGACTATTGGTCACGGGCTCCATCTGGTTGCTGGTGATGGCCTATGTGGTGCGCTTCATGGCGGCCGCCCTCGGTGCCTATGAAGGTGGCCAGGCCACGGTGCACCTCAACATGGATGCGGCCGCGCGCTCGCTCGGGCAAAGCCCGCTGGGCATGTTGCGCCGGGTCCATCTGCCGATCCTGACACCGAGCCTCTTGACCGCGCTGCTGATCGTCTTTGTGGATGTGATGAAGGAATTGCCCGCGACGCTGATCATGAGGCCCTTCAACTTTGACACGCTGGCGGTCCAGGCCCATCGCCTGGCCGCGGATGAGCGGTTGGAGGGCGCTGCCGTGCCTTCGCTGGTCATCATGGCCGTCGGACTTCTGCCGGTCCTGCTGATTTGCCGTCAGGTGCGCCGCAGCCGGTGATCCGTCAGAGGTTTCGGTCCTGCGGTTCAGCCAGTCACTTGGAGGAAGGAGCGCGTCAGGCGCCGCTCCACCAGGATTCGATCTGGTCGCGGCTGATCCGTGCCTCGGGGCCCAGGGCAACAAGAAGGGTCTCGTCGGCATCGCAGCGCCGCGCCTCCACATGGCGACCCACGATATGCAGCTCATAGGCGCCGCCGGAGGTCAGCACGAAGCCCTTCATGCGATAAAGACCCTCGGGCCGATCGGCGAGCTTGTCGCCCAGGGCGCGACGATCCAACACTCTGTTGCTGCGGTGCTGCCAGCTGACATAGCCGGGATGTGGCACCGGGGTCGCGTCCCGGGGAAGGGGAACGATATCGAACAGCAGCCGTGACAACAGCAGATCATCCACCCGTGTCGGCGTCCGGGCTCCCACCTGCCGCAGGTCAGCCAGCAGGCTTTCGCTGGGAGATTCGGCAAGCTTGCTCAGCAGGACGAGATCGGCGGCGCGAATCTGCTGGCTCACCTGAGGGGCCAGCAGGGGATCTGCCAGCAGATCCGTCAGGGAGGTACCATCGACCACGGTCACGATCCCTGCATAGCTGAGGCGACGATCTCCCAGCAGGGTGTTCGCAATCGCCACCGGGTCAGCAATGCCGCTGGCCTCGATCAGGATATGTTCGGGTTTCATGGCGCGCGTCAGGATTTCCTCTACGCTGGCAGACAGATCGTCCCCCAGCGAGCAGCACACACAGCCGTTGGTGAGTGCTATGCTGTCCACATCGCCATCCGCGATCAATGCGGCGTCGATATTGATGCTGCCGAAGTCGTTGACCAGCACCGAAAGGCGCAGCCCGTGGTCCTCGGCCAAGAGGGAGTTGACCAGCGTCGTCTTACCGGCGCCGAGATAACCACTGATAATCGTGACAGGAATGCGCATCAGTATGTGCCCCCGCGCATCGGGTGCAATATGTTCGGCATACCGGCCGGTCTCCCCTAATGTATGAAAGTGCAATCTCTGCGTTTTGCTTGGCGCGACTCTATAGGGGGTCACTTTCCTCCGGTCCAGACAAACCTTGGCGGGGATTCCGTCTATTTGTTGCGTGAAATGCGCTTGGGTTTTGATTCTTAATTCAAATTCTTGATTGTCGGCATCACAAAAAACTTTCCCCGCGCAAATCTTGAATAAGTGCGGGCCTATCAATCTGGTGATTCCCGCTTTCGTTCTCCATAAAGAACAACAGGCGCGACTTTCGTCGCGCCTGTGTCGTCGGTGTCATCGGGGTGGAAATCACCCCTTCTTGCGTCCGCGTTACTTCCAGCCGACCTCGTTGAAGATCTTCTGTGCGGTGGGGATGTTCTTGGCCACTTCGGAGAGGTTTACCTCGTCCGCCTTGAAGCTGCCGAGCTTGGCGACGTTGTCCGCCAGGGCAACGCCCGGGACGGCCGGGAATTCGTCATTGCCGTTGGAGAAATAGACCTGCGCCTGATCGGAGGCCAGATACTCGAGGAACTTCACGGCATTGTCGCGATTGGGCGCATGGGCGGCGACGCCAGCCCCGGAGAGGTTCATGTGGGCCCCTTCGGCCTCTTGCGCGGGGAACAACCAGGCGATCTTGTCGATGTCTGCGGAAATGCCTTCCACATCGCTACGCAGGGCACGGGCGAAGTAGTAGCTGTTGGAGACCGCGATGTCGCATTCGCCGGAAACCAGGCCACGCAGCTGGTCGGTATCGCCGCCCTGCGGCTCGCGCGCCATATTGGCGACCACGCCTTCAGCCCAGGTCTTTGCAGCATCTTCGCCGTGGTTGGTCACAATCGCGGCCAGCAAGGTCTGGTTGTAGGTATTGGTCGACGAGCGAATGCAGACCTTGCCCTTGTAGGCGGGATCGGCAAGCTCGAGATAGGTTGCGGGCGGGGTATCGACCGAGTCCTTGGCATAAAAGAAGATCCGCGCGCGCTGGGAGAAGCCGAACCACTGATTGTCGGCATCCTGCAGGTTGGAGGGAATCTTGTCCTCCAGCACATCGCTTTCGACGGATTGCAGAATGCCGGCATCCTTGGCCCGCGCCAGACGCGAGGTGTCGACGGTGATCAGAACATCCGCAGGGGAATTGGCGCCTTCCGCTTCCATCCGGGCGATCAACTCGTCCGCATTGCCTTCGATGCGGTTGATGGTGATGCCGGTGGCCTCTTCGAAATCACCGTAGAGGCGTTCGTCGGTGTCGTAGTGACGTGACGAATAGATGTTGAGCACACCTTCTGCAGAGGCCGCGGTGGCCAGGCTTGCGGCGATCACGGTTGCGAATACGCTGGTCTTCATTGGTCTCTTCCCTCTCTGAAACGTCCTTGTCGGGCACCGCCTGCTTTCGGCGAAACCCAAGTGCTTTAGTCAATTACTAGAATTGAGGCAGAAGGAAAGCGATAACCGAGTGCTTCTGTCGGAAATTTGATTAGCTGCGTCACTCTGTCCACGCCTTCCGATGTCGGGCAAGGCCAGGGCAAGGGGCGGACGAGGGGCGGACGAGGGGCGGAACTGGATCGCCCAAAAAACAAAAAACCGCATCCGGGGATGCGGTTTTTCGGATGCCTCGCTAGAGGCGTCATGTGCTTTGGTTCAGCCCTGACGAGCTTTGTACCGACGCTGGGTCTTGTTGATCACGTAAACGCGACCTTTGCGACGCACAATCCGGCAATCACGGTGCCGGTTCTTCAGCGAACGGAGCGAGTTCTTGACCTTCATGGTCTCTCTCCTTGTCTGCGGCGCGAACCAGCGCCTGGGTTATCGGGGCGTTCCGGCGGTTGGGTCCGGAACGATGAAATCATGGTGGGCGGTACAAGGATCGAACTTGTGACCCCTTCGATGTCAACGAAGTGCTCTACCGCTGAGCTAACCGCCCATGATGCCAACTCAAAGCGCCTCTGTTGCCCCGAGGGGCGCATCGCTTCGCGTCGGTGAAGGGGTCTATAAAAGGAGTCGAAAGTGGGCGCAAGAGCTTTTGCCACAGAAATATAAACTCTATGCTGTTCCCAAAGGGCGGAGGACCAAGACCATATGTCAACACAGGCATTTTCCATCGAAATGCCGCGGGTGTGGCAGTCACCGGTGGTGATCGCATCACCTCACAGCGGCGCAAATTACCTTGAATCCTTTACGTCCCAGTCGATTCTGGACGCAAAGCGTTTGCGCAGCAGCGAGGATGCCTTTGTTGATCGCCTGTTCTCAGGGGCGCCGGGGTTGGGCATGCCGCTCCTGGCGGCGCTGATGCCGCGCGCCTTTGTGGACCTCAACCGGTCATCCGAGGAACTGGATCCTGCGTTGATTGAAGGGGTGACTCGGCGAGGGCAAAATCCGCGTGTGGCTTCCGGCCTCGGTGTGATTCCCCGAGTGGTCTCCAATGGGCGCACGATTTATCGCGGCAAGATGTCGATGGCGGAGGCACGGGCACGAATCGACGACTACTGGTTTCCCTACCACGAGGCCCTGCAAAAGCTCCTTGATGCCTCGCGAGCCCGCTTTGGCTCCACCATTCTGATCGATTGTCATTCGATGCCGCATGAGGCGGTGGAAGGGACGGCGCCGAAACGGGAGCTACGGCCCGAAATCGTGCTGGGTGACCGGTTTGGCGCTTCTGCGGATGCACGAATCGTGGATCAGGTCGAGGCGGCCTTTGCCGGAGCCGGGTTCAGGGTCGTACGCAATTCGCCCTTTGCCGGGGCCTATATCACCCAGACCTACGGTCGGCCTTCTCGCAATCAGCACGCGATCCAGGTCGAGATTGACCGCTCGCTCTATATGCACGAGGCAGAGATTCGCCCCAACGAGGCCTTTGAAGAGATCCAGGCGCGTCTGACCCGGGCGCTGGGGGAGATCGCAGCTATCGGTTCCGAAGGCCAGCCGCTGGCGGCCGAATGAACCTCAGCGCAGGGCGCGACCCTTCAGGATCGCATCCTTGCCGAAGCGTCTGCGAATCGCGTCGGTGGCGCGTTCCGCCGAGGCGCGTTTGCCCGCATCGGGGTCGAGCAGGTCGCCGGTGCGGTCGGCTTCGGCGGCGGGCAGCAATTCGCTGATGCCGCAGCCGAGCAGGCGGAAAGGCCCCTGTGTGACCGCTTGATCCAGCAGAGCCTTGGCCGTGCGGTAGATCACATCGGCGATCTGGGTCGGGCTATGCAGCGACTGACGGCGGGTGAGCGTCGCATGATTGGCCCGCTTGAGCTTAAGAACCACCACCCGCCCGGCGAGCCCCTTGGCCTTTGCCCGGTCGGAGACCTGTTCGGCCAGCCGCCACAGATGCCCGTCGAGCACGTCGATATGCATGGTGTCCTCAAAGAACGTCGTCTCCTTGGAAATCGACTTTACCGGGGTACGCGCCGAAACCCGTCGGCGGTCTTCGCCCCGCGCCAGGTGCCAGAGCCGGTCCCCCATGCTGCCGAAACGGTCATTGAGATCCCGCCGCTCCCAGCGCAAGAGGTCCGAGATGGCCCGAATCCCGGCCTTCTCCAGCGAGGCTTGGGTGGCCGGGCCGATGCCCCAGATCAGGCTCACCGGCTTGTCATGCAGAAAAGCCGCCGTCTCCGCCTTGCCGATCACCGAGAAGCCGCGCGGCTTGTCGAGGTCGGAGGCGACCTTGGCGAGGAATTTGTTGTGGCTGAGGCCGATGGACCCGGTGACGCCCAGCTCCGCCTTCATCCGCTTTACCAGCCGCGCCAGCATCACCGCGGGCGGCGCACCATGCAGGCGCTCGGTTCCGGTGAGGTCCATGAAGGCCTCGTCCAGCGACAGGGGTTCCACCTCCGGGGTCAATTCATCCATCAGCGCGCGAATGGCGCGGCTGGTCTCGGCATAGACCTCCATCCGCGGCTTGATCACCACCGCATCGGGGCAGAGCTTCAGCGCCTGAAACATCGGCATGGCCGAGCGCACGCCGCGGATTCGGGCCACGTAGCAGGCAGTGGAGACCACGCCGCGATGGCCGCCACCGATGATCACCGGCTTGTCGGCCAGCTCCGGATTGTCGCGTTTTTCGACGCTGGCATAAAAGGAATCACAGTCCATATGGGCAATGGACAGGGAAAACAGTTCCTCATGCGCCTTGATCCGCGGGCTGCGGCAGGAGGGGCAGCGCCGCTGTGCCCCGCGCAGCAAGGCGGGGTCGAAGACGTGCAGGCAGTCACGGCAGAAGGCGGGCATCACAGGGGTCACAGGTGCAGATTCGGGGTGCGAACGGCGCCTGCTGCGGCTAGCCTTGCGGCAGCAGAGCAGGCGCATCAAACGCGAGAGGCAGATATAGCATGAGCTTCATCGGGGCGAAACTGGCGCTGTTCCTCGGCGAGCACCTCTTGGTGATCCTGCGCGACGACAAGCCCGATATTCCCTTTCCCGGCCATTGGGATTTTCCTGGTGGCGGGCGCGAAGAGGCGGAAAGCCCGGAGGCCTGCGTGCTGCGCGAAACCGCAGAGGAGGTGGGGTTGCGTCTCGACCCCGCTGATCTGACCTATGCGCGCCGGTATTCGCGTCCGGCGGGGGACAGCTGGTTCTTTGCCGCGCATCTGCCGCCCGAGCGGGCGCAGGCCATCGTGTTCGGCGACGAGGGGCAGGGGTGGGACCTGATGTTGCCGCAGACCTATCTTGCCCATCCGCGCGCGGTGCCGAACTTTTGCAGCCGCCTGCAGGACTACCTCGGCCGCACACGCCTGGGGTGAGTGCGACAATGTCCTGCTCGCGGGGTAAAGAATTGGGCTTTTCAAAGAAAGGCCCCCGCACAATTGGCGGGGGAAGGTGACGTTACTCAGGAAGAGGTCAACGTCAGGGGAGTGTCTCCTCTTTAAAGTCGGTCAAATCTGCCCGTTTGGCAAAGGTTCAACGCCATGACTTGCCGATTTCACGGTCGTTGCTGTGGTTTCAAGGTCACGCCGCTTGCATTCGATTTTTCAAATCGATTCGAAGCGGCGGAAAAATAGTCTTTGATCCTCGCCGCTTGCGTGCTCGTTTGACGGTAGTTTTGCGAGACGTCATCTTCAAGGTCTTCGCCTCTTTATTGGGCAGATCCGGAGGCCGATTGCCGACCCGATCAACTGCGGTTCGGCACGGTGGCCTGCGGGCTGCGCATTTCCGCCAGAATGTCGAGGGCCGCCCTGCGCGGCGAGGGGGCTTTCCAGATCGGGCGACCCACCACGATGTGATCCACGCCAGAGGCCAGCGCCTGCGCCGGGGTGGTCACGCGCTTCTGATCGCCGAGATCAGCCCCAACCGGGCGCACGCCGGGGGTCACGATCAGCTTGCCTGCCGCCTCGGGCAAGGCGCGGATCAGGGCGGCCTCTTGCGGACTGGCGATCACCCCATCGGCGCCAGCGGCCAGCGCATTTCCTGCGCGTTCCTGCACCAGATCGGTGATTTCGCCCGGCTTGATCAGCGCGCCGTCAAGATCCGCGCGATCCAGCGAGGTTAGGATGGTCACCGCGAGGATCTTCAGATCCTTGCCTGCCGCGCCCTCTTTGGCCGCGCGCACCACGTAGGGATCTCCATGCACAGTCAGGAAATCGAGGTCATATTGCGCCAGCCCGCGCACCGCATTCTCCACCGTGGCACCGATGTCAAAGAGCTTCATGTCGAGGAAGATCTTCTTGCCGAATTCCTGCTTCAGCTCATTGGCCAGCGCCAGCCCGCCGCCGGTCAGCATCCCCAAGCCGATCTTGTAGAATGAAACGGCGTCGCCCAGCTCCTCCGCCAGCTTCAGTCCGGCGATGGCATTGGGCACATCCATGGCAACGATCAGGCGGTCATCGGCAAGGGCTTTGGTCATCGGGGTCTCTCCGGTCTGGCGTGGGGGTTGCGCTGTCCTACTGCCTTCGCGCCCTGTGGAAAAGACCGTGCTACCGCTTTTTTCGCGCGCTTGATCGGGGTCAAGGTTCGTCAACCTCTGCTATGCTATTCACAACCTTGAGGATGCAGGGCTTGAAGATGTGATGCAAATGCCCACATCCTGATCCGAGGCCCACACCGACCCTGTGCTGCTAAGCGGGCGGGGTCAGACGAGGGGCGCTTATGAAGAGGAGACGACCATGGACTTGAACAAGTTCACTGAGCGGGCGCGCGGCTTTGTGCAGGCGGCCCAGACCATTGCCCTGCGCGAAGGTCACCAACGGCTGACGCCGGAACATATTCTCAAAGCCTTGCTGGACGACGACCAAGGGATGTCGGCCAACCTTATCACCCGGGCCGGGGGCGATCTGCGTCGCGTGATCGACAGTGTCGAGACTGCGATTGGCAAGCTGCCCAAAGTCTCGGGCGACACGGGGCAGGTCTATCTCGATAGCACCACCGCTCGCGTGATGGACGAGGCCGGCAAAGTTGCCGAGAAAGCAGGCGACAGTTTTGTCCCAGTAGAGCGGCTGTTGACCGCGCTGGCCTTGGTGAAATCCAAGGCGAAGGACGCGCTGGACGCTGGCGGCGTTACCGCGCAGAAGCTGAATGAAGCGATCAATGATGTCCGCAAGGGCCGCACCGCCGATACGGCGACGGCGGAAGACACCTATGAGGCGCTGAAGAAATACACCCTCGACCTCACCGAGCGGGCGAGTGCCGGCAAGATCGACCCGATCATCGGCCGCGACGACGAGATTCGCCGCGCGATGCAGGTGTTGTCGCGGCGCACCAAGAACAACCCGGTGCTGATTGGCGAGCCCGGCGTTGGCAAAACCGCGATTGCGGAGGGCATGGCCCTGCGCATCATCAACGGCGACGTGCCGGAGAGCCTGCGCAACAAACGCTTGCTGGCGCTCGATATGGGTGCGCTGATCGCCGGTGCGAAATATCGCGGCGAGTTTGAGGAACGTCTGAAAGGCATCCTGAATGAGGTCACGGCGGCGGCGGGTGAAATCATCCTGTTCATCGACGAGATGCACACGCTGGTCGGCGCGGGCAAATCGGATGGTGCGATGGATGCGGCCAACCTGATCAAACCAGCACTGGCGCGGGGCGAGCTGCACTGTATCGGTGCCACCACCCTCGATGAATACCGCAAATATGTGGAAAAGGACGCGGCCCTGGCCCGTCGCTTCCAGCCGGTTCTGGTGACAGAGCCGACGGTGGAGGACACGATCTCCATCCTGCGCGGCATCAAGGAAAAGTACGAGCTGCACCACGGGGTGCGCATTGCCGATGCGGCGCTGGTGGCGGCGGCGACCCTGTCGAACCGCTATATCACCGACCGCTTCCTGCCGGATAAGGCGATCGACCTTGTGGACGAGGCGGCCTCGCGTCTGCGCATGGAAGTGGACTCCAAGCCCGAGGAGCTGGATGCGCTCGACCGGCAGATCCTGCAGATGCAGATCGAGGAAGAGGCGCTGAAGCTTGAGGATGACGCCGCCTCCAAGGATCGTCTGGAGGTCTTGCAAAAGGAACTGGCGGATCTGCAGGAACGCTCTGCCGGGATGACCGCGCAATGGCAGGCGGAACGCGACAAGCTGGCCTCGGCCCGCGACCTGAAGGAGCAACTCGACCGCGCCCGCGCCGAACTGGAGATCGCCAAACGTGAGGGCAATCTCGCTCGCGCAGGTGAGCTGTCATACGGCGTCATTCCGGGGCTGGAGAAGCAGCTTTCCGAAGCCGAGCAGCAAGAAGAGCAGGGGCTGATGGTCGAAGAGGCCGTGCGGCCGGAGCAGATCGCGGCCGTGGTAGAACGCTGGACGGGCATCCCGACCTCCAAAATGCTGGAGGGCGAGCGGGAGAAACTGCTGCGTATGGAGGATGGGCTGCACAAGCGGGTCATCGGCCAGAATGCAGCGGTGACGGCGGTGGCCAATGCAGTGCGCCGAGCACGTGCGGGGCTTAATGACGAAAATCGCCCGCTGGGCTCCTTCCTCTTCCTCGGGCCGACCGGCGTGGGAAAAACCGAGCTGACCAAGGCGGTGGCCGAATTCCTCTTTGACGATGACAACGCGATGGTGCGCATCGATATGTCGGAGTTCATGGAGAAACACTCAGTCGCACGGCTGATCGGCGCCCCTCCGGGCTATGTCGGCTATGACGAGGGCGGTGCCCTGACCGAGGCGGTGCGGCGACGCCCTTATCAGGTGGTGCTGTTCGACGAGGTCGAAAAGGCGCATCCGGATGTGTTCAACGTTCTGTTGCAGGTGCTCGACGATGGCGTGCTGACCGATGGTCAGGGTCGCACCGTCGACTTCAAGCAGACGCTGATCATCCTGACCTCGAACCTCGGCGCGCAGGCGCTGAGCCAGCTTCCGGATGGCGCGGATGCGGCGGATGCCAAGCGCGACGTGATGGATGCGGTGCGGGCGCATTTCCGGCCCGAGTTCCTGAACCGTCTCGACGAGACCGTGATCTTTGACCGCTTGGGGCGCAAAGACATGGACGGGATCGTCGAAATCCAGCTGAAGCGGCTGGCGAAACGTCTGGCGCAGCGCAAGATCACGCTGGAACTGGACGCGGATGCCAAGGTCTGGCTGGCGGATGAGGGCTACGATCCGGTCTTTGGCGCTCGCCCGCTGAAGCGGGTGATCCAACGCGCGCTGCAAAACCCGCTGGCCGAGGCCATTCTCGGCGGCGAAATCCGCGACGGCGAGGTGGTGCCGGTGACTGCCGGAGCCGAGGGGCTGATCATCGGCGATCGTCTTGGCACCAGCAACCGGCCGCGCCCGGATGACGCCGTGGTGCATTGAGCGCCGACATATACGAAGAGGGCCGCCCATCCGGGTGGCCCTTTTTGATTTTGCACGAGGGTTTGAAGCCTTGAACATGGAACGGTCACAAAAGGCCGTGCATGGTGAGCACAAGGCTGCACCGGAACGGGGCCAGATTTGACCAAAGAGGGGCATATTCCATGGGTTTTGCGATGAATGCGGTTTCGATCCTGGCGGTGATCTTCATCTGCCTGATCGGCGTGGCAGTGCTGGCGGGCCTGTCGATGTTCCTGATCGACCGGGCGCAGACGCAGGACGCCATTCGGCGCAACTATCCGGTGCTTGGGCGCTTTCGCCATCTGTTCAGCACTCTGGGCGAGTTCTTTCGCCAGTACTTCTTTGCGATGGACCGCGAGGAGCTGCCCTTTAACCGCGCACAACGCGATTGGATCGCCCGCGCCTGTTCCGGGGTGACCAATACGGTGGCCTTTGGCTCCACCCGCAATATGTCGGTGCCGGGCACGCCGATCTTTGTGAACGCGCCTTTCCCGCCGCTCGACGATCAATATGCCAAGACGGAGCCGATGCTGATCGGCCCGACCGCGCGGGTCCCCTATAATGCGCCCTCCTTCTTCAACATCTCCGGCATGAGCTATGGCGCCTTGTCGCGCCCGGCGGTGGTGGCACTTAGCCGAGGCGCGCGCGAGGCGGGCGTCTGGCTCAACACCGGCGAGGGGGGATTGAGCCCCTTTCACCTCGATGGCGGCTGCGACGTGGTGTTCCAGATCGGCACCGCAAAATATGGCGTGCGCAATGCCGAAGGGGCCTTGAGCGACGCGCGGCTGAAGGAAATCGCCGCCCTGCCACAGGTGCGCATGTTCGAGCTGAAACTGGCGCAGGGGGCCAAACCCGGGAAGGGTGGCATCCTGCCTGCCGAGAAGGTCAACGCCGAGATTGCCGCAATCCGCGGCATTCCCGAAGGCGAGGCCAGCATCTCTCCCAATCGCCACCCGGAGATTTCCAACTACGACGAGCTCCTCGACATGATCGCCCATGTGCGCGAGATGACGGGCAAGCCGGTGGGGATCAAGACGGTTGCAGGGTCGGAATCGGTGCTGCGCGAGATGTTCCTCAATTTTGCCGCGCGCCCCGAGGATGTGCCTGACTTTATTACGATCGACGGCGGCGAGGGCGGCACTGGTGCAGCGCCGATGCCCCTGATCGACCTTGTGGGCATGTCAGTGCGGGAGGCGGTGCCGCTGGTCTGCAACCTGCGCGATGAATATGGCTTCAAGGAGCGCATCCGCCTCATTTCCAGCGGCAAGCTGGTCAATCCCGGCGATGTGGCCTGGGCGCTGGCGGCGGGCGCGGATTTCGTCACCTCCGCGCGCGGCTTCATGTTCTCGCTCGGCTGCATCCAGGCGCTGAAATGCAACCGCAACACCTGCCCCACCGGGATCACCACCCATGATCCCCGCTTTCAAAAAGGGCTGGTGGTCGAGGACAAATACCTGAAGGTCGCCCGTTATGCCCGCGAAGTCATTCATGAGGTCGAGACCATCGCCCATTCGGTTGGGGTGGATGAGCCGCGCAAGATGCGTCGCCGTCATATGCGGATCGTGCAGGAGGATGGCTCCTCCCGCCCGATGAATGAGATCCTGCCAAGTTACAGCGCTGTCGCGGAGATGTGAGAGGATATGTTTTTGCCCGAGGCTCAAGAGGCGTTACCTGATGGATCAACCCCATCTTGAAGGAGCGCCCTCATGGCCCATCGCTGGCAAAACGATCTGACCCACCGCGACGTGACGCCGGAGGCACTGTTCTGGAACCGCCGCCGCCTGCTCGCCGGTCTTGGCGGCCTCGGTCTCGGGGCCATTGGCGCGGGCATGGCGGGCGCGCAGGAGGGGGAACTGGAGGTGAACTCCTTTGAGGATGTGACCTCCTACTGCAACTTCTACGAATTCGGCACCGGCAAGACCGATCCCGCCACCTATGCCGGGCAAATGCGCACCTCACCCTGGGAAGTGGAGATCACTGGCCTCGTCGATCGGCCCGGCACCTATGGGTTTGACCAGATCCTGTCGGAGATGACGCTGGAGGAACGGATCTATCGTTTCCGCTGTGTCGAGGCCTGGTCGATGGTGGTGCCCTGGCAGGGGTTTGAACTGGCGGATCTGCTCGCCTTGGCCGGCGTGCAGGAGGGCGCGACATACGTTGCCTTCGAGACCCTGTTGCGCCCTGACGAGATGCCCGGCACCCGCTATCCGGTGCTCGACTGGCCCTACCGCGAGGGGTTGCGGCTGGATGAGGCAATGCACCCGCTGACCCTGATGGCGACGGGCATCTTCGGCAAACCGCTGCCAAACCAGAACGGCGCGCCGCTCCGGCTGGTGGTGCCGTGGAAATACGGCTTCAAGTCGATCAAGTCGATCGTCAGGATCACCCTCACCGATCAGGAACCGCCCACCAGCTGGAACATGGCCAACGGGCGCGAATACGGGTTCTACAGCAATGTGAACCCGAATGTGGACCACCCCCGCTGGAGTCAGGCCACCGAACGGCGCATCGGCGGTGGCCTCTTCGCTCGCCGTCAGCCGACGCTGATGTTCAATGGCTATGAGGAGGAGGTGGCGGCCCTCTACACGGGCATGGACCTGGCGAAGTTCTACTGATGGATCTTTCGGCACTGAATTCCGCCCTGCGCCGGATCCCGACCTGGGCACTCTGGCTGATTGGGCTTGCCCCGGCGGTCTGGCTGTTCTGGCAAGGGTTGACCGGCGGGCTCGGGGCGGAGCCGATCAAGGCGCTCGAGCATCGCTACGGGGAATTGGCCCTGCAATTCTTTATCGCGACACTGGCGGTGACCCCGCTCCGGCGGCATCTGGGCGTGAACCTGCTGAAACACCGGCAGGCGCTCGGCCTCCTGTGCTTTACCTATGTGACCTGCCATCTTCTGGTCTGGCTCCTGCTGGATGTGCAGGACCCGGCGCAGATCCTCGCCGATATCGCCAAGCGTCCCTATATCACTATTGGCATGGCCGCCTTCCTGCTGCTGGTCCCGCTGGCGGTGACCTCGAACCGCCGATCCATCCGCCATCTCGGGCCGCGTTGGCGGCTTCTGCATCAGCTGAGCTACCCGGCGGCGGTGTTGGCGGCGCTGCACTTCGTGCTGCTCGCCAAGGGGTTCCAGATCGAACCGTTGATCTACCTCGGCCTCGTCCTTGTGCTCTTGGCGCTGCGCTTGCGCCTGCCGCATCTGCGCCGGGCTTGATGCCTTGGCACCGGCTCTCTTAAGGTCACCGGGAGAGCAGCAACAGGACAGACCCGATGGAACGCAAGAAACCCGCCTGCGTCATCACTATGGTGCGCGACGACTATTTCTTTCTGGAGCGTTGGGTTCGGTATTACGGCGACCTCTTCGGGCGTGACGCCCTTTATGTCTTCAATCACGGTGGCGATCCCCGCATTGCCGAGATTGCTGCGGGCTGCAACGTCATGGGGCTGCCGGATGTCTTCACCAAATCCTTTGACGCCACCCGCTGGCGCCTCCTGCAGAACTTCGGCAACGGGCTGCGGGGATACTATGACTTCGTGCTTATCTGCGACGTGGATGAATTTGTGCTGGTCGACCCGCAGAGCGGACATGATCTGGCCAGCTTTCTCGCCCGTCGGCGTGGTCCGATGACCCTGACCGCCATCGGCGTTGAAGTGGTGCACAAACCCGAACTGGAGCCGGAGGGGATCGAAGGGGCCATGCTCGGTGCCCGTCGCTACCTGCGGTATACCTCGGCCTATTCCAAACCCTGCCTGTTCAATTGTCCAACCGACCTGTCCCGCGGGGGGCACTACGCCCGCACCAGCGATCTGCGCCTGTTCCGCGGCCTCTATCTCTTTCACATGCGCTATATGGACGAGTCCCTTTACCGCGACACCATCGCGCGCCGCTCGGCGCAGGTGGCGACATTGGGCGAGGATTCCGGCATGATCTCCTGGAACTGGACTCCGGAACGCATGGCTGCCGATCCTTTCTATGAGGCCGCTGCCCAGCCGATTTCCGCCTCCTTCGACTTCAGCGAGGATCTCCAGCACATGAAAGACAGCTGGGCCCCGCGCAACGAGGGCGGTCTGCATGGATTCGAACGTCGCATCGGGGCCGAGCTGCAGACCTTGCCGGAGAGATTCTTCGGGTTGATCTGAGGAAACCGACCCGGATTGATGGATGACTCGCCTTGGGGTCGGGGAGATCGGCCGTTGATTCCATGTTTCGCCAGGGCGACCGCGTCCAGACAGGCGTTCGATGATAGAAAGGGTTTGAGGCATCCCTTTGAAAATAAGGGGTTTCAGCGCTCAGCGATGAAAAAATGACAGAATTGCAAAAAAGGGGTTGCGGCTCTGCGCGTCTATCCGTAGAAGACCCCTCACCGGCGGCGCTGAGGCGCTGCGGGGCGCGGCGGAGACGCTGCTGACGGATCGGAAA
>CAKZRP010000023.1 GCA_937146765.1 uncultured Paracoccaceae bacterium | reverse complement strand
TCCTTCCTGATCCACTCCGAAAGAGCCAATCTCAGATCAGGACGCCGGGCGGTAGGTGGGGCCAGAACACCCGTTACGATCAGCTGTCCGGTGCGATCAGGCCAAGGCCCCGCAGATAGACTCCGATACCGCTTTCCAGCAGGTCCTCAGGCGCATAGGGCGAACTCGTCCCAGGGGCATTGCGGGCATAGAGTTCCACGACCCCGTGGCTCATGGCCATGATATGGGCCGAGAACATCGTGGCGGGTGGTCTCTTGTCGGCCGGAATATGCTTGCTGAGCTCATTGGCAGCCCGTTCCAGCACACCACGGGCGCGGGCCGCAGCATCCGCAAGCTCGGGTGTACGGTTTGCGGAAATGCCGCTTTCGAACATGGCGATGTAATGGCCGGGATGTTTGCGCGCAAAGGCGAGATAGGCGCGGCCGGTGGCCTCGAAGGCTGCCAGAGCAGAGGGCTGGTATTTGTCATAGGCGTGCTGCATCAGGTCTGCAAACATCAGGAAACCCTGACGCGCGGCCTCGGCAATTAGGTCTTCGCGCCCCTCGAAGTGGCGGTAGACGGCCGCGGGGGTCACGCCTGCCTGCTTGGCCGCCTCCGTTAGGGTGAAACCGGTCGGCCCTTTTGACTCGATCAACCGCAGGGCGGCTTCGACCAAGGCCTGACGCAGGTTCCCGTGATGATAACCGCGTTTAGGCATCCCAGATGTCGGGACCACCACAAATGGCGGAATCGGCGGTGCCCAGGGCCGCCAGGTTCTTGTTTTCATAGTCGATATTGAGCAGCACGTGACGGATCGCTTCCAGCCGGGCGCGTTTCTTGTCGTCAGAGCGGACCACGGTCCAAGGCGCGTGTGAGCTTTGACCGCGATAGAGGGTTTCTCGGATGGCATGGGAATAGGCATCCCAACGGCGCAGGCCCTCCACATCGATCCAGCTGAGTTTCCATTGTTTCAGCGGGTCCTGTTCGCGGGCAAGAAAGCGCCGCAATTGCTCGGCCCGCCCAACATTGAGCCAAAATTTGAAGAGATGGATGCCCTCGTCCACCAGCATCTTCTCGAAATCGACGACCTGATCGAAGAAATGTTCCCGCTGCGCATCCGTGCAGAACTCGAAGACCTTCTCGACCACGCCACGGTTGTACCAGCTGCGGTCAAAGAAGACGATCTCGCCACCTGCAGGGAGTTGGGTGATGTAGCGCTGGAAATACCATTGGGTGGCTTCTGTTTCGGTCGGCTTGGCGAGGGCGACGACCCGGGCGCCGCGCGGATTCAGATTCTCGCGGAACCGGTTGATCGTTCCCCCCTTGCCGGCCGCATCACGCCCTTCAAAAACAATTGCGACGCGGGCGCCGGAGGCTTTGACCCAGGCCTGCATCTTTACCAGTTCGATTTGTAGCGCCTCGAATTGCTTGTCGTAGTCTTTTTTGGCGAGCTCTGAGGAATAGGGAAAGCTGGAACTCAGGATGTCATCCTTTCCCGCGGCGTCTATGGCCTTGCGGATGGCTTTGGGAGCCTCCTCCTCAAAGAACCGGCTGATCGCTCCGTCAAATGGCAAGGTCATCGCACATCCATCCTTCCTGTCCGGTTCTGTCCCACGCTACTGTTCAATGTTAAGCCGGTTAACGCAAGTTCGCCCGTAAGGCGGCCCGGTGGATCGCTGCCACGACCGCCTTGGTGTGGGTCTGATGCGGCATGTGGCCGGCATTGTCCAGCCGGGTCAGATGCGCAGTTGAGGTTTGCTCTGCAAGCCGCTCGGAGTGAATGGAAATTCCAACGGTGGTATCGGCTTCCCCATGCAGGATCTCGATGGGGAGCGCGAGCGAGGGATAGAGGTTCTGCAACGCTTGGACTTCGGCAAGGAGGTTGGCGCGTTGGCGGGCATTGGCCCGCAGGGAGGAGCGGCGCAGGCTCATTGTAAGTCCGAAATGTTCCGCATATCCATCGGGGACCGGTTGGGGAGCGTAGACCTCCTCCAGCGAGGCGCGAACGTAGGATTGGGGCACAAGGGCTGTGAGCAGCGGCACCAGCAGTGCGGCGCCGAGGTCGGAGGAGGTCAGCCGGTAGAACAGGGGCAGGTCCGACTGCCAGGGATGCGACACCCCTGATACCGAGACGAGGGCTGCGATGTGATCGGGATGTCCAGTTGCCCAGGCCAGTGCCACCGCGCCGCCATAGCTCTGGCCAAGGACGATGGGGCGTGCTGCACCGAGCTGCTGGCTGGCTCTTTGCAACAGGCGAGCCTGGGTCTGGATGCTGGTCCCCTCGTTGCCAGAGGATTCAGAGTATCCGAGACCAGGGCGGTCAAAGATCAGAATGCGATAGGAATCCTCCAGAGCGGGGGCCAGCCGGAAGGTCATGTCGCGGGTGCTGCCGTTGGAGCCATGGATGAGCACCAGATCCGGACCTTCGCCCCGCGGCAGGCCGCGCTCGACCACATGGATCTGCTGACCTTCCACCTGGATCAACCGGCCTTCGGGTGGATAAGCGGCTTCGGCCTGCTGTTCCCGCGTGGTTATCCGCAGGCTCAACAAGCCATAGCCCGTGAGGCCAAGCGCCAGTGTCACAGCGGCAAGGGCGCTCATGCGCACCGCCTCAGGCCCGAAGGTCGGTGGATTCCAACCCGATCCGCGCCACGTCAAAGGGCGTGGTTTCATAGATCTCGGCGATCCAGTTGCGATAAAGCAGATGGGCATGGCTGCGCCAGCGGTTCAGCGGCTTCTGGCTTGGGTCGTCGTCCGGGTAGTAATTGAGCGGCACGTTGATTTCTGTGCCATTGGCCACGTCGCGGTCATATTCCTGCTTGAGCGTGTCGCTGTCATACTCAAAATGGTTGAAGATATAGAGGGCCCGGTGTGCAGGATCCTCCACCAGGCAGGGTCCGACCTCGGGGCTTCCAAGAAGCGTAGTCAAGCCCGGGGCCGCGTCGATCTCGGATTGGTGCATTTCGGTCCAGCGGGATACCGGGATCACGAAATCATCCGAGAAACCCAGGAGATAGGGCGAAGTCGGCTGCAGGTTCTGATGGCGGAAACAACCAAAGGCCTTGTGATCGAGGATATGTTTCCTCACGCCATGGAAGTAATTGATCATCGCCATTCCGCCCCAGCAGACGCCAAAGGTGGAATGCACGTTGGTCTGGGTCCACTCAAACACCTCGCAGAGTTC
Source organism: uncultured Paracoccaceae bacterium (assembly GCA_937146765.1). Lineage (GTDB taxonomy): Bacteria > Pseudomonadota > Alphaproteobacteria > Rhodobacterales > Rhodobacteraceae > Epibacterium. The sequence continues at coordinate 89,547 of CAKZRP010000023.1, read as the reverse complement.
GTCCCAATAGGTGACCTCCTCAAAGGGCAGATGCTCGATCGGGGCGCCGGTGATGATCAGGCCGTCGAATTTTTCGTCCTTCACCTCTTGGAAAGAGCGATAGAACTCTGCCATATGCTCGGCTGCAGTGTTTTTGGTCTGATGCTCGGTCATCCGGATCAATGAAAACTCGATCTGCAAGGGCGTCGCGCCGATCAGGCGGGCAAATTGGTTCTCGGTCTGGATCTTCTTCGGCATCAGGTTCAATAGCCCGATCTTGATCGGACGGATGTCCTGACGCGCCGCCTGATCCGGCGACATGACCATGACGCCCTCGTTCGACAGAACGGAGTAGGCGGGCAGGTCAGCGGGGATCTTGATAGGCATGTCAGGTCCTTTTTGGAATGTGCCGGAGGGTACCTGCCTTTGTTAGCAGGCTGCTGTAAATAAGTCCGTTACGTGCGGGCCTCAAGGGCGGATGCAATCAACTCCTCGAAATCGAGCGCAGACTTCACGGCTGCAATCTGGTCGGCTGTGACGGTTACACCCCAGTTCCGCGCCATCGCCTCGTAGCGCGGCTGGCGGTGCGCCAGCGCCTGTGCATAGGTCCAGCGCAAAAAGGCGTGAGGGTTGACTTCATCGTCCTTGATATTGTTTTTGCTCAGATATTCCTGCCAGACTCGGTTCAGGAATTCGGGCTGGTAGGCCATCGGTTTGGGCGCGCGGTCAAAGCGACGAATGAGCTCGTCCGTATGGGCCTCCGACCCCTTGATCCAGACCAGAAGCGTATGCTGCGACAGGTCCGACAAGAGGCGGTCGTTCGGGTCATTGGCATCAACCCATTCGCAGATTGACCCGCCGGAGTCGCAGATGAAATGCGGATATCCATAGATCCGCTCGGAGCGCTCGATGAAATAGCGGGTATCTAGGAGCGCGTCGATCTCCGCGCGGCGGAACTGATCCTGCCGGTTGCGGTATTCGGCAATCGGCAGGCCGCCCTTTGTGGGGTCGCCTGGAACGCCGAGATAGGCCGTGACCGCAGAGAGGTTCTCGAAGGTGATGTTCGAGGAAATATCGATGGAGTCGTTCAACAGGAGGTCGCGCAGAAACGGGACCTTCATCGCCTCGGCCTTGGCATTGTCGGCAATATATTCGCCCATGTAACGGGTGCCGATGCGATAATCGGCGGAGTAGTGAAACCACTGGCCCGAACCGCGCAGCACATTGCTCACATAGGTCTTGCCGAGGCCCGACATGCCAAAAAAGAGTACCCGTTTGGACGGCGCATCGCGCCAGGCCTGTGCTGAGGAGTAAAGCATGAAAACCTTGCCTTTTTCGCGGTCTGTCCCGCCTTGCTAGAGAGGCGCAGGTCTGGCGTCAATTCCAACGGGCGGCAGGTTGCCCCACCTCGGTGACGCATTTGACCCTTGGCGGGGATCGCGAGCCGAAAAAAAGGCCCCGTCACAAGGACGGAGCCGAGAGAATTTCAGATCCGTTCGGGGATCAGAAGTAGTAACCGACCTTCAGGCCAAAGCTGATGGCATCGTTATCGCGGAAATTTGCCGCTGAAGAGCCGCCAGGCGCAGCCACCGCATCACCCAGTTTGGTGTAGCGGATGCCCGCGGCCACTTTGATCTTGTCGTTCTGATACTGGATGCCGAGGCGAATGGCCTGCAGCCCATGCACGGGCGCCAGCGGAGAGACCAGATCGTCGCCATCCACATCTTCGTAGATATAGGCGAGAGAGCCGGACCAATTCTCGTTAAAGCGACGTCCGACGCCGATGGTGTAGGTGATGGAATCATCCAGATCGATCAGGTCGCGCCCCAGAGTTGGAGGCACCAGGTCGGTGACGCTGTGCTCCGCCCAGCGGATGCCGCCGAACAGCAGCGTGTCCTTGGCGATGCCGGACTGGAAGTCGAGGTTCACAGACTGCGGGGTCTTGGTCTTGGTCGATGTGTTGAGGACGGATCCCCCCAGAGCTGCCGGCAGCGTTTCTGTCAGGGCAAAATCATGCTCGATCTCGGACTGATAGGTCAGCGCAAATCGCAGTGCGATATCCGGGATTTCATAGGCGGCACCGGCAACCCAGCCAAACGCACCGTCGCGATCCACGTCGACGTTATAGCCGGAGAGCGGCAGGGTCCGGTTGTAGGCATCGCCGGAAAGGGTGATTTCGCCATCGATCTGCTGATAGCGCAGGCCTCCATGCACGCTGAAGCGGTCATTGAGCTTGTAGCGCAGGATCGCGGTCACGGCATTGGAATTAGCCTCGGCCATGGTGCCTTCGAGGAGCGGCTCGAAGTCGAACGCAGAGGTCGACGGACCGTCACCGGGATAATCGATGTCAACACCCCAGGGTTGATCGAATATCACCGCCAGAGAGAGGCGGTCGTTCAAGTCGGTCTTCAGACCACCACCGATCATGTTGAAGCTCTTGCCCACGTCGCCGGTGGCATTGCCGACCAGATCGGTGCCTTCGATCGAAGTAGTGGTATGTGCAAAGCTCAACTCGACATAGTTGCCCTTCTCGAAGATCAGGTCCATCGGCTGACCGGTTCGGTCCAGACCGCTAGCCAGCGCAGTGGATGCCAGCAAAGTCGTCGCAGCGGATGCGGCGATAAGATGTTTCATAAATGTCCTCCCTCACGTGCGCGGAGAAACAATGTTTCGCGGCGCATTCAAGGTGAAGGTAAAGAAAATGTAACGCGCGCGGCAATGCTGACGGAGCGGCAGCTTGCGTCACTTTGGCGCGCTTGGGTCGCTACTGTTGCCGAGAGGATACAATATTGAGGAAGTTTCCTGCGAGGATCAAAGCGGCGCCGACAAAGAGCCAGATCTCAACTGCTTCGCCATAGAGCAGCCACCCGATCAGGGCGATAAAGGGCAGGCGGGCAAAATCGATGGGGACCACCACGGCAGCAGGGGCCAGGGACAGGGCATTGGTGATACAGAAATGGGCGCTGAGGCCCGCGCAACCGATGATGAGCAGGAACGGGAGGTTCTGCGCATCGGGCAGCGCTATATCCATGTCCCATCCGGCAAACAGCAGGCCCATTCCCAGTTGGAGACTGGTGAGCCAGAACATGATCGACCAGATGCTTTCATGGCGAGTCAGGCGTTTGGTGGCGATATTGGTCAGGGCAAAGAACACAGCGGATCCGGCAGCGCAGGCCAGCCCGATGCTGAAGGTCGAAGGGCTGGGGCGGGCCACGATTAGAATGCCCACGAAGCCCAGCAATACCGCCAGAGCCCGGGCCCGTGTCAGCCGCTCACCCAGCAGCAGCGGCGCAAGCAGGATCACCCAGATCGGCGAGGTGAACTCCAGGGCAAAGACCTGCGCCAGGGGGATCACTGTGACCGCGTAAAACCAGAGGTTCTGACCGGTGAAATGGGCCATGTTGCGCAGCCCGTGCTGCAACAACCGCTCACCGCTGACGGCGCGCCATTTGCCGAGGCCGGTGATGAGTCCGCAGACGACCAGCACGCCGACACAGCTGCGGTACATCATGATCTCGAAGGTATCGAGGGACAGGCTGGCCTCGCGTCCCGCAACCGCCATGGCGGAAAAGGACAGAATCGCCCCTATCATCCATGTTGCGGCTCGCCCGATGTGATTGGGGCTGTCCTGCATCATTTTTCCTCACCTCACGATGGGCGCAGAAGGCCGGGAAAGTGGCGCAGGGTCAAGCCCCAGTTGCGCAATCGTGCAAAGGAACTCCCATATGGGCCACCCTGTTTTGACATTCTAAGTCAGGCGCTTGCTATGGAAACCTAAAGTGTCGGTAAAAGAAAACCCCGATGCCCAATAGGCACCGGGGTCTGCATGTCAAAACCGGCTCATTCCCACTCGATGGTGCCGGGAGGCTTCGAGGTGATGTCATAGGTGCAGCGGTTGATGCCCTTCACCTCGTTGATGATCCTTGTGGCGGTCTCGCCGAGGAACTCGTGGGTGAAGGGGTAGTAATCCGCTGTCATCCCATCGACCGAAGTCACCGCGCGCAGGGCGCAGGCGTAATCATAGGTGCGGCCATCGCCCATCACGCCGACGGTGCGCACCGGCAGGATCGCCACGAAGGCCTGCCAGATCTCGTCATAAAGGCCGTGCTTGCGGATCTGGTCGATATAGATCGCATCAGCTTCACGCAGGATGTCGAGCTTCTCGCGGGTGATCTCGCCCGGGCAGCGGATCGCCAGACCTGGCCCCGGGAAGGGGTGACGGCCGATGAAGCTTGCGGGCAGACCCAGATCACGACCCAGGGCGCGGACCTCGTCCTTGAACAATTCGCGCAGTGGCTCGACCAGCTTCAGGCCCATCTTTTCGGGCAAGCCGCCAACGTTGTGGTGCGATTTGATCGTGACCGAGGGGCCGCCGGAGAAGGAGACCGACTCGATTACGTCGGGATAAAGCGTGCCCTGCGCAAGGAATTCGGCACCTTCGATCTGGTCGGCGTATTTCTGGAACACGTCGATGAAGAGCTTGCCGATGATTTTGCGCTTGGTTTCCGGATCGGACTGGCCTTCGAGCTCGCCGAGGAACAGGTCCGCCTCATCCGCGTGAATCACATGCAGGTTCATGTGGTCGCGGAACATGCCGACGACTTCCTGCGCCTCGTTCTTGCGCAACAGGCCGTGGTCGACAAATACACAGGTCAGCTGGTCGCCAATCGCCTCGTGAATCAGCGCCGCAGCCACGGAGCTGTCGACACCGCCGGAGAGCGCGCAGATGACTTTCTTGTCGCCGACCTGCTCGCGGATCTTTTCGACCATCTGCTCGCGGTAGGCGCCCATGGTCCAGTCGCCGCTGAAACCGGCCAGACGCACGAAGTTTTCGTAAAGCGTCTTGCCGTTCGGTGTGTGGTGCACCTCGGGGTGGAATTGCACCGCAAAGAAGTTGCGCTCAAGATCGGCCGTGATCGCGAAAGGCGCGTTGGGCGAGGTGCCATAGACCTCAAAACCCGGAGCGATCTCAGACACATGGTCGCCGTGGCTCATCCAGACCTGTTCCTTGTCCTCAAGGAACCAGCCCGCAAGCAATTCAATGCGCTCGTCGCTCGGCGTGACATAGGCGCGGCCGAATTCGGCGGTGCCATGGCCGGATTCGACCCGACCACCGAGCTGGTGCATCATCACCTGCTGGCCGTAGCAGATGCCGAGGATCGGCACGCCGTAGTCGAAAATCTCTTGCGGCGCGCGGGGGGAACCCTCGCGAGTCACGCTGTCAGGACCACCGGAGAAGATCACCGCCTTGGGCGCGAAGCTGCGCACGAAGTCCATGGTGACATTCTGGTAGGGGTGGATTTCGCAATAGACATTCAGCTCGCGCAGACGGCGCGCGATAAGCTGCGTCACCTGGCTGCCGAAGTCGATGATAAGGAGGCGGTCGTGGGCTGTCTCGGTCATGTCTGGCTCTTAGGGGCTGACGCCCTGTCTGGCAAGAGGTCAGATCGTGCCGGAGCCTTGTTTTCCCCCGCTTTGCGGCCTCTTGCGGAGCTGAGCCGTGAAGGGGGAGCAAAAACCCTCATGTCGCTGACAATTTCCCACCCTGAATGTCGCATTTATGCGAGAATAGTCGTTGCCCTTCGTCGGTAGACATGGGCGCTCGGCTAATCAGACTGCATAGAATTCATACCGTCGTGAGGTACAACGATGACAGATGCAGCACAGCCCCGTCGCAGCCGGGGAGGCGGCGGCGCGGCCCGCCGCGCGGAGCGGACCAGCGTCAAGATCGAAACCGCCAAGTATATCGAGCGGAATATCCCGAATTTCGAAGTGCTGACTGCGGAAGCCCTGGAGGTGATCGAGGCCAATGCCGAGACCATCCTTGAGGAGGTCGGTGTCAATTTCGTCAATAACCCCGGTGCGCTTGAGCTATGGCGCGAGGCTGGCGCCTTGATCGAAGGGGAGCGTGTGCGCATTCCCCGTGGTCTCGCACGCAAGCTCTGCGAAACCGCCCCGTCCCAGTTCACCCAGCACGCCCGCAACCCGGAAAAATCCGTGGTCATCGGCGGCAAGAACCTTGTCTTGGCTCCAGTTTACGGCCCGCCCTTCGTGCGCGACGCCAATGGCGGTCGTCGCTATGCAACGCTCGCGGATTTCCAGAAATTCGTGAAACTCGGCTATATGTCGAAATGGCTCCACCATTCAGGCGGCACGGTCTGCGAGCCGACCGATGTGCCGGTGAACAAGCGTCACCTCGACATGTTGCTGGCGCATATGGAACTTTCCGACAAGCCCTTCATGGGGTCTGTCACCGAGCCGAGCCGGGCACAGGATTCCGTCGACATGTGTGGCATCCTGTTCGGCAAGGACTTCGTGCAGGAAAACACTGTGATGACCTCGCTCATCAACATCAACTCGCCGATGACCTTCGACGATGTGATGATGGGGGCGCTGGAAGTCTACGCAAAGAACATGCAGGCCTGCATCATCTCTCCCTTCATCGTTGGCGGTGCCATGGCGCCTGTTTCTGTGGCGGGCACCCTGACCCAGGTTCTGGCCGAGGTTTTGGCCGGCGTCGCCTATAGCCAGCTGGTGCGCAAGGGCGCGCCGGTGATCTTTGGCGCCTTTGTGTCTTCGATCGATATGAACTCCGGGGCGCCGACCTTTGGCACACCGGAAGCCTCCCTGGTGACCTATGGGGCTGGCCAGCTGGCCCGTCGCCTCAATCTGCCGTTCCGTTCCGCCGGGTCTTTCTGCGGTTCCAAACTGCCGGATGCACAAGCCGCTTATGAGACTGCGAACTCGCTGAACATGGGTCTGTTGTCTGGCGTGAACTTCATGCTGCACGCCTGCGGCTGGCTCGAAGGCGGTCTGGTGGCCGACTTTGAGAAGTTTGTGATGGATGCCGATCAACTCGGTGCGCTGCATGGTCTCGCCAAGGGCGTGCCGGTTGATGAAAACGCACAAGCCATGGAAGCCATCCGCGAAGTGGGGCCGGGTGGTCACTACCTTGGTTGCGCCCATACTCAGGCCAACTTCAAATCCGCGTTCTGGAAGTCTGAAGTTCTGGACTACAAGCCGTTCGAGCAATGGGAAGAAGAGGGCGCCCGCGACACCCGGCAATTGGCCTCGGCGCGCGTGGACTACCTGCTTGCCAACTACCAACAGCCCGCCATGGATCCAGCTGTGCGAGAGGCGCTCCTGGCCTATGTGGCCGAGCGCAAAGCCTCCATGCCGGATGCCTTCCTTTAACGGGATCGCGGACACAAGAGAGGAAAACGGCGTCCTTTGGGCGCCGTTTTTGTTTCAGGCCCGTCCTGCCACGACTGACCCCTGGTCGGGGCAGGGTTTTTGCAGATAGAGACGGCTTTCCGCGGCCAAGGCAATGAGCACGTCGACGTGACGGGCAAAGGAATAGCCAGGCAGGCTTGCACAGCGGGCGCCTTCGAGGGTCGACTCTAGATCCAGAAGGCGCATCAGGATTGCACCTTGACGCCGAGGGAAGCCGCTGCCCAGGAGCCGTTTCAGATCACGGCTCCGCATGTATCCCTCCGCTCCGATACGGGCGGCGCGTGCCAGGAGGCGCGGTCTTGTCAGGGTGGTGAGGCGTGTATTCAGATCAAGCATTGTAATCCCCTTTCTGCCTTTTTCGCTTCGAGGGGAATTATACTCAACCTAAGCGGGTGTTGCGGAAGCCGTTGGGTTGGCGAACGGTGCATTTCCAATAGGTTTGGCAATTTGTGGCAAGGTTTTCCGGCTGTCATAATTCACTGGCTCGGACCGGAACGTTGCGGAACTGCGCGAGGATAGAGACCTTTCGTATCTTCCGAACCCAGGTCCTGAACTGGCACGGGGGATCAGTCATGTATGGAATGACCAAAGCGGATCTGCCGGACTGGGTGTCTTCGGAAGTCTTTCGATATCTCGAACATACGACCGCGCAAGTCCCGATCCGCAAGCTTGCGCGAAAGGCCGACTGCCACGCATCCACCATCTTGCGACAGATTCGGCGTCTTGAGCAGAGACGTGAGGATCCGCTAGTGGACGGCGCCTTGCAGCATTTGTCCCAAGTCTATTACGAGACGCAGAAGACTGCACGGGAAAGGATCGCAAAAAGCTATTTCTGTGAGGAGGATGCAGCGCGTTGTTTGACTCTTCTGTCGCATCCCGGTTCGGTTCTCGTCGCCGGTCGCGGCATGGCCAAGGCCGTCATCCTGCGGGAAATTGCCCGGGAGATGCACAAGGCGGTCCTCGACCTGCGCATGGCGGAAGTATTGGCGCTTTTGGATTGGGTCAGTTGCTTTTCCTCCGGGAAGGTCTATCGCTACCGGATCACACGCGAAGGACGTTTGGCACTGGCGGCACTGATTGCGGAGGCTGAGGAGCGACGACGCCACCGCGAAGAAAGCACAACCCAATCGGGTCTTGCTGGACGGATCGGTCCATTCGGCCAAAAGGAACCTGGGGCTGGAAAGCGTGCGCGATACGGGTTGCAGGAGACACCGTTGCAGACGCTTGCGCGTCTGGTTGATCGTGACGGAAACCCTTTCCTTTCGTTGGAAATGGTGAGAGCTGGCGAGAGGATACGCGAAGACTTTGAACTTGCGCAGATCGGGCAGCATGTGGCCCATGAAAGGGCAATCTTTGCAGGGGGCGCTGTGGAGCGCGACCCGCAACGCTATGGCGGCCCGGCGCGCGATGCCTTCCAGCGCACGTCCGCCGCGCTTTGCGCCCTGGGGCCCGGACTGAGCGACATCGCACTGCGCTGTTGTTGTCACCTTGAGGGGTTGGAAGCCGCAGAACGGGATTTGGGATGGTCCGCCCGGTCGGGAAAGATCGTCCTTCGGATCGCCTTGGAACAGCTGGCCCAGCACTACGCGGAACTGCCACCTCGCAGCCAGATGATCGGTTGACCCGCAAGTGGCTTTTGTTGCACCGGACTGATATCGGATTTGTTGGATGTGAATTCTAAAATCTCAATTTCAGCTGGTGACCGTGCCGTGGTCCCACGTGCTTTTCGAAATTCGGGAAACAACGGATGGAGTGATCTTCATTTATACTGGTTTGAATTGTATCGAAGCGAAACATTCAATTCATCTAATTCGAGATCTTCCTCTGGTTCTTTCGTGATTTGTGTTGGTGCTTGTGGGGCGGAAACTGCGATTGAAAAGGCTAAGGCTCTCGGACCCTAGGAATGCGACCACGACCGCAATGCATTTTTCAGATCGCCCGCGAATGACATGTCAGGGTTGTGCCAAGGGCAGAGCAGATATGCGGCTCTGGTCGTGGTCGAGCCCACCTGCTATGGTATGCTCCAGCAAATGACCGCAGTCACAAGGAAGACCCTGTGCGAGATCTGAAAATCCCGGAGCAGCGCCACCCGGAAAAGGCGCACCGTCCCGACAATGCTCAGCCAAAAAAGCCAAGCTGGATCCGTGTGAAGGCGCCGGGCGGCAAGGGCTATGCGGATACGCACAAGATCATGCGGGAAAACAATCTCGTGACGGTCTGCGAAGAGGCCGGTTGCCCCAATGTGGGGGAATGCTGGAGCCAGGGCCACGCCACCATGATGATCATGGGCGAGATCTGTACCCGGGGATGTACCTTCTGTAACATCGCCACCGGACGTCCCAATGCGCTGGATGCCTTTGAACCCGGACGTGTGGCCCATGCGGTGCAGAAACTGGGCCTTAAACATGTGGTGATCACCTCGGTTGACCGGGACGATCTGGAGGATGGCGGGGCCGAGCATTTTGCCCAGACCATTCGGGCAGTACGGCATCGCTCTCCCGATACCACCATCGAGATCCTGACGCCCGACTTCCTGAAATGTGGCCCGGAGGTCCTGGAAGCCGTGGTGGCCGCCAAGCCGGACGTGTTCAACCACAACCTTGAAACCGTGCCGGGGCTTTATCCCGAGGTCCGCCCCGGGGCCCGTTACTTCCACTCGCTTCGTCTGTTGCAGCGGGTCAAGGAACTGGACGCCAGCATTTTCACCAAATCCGGCATTATGGTTGGGCTTGGCGAGAACGCACAGTCGGTGAAACAGGTTATGGACGATATGCGCGCCGCTGACGTGGATTTTCTAACCATTGGCCAATATCTTCAGCCGACACCGAAGCATCATGCTGTGGACCGTTTTGTGACGCCGGAGGAGTTTTCGACCTATGAGAAGGCAGCCTATGGCAAAGGCTTCCTGATGGTCTCGGCCACGCCTTTGACCCGCTCGTCCTATCACGCGGGGGATGATTTCGCCCGCCTGCGCGCGGCGCGGAACGCCAAGCTTGGTCTCGCATGACCCCGGAGGGACTGGCGCAGCTCGTCGCCTGGCGCCATGAGCTGCATCAGGCGCCGGAGATTTCCGGTGAAGAAGTTAAGACTGCGGCTCAGGTGGCCGAATGGTTGGCGTCCTTCGGCCCGGATGAGATTGTAACCGGCCTTGGCGGAGCCGGATTGGCAGCGGTGTTTCAAGGCTTGGAGGAGGGGCCGACCCTCGGAATTCGCTGCGAGCTGGATGGTCTACCGATCCCGGAGGAGACCAACCTAAGCTACAGGTCGCAAGTTCCGGGAAAGGGCCATCTTTGTGGGCATGATGGTCATATGGCGATGGTCTTGGGCGTGGCGCAGTTCCTGTCCCAAAATAGACCGCAGCGTGGACAGGTCGTGCTGATATTTCAACCTGCAGAAGAAACGGGCGAAGGCGCGATTGCCTATCGCGCGGCACCTCGTTTTGCCGAGATCGCCCCGGACATGGTGCTGTCCTTGCACAATCTGCCGGGCCTTGCGCTTGGCGAGGTGCTGTTGCCGCGGGCCGCTGCCAATTGTGCCTCTCGCGGGGCGCGGATCCGGCTTTGGGGCAAGACCTCTCATGCGGCCGCACCGCAGGATGGGGTCTCACCAGCCGCAGCGCTTGCACAACTGATGACCGAACTCTCCAGTCTGGGCAGGGGCGGGGAACTTACTGAGGAGTTCACTCTGGCCACGGTGACGCATGCGAAACTGGGCGAAAGGACATTTGGGATAGCGCCTGGGGTGGCCGAACTCTGGGTCACACTGCGCACGGCAACCGACGCCTCAATGATGGGCATGGTCACCGAGATGGCGGATCGTGTGGCACGCGCCTGCGCGCAGTCCGGATTGCGCCACAAGATCACCTACCACGATGTCTTCGAAGCTTGCAGGAACTCACCAGAAGCGGTTGATGTTCTGATTAAATCCTGTGAAGTGGGTGAAGTGCCCCTCACTCTTACCGATCGCCCACAGGCCTTTTCCGAGGACTTCGGGCAATTTGGGAAATCTGCGCAGGCAGCCATGTTCTGGCTCGGCGCGGGGGAACGCCACCCGCAGTTGCACAATCCGGACTATGATTTCCCTGACGCCCTGATCCCTATTGGCACGGGCATTTTCACCCGCGCCATTCAGGATCTTCTCGGCTAGTCAGTTCAGCAGCGCGTCCACAACAGCCACGGCCCCAACAATCGCGAGCGTGTCTTTGACCACTTCGAGAATCTCGCCGTTCTTGCGCACATAGGTGTGGCCAGCGCCCGGCGGATTAAGGCCCCAGCGAGCGTAGTCGTTGACATAGACGTAGTCGCCCCGCAGACGCTCGCGGGAATCATGCGCGTGGCGTTTCTTCACCTGCCCCGGCGCATAGTAAGAGGCGCTGTTCTTGTGGCCCTGTGCCCATTTCGGTGGCCCGGCAAAGACTGTGACCGGCGCGAAGGAAAGGGTTGCAGCCATCAGGCCGACGGTCAGTGTTGCGATTTTCATAGCGAAACTCCTGTGGTTGCGCGTGTTTCGCCAGAAATGGCGTCATCCGCCAAAAAAGGCAAACCGCTTACGTCGGAAGTTGCCGGTCGGGGTGCTCAGACCGGCAAGAGGGCGCTTGTTCCAAAGGTTTCAGGTAAAACGCACCTTGCCGATATAGGGCAGGTTGCGATTGCGCTGCGCGAAGTCGATGCCGTAACCTACGACAAACTCGTCCGGAATCTCGAAACCGATCCAGTCCGAGCGAAAATCCACCTCGCGACGCGACGGCTTGTCGAGGAGCGCAATCGACTTCAGCCTGGCAGGTTTACGACTCTTCAGAAGGCCGATCACATGGTTCAGCGTGTGGCCAGTGTCGACGATATCCTCCACCACCAGCACGTCGCGTCCTTCAATGGCGCCGCGCAAGTCCTTGAGAATGCGGACTTCACGACTGCTTTCCATTGCGTCCCCGTAAGAAGAGGCCTCGAGGAAATCGACCTCGATCGGCAGGTCCAGTTCGCGCACCAGGTCGGCGATAAATACGAAACTGCCGCGCAGCAGGCCGACGACCACCAACTTGTTGGTGTCGCCGAACTCGCGGGTGATTTCCTCACATAGTTCTTCGATTCTCGCGGCGATGGCCTTGGCCGAGATCATCACATCAATGACATAAGGTCGCTCTGTCATGCTTGCCCCCTTGAAATTCCAGCGCGTTCATAGGACACCACGCGCCACCTGTACAGAAGACGAAGTGATCCGCTGATGCCGACCCATTCGGAAACCCGTCCCATGCCCTATTCCGCCCAGCAGATGTACGATCTGGTTGCGGATGTGGCGCTTTACCCGCAGTTCTTGCCCTGGTGTGCTGGCGCGCGGATCCGCAGCCGGATGCCACAGGGCGCCTCCGAGGTGATGGAAGCGGATCTGGTGATTTCCTTCAAGGTGTTTCGCGAGCGCTTTGGCAGCCGGGTGGTGCTGCATCCTGAGGTGAAGAAGATCGACACCGAATATCTGGACGGCCCCTTCCGCTACATGAAGTCCAACTGGGCTTTTGCGGACCGTGGCGATGGCGGCTGCGATGTGACCTTCTTCGTGGACTTCGAGTTCAAGAACGCGGTGCTGCAGGGGATCATCGGTGTGGTCTTCAACGAGGCGATGCAACGCATCGTGCGCGCCTTTGAACGACGCGCAGCCGAGCTCTATGGCTGAGGGTATCAGGCTCTAACAAGGCGATTTGGTGGGTTTCAGCCCCTCTCACCGCCCAGTGCCTGCCAGAGCATCCCCAGCGCATGGTCGCGGCTCTCGCGGCGCACAGCGTCGCGGCCCAGGGCGCCAAAATCCACCTGTTCGGTGCGCGTTTCGTGCCCCCTTTGTGCAAGGCCAAAGCAGACTCGTCCTTCGGGTTTGAACTCCGACCCACCGGGGCCGGCGATGCCGGTCACCGAGACTGCGAGCATGGTGCCTGCGTTCAACAAGGCGCCATCGGCCATTTCGCGGGCGACTTCCTCACTGACGGCACCGTGGGCCTCCAGGGTCGTTGCCTGCACGCCAAGCATCTGCATCTTGGCGGCATTGGAATAGGTGACATACCCCCGGTCCACGACAGCGGATGAGCCCGGAACATCGGTGAGCGCGGCGGCGATCATGCCGCCAGTGCAGCTTTCTGCGGTGGCGATGGTTACGCTCCTAGATTTAGCAAGATCAAGCAAGTCATTGATGTTTAATATCATAACCCCAGAACCCCATGCGCAAGGCCGGCGAACAGAACAATCCCAAGGGCCGCCATGACGCCAGCGATGACATCATCCATCATCACCCCGAACGGCCCCTTCTTGCGGTCCGCCCAGCCGACGGGACCGGGTTTCCAGATGTCGAAGAGACGGAACAGCACGAATCCTGCCACCCAACCGGGCCAGAGGGCGGTGATGTCGAGACCGTGCATCCAGGCCGGCAGCGAGAGCGCCCAATAGGCCAGCATTTGCCCGGCCAGCTCGTCGAGCACAAACTCGGAAGGGTCGAGGTCCTCCTGGCCGCGGGTCATCTCTGTCGCCGCCCAGAGGCCCGCAAGGATCGCGGCAATGGTGCAGACTGCGAGCAAGGGAAAGCCGCCGAGGCTGTGCAAGCCATAGGTTACCGGCAACGCCAGAAGCGAGCCCCAGGTGCCGGGAGCCGGGCGTAAATACCCGGTGCCGCAACAGGTTCCGAGGAATTGTGCAAGTGTCATGCGCGCACCAGCGTTGCGGTGGCAAGCGCCGCAATCCCTTCGCCGCGCCCGGTAAAGCCAAGCCGCTCCGATGTGGTTGCCTTGATCGAGATCCGATCCCGGTCGAGGGTCATGATGGCTGCCATCGCGTCGCGCATGGCTTCGGCATGGGGGCCGACCTTTGGATGTTCGCAGACCAGCGTGCAGTCTATGTTTCCGATCTGGAACCCCTTGGAGCGGGCCAGAGCAACGGCGTGGCGCAGGAAGATTGCGGAATTAGCGCCCTTCCACTGCGGGTCACTGGGGGGGAAATGGCGGCCGATATCGCCTTCTGCCATGGCACCATAAAGTGCATCAGTGACCGCGTGCATGCCCACATCCGCGTCGGAATGGCCTTGCAGGCAGCGGTCATGCGGCACGCGCACCCCGCAGAGCACCACGTGATCTCCGGGGCCGAAACGGTGGACGTCGTAGCCATTTCCCAATCTGATATCCGGGAGGGAAGTCATGCTGTTCCTCAATATGTCTTCGGCGCGGGTGAAATCCGCAGGCTGTGTGATCTTGATGTTGTTGCTGTCACCGGGCGTGATCCGCACGGGCAAGCCGGCTTTGCGGGCGACCTCAACATCGTCGGCGGCGCAGCCCTGAAGGGCAACATGTGCATTCAGGATTGCGTCAAAGTGAAAGGCTTGCGGGGTCTGGGCAGCAAAGAGATGGCTGCGGTCCTGGGTGCCGGTGACAAACCCGTCCACTCCGGTCCAAAGCGCATCACTGACCGCAAGACCTGGCGCGGCGGCCGGCGCGTGATCAAGGGCTTCAAGAACCGCGTGGATCAGTTCGGCACTCACGCAGGGACGGGCGGCGTCGTGGATGAGAACGCGTGAGACGCCGTGGTCCCGTAGCTCAACCAGTCCATTGCGCACCGAAGTGGAGCGATCCGGACCCCCCTTGGCCAGGAGGAGCCCTGGATAGGCGCCGAGGATCTTTGCCGCCACTGGGCACTCCGGATCTCGAACCACACAGATCTGTGTGAGATTCTGTGCAAGAAAAGCGTCAATCGTGTGGGCGATGACTGTCTTTCCCGCCAGCGGGCGCCATTGTTTGGCAAGCCCACCGCCGGCGCGCGTGCCCCTGCCGGCGGCGACGATCAATACAGCGATAGTCATTTCCCGTGACGGTCCTTTGCCTTGCAAACCTGCGGCGTGTTTACGGCGCGATGGCAGATGAGGCAACGGCCCGGGTGGATGTGATTAAAAATTAGGCATGTGCGCCGTCAAGCTGGGCTGGAATGGCGTGTTGGAATGGAGCATAGGGCTTTTTCAAGCTAATAAACACTCATATGCACAAGGATTAAGCACTTGTCCTTCTCAGTCGGACTCACACACCTCGACCCGCCTGTGGCGCTGGCTCCCATGGCTGGCATCACCGATCGCCCCTATCGCGACCTTGTGCGCTCCTTCGGGGCGGGCCTTGTGGTGAGCGAGATGGTGGCAAGCCAGGAGATGGTACAGGCCAAGCCCGGCGCGCGCGAAAAGGCAGAACTGAGTGCGGATGTGGAGAACACTGCGGTCCAGCTGGCCGGTCGCGACGCTTATTGGATGGCCGAAGCCGCACGGCAAGTGGCCGATCGCGGGGCCCGGATCATTGACATCAATATGGGATGTCCGGCCAAGAAGGTGACGAACGGGTATTCAGGTTCGGCCTTGCTCAAGACCCCCGATCACGCGTTGTCGTTGATCGAGGCGGTGGTGGAGGCGGTGGATGTTCCGGTGACGCTGAAGACGCGGCTGGGCTGGGACGACTCCTGCCTCAATGCCGCCGATGTGGCGCGACGGGCGGAATCGGCCGGAGTGCAGATGGTGACGATCCATGGTCGCACCCGGTGCCAGTTCTACAAAGGCAGCGCCGATTGGGCGGCAATCAGCGATGTGCGGCGTGCGATTTCTGTACCCTTGCTGGCCAATGGCGATATCTGTACCGCGGAGGACGCTCGGGCGGCGATGATTTCTTCCGGTGCTGATGGGGTGATGATCGGACGTGGCGCCCAAGGCAAGCCGTGGCTCTTGGCCGAAGTGGCGCACGAGCTGTGGGGTGCGGCCCGACCGGAGATCCCTGAAATGGACCAACTGGTCGAAATGATTTCAAGGCATTACGATGCAATGCTGGCCTTCTACGGTGCAGATCTCGGCTTGCGGGTCGCGCGCAAGCATCTCGGCTGGTACATGGATGTTGTAGAGACCCCCGCGGCCTTGCGCCGGGAGGTTCTGACCGCGAAGAGCGCCGCCGAGGTGCTGCGCTTGCTGCCCTTGGCCATCGCCACCTATCCCGAGGAGAGTGCGGCATGAGCCCGTCCACCGTTCCCCATTCGATCGATTGCGCGATCTGGGCCTCCTTGCCGGTCCCGGCCTTTCTGGTCGATCCGGAGAACAGGATCGCCGATGTGAACTCGGCTGCAGAAGGCTTCATCAATTCTTCGCGCAAGTCCCTGATCGGCACGCCGATCTGGCACAAGGTCGCGATCGAAACGGCAATCGAGGCGGCCTTTGACAAGGCGCGAATCCAGGGCACGCCGCTTTTTGTCAATGATGTCGATGTCGGATCGCGGGAGCGTGCGCCGCTGCAATGCGCCGTTCAGATCGCGCCTCTGCTCGGACACGAAGGCTTCATGCTGCTCATGTTGTCGCCGCGCGAACTGGCCGGGCGGATGACCCAGAACCATTCTGCCAAATCCGCTGCGCAGTCGGCCATCGGGATGGCGGAAATGTTGGCGCATGAGATCAAGAACCCTCTGGCCGGAATCACCGGTGCAGCGCAGCTCTTGAGCATGAACCTCAGCCCAGATGATCTTGAACTCACGGACCTTATCGTCAGCGAGAGCCGACGCATCGTGAAGCTTCTGGAGCAGGTCGAGCAGTTCGGAAACCTCTCGGAGCCGGATTTCCGACCCGTGAACCTGCATGATGTGCTGGACCGGGCGCGGCGTTCCGCGCTCCTTGGTTTTGGCGCTCATATGAAGATCATCGAGAAGTACGACCCCTCTCTGCCCCTTGCCTGGGGGGATCCGGACCAGTTGTTGCAGGTGGTGCTGAACCTGTTGAAGAACGCCTCCGAGGCAGCGGGCAAGAATGCGGGCACCATCACCATCCGAACCTTCTACGAGCATTCCTTCCGCCTACGGCGCAGCGACGGGCAGGGAAAGTTGCTGCCGTTGCAGATCGAGATCATCGACGACGGTCCCGGCCTGCCGGAGCACATCCGCGACGACATTTTCGAGCCCTTTGTCTCGGGGCGCGAGAATGGCACCGGCCTTGGCCTCGCATTGGTGAGCAAGATCATCGCCGATCACAATGGCTGGATCTCGGTTCGGTCCGAACCGGGCAATACCATCTTTCGCCTCTCCCTCTCGCGTGTCCCGCGCGACCGGAAATAATCTAAGGAGCACAAAGACATGGACGGCACCGTTCTTGTTGCTGACGACGACCGCACGATCCGCACGGTACTGACCCAGGCGCTGACGCGCGCCGGGTGCAAGGTCCATGCGACCTCCTCTCTGACGACGCTGATGCGCTGGGTGGCAGAGGGCAAGGGTGATGTGGTGATCTCGGACGTGATGATGCCGGATGGGAACGGGCTTGAGATGTTGCCAAAGATCGCCCAGGACCGTCCGGGCCTGCCAGTGATTGTGATCTCGGCACAGAACACCATCATGACCGCGATCAAGGCGGCCGAGGCGGATGCCTATGACTACCTGCCCAAACCCTTCGACCTGCCGGAACTGATGAAGCGCACCGCAAAGGCGCTGTCGGAGAAGCGCACTGCGCAGGTTTCCGGGCGGATCGAAGTGGTGGAGGAGCGGCCGGATGAACTGCCGCTGATCGGGCGTACGGAGGTGATGCAGTCCCTCTACAGGTTGATTGCCCGGGTGATGAACACCGATATTCCGCTGCTGATCACCGGTGAAAGTGGAACCGGCAAGTCTCTGATCGCACGGGCCATTCACGATTTTTCCGACCGCCGAACCTTGCCCTTCGTGGTTGCGGATGCAGGGGCGCTGATCGAACTGGAAGGGCCCGCGCGACTGCTTGGCCAGGTCAAGGGCGGCACCCTGTTGGTGGACGAGCTGGTCGACCTTCCGGACGAGGCCCAAGCGCGCCTGGTTCGAATGATGGATGCGCCGGGCGATCACGCGCCGCGCTTCATCGGGACCACCAGTCGGCAAAATCTTGCTGAGCAGCTTGAGGGCGGCGCGCTGCGGCAGGATCTCTATTACCGGATTTGCGGTACCGAACTTGCGGTGCCCTCTCTGCGCGAAAGGGTCGAAGACATAGCGCTTCTGAGCGAACACTTCCTGGCCCGCGCCGAGAGTGAAGGGGCTGCCCGCCGGATCCTGAGCGAGGATGCCCGCGATCTCTTGCGCCATTACGCATGGCCGGGGAATGTGAGGCAACTCGAAAATATCGTGAAAAGACTTGCCCTTACGGCTCGGAGCGAAGAGATCGGTAAGGCTGAGGTGGCCTCGGTGCTCGGGCCGCAGACCACGGGTGTCGCGCCGGTCATGGGCGGCGGTGCGAGTAATGAAAAACTCTCCGACGCGGTTGCCCGCCACTTGCAACGCTACTTCGATCTGCATGGCGACATGTTGCCGCCGCCGGGCCTTTATACCCGTCTGTTGAAGGAAGTGGAGACGCCGCTGATCGAAATCGCCCTCGCGGCAACCGGTGGAAATCAGGCCAAATGCGCAGATCTGCTGGGCATCAACCGCAATACGTTGCGCAAGAAAATCACTGACCTCGATATAGAGGTGACACGCCGCCGCAAACTGATGTAATATCGCCACATAATCGTGGCCTCTTCGCCAGAAGGCTATAGGGGACCGCGAGATCATGTGGTGAGCGCCAAACGCTCAACATCAGCTGGGGGCAGGCGGTGGCACAGATGTCACATATCCGCTCGGCGTATCTGTGGCTTTCGGCCTTGGATAGCTGGCGAAAATCGCGTCGGGCGCGCAATATCACCACCCTTGGGCTGGTGATCCTGGGCCCCGCGATGGCGCTGCTGACCTTTCTGGTGATTGGTCCATTTGGGCAGGGCGCCAGCTCTCCTGAACTACGTTTGATTCTGCTTGCCGACCTTGTCTATGTGCTGGCGATCACCGCCCTGGTGCTGAGCCAGATCGGCCGACTGGTGGCCGCGCGACGCGAAAAATCTGCCGGATCGCGTCTGCACCTGCGATTGATCGGCGCCTTTGCCTTTCTCGCCCTCGTGCCTACGGTTACCGTGGCCGTCTTTGCGGTCCTGTCGGTGAACCTCGGGCTTGAGGGCTGGTTCTCCGAGCGGGTGCGTGACGCCATCGGCAATTCGGTGAAGGCGGCGGAAGCCTATCAGAAACAGCAGCGCCTCGATCTGGAACAGGACGCCATTCGGCTCGCCCGCTTTCTTGACCGTAGCCGGTCGGCAAATTTTTTCATGAGTGACGGTGAGTTGCGGCAGTTTCTTGCGCAGGGGCAATTGCAGATCCAGCGAGGGTTGCAGGAAGCCTATGTGATTGACGGGACCGGAAGCATCCAGACCCGGGGCGAGCGGTCCTACGAATTCGATTTCGAAATGCCGGAGATTGAAGACATCGAAGCGGCAGAAGCTGACGGGTTTCACATCGTACAAGATTGGGACAACAGCGAGTTCCGCGCCTTGGTTCGGCTCAATGCTTTTGTCGACCGCTACCTTTACGTCAGCCGGGATGTCGATGGCGAACTCCTGAACCTGCTCGACGACACCCAAGAAACCGCGCATCTCTATCAACAACTCGAAAGCGAACGCGGGCGGGTGCTGTTCGAGTTTGGTCTGCTCTACCTCGGCTTTGCGGTCATCCTGATCCTCGCTGCCATGTGGCTTGGCATGTGGTTTGCCGAACGCCTCTCGCGCCCTGTGGGACGGTTGACCGTGGCTGCTCAGCGTGTCGGCGCGGGCAATCTGGGCGTGCAAGTGGCTGAGGAGAAAGGCGACGATGAGATCGCGCAACTCAGCAGGTTTTTCAATCAGATGACGCAGCAACTTCAGGTGCAACGTGACACTTTGCTGGAAAATACCCGGCAAATCGAACAGCGGCGTCGGCTGTTTGACTCGGTTCTGTCCTCGGTGACCTCCGGCGTGGTTGGGCTTGATGCGAAGGGCTGCATCACCTTTGTCAACAAATCCGCCAAACGTCTGCTCGACTGGCGCGAGGACCAGCAATCGCTGGCGTTGGCCGTGGCCATTCCCGAGTTTGGTCCCCTGTTCGACGAGATGGTCGAAAACGCGGCGGGTGTGACCCAGGCGGAGGTCAAGGTGACCCGGCAGGGACGCTTGGAAAATCTGCTGGTCCGGATGTCGCCACGCCGCTCGGGTGAGGATCGGCTGGAAGGCTATGTCGTTGCCTTTGACGATGTGACGGATCTGGTCAGTGCCCAACGGATGGCTGCCTGGGGCGATGTGGCGCGCCGGATCGCCCATGAGATCAAGAACCCGCTCACCCCGATTCAGCTTAGCGCGGAACGGATAAAGCGCAAGTTTGCCCCGAAGCTGGGGGAGGAGCACAGCGATCAACTGCAGTCGATGACCGATGTGATTGTGCGCCAAACCAATGATTTGCGCCGCATCGTGGATGAATTTTCCAAATTCGCGCGGATGCCGGAACCCGTGCGGCGCGAGGAAAGCCTGACCCAGTTGGTGCGCGAGGCGGTGCTGCTGCAGCAAGCTGGCCAGCCGGGGCTTAAGATTGTGGCGGATCTCCCCAGCGACGAGCTGGCGGTGGATGTGGATGCTACGATGATTGGGCAGGCTCTGACAAACCTTATCAAGAATGCCGGCGAAGCCACGGAAAGCCTGAAGAAAAAAGGCGCGCCCGAGGATTATGCGCCGGAGATCCGAATTGGCCTGCGTGTGGATGCGCTGGGGCATCAGATCACCATTGCCGACAATGGCATCGGGTTGCCCGCGGACCGCGCGCGGCTGTTTGAGCCCTATGTAACGACGCGGGACGAAGGCACTGGCCTCGGGTTGCCGATCGTGAAAAAGATCATCGAGGAACATGGGGGCACCCTGGCGCTGGAAGACGCGCCGATCTTTGACGGGGCGAGCCACAACGGGGCGATGGCGGTGATCCGCCTTCCGGCCGCATTGCCGGACGCCGGCACTCACCGAAACACTGTAGTAGCAGGGCTGACATGAGCGATATTCTGATTGTTGACGACGAGCGTGACATCCGGGAACTGATCTCGGACATTCTCGAAGATGAGGGCTATGCCACCCGAAAAGCCGCCAATTCCGAGGAGTGCATGGCCACGATTGCGGAAGGCACTCCGGCCTTGTTGATCCTCGATATCTGGCTCAAGGACAGTCAGATGGACGGTATCGATATCCTGAAGGCGGTCAAACGTGATCACCCGGAAGTGCCAGTGGTGATCATCTCTGGCCATGGCAACGTGGAAATCGCGGTGGCCGCGATCAAGCAAGGCGCCTATGACTTTATCGAGAAGCCTTTCAACATTGACCAACTCATGGTGGTGATCCGGCGCGCGATGGAGACATCGAGGCTGCGTCGGGAGAATACCGATCTGCGCCGCAAGGATGTGGGCGCCGCGGATATGGTCGGGTCGTCTGCGGCCTTCCGCACCCTGATGGGTCAGCTCGACAAGGTGACCAAATCCAATGGTCGGGTGATGCTGACCGGGCCGGCCGGCAGTGGCAAGGAGGTGGCAGCCCGCTATATCCACGCCAACTCCAACCGCTCTTCCGCTCCATTTGTTACCGTGAACTGTGCCAGTATCGAACCGGAGCGAATGGAGGATGTGCTGTTTGGTCGCGAGAGCAGTGACCGCGGTGTCGAACCTGGTTTGTTGGAACAGGCGGACGGCGGCATCATCTTCTTCGACGAAGTGGCAGACATGCCTCAGGGCACCCAGTCCAAGATTCTGCGGGTGCTGGTGGATCAGCAATTTGTCAGGGTCGGTGGCACCGAGAAGGTGCGGGTCGACCTTCGGGTGATCTCCTCCACCAACCGGGATCTTGAGCAGGAGATTGAGGAGGGCACGTTCCGCCAGGAGCTGTTCCATCGCCTCAATGTGGTACCTATCTGCGTGCCTTCGCTGTGCGAGCGGCGCGAAGACATACCGCTTCTGGCGGAGTATTTCATCGCCCATTTCAACAAGAGCCAAGGACTGCCGCTGCGCGATCTAAGCGAAGATGCCACTGCCTTGTTGCAGACGATGATGTGGCCTGGCAACGTCCGGCAGCTGAAGAACCTCGTCGAACGCGTTCTGATCCTTGGGGAAAGCTCCGGGCCGATCCAGGCAAAGGATCTGCCGAGGGAGGAGGAAAAGGTCGAGACAGACGGCAGGGTCGTCCTGGCTGGAGCCCTGGCCACGCTGCCCCTGCGTGAGGCCCGCGAGGCTTTTGAGCGCGAATACCTTCTGACCCAGATCAACCGGTTTGGCGGCAATATTAGCCGTACGGCCTCCTTTGTCGGAATGGAACGTTCTGCGCTCCATCGCAAACTGAAGTCTCTCGGGGTGGTGACTTCCAACAAGGCGGGCACGCGGATGGCCCGAGTGGAGAACGAGGAAATTGTCATGTGAGGACGGATGGTTGCAGCCCTCCGGCACCCCGGACAATTGAATTGACCAGACGGTCCCTGTCTGTCATGCAGCAGTGGCATTTCAGCGCCCGGAGAGCCGATCGATGAAGGTAATTATCTGTGGAGCCGGGCAGGTGGGCTGGCAGATCGCACGCCACCTGTCGGGGGAACACAACGACGTCACCGTTGTGGACAACAATCCCGATCTGGTGCGGCGGGCGACGGACACCCTTGATGTTCAGGGCATTGCGGGCTTTGCCTCATATCCCGATGTGCTGGAGCGCGCCGGCGCACGCGATGCCGATATGATCATCGCCGCCACTCATTCGGACGAGGTCAATATGGTCACCTGCCAGGTGGCCCATTCGGTCTTCTCGATCCAGCGCAAGATTGCGCGTCTGCGGGCCAAGAGCTACCTCAACGCGATCTATTCCGATCTCTATCGGCGCGAGCATCTGCCCATCGACGTGGTGATCAGCCCGGAGCGCGAAGTCGCCGCTGCCGCCATGCAACGGCTGCGCGCCCCTGCGGCCTTTGACACCGAAGTCTTTATGGACGGGCGGGCGCAGCTCCTTGGCATCAATGTGGATGAAGATTGCCCTGTGGTGAACACGCCGCTGCGGCAGTTGACCGAACTTTTCTCCACCCTGCGTGCCATTGTGGTGGGGATCCGTCGCGAGGGCACCCTGTTTGCACCCGAGCCGGGAGATCAACTCTTCCCCGGCGATGCGGCCTATGTCTTCTGCCATGCAGATGACGTCAATCGCACCATGGAAGTCTTTGGTAAAAAAGAAAAACGTCAGGAGCGTGTCGTCATCGTCGGCGGCGGCAATGTCGGGCTTGAAGTCGCCAAGGCGCTGGAGGGACGCGCTGGTCGCACCCGTGCCAAGATGATCGAAAAGAACCGCAAGAACGCAGAAAAGGCCGCCGAGGCGCTGGAGCGCACGATCGTTCTCAACGGTGACGGGCTTGATCGGGGTTTGATGATCGAGGCAGGCATCGACAAGGCCGACGCCATGCTTGCGGTGACTGATGACGACAAGACCAACTTGCTGGCCGCGGTGAGGGCAAAATCCGAAGGTTGCCCCTTTGTGATTGCGCTGATCAATGACCCGACCCTGTTGCCCTTGCTGCCGCACCTCGGCATTGACGCCCATATCAACCCGCGCGCGACCACCGTGAGCTCGATCCTGCGCCACATCCGCTATGGGCGGATCCGGCAGGTCTATTCGATTGGCGATGCCGAAGCGGAAGTGATCGAGACCGAGGTGCTCTCAACCTCGCCGATGGCCGGTCAGATGCTGCGCGACATCGCCTTTCCAGAAGGGGTGCTGGTCGGCGCGGTCAGCAAGAACGGCGAGGTGATGCGGCCCAGTGGCGCCCTGCGCATCGAAGCTGGTGACACCATTGCGATCTTTGCCATGGCGGCGGATGTGCGGGAGGTCGAGCGCCTGATGCAGGTCTCGATCGACTATTTCTAGCATGGCGCGCCGTCCCCGTTCGCAGGTTCGCGGCATATTGCGTCTGCCGCTGCTGTTGTTGATCTGGGGCGTCTTCGCCCTCGCCATGTGGATCCCGGCCGTCCATGCGGTCTTGGTGAACGATCACCAGACTTCGCAGAGTTTTTTTTACGCCGGTGTCGTTGGCCTGGTGTTGGTGACCTTCATCGGTCTCTCTGTGGCGAACCGGGTTCCGCGATATGGGATGCCAGGGCAATTGATGACCCTGCTGGCGACTTTTGTTTTTCTGCCGCTCTACCTGGCCATACCGCTGCAGGATGCACTGCGAAATACCAGTTATCTCAACGCCTATTTCGATATGGTGAGCGCCCTGACGACCACCGGCGCGGATATTTTCGACACGCCCGGGCGGTTGCCACAATCTGTACATCTCTGGCGTGCCCTGGTGGCCTGGCTTGGCGGGTTGTTCATGTGGATTGCGGCATCTGCGGTGCTTGCGCCGCTGTCTCTGGGCGGTTTCGAGGTCACTACCCGGGCGGAGCCTGGTCGGAGCGACGCAATCTTGCACGAAAGCCACCGCCCCGACCCGCGCCGCAAGTTGATCCTTGTGACTACGGCGCTGGCCCCGGTCTATGCCAGTCTGACGCTGGCGCTTTGGGTGCTGCTGGTCCTATGCGGTGAAGGCGCGCTGGTCGCGATTTGTCATGCCATGTCGATCATGGCCACGTCCGGTCTGTCACCGATCGGAGGCATTGATGCTGCGCAAGCCGGCATCGCCGGTGAAATGGTGATGTTCCTTTTCCTGCTCTTCGGCCTGTCCCGCCTGACCTTTTCAAGCGATACCGTGGCGGTGGGGCACAGCCGACTGGATCAGGATCCGGAATTTCGCATCGGTATCCTTATCATTTTCGGTGTGCCCGTTCTCCTGTTCTTGCGCCATTGGCTTGCAGCTCTTGAGGTGAATGCCACCGATGACCTGTCGATGGCATTGGCCTCTTTCTGGGGGGCCCTGTTCACAATCACTTCCTTTCTGACCACAAATGGATTTGAGAGCGCCTATTGGTTGAGTGCACAGGAATGGTCCGGCCTGGAGACACCGGGAATGATTCTTCTTGGTCTTGCGGTGATGGGCGGCGGGGTGGCCACCACCGCCGGGGGGGTGAAGCTGCTGCGGGTCTATGCGCTCTACCTCAACGGGCTGCGCGAGATGGAACGCCTTGTGCTGCCCTCCTCGGTCAGTGGCGAAGGACGAGGGAACCGGCGTCTGCAAAGCAATGGCGCATTTGTCGCCTGGATCTTCTTCATGCTGTTTGCCCTGTCTCTCACCATGATCAGCATTGCACTTTCGGCCTTTGGGGTGCCCTTCGAGGAAGCGATGATCCTGGCCGTGGCAGGCCTGTCAACCACCGGGCCACTGATCGAGGCCGCGGGACAGGTGCCGATCGACCTGACCCTGATGGCCGCACCTGCCAAGCTGATCTTGTGTTTTGCCATGGTGTTGGGGCGTCTGGAAACCCTCGCCATCATCGCGTTGCTGTCGCCCAATCTTTGGCGCAGCTGACACAAACTGTTGGTGCCCGGCAGAAAAGTGACGTTTTTCGGGTGGAAACCCGGGAAATCTGCGTTCATACTCGGATCAAGGTGCGTGTTGGGCCGCAACACGTGACAAGAACAAATGCGAGATAATAAACAAATGGCTTCGGACAGACAGAATCTTCAGGACGCGTTCCTGAACCACGTTCGCAAAACAAAAGTTCCGGTAACAATCTTTCTGATCAATGGTGTGAAACTGCAGGGCGTGATTACCTGGTTCGACAACTTCTGTGTGTTGCTGCGCCGTGATGGCCAGTCGCAGCTTGTGTACAAGCACGCGATTTCCACCATTATGCCGGCTCAGCCGATCAGTCTCTATGAGGGTGAAGACTCCAATTGATGGAGCATGACAGGAAGCAGACCCGCGCCTGGGTCCTGCATCCGGATCTGAAATCAGACAGAGATCGCCGCGACGCAGATCCGGCGTTGGAAGAAGGCGTGGCGCTTGCCGATGCCTTGCCCGACCTGATCGTGGTCGGCGCCGACGTCGTGCGCCTGCCCAAGGCGCACGCGGGTATGCTGTTTGGATCCGGCAAGATTGATGAGCTGAAGACCAAGTTCCAAGAGAATGAGGTCGAGTTAGTGCTGATTGACGGACCGGTGAGCCCGGTGCAGCAGCGCAATCTGGAAAAAGAGTGGAAGGTGAAGATCCTCGACCGGACGGGGCTGATCCTTGAGATCTTTTCTGACCGGGCGCGCACCCGTGAGGGCGTTTTGCAAGTCGAGATGGCGGCGCTCAGCTACCAGCGGACTCGATTGGTTCGAGCCTGGACCCACCTTGAGCGCCAGCGCGGCGGTTTCGGTTTTGTCGGCGGCCCCGGCGAAACCCAGATCGAAGCGGACCGTCGCGCCATTGACGACCAATTGGTGCGTTTGCGGCGCCAACTCGACAAAGTGGTAAGAACCCGGGAGTTGCATCGAGCGGCGAGGGCAAAGATCCCTTATCCGATCGTTGCGCTGGTTGGCTATACCAACGCCGGGAAATCCACTCTGTTCAACAGGTTGACGGGGGCGGATGTGATGGTGAAGGATATGCTCTTTGCCACTCTCGACCCGACCATGCGGCGCGTGGAACTGCCCGACGGGCCGGAGATCATCCTGTCCGATACGGTGGGCTTCATCTCCGACCTGCCTACCGAACTGGTTGCCGCCTTCCGCGCGACGCTCGAAGAGGTTCTGGCTGCGGACGTGATCCTTCACGTGCGCGACATCAGCCACAAGGAAACCGAAGGTCAGGCCCAGGACGTCGAACAGATCCTTGCCTCGCTCGGCGTGGACGAGGAGCGGGTGAAGATCGAGGTCTGGAACAAGATCGATCTCTTGGCGCCGGAGGAGGCGGATGCTTGCCGTCAAAGGGCGGACCGGAACGACGGGCTTTTCGCCATCTCGGCCATCACTGGCGAAGGTCTTCCGGAGCTGTTGACCGAGATTGCAGCAAAGTTGCAAGGCGTGCGCTTTACTGAAGTGTTGAATCTTGCATTCGCGCAAGGCAGGCAACGTGCCTGGCTCTTCAAGGAAGAGGTGGTCCTCGAGGACAAGCCCACCGAAACCGGTTTTGAGATCACCGTCCGCTGGACGGAAATCCAGAAAGCGAAATACGCAGCGCTCTAGGGCGCTGCGTATTTCTTTGGGGCCAAGGGGCCACTACTCGCGCGGCAGGATGCGCGTGACACCCACAGCCGCGGCCCGCGCAAGGTTTTCATCCAGCGACATCGGGATATATTCTCCCCGACGCCAGAACTGCGCCAGATCGTCGTAGTAGCGGGACAGGAAGTGCCCGGACTGACCGGTTGCGGCGATAAAGACGGAACTGTCGGGGTCAGCAAAGTCATAAACACCACGGTACCCAGCTGCATGGATGTTGTTGAAGGGATTTGGCTCCTCGCCGGAGGTCAGCCCCCTCAGCAACGTATTGTCACCGCCGCTGGTGGATTGGCGGATGTTCACGAAATGGCGCAACAGGGGCACCTCTCCTAGAACCTCGTGGTCATGGGTGGCCTGATGGGCGTCGCCCCAGCGCAGGGCTTCGAGTTTGCTGCCATAATTCTCGTTGATGTAGACCAGCGCGTCGTCAAGCGCGAGACGCGCCATATCCGTGCAGGTCTCCGTTGGGGCACTTTGTTCCACGTCACACCAGGCCGAGGCGCCATCGACATCACGGAACACACGTTCCAAAAATAGCGGCTCCACCCGAGAAAACGCCTCGGACAGGGGACCGATGTCATCCTCGATCAGGCGTTTTTGCAAAGCCCGAACCCAGGACGCATAGATCAACGGTTCCGGCAGGTGTTCGCTCATCTCGCCGTTCCACTCGGCCAGAAGCGAAAGGGCGATCTGGCGCTGGCGTTCCGGCGTGCCTTCCTGGGCTGCCTCGCCGGTAAACCAGAGATCGGCACCGATCAACGGCAGCAGGGTGCGCGCACTGTAGGAAACGGTGTCTAACTGAGCCTCAATGAAGCTGTCGCGGGTATGCACCTCGCGCATTTGCATCAGGCGGCGCCATCGGTTGATCCGCTGGGTGTCGCCCCATTCGAAGGAAACGTGGTTGGGAAAGGGGCGGTCGAGGATCTTGTTGTTGGTATTGCCGAGAATGCCGCCGACAGGCGAGAGGAATTCAGGGTTGGCGGCATAGGGAATACGTCCCTGCCACAGGTTTTCGCGTCGCCACCCCTGGTTTGGCAGGCGTCCCTGGCTCTGGTTGCGCAAGTCCCGATCCGGCATCGCCCCCACCGTCTTGAGTGCGATGGTGGTCGCGTCCGCAAGAGTCAGGTTCTGCGAGGGCGCGATGACTTTTTCCCCTGCTGCGATGGCTTCTTCAACGGTCTTTGCGCGCATCAGGTCCAGCGCTGCGGTTATCGAGGTGTCATTGGGCGAAAGCGCGGTCCAGCCCAGGGTGACGACATGCCCCGGAGGGGTGATCGAGGCCAGGTTAAACAGTGTCCCCGGCAGCACCGGACCGTTGTCGGTCCAGCGCAGTGTCAAGGTCAGCGGTTCATTGCCCTTGATCTCGACGATCGAGGGACGGGTTTCAAAGTCCTTGAAGCCGTTTGGACTCAGGTATTGCTCTGGATTGTCGGGATTGATTTTTTCGATGAACAGGTCCTGATCGTCGAGATAGGAGGAGGTGATGCCCCAGCCCATCTGCTGTGACCTGCCGGTCAGGATCGCGGGAATACCGGGAATGGTGCCACCGATAACGCCACCGGTGCCCAGTTCCAGGCGGGCGAGATACCAAGTCCCGGGGGCGGTGAGCTTTAGATGGGGGTCATTTGCAAGCAAGGTGCCGCCCGCGGCAGAGCGATTTGGCGCGGCTGCCCAGGCGTTGGATGCTCCGCCGAAGCCACGCGGCGCTATCGGCATGAGCGCGGCAAAGTCCCGCGAAGCCAGCTTCAAGTCTTGCATCTCGGGAAACAGGGCCGTGTACTCCGGCAATGTGGTGATGCCGTTGCCGGGCGCATCGGGCAGGATGTCCTGCAGGCGGGCCGGGTTGTCCAACGTGATCGAGGTCTGCGCGCGCAGGATCTCCTCTTGCAAATGGGGCGAGAGCTGCAGCGCCATCAGCTTGATCAGGGCGATACTATCGGCCGGTTGCCAAGGGGCGATTGGCATGTTGAACAGGAACATTTCGGGCGCACCGCGTCCCAGAGCTCGTTCGTTGACCTCCTGCAGTCGGGCGTTGACGCCCGCGGAATAGGCCTCTAGCGCCCGCAGGGTTTCCGGACTCTGCGCCGGGACCGATGCGCGGGCGAGGCGGTAAAGATCGAGGCGCCGGATGAAGGAATCCGTCTTGACCGTTCGGGGGCCAAAAACCTCGGACAGGCGGCCCTGCGCGGTGCGGCGCATCACCGCCATCTGCCAGAGCCTGTCCTGCGCATGGGCGTAGCCGAGACCGAAAAAGACATCCTCGTCGGAGGCTCCGAAACTGCCAAAGATATGCGGAACATTTGCGTGATCGCGCACGATCTCCACCGGTCCGGTGGGGCCGGGTAGGGCGATTTCCTTGTCATACTCCGGCAAGGATTGCGAGGCGAGGAAATAGACCAGCATCACCCCGGCGAGACCGAGCAGAATCGAGGCGGCCGTCAGGCGCAGAAGCCAGCGGAAAAGGCGTGCCATAAGTTGTCTATTCCCTTGGTATTTCGGGTTTTGTTCATCAACCACATTGCGCTTCGGCAGGTGGCTGCTAGGGTTGGCGCCAACATATGCGAAGACACAGGAAGGGGGAAGGACATGGCACGCGTTGCGTTTCTGGGCCTTGGCGTCATGGGCTATCCGATGGCGGGACATCTGCAAAAGGCGGGCCACGAGGTCACCGTCTATAACCGCACCACCGCAAAGGCAGAGGCCTGGGTGGCAGAGCATGGCGGCGCCTCAGCGGGGACACCTCGTGCGGCCGCAGAAGACGCTGATTTTGTCATGGCCTGCGTTGGCAACGACGATGATCTGCGGGCCGTCTGCCTTGGTGGTGAGGGCGCCTTTGCCGGAATGGCACAGGGTGGCATCTTTGTCGATCATACCACCGTGTCCGCATTGGTCACCAAGGAGCTTTACGCGGCGGCCAAGGGGCTGGGTATCGGTTATGTCGATGCGCCGATTTCCGGCGGTCAGGCAGGGGCGGAAAATGGTGTTCTCTCGGTCATGTGTGGTGGGGATGCGGGAGTTTTCGACAAGGCGGCCCCGGTGATTGATGCCTATGCGCGCATCTGCCGCCGGATTGGCGAGAGTGGCGCAGGTCAGATGACCAAGATGTGCAATCAGATCGCCATTGCAGGCGTGGTCCAGGGGTTGAGCGAGGCGCTGCATTTTGCCGAGAAGGCCGGGCTGGACGGGCGTGCGGTGGTGGAAGTGATCAGCCAGGGCGCTGCTGGTAGCTGGCAGATGGCCAATCGCTACCAGACGATGCTCGACGATCACTTCGATCACGGCTTTGCGGTGGACTGGATGCGCAAGGATCTCGGCATCTGCCTTGAAACCGCAGACGAGATTGCGGCAAGCCTGCCGCTGACCGCCTTGGTGGATCAATTCTACAAGGACGTGCAAAAACTGGGTGGCGGGCGCTGGGATACGTCGTCCCTGATCAAGCGTTTGCGGGCCATGGGATGACAATGCAAATGGAAAAGCCTCCCATAGGGAGGCTTTTTTGTTTTTCGTCAGCGCTCTGCAAGATGGAGCTCAGGGAATGATACGGGTGTATTTGGTCCCTTCCAGCGTCGCACCGATACGCAACCCAGCCTGACCGAACACCGCGGCGATGATCGGTGCTGTCAGCGTGTTGGTATCGGCGGTGAGCGCGTTACCCTCGTCCTTGACCACATATTCAAGATCCGCGCCAGCGGTCCAGCCGGTCGAGCGGCGGAACCGCGCCAGCGCCGCATCTGTCATGAAAAACAGAACCTGTGCATATTGTTGCGCACCGATCTGAAGGCCGGCATTGCCTTTGACCGAGGCATAATAATCCACTGTGGCCCCATTGATACGCAGCGCGCCGCGGCCATAGCCGGCGCCCAGAATAAAGCCACCTTCGGTCATCAGTGGAATGACGAGAATCCCAGCGGCCTTTTGCGCCAGATCACGGGTACCGGGATAGGTGCTATACATCTGGTTCAGGGTGGCATCGACGCGGGCGTCGATCATCACGTCGTTTGCATTGCCGATACCATTGCCACAGGCCGCGGTGACGCCGAGGCTCGCCAGACCGGCAGCCGTAAAGGTACGGCGGGACATAAGGATTTTGTCGCTGCTCATTTCTCAATTACCTGCAAGTTGTTATGGTGCTTTTTGCACCTTGTTTGCGTGCAGTATATGCATAATCCGCGGCGAAGTCATCCTGCGAACACCCGCGCTGCGCGAGATCCCGCCTTTCTGCGGTCAAATGATCTTGATCAGCGGTTCAGGATGCGAGCGACCTGAGGCGCGAAATAGGTCAGCACCCCGTCACAGCCCGCCCGTCGGAAGGCCATCAAGCTCTCCAGCATGACCTTTTCCCCGTCAATCCAACCGTTTAGGGCGGCTGCCTGGATCATCGCATATTCGCCGGAGACCTGGTAGGCGAAGGTCGGAACGCCAAAGCCTGCTTTGACCCGATGGCAGATATCCAGATAGGCCATACCTGGTTTGATCATCACCATATCGGCTCCTTCGGCGAGATCCCGCGCGATCATGCGCAGGGCCTCATCCGCATTGCCGGGGTCCATCTGATAGGTCTTCTTGTCGCCCTTGAGTGCTCCGGAAGCCCCAACCGCATCTCGGAAGGGCCCGTAGAAGCCTGAGGCGTATTTTGCCGAGTAGGACAGGATGGTGACATTCTGGTAGCCACCAGATTCCAGCGCGCCCCGCATGGCACCGATGCGCCCGTCCATCATGTCCGAGGGACCGATGATATCCGCCCCCGCTTCCGCCTGGGCCAGGGTCATCTTCACCAGCGCCTCGACCGTCTCATCATTGTGGATTTCTCCATCAATCACAAAGCCGTCGTGGCCGTTTATATTGTAGGGATCGAGCGCAACATCTGTCATCACTGCCAGATCCGGTACCGCCGCCTTGATGGCGCGAATGGCCCGATTACAGAGGTTCTCAGGGTTCCAGGCCTCGGCGCAATCCTCGGTCTTCAGCGCCGGGTCAGTATAGGGAAACAGGCAAATTGCTGGAATGCCCAAGGCATGGGCTTCGATCGCAGCCTTCACCACATTGTCCACCGAC
Source organism: uncultured Paracoccaceae bacterium (assembly GCA_937146765.1). GTDB lineage: Bacteria > Pseudomonadota > Alphaproteobacteria > Rhodobacterales > Rhodobacteraceae > Epibacterium. The sequence goes on along the minus strand of CAKZRP010000023.1, from coordinate 57,311 downwards.
AGCCGGTCAACGCCTGGCATGGAAGGGACCGGTTCCTCAATTCCCTCGCCATCGCGGACAAAGATCGGCCAGATCAGATCGTTGACCGACAGTTCATGCTCCCGAACCAGGTTGCGCAAGGCGGCACCTGCACGCAGGCGGCGCGGGCGTGCGGCGGGAAACGGAGCGAGGAAAGGGATCATGTCGGACTCGTCTTCGATTGCGGTGTCTATGGGTGGCATGGAATTCATGTGTTTCACAAGTGCCGAGGCGCCGCCTAAATGCCGCAGCAGGACTTGTGTCAGAAGAAAGAGCGATGGATAAGCGGGAAGGAGACAGGGCGCCAGGCGTCCGGAGGCGCCGAGAGACCTCTTTATTCGAGACTGGAAACCGCTTTGGATCTGTTTAGCATTATCGTAGAGATCATTGACCTGCGGTCGTTTTCCAACCTTTGGTACTGGATCGCCTTGGCTGTCTTGTGGTCGACGGCAAGCCATTGGGTTCTAGGGGTCCCCTTCGATATGGTTTCTCGTGCGCTGCGCAATGGTGGGCAGGCGGAACAAGATCTTCACGACCTGGTTCGAATTCAGGTCAACAGGTTGCTGCATACCTCTGATGTATCAGGATTCTTTCTGACTGGGTTCATGTTCTTTTTGGTCACGTCGCTGCTCTTGCTGGGATTCTACTATGGTGTTGAATTTGCCCAGGCTCTGGTGTTGATGGTGCTGCCAATGAACGTCGTGGGCTTCCTCAATCTCGCTACAGCACATAGGCTAAGAGCGGTGCCCCACGACACCGAAGCGCTTTGTCGTCGGCTGGGTCGCACGCGCATCAGCATTCAACTTGTTGGTGTCATGTCTATATTCGTCACCGGGATCTGGGGCATGTATCAAAACTTGACCATCGGCGCGCTCGGCTGAGCCGCGCAATCCGCAGAACAGGGAGACAGGGCCGATGTCCAACCAATCCATCATCATGGGCGGAGCACCAGAGGGTTTTGACGCCAAGCTGATCCTGCGCGAGGTCGACAAGGGTGCAGGCGCGGTGCTGCACATTGCCCGCGACGACAAGCGCATGGAGGCCATGCGCGCTGCGTTGCGGTTCTTTGCACCCGACATGCCCGTCATCGTTTTCCCCGGCTGGGACTGCCTGCCTTTTGACCGGGTGTCGCCGAATGCGGATATTTCCTCGGCCCGGATGGCGACGCTTGCGGCGCTGGTGCATGGGATGCCGAAGCAATTCGTCTTGCTGACCACGCTCAACGCCGCCATGCAGCGAGTTCCCGCGCGCGAGGTGTTGAAAGAAGCGGCCTTTACCGCCCGGGTCAACACCAGGATTGACGAGGCCGGTCTGCGCAATTTCCTGGTGCGGATGGGGTTCAGTCAAAGTCCTACGGTGATGGAGCCTGGCGACTATGCGGTTCGCGGCGGCATCATCGACATCTTCCCGCCGGGCGAAAGCGGTCCGGTTCGTCTCGATCTCTTTGGCGATGTTCTGGACGGGGCCCGTCGGTTCGATCCAGCGACACAACGCACCACCGAGACGCTTGATCTGGTCGAACTGGCGCCGGTTTCAGAAATCATCCTCGACGAGGCCGCGATCACCCGGTTCCGTCAGAACTACCGCATCGAATTCGGTGCCGCCGGCAATGATGACCCGCTTTATGAGGCCGTAAGTGCCGGGCGAAAGCATCAAGGCATGGAACATTGGTTGCCCTTCTTCCACGAGCGGCTGGAGACCCTGTTCGACTATCTGCCTGAAGCGACGATCACCCTCGATGATCACCTCACCCCGGCGCGGATCGCCCGTTGGGACAGTATCGCCGACCAATATGAAACCCGAAAAATCGCCATGTCGGCCAAGGGTCGGATGGACTCGGTCTACAAGCCGACGCCACCGCATCTTCTTTACCTGACCGACGAGGCCTGGAGCACGCAGGTTGCGCAGCATCGGCTCATTCAGTTTCATCCGCTGCCGCAGGCCTCTGGCCCATCGGTGCTGGATGCCGACGGGCGCATCGGGCGCAACTTCTCGCCCGAGCGGCAATTGGAAAATGTTAGTCTTTTTGGCGCCTTGGCGGACCATATCAAGGCAAGGATGGCCAAGGGGCCGGTGGTTGTGGCCTCCTATTCGGAAGGCGCGCGGGAACGGCTGAGTGGCCTGATCGAGGATGAAGGCCTCGCCGAAACCATCCATATCACCGATGGGACTCGGATCGGGAAACGCGGGTTGCATCTGGCAGTCTGGGCGCTGGAACACGGGTTCGAAGCGCCGGATTTGACCGTGATCTCGGAACAGGACGTGTTGGGTGACCGCCTGATCCGGTCTCCGAAAAAACGCAGGAAAGCCGAGAACTTCCTGACCGAGGCTCAATCCCTCAGTCCCGGCGATCTGGTGGTGCATGTGGATTTCGGCATCGGCCGTTACCTGGGGCTCGAGGTGATCACGGCAGCCGGTGCGGCGCATGAATGTCTGACGCTGGAATATGCCGAGGATGCCAAGCTCTACCTGCCGGTGGAGAACATCGAACTCCTGTCCAAATACGGCCATGAGGAAGGCCTGCTGGATCGGCTTGGCGGGGGCGCTTGGCAGGCAAAGAAGGCGCGACTGAAGGAACGGATCCGCGAGATGGCGGACAAGCTGATCCGTATCGCCGCAGAGCGCGCGCTGCGAAAGGCGCCGATGATTGATCCACCGCCGCATGCCTGGGAAGAATTCTCCGCCCGCTTTCCCTATCAGGAGACCGACGACCAGCTGCGCGCCATCGAGGATGTGATGACCGACCTGCAGTCCGGCCAACCGATGGACCGGCTGATCTGCGGCGATGTCGGATTTGGCAAGACCGAGGTGGCGATGCGGGCGGCCTTTGTGGCCGCCATGTCCGGCTTGCAGGTGGCCATCGTGGCGCCGACCACCTTGTTGGCGCGGCAGCACGCCGCCGGCTTCAAAGAGCGATTTCGCGGTTTCCCCTTGGAAGTCAGGCAGTTGTCTCGCTTTGTTCCCGCCAAGGAAGCCAACAAGACCCGCGAGGGTTTGGCCCGTGGGACTGTTGATATCGTCGTCGGCACCCATGCGCTCTTGGCCAAGTCGATCAAGTTCCAGAACCTTGGCCTTTTGATCATCGACGAGGAACAGCATTTTGGCGTGGCCCACAAGGAACGGCTGAAACAGTTGCGGTCGGATATCCATGTGCTGACCCTGACCGCAACGCCGATCCCGCGTACACTTCAACTGAGCCTGACAGGGGTGCGCGATCTCTCGATTATCGGCACGCCACCGGTGGATCGTCTGGCGATCCGCACTTATGTCACCGAGTTCGATTCGGTGACCGTTCGCGAAGCACTGCTGCGGGAGCATTACCGGGGGGGGCAGAGTTTCTATGTGGTGCCCCGGATTACCGATCTGCCGGAGATCGAGGATTTCCTGAAAGAACAATTGCCAGAGCTGACCTATGTGGTCGCCCATGGCCAGATGGCGGCGGGTGAGCTCGACGACCGGATGAACGCCTTTTATGACGGCAAGTATGACGTTCTTCTGGCGACGACCATCGTTGAATCCGGTCTCGACATTCCGACTGCCAATACCATGGTGGTGCATCGCGCTGACATGTTCGGCCTTGCCCAGCTCTACCAGATCCGGGGCCGCGTGGGTCGCTCCAAGACCCGAGCCTATGCCTATCTGACCACCAAGCCGCGGCAGAAGCTGACCGACGGTGCCGCCAAGCGCCTGCGGGTTCTGGGCTCGCTCGATACCTTGGGTGCGGGCTTTACCCTTGCCTCGCAAGACCTTGATATCCGGGGTGCTGGAAACCTTCTGGGCGAGGAGCAATCGGGCCAGATGCGGGATGTGGGCTACGAACTTTACCAGTCGATGCTGGAGGAAGCGATTGCCAAGATCAAATCCGGCGAGGTTGAGGGGCTCACCGAAAGCGATGACCACTGGGCGCCGCAAATCAACCTGGGCGTGCCGGTGCTGATCCCCGAGGACTATGTGCCTGATCTCGACGTGCGCCTTGGCCTTTATCGCCGCTTGTCTTCGCTGACCACCAAGGTTGAGCTTGAAGGGTTTGCTGCCGAACTGATTGACCGTTTCGGAAAATTACCAAAAGAGGTCAATACCTTGATGCTGGTTGTTCGGATCAAGGCGATGTGCAAGAAAGCCGGGATCGCGAAGCTCGACGGCGGGCCGAAGGGCGCGACGATCCAGTTCCACAACGACAAGTTTGCCTCGCCACAGGGGCTGGTCGAGTTCATCCAGGCGCAGGACGGGCTGGCCAAGGTCAAGGACAACAAGATCGTGGTGGGGCGGGACTGGAAGTCGGATGCCGACAAGATCAAGGGCGCCTTTGCCATCGCCAAGGATTTGGCCGAAAAGGTGGGCGCGGTAAAAAAGTCTCAAAAGGCGAAATAGAAAAAGCCCTCTCAAGACGTCTTGAGAGGGCTTTTTTCAATCGCCGCGCGGCAGGTCTTTAGGCGGGGGCGGTCATCTCTTCGACCCGGCCCATCCACAGCATGGTGAGGAAGGCCAGAACCGCGGTCGACAGAACCCCGCCCACCATGGGAACGATTGTCCCGTCGAATAGCAGTCCCACCGGCGCGGCAATCATCGCTGCGGCGACGGTTGCCAGAGCGCCCATGACTGAAGCCGCCATGCCGGCGATGTGGCCCATCGGCTCCATCGCGATGGCGTTGAGGTTCCCCAGTGTCAGGCCGACCATGAAAAAGACGCTCGTTTGCCAGGCCACGAAGAGATAGAAGCCCAGAGGATCAGCGAAATCGACGGTGGTGGCGAGGAACATCAGCGTGCTGCCAATGATCTGCACCCCGAGCGCCCAGGTCACCATACGCCGCATACCGACGCGACCGACAAGCGAGGCGTTGAGGAAACTTGCCGAGCCTGCCAGTAGCGCCACGATCATGAACCAGACAGGGAAGCTCTCGGCACGGTGATAGACTACGTCATAGACCGGCTGAACCATCACGATCATGGTGAACAGCATGGCCATGCAGAAGGTCTGTGCGAGGATAGAAAGTCGCACGGTTGGATGCGACATCATTTCGCGCAGGGCCGCGCCCAGTTGGGGAAGGCGGAACGGGCGGCGATGTTCCTTCTTCAGTGGTTCTTCCAGACGCAGGCCCATCCAGAGCACAACGATGATGGAGAACAGCGCAAAGGCTGCAAAAATCCCGCGCCAATCGGACAGCAGGATGATGCCGGAGCCCAGCAGCGGTGCGAAGGCGGGGACCAGCGTAAAGATCATCATCGCGAGCGACATGATCCGGGCCATGTCGCGACCCACATAAAGGTCCCGCACGATGGCAATAGCGACCACACGCGGTGCCGCGGCCCCAAGTCCCATCAGGACTCGCGAGATCAGGATGGTCTCCATCGACTGGCTGAAATAACAGGACAATGCGCCCAAGCAGTAGAGAGCCGATCCGGCAAAAATCACCGGTTTGCGGCCAAAGGCGTCCGACAGTGGGCCGGTAAAGAAGGTCCCGATCCCCATGCCTACGACAAAGGCGGTCACGATCAGCTGTGCCCGATTGCCGTCCTCGGGGCTCAGGGTGGCGCCGATTTCAGGCAAGGCGGGCAGCATGGCGTCGATCGAGAAAGCGATCGTGGCGAACATCATCGCAATCATGGCGATGAATTCTCCTTGGGACAGCGCGGACTTGCGTTGCTCAATCATGTGTAAACCTCTCCCGGTGACTTGAACGGCGGCGGGCATCGCCGCAGGTTCGGACACCGGCGAGACAGGCGCTAACATGGATTTTGGATCCCGTGAAGTGCTTCAACTGTTAAATGTGCGCACATAGCTCTGTGCGCTGCCAGAGGCTCAGACTGCCTGAAATTCGCACAAGTTTTGAAATAGCACGTGATTTCAGTGTTTTGTTTGCGTGCCTTCATGAGTGGATTCAATCGAGTCCGGATCCGACACCTGCGCTCGAATATCGGCTATGACCTGCGTCCATAGCTCGGTTGGCTGGGCGCCGGGAACCACATGCTGATTGGCCAGGATGAAGGTCGGGACGGAATTCACCCCCATCTTGCGCGAGTGTGCGTCTCGGGTCTGGATTTCCTCGCGGTCGCTTGCACCTTTCAGAAGCGTCTCGATCATCTGACGCTCCAAGCCTGCCGATTGAGCGATATCGGCCAGGGTTGCCGGATCACCGATGTTCTTGCCGTCGACAAAATAGGCTTGAAACAGACCGTCCACCACAGCGGATTGCTTGTTTTCCAGTCCGGCCCAGTGAATCAGCCGATGTGCGTCAACGGTGTTTGGAGTCCGTGTCATGGCTTCAAAGTTGATCTTGATTCCTGCTTTCTCGGCATGCTCCGCGATCTGAGCATAGACACGTACCGCGTTGTCCTTGCCCCCGAACTTGCTCTCGAGATAGGCGCGCCGATCCATCCCTTCGTCGGGCATGTCAGGGTTGAGCTGAAAGGGATGCCACTCGATGACGAAGGGATGGTCCGGGTCCTGTGCAAGTGCGCGGTCCAGCAATGTCTTGCCGATATAGCACCAGGGGCAGATCGGGTCGGAGAGAATATCCAGCTTTACTTGGGTCATGGGTCAGTCCTTGGTCTGTGTCGCCCGAAACAGGTCCGGCAATGCGCGGCGCAGAAGCTTGCCATTGGGATTGGTGGGAAACTCTGCGAGGCGATAATAGATTTTGGGGCGTTTGTACTCTGCCAGTTCGGTTTCCGCAAAAGCCTGAAGTCTCGCTTCCGTCACGTCTTCGCGACCACTGAAGAAGCCCACGATGATCCGCACATCCGGTTTCACTTCCACCTCGCAGACCGCGAACTGACGCAGTCCGTCGACCTCGGCAAAGGCTTTTTCGACCTCCAGCGGTGACACCCGGAAGCCACCAGCGTTCATCATGTCGTCATTGCGCCCCATGTAGCGGATCTGGCCGCTTTCTTCCATAATCCCCCGATCTCCGGTCAAGAACCAGTCGGCTTGAAACCGGGCAGATGTTTCCTCGGCTGCGTTGAGATACCCCAACATCAATCCTGGATCGTCGCGGTGGATGGCGATGATCCCTTCCTCGCCGAGCGGTGCCGGCCCGTCCGGGGCGAGGATCGCCACGCGGCGCCCGGATTGCGGTGTCCCCAGTGCATTGCCCATTGCGGGCCTATGGGGTGCGGCGGAGATGAAGGTGGAACATTCTGACATTCCGAATGCCTCATAAATCCGGGTGCCGACTCGTTGCATCCATTCCTTGCAGATCTCCTCGGAAAGTTTCTCTCCGGCCGCAAGCCCATGGCGCAGTCTGGGAAGGCTGGGCAAATCGGGTGCTTTGAGGATCTTTCTGTAAGCGCCTGGAACTGCGGCAAAAATTGTTGCCTCTGTCCGCTTGAGGATCCTCGGCAGACTCTCCAGGGGGACTGTCGGGTCCGGAATGATGGCGGTTGCTCCGACCGAAAGCGGGTCCATGATGCCAGTCCCCAGTGTGAAGGTCCAATTGAAGGCCCCTGCATGGAGCAATCGGTCCTGAGGTCCTAGATCGTACCAGTCCCGGATCATCATGCGCCGCGCCCAGATTGCACGGTGTGCATGTGCCACGGCGCGAGGACGACCGCCGGTGCCCGATGTATAGACCACATAGGCAATGCGATCGGGCTCGCCCAGAGCGTAGTCCGCAGGGGGCAGGTGTCGCATGTCGATCAGCTCGGAAAGCTGGATCTCGCGAGGATGGGAGCCGCTGGCAATGCCCGGCGCCCGAATGACTGCAGCGGGGGAAAGTTCGGTGATGATACGTTCCACCTCATGCTGGGTCAGTTGCGCGGAGGTGGGGATTGGAACCAGACCGGCGGCGATCGCGCCGAGGAAAGCAAGCGGGAAATCGATTGTATTCCCCAATCTCATCAACAGCATATCGCCGGGCGTGAACCCGGCCCGCAACAGGCCCGTTGCGATCCCGCGAACAGCAGCCTCGACTGCGGAATAGCTCCAGAGGGTGTCATCGGTCGGGCCCGGAATGACCAAGGCGGGATGTTCTGCCCGTTCAGGTGCCGCGCGCAGCACATAGGCGGCAAGGTTGAACGGGGCCGGGCAAGGGGGCGGAGGCCCCTGGTCGAAGATCGAGAGCATGAAAAAGGCCTATCCTTTAGCCATCCGCTTCACAAGTGAGCGTTGCAAGCGCGCGCGCGCAGAATTATAGGACGTCCATGGACGAGCGCGACCCCAAGAAATTGATATCTATCGCTCACGCCAATGGCGAGAGCCGTGAACCGGAACCCCTGGATCTGGGCGCGCGGGTGCGTGAATTGCGCAAGCAACGCGATTGGACCCTGGAACATGCAGCCAATCAGGCCGGTCTCGCGCGTTCCACGCTCTCCAAGATCGAAAACGGCCAGATGTCACCGACTTACGAGGCGTTGAAAAAGCTTGCCGTGGGGCTGCAAATCTCGGTGCCTCAGCTCTTCACTCCGCCACAACGGGATCAGGTGAACGGTCGTATGATCGTCACCAAGTTCGGCGATGGATCTGCCCATGCCACTGCAACCTACGAGCATGAACTCCTAGCCGATGGTTTGACCCGCAAGAACATGTTGCCTTACCGGGCGCGTGTCCGGGCTAGGTCGATGGAGGAATTTGATGGCTGGGTGCGCCACGATGGCGAGGAGTTTCTCTATGTTCTTACAGGTGTGGTGAAACTTTATACCGAGTTCTATGAGCCTGTGGAAATGCGTCGTGGGGACAGCGCCTACTATGACGGCGCGATGGGTCACAATGTCATATCCATCAGTTCAGAGGATGCGATGATCCTTTGGGTCACGTCATTGGTGTGAAGGTCGCGTGATCTGACCAGGGTCAGTCTCAGTTCCCGCTCAAGGTCAGTTCCGCGCGCAGGGACTCCATATACAAAAAATCCCGCATCTCTTCGCGGGCTTCTGTCAGGGAAATACCTTGGGCTGAGGCAAGAGCGTGGATGAATTCATCGCTTTGGGCCACTGGACACATGGTGCTGTCGATCACGAGATCGGGAAAGCGCTGACGCAGGCGCGGCATGCTCGTTGAGAGGTCGAATTCGGTGCCACTCATTATCGGTGCCCTCACAGATTGGGATACGATCCGAAATTCTGTCGCTCAATTTAGCAAGAAACGCAAAGCCTGTCAGCGCTGTTTGAAGCTTTTGCAACAATCGGCGATCTGTCGCCGCCGATGCCTGCCAGTGTCGCAGCGCTGTCATATCTCTTTTGTCTGTGCGAACTTTAGGAAATTGCTGCCATGACCTGCTAAGGTTCTGCAATCCAACCATATTAATTGGGACCTTTGTCCGAGAGCGGCAAGGGGCCCTCAACGGCGGTCTCCTGACGCAGCGCCGACACAGTTGCAGAGACCAACCGTCATCAGTGGGTCCTGTCGGTCCGGTAGGGGAAAAACCACCTTCTGCGATGGCTCAATTGGTACAGGCGCTGATTCTTCGGTCCGGATGCGAGCAGGGCTGGCGAGCACAGGACTCTCAAGAACAAGGTCTCTCCAACGATTCATCGCCGGAGAGACCTCAGATTCTGTGGCACTAGAGCGCCTGACTGGTCCTTGAATAGAGGCTCGGTGCGGGGTCAGTTCCCGGCTTCGGCGTGCCACCAGACCTCTGGCATGTAGTAAAAACCGTCGCCGTAGATGGGAATACGCAGGGGATAACGCAGCGAGGCGTCATGGGCGATGCGGGATTTGGCGTATTGCCAGATCGGAATGACATATCGTCCGGCTGTCAGCACACGATCCAAGGCGCGCGTCGCCGCGATGAAGTCCTCTTGCGACGTGGTGGTCAGCATATGCTGGATCATCGCTTCGGCAGCGGGGCTGTTCATCCCCATGAGATTGCGCGAGCCTGGGTCGTTCGCCCCCTCATGCCCCCAATAGAGCATCTGTTCGTTGCCAGGGCTGAGGGAGAGATCGCGTCGAAAGAATGTCAGGTCGAAATCATATTCACCTTGCCGCTCCACAAACTGCGCGCCATCCACGAGGTCGGTTTTCAGTTTGATGCCGAGGCGCTCCAGCGAGGCGGCGTAGATGTCGACGGCCTTAAGCATCTCCTCTTCGCCGAGGTCGCCGTGCTGGAGCAACACCTTCAGTTCAAGTGCCTGGCCTTCGGCATTCTTCAGTATCCCATTGTCAATGGTCCACCCGGCCTCCTCCAAAAGGGCGCGTGCTGAACGCAGATTTTCGCGGTTTCGCTCGCTTCCATCGCTGACCGGGAGGGTATAGCCCTCCAAGGTGCCGGGCAGCAGGGTTTCGGCGTAGGGTGCCAGTAGTTCGGCAACGCGCCCTTCTGCCGGGCCGGGCTGCAGGCTTAGGTAGGAATTCGAGAAATAGGAGGTGATCCGCGGCAGGCGCCCTCCGGTCAGTGTGTCGTTGATGAATTCGAAGTTAAAAGCCTCGATCAAAGCTTGTCGCACCCGCCAATCGTCCAATGCGGGGCGTCGGGTGTTCATGACGAGGCCGGTCATACCCGATGGCTTTTGGTCTGGGATTTCGGTCTTGATGACCGCACCGTTCTGGACACGGGAAAAGTTGTAATCGCTGTCCCACTTGGCGGCATTGAATTCGCGCACCGCCGATAGATCGCCAGCCTTGAAAGCCTCGAACAGGACGGTTTGGTCTCCGAAGAACTCAAGCTGTAGCGTGTCGTAGTTGTTGGTGCCCTTGCGAAAAGGCAGGTCGTTGCCCCAATAGTCTGGATTCCGCTTAAAGGTCAGCGAGCGCCCGAGTTCATAGTCCGTCACGACATAGGGAGCGCTTCCGATTGGCACATCGGTTGGTGAGGCATCGGCGAAGGATTTGCCCTCCCATTGCGCCTTCTTCAGGATAGGACGCAGACCCGCAATCAACGCCAATTCGCGGTCTTCGGTGTCGAAGGTCAGCCGCAGGCTGCGCTCGCCCGTTTGTTCGATCTTGGCCACTTTGGTCCAGAACCCCCGGTACCGTAGATTGCCTTCTGTTCCCAGGGTCTCGTAGGACCAGATCACGTCTTCCACGGTCACTGGACTGCCATCGGAGAATCGCGCCTCCGGGCGCAGGGTGAATTCCACCCAGGAGCGGTCCGGCGGGGTTTCGATCGATTCGGCCAGCAAACCATAGAGTGCAAAGGGCTCGTCATAGGATCGCCCCATCAGGCTTTCATAGGCCCAGAACCGCAATTGCCAGGGCGGGTTGCCCTTGTTCACAAAGGGATTGAGTGAATCAAAGCTCTCGAGGTTGCCAAAGACCACCCGACCGCCCTTGGGCGCGTCCGGGTTGGCATAGGGAAGTGCCTCAAAATCCGGTGGAAGGGCCGGGTCTCCATACATAGCTATGCCATGCGCTGATTCTGCAGCCGCGAGACTCGTGGTTGCAAGAAGTGCGAATCCAGCCGCCGTGGCTCGGAGCCGAGAGAAAAATAATGGTCCCATTTTGAGAACAATCCTGCGCTGCCCTTATTTTCATAAGTCATGACGCTATCTGCCCGGAGGGGGCAATTCAAACTTTTAGCTTGGACCGTGGCCGGAAATTGCTTATAACAGAGTCACTGCTCGATAGGTTTCTTGCCTGTATGAAACCTGCCTCAATAACTGAACGCCGGCCTTGCGCCGGCGTTTTTTTCTGTGCTGTCGTTGCCCTTGCGCGGGGATCACGGCAGGTTGGGTGGTCTCATGATGGTTTGACGGTTGTTGGAACTTTGGTTCGGATTGGGCGTTTCTTTTGCGGTTGCAGCATGTCAATCTGCCCAGCGAATGAACCTCGTCAAATCAAGGGAAAGCTCATGTCCGTCACTGGCAAAACCGCGGTCATCACCGGCTCCAATTCCGGCATCGGTCTGGGGGTCGCGCGCGAACTCGCACGCGCCGGGGCAAATGTTGTCCTGAACTCCTTTACCGATCGCGCCGAAGATCACGCCCTTGCGGAGGAGATCGCCAAGGAGTTTGGGGTCGAGGCCCGTTACATTCAGGCGGATATGTCCAAGGGAGCCGATTGCCGCGCGCTGATCGACGCCGCCGGAACCTGCGATATCCTAGTGAACAACGCCGGGATCCAGCATGTCTCGCCGATCGACACCTTCCCGGTGGACAAATGGGACGCGATCATCGCGATCAACCTGACCTCCGCTTTCCATACCACGGCGGCGGCGCTGCCGAAGATGCGCGCGGCGGGCTGGGGCCGGGTGGTCAACATCGCCTCCGCCCATGGCCTGACGGCCTCGCCCTACAAATCGGCCTATGTGGCGGCCAAGCACGGGATCGTCGGCATGACAAAGACCGTGGCGCTGGAAACCGCCGAAGAGCCGATCACCTGCAATGCCGTCTGCCCGGGCTACGTGCTGACCCCGCTGGTCGAGGCGCAGATCCCGGATACGATGGAGAAATACAACATGGGCCGCGAAGAGGTCATCAAGAAGGTGATGTTGGAACGCCAGCCCTCGCGCGAATTTGCCACGGTAGAGCAGCTGGGCGGCACCGTCGCCTTCCTCTGCTCCGATGCGGCAGCCCAGATCACTGGCACCACCATCAGTGTGGACGGCGGCTGGACAGCCCTCTGATCCTGATCGACCTCTGCGCCACCGGGTGTTCCGGTGGCGCTAGCTTCTCACTGACGATCCGGGCGGGATGGGACAGACATGACCAAACGCGTGAACCTTGCCTTGCAGGGAGGCGGCGCCCATGGGGCCTTCACCTGGGGCGTGCTTGACCGGCTGCTCGACGATGAGCGGATCGAGATCGCAGCCCTGACTGGAACCTCCGCCGGGGCGCTGAATGCCGCCGCCTTCAAGGCGGGCATGGCACAGGATGGTCGTGATGGCGCGCGCGCCACCATGGATCGTCTCTGGGCGCGGATGGGAGCGGTGGGGGATATGCGGATGCCAAGCTGGATGGCGGGGATTGATGCCGCGCCCTTGCTGAAGGTCATCCAGATGGCGGCCCCGTTTTCGCCTATCGAAGCGCTCAGCCAGTCGATCTCGCCCTATGCCTATGGCCCCTTTTATCGGAACCCTCTGCGCCCGGTGGTCGAACAATTCGATTTTGGAGCGGTTTGCGCCGATGCAGGACCGGACTTGTTTATATGCGCTACGTCGGTGCAAACTGGCAAGGTGCGGGTCTTTTCGGGGAGGGAAATCTCCACCGATGCCATTCTCGCCTCTGCCTGCCTGCCACATCTGTTTCAAGCGGTGGAGATCGAAAACCCGGAGACGGGCGAGGCAGAGGCCTACTGGGATGGGGGCTACACGGGCAACCCGGCCCTGTTTCCGCTGTTCCAGACTTCGCTTCCAGACGATGTCATCGTGGTCAATATCAACCCGCTGCTGCGCAGTGAGGTGCCCAAGACCGCGCATGAGATCCAGAACCGCATCAACGAGATCAGCTTTAACTCCTCGCTCCTGCGCGAATTGCGGGCGATTTCCTTTGTGCAGCGGCTGCTGACGGATGGAACCCTCGAGCGGGGGAGGATGAAGCGGGTGCTGGTCCATATGATCGCCGACGACGATCTGATGACGCGGCTTTCGGTGACAACCAAGCTTATCCCGATTCCTCAGGTTCTCCATACGCTCAAGCAGGCAGGTCACAGGGCGGCTGAGCACTTTCTTGACAGTCATTTTGACGATCTCGGCGAAAATCAGACCATCGACCTGCAGGAGATGTTTGGCTGACGGGGGTTATTTGCCCTCGATGCTCTCGGGCGTTTCCTTGCCATTGGGGTAGACGAGCCCGGCGGAAATCACCAGTTTCGCCGCATCTTCCACCGTCATCTTAAGTTCCACCACGTCCTCTTCGGGAAAGTAGAGCAGAAACCCTGAGGTCGGGTTGGGGGTGGTGGGAACAAAGACGCTGATCAATCGGCCGCTGGTCTCGGTTCTTTGCAGGATCTCGCCCTTGGCATCGGTGGCGATGAAGCCAATAGCCCAGATGCCGCGGCGCGGGTATTGCACGAGGCAAGCCTTCTCAAAGCTGCGATCACCCTGTGCAAATACGGTTTCAGAGATCTGCTTGATACCGGAATAGATCGAGCGCACCACCGGCATCCGGTCCACCAGCCGTTCGGCATAGCCGATCAGCGAGCGACCAATGATGCCCTTGGCCACCCAACCCACCACGATGGTGAACAGGAGAAAAATGATGAGGCCGACCCCGCGCAGGTTGATCCCAATGTATTGTTCTGGCTGGAATGTGCTTGGCACCAGCGGCAGAACGACGCCATCGACCCAGCCCATCACAGTCCACAGCAACCAGATGGTCAAGCCTACCGGTGCGATCACGACAATGCCCGTCAGGAAAGACGACCGCAGGCGGGCGAAAAGCCCCGGGCGGCGGGGAGGCGGGGGGATGTCGTCAAATGGCGTGTTCATGTCTTGCAGTCTATTGGGCTCGCGTGAAACCTAGGGAGTGTCTCCCGCAGCAGCAATGGATTCGCCCCCTTGGGGGCGAAATTCTTCAGGGCTTGGCCATTTCCTTTGCGATCTCGGCAGCCAGCCGGGCATTGTTGCGGACCAATGCGATATTGGCTTCAAGGGATTTTCCCTCGGTCAATTCGAAAATCCGCTGCAACAGGAAGGGTGTCACCCCCTTGCCGGAGACACCCTGCGCATCCGCTTCGTTTTGCGCTTGTGCAATGATCGGAGCGAGATCCGCGGCTGGGATTTGTGCATCAAGCGGGATCGGGTTGGCCACCAGCTGGCCGCCGGGCAGGCCCATGGCACCGCGCAGCACATGGGCACGGGCGATCTGGGCAGCTGAGTCCATGCGCAAGGGGGCTTTCAGATCAGAGGTGGCGGACCAGAAGGCCGGAAAGCTGTCCTGCCCGTAGGCGATCACCGGCACACCTTGGGTTTCCAGCACTTCGAGCGTTTTAGGCACATCGAGGATCGCCTTGGCGCCTGCAGCGACAACCGTCACCGGGGTCTGTGCCAGTTCCATCAGATCTGCGGAAATGTCAAAACTCTGTTCCGCACCCTTGTGGACACCGCCGATGCCGCCGGTGGCGAAGACGGAGATCCCGGCCAGGCGGGCGGCGATCATCGTCGCGGCAACGGTGGTGGCTCCGGTGCCGCCGGTTGCCATGCAAGCTGCAAAATCGGCACGCGAGAGTTTGGCGACGCCTTGCGCTTTGCCCAGCGCCTGCAGGGTCTCAGCCTCAAGGCCGACGTGCAGCCTGCCGTCAATCACTGCCATGGTGGCGGGAACTGCGCCTGCAGCACGGATGTCAGCTTCGACTTGTGCGGCCACTTCGACATTCTGCGGGTACGGCATGCCGTGCGTGATGATGGTGCTTTCCAGCGCGACAATGGGCTGGCCTGCGGCTCGGGCGGCAGCGACTTCGGCGGAATAGGTGATGTCGATCACGGGTTTGGTCACAGGGGAGGTTCTCCGGAAACATAGGTTGCGGCCGCGCGGAGGGCAGAGGCAAGAGCGCTGTCGCGATCCTCGCCACGCGCCTCGGCTGCGATATGGGCGGCCATGAAGGTGTCGCCAGCGCCGGTCACTCGGGCTACGGTGACCCGCGGTGGCACTTGGGTGTGTAGCCCGCTGGCATCGGCTTCGGTGGCGGATTTCCCGCCGTCAGTCACCAAGACCCGGGCCGCACCGCGTGTCAGCAGACCACGTGCGGCGGTTTCACTGTCGCTGAACTCATCCTGGCACAATAGGCCGGCTTCCTCGAGGTTCACATAGAGGGTGCCATGGCCATGGTTCAGGAAGGGACGCAGCCGTTCGGCTTTGCCTGGCGAGGCCGGCGCGACCCGTAGATCGGCTTTGGAAAAGGCGGGATCGGTGGCAATCTCGTCCAGAAGTGTCAGGGTCAGGTTGCCGTCAAGCGCAATCGGTCCCGCAAAAGGGGCATCTGCGCAGCCAAGGCTCCCATCGATCAGTGGGCGCAAGATCTTGTCACCGGCTTTTTCAAGCGAATGTGCGTCTGCGATCGCGGCAATCAGGCCATTGGCGGCTTCTACCGCCATATAGATGTCAGTCGCCAGATCTTCGGATCGGTAGAGATAGCGGGTATCAAGCCCGAGGTGCCCGCAAGCCGCCACCAGTTCTTCGCCCTCGGCATCGCGTCCGACGACGCTCAGGACTGCAGGCTTCATGCCGAAACGCGCCAGCGTCATGGCAATATTCATCGCGACACCGCCGGGCAGGCGCTTGATGCGGCCGGGCATGTCGGCCCCGTGCTTCATTTCCGAATTGCACCGGCCGATGATGTCCCAAAGGACCGAGCCAATGCAAAGGATGTCAGGGAGGGTGCGATCGATGGGTGCTGTCATGTCCATCTCATGCCGCCTTTCGCGCCGCCCCGCAAGACTAATCCGGCACGGCAAAGGTCAAGGCGGCCCAATAGGTTTCCCAGAGAGCCTCATCGCCATCAGCGGCCCTGGCGAAGCTCACTGAATCAAGCAGATAGACATGTCCGGGCGAAACCGGGAAGGTCATTTGCCCCTGTGTGTCGGTCTGCAGGACCTGTGACGTGACTGTCCCGTCTGGTGCCTTTGCGAACAGGGTGACGGTACGGTTTGCGACGGGCTGGCCATCAAGGTGCAACTCCACGCGCATGGGCGCTGATTTAGCGAGCGTGTAAGGATTGGTGATGGCGATGAATTCTGTTCTGAGGCCAAAGACCCTATCCGCCCCGGCCCCGGACCCCACGGCAATCAGGGTTTTGACATGGCGGCTGTAGGTTTCCTTGAAATCCGCCTGCGGCAGAGAGTGGCTGATATGATGGGCAACCACTTCCGGGCTGCCCTTCTCTTCGGCGAAGGTGCGGAACTTGTCGAAGGAGGCATAATCCAGTCTGGACCTCGTGGTCTCATGCACCAGAACCAGCAAACCTGATGGAAACCCTTCCGACTGGAAGGCAGGAAAATCACCCACGCGCCCGGAATAACTGGATTTTCCCCCTTCGTGGCTCAGTTCAAATCGGGCAGTATCCTTGGGAAGGTAGGGCAGTGAGATGCCGTTGAACCGCTGACCATTGCGAAGATCCACAGTAACAGGTGCACCCGGGGCCACTTTGTAGGAGAGCGGTTCGAGCCAGAATTCATGGGCCCAGGAGGCAGAGGGCCATGCCAGGGACGCCAGAACCAGCACAGATGCGCGCAAGACCGGCGGAAAGCCGAAACGCAAGAGCAACAGGGACGAACGGAGGAGTTTCATGGAGCGAATGCGCCTCGGGAAAGGGCGGGACATTTTCAAAGCGGGCAAGAGGGGGCTGGCCCCTCTGGTTCTTGTTGCGGGTCTTATCCTTGGACTTGGGAACATGGCCGGGGAACTGGAGGCCCATGAACTCAGCCCGACGGTCATTGATTTTCGGGTGGTCGACGGGCAGATTGCCATGCGGATCCGCATGAACCTAGAAGCTTTTGCCGCAGACTTGGATCTTGACGCCGTTGTGAATACGGACACGGCCGCACAGGCCCAGCGCTATGACGAATTGCGCAGCTTGGCGCCGGATGTATTGGAGCCACAAGCGCAGGCCTTTGCGGAAGATTGGCTGCAAACCATTCCGGTCGAGGCGGGAGAGCCTTTGGTTCTGCAACTGGACGAGGTCGAAATTGAAGCCGTCGACGATCTTGAGCTTCCGCGGCCCACGAATCTGATGGTTTTTGCCGAATTGCCCGCAGGGGCAAGGATGGTGCAGTTCCATTGGCCGACCGGATCGGGCGGCTTGGTGCTGCGGCAGCATGATGTGGAAGCGCCCTATACTGGCTATCTCCTCAGCGGGGAGACTACCCCCTTGATCCCCCTGAGCGGCGGTGCGCAACAAACTCCGCTCGAGGCCTTTGTTGCCTATATCCCAGTGGGATTCGATCACATCTTGCCCAAGGGGCTGGACCATATCCTCTTTGTGCTCGGGTTGTTCTTCTTCAGCAGTCGGATGCGACCGCTGATCTGGCAAGTCACAGCCTTCACCTTGGCCCATACCATCACGCTCGCGATGGCGACGCTCGGCTGGGTCGAGGTCAGCGCGACCGTGGTTGAGCCGTTGATTGCAGCGTCGATCACCTTTGTGGCGATCGAGAATATCTTTGTCCGGCGGCTGCACTTCTGGCGCCCTGTGGTGATCTTCTGCTTTGGCTTGTTGCACGGGCTGGGTTTCGCCTCGGTGCTGGGCGAGTTCGGCCTGCCGTCAGCGCAATTGGTGCCCGCGCTCCTGGGGTTCAATGTCGGGGTGGAGTTGGGGCAGTTGACGGTGATCGCCATAGCCTTCGCGCTGGTGGGCTATTGGTTCGGCAAGCATCCAAAGTACAGGGGCAGGGTTGCAATCCCCGCCTCTGTCACGATTGCGGCCATTGGCGCCTATTGGTTTGTCGAACGAACTTTTCTCTGAGCGCGTATGGGGCCGACCGCATTGGGCTTGCCCCAAGGGGCGGAGGCCTCAGCCCATCGCACCTTGCAGCGCTTTCAGGGCTGCAACCGGATTTTCCTCGCGCCAGATTTCCTCACCCACGGCAAAGAAATCCGTGAATGGCGCGATCTTGCGCACGATCTCGAGATTGAGACCACCTTCGGCAACCACCGGAACCTCGATCATCTCTGACCACCACTGGAACAGGTCCTCCTCCGCGATCGCCCCGTCGCCCAGCCCGGAGCTGCCGATCGGGCCGAAGCACACATAGTCGGCCCCAGCTTCACCGGCGCTCAGCCCCTCGTGGCGCGAGGCCCCGCAGAAGCAGCCGACAATGGAATCCGGACCCAGCGCCTTGCGTGCGGTGCGGATCGACTTGGAGGAATCGCTGAGGTGAACTCCGTCGAGGCCCAGGCGCTCGGCCAGGATCTGATGGTCAGAGATCACCAAGGCAATGTCGCGCACATGGGTCACCTCGCGCAGGGCATCGGCAGCACGGCTCAATGTATCCTCGTCGCGGCTGACCAGATCCAGACGCACACAGGCGATCTCGACCTCGTCCAGAACCCGGGCCAGTTGACCGGGGAACTGGCCAAGCTCAAAGCTTGGCGGGGTGACCAGATAGATCTGCGGCTGCTCCGGTTGCTGCTCTGCGCTGTCCATGTCGGGACTCCTCGAGGATTGAATGGCGGGTATTTACCCGAAACTGCGCGCAACGCAAGGTTTGCAAGTGGTCCGATGGCAATTCCCCCGGTCCGAGGCTTGCCCCCGCGGGATGCAGACAGTAAGGCAGATGCGATTTTTCCGGAGTTTCCCATGCCCACAGATCGTCCTCAACCTCACTTCGTGCTTGTGCGCCCGCAGATGGGCGAGAACATCGGCGGTGCCGCCCGGGCGATGTGGAACTTCGGGCTCGACCGGATGCGCATTGTCGCGCCGCGCGATGGCTGGCCGAACCAGAAAGCGGTGGCCATGGCCTCTGGTGCCGGACGACTGCTGGACGAGGCTGTGCTGGCCGGGGATCTGTCCGAGGCGCTGGGCGATTGCACCTATGTCTTTGCCACCACCGCTCGCCCGCGCGAACTGACCAAACCGGTTTTCAGCCCGGAAAGCGCGATGAAGAAGGCGGCCGAGATGATCGCGGCCGGTGACAAGGTGGCGGTTCTGTTTGGTCCGGAACGGGCGGGTCTCGAAAATGACGATGTGGCCCGCGCCAATGCTATCATCACGGTTCCGGTCAACCCGGAGTTCGCCTCGCTGAACCTCGCACAATGCGTGTTGTTGACCGCCTATGAATGGCGGCGCCAGACCGAGGAGGTCCAGCACGAAAGCTATGAGCTCGGCAAATCCGACTGGGCCACAGGGCAGGAGGTCGAGGCGCTGGTGAAACACTATGAGGATCGGCTGGAGGAAGCGGGTTACTTTTTCCCGCCAGAAAAGGCGCCGGGGATGAAGACCGTGTTCCGCAACCTCTGGAGCCGCATGCGTCTGACCCGCGCCGATGTGCAGATGCTGCACGGGGTGATGCGACAGATGGTCCGTTGGAAGGACCGCAGCGAAGACTAACTCCCGCTGGACCTTTCCGAGCCTGACGCCTAGCGTCCCGCCAGATCAAGATGTGAGGCCAAGATGAGCAATCGCACGATTTTCGAGGATGTCTCCTCTGACGAGAAACAGAAACCCGCACCGGTTCCAGGCGGCATTGACCGCGGTCGTCGCGGCGCCCGTCGCGGTATCCGGATCTGGCTGGCGGTGTTGTTCGCCCTGGTGGTGGCCATGATCGCCGTTGGCGGGCTGACGCGGCTCACGGACTCTGGCCTCTCGATCACCGAATGGAAGCCGGTCACCGGCGCGCTACCGCCGATGACCGAAGCGGATTGGCAGGCAGAATTCGAGAAGTATCAACAGATCGACCAGTACCAGCTAATGAACACGTGGATGGATCTATCTGATTTCAAACAGATCTATTGGTGGGAGTGGGGCCATCGCCAGTTGGGGCGCGTGATGGGTGTGATCTGGGCGCTGGGCTATCTCGGTTTCCTTGTAACTCGCACGATCCCGACCGGCTGGAGCGGGCGCCTGCTGATGCCCGGCGCCCTTGGCCTGGCGCAGGGGGCCATTGGATGGTGGATGGTTTCCTCCGGGGTGACATCTGGTGAAGGGATGACCTCTGTCGCCTCCTACCGGTTGGCGACCCATCTTGGGCTTGCCTTCGTAATCCTTGGCTATCTCGCTTGGTTCATCTTCCTGCTGGGCCGCGAAGAACGCGATCTGATGCAGGCGCGACGCCTGAAGGAGGGCAAGCTCTTTGGCATGGGGACCGGTCTTTTGCACTTTGCTTTCCTTCAGATCCTGATTGGGGCGCTGGTGGCGGGGATCGATGCCGGTCGGTCCTATACCGATTGGCCCTTGATGGGGGGGCAGATCCTGCCGCCAAACCCCTTCATGCTGGAGCCACTGTGGACAAACTTCTTTGAAAATCCGGCCTTGGTTCAGTTTGTTCATCGGGTGACTGGCTACGTCCTTTTTGCTTTTGCAATTGTGGTCTGGCTCAAGGCGCGGCGTAGCGCCCATGCCAGAACCCGCTTTGCCTTCAATACCGTCTTTGCTGGGCTCAGCCTGCAGGTTGGGATTGGGGTTGTCACAGTGCTGACTGCTGCACCGGTGGAGATTGCCATTGTGCATCAACTTGTCGCCGTGCTTGTCTGGGTGCTGATCCTGCGCGCACGTTTCCTGGCGGCCTATCCCGTGACGACTTCAATCAAAGGGCATTGATGACATGAGTTCTTTTGAGCAACTGATTGCATTTGAACGTGAAACCCAGGCACTGGGACAGATTTCCGGTCGCTTGGGCTGGGATCAGGAGACCATGATGCCGCGGGGTGCCGCGCTGCAACGGGGCGAGGAAATGGCAGCCATCGAAGGTGTGCTCCATGCCCGTCGGTCCGATCCGCGAGTGGCAGAGTGGCTGGAGAACGCCGATGCGCCAGATGAGGTCGGTCGCGCCCAGCTGCGCGAGATCCGACGCGCCTACGAGCGTGCGGTCAAGGTGCCGGGTGACTTGGCCAGCCGGATCGCCCGCGTGACCTCGGAGGCACAGGGCAAATGGGCGCAGGCGCGCGCAGACGAGGACGTGGCGGCCTTCTTGCCGGTCTTGCAGGAAGTGGTGGCGCTAAAGCGTCAGGAAGGTCAAGCTTTGGCTGCCGGTGCAAACGTCTACGATGCGATGATATCGGATTATGAACAGGGCACAACCTCTTCCCAGATTGCGGAAATCTTTGATGCGATGCGCCCTGGACTGGTGGATCTGCGGGCCCGTGTTTTGGAAAAGCCGGTGCCGATGGGCCTCAGTGGCACTTTCGATGAGGCTGCCCAGATGGCCTTGGCTCGCCAGATTGCTGTGACCTTTGGCTATGACCTCAACCACGGTCGTCTGGACAAGGCGGTACATCCCTTCAGCTCCGGCAGTGGGTTGGATGTGCGGATCACCACCCGCACCAACCCGCTTGATCCCTTCAATTGCATCTATTCGACAATCCATGAGGTTGGCCACGCCGCCTATGAGCAGAATGTCGACCGCGCCTACTTGCTGACCGCGCTGGGGCGCGGCGTGTCGATGGGCGTGCATGAAAGCCAGAGCCGGATCTATGAGAACCAGATCGGTCGCAGCCGCGCTTTTTCAGGATGGCTCTTCGGTCAGATGCGCGACCGGTTTGGCGATATCGGGGTGACCAGCGAGGAGGCCTTCTACGCTGCGGTGAACCGGGTGCAGAATGGTTACATCCGCACAGAATCCGATGAGTTGCAGTACAATCTCCACATCATGCTGCGGTTCGATCTTGAGCGTGCGCTGATGCTGGGAGATCTTGAGGTTTCCGATCTGGAAGCGGCATGGAACGATCGCTTCCTTGCCGATTTTGGCTATAGCGTGGATAAGCCCTCGCATGGCTGTCTGCAGGATGTGCATTGGTCGGTCGGCCTTTTCGGCTATTTCCCGACCTATTCTCTGGGCAATGTCTACGCCGGATGCCTGCATGAGGCGCTGCGCCGTGATATTCCTGACCTTGATGACCACCTGGCCCGTGGCGACACCTCTGTGGCCACTGGCTGGCTGCGTGAACACTTGCAGCAGCATGGCGGTCTGCGTGAACCGCGCGAGACCATTGCCCAGGCGGCGGGCCATGATCCGGATCATGTGCCGCTCATGTCCTATCTCGAGGAGAAGTTTTCCACCCTCTATGGGGTGTGAGGACAGACGATCCCATAAAATCAAAAGCCCGGCTAGGGCCGGGCTTTTGATTACAGAAGCGCCATGCGTTCGGCGCGTTCAGGATCCGGGAAGGGCCGATAAAGCCCCAGTTCGGAACGGGCAATAAGCACGTTCACATTGGCATAGAGCCGTTCCACTTTCTCATCATGTTCACCGAGGATGCGGAAGGCTTGATCCAGCTGGGTCATATTGTCGAATTCGATCTCCAGCAGGAAATCCTTGCAGCTGTCGCTGGCCAGATTGAGCTTGCGGCGCAGCAACCGCCAATTGGCAATCGCCTTACGGCCTTTGAGATACTCCATCCACTGTTCGACGGCATTGGCAAAGGCCAGCGCCTTGGCTTCGTGATGCAGGTCGATCTGGCAATGGTAGAGGTTCATGAGTCGCTCCTCTCAACTCGAACGATATCGCGCCCGATTTTGCTCCAGAATGATGAGGGAAGCGTAAACGAGGAAACGCCGCCCCAGTGGGACGGCGCTTTGTGTATCAAACTGAAAAGACTTTATTCTTCAGTGTCTTCCTCGTCACCGTTATCGGCGATCCAGGCCACGGAGACCACTTCTTCACCTTTGCCGGTGTTGAAGACGCGCACGCCGCCTGCCGAACGCGAGCGGAAAGAGATCCCGTCGACCGGCACCCGGATCGACTGGCCCTTGGACGTGGCGAGCATGATCTGGTCGTCCAGTTCAACCGGGAAAGACGCCACCAAAGCGCCGCCGCGCATGGCCTTGTCCATCGCAGTGACCCCCATGCCGCCACGGCCGCGCACCGGATAGTCATGGCTGGAGGACAGTTTGCCCGAACCACCCGCGGTGATGGTCAGGATCAGGTTCTCTGCAGCCGACATCTCCGCATAACGTTCCTGGCTTATGGTCGCGTTTTCGTTGACCTCTTCGTCGCTGCCATTTTCCGCATCGTCCGCCAGACCGGCGACCGCACGGCGCATCTTGAGATAGGCGGAACGCTCGTCAGATGTGGCGTCGAAATGGCGGATCACCGACATGGAGACGACCTCGTCGCCGTCGCCCAGTTTGATGCCCCGCACGCCGGTAGAATTGCGCGAGTTGAATACCCGCACTTCGGTCGAAGGGAAGCGGATCGCGCGGCCGGTATTGGTCACCAGCATGATGTCGTCATCTTCTGAACAGATACGTGCATTGATCAGCTTGGTTTCGGCGTGATCGTCCTCGAACTTCATTGCAATCTTGCCGTTGCGCATGACATTTGTGAAGTCCGACAGCCGGTTACGACGCACAGTTCCGGCAGAGGTCGCAAACATGATCTGCAGGTCGTCCCATTCCTTCTCGTCACGGTCGACCGGCATGATCGCCGCGATGGAGACGCCTTGCGGGATCGGCAGGATATTGACGATTGCCTTGCCCTTGGAGGTACGGCCGCCTTGCGGCAGGCGCCAGGTCTTGAGCTTGTAGACCATGCCGTCTGTGGTGAAGAACAGGAGCTGCGTATGGGTATTGGCCACAAACAGCGTGGTCACCACATCCTCTTCCTTGGTCTGCATGCCGGAGAGACCTTTGCCGCCGCGCTTCTGCGCCCGGAAATCTGCCAGCGGCGTGCGTTTGATGTAGCCGCCGGAGGTCACGGTCACCACCATGTCCTCACGCTCGATCAGGTCCTCATCTTCCATATCGCCGGACCAGTCGACGATCTCGGTGCGACGCGGCACGGCAAATTGCTCACGCACCTCGCGCAGCTCGTCGCCGATGATCCCCATGATACGCTCGCGCGAGGAGAGGATATCTAGGTATTCTTTGATCTTGGACGCCAGTTCTTCGAGCTCGTCGGTGACCTCCTTGACGCCCAGTTGGGTGAGGCGCTGCAGACGCAATTCAAGGATCGCACGGGCCTGCACCTCGGAGAGGTTATAGGTGCCGTCGTCGTTCATCGTATGGGTCGGATCGTCGATCAGTCGGATATAGGCGGCGATGTCGGAAGCCGGCCAGCGCCGGGTCATCAGCTTCTCGCGTGCCTCGGCGGCATCGGCAGAGGAGCGGATGGTGGCGACCACCTCGTCCACATTCGACACAGCCACGGCCAAACCGCAGAGGATATGGCTCCGCTCGCGCGCCTTGCGCAGGAGATAGGCGGTGCGGCGGGCAACAACATCCTCGCGGAAGTCGATGAAAGAGGTGAGGAATTTACGCAGTGTCAGCTGCTCGGGCCGACCGCCGTTCAACGCCAGCATGTTGCAGCCAAAGGATGTCTGCATCGGCGTGAAACGGAAGAGTTGGTTCAGGACCACTTCGGCTGTGGCGTCGCGCTTCAGTTCGACGACCACGCGGACACCGTTGCGGTCGGATTCATCCTGCACATGGGCGACACCTTCGATGCGTTTTTCGCGCACCTGCTCGGCGATCTTCTCGATCATCGCCGCCTTGTTCACCTGATAGGGAATCTCATCCACAACAATGGCAAAGCGGTCTTTCCTTATCTCCTCGACGCGGGTCTTGGCGCGGATGATGACGCTGCCGCGCCCCTCAAGATAGGCCTTGCGGGCGCCGGAGCGACCCAGCATCAAGGCCCCGGTCGGGAAATCAGGTCCAGGGACGTAGTCGATCAGCTGTTCCGAGGTCAGATCTGGATCCTCGATCAGCGCCAGCGTCGCGTCGATTACCTCGCCGAGGTTATGCGGCGGGATATTGGTGGCCATACCTACGGCAATACCACCGGCACCATTGACCAGCATATTGGGGAAACGGGCAGGCAGAACCGTCGGTTCCTTGTCCTTGCCGTCGTAGTTGTCCTGGAAATCGACGGTTTCCTTGTCGATATCGGCCAGCATGAAGGCGGCGGGCTTGTCCATCCGCACCTCGGTATAGCGCATGGCCGCCGGGTTATCGCCGTCCATGGATCCGAAGTTGCCCTGACCGTCCAGAAGCGGAAGCGACATGGAGAAATCCTGCGCCATCCGCACCAACGCGTCATAGATCGCGCTGTCGCCGTGCGGGTGGTACTTACCCATCACGTCGCCGACAGGGCGTGCCGACTTGCGGTAGGCCTTGTCGTGGCTGTTGCCAGTCTCATGCATGGCATAGAGGATCCGGCGGTGAACCGGCTTCAATCCATCGCGCAGATCGGGGATCGCGCGGCTAACGATGACGGACATCGCGTAGTCGAGATACGAAGTGCGCATCTCGGATTCGATGGAAACCGTCGGTCCGTGGTAGACGGCCCGTTGCGGTTTGTTTTCATCTTCGTTTTCAGGGGTTTCCGGCGTATCGCTCACGTTGGCTGCCCGCTTTTCTTGTGCGTCTATATGTTGTGGGGGCACTCTATCAGACAGCGCATATGCCGTGCAAGCAAGCAGCCCCGGATAGCTTGGCAGCCAGCGTATATATCTGCTAACAAACTGATTTATTTGAAAATTTACCGGCGATTGGTAGGCTGGAATCATCGATCAGTCAATGGAGGACCGAAATGGACCCATCTGAAACCGAATTGATGCTCAAGGGCTATGGCCTCACCACCGCCGAATTCACCTATCACATGCCCGATCACATCCATGTCTTGAACACCTTTGTGTGGCAGGACTACGATCTGGCGCCGGACCATCCCCGTCTGTTCCGTTTTATCCAGTTCTGGCAGGAACAGATCGAGGGTCCCTTGCATCACGTCCGATTTACCCATCGCAAGATGCTCGGGGCCGGAGAGTGGCGAAATGTAGTGGGGGAATTCTACATTCACTGACCGGGTGAGGTCCAAGGGGCGGTTTATCCAATGCGCTGCCACTTGGCCTCTGGTGCAACCTGTGACACAGTTTCGGCAAAAGGCGATAACGCTAACGGGACTTCGCCTAAGGTGTGAGGAGCAAGGTCATGAATTTCATAGAATATCCCGACCGAGAGATGCTGATTATCGCGGTGGCGAACCGGATTGCCGGGGATCTCAAGAACCATCTCCTGCGGCATGGCAGCGCTGCCATCGCGGTGGCGGGAGGGACCTCCCCGGGGCCGATCTTTGACGATCTCTGCGCGGCTGAACTGGATTGGGGAAACGTCTGTGTCATGGCCTCTGACGAACGCTGGGTTCCGGAGGACAGCGAGAGGTCAAATGCCAAGCTGATCCGCGAGCGTCTGCTAATGAACCGTGCGGCAGCAGCGCGGTTCCTACCGTTCTACATGCAGGGGATGGAGCCTGACGCTGCCATTGGACCTTTGTCAGAAAAGGTAAAGGCGAAAGGGAATTTGGCCGTCGCCTTGCTGGGAATGGGCGTGGACATGCATACGGCTTCGCTGTTTCCGGGCGTTGCAGGTCTGGAGGCGGCCCTGGCCTCGGATGCGCCGGAAGTGGCGGTCCTGCGGCCGGACAGCCAGCCGGAGGCGCGGATTTCCCTTACGGCCCGGGTACTTGACAATGCCATGGCCAAACATCTGGTGATCTATGGCGAGGACAAGCGAGCGGCGCTGGACCGTGCGCTGACCTTGCCGCCGGAAGAAGCGCCGGTTGGGGCCATCTTATCCGAGTGTCAGGTGCATTGGGCGCCGTAAGGCATTGAAATCAGGGCAGGGCGAGGGTCACTCTGCTGCGATGGCCCCGTCCAGTTCGGCGAATTGGCGACGCAGGCTGTCCGGGATCGGATAACCTGACTTGCCATCCGGTGTGCGGAAGACCATCACGCCCTCCATCGTGGCGCGCAGGTCGCCGCACCAGATCTGTTGCTCCATCGTGTAGGACGTGCGCCGGAAGGACAGAACCCGCGCGGTGGTCACATAGGTTTCCCCCAGAACCATTTCCTTAACGTAGTGGATATTGGCATTGCGCACCACGTGACGCGGCTGCAGGTCGCCGAAATGCTGGCGGAAATGCGTGTTGTAGTAGTGAACCCGGAGGGCCTCGAACCAGTCGAGATAGGCCTTGTTGTTCACATGTTGGAGAATGTCGATCTCGGAGAACCGCACCCGATCTGCCATCGCCATGGGCACTGGCTTGGGCAGGCCATGGGCGAGTTGTTCGTCGGGGTTGAGCGGGGTGAGAAAGCGCGTATCCATGTCTTTGGATCTAGGCCGCGCACCAGAAACGCGCAAGAGTATTCTGCATTGCAGAACGCTCAGGCCAGCGCGCGTGATAGGAGAAAATACTGAGCGAGATTGGAGCGGGTAGCGGGAATCGAACCCGCGCCAAGAGCTTGGGAAGCTCGTGTGATACCATTTCACCATACCCGCGCAGCCTGAGCTTTAAGCGGCGGCGCAAGGGACGTCAAGAGCGCCGCCGCGGATTTCTTTGCCCTCAGCCGCGCCGCCGTCTGCGGCGGCCACCAGGCCCGTCGCCATCGCCGCCGCCGGCGTTGAAGGAGACTTCGGGGAGGGTGACAAGGGTGTTCAAGATCGGGAAGGGATCGGCAGAGTTCGGAATGGCCGAAGCATTCACAAAATGCTCCTGGAAGCGAGGTTCAACTGCGGTCTCTACCTTCTCGATATTGCGCACGGTTTCCTCGATTTCCTTGCGCGCGTCGGTGTTCAGCAGTGCGATGCGAGCGCCGGTTCCGGCGGCATTCCCAGCGCTGGTGACCTTCTCCAGCGGGCAGTCGGGGATCATGCCGAGCACCATCGCGTGTTTGGCAGAGATATGGGCGCCAAAGGCACCGGCCAGAACCACGCGATCCACGGTGTCGACGCCGACCTTGTCCATCAAGAGACGAGCACCGGAATAAAGTGCTGCCTTGGCCATCTGGATCGCCCGAATGTCGGGGTTGGTAACGGTAATGCGGGGGCCACCCTCGGCGCTGCCATCCCAGAGGAGATAGGCATTGGTGCGCCCCTCGGGCACACAGCGGGCAGATCCGGTCTGCTCGGCGGAACCGATCAGGCCGGAGGCGTCCAGAAGGCCCGCAAGGCGCATCTCGGCAATCACCTCGATGATGCCGGAGCCGCAGATTCCGGTGATGCCGGTGGTTGCGATACTCTCGGCAAAGCCGTCCTCGTCCGACCAGATCTCGGACCCGATGACCCGGAACCGGGGCTCCTTGGTAACGGGGTCGATCTCGACCCGTTCAATCGCACCGGGCGCCGCACGCTGACCGGAGGAAATTTGCGCGCCCTCAAAGGCAGGTCCGGTCGGGGAAGAACAGGCAAGCACTTTTTCCTTGTTTCCCAACAGGATCTCGGCGTTTGTTCCGACGTCGACAACGAGTACGAGATCCTCGGACTTGTCTGGCGCCTCGGATAGGGCAACCGCTGCCGCATCCGCACCGACGTGCCCGGCGATACAGGGCAACAGATAGACCCGCGCCGCCGGATGGATATTCAATTCCAGCTCGACGGCACGCAGCGAGAGCGACCGGGAGGTCGCCAGCGCAAAGGGAGCTTGGCCCAACTCGAAGGGATCTATGCCGAGGAAGAGGTGGTGCATCACCGGGTTGCAGACAAAAACAGCGTCGACAATCAGGGCCTTGTCGATCGAAGCTTCGGTGGCGATCTGGGTGAAGAGTGCGTTCATGCCCTCGCGCACCGCGCGGGTCATCTCCTGATCGCCGCCCTTGTTCATCATCGCATAAGAGACCCGGCTCATCAGGTCTTCGCCAAAGCGGATCTGCGGGTTCATGATTCCGGACGAGGCCACCACCTCGCCGGTCTTAAGATCGCAGAGATGCGCGGCAATGGTGGTGGAGCCGAGATCGACGGCAAGCCCGTAGACGGTGCCTTCGTAGTAGCCGGGCCAGATGTGCATGATCTTTGGCGGGTGGGTGTCATCTCCGAGGTGGATGGCTACCGTGACTTTCCAGTCTCCCTTGCGCAGAACAGGTTGCAACTGGTGCAGGATGTGAAGATCGGTCTTCACCCCGTTGAGTTGCCACTGGTCTTCCAGGGCCTCGACCAACCGCTCCATATCGCCGGAGGGCTTGTGCATATCGGGCTTTTCCACCTCCACGTAGTAGAGGCGGGTCGAGGGATTCATGGTGATCTCACGCGCTTCGGCACGTTTGCGCACCACCTGCTTGTGCACCTGGCTTTCCGGCGGGACGTCGATGACCACGTCGCGCTCGATCTTGGCTTGGCATCCCAGACGGCGGCCGTCGATCAGCCCTCGCTTGTCCTTGTAGCGTTGTTCCACCGCGTTCCATTCACTGAGCGCATCGGCCTCTACGGTGACGCCATGTTTGGAAAATTCGCCATAGGACGGGGTGATTTGACATTTCGAACAGATCCCGCGCCCGCCGCAGACGGAGTCGAGATCGACGCCCAACTGTCGGGCGGCCGTCAGCACCGGGGTGCCGACGGGAAAGCGTCCGCGCTTGCCGGAAGGGGTGAAGACAACGAGGGGATCGTCTGACATGGCTCAAGCTCTTTTGGTCCGCAATTCATGCGGAGCATATGTCACTTTTCGTCTCGCGAAAGGCAAGCACCGTCATATTTGGGCCCGGAGGCGGCATCGCGGCAAGAATTTGCGGCGTAGTCGCCAAGTTAGTCGCGCGCCAGCCAGTCGAGAATCTCCTGCCGGTTCTCGTCCAGCCTCGGCGCTGGTGGACGTGTGGCCGGATCTGCCAGGGCACTCATCTTGATAGGATTGCCGGCCGCGACATAGGCGGGGCGCCCAGTGCGGTCCAAAACGTCGACAACCATGTTGCGTGCCAGGATCTGCGGGTCGCGCATCACCTCGGCGACATCCTGGATCGGGCCCGTCGGCACTCCGGCCTCGGTCAGGACGTCTATCCAGTGCTGCTTGTCTTTCTCTAGTGTGACAGATTCGATCAACCGCTTGAGAAGGCGCGCATTTTCGCATCTGGCCGGGTTCGTTGCAAAACGCGGATCGCCGTCGAGCGGCAAGGCGAGTGCCTGACAGAGTCGGGCGAAGAGCGCGTCATTTCCGGCGGCGATCACAAAAAGCCCGTCCTTTGCGTGAAAGGTCTCGAAAGGGGTGATCGAGGGATGTCGTGCTCCGGAGGGGCGCGGAGGTGTCCTGTTGACCGACGTCAGTGCGATGGCGTGTTCAAGCAGCGCAAGCTGGCTGTCGAGCATGGCAATGTCCACCTTTTGACCCAAGCCGGAGGTTTGCCGATGCAGGAGGGCCGCCAGGATACCCTGTGTCAGAAACATTCCGGCTGCTATGTCGCCGATGGAGGCGCCAACCCGCACCGGCTCTCGATCGCGCTCGCCAGTGATCGACATCACCCCGCCACGTGCCTGCACGACCATGTCGTAAGCGGGGCGTTGGCTATCCGGGCCGGTGTGCCCGAACCCGGAGACGGCACCGTAGATCAGCCGCGGAAAGCGGCTGTGAAGCTCTTCCCAACCGTAGCCCAACCGCTCCATCACCCCGGGGCGGTAGTTTTCCAGAACTATGTCGCTACGGGTCAAAAGCTGCTCAAAGACAGCGCGATCCTCGACGTTCTTCAAGTTCAGGGCTATGCTTTCCTTGCCGTGGTTGATGGTGGCGAAATAGGCGCTCTGTCCGTTCTTGAAGGGGGGGAAAGCGCGGGTGTCGTCACCCAGACCCGGGCGTTCGACCTTGATCACGCGGGCGCCCAGATCGGCAAGGGTCATCGAGGCATAGGGGCCGGCGAGAACATGGGTCAGGTCGAGGACGATCAGACCATCAAGGGGGGCAGACATGGGGCGCTCCGAGCCAGTTTCATTTCCTGAAGCCTAGTCGGAACATGCGACAGATCCTTGATATATGTCAGAAAAACACCTTTTCGCTGCCGCGATGCGGCGAAAAATGGCCTGTGGCCTCTTTCGCAAGCTTTGGAACTGTGCAATAGGGTCACCGCCAAACGGTGTTTTGCATGGGGAAGACAGATGCAGATTCGTGAGGCTCTCACCTTTGACGATGTTTTGCTGGTTCCGGCCGCTTCGAGCGTCTTGCCGAATACGGCGGATACGCGGACCCGGGTGACCCGCGGCGTCTCCCTCAATATCCCGCTGCTGAGCTCGGCCATGGATACGGTCACCGAAGATCGGATGGCTATCGCCATGGCACAGGCCGGTGGCATCGGGGTAATCCACAAAAATCTGGATGTATTGGAGCAGGCGCGTCAGGTGCGGCGGGTGAAACGTTTTGTCAGCGGCATCGTCTACAACCCCATCACTCTGCGGGCCAACCAGACGCTGGCGGACGCCAAGGTCCTGCAGGAGCGTTACCGCGTCACCGGCTTTCCGGTGGTGGACGAGAACAACCGCGTTGTGGGCATCGTGACCAACCGCGACATGCGATTTGCCACTGATGACAGCACGCCGGTGTCGGTGATGATGACCTCTAACAACCTCGCCATGCTGCAAGAGCCGGCCGAGCTGGAAGAGGCCAAGTCGCTGATGAAGGCACGGCGCATCGAAAAGCTTCTGGTGACGGACAAGACAGGCAAGCTCACTGGCCTGCTGACGCTGAAGGACACCGAACAGGCGGTGCTGAACCCCACGGCCTGCAAGGATGATCTGGGGCGCCTTAGGGTAGCTGCGGCAAGCTCGGTCGGGGACAGCGGCTTTGAGCGGTCCGAAGCGCTGATCGATGCCGGCGTCGATATTGTGGTGGTGGACACCGCCCATGGCCATTCCGCGGGCGTGATCGACGCGGTGAAGCGGATCAAGGCCTTGTCCAACCAGGTTCAAGTGATCGCGGGTAATGTGGCGACGGCGGCGGCGACCAAGGCGCTGATCGATGCCGGAGCGGATGCGGTCAAGGTCGGCATCGGGCCGGGTTCGATCTGCACCACCCGGATGGTGGCGGGCGTCGGTGTGCCGCAGCTGACCGCCATCATGGATTGCGCAAATGCGGCGGGGGATACTCCGGTGATCGCTGATGGCGGTATCAAGTTCTCGGGCGATTTTGCCAAGGCCATCGCGGCTGGCGCTTCCTGTGCCATGGTCGGCTCGATGATCGCAGGCACCGATGAAAGCCCGGGTGAGGTGATCCTCTATCAGGGTCGGTCCTACAAGTCCTACCGGGGCATGGGCTCCATGGGTGCCATGGCGCGCGGTTCCGCTGACCGCTATTTTCAGAAGGATGCCGCCAGCGACAAGCTGGTGCCGGAAGGTATCGAAGGGCAGGTGCCCTACAAAGGTCCCGCAGGCGCGGTGATCCACCAGCTGGTGGGCGGTCTGCGGGCTGCCATGGGCTACACCGGCTGTGCCACCGTGGAAGAGATGCGCAAGAACTGCGAATTTGTGCGCATCACCGGTGCTGGTCTGAGCGAAAGCCACGTGCATGACGTTCAGATCACCCGCGAAGCGCCCAATTACCGGATCGGCTGAGGTCGGTTCGGTGTTGGCGATCATTTCTCGCGGGAGGCAGACATGACCCCCGCCGCCCGGATTGAGGCGGCCATTGGCATTCTGGACGAGATCCTTGCCGGAATGGCCGCCGAAAAGGCGCTGACCAATTGGGGGCGCAGTAGCCGTTTTGCGGGCTCCAAGGATCGCGCAGCCGTGCGCGACCATGTGTTTCAGGCGCTGCGGTGTCGTCGGTCTCATGCGGTTCTTGGGGGCGGTGAAACCGGGCGTGGCCTCCTCCTGGGGGCCCTGCGGGAGCAGGGGGGTGACCCTTCGGAGATCTTTACCGGCCTTGGTCATGCTCCCGCGCCCTTGTCCGAGGCAGAAATGCAGGCTCCGCGCAGCTTCTCCAGCCAGGCGGAGTCCTGTGACATTCCCGACTGGCTCTGGCCTGTGTTCGAGCGCAGTCTGGCTGAGCAGGCCGAGGCCGCCGCGCTGGCGCTGCGCCACCGCGCGCCTACCCATCTGCGTGTGAATCTGAGGAAAACCACGCGGGATGCGGCAATTGCCCGTTTGGCAGCCGAGGGGATTACGGCAGTGGCTCATCCGGCTTCGCCGACCGCTCTGGATGTGACAGAAGGGGCTCGCAAGATCCGCACTTGCGATAGCTACATGCTAGGCTTTGTGGAATTGCAAGACGCTGCGAGCCAGGCCGTCGTCGATGCGCTACCGTTGCAGGACGGCATGAGGGTTCTGGACTATTGTGCGGGTGGCGGCGGCAAGAGCCTGGCCATGGCTGGGCGGGCGGATCTGACGCTTTTCGTCCATGATGCCGAACCGCGCCGGATGAAAGATCTGCCGGAGCGCGCGGCACGCGCCGGGGTGCAGATCCGCTGTCTTGAAACGGCCGATCTGGCGGCCCAGGTGCCCTTTGATCTTGTGCTCTGCGATGCACCCTGCAGCGGTTCCGGCTCCTGGCGTCGTGATCCCGAAGGCAAATGGCGGCTCACGCAGGCTCAATTGGATGCGGTGACCAACTTGCAAGCCCAGATCCTAGATGCGGCGAGCGAACTGGTCGTGCCTGGCGGAGTATTGGCCCTTGCGACCTGTTCGATGCTGGACGTTGAAAATCAGGCGCAAACCGCTGCATTTCTGGCACGGCACCCCGGCTGGCAACATGTCCTAGACATAGGGTGGCAGGTTCAGGGCGGTACGGATGGGTTCTATGTGTCCGTCTTCAGGCAGGAAACCGCGCAGTAGAGCGTTGGAATGTTTCGCGATCTGATCTTGTGGTTAACTTGGTTTTAACCAAGACTACTGAGATATTGCGGAAAGAAGATTGTGAACGGAGCCGCAATGAACGGTCGTCCCCTCTCGCATGTACCCAAACTGAGGGTACAGACCCCTGAACAGATGCGGCTGGTCGCGACCTTTGTGGTTGCGGTCCTCTTGATGCTTTTGCCCATTGTGGTACCTGTCGCGGATTGGATCGGCCGGGCTTTGGTGGCAGTCGGCATCACGTTGCTCGGCGTTTGCGCAATGATCTTCGCCCAGTCCCGATCGCGCCAGGGAGCGCGGGCCATGGCCAGCGAACTGCTGACCGGATTTATCGACAAGGATGCATCGCCCAGTTTCGTCACCGATGGGGACGGGATAATTCACGCTTGCAACAGCGCGGCCTTGAAACGTTTTGAGGGCTCCGAAAGCGATACCATTTCAGGAACCCTGCGTTCGGTTCTTGCCAATCCTTCCGCCGTATTGTTCCGCCTGCAAAGCCGGGCAAAGCTGGACGGTTCGGCGCGCGAGGACGTGATTACCCGGCGCGGGACACTGCGCCTCGCGGTGCATGAGATGGCCAACGGCAGCTACCTTTGGCGGGTGGAGGACATGGGTGACCGTCCGGTGGGGCGCGGCACTGACGTGAGCCCGATCCCAATGATTTCCGTGGGACGGACCGGCGCGGTCTTGTTCATGAACGAAGCAGCGCGCAGCCTCATTGGCGAGCGGGTAAAGACCGCTGAACGTCTGTTCAGCACCTTGCCGGTGATGCCGGGGCGGATCAACACGCTCCTGACCAAGACAGGTCCGGTTGAAGTGCTCGTCAACGAACACAGCCGCAGTCAGGGCCGCAGCGAAATCTACTTCATGAAGGCTGAAGTGGCGGACAGTGGTCCCCATACAGGGTTCGAGACTCTGCCTGTGCCATTGCTGAAGATCCGCCCCGGCGGCGAGGTGGTCTCGGTCAACCGCATGGCGATGCGGCTCCTTGGCATCGAGCAGGCCGAAGGGGTCCAGCTCGGTCAGTTGATGGAGGGGCTCGGGCGGCCGATGAACGACTGGCTGCAGGAAACTGCCAAGGGCCTGGCGCCGCATAAATCGGAATTCCTGCGGGTCTCACGCGATGACCGGGAGGTCTTTGTCCAGGTCACACTCACACGGGTGATCGAAGAGGGTGAAGTGCTTCTGATGGCTGTCCTGAACGACGCGACCGAGCTCAAGACCCTGGAAGCGCAATTCGTGCAGAGCCAGAAGATGCAGGCAATCGGCCAGCTGGCGGGCGGTGTTGCGCATGACTTCAACAACCTGCTGACGGCGATTTCCGGTCATTGCGATCTGCTGCTCCTGCGTCACGATCAGGGCGATCAGGATTATGGCGACCTGATCCAGATCCATGAGAATGCAAACCGCGCCGCCGCGCTGGTCAGCCAGCTTCTGGCCTTCTCGCGCAAGCAGACGCTCCTGCCAGAGGTTCTGGATGTGCGAGAGACCCTCTCTGATCTCACACATCTTCTGAACCGCTTGGTTGGCGAGAAGGTCTCCCTGACCCTCAGCCACGATCCGGTGATGCGGTCGATCCGCGCCGACAAACGCCAGCTTGAGCAAGTGCTGATGAACCTTGTGGTCAACGCACGGGATGCCATGCCCAGCGGCGGCGAGATCCGTATCGAAACCGAGGTGGTGGCGCTGGAGGCGCCGCTGGAGCGCGACCGTGCGGTGGTGCCGCCGGGGGAATGGGTCACCATCCAGGTCAGTGACGCAGGCACCGGGATTGCCCCCGACAAGCTTCAGAAGGTATTCGAGCCTTTCTATACCACCAAGCGCACCGGCGAAGGCACCGGTCTTGGCCTCTCGACCGCCTATGGGATCATCAAGCAGACCGGCGGGTTCATTTTTGTTGATTCTGTTGTCGGTCAGGGCACCAAGTTTTCGCTCTACTTCCCGGTCTATCGCAGCGATGCCACGGCTGCGGCCAGTGCTCCGAAGGTGGAAAAGAAGGCAAAACCCGCCGCCCAGCATGGCGAGGGTGTGGTGCTCCTCGTGGAGGACGAAGCCCCGGTGCGTGCCTTTGCGTCCCGAGCGCTGCGGATGCGCGGCTATACTGTTCTGGAGGCAGAATCCGCCGAGGATGCGCTGGAAACTCTCCAGGATCCGAACCTGAGCGTTGATGTCTTTGTGACCGATGTGATCATGCCTGGGATGGACGGACCGACCTGGGTGCGGGAAGCGCTGAAAGAGCGTCCCGGTACCAAGGTGGTGTTTGTTTCCGGCTATTCCGAAGGCGCCTTTGGCGACGCGGAGCCGGATGTGCCCAATTCGGTTTTCCTGGCCAAACCCTTCTCGCTCAGCCAATTGACCGAAACGGTACAATCGCAATTGCAATAGGCTGCGCCGCGCGCCTCAGCCTGGGATCGAGTGATAGAGCGCAAACTCCTCGGAGTGTTTGCGCTTTAGCTTTTCCAGCGTTTCATCGCTGAGACTGAGATCCGCAGGCGGGCTCACATTGCGTGGCTGGGTCTCAATCTCGATGCCGAGCCTCGACTGAATGAACGCGTGATAGGCTGGGAGCCGATCATAGGCAAAGAGGTGATGAACCCGGCAGCCGTTAGGTTGCGCGGCGAGGAACTTTGCCTGGCTGCCGACATTGGCATGGGGCGGACGCTGACCCTGGCAGTAGTCCTGTACATATTGATCAAAGCTGATACCTAGGGTCGAGGTGGGGCGACCGATGAGCGATTTGCGCTGACGATATCGATACCAGCTGCCGAGCCAGTCGACAGGCTCCCGCATCACTGCTGCCACCTCGAGCTCGGCTCCGCAGACCTTTTCGAACATGGGTCTGATCCAGCGATTGTAGCGGTAGAGGGGGGAGTGCTTTAACTCCGGGGGGCCCGACAACACCAAATCAGCCTTCGGGCGCAAGGCGTCCTGGAGAGCCGTGGTTCCGGTCTTGGGCACCGATAAAAGTACCAAGCCGGCATCGTAAAACACCATCATCTCGTTAAAGCCTCGGCAATAATTCAACCTGTATCCGTCTCGTAAACCAATCTTTAACCACGATGACCGCCTGTGAACAGTGGTGGATTTGGCTTGCAATGTTCTTGTTTTGACCCAATAAGGAACAAGAGGCGAACAAAGCAGTGATTGTCGTCCGCCCCCGGGTGTGACACATAGAGAAGGATACGGGAAGAATGGCGGATCTATTGACCATGAAGGACGACAAGAAGAGCAGCGACAAGCAGAAGGCTCTGGAAAGCGCGCTCGCCCAGATCGAACGGCAGTTCGGCAAGGGTTCGATCATGAAATTGGGCGACGGTGGCGCCCTGCAGGAGATCGAGGCAAGCTCAACCGGCTCTCTCGGACTGGATATTGCGCTTGGCATCGGCGGCCTGCCGATGGGCCGGATCGTGGAAATCTACGGGCCGGAAAGCTCCGGCAAGACCACGCTGACACTGCACTGCATTGCTGAACAGCAAAAGAAGGGCGGCGTCTGCGCCTTTGTGGATGCGGAACACGCGCTGGATCCGCAATACGCGAAAAAGCTGGGCGTTGATCTGGATGAACTTCTGATTTCGCAGCCGGACACCGGCGAGCAGGCGCTTGAAATCACCGATACGCTGGTACGCTCCGGCGCGGTCAATATGGTGATCGTGGACTCCGTGGCGGCGCTGACGCCGAAGTCGGAACTGGAAGGCGACATGGGCGACAGCAGCGTTGGCGTGCAAGCCCGCCTGATGAGCCAGGCGATGCGCAAGCTGACCGGTTCCATCAGCCGCTCCAAATGCATGGTGATCTTCATCAACCAGATTCGGATGAAGATCGGCGTCATGTTCGGTTCGCCCGAAACCACCACCGGCGGCAACGCGCTGAAGTTCTATTCTTCGGTACGCCTCGATATCCGCCGCATCGGCTCCATCAAGGATCGCGATGAGGTGGTTGGCAATTCCACCCGCGTAAAAGTGGTGAAAAACAAGGTCGCGCCGCCGTTCAAGCAGGTGGAATTCGACATCATGTATGGCGAAGGTATCTCCAAGATGGGCGAGCTTCTGGACCTTGGCGTGGCCGCAGGAGTGGTCAACAAGTCCGGGGCCTGGTTCTCTTACGGGGATGAGCGGATCGGGCAAGGGCGTGAGAATGCCAAGCAGTTCCTGCGTGACAACGCCCGTATCGCGCTGGAGATCGAGGACAAGATCCGCGGTGCCCATGGGCTTGATTTCGACATGCCAAGCATGAGCGAGGATGATGACGATATCCTCGCAATGGATGATTGATAGAGCTGCAGAGCTCAGTCAGTGAAACCGGCCCATTGTGGCCGGTTTTTTCTTGTGGCTTGTACTTATCTGACCTAAGTCAGTTAAAAAGAGAGAGGAAGTCACAAGTGCATACCGAGACCGATATTCGCCGACTGCGTCGGTTCAACCGATCCGTCACCTCTGCGCTTGGAGCCATGGATCAATCCTTTCTCGGGCGCGGCCGTCCGTTGGGTGTCGCCCGGGTCCTGAATGCGATTGGTCAGGGGATGACGGAGGTCCGAGAGCTACGCGCCTATCTCGGTCTTGATTCCGGCCTCATGAGTCGGAACCTACGGACGCTGGAGGAAGAAGGGCTGATCGCCACCACCGCCTCTGAAGAGGATGCTCGCCAGCGACAGGTGCAACTGACCGAAGCGGGGCGGGCGGAGTTCAACGCCTACGAACGCCTCTCCGATCAGCACGCTTTGGAGATCCTCGGCCGGTCGCGACGCCGGGAGGAGTTGCTTGCTGCACTGGATCTCGTCAGTGCCACCTTCTGCGCGACTGCGCCGCACATTCACCGTGCAGACCCCCGGGATGTGAACATCGCCTATGCAATGGCGGAGTATACCAAGGAATTGTCTCTCCGGTTCGGCCGGAGCTTTGCAGTGAGCCAAATGAGCGAAGAGGAGCGTCTGGATTTCCTGCCGCCTCGCGGCATTTTCCTGCTGGCCAGCGTCGACGGTGTCGCGATGGGATGTGGAGCGCTGCGCCCCTTGCAGCCCGGCACCGGCGAGGTGAAACGTGTCTGGATCAACCCGGCTTGGCGCGGACGCGGGGTGTCCCGCCGCTTGATGGACGCTTTGGAGCAGGAGGCGCGGGGGCTAGGCTATGGCAGCCTTCGGCTCGACACCAGTCGGCATCTTCCCGAGGCCGTTGCCCTTTATCACGCGCTTGGCTACCGTGAGATCGACCGCTACAACGACAATCCGGATGCGGACCATTTCTTTGAGAAGCTGTTGTAATCACAGGACAACCTGATGCACGCCACAATGGATGAGCTGATCGCCGCGACGCCGGATGTGCTGGCTGCGCCGCAGGACCGTGCCGAAATCTCGATGCTCTGCCTGCGTCCGGGCTTCAACGAGCGACAATTCGTCGAAGCCCTTGAGGTGACGCCCGAGCAGGGGATTCCGGGAGAACGCTGGACCAAGCACCCCTGGCTGAAGCGCGAAGATGGCACCGCTCATCCCGGCATCCAGATCTGCATCCTGTCGAAACGGGTTCTGGACCTCGTTTGGCGTGACCGTGAGACGACGCCGCACCCTGGCGATACATTCATTGTCGATATGGACCTCTCCGAACAGAACCTTCCCGAAGGACAACTCTTGCAGGCCGGCACGGCGGTGTTGCGAGTATCTGAGGTATTCAACGATGGCTGCGTCAAATGGAAAGCCCGCTACGGTGCGGCGGCAAAGGACTGGGTCAACCTGCCCGAATACCGAAGCTGTCGGCTCCGCGGAATACTCTGTTCGGTCGAGAAGCCGGGACGGATCGCAAACGGCGATCTTTTGATCAAAATATTTGACTGAAACCCGGGGAATTCACCTGTAATTCAGGGGAATAGGGCCTGCATGTTTTGTGCGGTGGACAGCCCCCTTTGGGCGCGATAAACCGCCTAGGACTGTTTCCTTCACTTCAGAGAGCCGCGTTGACATGCCTAGCTTGAACGACATCCGGTCGACCTTCCTCACCTACTTCGCCAAGCAGGGTCACGAAGTTGTGGACTCGAGCCCCCTCGTGCCGCGCAACGATCCCACCTTGATGTTCACCAACTCCGGTATGGTGCAGTTCAAGAACTGTTTCACCGGAGTTGAGCGTCGCGACTATGTGCGCGCCACCACCGCGCAGAAGTGCGTTCGCGCCGGCGGCAAGCACAATGACCTCGACAACGTCGGCTATACCGCGCGTCACCACACGTTTTTCGAGATGCTGGGCAACTTCTCCTTTGGCGATTACTTCAAACATGAGGCGATCCCCTTCGCTTGGGAACTGATCACCGGCGAGTTTGATATCCCGAAGGATCGCCTTTACACGACCGTCTATCACACCGATGACGAAGCCTTTGACATCTGGAAGAAAGTCGGCGTGCCGGAGGATCGGATCATCCGCATTGCGACCTCTGACAACTTCTGGCAGATGGGCGATACCGGCCCCTGCGGTCCCTGCACCGAGATTTTCTACGATCACGGCGATCACATCTGGGGTGGCCCTCCGGGCTCGGCCGAGGAAGATGGCGACCGCTTCATCGAGATCTGGAACCTCGTGTTCATGCAGAACGAGAAATTCGCCGATGGCTCCATGGTCGATCTCGACATGCAGTCGATCGATACCGGCATGGGGCTGGAGCGGATTGCCGCGCTGCTGCAGGGCACCCATGACAACTACGAGACCGATCTGTTCAAATATCTGATCGAAGCCTCGGCCCATGCCACCAACACCGATCCTTTTGGCGACAAGAACGTCCATCACCGGGTGATCGCGGACCACCTGCGCTCCTGCTCCTTCCTGATTGCGGAGGGCGTGCTGCCCTCGAACGAAGGTCGCGGCTATGTGCTGCGCCGCATCATGCGCCGTGCGATGCGTCATGCGTCCCTCCTGGGCGCGACCGATCCGGTGATGCACAAGCTGGTTCCGGCGCTGGTCAGCCAGATGAACTCGGCCTATCCCGAGTTGGGTCAGGGTCAGGCTTTGATCGAAGAGACTTTCGAGCAGGAAGAAACCCGCTTCCTGCGCACTTTGGACCGCGGTCTGAAGCTCTTGGATGAGGCCTCTGTCGATCTCGACCAGGGCGATGTGCTGCCGGGGGAGACTGCGTTCAAACTTTACGACACTTTTGGTTTCCCGCTCGACCTCACCCAGGACGCCCTGCGCGCCAAAGGGATCGACGTCGACACCGCAGGCTTTGACGCCGCAATGAAGGCGCAAAAGGAGCAATCCCGCGCCGGTGGCATAGGCCTTGGTGAAGCGGCGGATGTGAAGGTCTATTTCGACATCGTCGACGAAAAAGGCACCACCGAGTTCCTGGGCTATGAGACCGAGAAATCCGAAGGCCAGATCGTTGCGCTGATCAAAGACGGCGCGCGGGTCGAAAAGGCCGC
Source organism: uncultured Paracoccaceae bacterium (assembly GCA_937146765.1). GTDB lineage: Bacteria > Pseudomonadota > Alphaproteobacteria > Rhodobacterales > Rhodobacteraceae > Epibacterium. The sequence continues at coordinate 15,906 of CAKZRP010000023.1, read as the reverse complement.
TAAGGGCGACAGCGTTCAGATCATCCTGAACCAGACGCCGTTTTATGGCGAAAGCGGCGGTCAGGTAGGCGATACCGGCGTGCTCTCGGTCGAGGGTGGCAAGGCGCAAATTACCGACACCAAAAAGGTCGAAGGTCTGTTCCTGCACATCGCCGAAGTCACCGAAGGTGAGATCGTCGTGGGCAAGGGCGCGGCTCTGGAAGTCGACCACGCACGTCGCGCCCAGATCCGCGCCAACCACTCCGCCACCCACCTGCTGCACGAGGCGCTGCGCAATGCGCTTGGCGAGCACGTGGCGCAGAAGGGCTCGCTCAACGCGGCAGATCGTCTGCGCTTTGACTTCAGCCACAACAAGGCGATGAGCGGCGAAGAACTGGCGAAGGTCGCGGTGGAAGTGAATGATTTCATTCGCCAAAACTCCCCCGTCTCCACCCGGATCATGACCCCGGACGACGCACGTGCGCTGGGGGCTCAGGCGCTCTTTGGCGAGAAATACGGCGAAGAGGTCCGCGTGGTGTCCATGGGGCGTGCCCCCACCGGCAAAGGCGCCGAGGGTGACACCTATTCGCTCGAGCTTTGCGGCGGCACCCATGTGAAACAGACCGGCGATATTGGCACTTTTGTGATCCTCGGCGACAGCGCATCCTCTGCTGGTGTGCGTCGGATCGAGGCGCTCACCGGGGCTGCGGCCTTTGATCACCTCGCGCGCGAGGCCGGTCGGATGGCCGAAGTTGCGGGCGTGCTGAAGGCGCAGTCGGGAGAGGTCATCGATCGCCTCAGGGCGATGATGGACGAGCGCAAGGCGCTGCAGAACGAGATCGCCAACCTCAAGCAGCAGGTTGCGCTTGGCGGTGGCTCCGGTGGCGGCGTCGAGGCCAAGACGGTCGGCGGCAAAGCCTTCCTTGCACAAGCCTTGCAGGGGGTGTCCGGCAAGGATCTGCGGGGCCTGATCGATGCGCACAAGCAGCGCCTTGGCTCAGGTGTTATCCTGCTGATCGCTGAGGAAGACGGCAAGGTTGCGGTTGCAGCCGGTGTGACTGACGATCTGACTGGCGAGGTCTCTGCGGTTGATATCCTGAAGGCGGCTGTTCCGGCTGTCGGCGGTCAGGGCGGCGGTGGCCGGCCCGACATGGCGCAGGGCGGCGGCAAGGACTTCTCCGGCGCTGAACAGGCCATCAAGGCCGCTGAACTGTTCCTGGAAGGATAACCCGATGCCCGCACTCTGGATTGCTCATGTGACCGTCACCGACGCCGAGGCCTATGGCAAATATGCCGAATTGGCCGGTCCGGCGATTGCCAAACACGGTGGCAGCTTTATCGCCCGGGGCGGCAAGTTCGTGCAGCTCGAAGGCAAGGAACGCCCGCGCAATGTGGTGGCGAAGTTCCCCAGCGTCGAAGCCGCGGTCGACTGCTATAACAGCCCCGAGTACCAAGAGGCTCTGTCCCATGCGCGCGATGCTTCCGAGCGTGAGTTGATGGTGGTGGAGACCAGCGAATAAGCGCCCAAACCCCGGTTTGTGCATTTGAGAAGAAAGGGCTGCGCGTTTCGCGTGGCCCTTTTTGCGGTTAAGGGCTGGTTCACGCGGGGCTGGCAGAATGATCCCGCGAGTCGAGGAGCAGCAAGATGTGCCGTTGGGCCGCCTATATCGGTGCCCCCGTCTATCTGGACGAGGTGGTTTCGAAACCCGAACATTCCCTGGTCGCGCAGTCTATTCATGCGCGTGAATGCAAGACCCAGACCAATGCGGATGGGTTCGGCATCGCTTGGTATGACACCCGCAGCGAACCGGGTTTGTACCGCGACACCCATCCGGCCTGGTCGGATCCGAACCTGCGCTCAATTACCCAACAGGTGCGCTCCGGCTTGTTCCTTGCCCATGTACGCGCCTCCACCGGCACCGCGACCAGTCGCAACAATTGCCATCCCTTCACGACCGGGTGTTGGAGTTTCATGCACAACGGGCAGGTGGGCGGGTTCGAGAAATTTCGCCGTCGCGCCGATATGCTGATCCCGGATGACTTGTATCACGAGCGTAAGGGGGCGACCGACAGCGAGGCGCTGTTTCTGCTGGCGATTGCCGAAGGTCTCTATGAGGATCCCAAGGGCGCGATGGAGCGGGCGGTGGGCAAGCTTGAAGTCCTGAGCCGGGAGTTCGGTCACACCCCGCATATGCGTATCGGGGCCGCCTTCAGCTGTGGCCAATCGCTCTATGTTGTGCGCTACGCCTCTGATGACCTAGCCCCGACGGTCTACAGCACCCGCAAAGCGGACGGCAGTCGCCTAGTGGTCTCCGAACCCCTCCACAAGGGCGAATGCTGGGAAGCGGTTCCCGCTGGCTCCTTCTGCCACTTCACGGCAGAGCAGGCCATTGTGGAGAATTTTGTTCCACAGATCTGCGGGAGATTGCAGGAATGAAAAGGCCCGGTCAAAAAATGACCGGGCCTTCTTGCATTAAAGCGAGGGGCACTTAGCCGTTGACTTTGGACATCCGCTTGCGCTCATGCGGATCGAGGTAGCGTTTGCGCAGGCGCACCTTGTTCGGGGTCACTTCCACCAGCTCGTCATCGTTGATGTAGGCGATGGACTCTTCCAGCGACAGGGTGACAGGCGTGGTCAGGCGGACCGCGTCGTCGGTGCCGGAGGCGCGCACGTTGGTGAGCTTCTTGCCTTTCAGCGGGTTCACTTCGAGGTCGTTGTCACGGCTGTGCTCGCCGATGATCATGCCCTCGTAAACGTCCGCTTGCGCGCCGATGAACATCTTGCCGCGCTCTTCGAGATTCCACAGCGCATAGGCCACGGACTGGCCGTTCTCCATGGAAATCAGCACGCCCGCGCGGCGACCCGGGATGGAGCCTTTGTGCGGGGTCCAGCCATGGAACACGCGGTTCAGCACGCCGGTGCCACGGGTGTCGGTCAGGAACTCGCCGTGATAGCCGATCAGGCCGCGCGACGGCACATGCGCGATGATGCGGGTCTTGCCTGCGCCAGCCGGTTTCATCTCGACCAGTTCGCCCTTGCGGTTGCCGGTCAGTTTTTCGATCACCACGCCGGAATATTCGTCGTCGACGTCGATGGTGGCTTCCTCGACCGGCTCCATGCGGACGCCATCGACGTTTTTGAACAGAACCTGCGGGCGGGAAATCGACAGCTCGAAACCTTCGCGACGCATGTTCTCGATCAGAACGCCCATCTGAAGTTCGCCGCGACCGGCAACCTCAAAGGCCTCGCCGCCGGGGGTGTCGGTCACCTGGATGGCGACGTTCAGCTCGGCTTCTTTCATCAGGCGGTCACGGATGACGCGGGACTGCACCTTTTTGCCGTCCCGACCGGCCAGCGGGCTGTCGTTGATGCCAAAGGTCACGGTGATGGTCGGCGGATCGATCGGCTGGGCGGGGAGGGCGTCGTTGACCGAGGTGGCGACGAGCGAATCCGCCACGGTTGCCTTGGTCATGCCCGCGATGGTCACGATATCACCGGCCTCGGCCACGTCGATCGGCTGCTGGGACAGACCGCGGAAAGCCATGATCTTGGTGGCGCGGAAGTTCTCGATCAGTTCGCCATTGCGGGTCAGCGCCTTGAGGTTTTCGCCCACTTTGAGCGTGCCGCTTTCGACACGACCGGTCAGGATGCGGCCCATGAAGGGATCAGCGCTGAGAGTGGTGGCCAGCATCCGGAAGGGATCGGAGCGTTGCGCGATCTGCTTCGGAGCGGGGACGTGTTTCACCACCAGATCGAACAGCGCGGAGAGATCCTTGCGCGGACCGTCCAATTCCATGTCAGCCCAGCCAGAGCGACCGGAGGCATACATGGACGGGAAATCGAGCTGTTCGTCGTCGGCGCCGAGGTTGGCGAAGAGGTCGAAACACTCGTCAAGCGCGCGATCGGGCTCGGCGTCGGGCTTGTCGACCTTGTTAAGCACCACGATGGGACGCAGGCCGAGGGCAAGCGCCTTGGAGGTCACGAATTTGGTCTGCGGCATTGGGCCTTCGGCCGCATCCACCAGCAGCACCACACCGTCCACCATGGAGAGAATCCGCTCCACTTCGCCACCAAAGTCGGCGTGGCCGGGGGTGTCGACGATATTGATGCGGGTGCCTTTCCATTCGACCGAGGTACATTTGGCCAGAATGGTAATGCCGCGTTCGCGTTCCAGATCGTTGGAGTCCATGGCACGCTCTGCCACGGCCTGGTTTTCGCGGAAGGCGCCGGATTGTTTCAGTAGCTCATCAACCAGGGTCGTCTTGCCGTGGTCGACGTGCGCGATGATCGCGATATTGCGCAGGTCCATGGGTCATGCCTTTATTTGGAGGTTGCCGCGCGCATACCCCGATCCCGCCTCAAAGGCCAGAGGAAATGCGGCAGGCAGTCAAGTCTGACTCCGCGCTGCCGCGTCATGGGGCCGGTTCAATGTCCCGAACTGGCGGAAAACAGGTGGATCACCAGGATCCCCGCGATGATGAGCCCCATGCCGAATATGGCAGGCAGGTCGATCCTCTGACCAAAGACCAGAAAGCCGATGAGAGCGATCAGGACAATGCCGAGGCCGGACCAGATTGCGTAGACGATGCCGACCGGCATGACCTTCAAGGTCAGGCTCATCAAGAAGAACGAGGTGGCATAGGCGACAATCACAATGAGTGACGGGATCAGCCGCGAAAACTGCTGGCTAGCCTGCAGGGCCGTGGTGCCGATGGTCTCGGCCAGAACTGCGGCCATGAGATAGAGGTAGTGCATGGAGATCGCCTTTAGCTGCGGGCGTGCCCGACTGCGGGCAGCACCGACAAATCCTGCGCGATGCGAGGATGCAAGGGGCGACAAACAGGAATTGAAAATTGTGCCGCAGGGTGGTGCGGATGCCTCACGCACGATTGCGGGCGGTGAACCAGGGCAGCAAGGCTGCGCGTAGATGGTCCCAGACCGCAGGTGCACCCTTTGTCACCTTGATCCCGACACGGCTTTCGAGCTGGGGCAGGGTGACGTCATAATCTACCCAGCTGCCACCTCCGGTGGCGAGGTTCAGGATCACCGGCTGAACCCGGTCGATGGACTTGGCATAGATCGCATCGGCACTGGCGGCGGCTTCGAATTCCCGCCAGATGGCCAGATACTCCGCGCCCTGTGTGGCAGGCAGCAGGCCAAAGATACGGGCAGCAGCAGCCTGCTCTTCCTCTTCGATCCGTTTCAGGTCGGCAGCGTCGAGTTTGGAATGGATCGGAACATCTCCAGCGTCGATCTCAACCAGATCATGGAGCAAGAGCATGGTGAGCACTCGCGAAACCGAACTGTCAGTTGTGCTGTGCCCGTTCAGGATCCAAGCATAGAGCATGATGTGCCAGCTGTGCTCTGCGGAGTTCTCGAACCGACGGCCATTGGCAATTCGCGAGGCCCGCAGGATCGTCTTGAGCTTGTCGGCTTCGCAGACAAAGGCGAGACGCGCGGCAAACTCCGGATCCGAAACCGATCCGCCGCCCAACAACGTCATGGCTGCTTCATAGGCCTCGGGGAACCGGTCTTGCAGCGAGGTTGCACGACCTGTGGTCAGGTTCTCGCGCACGACCCGCAGATGATCGACGGGAGACGTATCCGCGCAAAGCGTTTGAAAGATCGGCTGGCAGTAGTCAAGCGCTTTTGCAAAGCGGGCGTCCGGGCTCTCAGCGGCCTCGAACTCTTGCCAGAGCGCGCTCAGCTCGGCGCCTTGTTCAGTCGGCAAAAGGCCAAAGATCCGCTGCATGGCGCGCGCTTCTGCTGCGGCCACAGCCTGCCAGTCGGTGGGCTCGTCAATGGGATGATCGCCAACGTCGATCTCGACGATATCGTGCAGCAAGAGCATCTTGATTACACGGGGGATCGACACGCCGACGGGCGCATAGGGGCCAAAGACCAACGCGTAAAGCGCAAGATGCCAGCTGTGTTCGGCCGAGTTTTCCTGGCGGCTGCCATCCAGGAGCAGATTCTGGCGCTCCACCTCCCGCAGCCTCTCGATTTCGGACAGGAACTCGAATTGCTGCTGAAGAGATGTCGTCATTGTCGGCTCTTGGCCTCGGCTTCGAGGGCGGCCTTGGCCTGAGCCAGCCGCGTATTGAGGAAATCGCGGGCCTTGCGCTCGGCGAGGCGGACGCGGATTTCGGTCAGGAAGGCTTCTTCCAGTGATTGCGAGGCCGCCCCTAGCACCTGGGCGACCTCCATGTAGATGCGGTCCTCGCCAAGGGCATCCTGAACCTTGAGCGTGTCCTCGGCCAGTTTCTCGGCCAGAGTGCCCAGCGAAGACATCAGCGGGTGTTCTCGGTCAGGCGACGCTTCACATAATCGGTCACGCTGCCGATCATCGTGTCCATATGGTCGTTCTGGAAGAAATGATCCGCGCCTTCCACTTGCTTGTGGGTGATCGTGATTCCCTTCTGCTCGTGGAGCTTGTTCACCAAGCTCACCGTATCCGCCGGCGGGGCCACACGGTCGGCGGTGCCGTTGATGATCAGACCCGAGGACGGGCAGGGCGCCAGGAAGGAGAAGTCATACATGTTTGCAGGCGGGGCCACCGAGATAAAGCCGGTGATCTCGGGTCGACGCATCAGAAGCTGCATGCCGATCCAAGCGCCAAAGGAAAAACCAGCGACCCAGCAATGCTTTGAATTGTTGTTCATCGACTGCAGATAGTCGAGGGCCGAGGCGGCATCGGACAACTCGCCCACGCCCTGATCGTATTCACCTTGCGACCGGCCCACGCCACGGAAATTGAACCGCAGAACAGTGAAGCCCATGTTATAAAAGGCATAGTGAAGGTTGTAGACCACCTTGTTGTTCATGGTCCCGCCAAATTGCGGATGCGGATGCAGTACGATTGCGATCGGCGCGTCCTTTTCCTTTTGCGGGTGATAACGGCCTTCCAGGCGTCCTTCGGGTCCGGGGAAAATGACCTCAGGCATGGGGGGGTGGATCCTACTCTTTTTCGCGGGGATGTCGGAGAGAAATAGTTGACGAAATCTCTCTGGCACCTTAGAACAATTCTAAAGAGGCGCAGATGTCACTGAGCCCCGGTCACGCTGAAATACGCATTGACAAGGGTATCGTCAATCATTTGCTACCTTTTCACATTTCGAGGTGGGCAGATGAAGCTATCGACTAAGGGACGTTACGCGATGGTAGCCTTGGCTGATATCGCGTTGCAACCGGCCGACGGGCTGGTGGTATTGGCAGATATCTCCAAGCGCCAGGACATTTCCCTGCCTTATCTGGAGCAACTCTTCGTCAAGCTGCGCCGTGCCGGGCTTGTTGCCTCGGTACGCGGACCCGGCGGTGGCTACCGACTTGCCAAGCCCGCGTCGGAAATTCGTGTTGTGGATGTTCTGGCCGCTGTCGATGAGACGGTGGATGCGATGCACAAGGGTGCCGGCGTCTCCGGTGGCTCATGTGGCAGTCGTGCACAGTCGCTGACCAACCGTCTGTGGGAAGGGCTCAGCGCTCATGTTTATGTCTTCCTGCATCAGACTCGTCTGTCGGATGTGGTGAAGAACGATCTCGCGCCCTGTCCGGCAGTGCCGAACCTGTTTGCGGTTGTGGACGAGTAACGTCGTCCACATATGCCTGCTGATCCCGCCCGGAAAAGATGACTCCATGACTCGCGTTTATCTCGATCACAATGCAACCACTCCCCTGCGCCCCGAAGCGCAGGCGGCGATGATTGCTGCGATGGAGGTCTGCGGCAATCCGTCTTCAGTGCATGCCGAGGGGCGCACAGCGAAGGCCGTGGTTGAGCGTGCTCGCGCCCAGATCGCAGCAGCCTTTGGAGCGGATGGCGCGGATGTGGTCTTCACGTCTGGCTCCACCGAAGGGGCGGCTCTGGCGCTCGCCGGGCGCAAACTGCACGGGGCGCCGGTAGAGCATGACGCGATAAGAGCTTGGATTGACGAGGATTTGTCTGTCGATGCAGCGGGGCGCGTTACGGTGCTGGATCCCTCCAAGAGCTGTTTGCAACTGGCGAACTCCGAGACCGGCATCATTCAGGATTTGCCCGAAGGGCTGGCGGTGACGGACGCCACACAGGCTTTTGGCAAGTTGCCGGTGGCCTTCAACTGGATGGGCGCGACCATGGCGTTGATCTCTGCGCATAAACTGGGTGGTCCAAAAGGGATCGGCGCGGTCGTCCTGAAGCGTGGCACCGAACTTGCTGCGCAGATCCGCGGTGGTGGTCAGGAAATGGGGCGACGTTCGGGAACCGAAAATGTCATTGGAATCGCAGGCTTCGGCGCTGCGGCTGAGGCTGCGGCGAAAGAACTGGACGCCGGAGTCTGGGACAGGGTTGCGCAACTTAGAAATATTCTAGAAAACGCGCTTGCGGCGACCTGCCCGGAAACTATTTTTGTGGGCAGGGAGGCGCGCCGCCTGCCCAATACCTCGTGTTTCGCCACCCCCGGCTGGAAGGGCGAAACGCAGGTGATGCAGATGGATCTGGCTGGCTTTGCGATCAGCGCGGGCAGTGCGTGCTCCAGCGGCAAGGTGCGCGCCAGCGCGGTTCTGACCGCGATGGGATTTGACGAGATCACGGCTCAGGGGGCGATCCGCGTATCGCTCGGGGCCCAGACGACTGAAACGGATGTGCTGCGCTTCGCCGAAGCCTGGTGCGCCAAACAGAAAAAACATCGCGCCCGCTCGGCGTGAGTGCAGGAGATGACGATGGCCGCTCTGGACCAATTCGAAGCAAAGGAAGGCGTTGACCAGGAAACCGTGGATGCGGTGCGTGAGGTCAGCACTTACAAATACGGTTGGGACACAGATATCGAGATGGAATACGCCCCCAAAGGCGTGAACCCCGATATCGTGCGCCTGATCTCCGGGAAAAACGAAGAGCCGGAGTGGATGACCGAATGGCGCCTGCAAGCCTTTGAGCGTTGGACCGGTATGAAAGAGCCGAACTGGGCGATGGTGAACTATCCTGAGATCAACTTTCAGGACCAGTATTACTATGCCCGCCCCAAGAGCATGGAAGTGAAACCGAAGTCGTTGGACGAGGTGGACCCCAAGCTGTTGGCAACTTACGAAAAGCTCGGTATCCCGCTGAAAGAACAGTTGATTTTGGCTGGCGTTGAGGGGGCGGAAGATGCGCCGACCGAGGGTCGCAAGGTCGCTGTGGATGCTGTCTTTGACTCGGTCTCCGTCGGCACAACTTTCCAGAAGGAACTGCGCGAGGCCGGCGTGATCTTCTGCTCGATCTCGGAAGCCATCCGCGAACATCCGGAACTGGTGAAGAAATACCTGGGCTCCGTGGTGCCGGTCTCGGACAACTTCTATGCGACGCTGAACTCTGCTGTCTTCTCAGATGGCTCCTTTGTCTACGTGCCGCCGGGCGTGCGCTGCCCGATGGAGCTGTCGACCTATTTCCGTATCAACGCGGAGAACACCGGCCAGTTTGAACGCACCCTGATCATTGCGGATAAAGGCAGCTATGTCAGCTACTTGGAAGGCTGTACTGCACCGCAACGCGACACCGCACAGCTGCACGCGGCGGTGGTGGAGATCATCATCGAAGAAGACGCCGAGGTGAAATACTCCACCGTTCAGAACTGGTTCCCCGGGGATGAGAACGGCAAAGGCGGCATCTACAACTTCGTGACCAAGCGCGCCGATTGCCGGGGCGACCGGGCCAAGGTGATGTGGACCCAGGTCGAAACCGGCTCTGCCGTGACCTGGAAATACCCGTCCTGCATCCTGCGCGGCGACGACAGCCAGGGTGAGTTCTATTCGATTGCGATTGCAAACAACTACCAGCAGGCCGACACCGGCACCAAGATGATCCACCTTGGCAAGAACACCAAGAGCCGGATCGTCTCCAAGGGCATCTCTGCCGGGAAGGCGCAGAACACCTATCGTGGTCTGGTTTCGATGCACCCGAAGGCAAAGAATTCGCGCAACTACACCCAGTGCGACAGCTTGCTGATTGGCGACAAATGTGGCGCGCATACAGTGCCTTACATCGAGGTCAAGAACAATTCCTCGCGCTGTGAGCACGAGGCGACAACCTCCAAGGTGGATGACGATCAACTGTTCTACTGCCGTCAGCGCGGTATGGACGAGGAAGAAGCGGTCGCTCTGGTGGTGAACGGCTTCTGCAAGGACGTGCTGCAGGCACTGCCGATGGAATTCGCGATGGAAGCGCAGCAGCTGGTCGCGATCTCTCTGGAAGGGTCCGTCGGCTGATGGCCGGCCCTTGGCAAGGACGCAAAGGAGGCGGCCAGATGATCATCACCACCACCAACAACGTCGAAGGCTACCAGATCGCCGAATACAAGGGCATCGTGGTGGGCGAGGCGATCATGGGCGCCAATGTGGTGCGCGACGTCTTTGCCTCGATCACCGATATCGTCGGGGGGCGCTCCGGCGCCTATGAAAGCAAGCTTCAGGACGCGCGGGAAACCGCGCTGCAGGAGCTGGAAGAGCGCGCGCGTGCGGTGGGGGCCAATGCAGTGGTGGGTGTCGATCTCGACTATGAGGTGGTCGGCCAGTCGATGTTGATGGTCTCGGCCAGCGGCACCGCCGTGGTCATCGGCTGAGCCGAAGCGGAGAGAAACCGGTGCAATTCGACCCTGACCGCCTGCCTGAATTCCTTGCCTGCCTGACCGAGGGTAAGTCCGTAGGTTTTGCCGGTGTGGACCTCTATACCAGCGAGATCCACGGTCAGCGTTTGGTGTTCTCGGTTGATATGCAACGGGACCCGATCCAACGGTCTCACCGTGAGGGTCGCTTTTATGAAGAGGAAGAACTTGCTGTTATAAAAGCGCTTTTTCCACTTGGCGGTACCTTCGTGGATATCGGGGCCAATGTTGGAAATCACGGGCTTTACGCGGCGGTTTTCCTTTCGGCCGCGCGGGTGATCCCGTTTGAGCCGAACCCGAAGGCACTCAAGCTCTTGCTGGCGAATATCGCGGCCAACGGGCTGGCTGCGCGCTACGACCTCTCGCACCTTGGCAAGGGGCTAGGGGCGGAGGCGCGCGCAGGCTTTGGCATGGAGGCGCGGGACCGCAATCTGGGGGCGGCAAAGATGCTGCCGGGGGCAGGGGATATCGAGATCACCACCGGTGATCTGGCGCTGCAGGGCACCCATCCGGATTTCATCAAGATCGACGTGGAGGGCATGGAAATCGACGTGCTTTCCGGGTTGCGAGACACGATTGAGCGCTGCCGTCCTTCCATGCTGGTCGAGGTGGATCGCGAAAATGACGAAGCTTTCCACATGCTGATCGCAGAGATGGGCTATGGGATCTTCGATACGCTGCAGCGCTACAACAGAAACAAGAATTACGTCGTCAAACCGCTGTCTGCGGACGCGCAAGACTGACGAAACGCGAACAGGCGATTGGACCCTGGGGTCGGATCGCAACAGGAAAAGGCGAAGAAAGATGCTTGAAATCAAGAACCTGCACGTGAAGCTTGAAGAAGAGGACAAGCAGATCCTCAAAGGTGTGAATTTGACCGTCGAAGCGGGCAAGGTGCATGCGATCATGGGGCCGAACGGCTCTGGCAAATCGACCCTGTCCTATGTGCTCTCCGGCAAGGATGGCTACGAGGTCACCGAAGGCTCCGCCACCCTTGACGGCGAAGAACTGCTGGATCTGGAACCGGAAGAGCGCGCTGCCCTGGGCATGTTCCTGGCCTTCCAATACCCGGTGGAAATCCCCGGCGTCGGCAACATGACCTTTCTGCGCACTGCGGTGAACGCACAGCGCAAGGCGCGCGACGAAGAGGAACTCTCTGCCTCCGACTTCCTCAAAGTGGTGCGGGAAAAGGCCAAGACGCTGCAGATCGATGCCGAGATGCTGAAGCGCCCAGTCAATGTCGGTTTCTCGGGCGGTGAAAAAAAGCGGAATGAAATCCTGCAAATGGCGATGCTTGAGCCGAAGATGTGCATTCTCGACGAGACCGACTCCGGCCTTGATGTGGATGCGATGAAACTCGTTGCCGATGGCGTCAATGCCCTGCGCGACGAAGGCCGCGGCTTCCTCGTCATTACCCACTACCAGCGGCTGCTCGACCACATCAAACCGGATGTCGTGCATATCATGGCCGCAGGCCGCATCGTCAAGACGGGTGGTCCCGAGCTGGCGCTTGAGGTCGAGAACAACGGTTATGCAAACATTCTCGCAGAGGTGGAATAATGGCCCTTCCCGAGTTGAAACAATCGACCACGGCGGCGCGATTGGCTGCCCTGTCGCTGCCGGAAGGTGGATGCCTTGAGGTTGCCCGCCGCGCGGCACTGTCGCGGGTCCAGAGCATGGGCCTGCCGGATCGCCGCGACGAGTATTGGAAATACACCCGTCCCGATACGCTGACGGCGGTTGAGGCCCCGAGAGCGGCGGTTCTCGAGGCTGGCGAAGCCCCGATGTTTGCGGAATTCGATCGTCTCAAAGTGGTCTTTGTCGATGGTGTCTTTGATGCCGAGGCCTCTGACGATCTGGCGCTTGAGGGGGTCACCATCGAGCGGCTCTCGGACTTGCGATCCAAGGATATCCACTGGGCCAAGGACCTATACGGCGTTCTTGAAGCACGTGGACAATCCCCGGTCGAGCGTCCGCTCGCAGCGCTCAACACCGCTTTTGCCGAGGATGGTGTGGTGATCCATGTCACTGGTAGCCCCTCCAAACCGATCAATCTGATCTACGTGCATGACAGCGACAGTTCCGACGCCATCCTGCATCATGTGGTGAAGGTGGACAGCGGTGCCGAGGCGACGATCCTGGAAAACGGTCCCGCGGCTTCGCGCTTCAACAAGGCGATGGAGATCGACATTGCCGATGGAGGCACGCTGCATCTGGTCCGCGCTCAAGGGCGCGATCACGAGCGCCGCGCTGCAACCCATTTGTTTGCGCGCCTCGGTTCGGAGTCTGTTTTCAAGAGCTTCACCCTGACGGTGAATGGCGTGCTGACCCGCAACGAGGCGATTGTCGAATTCACCGGTGACGATGCGGTGGCGCATGTGGCGGGTGCCTGCGTCGGCGATGGTGATTTCCACCACGACGACACGGTCTTCATCACCCATGACGCGGTGAACTGTGAGAGCCGCCAGGTCTTCAAGAAGGTCCTGCGCAATGGCGCCACCGGTGTTTTCCAGGGCAAGATCCTGGTGAAGCCCGGCGCGCAAAAGACGGATGGATATCAGATTTCCCAGTCTCTTCTGCTGGATGACGACAGCCAGTTCCTCGCCAAGCCCGAGCTTGAGATCTATGCCGACGACGTGGCCTGTTCGCATGGCTCCACGTCGGGTGCGATCGACGAGGACGGTCTGTTCTATCTGCGCTCGCGTGGCGTTCCCGAAGGTGAGGCGACCGACTTGATGACGCTGGCCTTCCTCGCTGAAGCGGTGCAGGAAATCGACAGCGACGAGATCGCCGCTGAGGTCAACGAGCGCCTGCACGGCTGGCTCTCTCGGCGGCGCTGAGGCAGAGATGGCGGTCACCACCGACATCACGGCAACCTACAGGGGGCCGCGCAGGGTATTTGCGCGGCTTCTTGCGATGGGCCCCCGGGAAGATCGGCTCTTGGCCTTCCTGATGGGGGCTTGCACGCTGATGTTCATTGCCCAGATGCCGCGGCTTGCTCGCGAGGCCCATCTGACCGGACAGGAGTTGAACATACTGCTGGGTGGTGCCCTGCTGGGGCTGATCTTCATCGCGCCTCTGGCGCTCTATGCTCTGGCGGCTTTGTCGCATCTGCTGTTGCGCGCAATGGGCGGGCAGGGCGCAGGCTACTGCGCACGCCTTGCCCTGTTCTGGGCCTTGTTGGCCTCGACACCCCTTCTGCTCTTGAACGGTCTTGTCGCGGGATTCATTGGATCAGGACCGGCATTGACTGCGGTAGGCCTGCTCTGGTTGACCGTGTTCCTGTGGTTCTGGAGCGCCGGGCTGGCTCAAAGCTATTGGGGGCAAAAGTGATTGATTTCAAATCCTTGGCGATCCAGACTTTGAAGGATCCAGCCCGTGCGGCAGATCGTGTTCTCGCACTGGGTCTGGATCCGGCAACCATCTGGGCCGGATTCGCCTTGAATGTCGTGCTAAGCGCCTTGCTCTACGGTATTCAGGCTGCATCTCTTGGATTAGCAGGCAACGCGCTGTTTCCCGGTCTGAGCCCGATGATCTTTGCTCTCTTCCTGGCCGGATTGCAATTGTCCTACGCTTGGGCCTCGATCCTTTCGGCGCGCTGGCTTGGTGGGCAGGCGCCATTGCTGCAGGTTCTGAGCCTGCTGGTCTGGCTTCGCTTCCTCAACATTGCCGCGCAAGCTGTTGCGATTGTGTTGGCTTTTCTTTCGCCGCCTGTCGCGCTCCTGTTCAATGTCGCCGCCGCCTTCTACGGGCTCTATGTGCTGGCGCATTTCACCAATGTTGCCTTTGGGCTGAACTCTTTGGTTAAATCCTCCGGTGTCATCGTGATGGCCGGTCTGGGCGCAATGGCCGCTGTCTTACTCATGATGGGGCTTCTGATCCCCACGATCCTGGAGACGTCTCATGTCTGATGTCGCGTATGATGTCGAAAAAATCCGTGCCGATTTCCCGATCCTCTCGCGTGAGGTGAACGGCAAGCCGCTGACCTACCTCGACAATGGGGCCTCGGCCCAAAAGCCGCGGGTGGTGATCGATGCGGTCACACAGGCATATTCGCAGGAATATGCAAATGTTCACAGAGGCTTGCACTACCTTTCCAACCTTGCGACAGAGAAATACGAGGCAGTACGTGGCACCATTGCCCGGTTCCTCAATGCAGGTCACGAAGATTACATCGTTCTCAATTCAGGGACCACCGAGGGGATCAACCTCGTGGCCTATGGCTGGGCCATGCCGCGGCTTCAGGCCGGTGACGAAATCGTCCTGTCGATCATGGAGCATCACGCCAATATCGTGCCCTGGCATTTCCTGCGGGAACGTCAGGGCGTGGTTCTGAAATGGGTCGAGACCGAGCCCGACGGGAGCCTGGATCCGCAGAAGGTCATCGACGCCATAGGCCCGAAGACCAGATTGGTTGCAGTGACGCAGTGTTCCAACGTGCTCGGCACCGTGGTCGACGTCAAGGCGATCACCGCAGGAGCACAGGCCAAGGGCGTGCCCGTTCTGGTCGACGGATCGCAAGGCGCCGTTCATATGCCGGTCGACGTGCAAGACATTGGGTGCGACTTCTACGCGATCACTGGCCACAAGCTTTACGGTCCTTCGGGCTCTGGTGCGATCTACATCAAGCCGGAACGGATGGCGCAGATGCGTCCCTTTATCGGCGGTGGCGACATGATCAAGGAGGTCACCCGGGACACGGTGATCTACAACGATCCGCCGATGAAGTTCGAGGCTGGAACACCGGGCATCGTCCAGACCATCGGGTTTGGCGTTGCGCTCGACTACCTCATGGTGATCGGCATGGACAAGATCGCGGCTCACGAGGCAGGATTGCGTGACTATGCCAAGACCCGTTTCGATGGGCTAAACTGGCTCAATGTTCAGGGCACCGCACCTGGTAAAGCGGCCATTTTCAGCATGACGCTGCAGGGCGCTGCGCATGCCCATGACATTTCGACCATCCTCGACAAGAAAGGTGTTGCCGTGCGCGCCGGACACCATTGCGCCGGTCCGCTGATGGAGCATCTCGGCGTCAGCGCGACATGTCGCGCGTCCTTTGGGATGTACAACACCAAGGAAGAGGTGGATCGCTTGGTCGAGGCTCTGGAACTGGCGCATGAGCTTTTCACATAAAAATACCCAGGCATCCATCCGTTTGAGACGTTGGGGAAACGCATAACGTTGTATTTTGCATAATACTCATTATGAGATATACCCTTGTGCGCGGGTGCGCGCTACCCCGGTAATCCCCCCCGATCTTAAGGGGATGCGGAAGTAGAATTTTCTCGGCAGGATGAACGAGGAGATTCCGATGAA
>CAKZRP010000022.1 GCA_937146765.1 uncultured Paracoccaceae bacterium | reverse complement strand
ATCCGCCTCGAGGCGACGCGTCGTCTGGATCGCGGCGTCACGACCTACCGCGCCGAGATCGATGAAATCTACAAGGCTCGCGACGAAGGTCGTCCCCCAGTTGAGCGCCAGAGAACCGGCGCTGACCTGGGGGCCGCTCTGGAAACCGTCAGGCACAAGGCGTTGATCTACCGTGGGCTCGCGGCGGAGGCGTCACGTTCGAATTTCGACGACGTGGCCGAAGCGCTCGAGCGGGCCAGCACCATCCTTGCCAGTGGCGGTCAGATTCAATCTGACGGAGCCATCTACATGTCCCAAGACGAAGCAGCGTTCGACACGCTGATCACCGAGTTTTCTCAGAACATTCGCCAGATCGAGGCGGCGATCAACAGGGCGCCGGCGGCCGAGAGGCCGGTGATCGAGCGCAAGCTGACCGACGTTCTGGCCTCGGTCGCGCATTTGAACCCGCTCGGGGATCGCTCCGCCGCCCTGGTCGATGCCCCGTCCCGGGACGGCATCTATGCAAGGCCGAACTTAAGTGAAGATCACCTCGCGCGTCTTGACGATGGAGAGGTGGCACCAAAGCTGGCCGAGGCGTTGCAAGGCACGGGCATCGATGTCGAGGCTGTGGCCGCGCGCCTGCGGGAAGGGGCAGGCAATGCCGCACTGGAGCGCCAGTGGTTGGCACAGGATCTGCAGGGGATTGCCAAAGCAAGCGACCTAGATCTCGATAAACCTGCGGACCGGGAAGAAGCGCTCGACAAGCTGGAAGCCGTGCATGTTCGGTTGGGCGATGTCCTGACTGACGTGCGCGTCCTTCGCGCGCCAACCGAGATCGACGAGGTGGATGACGCTGAGGAAGTGCTCGGTGAGCGGTTGGCGGCACCAGGGGGTGATCTCGTGAAGGACGGGCCCGACATTTTTGCCCCATCGGAGCGGCAGGCGTTCAGGGCGCTGGTGGCGCAGTTCCGCCGGACGGATTTCGATCATCCGTTCTCCGACGACCCGTCTGTAAGGCGGGCCGGCGCCGTGGAGGTTGAAGAGGCCCGCGTCGCGTTCGGCGCCTATGCGCAGAGATCTCCGCAGCATGCCGAATTGGCCTCGATGGCCTGGGAACAGATGACTGACAGTCGAATGCCGCCGCAATATGCGGTATCGGCGCAGGACCGCACGCTTCATGCTGGCGACATGGACCTCGCCTTGCGGGATCCTTCGGATCATCTCGGTCCGATCACGGAAGAGCTCCGCACCCTCGCCCGATATCGCACGGAGATGTCGGATGACGAATTCGGGCAGGCCGTTAGGGGCGAAATCAACCACCTTCGTTCGCTCGGCGCGTCGCGTGCCTATATCAGCGAGCGCAGTTTCGAGATCGAGGACCAGGCGCGACAAGACTACGCCGAGCGCCGTTATCTGGAAGAGACCGCGCCAACGGTCATGGCCTTTGTGCAAAACGCCGACGTCGAGGGCCCGCTCTCCGAGTCAGAGCAGCAGGACATCGTCCGGCAGGTCAACGAACGGCTAAGCCCCGACGCAATCGACGCACTGCGGGCCGGTAACGCGGACGTCCTGGACACATTCACCGAGGATCCGCTGCGCCAGCTGGAACTCGCCAAGACCTATCTTCAAAGCAGCGAGGTCACCGCGCATGGCCCGGCCATGGAGCGCATTCTCGATGCTCTGGCCGAAGAGCAGATCGAGGCGCAGCGCGCGCGCCACGCCGCGGCACATGGTGAGAAGGGGATCACCCATGGATAAAGGCAAGATTGCCTTAGGAGTGTTGAGCCTCGTGCTGGTCGGTCTCGCCATGGGCTATGTCGTGGCGACCGGCTTTGTCATGTTCCGCTATGGGCTTTCACCCACGCGTTTCGACGTCACCCTACTCGCCCGCGAATATCGGGGTCTGTCTCAGTCTGCGCCGAAGGACTTCCTCTGGGTGAACCTCATCCTTGGCGGCTTCGGCCTGGCATCGCTGATGCTGAGCGTCACGCTTCTGGGGGATGCATTGACCCGCTTCGGGACGACGCATTGGCAGACCCGCAGCGAGATGAAGAGGAACGGTTTCTTTGCCAAGCCCGGTGGCGGCTTCCTTCTGGGCAAGCTTGGCTCCCCGAAGTCCAAGCGCCCGTTCCTTGTCTCAAAAACCTTCCCCCACGCACTGATCGTGGCGCCCACGGGCCGCGGCAAGGGCGTGGGATTTGTGATCCCGAATCTGCTCACCTACAAAGGCTCTGCCGTGGTACTCGACGTGAAAGGCGAGAACTTCCGCGAGACCTCGCGCTTCCGCGCCAGCATGGGTGACAAGGTCTTCCGCTTCGCGCCGACCGACTGGGATCGACCGACCCACCGTTACAACCCGCTGGCGCGCATCGCGGCCATGACCAACCCTGACCGGCAGCAGATGGAGCTAAAACTCACCGCGAAGCTCTTCCTGCAGACCGACAACGAAAAGCTGAGCGGGCTTTTGGCCGGGGGTATCGACCTCTTCGTGGCGGCCGGTATGCTGGCCTTCGAGCGCGGCGTGCCGACCATCGGCGAGATCTATCGCATCACAGCCTCGGGGGGCGACAAGCAGAAGGAATACCTGAAGCGTTCACAGGAGGTGAAGAACAAGTCGGCCAAACTGATCTTCGAGCGTATGGCATCGACCAACAACGACACCCTCACTTCCTACCTCTCCCTCCTGATGACATCGGGTCTCGACACTTGGGACAACCGCGCGATCGACGCGGCCACCGCGACCTCTGACTTCTCATTCCGGGACATCCGCCGCCGCCCACATGCGATCTATCTTGTGGTCGAGTCAGAGATGATCCGACCGCTTGCCCCGCTGATCCGCCTCTTCTTCTCGGACCTGATTGCCTCGCTGCAAGCACAGGAACCCGGCGATGACGAGCCTTGGCCCGTGATGATCATGCTCGACGAGTTTGACCGGCTCGGGAAAATGCCGATCGTCGCCGAGAGCATTAAGACGCTGCGCTCTTTCGGCGGCAATCTCGCCATCGTGACCCAGACGATTCCCGCGTTGGACGAGATCTATGGTGAGAACACCCGCAGGTCGCTTCAGGGCGGCGCCGGCGTGAAGCTCTACCTCACCCCGTCCGAGCAGAAGACCATCGAGGAGCTGAGCCAGGCTGTCGGCAAGACCACCAAGCGGGTGGTGACCCGCTCCCGCGCTGTTGGACGCAACCCATTCGAAGGGCGCAGCGTCTCGGAGAGGACAGAAGATACCCCGCTCCTGACCGAGGATGAGGCCCGACGCATGGACCTCGACGAGGTCATCCTCGTGATCGACGCGCAGATGCCGATCCGGGCAAGAAGGGTGAAGTATTTCGAGGACCCAGTGTTGAAGGTTCTGCACGCCGGTCAATCGGGGAGTTTCCCGTATCCGGACGAGGACGGCCTGCGGCGGGATCGGCAGATGACCGAGACCCGCGAGACGGTGGAGAGGCTGAAGCAGGAACTGCAAGAGATGCGGGCGGCAAATGTCGCGCGGGACGTCGGCGCGAATGCGCCGAGCGCAAAGACGACTAATCCAGGGAGTTCAGGGAAAGCCCGCAGCCGAGCGGCTCGGGCTGCTGCGACAGGTGGTGGCCAGGGTCAGCTGTCACTTGATGTCGAGGGATTGGGGATCAGGGGTGCTAACCGGGCGGCGCTGGAATCCGCCGTTCAAACGACTAGGACGATAATTGCGGAGCATGGATGAGTTTCTCAACTGCGGACCTTCGCGCAAGGCGCGGCGAATAACGGCTCCGAGCCCAGACTCACCGATGCTGCGGGGCGCGCGAATGTCGGCTTTCGTCCGGCGCGTCGCACCATGATGGAGTTAGTCAGCTTCCACCAAGTCACTCCGGGCATCGCGGATGATCATCCACGACGAATGCAGGAAAAGCCCCGCGATCGCGAACGCGACGATCAGGTCGGGCCATGCACTGCCAAGCCACGCGACCAGCCCGGCGGCGATGACCACGGCGAGGTTGCCGATGGCGTCGTTGCGAGAGAACAGCCAGACGGCTCGCATATTGGCATCACCCTTGCGGTGCTTTAGCAGCGGCAGCACCGCGAGGATGTTTACGATCAGCGCACCTACCGCGAAGGCTCCCATCAACCCGGCTTCTGGCGTGGTCTGGTTGAGGACACGCCAGAGCGTGCTGCCGACAACGCCAAGGCCCAGAAGGCCCAGAAACACGCCTTGGATCATCGCCGACCGCGCCCGCCATGTCAGGCTCCAGCCGATGGCGAGCAGGCCCAGAAACGTGATCGCACCATCGCCCAGAAAATCGAGCGCGTCTGCCTTCAGCGCCTGCGAACCGGACAGGAACCCGCCGAACATTTCGACCACGCCGTATCCGAGATTGAGCGCGACCACGATCCAGAGCGCGCGGCGATAGCTCGGGTCCTTGTAGGCCGGATCGGACGATGTATCGCCGTCCTCGATCTTCTCGAAACCGTAGCCGGTCGCGTCGAGCGCGGGCCGCACTTTCGGCAGATCGCCGTCCGCGATCCGCAATGTCATGATGTGGGTGGCGGCGGACACTTTCACGTCGCCTTCGGCCACGCCCGCAGACCGGGCCGCGCGCTCGATCTCGGCGGCATCTTTCGCGCAGTCCATGCCTTGCACCCGCATTCGGATCGGGGAGGAGGCTGTCGCCAACTTGCTGTTATCGGGCTGGCTCATGTGCGATCCTTTTTGTGGTGGCGGGCGAAAAGGTACGCTGCTAACGTATCAGTGGATAATGATATGACAGCGCAAAACATTCAAGACGATCTTTCGGCACCCGATACACTGGAACTGCGGGCAAAGCTCTTCCGGGGCCTAAGCGATCCCAGCCGTCTGACGATCCTCGATGCGCTGGTGTCGGACGAACGCAACGTGCAGGAAATCGTCGGGCATACGGGTTTGGGTCAGCCCAACGTCTCGAACCATCTGCGCTGTCTGCTGGAATGCGGGCTGGTCAGTCGCCGCAGCAAAGGCCGCTTCGTTCGGTATCGTCTGGCGGACAGGCGGGTCGCCGATCTCATCCGTGATGCAGATCAGCTACTTGCCTCGACAGCCAACGGAGTTGATGCCTGCCAAAGCTATACGGACTAACCGGCGCGACCTGCTGCAATGTCCTATCGGTGCGCCAAACCTGAAGCAGCCATCTGCGCATCCGCAGCGAATGCACCCTTTGTCCGCATTGT
>CAKZRP010000021.1 GCA_937146765.1 uncultured Paracoccaceae bacterium | reverse complement strand
CCATAGGTCAGCTCGCCCGCCTCGCGGCAGGTATGGGTGATGATGACCTCGTCGTAATCCTCATAGGTCTGCGGCTCGCGCAGCAGGCTCGCAAAGGGCGCAAAGCCGGTGCCGGTGGCAAAGAACCAGATCCGCTTGCCGGGCAAGAGCGCGTCATGCACCAGCGTGCCGACGGGCTTGGGGCGCAGGATGATCTCGTCGCCCACCTTGATGTGCTGCAGCTTGGAGGTCAGCGGGCCGTCCTGCACCTTGATCGAATAGAACTCCATTTCCTCGTCCCAGCTCGGGGAGGCGATGGAATAGGCGCGCAGCAGGGGCTTTTGCTTGCCGGTCTTGGGGTCGACATCGCCCATCAGGCCGATCATCACAAACTCGCCCGAGCGGAACCGCAGCGAGGCAGGCCGGGTGCAGCGGAAGGAGAACAGCCGGTCGGTCCAGTGTTTCACTTCGGTGACGGTCTGGGCGTCGGGCAGGGTCGGGACCGCCTTTTTCACGGCGGTGTCGGATGCGGCTTCGGTCACAGCTTCGGTCACGGGCGTAATCTCGTTCATCATGTCTCTGCCGGCAGGGTTAAACCGGCACCTCTGATTAATCTTTGATCCATGTCAGGAAAACCTTCTTATATGGCCAACCCCGCGAGTGCGGGGCCGGACAGGGTGCACCTGACCTCGGGGGAGGGCTGGCTTAGCGCGCGGCGTTGGAATGCGCGCGCAGGCGGGCCTGATAGTTATGGCTCTGCCAATTGGCCCGGAACAGCCACTGGTCCTCCGGCTGGCGGGTGGCGAGATCGTCGGAAATCTCCACCTCGTCAAAGCCGACGCGACGCGCCATGGCATATTGATCCGAGATCACATGGCCCTTGGCGCGCAGACGCCCGTCATATCCCATGAGACGCAGCATCCGCGCAATGGTAAAGCCGCGACCGTCGGCAAAGGACGGGAAATCCACCCGGATCATCTCCACCCCCGCCAGTTTGTCGGCCAGCGTGGCCGGATCGGTGTCAGAGGCCAGATCCAGCACGTTTGCGCCCTCAAAGCCGCCGGTCCAGTCGTCATGGGCAAAGCCCGTATCGGTGACAATCACGCTCATCTTAACTCAAGCTCCTGTGCGGACGAATTGGCCATCCACCACGTGGATGCCGCATTCGACCTTGTTCTGGTTGCGCCAGCGGCCGGCGCGCGGGTCTTCGCCTTCGGCGACCGGGCTGGTGCACGGCGCACAGCCGATCGACGGATAGCCCTTGGCCACCAGCGGGTGACGGGGCAGGCGGTTCTCGATCATATAGGCGCGCACATCTTCCGGCGCCCAATGGGCCAGCGGGTTGATCTTGATGCGACCGGTGCCGTCCTCGACCTCGAAAAAGTCGAGCGCGGCGCGGGTGCCCGCCTGAAAGCGTTTGCGCCCGGTGATCCAGCCTTCAAAGCCCGAAAGCGCCTTTTGCAGGGGCACCGTCTTGCGCAGGTTACAGCAGGCATCGGTATCCGAGAACCGAAGCGCGCCATAGGGGTCTTTTTCCGCAATGTCGGCGGCCTTGATGACCTGCACATTGCGCAGCCCCAGACGCTCGCTCACCTCTTGCTGGTAGACCAGCGTTTCGGTGAACAACAGCTCGGTATCGACAAACAGCACCGGGGTGGCGGGGTCGATCACTGCCGCCATATGCAACAGCACAACCGATTCCGCCCCAAAGGAGGAGACCAGGGCGATGTTGCCAGCATCGCGAAGGGCACCCTCCATCACGGAGGTGGCAGAGTGGTGTTTGAACCGCGCATTGAGCGCGGCCACCTTCTCCGCCAGGTCGGCACTGGCGCCATTGGCGACAGGCAGACCCTGTATTTCCTGGTCAAGACTCATGGCTCAGGCCACCTTTTTGTCTGCCGCCGGATAGAGCGCTGCCTTAAAGGGCTCCATGCCGACGCGGCGATAGGTCTGGAGGAACTCTTCCTCCGCACTCTCGCGCTGCTCCAGATAGGTCTCCACGATGCGCTCCACCGCGGGGACGATCTCGTCATAGGCAAAGCCGGGGCCGGTACGGGTGCCGATCTCTGCGGTCTCGGTGGCATCGCCGCCGAGGGTGATCTGGTAGTTTTCAACGCCCGCCCGGTCGAGGCCCAGAATGCCGATATGGCCGACATGGTGGTGACCGCAGGCGTTGATGCAGCCCGAAATCTTGATCTGCAGATGACCGATGTCATGCTCCAGCTTCAGCTCGTCGAACCGCAGGGCGATTTCCTGCGCCACCGGGATCGAACGGGCCGTGGCCAGCG
>CAKZRP010000020.1 GCA_937146765.1 uncultured Paracoccaceae bacterium | reverse complement strand
CAGCGGAACTGCCCGTGGTAGTCGGCGTTGGGCATCATTGCGGTGGCGCTCGCGACCCGGTTGGTCATGTTGAAGAACCCGGCCACATTGGCGATGTCCCAGATGTCGCGGTCGTCAAACCCTTGGGCGCGCAGGGCCTCTCGGTCGGCTTCCTCAATCTCGGCACTGGCGCGGGTCATCTTGGCAGCAAAATCCAGCATCGCGCGCTGGCGCGGCTCTACCGGCGCGACGCGGTAGTTCATCACCAGCATCTCGCCCAAGATTGGATCGCCGGACAGCTGCCGTACCGCTGCACCATGGGCGACGAGGCAGTAGAAGCATTTGTTGATCGAGGAAACCACCACCGCGATCATCTCACGCTCCAGCTTGCTGAGGTGGCTCTCGCCCAGCATCAGGTCGTTGTACATGGCGGTAAAGGTGTTGAGCTTGTCGATGTTGAAGGCATAGGCCTGCAGCACGTTCGGCACCATGCCAAGCTTGTCGCGACAGATGTCGAAATACTTTTGCGTTTCGGGCGGCAGCGGGTCCACCATCGGCAGGTCGAGCGCAGTCGGCTCTTTCGGTTTGGTCATAAGCGGCGCCCTCCTCCGGCGTCAGCGTTTGATACGATAATGGTATTGGCCGACCTCGCGCATTCCAAGGCTGGCATAAAGCGCATTGGCCCCGGCATTGGCGCGGGTGCAGATCACCACCAGCTCTGTCGCGCCCTGATCGGCGGCCCAATAGGCGGCCTGACGCATCATCCAGACGCCAACGCCCTTGCGGCGCTGATGCGGCAGCACCTCCAGCGCGTGCAGCATCGCGGTGCCTGCGTGGCAGCCGACATAGGCGGTGGCGGCGGGCTTGTCGTCCCAACGGCCCAGAAGGCTGGTCTTGGCGCAGGTGGCGCGCGCCATAACCGCGAGGCGTTCGGGGCCGATGCCGCCGGTGGCCCAGATCTCGTGCTGGATCGCCAAGGGCTCCCAGACGCAAAAGGTGGTGACGCGCGGGATGGCCACATCGGTCAGGGTCGCAGGCGGACAGGACCAGAGGACCACCGGGTCCATCACCTGATAACCGAGGTTTTCCAGTTGCTTGTCCAGATCCTCCTGGCCATCGCGGATCATGAAGAGTGGTGGCTGGCCAAGGGCCTGCATCGCGGCTTCGGCCTCGGCGACCTGCGCTGAACTCACCGCGGCCTCTACGGTCGCCGCAGAAACCCGGCTGCCACCGCCCGCACCGACGCGCAGGGTGATCGGGCCAAGGTTCTCCTTACGCAGGGCAGGCCATGTGGCGTCCACCACGTCATGGTATTTTGGAGCAGTGCCGACTTCGCTCACAAGCTGAGCTCCCGCGCCAATTCAGTGATAGCCGCGTCGATGCGGCCGCCTTCGGTGCCACGTATCACCACATTGGCGCCGTAGGCTCCGTTCTGTTGGAACGGATAACAGCCGACGGAGAGATCGTCGTATTTCTCCGCAAGCGCGGTCAAGGTGGCGGCGATCTCACCCTCGCCCCGGTCGATCCGCAGGGTCTGGCTGAGAAGCGGCTGGCCACCGGTCAGCGTCGCAAGCACGGTGGCGACCATGGCCTGAAACACCGCAGGCACGCCGGCCATCACATGCACGTTCCTGAGCGTAAAACCCGGCGCGCGCGACACCGGGTTGTCGATCAGATCAGCGCCCTCGGGGATGCGCGCCATGCGTAGCCGGGCCTCGTTCAACTCGGCGCCGGTGCGGGCGTAATGCTCGGCCAGAATGGCGCGGGCATCCTCGCGCACGTCAATGGAGACGCCAAAGGCTTCGGCGATGCAGTCGGCGGTGATATCATCGTGCGTTGGACCAATGCCTCCCGAGGTGAACACGTGGTCGAAGGACTGAGACAGCGCCCGCACGGCCGCCACGATCGCAGGCGCATCATCGCTGACCACACGGACCTCCTTGAGGTCGACACCATGCTTGGTCAGTTCACCGGCAAGATAGTACATATTGGCGTCGCGGGTGCGTCCCGACAGGATTTCATCCCCGATCACTAGCATGGCAGCGGTGGGATTGGGCATGATGCATCTCCTGTAGGATTTCCGGGGTCTGGCAAGAGGATAGTCCCACCCGCCGCACGTGCAAGCGGTTCCGCCACGATCAGGCTTTGACAGGTGGCAGTTTATGGCCCATCACCCGAGCTCATGAGATTTCCCACCCCCCTGATCCCCGCGACGCTCATCCAACGCTACAAACGCTTTCTCGCCGATTGTCGGCTGGACGATGGGCGAGAGGTGACGGCCCATTGCGCCAATCCGGGCTCGATGCTGGGGCTGGTTGAGCCGGGGATGCGGATCTGGCTGGAGCCGAATGATGACCCCAAGAAGAAGCTGAAATACGGCTGGCGGCTGGTGGAACATGCCAGCGGCGATTTTACCGGGGTGGATACTTCGGTGCCGAACTGCGCGCTGAAGGCCGCGTTGGAGGCGAGGCAGATCGCGGCCTTGGCGGAGTATTCCGAGGTGCGGGCCGAGGTGAAATACGGCCAAAACAGCCGCATCGACTTTCTCTTGCGCGGCGAGGGCCTGCCCGACGCCTACGTCGAGGTGAAAAGCGTGACCCTGTCGCGTCAGCCGGGACTGGCAGAGTTTCCCGATAGCGTCACCGCGCGCGGCGCCAAACACTTGCGCGAGCTCGGCGATATGGCCGAGGCCGGGCACCGGGCAGTGATGCTCTATCTGGTGCAGCGCACCGATTGCGACCGCTTTGCCCTCGCCGCCGATATCGACCCCACCTATGCCGCCGAATTCAAGGCGGCGGCGGCGCGCGGGGTCGAGCGGCTGGTGATCGGCACCAAGATCACCCCCGAGGGAGTCGAAGTTGGCCAGCCCTTTATAGACTGACCAAACAGGGCTTAAGCGGCGTCCTGTTGCGGGTCGACCTCTGGGGCGGTGGGCTGGATCAGGGTGCGGGTCGGAAAGGGGATATCCACGCCCTTGGCATCCAGCGCCTCTTTCACCTTGCGGGTGATATCGGCCTTATACTGGAAGTAATCGCTGGCATTGACCCAGACGCGCACCAGAAAATCCACCGAGCTGTCGTTGAGGTTATTGACCTGAATGAAGGGCGCAGGCTCCGCATGAGAGCGCTCGTCCGCGAGGATGGTATCGAGAATGGCACGCTCGGCCACCGCAAGGTTGGCACCATAGCCGACGCCAAAGCTCCATTCCGCACGGCGGGTCGGATACTCGGAGTAGTTGGAGATCGTATTGCCCCAGACATCCGCGTTGGGGATGATCACCTTCACATTGGTCAGATCCGCCAGTACGGTGTTGTTCAGGGTGATCTCCTTGACCGTGCCCATGGTGCCGTCCACGTCGATGAAGTCACCGAGTTTAAAGGGGCGGAAGAGGATGATCATCACACCAGCCGCGACATTCGACAGTGCGCCCTGCATCGCCAGACCAATGGCCAGACCCGCCGCACCGATGGCGGCAATGATCGAGGTGGTCTGCACCCCAAAGGTATTGAGAACGATCAGAATGGCAAAGCCGAGGATGACGTATCGCACCACATTGCCCAAGAAATGGAACAGGGTTTTGTCGAGCCTTGCGTGATGATCAGCAAGCCCGACGATCCGGCGCTTGGCCCAGGCGCCAAGGGTGAACCCCACAAATAGGATCAATGTGGCGACAAGCACACTGCCCAACACGCTTGCCAGAAACTCGATCGTCACCAGATCGGCAAGGGTCCTGCCGCTGTAGATCTCCGTCTGCATCACATTGTCGAGGCCTTCCATAAGCGGCTCCTTCATCCCTGTTTGTCACGTCTTTTCAGCGTCAAAACGCGAGTCCTGCCGGAAAGTTCCCAAAACGCGCGGGTTCCGGGCCTGCGCGCCTCTGGCCCTTTGGGTCAGAAAGGCTTAGATAACGGCTGAACACGAGATGACCCACGCGACGGAGCACGCCCCGATGAGATCCAAGAACGGCCGCACCACCAAGGACGGTATCCGCATCTACGAGCAGGCCGATTTTGCAGGCATGCACGCAGCCGGTGCCGTGGCGGCCCGGATTCTGGACGATATCGCGGCGCATGTCTTTGTCGGCCAGACCACCGGCGAGATTGACCGGGTGATCACCCAGATGGTGGAGGACGCCGGTGTGGTCTCTGCCACCATTGGCTACAAGGGTTATCAGCACGCCAGTTGCATCTCGATCAACCATGTGGTCTGCCATGGCATCCCCGGCGACAAGAAGCTGAAGGATGGCGACATCCTCAATATCGACGTCACCGTGATCGTCGATGGCTGGTTCGGCGACACCAGCCGCATGTATGTGGCGGGCAAGCTGCCGCGCAAGGCGGAGCGGCTCATTCAGATCACCCATGACGCCCTGATGAAGGGCATCGAGGTGGTGAAACCGGGCAATACCTTTGGTGACATTGGCCATGCTATCCAGTCCTACGCCGAAAGCCAGCGGGTGAGCGTGGTGCGCGATTTCTGCGGTCACGGCTTGGGCCAGGTCTTCCACGCGCCGCCCAATGTCTTGCACTATGGTCGCCCCGGCACCGGGCCGGTTCTGGAAGAGGGCATGTTCTTCACCATCGAGCCGATGCTGAACTTGGGGCGCCCGGAGACCAAAGTGTTGGCGGACGATTGGACCGCGGTCACGCGCGACAAATCGCTGTCGGCGCAGTTTGAACATTCCGTGGGGGTGACGGCGGATGGGGTGGAGATCTTCACCCTGTCTCCATCTGGACGCTTCCACCCGACATACGATCCGGAATAGGGGCAATTGAGGGGTCCTGCCCCTTTGCCCCGCCGGGACCCTTCACCCCGAGATACTCTTGCCCAACAGAAAGGCGACCGCGCGTTTGGCCAAGGTCAGTCGAGGCCAAGGCGGCGCGGCAGATCGGCCATGTCGTGGAACACCTCCGCGCCTTCGGCGATGAGGGTCTCGCCCTTGTCATGCGCCGCGTAGCCGAAGCATTGCATCCCCGCGCGGGAGGCGGCGCGGGCACCGGTGGCGCTGTCCTCGATCACCACGCAGTGACGGGCCTGCACGTTGAAATGGGCGGCAGCGGCAAGGAAGAGACCCGGGTCGGGTTTGGCAACCTTGAGCGTATGGGCCGAGAACATCGCATCAGGATGAAACCGGTCCCAGAGCCCATGGGGAGTGAGAGTGATCTTCATTTTCTCTTCGCGCCCGTTCGAGGCCACGCAGGCAGGAATGCCTGCCGCATCCAAACGGGCGAGAACCTCCAAGATGCCCGGGATCAACGGCACACCCTTGCGCAGGCTGGCATAGGCTTTTTCATAGACCCCCGCGATCCAGTCCTCTGGCAGATCCGCCCCCATCTTGGTGGCTTTTTCAGCCACTGCCGACATGGCAAGACCGGCAAAGGTGGGCAGGCTCACCTCTGTGGACAGGGCGAGGCCGCGCGCCGAAAGGTCCTCGGCCAGAACCGCATTGAAGATGCGCTCGCTGTCCACAAGCACACCATCGCAGTCGAAGATCACGAGATCCGGGCGGGGATAGGTCCTGGGCATCTGGGCTCTCTTTTGGATCAGCTGTCGGCTGCGGGCGCGCCCGCCCAGAGCAAGGTGATATGGGTGTCGCCGTACTTGCGGCTGTCCTCAAGCGTGAAGCCTTCTGGAGGGAGCATCGGGCTGCTCTCCTCCCAGACGATCAGCGCACCGGGGGCGATCCAGCCGCCGTCACGGGCGGCCTCAAGCGCCTTTTGGCCCAGCGCCTTGCCATAGGGCGGGTCGAGGAAGATCAGCCCATAGGCGGCCTCCGGGTTGGTGCCCAGTTTCAGCGCCGAGCGGCGGATCAGGTTGGCACGGTCCCTGGCGCGGCAGATCTCTATGTTCTTGGTGACCAGTCCCTGCGCCACACGGCCATCATCGACAAAGGTGACGGATCCTGCGCCACGCGACAGCGCCTCAAGCCCAAGCGCCCCCGTGCCGGCAAAGAGGTCGAGCACGCGCGTGCCCTCGAACTCCAGCTTGTGGTTGAGGACGTTGAAGAGGCTCTCGCGCACCCGGTCCGTGGTGGGACGCAGATGCGCCCCCGCATCCCCCTTGCCCACGGCCGCAAGGGCGCGGCCGCGGAAGTCACCTGCGATGATCCTCACGCCTTCAACAAGGGCTTCAGGTCTACGGCGGCATCGGCCACCACAGCCTTGTCCGGGGATTTTCCGGCCTCGATCAGACGTTTCGCCACCATATAGGCGCGCGGATCGTTCATCGCGTCCACTGCAACCAGTTGATTACCACGGTAGTACCAGAAGGAGACCTGACCATCCTCACCCTGGCGCGTGACAACATTGTCGTAGCCAGAATTGAGGCCAGCGATCTGTAGCTTCACATCATACTGGTCGGACCAGAACCAAGGCGTCGCGACATAGGTTTTTTCTTCGCCCAGCATGTTCTGCGCCACCACTTCCGCCTGGTCGATGGCGTTCGGAACACTCTCCAGGCGAATACGCTGGCCTTTGTAGGGGAAGGACGCACAATCGCCTGCGGCCCAGACCGAAGCATCGGAGGTGCGACCAAACTCATCGGTGCGAATGCCATTGTCGATGGCAAGGCCCGCTTCCTCGGCCAATTCACATGCCGGGGCAATGCCGACGCCCACCACCACAAAATCCACCTCGACGATGCTGCCATCAGTCAGCACTGCACGGGTAACCTTGCCCGCCTCGCCCTCCAGCCGGGTGAGGCCGATGCCTTCGCGGATGGTGACACCATGGGAGGCATGGACCATGCGGAAGTAGTCGGAAGTCTCCGGGGCGGCGACCCGTTGCAGGATACGGTCGGCCATTTCGACCAGCGTGACCGAAACACCGCGCTTGGCGCAAACCGCCGCCGCTTCCAGACCGATATAACCGCCGCCGACGATCAGCGCGCGCGCGCCCTCGCGGACCGCAGGGGCCATGGCATCCACATCCTTGAGGTCGCGCACGACAAAGACACCGTCAAGATCGCCCCCGATGGAGGCGGGCAGGCGGCGCGGGTGTGAACCGGTGGTCAGCGCCAGCTGATCATAGGGCAGAACCTCATCGCCGATATGGATCTCTTTCTTCACCACGTCGATCGCATCCACCTTAGTGCCGAGGCGCAGGGTGATGTTCTGATCCGCATAGAAACTCTCGGGCCGCAGGAACAGGCGCTCCAGCTCCATCTCGCCAAGGAGATAGGCCTTGGACAGCGGTGGACGCTGATAGGGCAGTGCCTCCTCCGCCCCGATCAGGGTGATGTCCCCCTCAAATCCGCTGTTGCGCAGCTTTGCCACCAGGGAAGCCCCCGCCTGGCCAGCGCCGATCACCGCGATATGGGTCATGTCCCCTCTTGTCTCCTGATGCAGTTCCAGTACCGTCTGCGCAGGACCCTACATGCAGGGCCGGTCGCGACGCAATTCCCCAAACCCGTCGCGGCCTATCTGGAAACCACAAAGGACCGACCTGATGATTGCCGTTGGAGACAAGCTGCCCGCCGCCACCCTGAGCCGGATGGGAGATGCCGGACCCGAACAGGTCGAGATCACCGAACTCGCCAAAGGGCGCAAGCTGGCGATCTTTGCCGTGCCGGGTGCTTTCACCCCCACCTGCCATTCCGCCCATGTGCCGAGCTTCATCCGCACCCGAGAAGGTTTTGCCGCCAAGGGCGTGGATGAGATCATCTGCATTTCCGGCAACGACCCCTTCGTGATGAAAGCCTGGGGCGAGGCCACCGGCGCCACCGATGCCGGGATCACCATGCTGGCGGACGCGGAATGCGCCTTTACCGGCGCTATTGGTATGCGCTTTGATGCGCCGCCGGCCGGTCTCATCGGGCGATCCAAACGCTATGCGATGATCGTCGAGGATGGTGAGGTAAAAATCCTGCACCTCGAAGAAAGTCCGGGCACCTGCGAAGTGTCCGCTGGCGAAGGGCTCCTGGATGCGATGTAATCGCGCCTGAAACCGGTATCTGCCGAAACGGCGAAGACTTTTGAACACAGACGTATGACTGACGCGAAAAAGCCAGTGAGACACCCCGCCAGCATCATGGCGGAGGTCATGGATGAAATCGACGCCGCCCGCGCCTTTGTGGCGCGGGACAATTCCTTTGACAGCGCACAGGCGCTGCGGGTGGCGCTCAGGCGCTTGCGCAGCGGCTTGACCCTGTTCAGCCCGATGTTGCCCGGCGAGCACAACAAGGCCCTGCTGGAAGATGCCCGCTGGCTGGCCGTGGAAGTAAC
This sequence comes from uncultured Paracoccaceae bacterium, assembly GCA_937146765.1. GTDB lineage: Bacteria > Pseudomonadota > Alphaproteobacteria > Rhodobacterales > Rhodobacteraceae > Epibacterium. The sequence goes on along the minus strand of CAKZRP010000020.1, from coordinate 150,699 downwards.
CCGCCTGCGTGACCTCTATCTGCTCTGGCAGGACACGCTGACCCCGGCGCGGGTCGCGTTGCCCGACAATGCGGCGCTGCGCGCGCTCGAAGAGCGGGTGCTGGCACGGATCGACACGGAACGGGGCGCTTTGCGCCTGACGCTGGACAGCCCCCGGGTGCAGGGGATGGCAGCCCGCGGCCGCGAGATGGCGGACCCCGCCTTCTGGCGCCCGGCCGCGGAAAGCCGGGAACGGTTGGAAGCCCTGTGTCACGAAACCCTCGAAGCCCGGTTCAACCAGGTCCTGAAACATGGTGAGTCCCTGAAACGTCTGGATCCGCAGCATCGGGACAGTTTCCGCAAAAGTCTGCGCCGCCTGCGCGCAACTGCCGAGTTTTCCCAGATCCTGTTTGCCTCCAAACAGACCAGAGCCTTCCTCAAGATGCTGAAGAAGCTGCTCGACTCCATGATCGCGGCCCGCGATGCCAGCGCGGTGCGTGACCGGCTGCAGGAATTGATGCGCGAGATGGAGCCCGGTTCGCCCGAGCACCACATTGCGCAGGAACTGATCAAGGCCAAGGAAGCAGGCGTCGGCCTCGACCACCGCCGCCTGCAGCGTATGTGGCGGGCCACCGAGGCCCTGCCGCTCTACTGAGCCCCCTGCGCCAACGGCACTCGGCTTGCCCTCAGGCCGTTGCAAGGCCGCAGTGGTCTCTCTCCCTCACGCCAGGCCCCCGACATTTGCGAATGTCGGGGGGGGGGCCGCGCCGCAGGCGCGGCCCCCCCCCTCGGCGATTTGCGCAGCAAAGCGCAACTCCTCAGACCAGCCCGTCCATCTTGCGCGCCAGCTTGGCGTCGAGCGAACTCAGCCCCTCCACATCGTGGGTGGTCAGCACAACCGTAACGCGATTGTAGACATTGCTCCATTCCGGGTGGTGGTTCCATTTCTCCGCCCAGATCGCCGCCTTGGTCATGAAGGCGAAAGCCTCGACGAAATTCGGAAAAGTGAAGGTCTTACAGATCGCGTCGCGCCCCCCTTCCACCATTTCCCAACCGGTGGCAAACAGCGGTTCCAGCAGCGGCCCCCGGGTCTCCTCCGACAGTTTCTCGGTCATTCCGTCTCCTCCACTTGTGCCTTCCTGAACGGCCCGTAGCTGGTGAGGATCTCGATTTCCTCGCCCACCGCACGACGCTCCGCCACCAGATAGTCCGCCACCGCCCGGCGAAACCCAGCATCTGCAATCCAGTGCAGGCTGTGGGTCTCCGCCGGCAGATAGCCCCGCGCCAGCTTGTGTTCGCCCTGCGCCCCGGCCTCGACCCGGGCCAGCCCCATTTCGATGGCAAGATCTATGGCCTGATAATAGCACAGTTCGAAATGCAGGCAGGGGTGATGTTCGATGCAACCCCAATAGCGGCCATAGAGCGTTTGCGCCCCGATGAAGTTCAGCGCCCCCGCCACCGGCTGCCCGTCCCGTTCCGCCAGGACCAGGGCGATGTCGTCGGCCATGGTTTCGTGCAGGATGTCGAAGAAGGCCCGCGTCAGATAGGGCGACCCCCATTTGCGGCTGCCCGTGTCCTGATAGAAGTCCCAGAAGGCGTCCCAATGCTGCGGTTGCAGATCTGCACCTGTATAGGTCTCGATGCTGCCACCGAACCCCTGTGCCTGGGCGCGCTCCTTGCGGATGGTCTTGCGCTTGCGCGACGCCAGCGCGGCGAGGAAATCATCGAAACTCTCGTAACCCTCGTTCAGCCAGTGGAACTGCTGAGTGCAGCGCGCCAGCAGGCCCAGCTCCTGGCCGATCTGCGCTTCCGCCTCGGTGCAGAAGGTGACATGCAGAGACGACAGACGATGGTCCGAAGCCAGTTGCACCGCTCCCTGGGTCAGGGCCGAGATCCCATGGGCTTCATACCCCGGGCGGACCAGAAACCGCCGCCCCGTCGCGGGCGTGAAGGGCACCGCCATCTGCAGTTTCGGATAATACCGCCCGCCGGCCTGTTCATAGGCATGGGCCCAGCTGTGGTCGAAGATGTATTCGCCCTGACTGTGCCCCTTGGCATAAAGCGGCGCGCAGGCGATGAGCTGATCGTCGAGATAACAGGTCAGGTATTGCGGCTGCCAGCCGGTTCCGGGTCCGACCGAGCCACTGTCCTCCAGCGCGCTCAGAAAGCGATGGGTTGTGAAAGGATCATTGGGCCTACCGCCGACAGCCGCTTCAGGGCAGGCGCAGGCGTCCCAATCGGAGGCCGCAATCTGCGACAGGGCGCCGAGCACCCGGATTTCGATCTGTGCCTGATCCATGCTGCCCCTTTTGCGCCTCCCTCCTATTTGGGCGCGCCGGGCGCCGGGTCAAGCCGGGTGCACCGCCAGATAGGCTTCAAAGGTCACGTTATCCACATATTGACGCGCCTCCTCCTCTGCTGCCGCTGATTTCAGCGTCCAGCTGAGAACGGGCACGCCGGCCTTGCGCAGCGCCTGAACCCGAGGTCGAGCGGCGTCCACCGCCTCGTGGCTGATGAAACTTGCCCCGACCCGATCGAAGTCCGGGATCTCGCGCAACTCACTGCAGCGGGCCGCCGGAAGTGGCACCCAGGCCTCTGGATCATAGGCGCTGGTGGTGAGGCCCCGGGGAATGCCCGGCGCCAGACGCGCCACCTCCGCCATGCTGTAGGGATTGAAGGACATCAGGGCCACAGGACCCGCATATCCCTCAAGCGCTGCAACAGCCGCCGCCTCGAGCGGCCCCACTTCGGGCCCCATGGCACCATCCTGATCTTTGATCTCAACCAGCAAGGGCACCTGACCCGCCACGATTTCCAGCACTTCAGCAAAGGTGGGAATGCCCTCACCTGCGCTGTTTTTCAGCGGGATTGCCGCCAGTTCGGCGGCACTGCGTGCCCGCACCGGCCCCGAGGCCTCGGTCAGCCGGTCGAGGTCGTCATCGTGGAACACCATTGCCTGCCCATCCGCGGAGAGTTGCAAGTCGATCTCGATGCCATAACCGGCGGCGACAGCCGCGCGGATGGCCGCACGGCTGTTCTCGGGACAGTATTCCTGCATCCCGTGCAAGGCCCGATGGGCAATCGGACAACTCAGGAAGACGGGCGGCAGGACCGGGGCTTGCATTGTCGATCAGACCTCGATCTGGAAGATGCCGTCGATTTCCACCGCGACACCAAGCGGCAACGATGGCGAACTCACGGCGGAGCGGGCATGGCGACCCAGATCTCCGAGCACCTCGACCAGCAGGTCGGAGGCACCGTTCACCACTTGCGGCTGTTGCGTGAAATCGGCGGTGGAGTTGACGAAGGCGCCCAGTTTCACCACGCGCTTCAGCTTGCCAAGATCGCCGCCACAGGCCGCCTTGACCTGCGCCAGCAGCGACAGGGCGCAGCGGCGGGCGGCGGTCTGTCCCGCCGCAACGTCGAGATCGGCACCAAGAGTGCCGGTGATCAGCCCATTTTCATCGGAGGAGATCTGCCCGGAGACAAACAACATGTCTCCAACTAGCACATAAGGCACATAGTTGGCCGCCGGAGCGGGAGCATCCGGCAGAACGAGGCCGAGGGATTGCAGTTTTGCGTCAATGCTCATGATCGGGCTCCTTTGGGGCGGCAATTTGGGTCAGCATCCGAGGGACCTCGGGCCTACGTGGCGGACGCTACAGGGGATGCTGCGGCGCGAAAAGAGGCAATTGCGCCGCCTTCGCGCCTGTTTGCGCCAGCCTCAAGGCGGGTCAGCTTTCCCGGAAAGCCTTGACGAAATAATCCGCCAGAGGCTTCACCAGATAGGCCAGAGGCGAGCGATCCGCGGTGCGGATATAGCTTTCCACCGGCATACCCGGGATCAACACCGTACCTGCGGGCAGACGCTCCATTTCGCCCGGATCCAGTTCGATCTGCGCTCGGTAGTAAGACAGGCCAGTGGCCTCGTCCCGAAAGGCATCTGCCGAGAAGAGCGTCACCGTGCCGATCAGGGTTGGAGTCTCGCGCTGGTCCAGGGCAGGTAGGCGGATGGACACAGACTGGCCCACATGCAACTGGTCCACATCGGTGGGGGCCACCCGGGTTGCAATCACCAGAGGACGATCCTGCGGGATCAGGAACAGCAGGGGGTCGGCTGGGCGGATCACCGAGCGCGGCGTGCGCACGGTCAGCCCGTAAACCACGCCGGACACCGGCGCGGTAATATCGAGACGCCCAAGTCGGTCAATCAGTGAGCGCCGTTTCTCTGCCAGTTCCAGCTCCTGATAGCCGAGGTCCCGCAGTCGTGTGATCGCCTCTTCCCGTCGGCGAGTGCTGATCTTGAGGATTTCGATTTCAAGCTCGGTGATCCGTCCGCGCGCCTGCGCTTCGGTGGCGATCAACTCTCCCAGGCGCCCTTCCAGATCGGCCTGGGTGCGGCGCAGGTTCAACACCACGGAGGCCTGGGCAAGCCCCCGATCCAGCAGCGATTGCTGATTGGCGAGTTCCTCACCGATCAAGGTCAATTGTTCCCGGGTGGCCGCCTGCTGTGCCAGCACGCCGGTGATCTGATCTTCGATCTGGCTGCCGCGCTTTTCCAGCTGGTCCACCTCGCGATGGACCGAGTCACTACGCGCCTCAAACAGGCGTACCTGGCCTTCGACCAAGGCGTGAACCTCGGGGCGTTCGGCTGCCAAGCGTACCAGTTCCGGATCGAACGTCAGGTCCTCTACCTCGTCGCGCTCGGCCTCCAACCGCCCGCGCCGGGCCATCATTTCAAAAAGCTGCCCTTCCGTGATGACAAGCTGCGAGCGCAGATCCGTCGAATCCAGCCGCAACAGGACATCCCCGGCCGCAACAAGGTCCCCTTCGTCCACGAGAATATCCGCCACCACACCGCCATCGATGTGCTGGACCACTTGCCGGTTCTGATCGACCTCGATCTGGCCCGGGGCCACCACGGCCCCGGCGATGGTCGACAGGACCGACCAGCTGCCAAAGCCACCGACGAGGATTGCTATACCGAGGATCCCGGCCACCATGGCGCCGCGCACCGGCCATTTCGCTGCGGATGCATCCGTCATGTCGCGGCCTCCTTGCCCGGCGGGGTCCCCTGGGCCTGGGCTACGCTCTGGACGGACCGGGCCTGTCGCGCCTTGGGTGCATTGGAGATGTCACGATGATTGGCCACCATCTTGCGCAGCACCTCCTCCTTGGGACCAAAGGCGGTCATGGTGCCCTGATCGATCACCAGGAGCTTGTCGCATTCCTGAATGGCGGCCGGACGATGCGCCATGATCAGAACCGACCGCCCCTCGGCCTTCAGCCGCCGGATCGCATTGTTGAGCGCCACAGAACCATCATTGTCGAGGTTGGAATTGGGTTCGTCGAGAATCACGATCACCGGATCGCCGTAGAGCGCGCGGGCGAGACCAATGCGTTGCATCTGCCCGCCGGAGAGACGACCGCTGCTCACCTTGACCGGGGTATCATAGCCATCCGGCAACGCCACGATCATGTCATGGGCGGCTGCTTTCTTGGCGGCTTCCACCACGGCCTCTGGGTCGGGTGTCGAGGACAGCCGGGCAATATTCTGCGCAATCGTTCCTTCAAAGAGCTGCACCCGCTGCGGCAGGTAGCCGATGTGACCGCCCAGGACAGAAGGGTCATATTGATTGAGCGCGGCCCCATCCAGACGCACGGTGCCGGCGGCCGCCCGCCAGGCCCCGGTTAGCACCCGCGCCAGGGTCGATTTCCCCGAGCCTGAAGGCCCGATGACCCCAATCGCCTCGCCCGGCTCCACCCGGAAGGAGACGTTCCTCAGAAGGGCCCGGTTCTCGCCCGGGGCGGTGGCCGCCACCGAATCGGCGACCAGAAGCGCCCGGGGCTTCGGCAAGGGCGTGCGATCCGGCTCCGGCGGTGTCATGCTGAGCAGGACCTCAAGGCTCTGCCAGCCTTTACGGGCACGCTGCACCAGCGGCCATTGGCCGAGCCCCATCTCGATCGGGGCCAGCGCGCGCCCCATCAGGATCGAACTCGCGATCATCGCACCGGGGCTGACCAGCCCTTCCAGCGTCAGATAGGCCCCGAGCCCCAGCATGGCCGATTGCAGGAACAACCGCAAAGTCTTGGTCAGCGTCCCAAAGGACCCGGAAACATCCGCTGCGGTGATCGTATCCGCCAAGGCTTTGCCACGCGCCTTGTTCCAACGCTGAAAGGCCGAGTCGCGCATGCCCATGGCCTGGATCATTTCCGCCTCGGTGCGGATTTCCTCGGACTGCAACGAGGCCAGATGGCTGCTCATCATCGCCTCACGCCCGGGTCGGGTGCTCAAGATCTGATTGACCAGCGCAATCGCGATGAGGACTGAGCCGCCGCCCACCGCGAGAAGTCCGAGCCAGGGATGGAACAGCGCGATCCCGAGCAGGAAAATCGGAGTCCAGGGAAGGTCAAAAGCCGCCAGAAGAATGGGCGATGCGATCAGTTTCTGAATGCTCTCGAGATCCGCAAGACCAGTCTGCGCCTCCGGATCGTTGGACACGGCGGACCGGCGGATCATCGCGTCAAAGACCCGATGGTCGAGGGCCGCCTGAAAACGGGCCGCGACCCGGCGCATGATGCGACCGCGCACACCGTCCAAAAGCCCCATCATCCCGTAGAGAAACACCACCAGCAGAGAGAGCGCCACCAGCGTCGCCTCGGACCGGCTTCCCAGAACGCGATCGTAGACCTGCATCATATAGAGCGGCCCGGTCAGCATCAGGAGGTTCACAAATGCGCTGAAGATGCCGACCGCCCAATAAAGCGCCCGACTTTGCTGGCGAACGGCGATCAATTCATCGCGTCCCGCCTTATAAAGGTTTTTTTTCATAACGACCCGGTACAGATGACGCGTCCACCCCATATACAATCGCAGAAACCTTTTCAAAGTGTGACTGGCATATGTTTCCAAACTGCCACATATAAGGGCCAAGCTTTGGAGATGGGCTGGGAACAGCCGCAGAGGTTGCTAAGTCACCCTCGGTGCGCTTTGGGTCCCGGCGCGGGCCGAAATTGAAAACTGGTAGGCAAGATTGCAATGTTTAAAAAATCCCTGACCGCATTGGCCCTGTCCACGACGGTTCTGACATCGGCCTGTGCGACGCAGGATCCAGCGGCAAAGGCATCCGGGGAGATCTTTGATCCCTACGAGAACACGAACCGGTCGATCCACCAGTTCAACAAGGGACTCGACCGTTATGCCTTCCGCCCGGCGTCAAAGGGATATGTGGCCGTCGTGCCACCGGATATGGTGCGCGCCTTCGGCAACTTCGCCGAAAACCTCTCCAAGCCGGGCGATGCGGTGAACTTCCTGCTGCAGGGCAACGTCAAGGGTGCTGGGCAGGCGCTCGCTCGTTTTGCGGTCAATACGGTCTTCGGCATCGGCGGGCTGGGCGATCCGGCCACCGACTTCAAGATGGCCGAGGCACGCACCGATTTCGGTGAGACCTTGCACAAATGGGGTGCTGGCGAAGGGGCTTATGTGGAGTTGCCGGGTTTTGGCCCCTCCACCAGCCGCGACGCTGTCGGGATTCTGGTCGATTTCTTCACCAACCCGCTCAACGCGCTTGAGAACAATCCCGCCGAAGATCTCAATATTCCGGCCAAGGTGGTGGACCAGCTCGGAAATCGCGGCACATATTCCGACACCATCGACTCGATTCTCTACGAGAGCGCGGACTCCTACGCGCAAAGCCGTCAGATCTACCTGCAGAACCGCCGTTTCGAGTTGGGGCAGGAAGATGCGACCGCCGAGATCGATCCGTTCGAACTAGACACCGGAGGGTTCTAATCATGCACCGCCGTCACTTTCTCGTCGGCCTCGGGGCCGCAGGCAGCGCTTTGGTCGCTGCCCCTGCCTTTGCCCTGAATGAAGCTTCGGCTTCCGATCTGATCAACCGCCTCGTGGCCGACATCAACACGGTCATCGCCTCGGGCAAGAGCGAAGGCGCCATGTATGGCGAGTTCGAGCGGATCTTCGAGCGCTACAGCGATACCTCCTACATCGCCGCCTATGCTATGGGCGTGGATGCGCGCCGGGCCTCGGCGGCGCAGAAGAACGCCTTTTCTGATGCATTCCAGAAATACATCGCGCGCAAATACGGGAGCCGGTTCCGGGAATTCATCGGCGGTCGCCTCGAAGTCACCGGCGTCAAGCAGGTCAAGAAATGGTACGAGGTCTCCTGCGTCGCCTACCTGCGCGGCCAGTCCCCGTTTGAGGTCACCTTCCATGTCTCCGACCGGTCCGGTCGCGACCTGTTCTTCAACATGTTCATCGAGGGCGTAAATCTCTTGCTGACCGAACGCACCGAAATCGGCGCGATGATCGACCGAAACAGCGGCGATCTCGACAAGATGATCGCGGATCTGAAAGCACTGAGCTGAAGGTCCCCCCCCGCAAGCACACAAAAGGCCCCGCTCAGGGGCCTTTTTCGTCTTTTGACCTCTGCCGCGGGGGGCCGGGTGTCAGCTGTGCTCTTTCAGCAAGCGCTGCTTCTGGCGCGACCAGTCCCGCTTCGCCTCGGCCTCACGTTTGTCGTGGTTCTTCTTGCCCTTGGCGATGCCGATCTTGACCTTCACCCGGCCGCGGTCGTTGAAATACCAGACCAGCGGCACCAGGGTCATGCCCTTGCGCTGGGTGGCGTTCCACAGGTCCGACAGTTCCTTGCGCGAGACCATAAGCTTGCGACGGCGCTTTTCCTCGTGTTTGAAGACCTTTGCCTGCTCATAGGGCGCGATGTAGGAGTTCACCAGCCAGAGCTCTCCCTCCTCCACCGCCGCATAGGACTCAGCGATATTAGAGCCGCCCTTGCGCAGGGATTTGACCTCGGAGCCTTCCAGCACGATGCCGCATTCGAGATCGCGTTCGATCGCGTAATCGAAGCGCGCCCGTCGGTTCTCGGCTATGACTTTGTAGTTCGGGTCTGTTTTTGCTTTGGCCATGGGGGCGAGATGTAAGGCCGCAAAGTGCCGCGCGCAAGATCAGCCGCACGGCAAATCGCAGGCGCGGAGGACCTCAGGCCGGTTTGTGGCTGCGCAAAAGGGTGAAGACACCACTTCCCACCACCACAAGCGAGCCGACAAGTGTCATGAGATCGGGCCGTTCCCCAAAGACCAGCACGCCCAGCGCCATCGCAAAAACGAGCCGGGTGTAACGGAAAGGGGCAACGACCGAGATTTCCCCGGTGCGCATCGCTCCCGTCAGCGCCATATAGGCTAACACCCCGACGCAGATGGCTGCCAGGAGCGCCCCCGCCTGCGCGCCTGTGGGCACCACCGCGCCACCGGTCCAAACCAGCAGGATCACGCCGGCGATCACCAGCATGGCAAAACCGAAAATGCCCAGCTGGGCGTTGCTCATATCCTTGGGCGCGGCCCGGGTCGCCAGATCACGCCCGGCAAAGCCCAGCATCCCTGCCACCGCCAGCAGCGAGGTCGCCTCGAACCCGCTCATTCCCGGACGCAGGATCATGAGCACGCCCAGAAACCCCACGGCAATCGCGACCCAGCGCCGCCAGCCGACACGTTCGCCGAAAAACACCACCGCCCCCGCTGTCACCACCAGCGGCGTCGCCTGCAAGATGGCAGAGGCGAGGGACAGGGGCGCCAGTACGATGGCGAGGGTAAAGAAGAGCCGCCCGGAAACCTCAGCGACGAAACGCCACAAGAGCGGGCGCGTGCAAAAGCCTGGGTGCCACAGGCGCTCGCCTCGCGCACGCGCCACCAATGCAAAAAGGATCATGCCGCCGAAGCCAAAGACGATCAGCACCTCGCCCGTGGGCATCGCCCCGGCAACGGTCTTGATGATCATGTCCTCCAGCGCAAAGAGGGCCATGGCCAGCGCCATGAACAGGCTGCCGCGCAGTGTGTCTTTATCCATTCAGAAATGTCCCGGATCAAATCGCTCGAAAAATGCTCGCGCCCACCTAAGCCCGCGCGCGCCTCCGGCACAAGGTGGAGGCGTCACTCTGCCGCGCGCGGCAGCTGCGGCGTCAGCGGGCGATAATGATGCATGTTGAGGAAAGCCGCCCCGGTCGTGGTGCTGCGATAGCCATGTGGCTGATCGGCAGCAAAGCGCAGCCCCTGCCCCGGCTCCAGTGACACCCAGGTCTCGCCCCGCAGCACCTCCATCGCGCCCTCCAGCACAAAGACCTCCTCGGTGACGCCGCTGTCATGCGCTTGCGAAAGGTGGCTTTGTCCTGGCCGCAGGCTGACGTGAAAGGTCTCCGCCCCAAGCTCGGGATCATAGGGAAAGACGATCTTCACCGTGATGCTGCCGGGAAACTGCACCGTGCGATAGACTTCGCCGCTCTGGCCGGAGGGGCGATGGTTTTCTGCAATCAACGCCGTCAACGGCAGGTGAAACCCTTTTGCAATCTTCCAGAGCGTCGCGATTGTCGGACTAGATTCGCCGCGCTCGATCTGACCCAGCATTGCCTTGCTGACCCCGGTAACCTCTGCCGCCTTGCTGAGGCTCAGGCCCGACGTCGCGCGGATTTCCCGCAAATTCAAGGTGATGCTCTCGTCCGTCATCCGCTTTGCCCCGCGCGCCGCTGTTCTCTCAGAAAGGCCTTGTGCGTTATAGCGCACAAGGTGTAATGTGCGCTATAACGCACAAGGCCACCCTATCCCAGCCGCCGCCCGAGGAAAACCCGTATGCCGAGTCCGCTGAAACTCTCCCATCTCGCGGCGGGCGCCGTGGCGGTTCTGGTCGGTTACACCAGTTCGGTGGCCATCATCTTTCAGGCCATCGACGCCGCCGGGGCGACCCAGGCACAGGCCAACAGCTGGCTCGTCGTATTGGGGCTCGGCATGGGGGTGACCAGCCTGATCCTGTCGCTCTGGTTCCGCATCCCGGTGCTCACCGCCTGGTCCACCCCGGGTGCCGCCCTTCTGGCCACCGGTCTCGAGGGCGTGCCGATGGCAGAGGCGGTCGGGGCTTTCCTCTTCTGTGGGGCGCTGCTGACCCTTACCGGCCTCACCGGCTGGTTTGAACGCATCTCCCGGCTGATTCCCGAAGCCCTGGCCAATGCCCTCCTTGCCGGCATCCTATTCCAGTTCGGCCTCTCTGCTTTTACCGCCCTGTCTGACGACACCGCTCTTGTTGCACTGATGGGGCTGGTGTTTTTGGCCGGTCGGCTCTGGTTTACCCGCTATACCATCCCCGCGGTTCTGCTGGCGGGCTGTGCCGGGGCTATGGCGATGGGGAGTTTCGGTGATGTTGCCGCCCTCGACTTCAGCTTCAGCCTGCCGGAATTCGTGATGCCCGCCGTCTCCCTGCCGGTGCTGTTGGGGGTGGGCCTGCCGCTCTATATCGTCACCATGTGTTCGCAGAACATGCCCGGCGTGGTGACCCTGCGCGCCGCCGGCTACCGCGCTCCGGTTTCCGAGAGCCTGACCGTGACCGGAATTGCGACCCTGATCCTCGCGCCTTTTGGCGGCTATGCTTTCAACCTCGCGGCCATCACCGCCGCCATCTGTGCCGGCCCCGAGGCAGACGAGGATCCTAGCACCCGCTACCGCGCTTCGGTCGTGGCAGGCGTGCTCTACTGCCTTGTGGGGCTCGGTGGCGCCACCGTCATCAGCCTGTTCCTGATCGCGCCCAAGGCGCTGGTGGCCACCATTGCAGGCCTTGCCCTGTTGTCGACCATCGGCAGCAGCCTCTCCGCGTCGCTTGCCCGCGCCGAGGGGCGCGACGCCGCCCTCATCACCTTCATGATGACCGTTTCCGGGGTCAGCTTCCTGGGAATCGGCGCTGCCTTCTGGGCGCTGCTGACCGGGCTTGTGGTCAACCACCTGCTGCGTCCCTCCGCCACCCCCGTCAGCGCCGCGCCGCAGCGCTCCTGATGCCCCCTCACCGCCGGCTTTGCGAGATCCGCGCAAAATCACTCGCCAAAGCAATTTAGTGACCAGAAACCGCCCCGACATGTTGCCTTTGCTGCGCGAATAGTGTCCCTGTGGGCAAAAATATAGGGAACCAGCACAATGCCGATGTACCGATCCAGAACCTCCACCCACGGCCGTAACATGGCCGGTGCCCGCGGCCTGTGGCGCGCCACCGGGATGACCGAGAGCGATTTCGGCAAGCCGATCATCGCCATCGTCAACTCCTTCACCCAATTTGTGCCGGGTCACGTGCACCTCAAGGATCTCGGCCAGATGGTCGCGCGTGAAGTTGAGGCCGCAGGCGGTGTGGCCAAGGAATTCAACACCATCGCGGTGGATGACGGCATCGCCATGGGCCACGACGGGATGCTCTACTCGCTGCCCTCGCGCGAGGTGATCGCGGATAGCGTGGAATATATGGTCAACGCCCATTGCGCCGACGCGATGGTCTGTATTTCGAACTGCGACAAGATCACGCCCGGCATGATGATGGCCGCCATGCGCCTCAACATCCCGGTGATCTTCGTCTCTGGTGGCCCGATGGAAGCGGGCAAGATCGACATCGCCTCGCTCGATGCGAAAAAGGTCGACCTCGTGGATGCCATGGTCGCCGCCGCCAGCGACAAGCTGACCGACGAAGAAGTGCTGCACATCGAAGAAAACGCCTGCCCCACCTGCGGGTCGTGCTCAGGCATGTTCACCGCCAACTCGATGAACTGTCTGGCCGAGGCGCTGGGTCTCGCGCTGCCGGGCAACGGCTCCACCCTCGCCACCCACGCCGACCGCAAGGGTCTGTTCCTCGAGGCGGGGCGCAAGATCGTCGAGATCACCAAGCGCCACTACGAGGGCGAGGAAAAAGGCCTGCTGCCGCGCGATATTGCGAGTTTTGAGGCCTTTGAGAACGCCATGAGCCTCGATATCGCCATGGGCGGCTCGACCAATACCGTGCTGCACCTTCTCGCCATCGCGCATGAGGGCAAGGTGGATTTCACCATGCAGGACATCGATCGCCTCAGCCGCAAGGTGCCCTGCCTCTGTAAGGTCGCGCCGAACATCGAAAACGTCCATATGGAGGACGTGCACCGCGCCGGCGGCATCTTTTCGATCCTCGGCGAACTCTCTCGCGCGGGCCTTCTGCACAATGACGTCGCCACCGTGCACAGCCCGACCATGGGCAGCGCCATCGCCAAATGGGACATCGCGGTCGCCAATAACCCCGAGGCGGAGCTGCTGTTCAAAGCCGCCCCCGGCGGCGTGCGCACCACGCAGGCCTTCTCCACCGAGAACCGCTTCAAGGAACTGGACACCGACCGCAAAGGCGGCGTGATCCGCTCCAAAGAGCACGCCTTCAGCCAGGACGGCGGCCTTGCGGTGCTGTTCGGCAATATCGCGCTGGAAGGCTGCATCGTGAAAACCGCGGGCGTCGATGCCTCGATCCTGAAGTTCACCGGCTCCGCCTATGTCTGCGAAAGCCAGGATCAGGCGGTGAACGACATTCTCACCGGCAAGGTCAAAGAGGGCGACGTGGTGGTGATCCGCTATGAAGGCCCGCGCGGCGGTCCGGGCATGCAGGAAATGCTCTACCCGACCTCCTATCTGAAATCCAAAGGCCTCGGCAAAGCCTGCGCCCTTCTGACCGACGGTCGCTTCTCCGGCGGCACCTCGGGCCTCTCCATCGGTCACGTCTCCCCCGAGGCGGCGGAAGGCGGCATCATTGGCCTGGTGGAACACGGCGACACCATCGAGATCGACATCCCGAACCGCACCATCCACCTCGCGGTGGATGAGGCCACGCTGGCGACCCGCCGCGCCGTGCAGGACGAAAAAGGCTGGAAACCGGCAGAGCCACGCAAACGCAAGGTGTCGACCGCGCTCAAGGCCTATGCGCTCTTGGCCACCTCGGCGGCCAAAGGGGCTGTGCGCCAGCTGCCCGACGACGAATAAACCGCCATCCCCTCACACCACAAAGGCCCCGCGCACAAACCGTGCCGGGGCCTTTTTTTACGTTCGCAAGGGCCGCACCCGCCGCAGTCCGGGTCAAGGGCGGCACAGCCGCCGCGCGTCCGCGCGGTTCACCCTTGACGCGCCCGCCCTCAAGACACTGGATCAGGCGCGTTCAGGGCAGACCTGCCCCTGAACCGCTTCTCAGCAGATCCAAACCAGTTCGCCCAGCCACCCCCTGCGCGCCCCCGCCACACCGCTTGCGGCACGCGCACGCCGGGCGAAAGCCCGGCGCCGGGCCCGGCGGGACCAGATCATGTCTCATGATCGCGGGACCGACGGGCGCCCCCCGCCCTTGTCCCCGAGGCTGAGGTCATTCAGCCCAGCTTGGCGTGCACCTCGTCGAGGTCGATCTCACCGATCGGCATCTTATTGGCAGGTTTCTCAAAATCGTATTTGAAGACCTCAAAGTCGCGCTTGTAGATCTCATAGACCAGATGCATCGACAGATCGTCAAAGTAGTCCTCGACGGGATGCGCCCGCTTCGGCCCATGGCCTTCGCTCTCGTTGAACCGGGGGATTGTCGCCAGATCTACCGGATGCGGCGTCTCAATCGCGTCGAGCACCGCCTGCATCCCCTCGTTGAACTTTTCGGTCCAGACCACCTTGTCGTAGCGGCCACCGTTGACGATGAAGGTGGATACATGCCCCGACATGGCGGACCAATGAATGTCCGGCTCCATCGGCCGCCGCCAACGGATGCTGTCTCGGGCAAAAAGCAGGAAACGCCGGAAGCTCCTGATCTGGTCGAACTCCTGCTTGCCATCCTCGCCGCCCACTTCGATGCCATACTCATACATCAGCTTCGGCACCAGATTGCCGCGGTAGCGTTTGCCGTTGCGCTGGATGCCACAGATCTTGTCAAAGAAGGAGCTGAGGATGCGGGTGTAAGGGTTGCGCACACAGGTGAAGACATAGGACTTGTGTGCCCGCGCATTGGCCTCGATCAGCGGCTGGCTCTCCTCCTGCGCCCATTTGTGCAGGCCGGAGGTGGAATCGTGAATGTCCCCGTCAAAGAACCGCCCATGGTCGGAATAGAACATGATCTGGCCAATGGTCGAACAAGCGCATTTCGGCACCACGCGGTAGACCACGCTTTCGCTCTCCGTCATCCAGGTGCCGGGAAATCCCATCTCTTGTGTCCTTCGCTCATGCCCTTGGGCTGCGCCCTTGTCCGGCGACCCCGCGGCACAAACTGGTTTATTCGGCCCCGGATCCCCTTTATCAAGGATGACACTAGCAGGGAAACACCGCGTTAAAACAGGCAATTGCACTCCACACATGGCAAAGATCGCCTATATTCTCCTGTGCCACAAGGATCCTGAGGCCATCGTGCAGCAGGCAGAGCAGCTGACCGCCGCCGGGGATTACATCGCCATCCATTTCGACGCCCGTGCCCGAGCCGCGGATTTCAGCAGGATCCGCAGCGCCCTGGCCGAGAACCCAAATGTGACCTTTGCGCGCCGCCGGATCAAATGCGGCTGGGGTGCCTGGTCGCTGGTCAAGGCCACCCTTCTGGCGGTCGAGGCCGCTGCCGAGGCCTTCCCCCGCGCCAGCCATTTCTACATGCTGTCGGGCGACTGCATGGCGATCAAGACAGCCGAATACGCCCATGGGTTCCTCGACCGCCAGGACAAGGACTTCATCGAGAGCTTCGATTTTTTCGAGAGCAACTGGATCAAGACCGGGATGAAGGAAGACCGGCTGATCTATCGGCATTTCTTCAACGAACGCACCCAGAAACGACGGTTCTACCTTGCCTACGAGGCACAGAAACGCCTCGGGCTAAAACGTGCCATTCCCGCCGATCTGCAGGTCCAGATCGGCAGCCAGTGGTGGTGCCTCCGGCGCCGCACCGTCGAGGCGATCCTGACATTGACCCGCGAACGACGCGACATCATGCGGTTCTTCGCCTCGACCTGGATTCCCGACGAGACCTTCTTTCAGACCCTGGTGCGACACCTGATCCCCGAAGCCGAGATCGAGGCCCGTACCCTGACCTTCCTGATGTTCACGCCCTATGGGATGCCGGTCAATTTCTATAATGATCATTATGACTTGCTGCTCAGTCAGGACTTCCTTTTCGCGCGCAAGATCAGCCCGGAGGCGACCGAACTGAAGGCGCGCCTCGGCCAGCTCTATGCCGCGCATGACGTGAGTTTCAGCATTTCCAACGAGGGGCGCAACCTCTATGGGTTTCTCTGCGAACGCGGTCGCACCGGGCAAAGGTTTGCGCCACGCTTCTGGGAGACCGAAAGCAGTCTCGGGCGATCGCGCAGCCTGCTGATCGTCACCTGCAAGAAATGGCATGTGGCCAAGCGGCTTCTCGCTGAGATCCGCAAGCACAGCGACATCCCCGCCATCGAGTACCTGTTCAACGAAGAATCGACCCCGCTGCCCGATCTGGGTGGGCTGGAGCGCAGCCTTGAAAAGCGCACCCGACACCGGCGCGCCCTGGTGCGGATGCTGTTTGACTACTACGGGCAGGACCGGTTGATCCTCTGCATGGATCCCGCGGGGCTAGATCTGATGAACGATTTCTTCTCGGACCGCGCGCATACGCGGCTCCTGCGGATCGATTGCACTTTTTCCGACGACTACCTCACCGGCCATGCCCATCGCGTCGGCCTGGCCGGCAACCACACCCCGCAGGCAACTCTGGAACGGCTGCTGCCCGCGATCCGCAACGATATCCTGAACGAGGTGGACAAGATCCGCGATGCCGGATTCAATCGCCAATGGGTCCTGAACCAGGATGTCGGGGCGGAAGACAATGCCCGGGCCATTGCCGGGTTCCTGGACCTGCCGGAGGCGCGCGCTCTGGAGATTGCGCGCACCTCACATCTCTTCGACGATTAAGGCTGTTCACCTCCAGGCGCGCTCCCGATGCCCGTCAGAGACCGTGTTTGGCCTTGATCTCCGCCACCACCTCGGGATGTGCGGCGATCCAGGCGTCAAAACGCTCGACCACATCGGCACGGGTGCTGGAGGACAGGTGATAATCCGCCGCCGAATGGGGCAGGCTCTCGTCAAAGACCAGCGCATCCGGCGCCTCGCCCAGGTCAACGAGCACGCGCCGCGCCACATCCGTATTGGCATAGGCGCCGTCGATGCGGTCGTTGAGCGCCTGTTTCGCCATACCGTTGAAGGAGGTGTTCTCGGTCAGGGTCACTGCACCAGACTCGATCCGATCCATCCAGGAGAAGGCGGTGAAGCCCAGCACGATTCCCAGCCGGGAGATCTCCTCCACCGGTTTGCCGAGGTTCGCAGGCTTCACCATCACCCCGTCGATGGCCGCGATCACCGGCTGCGAGTAGACCATGGGCTTGCCCTCTTTGACATCGGCCGACCAAAAGGCATTGTCGGGATATTTCAGATCCACATCACCATTGGCCACCGCCTGCATCAGCCGCTTCACCGGCAGGGGTTTCCAGGTGATCTCATAGCCTTCGTCCGCAGCGAAGCGGGTCAGAAGATCGGCCCCGAACCCGGTGTAACTTTGGCCATCCCAATTGTAGTGCGGCAGGTACTCGATGGTCTCCACCCCGACGGTGAGCGGTTCGGCAGAGGCCATAAGCGGGGCAAAGGACAGGGTAACAAGGCTGAGGGATGCGAGCAGCGTTTTCATGAAACTCTCCGGGTTTGGGTCACAATACTGCGTCCGAACCTAATCCGGAGACCGGTTACCATTGGTTTACACCTGCCCGTCAAACCACGTTAAAACACCAACAGAACTCCAATAGCTCTCTCAAAAAAACCAAGAAAAAGGGCCCCGACACGGAGCCCTTGTTTTCGTTTTTCTTACGATTTTTACTTGCGCCGGAACCAACGCCGCACGCCGCGGGTTCGATCCTCGATGGCATCGCCTGCGGCGTAAAACCCATCTTCGACAGTATCGAACATCGGGTCGATCCGGTTGCGCTTGAACCGGCGCAGACGCACGAAGATGGCCCAGAAAATCGCTGCGAGGATCACAAGGATCGAGATCGAGATCCAGTTGATCGGCTTGTCATCGGGCCCGACCGCAGGGGCGATCTTGACTGCATTCGGGAAGGAGGACAGCAATTCGCTGCGCCAGCCATAGTGCATGATGCGCACCCATTCCGGATTGTCCTTGGCGGAAATCGCGTCATTGGCCTCGGTATAGAGGTTCGCGGTGTCGAACTTGAAATAGGGGGGCCAGTTCCAGCCAGTATCCTCGTTGCGATAGACGATGGCCTTGCCGTTCGGGCGTACCGCCTGGATGAACTGCACGTCGCGGTCCTGCAGCGTGTTGCTTTGCTGATCCGGGGTCGACCAGAACATCCGCGTCCAATCGCCAAGCTGCTGGCGTTCCTCGTAGGTGTTTACGATCCGCACCACGTCATACTGCGGCAGGGTGTAGTGCAGAAAACCACCGACAAGACCCCAGAACGCCAGAATGAAAAACCACTTCACATAGGCCATTGTGCCCCTATCCCCTTTGTCGCACCCTGTCGTACCCTTGCAATGTCGTCGGTCGAGCCGTCAAAAACAATGACATAGGGCGATTATTCGCAGGTGCAGCAGGCTTTGTCACCAGACTGCACCGGCCCGCGCTGGATGCAAGGCAGCGGCGGGCCGGTCAAGGGGGTTATCGAAGGTCAGCCGACCACGTTGAAGGCGGGGCCATAGGGGTACTTGGTGATATTCTCGTTGCCCTCGTCGGTGAGGATGAGAATGTCATGCTCGCGGTAGCCTCCGGCGCCCGGCTGGCCTGCGGCGATTGTCAGCATCGGCTCCATCGAGATCACCATGCCGGGCTCCAGCACCGTGTCGATATCCTCGCGCAGCTCCAGCCCAGCCTCGCGCCCGTAATAGTGCGACAGCACGCCAAAGGAGTGGCCATAGCCAAAGGTGCGATATTGCAAGAGGTCGCGCTCCTCGAAGAAGGCGTTGATCTTCTGGGTGATCTCGGCGCAGCTGGCGCCCGGCTTGAGAAGCGACATGCCATACTCGTGGGCGGCGACATTGGCTTCCCAAATCTTGAGGCTTGCGGCATCGACCTCCTCGACAAACAGGGTGCGCTCCAGCGCGGTGTAATAGCCGGAGATCATCGGAAAGGTATTGAGCGACAGGATATCGCCGCGCTGCAACGGACGCGCAGTGACCGGGTTATGGGCGCCGTCGGTGTTGAGGCCGGATTGGAACCAGACCCAAGTGTCGCGGTACTCCGCATCCGGGAACCGTTTGGCGATTTCCAGCTCCATCGCATCGCGCCCGGCCATGGCAATGTCGATCTCACGCGCGCCGACCTTGACCGCCTCGCGAATGGCAAATCCGCCCACATCGGCCACCGCAGCGCCCGCGCGGATCATCTCCAGCTCGGCGGGGGATTTGTGCATCCGCTGCACCATCGTCGCCTCGTAAAGATCCACGACTCGCGACGGCGCGAGGAAATGGTCGAGCTTACCCCGTTGCAGCATCGTCAGGTGATCGCTTTCGATCCCGACCACGCGCTCTGGGCCGGTCACTGACAGGATCGCGCGCCAGAAGTTGTCGCGCTGCCAGTCGGTATAGGTGATGTTGTCGCAAAAACAGCGCCGCCACGGCTGGCCCGCGTCAATGCCGGCGCTGATCGTCACCGCCTCTGTCGCGGTCACCACCAGCCCGTAGGGCCGCCCGAAGGAGCAATAGGTAAACCCCGAATAATAAGAGATATTGTGCATGGAGGTGAAGACAGCCGCCTCCACTCCAAGATCAGACATGATGCTGCGCAGGCGCGCGATGCGGGCCTCGTATTCGGCCACGGCAAATTGCAGCGGCGCCTTCTCACCGTTGTGAAAGCGATAGAGTTCAGGACGAGCAGTCATGCTGGACCCTCCTTTGAAAAGAAAGATCCCGGCGTACAGGATATGTTGGAACGGAGCGCCCTAGTGCGGCAGGCCTTGGGCCGCCGGGTTCGGAAGGCGACGCCATCGCCGCGCTCTGCCCCTGAGCATGAGCGCAATTTCAGCGGGCGGCAAGAGGGCTCTTTTTGCCGCCCGCAAGCTTTCTGTAGCTCAGCCTGTAATCACGGCAACAAGGTCGCTTTCGTGGTCCGCAAGCGGCTCGATCACGTTGAAATGATGCTTTTCAAAGGCGATCACGTGATCGGCGTCCCAGGCCTCCACAAGCCAGATCGCCTGATCGAGGAAGGCCGGGCGTTCCGCGCCGCCAACCCAAACGGTGACCTCAGCCGGATAGCGGTTCTTCATTTCGACCGGGCTTTCGGCCTTGGCATCTTCGGGTGTCATCTTGAACTTCTCGTTCATCGAGGTGCGCAGCAGGGGCCGCAGGTCTGAGAGCGGCGAGATCGGCACCACGGTGCGGATGCGGCTGCCCACCGCCTCGGGCAGCACCGATTTGTCGAGCATCCGCGCCACCAGATGACCACCCGCCGAATGGCCCGCGAGCACGATGGGGCCTGAAACCTCGCCCGCCGCAACCACAACCGCTTGCGCCACCTGCTGGGTGATATCGGCAATACGCACCGCGGGGCAGAGGTCATAGGAGGGCATCGCCACCGCCCAGCCCCGCTCCAGAGCGCCGCGCGCCAGATGCGACCAGGTGGATTTGTCGAAGGCCAGCCAATAGCCACCATGGACAAAGACAAACAGGCCCACCGGCTCGCCTTCAGGCAGGAACAAATCGAATTTGTGCCGCGTTCCCTCACCATAGGGGATGTCGAGCCGCGCGCGGTCGTGCAGGCTGTTGCGGAAATCTTCGGCCGAGGCCACCCAGCGCGGCGGATAGTCTGCGGCGCCTTCGATATAGGCTCCGTTGGCATAGGCGTCGTCGAGTTCCATTTCATTCCCTTAATATGTTAAGCATCTGGACTTATCGCTGTTACTGGACAACATTAGGCCCAACTGCTTTTGATTTGCGAGACTCGAATTTGCGGAGGACACCATGCTAGACGCGACGACCGATCTGAAATCCCTTCTGAAGGACCCGAGCCTGCTGGAAGAGCGCGCCTATATCGGCGGCGCCTTTGTGGCGGGCGAAGACACGTTCGAGGTGCTGAACCCGGCGCGGGGTGATGTGATCGCCAATGTGGCCGACGTCAGCCGGATGCAGGCGCGCGATGCCATTGCCGCCGCCAACACCGCGCAGAAGGACTGGGCCAAATGGACAGGCAAGGAGCGCGCGGGCGTGCTGCGCAAGTGGTTTGACCTGATGATGGCCAACCAAGAAGACCTCGCGGTGATCCTGACCGCTGAAATGGGCAAACCCCTGGCCGAGGCGCGCGGCGAGATCGCCTATGGCGCGTCCTTCATCGAGTTCTTCGCGGAAGAGGCCAAGCGGATCTATGGCGAAACCATCCCCGGCCACCAGCGCGACAAGCGGATCACCGTAATCAAGCAACCGATCGGCGTCGCCGCCTCGATCACGCCCTGGAACTTTCCCAATGCGATGATCACCCGCAAGGCCGGCCCCGCGCTGGCTGCTGGCTGCGCCTTTGTTGCGCGCCCTGCCTCGGAAACGCCGCTCTCGGCCACCGCATTGGCCGTTCTGGCCGAGCGCGCGGGCATCCCCGCCGGCGTCTTCAGCGTGATCCCCTCCACCGATGCTTCGGGAATTGGCAAGGAGTTCTGTGAGAACCCCATCGTGCGCAAGCTGACCTTTACCGGCTCCACCAATGTAGGGCGCATCCTGCTGCGTCAGGCGGCGGATCAGGTGATGAAATGCTCGATGGAGCTGGGCGGCAACGCGCCCTTTATCGTGTTTGACGATGCCGATCTCGATGCCGCCGTCGAAGGCGCCATCATGTGCAAGTTCCGCAACAACGGTCAGACCTGCGTCTGCGCCAACCGGATCTATGTGCAAGCGGGCATCTACGACGCCTTTGCCGCCAAGCTCAAAGCCGCCGTGGCGGCAATGAAAGTGGGCGATGGTCTGGCCGAGGGCACCCAATTCGGCCCGCTGATTTCGGCCGCTGCGGTGAAAAAGGTCGAAGAGCATATCGCCGACGCCAAGGACAAGGGTGCCGATGTGATCCTCGGCGGGGAAGCTTCTGAACTGGGCGGCACCTTCTTCCAGCCGACCATCGTGACTGGCGCGACGCCCCAGATGGCCTTTGCGCAGGACGAGACTTTTGGCCCGCTGGCACCGCTCTTCAAGTTCGAGACCGAGGATGAGGTGATCGAGATGGCAAATGACACCATCTTTGGCCTCGCCTCCTATTTCTACGCCAAGGACCTGAGCCGGGTCTACAAGGTCGCCGAAGCGCTGGAATATGGCATCGTCGGCATCAACACCGGCATCATCTCGACCGAGGTTGCGCCCTTTGGCGGGGTGAAACAGTCTGGTTTGGGCCGCGAAGGCAGCCACCATGGCATCGAGGATTACCTAGAGATGAAATACCTCTGTATGGCGGTCTGATCCGCCCGCACCTTCAGGCGGCGGGGGTCTCGATCCCCGCTGCCATGCTCTGACAGAGCCGCCGAAGGGCCGCATTCCAGGCGGAGAGTTCGGCGGCGGTGAGATGGGGCGACATCACCTCCTCCAGGGCCTGCAGCAGCGCGCGCTGCGCCATGTACATGTGGCCTGCGGTCAGACCGAGATGCCGGTGGTTCAGCAAGAGGCGCTCAACCAGCGGGGCGAGTTCGTCATCTTCCTCCAGGCTGCGTACGCCTGTGGCGAGAACCCGGGCAAACATTTCCTTTTGACGGGAAAAGTCGTGGGTGAACATGGCCTTGACCTCGGGAATTTCCTGAAACAGATAGTCGTAGAACCGATCTGTCAGATCCGCCTTGCAAGCAAAAACCTGTGCAAAACTGCCCCGGACCAACTGGGCATCAATCTGGCGCAAAATGGCAGTTCCCATTCCGGCTAAACCCCTCAACATATGCAGTAACCCACTGCAAATAGGGTCCCACTTTATCGCGATTTCCTGAACGGCCAATTACCTCGCCATCACTAAATATACTAAAATGTGTCACAAAAACTTTGCGTCCGGAGGGCATGGGCAAGGCACTGGAATTTAACCAACAGGAGCTGCCGATGTCCCTGCGCCTCGTGTGCCTGACATCTGCCCTTGCGCTGACCGCTGGTCTTGCGCAGGCAGACACTTCATTCAACCGCATTGCGTCCTTCCCCGTTGTCAAGAACATGGCCGAAGGCGAAGACCAGAGCCGTGAAACCTCTGCTGAAATCATCGACGTCACCGCCGATGGCATGACACTGGTCTATACCGACAGCCCGCTTGGCGTGCTGGGTCGTGTGGACATCACCGATGCCGCCAACCCCGCGCCCAAAGGCGCGATCGTCCTGCCCGGAGAGCCGACCTCGGTGGCAGTGATCGGCACTGTCGCCTATGCGGGCGTCAACACCTCCGAAAGCTACACCCAGCCCTCTGGTCAGATCATGGCCTTTGATGTGGCCTCGGGTGAAGAGCTCGCCTCCTGCGATCTCGGCGGTCAGCCGGATTCCGTGGCCAAGGCGAAGGATGGCTCCTTCCTCGCCATCGCCATCGAGAACGAGCGCGACGAAGATCTGAATGACGGTGAGATCCCGCAGCTGCCCGCGGGCAATCTTGTTCTGGTCAACACCACCGAAGGCGGCCTCGACTGTGCCAGCATGAAGATGGTGGACCTGACCGGTCTGGCAGAGATCGCCGGGACCGACCCTGAGCCGGAATATGTCTCCATCAACGCGCTTGGCGAGACGGTAGTGACCCTGCAGGAGAACAACCACCTCGTCGTGGTGTCCCGGGAGGGCGAGGTCCTCAACCACTTCTCCGCTGGTTCCGTTGACCTGACCGGCATCGATGCCACCGACGAACGTGGCGCCTTGATCTTTACCGAAAGCCAGCAAGGCCGCCTGCGTGAGCCCGACGCAGTCACCTGGATCGACGACACTCATTTCGCAACCGCCAACGAAGGCGACTACAACGGCGGCTCGCGCGGCTGGACCATCTTCAACAAGGATGGCTCGGTCGTTTACGAAAGCGGCACCTCCTTTGAGCAGGCGATCATCCAGATCGGCCACTATCCGGACACCCGTTCGGATGCGAAGGGCGTTGAGCCGGAATCGGTGACCTTTGCCGAATACAATGGCACGCCCTATGTGTTTGTCGGCGCTGAACGCGCCTCCGTGGTTGGTGTCTACGACGTGACCGATCCGGCGGCCCCGGTGCTCAAACAGCTGCTGCCCTCCGGTGTGGGCCCGGAAGGCTATGTCACCATCCCGTCGCGCGGCCTGTTGGTTTCGGCCAATGAATCCGACCTGCGCGAAGATGGCGGCGTGAACGCTCATGTGATGATCTACCAGCAGCAGGACGCAGCACCGGTCTACCCGCATCTGACCTCCGAAGGCATGGAAGAGCTGACCGGCTGGGGTGCGATCTCTGGCATGGTGGCGGACGAGGACGGCATGATCTACGCCGTCAACGACAGCTTCTACGGCTTCCAGCCGACGATTTTCAAAATCGACCCGAGCCAGACCCCGGCCCGCATCGTGGATGTGATCCGCATCCACCGTGCCAATGGGGACGCCGCGCAGAAGCTCGACCTTGAAGGCATCACGCTGGATGGCGAAGGCGGGTTCTACGTGGCCTCCGAAGGCCGCATGGACCGCGCGATCCCGCATGCGATCTACCACGTCTCCAAAAAGGGTCTGATCAAGACCAACAAAGGCGAGATCGTGATCCCCGAAGAGCTCATGGCGGTGGAAAAACGCTTTGGCTTTGAAGGTATCACCAAGGTGGGCGACACCCTGTGGATGGCGGTGCAGCGCGAGTGGAAGGACGATCCGAAGAACCACGTGAAACTGGTCTCCTATAACCTCGAGACCCAGGAATGGGGCGCGGTGCACTATCCGCTGACCGAGCCGGCAAAGGGCTGGGTGGGTCTGTCGGAGATCGTGGCCCATGGCGATTATGCCTACATCATCGAGCGCGACAACCAGCACGCAGATGAGGCGGTGACCAAGAAGATCTACCGCGTGGCCCTGTCCGAGCTGGTGCCCGCACCGCTGGGGGGCGAGCTGCCCGTAGTGACCAAGGAAGAGGTGCGCGACCTGATCCCGGATCTGAAGTCCACCGGCGGTTATGTGCTCGACAAGATCGAGGGTCTCGCCATCCTGAACGACAGCACGGTCTGGGTCTCCACCGACAACGACGGCGTTGATGACAGCTCGGGCGAGACCATGTTCTGGTCCTTCAAGCTGGATTGAGTTCAGGCGGCGACTGAAAGAAAGGGCCCCTTCGGGGGCTCTTTTGCGTTTGGCACAGGGACACTACCTTTCAGCCTCGCCGAAGCAGTCCGCACCGGATTTTTTGGGCCAACAGAGGCGCCGGGGTTTTCTTCGTTTCAAGGCTTGGCTATGGAATTGGGGTTCCGCCTCGGCGGGGCACTATTCTCAGGGCAGGGTGAAACTCCCTACCGGTGGTAAAAGCCCACGAGCGGCCCGGTCACATGGCAGGGTGTCAGCAGACCCGGCGCAATTCCGGGGCCGACGGTCAAAGTCCGGATGAAAGAGAATCGACCTGGATGCCGCAGGCGCCCGCAGGGGCAGCCATGGTGGTCCTGTTCGTCTGCCTTGGGTCACATACGTGACAGGAAAGGACGAACGCAGATGACTCGCATGATTTCGACCCCGCTTCAGGCGGCGGGGCTCATGGTTCTGGCCGGGGGCTGTTTTGCGCTGGTCAACTCCGCCCTGCAGGCCGCCACCATGTTGCATGGGGCCTCCGCCGCCACGGTGACCTTCTGGCAGTATTTCATTGCCTTGCTGTTCTATGTGCCTTGGATCTGGCGGCATCGGGGCGCGGTTCTGCGCACCGGCCAGATCTGGGTGCATGTCCTCCGGGTGGCACTGGCGGTGGGAGGAGTGCAGCTCTGGACGCTGGGATTGGCGCAGGTTCCGATCTGGCAGGCGATTGCGCTGATCCTGCTGTCGCCCTTTTTTGTCACCCTCGGCGCGGGCCTCGTGCTGCGCGAGACGGTGACCGCACACCGTTGGGGCGCGGTGATCCTCGGGATCATCGGCGGGCTGGTGATCCTGTCGCCCTGGTCTGATGATTTCCGCCTTGCAGCCCTGTTGCCGGTGGGAGCGGCGGCGCTGTGGGCAGCAAGCTCGGTGGTGACCAAGCGCCTCACCGACCGGGACAGCACCGAGACGGTGACCATCTACCTCCTGTTGCTGCTCAGCCCTGCCAATGCCCTCCTCGCGGCTGGCCCTGGCTTTGCCCTGCCAACAGGGACGCTCTGGCTGGTGATCGGCGCGGGGCTGTTGACCGCATTGGCCCAGCACGCCTTGGTGCGCGCCTACGGGGCAGCGGACGCGGCCTTCCTACAGCCCTTTGACCATCTGAAACTCCTGTTCAATGTCGGCCTCGGTGCCACCCTCTTTGGCTTCCTGCCAGACGGCAACATGTGGATCGGCAGCGCCTTGATCCTCGTGGCCAGTGCCTGGCTCCTGAGCCGGGAGGCGCGACCTCCCTCAGCCGCGCAGAGCGCCTGACACCAGGGCAGCAAACACCGCAGCATTCTGGTCCCGCGCGCCGATCTCGGCAGCGGGACCAAACAGCCCGCCGATGGTGTCACGCGCCCCATGGGCCAGAACCGCCGCTCCGAAAAGATGGCAAACCAGGGCAAGCGCCCCCTGCACGCCGCCCTCTTTCCACCGTTCCGTCGCCTGAACCGTTGCCACCAGGCTTTCCAGAAGCGTGGCAAAGCTGCGCCCCTCGGCCTTGGGCGTCAATGCATGGTCGAGCATCTCGCGCAACAACAGTTTGGCCGGGGCGGGATCCTGCGCCATGCGCTGGCTGAGATGGGCACAGAAGGTTTCCAGTTGGTCTTCTGCCGGTCTGTCATCCTCCAGCGCATCGAACAGGACGGCGAGGACTTCTGCCGCGGTCTGCTCGACCGCCATGGCATAAAGGGCATCCTTGTTGCCGAAATGGTGTAGCAGCGCCTGCTTGGTGACCCCGAGGTCCTGCGCAATCGCCGCGATCGAGGTCCCGGCATACCCATGGGCGGCAAAGAGGCTGCGCGCACTGCGCAGAAGCTCTGTCCGAGTGGTGGAGGGAGGGAGAACCTGGTCCATGCACCGATCTTTTCAGCAGTCACACGGAGTCGCAATCTACCGATTGGTAAGGAAACGTAAAATCCACAGCAAACATCCGCAACACACACGAAAAACGCCCCCGGCAATTGGCCGGAGGCGATGCAAACAGGGCAAGAGTGCCCCGGGGAGGAAGGCGGGTGTCCGGTCTCAGTTCACTGCGGAAGCGGAGATTTCCTTGGGGCGTGCCGTCACGCCGGAGGCAATCTCGATCCGGCGCGGTTTCAGCGCCTCCGGAACTTCACGGACGAGATCTATGTTCAGCATCCCATCCACATGGCTCGCGCCTTCCACACGCACGTGATCGGCGAGGGTGAACCGCCGCTCGAACGCGCGGGTGGCAATACCGCGATGCAGATAGGTGCGCCCTTCGGCGTCTTCCGCCTTGCGGGCAGAAACGACAAGCGCATGGTCTTTGACCTCGACGTTCAGCTCGGCCTCGGAGAAGCCGGCGACGGCGATAGAGATGCGATAGGCATCATCAGCGGTCTTTTCGATATTGTAGGGAGGGTAGCTGGACTGCTGCAGGTCGGAGCTCATCACGCGGTCCATCAGGTCGGCAATCTGGTCGAAACCGACGGTGGCGCGGTGCAGCGGGGCAAAATCAAACGTACGCATGGTTCATCCTCATCCTAGAGCGATTAACTGCTATGAAGCCCTCCCTTCGCGGGACGGGCCGGTTGTGCCGCCGGGACCCAATCAGAGGCGCCCCGGACCACACCGAGATATGAAAGCCCTGTCCTGTTTCAAGAGGTAAGGGTCAGTTTCGGATGAATTTCGCGCCCATGTCGCTGCGGCGCGGATCCCCCACCTGTACCCTGCCGACGCCGGTTGGCATTCCGCTCCCCGTAAGCGTTCCGGTGAGCTGCGCCTCCAGCAGCGCCAATTCATCCGCCAGCGAGGCGCCCAGCGAAACGGGTTTCCCTTCCACCCGGGCCTTGGCCGAAACAACCGAGACAATCCGGGGGCGGTCCCCCTCAAAACTGAACACCGGTGCCCCGGAAGAACCGAAATCCACATCGCAGGACATCACCAGAACCCCTTCCTGGCGGGTGATGACCGAACAGACCTCCTGCAATGACGGCACCTCGGATCTGTCATGGGCATAAGAGACCACTCCAACGCGAGCGCCTTTCTTCGGGCGGGCATCGGTTTCAAACGGGGTCACTGTGGTGTTGCGGATCGGGCGTTGCAGCTGGAGCAGGGCAATGTCGTTGCGCACCCGATTGGGCGAGAGGGTGCCATCATAGACATAGGACGGATGCACCACCGCACGTTTGACGGCACGGTAGGCCGAGGCCCGGCCATTGCGCCAGCCCGCGAGAAATTCGATGGTGGTGGGATCAATCGGCTTCAGGCTCTTCTTGTCGAAGAGGCAATGCGCCGCAGTCAGGACGAGATCCGGTGCGATCAGCGCGCCGGTGCAAAAGCCCACCCCCTTGCGATCGAGCCGACCGACCGCTTCCCAATCACGGCCAGCATCGGTGGTTTCCAGGCTCCGCAAGCGGCTGTCCAGTCCTTGTCCGGAGACATCCCCCACCGCTGCCGTGGCGAAGCCACACAGGGCCAGACCCACAAACCGTCGCATGAATTGCAGCACAGGCACCCTCCACATTCCCCGCGCCGCAGTCTGGCAGACCCCTGAGGCGAATTTGAGGCACGCGCGCCGCCGCGAGTCGCCCATCTCCCCCCGTGATGCCGTTTGCGCAGGATCAGCGCAAGATCGGAACCGGAGCGGCACCGGGCGTCCGCTCCATCGTCGGCGGCTTTGGGCCACCGGTGGCCCAGTCCAGCAGCTCGACCGTATGGACGATCGGCACCGATGCGGCAGAGCCGATCTGCATCATGCAGCCAATATTGCCGGCCGCGATGATATCGGGGTTCTTGGCCTCAAGCGTGCGGACCTTGCGCGCCTTCAACTCGGCAGAAATCTCCGGCTGCAACAGGTTATAGGTGCCGGCCGAGCCACAGCAAAGGTGACTGTCTGCAGGCTCCACCACGGTAAAGCCAGCGCGTTTTAGCAGCGTCTTGGGGTGGGTCTTGATCTTTTGCCCATGCTGGAGCGAGCAGGCCGCGTGATAGGCCACGGTCAGCCCCTTGTCTGCGCCTTCCGGCAAGTCCAACTGCATGACCAGCTCGGAAATATCCATCGCGAGCCCAGAGACCACCGCCGCATCCGCCGAGAGAGGATCATTGCGGAACATATGGCCGTAGTCCTTCACCGTGGTGCCGCAGCCGGAGGTATTGATGACAATGGCGTCGAGCCCCTTGCCAGTCTTCTCCGCCATCCAGGCACGGATGTTCTTGGCCGCCGCCGCGTGGCTTTCCTCTTCGCGCCCCATATGATGGGTCAGCGCGCCGCAACAGCCTGCGCCTTCGGCCACCACCACCTCGCAGCCCAAGCGACGCAGCAGGCGGATAGTCGCGTCGTTGATATCGGTGTTGAGCGCCTTTTGCGCGCAGCCGGTCATCAGTGCCACACGCTTCACGCGCGCACCTTCGGGAGCAAAGCTCTGCGGATCGTCATTGCGGCTGACCGGCGGGATCACCTTAGGCGCCATCTCCAGCATTGCACGCAACCGGGCATCCGGCATCACCCCCTTGAAAGGCCGCGCGATCTTGGCCCCAAGGAGCGCCAGCCGGAACCGCGTCGGATAGGGCAGGATGCGCGCCAAAAGCCAACGCAGGGCACGATCGCCAAAGGGCCGCTGGTAATGCTTGTCGATATAGGCGCGCGCATGGTCCACCAGATGCATGTAATGCACGCCCGAGGGGCAGGTGGTCATGCAGGACAGGCACGAGAGGCAGCGGTCGATATGCTTCACCGTCTTGGCATCCGGAACCCGCTGGTTTTCCAGCATATCCTTGATCAGATAGATCCGGCCGCGCGGGCTGTCGAGCTCATCGCCCAGCACCTGATAGGTCGGGCAGGTCGCGGTGCAAAACCCGCAATGCACGCAGGAGCGCAGGATCTCATTGGCGCGCGCGGTGCCGGGATCGCGCAGCTGGTCTTCGGTAAATGTCGTCTGCATGTCTTTACCTCATCAACCCCGGATTGAGGATCCCTCGCGGATCAAATTGCGCTCTGAGCCCGGCGGATATCGCTGCCAGGGGCGCAGGCTCCGGATGAAACCGCGCTTGCCCCTCCCCCCGCACAAGGGTCGCATGACCGGGCACTTTCATCTTGGCCCGAAGGTCGCTGCCCGCGGGCATCAACGCCCAAACGAGACCGCCACCCCAATCGCAAAAGGTCCGCACCGCCCCCAAACTCGGGATCAGCGTAACCGCGTCCGAGGGTTTGACGGAGATCCGCCAGACATCGCCCGCCTGCCCCGCCAAGGCGCTGACATCGCGAATACCCTGCCAAAGCGACGCGCTTTCCTCGACCAGCTCCACCTCACCAAACCGCGCAAGCGCCTTGGTCAACTGCCCAGCGCGATAGGCCACCGAATCCGCAAACCCCTGCAGGCGCACATAGGCCACCTGAGCCGCCGGATCATAGGCCGCCCCTGTCACGTCAAAGGGCGAACCCAAAGCCGCCGACAGGACCGCAATCCCCTGCGCCAAATCGCAGCCCGAGACCGTCAGGGTCGAGACCACCTCCGGCACCGGCAGCACCTTCAGCGAAACCTCAGACAGCACCCCCAAGGTGCCATGCGCCCCCGCCATCAGCTTCACCAGATCATAGCCGGTGACATTCTTCATCACCCGCCCGCCATTGCGCAGCACTTCGCCGCGCCCATCGACAAAGCGCACCCCCAACAGGAAATCCCGCGCCGCCCCTGCTTGGATCCGCCGCGGCCCCGAGACATTGGCGGCAAAAACGCCCCCCATGGTCGGCACGCCAGAGGTGCCCATCAGCCCCCGGTGATCCATCGGCTCAAAAGCCAGCTGCTGGCCTTCCGACGCCAACAGAGCCTCCACCTCAGCCACCGGCGTGCCCGCCTGCACCACCAGGGTCAGCGAACCCGGCTCATAAAGCGTCACGCCTGACAGTTTCGCGGTGCTCAGACCCTCGCCTGCGCCCGCGATTCCCCGCGTGCCGCCCCCTTGAATGCGCAAGGACCCCTCAGCCCCCGCAACAATCTCCGCCAGTTCAGCCTCTGTCTGCGGTGTCATCATTTCATCTTTTCCCAAATATCCTGGGGGTTTGGGGGCAAAGCCCCCAAGTCCGGACCCATAACCTCGTCACTCCGCCGCCAGCACGGCACCACGGCGCGCCTCCGTGGTCGACAGTGGAAACACCTTGGCCGGGTTCAGCAGCCACTTCGGGTCAAACACATCTTTCACCCGCAACTGCGCCTCGATATCGCCCACCCCATATTGGTGCAGCATCAGATCACGCTTTTCGATGCCCACGCCATGCTCTCCGGTCAGACAGCCGCCCACCTCAACGCAGAGCTTCAGGATCTCGGCGCCAAAGGCCTCACAGAGCTCCAGATCGCCGGGCTTATTGGCATCAAACAGGATGAGCGGGTGCATATTGCCGTCGCCCGCATGGAACACATTGGCGACCTTGAGACCAAATTCATCGCTCATCTCGCCGATCCGGCGCAGCA
Organism: uncultured Paracoccaceae bacterium; assembly: GCA_937146765.1. Taxonomy (GTDB): domain Bacteria; phylum Pseudomonadota; class Alphaproteobacteria; order Rhodobacterales; family Rhodobacteraceae; genus Epibacterium. The sequence goes on along the minus strand of CAKZRP010000020.1, from coordinate 119,206 downwards.
CCAAGGGCAGGGCCGAGACGGGAATAGTGCCATCGAGACACATGTAATCGTTGATCTGCCCCATGGCTCCAAAGGCCGACTTGCGTCCAAGCCAGATCCGCGCCGCCTCATCCGCATCGCGGGCCTCGCGCAGTTCAACCGGGTTGTGACGGCGGGCGATCTCGGCGATCAGGCGCAGCTGATGGACGATCTCCGCCTCCGCGCCTTCGACCTCGATGATCAACAAGGCCTCGCACATCGGATAGCCCGCCTTAGCAAAGGCCTCGCAAGCCTCGATGCAAGGGCGGTCCATAAATTCGATTGCGACGGGCAGAACCCCCGCCTTGATGATGTCGGAGACACAGGCCCCCGCCACCTCGTTGCTGTCAAAGGCGATCAGCACCGGCCGCGCCCCTTCGGGTTTGCGCAGAATGCGCAGGGTCGCCTCGGTCACCACGCCCAGCTGCCCTTCGCTGCCACAGATCACCCCCAGCAGATCAAGGCCGCCCGCATCCAGATGCGCGCCGCCGATCTCCACCACGGTGCCATCCATCATCACCAGCGTCACGCCCATCAGATTGTTGGTCGTCACGCCATACTTCAGACAATGCGCCCCGCCGGAGTTCATCGCGATATTGCCGGCAATCGCGCAGGCCAGTTGCGACGAGGGGTCGGGGGCGTAAAAGAACTCCTCCGCCTCTACCGCGCCCGAAACCGAGAGATTGGTGCGCCCGGTCTGCACCCGGATGATGCGATTGTCGTAATCGGTCTCCAGAACCGCGCTAATCCGCGCCACGCCGAGGATCACACAATCCGCCGTCGGCAGCGCGCCGCCCGCCAGCGAGGTCCCGGCCCCGCGCGGAACCACTGGCACGCCCATCTCGTGACAGATGCGCAAGACGCCCGCCACCTCCTCGGTCGAGCGGGGCAGCACCGCCAGCATCGGCGGGCAGCGATAGGCGGTCAGCGCGTCACATTCATAGGCGCGGGTTTCCGCCTCATCCGAGATGATCGCGTCGGATGGCAGAACCTGGCTGAGCTTTTGGATCAACTCGACCTTTCTGGCCAGGATGGCGGCATTGGGGGGTGGCATCTCCATGCGGGCTCTCCTCTTTGGTAAAATAATATTACCAATTTTTTCCCGCTGGCAAGGGGAGAGTCTCCCGTCTAGGTTAGGCACATGATCTGGATCGACCGCCTCAACAGCTTTTCCTTGTGGGATTTCATAGCCCTGACCTGCTTTGTGCTGGGCTGGCTCTGGATCGGCTGGCGGATCGAAAATCCAAGCAAGACGCGGCCTTCAACCTCTTCGCTGATGGCGGACTTCCGGCGGGAATGGATGCGCGAGATGGTCAACCGCAACCCGCGCATCTTTGATTCGCAGGTGATTTCCTCGCTGCGCCAAGCTACGGCCTTCTTTGCCTCGGCCACGATGCTGGCGCTCGGCGGCGGTCTGGCGCTGATCGGCAATACCGATCAACTGGCGGGCGTGGCACAAGACCTGGCGCTGGCCAAGACACCGCATTTCGTCTGGGAGATCAAAATTCTTCTGGTGCTGATCTTCCTGACCAATGCCTTCCTCAGCTTCGTCTGGTCGCATCGGCTGTTCGGCTATTGCTCGGTACTGATGGCCGCGGTGCCCAGCGATCCTGAAGACGCGCGCGCCTATCCGCGGGCAAGCCAGGCGGCCGAGATCAACATCACCGCAGCGCGAAGCTTCAACCGGGGGCTGCGGTCGACCTATTTCTCACTGGCCGGGCTGGCCTGGCTGGCGGGCCCCCAGGCATTGATCCTCGCCACTATCATCACCCTCGCAGTGCTTTATCGCCGCGAGTTCGTGTCCCGTTCGCGGCGCATCCTGATGCAGGCGCAACCGGTCGGGTTCACCCAGCCAGGGCCCTGAGGTCACGCGTCAGACGCGGTGATAGGGGCTGCCGGAGAGGATGGTGGCGGCGCGATAGATCTGTTCGGCCAGCATCACCCGCACCAGCATATGCGGCCAGACCATCTTGCCAAAGGAAATGGAAAAATCCGCCTCGGCGCGCAACGCGGGGTCAATGCCATCCGCACCGCCGATGATCAGCGCAAGGTCCTGCCGCCCGCTGTCGCGCCAACCAGCCATGCGGTCGGCAAGATCGGGAGAGGAGATCACCTTGCCACGTTCGTCCAGAGTGCAGATCACCGCCCCCCTGGGCAAGGACTTGCGCAAGAGATCCGCTTCCGCCCCCATGCCAGCGTTCTTCTTGTCATCGACCTCGACCACCCGTGCAGGCCCAAGGCCCAGCGCCCGCCCTGTGCGGTCGAAACGCTCGAGGTAGTCATCGATCAAGGTCTTTTCCGGGCCGACACGCAACCGCCCGACCGCACAGATATGAACACGCATGGAGGATATCCCCGCAAGGAGAGGGAGGAGAGGGCGAGGATCGCGCAGAGAGCCACGCAGGCGTGGCGCAAAGGGAAGGATGGGTCAGGCCAATGCCCGACCCCTCAGGATCCTCGAACAGAACAGCCTCAGCTGGCGACAGCGCCTGCGGGCAGCCACATCTTCTCGATCTGGTAGAACTCGCGCACTTCCGGACGGAAGATATGCACGATGACATCACCGGTATCGATCAGAACCCAGTCACCAGTATTCTTGCCCTCGACCTTGCAGGAAATGCCGAAATCCTGCTTCAGCTTCTCGGTCAGTTTCTCGGACATGGCCGCCACCTGACGGGTCGACCGGCCGGAAGCCACGACCATGTAATCGCCAATGGAGGTCTTGCCCCGCAGGTCGATCTGCGTGACATCTTCGGCCTTGTCTTCATCGAGAGAGGAAAGGATGCGTTTCAACAGATCTTCGCTGCTGAACGTATGAGGTGCGGTGGCGGCCATTACGACTGCTCCGGACGGGACGGCCAAAGCGGCCTGAGAGTGGGTTGACAGGACATTGTCCTCCTTGCTGCGCGCCGCCAGTCCCCCGGCGCTGGGGTCCTTTTAAATGTAGCAAGGACGGGGGGCGTTTTCAATCGAGCTTCGCCGCAGCGCCGCGAGGCTCTGACGCACCGTTGCGCGCCGCCCCTTCCGTCTCCATCGCAACCGGCAGGCTGGCGTTGAGAACCCGCACCTCGCGCTGCGGGAAGGGGATGGAAATTCCCTGCCGCTTGAAGGCATCCCAGAGCGCCAGAAACACGTTGCCGCGTATGTTGGTCAGGCCCCCGGTCGGGTCATCGATCCAGAATCGCAGCACATAGTCCACGCTACTGTCACCAAAGCCGACGATATGGCACACCGGCGCGTGACCGGGGCCGTCGAGCACCCTGGAAACCGCCCTGGTGGCCTCGATCGCGATACGGCGCACCTCATGCGGGTCATCATCGTAACTGGTGCCAAAGTGGATATCGAGCCGCACGAAGCGGTTGGAATGCGACCAGTTCACCACCTGCGACGTGATGAGATCCTCGTTCGGAATGAGGTATTCCTTGCCGTCCCGCGTCACCACGGAGACATAGCGAGCGCCCAGCGCATTGATCCAGCCGAAGGTATCGCCCAGCGAAATCACATCGCCCGGCTTGATAGAACGGTCCATCAGGATGATGATGCCGGAGACAAGGTTCGAGACCACCTTTTGCAGGCCGAAGCCAATGCCGACGCCGATCGCCCCCGACAGCACCGCCAGCCCGGTGAGATCAAATCCGACCGAGCGGATCACGATGATGAAGGCGATCCCGTAAAGCAGCACCTGCACCGCCTTTCCGGCCAGCACCTGCATCGAGGGTGACAGGTCCTCGTTGCTGCGCAGCCCCCGCTCCGCCAGCCCGGAGCCCATGCGGGCGATCGTCAGCAAGGCCGTGGCCATCACCACGGCCTTCAGCACCACCAGCAGCGACAGATGCCAGCTGCCAAGATCAAAGGCCACGGAATCCAAGACCTTGGCCGCATCATCAACCAGATTGAACACCGCCAGTGTCGCATAGCCCCACAGGAGCCAGGTGGCGAGTTTGCGCAGTGAGGGATTGGAAATGAACCGGGACAGAAAGGCGATGGCGAGCCAGGCCGCTGCCAACTTTGCCGCCGCCCCGATCAGATAGCTGCGCGATGGCCAGGTGGCCTCCCGCATCACCGCATAGACCAGCCAGGCGAAACTGGTGAAATAGATCAGCGTCAGCCGCCGCAGCATCTGCACCAGGAGACGCAGGCGCCATTTCGGCCAGCCCTCGCGCGCCCGCGCCCAGTCGTCCCAGCGCGTCCGCGTGAGACGCGCCATCACCAACGCACAAAGGATCAGCCCAAGGACGATCAGGACCTGATACTGCCGCCAGCCCGGCGTCATCACCAGGCTCCAGTAGTCCTCGACCAGCGCCAGCAGCTCCTGCACAGTGCTCTGCACCGCCTCCGGGACGAGATCCTGATCCATGTTTCGGCCTCCCTCTGGCACCAGTCTGACGGTGCGGGCCGCCGCGATCAACCCATCAGGCCCCGCCAACCGGGCCACATACGCAAGGAACGCTCGTCTGCTTCGGGCCCTGCGAACGAATCTTGATTGTCGGGCGGCGCGGATATATTCCACGAGACATGACTCACGTATTGGCCCAGACGATTGCCCTTCAGGACCGCGCGCGGTTGCGCGAGAGGTTCTTTGGTGCTGCCCGCACGGTTCTTGCACGCCTATAAGGCCTGCAGCCAGACGACCTACGCCAGCTTATACCCCCAAAATACGGGAGAGGACCGATGTCCCCCAAAACACTCTATGACAAGATCTGGGATGCGCATGTCGCGCATGAGGCCGAAGACGGCACCTGCCTGCTTTATATCGACCGTCACCTGGTCCATGAAGTGACCAGCCCGCAGGCCTTTGAGGGTCTGCGCATGGCGGGCCGCAAGGTGCACGCGCCGGAGAAGACCATCGCGGTTCCGGACCACAACGTGCCGACCACCGCAGGTCGCGAGAACCCGGACCAGATGCCCGAGGAGAGCCGCATTCAGGTGGCCGCGCTCGACACCAATGCCAAGGAATTCGGCATCCACTACTATCCGGTGACCGACATCCGCCAGGGCATCGTGCATATCGTCGGCCCCGAACAAGGCTGGACCCTGCCCGGCATGACCGTGGTCTGCGGCGACAGCCACACCGCCACCCACGGCGCCTTCGGCTCGCTGGCGCATGGAATCGGCACCTCTGAGGTGGAGCATGTGCTCGCCACCCAGACGCTGATCCAGAAGAAATCCAAGAACATGAAGGTCGAGATCACCGGCCAGCTTTCCCCCGGCGTCACCGCCAAGGACATTGTTCTGACCATCATCGGCGAGACCGGCACCGGCGGCGGCACCGGCTATGTCATCGAATATTGTGGTGAAGCGATCCGCAACCTGTCGATGGAAGGCCGGATGACCATCTGCAACATGGCCATCGAAGGCGGCGCCCGCGCCGGCCTCATCGCGCCGGACGAGACCACCTTTGCTTACGTGAAGGGCCGCCCGCACGCCCCGAAAGGCGCGCAGTGGGAAGCTGCCGTGAACTGGTGGAAGACCCTCTATTCCGACGACGATGCCCATTGGGACAAGGTCCTGACCATCCGCGGCGAAGAAATCGCGCCGACCGTGACCTGGGGCACCAGCCCCGAGGACGCGCTGCCGATCACCGCAACCGTTCCCGCGCCCGAAGACTTCACCGGTGGCAAGATCGAAGCCGCCCGCCGCTCGCTCGACTACATGGGCCTGACCCCCGGCATGAAGCTGACGGATATCGAGATCGACACCGTGTTCATCGGCTCCTGCACCAATGGCCGGATCGAGGATCTGCGCGCCGCCGCGGAGATCCTGAAGGGCAAGAAGGTCAAGGACGGGATGCGCGCCATGGTGGTGCCGGGCTCCGGCCTTGTGCGCGCTCAGGCCGAGGAAGAAGGTCTGGCGGATATCTTCAAGGAAGCCGGGTTTGAATGGCGCCTTGCAGGCTGCTCCATGTGCCTCGCCATGAACCCCGACCAGCTCTCCGAAGGCGAGCGCTGCGCTTCCACCTCCAACCGCAACTTCGAGGGCCGTCAGGGCTTCAAGGGCCGCACCCACCTCGTGTCCCCTGCCATGGCCGCCGCTGCCGCACTCACCGGCAAGCTGACCGACGTCCGCGAGCTCTGAAGGAAGAGACCCATGAACAAGTTTGAAACCTTCACCGGGATCGCGGCGCCGATGCCGCTTGTGAATATCGACACCGATATGATCATCCCCAAGCAGTTCCTGAAGACCATCAAACGCTCCGGCCTTGGCGTGCACGCCTTTGACGAGATGCGCTATGACCGTCAGGGCAACGAAGTCGCAGATTTCGTGCTGAACAAGCCGCAGTACCGCGAGACCTCGATCCTTGTGGCGGGCGACAACTTCGGCTGTGGCTCCTCGCGCGAACATGCCCCCTGGGCGCTGGCGGATTTCGGCATCAAGGTTGTGGTCTCCACCTCCTTTGCCGACATCTTCTTCAACAACTGCTTCAAGAACGGCATGCTGCCGATCGTCCTGCCGCAAGAGCAGGTGGACCTGCTGATGGCAGACGCGGAAAAAGGCGAAAACGCCCGGATGACCGTGGATCTGGAAGCGCAGGAAATCACCACCTCCGATGGAGAAGTCGTCAAGTTCGAGGTCGATGCCTTCCGCAAGCATTGCCTGCTGAACGGTCTCGACGACATTGGCCTGACGCTTGAGAAATCCGACTCGATCGCCGCCTTCGAAACACAGGCCGCGCAGGCACGCCCCTGGGTCTGACGCCAGACAGTTTCAGGAATTCGACAAGAGGCCGTTCCACTAGGGGCGGCCTTTTTACATGCGCCCAGACTACTCCCGGCACAATTTTGCCCAATTGCCTAATCCCGGCGCACCCAAGGAGGCATATGCGCGACGCCACGCCCATTGCGCCATGGCCCCGCTAAGCCGATGTTTTTGGGCTCGAAGATTGATGCATCACCGCACCACTCGACCGCAGACCCCTTAAATTTGAACCATTTCCTTAACCGAAAGCTTGAGAATGCCGCCGACGACGGGCAGGATTGGGGCAAAAATGAGGCAGTGCGCTCCGGCGATTCCGGCGCGCGTCATGACGGGTCATTCCATCAAAAAACCGGAAGACCCGCTGGTGAAGGGAACAACGAGTGCTTGCACGCATGACGAGCGCGGCAATTCGCGGGGTTTTGGTGGCGCTTCTGGTGGCTCTGCCCTCGATGGTGCTGCCGGCGGCAGCCACGCAATCGCCCGAGATCATTGCCTTCACGGCGCTCTTGGCGGGGCTCTTCGTTTTTGCGGAATACTGCGCCCCGGTCCCTAGTGTCCTCGAATTTCGTGACGCGCCGCCCCTGAACCGGGGCCGGTTTGTCTTCACCTCCCTCGCCATGCTGTTGCTGAGCCTTCTGGTGTCGCATCCCTTTGCCGCCACCGGGTTGACCGCCCTTGTCGATCGGTTCGGCCATGCTGCAGGGGCGTTGCTGGATTTCGCCTACACGCCAGTCCATCTGGTGCGGAGGATGATGCCACCCGAGATGCCGCAGCAGACGGTGGACCTGATCCGGGCCGCCGCCGCACTGGCCTATGGGCTGTCGCTGGCCTCGGTAGTCTGGTTTGCCTGCGTGATCCGGCTCCGCAACTGGCCCTTCAGCAATGGTGCATTCAATGTCTGGGTCAACATGCCCCTGTTTGATCCGACCACCGGCCTTGACGTGGTGGCGCGGCTGCAACGGGACGCCAAGCTGCATATCCTCGCCGGTCTGTTGCTGCCCTTCCTGCTTCCGGCGCTGGTCCACATGCCGGCAAGCATCTTCGACCCGATGCTGCTCTCCAATCCGCAGCTCCTGATCTGGTGCGTGACCGGCTGGGCCATGGTTCCTGCCAGCATGATCATCCGGGGTCTGGCCCGTCTGCGCGTCGCCGATCTGATCGAGCAGAAACGCCGCAGCTTCCTCGCCGATCAGAACCTGCAGACCGTATGAGGGCGGCGGCGGCGCTCCTGCTGTTCTGCCTCTGGAGCTCCACCGCCTGCGCCGACACGCTGCGCCTGGCCACCTTCAACACCGAACTGTCTCGCAAGGGGCCGGGCCTGCTGTTGCGCGACCTGACCCGCGACGATCCGCAGGTGTCGGCTGTGGTCGAGACCATCCTCGCCGCTGAGGCCGACGTTCTGGTCCTGCAGGGCATCGACTGGGACTTTGACCGCAAGGCCCTTCAGGCCCTGCAAGCACGCCTGTCCAAGTCGGGCCTCGACTATGCCCATACCTTCACCGCACGACCCAACGCGGGGATCGCCTCCGGCCGGGACCTCGATGGTGATGGACGTCTGGGCGAGCCGGAGGACGCCTGGGGTTGGGGAAGGTTCAGTGGTCAGGGAGGCATGGCGCTCCTGTCGCGCCTGCCCATCGAAAAGACGCACCTGCGCGATCTGACCGCCCTGCTCTGGCACACATTGCCGGAGCACAGGATGCCGACCCACCCGGACGGCAGCGCCTTCCCCGATCCCCAGACCGCCGCCCTTCAGCCGCTATCTTCGGTCAATCATTGGCTGGTGCCGCTGCGCCTGCCGGATGGCCGGTTGCTCCCGATCCTGACCTTTCATGCGGCACCGCCGGTGTTTGACGGGCCGGAAGATCGAAACGGCCGCCGCAATGCCGACGAAATCCTGCTCTGGCTGCATCTTCTGGACGGTCGCCTCGGCCCGGTTCCGCAACCTCCCTTTGTGCTTCTCGGGGACGCCAATAATGACCCCGAACGCGGCGAGGGGCACAAGGACGCGCTCTTGCGTCTGCTGAAGGATCCCCGCTTGCAGGAGGTAGCGCCGATGGACAGCGAGGGCCACAGTCACACTGCCCTGTGGGAGCGCACCGGCCCTATGCGGGTCGACTATATCCTGCCCTCGGTCGGGGTCGAGATCACCGCCAGCGGCATCCTGCGCACGAAAGCCAGTCGTCATGGGCTTGTCTGGATCGATATCCGCCTCTGAGCCCCCTTAAAAAGCAGGATTATTGCGCGAGATTCATTGACCCCGCGACAGCCGCCCGCTACCCCCTTTGCCAACACGTCAAAGGAGTTTTCGAGATGTCCAATCCATCGATTCTGATCCTGCCGGGCGACGGCATCGGCCCCGAGGTCATGGCCGAGGTCAAGAAGATCATCACCTGGTATGGCGACAAGCGCGACATTCAGTTCGATGTGAGCGAAGACCTTGTCGGTGGCGCGGCGTATGACGCCCATGGCACGCCCCTGCATGACGACACCATGGCCAAAGCACAGGCGGTGGACGCCGTGCTGCTCGGCGCCGTGGGTGGCCCGAAATACGACGTCCTCGACTTCTCGGTGAAACCGGAGCGCGGCCTGCTGCGTCTGCGCAAGGAAATGGATCTCTATTCCAACCTGCGTCCGGCGCAGTGCTTTGACGCGCTGGCGGATTTCTCCTCGCTGAAAAAAGACGTCGTGGCCGGCCTCGACATCATGATCGTGCGCGAGCTGACCTCCGGCATCTACTTCGGCGAGCCGCGCGGCATCTTCGAGGAAGGCAACGAGCGTGTGGGCATCAACACCCAGCGCTACACCGAGTCGGAAATCGACCGGGTGGCCCGCTCCGCGTTTGAGCTGGCGATGCGTCGGGGCAAAAAACTCTGCTCGATGGAAAAAGCCAACGTGATGGAGTCGGGCATCCTGTGGCGCGAAGTGGTGACCGAGGTGGGTAAGGACTACCCCGAGGTCGCCCTCAGCCACATGTATGCTGATGCAGGCGCGATGCAGCTCTGCCGCTGGCCCAAGCAGTTCGACGTCATCGTGACCGACAACCTGTTTGGCGACCTTCTGTCCGATGCCGCCGCGATGCTGACCGGCTCCCTGGGGATGCTGCCTTCTGCGTCGCTCGGTGCACCGATGGAGAACGGCCGTCCCAAGGCGCTTTACGAGCCGGTGCACGGCTCCGCCCCGGATATCGCCGGCCAAGGCAAGGCAAACCCGATCGCCTGCATCCTCTCCTTTGCCATGGCGCTGCGCTACAGCTTTGACCTCGGCACCGAGGCGGACCGTCTGGAGAAAGCCGTTGAGCAAGTGCTCGCCGATGGCGTCCGCACTGCCGACCTCCTCGGCGAAGAAGGCGTGACACCGGTCTCCACGTCCGAGATGGGCGACGCGATCGTGGCAGCGCTGGACGCCAGCCTCTGATCCTGCTCCAGTTCTTCCGTTTCAGGCCGGGCTCACCCCCGGCCTGTTGCATTTTGGTAACTCAGAAGCAGTTGGCGGGCTACGGACATTCGCCCCTTGCAAGACGCCCCCCGGCGGAGTTAGCGCTATAGGTATGGGAGCGCAGGCGCCCCCTTTTCAGCCACTCCGGTGATTTCATGAATATCAAAGCAGCCCTTCTGGCCCTGCTGGCCTATGGAATTTTTTCCACCCACGATGTGATCGTGAAATATGTCAGCGCCCATATCTCCGCTTTTCAGATCGTGTTCTTTTCAAGTCTGTTGAGCTTCCCTCTGCTGACCCTCCTGATGGTGCGCGACGCCACCCCGGGCAATCTGCGCGCGGTGCATCCCGGTTGGAACGCCCTGCGCGCGCTGTCGATGTCGATCATCCCGGCCAGCTGTTTCTATGCCTTCTCGGTGCTGCCCCTGGCGCAGACCTATGCGCTCCTGTTCGCCACCCCGCTGCTGATTACCCTGCTGTCGATCCCGATCCTCGGCGAAAAGGTCGGCCTGCCCCGGCTTGCGGCCGTCGTGGTCGGCTTCATCGGGGTGCTGATCGTGCTGCGCCCCGGCGAGACCGAACTTGGCCTCGGCCATGCCGCTGCCCTGCTGGCCGCCTTCGGCAATTCCTTCCAGTCGGTGATTCTTCGCAAGCTGAGCAATGTGGAACGTCGCGTGGTCCTGATGCTCTATCCGATGCTCACCACGGTGGTGGTGATGGGGCTCACCCTTCCCTTCGTCTATGTGCCCATGACCGGTCCGGAACTGGGCGGCCTCGCGGTGATCGCGATCTTCGGTTTCTGTGGCACCCTGCTCCTGGTCAATGCCTATACCATCGGCGAGGCCGCCATCGTGGCCCCAATGCAGTATTCGCAGATGATCTGGGCCACGCTCTATGGGGCGATGCTGTTCAACGAGGACGTGGACGTGCTGACGCTTGTGGGGGCCGGGATCATCATTGGCAGCGGCGTCTTCATCGTCCTGCGCGAGGCACGCGGTGGCCGTTCCTCCAATACGCCGGTGCTGCAGACCCGCAGCCGGGCCGCGATTGGCGGCGGTCTCAATGTCTCCTTCCTGCTAAAACGGAACTCCGGCGAGAATCGTGACGAATAGGGCTTGCATATCCCTCAGGCTGGCGCTACTTCACGCGCCACGGTCGGAGCGTAGCTCAGCCTGGTAGAGCACTGTCTTCGGGAGGCAGGGGCCGGAGGTTCGAATCCTCTCGCTCCGACCAATAAAACAAGGCGCCCTTTGGGCGCCTTTTGTTTTGTCTGGCTCCGCCCTTTCCGGCAGAGGGGACTGAACCCAGTCCTGGGGCGTGGGGTCACATATGGCGAGCCGTCTTGGTGGCGGAGCAGCGCGCATCCACGGGGCCGGTGCCCTGACATGGACAATCTCCGGTGGCGCTGCGTCGCCGCAAGCTTTAGGGTCCGGGAAAGCCAAGGCAAGACCCAAGACCCGTCTGCTTGCCGCGAGGAGAGACCTATGAAATTCCGCTTTCCCATTGTCATCATTGACGAAGATTTTCGTTCCGAGAATACCTCCGGGCTCGGGATCCGCGCTCTGGCCGATGCCATAGAACGCGAAGGATTCGAGGTTCTGGGCGTAACCTCCTACGGCGATCTCAGCCAATTCGCCCAGCAGCAGAGCCGGGCCTCCGCCTTTGTGCTCTCGATCGACGACGAGGAGTTCTCGCCCGGGCCTGACCTTGACCCGGCGGTCCTCAACCTGCGCAGCTTCATCGAGGAAGTGCGCTGGAAGAACGCCGATGTGCCGATCTTCCTGCACGGCGAGACCAAGACCTCGCGCCACCTGCCCAACGACATCCTGAAGGAGCTGCACGGCTTCATCCACATGTTCGAGGACACGCCGGAATTTGTGGCGCGCCACATCATCCGCGAGGCCAAGAGCTATATCGAATATATCCAGCCACCCTTCTTCAAGGCGTTGTTGGACTATGCCGAGGATGGATCCTATTCGTGGCACTGCCCGGGGCATTCGGGCGGCGTCGCCTTCCTCAAATCCCCCATCGGGCAGATGTATCACCAGTTCTACGGCGAGAACATGCTGCGCGCCGACGTCTGCAACGCGGTGGAGGAGCTGGGCCAGCTTCTGGATCACAACGGTGCCATAGGCGAGTCGGAAAAGAACGCCGCGCGGATTTTCAACGCCGATCACTGCTTCTTTGTGACCAACGGCACCTCCACCTCGAACAAGATGGTCTGGCACCACACGGTTGCCCCCGGCGACGTGGTTGTGGTGGACCGCAACTGTCACAAGTCGATCCTGCACTCGATCATCATGTGCGGCGCGATCCCGGTCTTTCTGAAGCCGACCCGCAACCATTGGGGCATCATCGGCCCGATCCAGCGGTCGGAATTCGAACCTGAGGCGATCAAGGCCAAGATGCGGGAAAACCCGCTGCTGGCCGATTACGACATCGACAAGGTGCAGCCGCGGATCATGACGGTGACCCAATCCACCTATGACGGGGTGCTCTACAACACCGAAGTCATCAAGGAAGCGCTCGATGGCTGGGTGGAGAACCTGCACTTTGATGAAGCATGGCTGCCGCATGCCGCCTTCCACCCCTTCTATGGCAGCTATCACGCCATGGGCCGCAAGCGCGCCCGCACCAAGAAATCGGTGACCTACGCAACGCAATCGGTGCACAAGCTCCTCGCCGGCATCAGCCAGGCCAGCCACGTGCTGGTGCAGGATGCCGAGGACACCAAGCTCGACCGGCATCTCTTCAACGAGAGCTATCTGATGCACACCTCCACTTCGCCGCAATATTCCATCATCGCCTCCTGCGATGTGGCCGCAGCGATGATGGAACCTCCGGGTGGCACCGCGCTGGTAGAGGAAAGCCTGATGGAGGCGCTCGATTTCCGCCGTGCGATGCGCAAGGTGGACGAGGAGTTCGGCAATGACTGGTGGTTCCAGGTCTGGGGGCCGGACACTTTGGAAGAAGAGGGCATCGGCCGCGCAAAAGACTGGGAACTGAAGAAGACCGACAGCGAGGGCGTCGAATCCTCGGGCGAGGACGCCTGGCACGGTTTTGGCGACATGGCCCGCGGCTTCAACATGCTGGACCCGATCAAGGCGACCCTGATCACCCCCGGCCTGAACATCGATGGCCGCTTCGAGGAAACCGGTATCCCCGCCTCGATCGTGTCGAAATATCTGACCGAGCATGGCGTGGTGGTCGAGAAGACGGGGCTCTACTCCTTCTTCATCATGTTCACCATCGGCATCACCAAGGGCCGCTGGAACACGCTTTTGGCTTCGCTGCAGCAGTTCAAGGACGACTACGACAAGAACCAGCCTCTGTGGCGGGTGATGCCGGAGTTTGCCGCGAAACAGCCGCGCTACGAGAAGATGGGACTGCGAGACCTCTGCCAGCACGTGCACGCGCTATATGCCAAATACGACGTGGCGCGCCTGACCACCGAGATCTACCTCAGCGACCACCATCCGGCGATGACCCCGACCGAGGCGTTTTCCCATATCGCGCGCCGCAAGACCGAGCGGGTCGGCATCGACGACCTTGAGGGCCGAGTGACCACCAGCCTCGTGACCCCCTACCCGCCGGGCATCCCGCTGCTCGTTCCGGGTGAGGTGTTCAACAAGCGGATCGTGGAATATCTCCAGTTCAACCGCGCATTTGCCCGCGAATGCCCAGGCTTCGAGACCGACATCCACGGTCTTGTGCAGGAGGTCAGCGAGAGCGGCGAGATCCAGTTCTTCGCCGATTGTGTCGCGGAATAGCACGACAATCGTCTGTGGCAGACATCACGGCAAAAGGGGTCGCACGCGCGGCCCCTTTTTTATTGCGGCGGCGGGTCGCAAAGGGCCGATCAGGACTCCGCATCCGGCTTGGGCGGCGCCTTGGGCGAAAAGGCGCAACGGTCCGGTTTGATGTCCAGAAGCGGTGTGCCGTCCAGACAGTCCAAGCCGCGCACCACCACTTCGGCTCCCTCGATGCGCACGAGTTCCACCAGCGAGGTTCCAATCGGATTGGGCCGCACCGGAGACCGCAGCGAAAAGGTTCCCACCGTCTCACCGTCCGAACGCGGCGATTGCGTGACCAGATCCCGACGACTGTGATGCAGCCAGTACAGCACTTCGATCCGCGCGTAATCCTCCAATCCGCGCAACGCCGGCTCCCAGAGCGGCTGCAGCACCAAGCGGCATTCCGGCCCGTCCAGCCGTCCCTGTCGTGGACATTGCCTACGGTCCACCCAGGGGGTTCGGATCACGCCGATGAATCGCAACGACGCGTCGCAGGCTTCGGGCAAAGCCAGCGCGACTTCATTTTGGCGCGGTGCGTCTTGGGTCATTCTGTCCATGCCTCGTAAATTCTGCAGTTATACGCAGTCCAATTTGTCCAATCCGTCGCATTCCATCCCCCATTTGTCGAAGCATTGCTTGCCAGTTGCATAAAACCGCCCATTAATTGACCAAGAGGACGAGTCGCAGAGGGCGGAAATTTTGCAGGACTTGGGGGAGGCCTTTTCACTGGCGCTGTCGCTGGTGTTATCAGGAAACGCCGATCTTTTCGAGATCGTCGCCCTGTCGCTGCGGGTCAGCCTCTCCGCCACTGTATTGGCCTTGATCATCGGCCTTCCGATCGGCGCGCTGGTTGCAGTCAGCCAGTTTTCGGGGCGCGGTGCGGTTCTGGTCCTGATGAATGCGCTGATGGGGCTGCCGCCGGTGGTTGTCGGACTCCTGGTATATCTGCAACTGTCCCGCTCCGGTCCGCTTGGGTTTCTCGGCCTGCTTTATACGCCAACCGCAATGATCATTGCCCAGACCATCCTGATCACCCCCATCGTCGCGGCCTTGTCGCGACAGGTGCTTGAGGATCTGCACACGGAATATGCCGAACAGTTCCGCTCGCTCTGCCTCAGCCGCGCCCAGGTCATCGCCGCCCTCCTCTGGGACGCGCGCTACTCGCTGCTCACCGTGGCGCTGGCCGGCTTTGGCCGCGCGGTGGCCGAGGTCGGCGCGGTCATGATCGTGGGCGGCAATATCGACCATCTGACCCGGGTGATGACCACCGCCATCGCACTGGAGACCTCGAAGGGGGATCTGGCACTGGCGCTGGCGCTTGGGGTGATCCTCTTGGTGATTGCCCTTGGGGTGAATGCGGGCGTCCAGAGCCTGCGGATGAGCGCGCGGAGGCAGGCCTATGTCTAGCATCGACACCCTCGACTTCCGCCCGGGCGCCCTGCCCGCAGAACGGTATGTAAACCTGATGCCCCTGCGCGTTCACGGTCTTTCGCTGCGCATAGGCGAGGCCGAGCTCCTGCGCGACGTCAGTTTCGACCTCGCACCCCAGGGCTGCACCGTGATCATGGGGCCGAATGGCGCGGGCAAGAGCCTGCTGCTGAAACTCCTGCACGGGTTGATCCGCCCCACCGCGGGAGAGATCGCCTGGGCCGGTCAGGATCCGATGGCCGTCACCGCGCGTCAGGCGCTGGTGTTCCAGAAACCGGTGCTGCTGCGTCGCTCGGTGGCAGCCAATATCGACTTTGTGCTGAAGGCGCGCGGCAAGCGGCGCGACCGCCGGGATGAGCTGCTGGAGCATGTCGGCCTGCTGCACAAGGCCAGGGTTCCGGCCCGCCGCCTGTCGGGTGGCGAAGCGCAGCGTCTGGCGCTCGCCCGCGCCCTGGCCACCGATCCGGAGGTTCTGTTCCTTGATGAGGCGACAGCAAGCCTTGATCCCGCCTCCGTTCAGGCCATCGAGGCCATCGTGCGACAGGCCCGCGATCGCGGCATTCGGGTGATCCTTGTCACCCATGACACCGGACAGGCCCGGCGCATGGCCGATGATGTCCTGTTCCTGCACTCTGGACAGGTGCAGGAACACAGCGCCGCCCGCGCCTTCTTCCCCGACCCGCAGAGCCCTGCGGCCCGGGCCTATCTGAATGGCAGCCTTGTTTTCTGACCAATGACTTAAGGGAGACCCCACATGAAGCTGAGCCAGACCCTCGGCGCGTCCTTTATCGCGCTGACCCTCGCCACGAGCACCTATGCCGCCGATCAGTCGATCCTCGTGCAGTCCACGACCTCGACCGCGAATTCCGGCCTCTACGACTACCTGCTGCCGATCTTTCAAGACAAGACCGGCATTCAGGTGAATGTGGTGGCCGTCGGCACCGGTCAGGCGATCAAGAACGCCGAGATGTGCGATGGCGACGTGCTGCTGGTGCACGCCAAGGCCGCCGAGGAGAAATTCGTCGAGGCAGGCTTTGGCACCGAGCGCACGGATCTCATGTACAATGACTTTGTCGTCGTCGGCCCGGCCGCGGACCCGGCCGGTCTCCATGGCATGACGGATATCGAGGGCGCACTGCGCCAGATCTCTTCCAGCGGTGCACTCTTTGCCTCGCGCGGGGACGACTCCGGCACCCACAAGAAGGAGCAGGCCCTCTGGAAAGCCGCAGGTATCGACACTGCTGCTGCCTCGGGCCAGTGGTACCGCGAAACCGGCTCCGGCATGGGGGCCACGCTCAACACGGGCATCGGCATGGGGGCCTATGTGCTGACCGATCGCGCCACCTGGATCAGCTTTGACAACAAGCAGGACTATACCATCCAGGTCGAGGGCGATGACGACCTCTTCAACCAATATGGCGTGATCCCGGTCAATCCGGCCAAGTGCCCCTCGGTGAACGTCGAAGGCGCAAAGACCTTCTCCGATTGGCTGGTGTCACCCGAAGGTCAGGACGCGATTGCCGCCTATACCATCAACGACCAGCAACTGTTCTTCCCCAACGCGCCGAAGAACTGATACAGTCGCTGGGGCGGTCAGTCAGGGCCGCCCCAAACAGACTGCGCCATGCCCGAGCCCGACTTTCCCGACCACGAATATCTGACCGTTCCCGAGCTGGCGGATTTGCTGCGCCTCAAGGAACGCAAGATCTACGATCTGGCCGCCTCGGGCGAAGTGCCCTGTTCGCGCGCCACCGGTAAGCTGTTGTTTCCGGCCGGTGAAATTCGCGCCTGGATTGCCCGCGCCAAATCCGGTGGCGAGGCGGCCCCTGTGGAGCGGCCGCAGGTGCTCCTTGGCAGCCATGACCCCCTGCTCGATTGGGCGGTGCGCCAGTCGCGCTCTGGCCTTGCCAGCTATTTCGACGGCTCGATGGACGGGTTGGAGCGGTTCGTGCGCGGCGAAGGCATCGCCGCCGGGATGCATCTAAGGGACGCGAAAACCGGCACTTGGAACATTCCCACCGTGCAGAAACTGGCTGTCGGGCAGAATGCCGTGCTGATCCGTTTTGCGACCCGAGCGCGTGGCCTGGTTAGTCGAGAGGACGCGCCCGCGCTCAGCGCGCTCAAAGACCTCATCGGCCTGCGCCTTGCCCCGCGCCAGCCGGAATCCGGCACTGATCGGCTGTTCCGCGATCTGGCGGCGGCGGAGAAACTCGACCGCGATAGCCTCACCCTGACCGACATCGCCCGCTCTGAGGACGAGGCGGTAGAGGCGGTCCGACGCGGCACCGCAGACGCGACCTTTGGCCTTGAGGCGGTTGCCCGCGCCTATGGGCTGCGCTTCACAACACTGGTGGAAGAGGAATTCGCCCTGCTGGTGGACCGCAAGGCCTGGTTCGACCCTGCCTTCCAGTGTTTCCATCAGTTCTGCCAGTCCGAGGCCTTTGCCCGTCGTGCCGCCGAGATGGGCGGCTATGACACCTCGGGCTTTGGCGCTGTGCTGTGGAACGGCTGAGGGCTCAGGACCGCCAGCCGAGCACCCGCCGCTCGATCAGACCAATCGCGCCGGAGGTCAGCACGCCGAGCAGCGACAGGATCACCACGCCGGCAAACAGCCGCTCCAGATCATAGAGCGCGCCGGCCTCGAGGATATAGGCGCCGATCCCGTATTGCGCGCCGAGCATTTCGGCCGCGACCAGAAGGATGATCGCGATGGCAAGGCTGATGCGCAGACCGGAGAGGATGCCGGGCATGGCACCGGGCAACACGATCTTGCGCACGATCGACATCCAAGACAGGCCAAAGCTCTGCCCCATGCGAATGAGCGACCGATCCACATTATCCACCGCGCCATAGGTGGCGACCACCGTGGGGGTGAAGGTGCCAAAGGCGATCAGGGCATACTTCGACCCCTCGTCGATGCCAAACCAGATCACAAACAGCGGCAGCAGGGCGATTTTCGGGATCGGGAAAATGGCCGCCGTCAGCGGCACCAGCCCGGCGCGGATATAGGAAAACAGCCCGATCAGGATACCGACGCCCATGCCGACACTCGCGCCCAGGGCCGCACCCACCGCAAGGCGGGTCAGCGAGGGGACCATGTGTTTCACAAACATGCCGGATTGCCAAAGCTCGATCAGCGTCGCCAGCACGTCCGAGGGCTTCGGCAAAGTCAGAGCCGAGATGAACCCCGAACGAGTGCCCCATTCGACAAGGGCGATCAGCACCACAAAGACCGCAGGACCAACCCAGCGGCGGCGTTTCGGGGCGAAACCACCGCCGCGAAACCGGACTTCCAGCGGTTGGCGTGCAAAGGAGGTATCAGACATGCAAAAGCTCCTCATCCGCCGCGCGGGCTTCGTCTCGCATCAGGTGCCAGAGGTGCTTTTGCACCTGTTCCAGCTCGGCATCCGCATAAGCGCGCTGCGACAGTGGCTTGGCGATCTCCACCACCTCGCGGATGCGACCCGGGCGGCGGGACAGCACCACGATCTTGTGGCCAAGCCGCACTGCCTCGGCGAGGTTGTGGGTGACGTAGACGGCGGTAAACGGCTGCCGTTCCCAAAGCGCCACGAGATCATCCATCAGCAGTTCCCGCGTCTGGCTGTCGAGGGCGGAGAGCGGTTCATCCATCAGCATCACCGCCGGCTTCACCGCCAGCGCGCGGGCAATCGCCACGCGTTGCTTCATGCCGCCCGACAGCTGTTTCGGCAGCGCCTTGGCGAAATCGGTGAGCTTGGTGCGCGCCAGAACGTCGGCAATGATCTCCTGCGCCTTTGCGCCACGGATGCCGTGATCCTCCAGCACGAGAGAGATATTGCCGCGCACGCTGCGCCAGGGCAGCAGGGCGAAGTCCTGAAACACATAAGTGAGCGGATTGAGACACCCCTCGGGCGGCACGCCGAGTTGCAGGACCCGCCCCGAGGTCGGTCGCTCCAGACCGCCAAGAAACCGCAACAGGGTCGATTTTCCGCAGCCAGACGGACCCACGAGGCAGACGATCTGCCCGGAGGCCACGTCCAGTGAAATGTCCCGCAGGACCTCGGTCTCGCCATAGGAATGGCTGATCCCGTCCAGTCGAATGTCCATGAAATCCGTGCCTTTAATCTGTTGAGGGCGACGCAGACGCCGCCCTCAAAACGCGATTAGATTACGCGCCGATGGTCTCGACGTAGCTGGTGTCGAGGAAGGTCTCGAGCGTGATATCCGCATCCACCAGCCCCTCGCCCTGCATCCAGGCGAGCTGATCGGCGATCGAGGCTACATTGATCGCCGCATCCTTGTTGAGGCGCATGGACCCCGCAATGATTGAGGGCGCCGCCTTGTCGAGCGGGCGGTCGGTGTAGACATATTTGTGGATCAGCGCGACCATCTCGTTGATGGCTTCCTCACCGTTCTGCTTGTCAACCATGGTGGCGTTGTAATCCGCCACCCCCATGCCGAAGCCCTTGAGGAAGCTTTCCACCAGCGCGCGTTCATCGCTGGCGTTTTTCGACGAGGTGAAGACGGTGGTCACCTGATAGTCGGGGATGTAATCCGCCACATCGCCGATGATATGCACCTCGCCCGAGGCTGCCAGCGGTTTGGCGATATGGGGAACGATGGACCAGGCATCAATCTGGCCCGATTTCAGCGCGCCGATCACCGCGCCAACCTTTTGCAGCGGCACGAACTGCGGCGTGCCGCCAGAAGCCGCCGCGACCTTGGCGCCCATGTAGTGGAAGGACGAGCCAGCGGTGGTCATGCCGAACCGCTTGCCATCCAGCCCCTCGGGCGCGGTCAGACCGGCCTGAAACGCCACGTCGGACGCGAGGATCTTCTGGCCGTCGATACCCTTTTCCTCGGAGAGCGCGCCGCCGATCACCTTCACAGCGCCCTTTTGCGCGAGGCTCAGCAAGCCGCCAGAGATTGCGGTGACGCCGAAATCCACATCACCAGAGGCAATCGCCACGGCCATCGGCTGCGCCGCTTCAAAGAACTTCAGCTCCACATCAAGGCCCGCGTCCTTGAAATAGCCGCGCTCCACCGCGAGGAAACTGCCGGAATGGCTGGCGAGGCTCATGGCGCCCACAACTGGCTTTTTGCCAGAGGCAATCGCCGGTGCTGCAAGGCCAGAGGCAGCGGCGGCCCCCATGAGCGCGAGGGTCTGTCGTCTGTTGAATGTGGTCACCGTGGTCTCCTCCCTGAGAATTGGTGGTTTCGTCCTTTATCCACGCAGGTCAGCGCGGGTGTCCTCCTCCAGACAGGCCAAAGCGGTGGCGCTGTCACGATCCATAAGAGCAGTTTTCAAATGCTCGTGCCGCATCTTGCGGGCGGCAAAGTCGATGCGCCCCTCGCGCAGACGGGCGAGGCGGAACCGGCGGGATTGGTCATAGAACCGCGCCACCATGCCGATCAGCCGAGGCGAGCCGCAGGCCGAGACCAGCGCCAGAACATAGGCGCGGCAGGCCTCGTCCCAATCCAGCGCGGTGGCGTCATTGGGATCACCTTGCACCTGCGCCTCGCTGCGCGTCATCCGATGGTGCGTGGCGATCACCGCCGCCTCCCACTCCACGCCGCCCTCGGTCAGGGCACGCGACAAGGCCAGCTTTTCCACCTCCAGCCGCATCATCAGGATATCGGCCAGATCATCCTCGGTGGCGGAGGTCACCCGAAAGCCGCGTTGGTTGGTCGCCTCCACCATGCCCTCGGAGACCAGCATCCGCAGGGTTTCTCGCATGGAGTGGTTGGAGCCTCCATAGCGTTGCCGCAGCGCCTCGATTTTGAGCTTCTCATCCGGGCGAAGGGCCCCAAAAGAAATGTCGCGCCGAATGGCCGAGGCCAGCATGGCGACCACGGTATCATCATCGTTGGGGCGGCGGGAAAACAGCATTTTATCCCTGAATTTCAAAAATGTTGGATATTTTGGACCTTGCCGCCTGTTCCTTGTCAAGCCGCAAAACCTGCCGCAGCGCAGCAGCTTCCCGGGGTAAGCAGGGCAGAAGATACTTGACTCTTTTAAACAGGTTTAATAGCCGCAACCTCACCCAGCGGTTCCGCAAGGCAACAAAAAGAACAAGACAAGCGGAAATGGGACAATGGCTCTACGGACGACAACTGTATCACTCTGCGCCTTGATGGCGGCCCTGCCAGCCACGGCGCAGGTCATCGACCTGCAACCGATCGTGGTCACAGGTGAAGACTCCACCGGTTTCTTTGGTGAGAGCGTGGCGCTCGATACCGGCACTGTGGCCAAGACCGGGGATTCGATCGCGACCACCCCGCGAGCGGTTCATGTGGTCACCGCCCAGCAGATGGCGGACCGTGGCGTCACCAGTGTGGAACAAGCGCTGCAATATGCCTCTGGCATCGTGGCCGGTCAGTGGGGTCTGGACAACCGCTCCGACTGGACGCTGGTGCGTGGTTTTGCCCCCTCGACCCTGCATGACGGGCTCAACGCGCGCTATGGCTATTACAATGACACCAAGCCGGAGCCCTTTCTGCTGAACTCTGTCGAAGTACTGAAGGGGCCGTCCTCGGGCCTTTACGGCAGCGGCTCCGTCGGTGGTGTGGTCAATACCACATCGAAGACCGCCGCGCAGGACAGCGACAATCTCGTGCAGATGACGGTCGGCTCCAACAACAAGGCGCAGATCGCAGGCGATATCAACGGTGCTCTCAATGCCTCGGGCACGCTGCGCTACCGTCTCGTGGGCGTGCTGCGCGATGCCGAGACTCCGGTGGATTACTCGCAGGACGATGCCATCGCGCTCGCCCCGTCGATCACCTGGCGTCCCTCGGACAATACCGAAGTCACCGTGCTGGCCAACTATCAGAAGAACGACGGCAGCCCGCTGATCCAGTTCGCTTCCGTCTATGGCACGCTGCTGCCCGCGACCGGTTTTGGCAATGGCACCTTCTTTGACGACAGCCTGTTTGTCGGCGAGCCGGGTTTTGACAAGTTCAATTCCGAACAGCGCAGCCTCACTGCCATGATCAGCCACCGGTTCAACGATGTCTGGAGCGTGAACGCCAGCGCGCGCTATCTCGAAGGCGAGGCTGAATATCAGCACGCCTGGTGGGCCTACGACAATTTCGGCAACGGGCGGTACAACAGCGACGGCACCATCAACCGCACCTTCTACCGCGCCGAGAACGAGCTGAAGACCGCCGCGCTTGATGGCTATGCCACCGCGACCTACACGCTTGGCGGAGCGGAGATGCGCAGCCTGATCGGCGCCAGCTACTCCCGCGGCTATTATGACAGCGATTCCGGCTATGGCGCGCAAGTGGCCCCGATCGATCCGTTCAACCCGACCTATGCGGGCTACCCGTCGATCACCGTCACCGACAGCGACGGTACCGCGATCACAGAATGGGGTGTCTACGTCCAGAACCGCGCCACCATTCAGGAGCGGCTGATCCTGGACTTCGGCCTGCGCTATGGCGGGATCAAGACCGGCGCCAGCACCGGCAGCTTTGGCGCGACCGCCATCGCCGCCGATGACAGCGCCTGGACCGGCAATGCGGCGGTCATGTACCGCTTCGACAATGGTCTGGCCCCCTACATCAGCTATGCCGAAAGCTTCCGTCAGGATGTGGTCGGCACCGACGTCAATGGCAACCCGTTCAAGCCGACCGAAGGCACCCAATATGAAATCGGCCTGAAGTACCAGCCGGTTGGCACCGACACCCTGTTTGCGGCCTCCGTCTTTGACCTCACCAAGTCGAACATGACCGTGGCAGATTCCGCAAACCCCGGCTTCTCGGTGCAAACCGGACAGGCAAAGTCCAAGGGTCTGGAGCTCGAACTGTTCCACCGCCTCGGCGACGTCAGTTTTGACGCGGCCTATACCTATCTCGATACCGAGAATTCCAGCGGTGCGCGGATCGCGCAGGTGCCGCAGAATGCCGCCTCGCTCTGGGTGAACTACGAACCCTCCGCCGGCAGCCTGCAAGGGTGGAAATTCGGCGCGGGCGTTCGCTACACCGGCTCTGCCTGGGACGGGTCCGACACGCTGGAGACACCCTCCTACACGCTCTATGACGCGGCCATCAGCTATGCGCGCGACAACTGGCAAGTGGCTCTGAACGTGCAGAACCTCACCGATGAGTTCTACATGGGCACCTGCCAATCCGGCGCCTGCTACTTTGGCGAGGGGCGCAATGTGGCGCTGACCTTGACCTCCAAGTTCTGATCCGAACGCCCGCCCCCGGACCTGCAATGGCCCGGGGGCCGTATTCCGTCCTCGCCGAAAGGCTCCACCGATGCGACCGTTCCTGCTCCTGCTTTTCCTCGGCCTGACCGCCCTGCCCGTCGCAGCGCGCGCCGACGATTTTCCCGTGACCCTCGAGCATATCTACGGCAGCACGACCTTCACCGCGAAACCGCGCCGCGTGGTCTCCCTCAGCTTCATCGGGCATGACTTCCTGCTGTCGCTCGATGTCGTGCCCCATGCTTTGCGCAAATGGTACGGACCCTACCCCTATGGTGTCTGGCCCTGGGGGCAGGCGGCCCTTGGCGAGGCTCAACCCATCGTGATGCAGGGGGAAATCGACATCGAGGCGATCGCCGCGATGGAGCCGGATCTCATCGTCGGGCAATGGTCCGGCATGACGGCGCAGGAATATGCACTGCTGTCGCAGATTGCGCCCACCCTGCCCCCCGCCCCCGGTGCCGGCGACTACGGGATGGGCTGGCAGGAGATGCTGCTGCGACTGGGTCAGGCCACCGGCACGGCCCAAAAGGCCGAGGAGATCATCTCCGGCTTCGACCGACGCATGGCCGCGCTGCGCGCCGCGCATCCCGAGTGGCAAGGCGCCACCGCGGTGATGGTCTGGGCGGGCACCTCCGGCGCCTATACCGCGCGGGACATTCGCGGCAAGTTCCTGATCGACCTCGGATTCGACATGCCGCAGGTGGTGCAGCGCGAAGGTCTTCTCAACCAGTCCTATGTCACCGTCCCGGACGAGGATCTCCTGCAGCTGGACGCCGACGCGCTGATCTGGCTCGACGCCGGGGCCTCCATCGACCGGCTCAATCGCCTGCCCCTGCGCCCCTTCCTGCGGGCCAATCGGCAAGGGCGCGAGATCTATTCCGACATGATGCTCTCGGCGGCCCTGTCCCACTCCAGCCCGCTCAGCCTCGACTACGCGCTGACCACGCTGGTGCCCCTGCTGGAACAGGCGCTGGACGGCGACCCCACCACCGAAGTCAGCTCCTCTCGCGGCGCCGGAATCCTGCCGCCCCCTGCCGGAGGTTCCGATGACAGCTGAGTCGACCTCCCAGATGACCCCTGCCCAAATGCGCCGGAGCGCCCGCCCCTTGCGCCTGCTCTGGCTTGCCCCCGCGCTCGCCGCCCTCCTTCTCACCGCGCTGCTGTCGCTGCGGCTGGGCTCCCACCCGGTGCAGAGCCTTGATCTCTGGCGCGCCCTGACTGCATTTGATCCCGGTCTCGCCGATCACGTGGTGATCCGGCAGATCCGCCTGCCGCGTTTGGTGGCTGCGCTCCTGTGCGGCGGCTGCCTTGGGGTGGCAGGCGCCCTGATGCAGGCGCTGACCCGCAACCCGCTGGCCGATCCGGGCCTCCTCGGGGTCAATGCGGGCGCCGCGCTTGGCGTGGTGCTCAGCACCTTCCTGCTGCGGATTTCCGATCCGGCGCAATTCTTCTGGAGCGCCCTTGGCGGCGCCAGCCTCGCGGCGCTTGTGGTCTTTCTGCTGGCAGGGCGCACCCCCTCCAAGACCGGGCGGCTGATCCTCGCCGGAGCAGCGGTCAGCGCGCTCTTCTTCGCGCTGATCCGGGCCCTTCTGCTGATGAGCCGATCCTCGCTCGAAGTCTACCGGATCTGGGTTCTGGGCGGATTTGACAATGTGACACTGGAGATGGTCAGCGCCCTGGCCCCGTTCCTCGCCGGCGGTTTCCTTCTGGCCCTGGCCTCTGGTTTTGGTCTCAACGCCTTGCAGCTCGGCGAAAGCACCGCCCGCAGCCTCGGAGTGCGGGTTGGTCTGCTGCAGGCCCTGACGGGGCTGGCGATCGTGACCCTCTGTGCGGCCTCGGTGGCGATGGCGGGGCCGATCGCCTTTGTCGGCCTGATCGTGCCGCATCTGGCGCGCACCACGGCCCCTGCCGACATGCGCTGGCTGACCCTCTATTGCGCCCTCTATGGCGCGATCCTTATGGGCTTGGCCGATCTCGTCGCCCGCACCCCGCTCTTTGGCGGCCATATGCAGGCCGGCGTGATGTCGGCCATCCTCGGGGGGCCGGTGCTGATCTGGCTCGTCCGCAGCAAGGGAGTGCGCAGACTGTGACCAAAGCGATCCGAATTCGCCGTGCCTCTCTAACTTGGCGATTGCGCCATCTCGTCACGGCTCTGGCGCTCCTGGGCCTCGCCGGGGCCGCCGCCCTGCTGGCGCTGGACCTTGGCAGTTACCCGATCCGCGCCCTCGATCTCCGCGCCGCCCTGGGCAGCGAGATGGCGGCCATTCCCCGCATGATCCTGCTCGATCACCGGCTGCCGCGGATCCTGGTGGCCCTCGGAGCCGGGGCCGCGCTCGGCCTGTCCGGTGCGATCTTCCAGTCGATGCTGCGCAACCCGCTCGCCTCGCCCGATGTGATCGGGTTCAACGCCGGGGCCAGTTGTGGCGCGGTGCTGGCTGTCCTGGTCTATGGCTCCGCCCGGATGGTGCTGCCCTGGGCGCTGACCGGAGGGTTGCTGACTGCCGCCCTTGTGCTGGCCCTCGCCTGGGACCGGCGTCCGGGGGGCGGGCTGGATCCCTATCGCCTGATCCTGATCGGCATCGGTGCCAGTCTGACCCTGGGCGCAACCGGGGACCTTTTGATGAGCATGACCGACGAGAACCGCGCCGCGGATATGGCGCAATGGCTTGTCGGCTCCCTGAATGCCCGCAGCCTGTCGGATGCCGCTCTGGTCTGGGGCGGGCTCGCCCTGCTCTGCCCGGCGCTGATCTGGCTGCACTTCCCGCTCAGCCGGATGACCCTCAGCGACGACATGGCCCGCAGTTTCGGATTGCCCCTGCCGTTCCTGCGCCTCTGCCTCACGGTGCTGGGCGTGCTGCTGGCGGCGCTGGCCGTCAGCGTCGCCGGCCCTCTGCCCTTCGTCGCCTTTGTCGCCGGACCGGTGGCCCGCCGCCTGCTCGGCACCGGTGCCCCTGTGTTGCTGGCCGCGGCCCTCGTCGGTGCCCTGGTCACCCTCGGGGCCGATACCGCCGCCCGGTTGGTGCCCATGGTGCAATTGCCCGCCGGTGTCTTTACCGCCCTGCTCGGAGCCCCCGTCCTGATGGCCCTGCTGATCGCCCAAACCCGCAAAGGAGCGCTCTGACCGATGTCTGCCGCCCCCCGCCTGCGTGCCGAGGACCTGAGCGTCCGATTTGCCCGCACCACCGTCCTGGACCGCCTCTCCGTCGCGCTGCCCGACGGCAAGGTGACCGCCATCGTCGGCCCCAATGCCTGTGGCAAGTCCACCCTTCTGCGCAGCCTCGCGCGCCTGCAACCCGCCAGCGGTGGGCAGGTGATCCTCGACGGCAAGAGCATCGCGGCACAAAACAGCCGCTCGGTGGCTAAGCGCCTCGCCATCCTGTCGCAATCGCCAGTGGCCCCCGAAGGATTGAGCGTGCGCGATCTGGTGCTGCGCGGCCGCACCCCACATCAGTCCGCCTGGCGCCAGTTCTCGACCGAGGATGCCGCCGCGGTGGAGGCCGCGCTTCAGGCCACCGGGCTGACCGCGCTGGCGGACCGCGCCATCGACACGCTGTCGGGCGGCCAGCGCCAAAGGGCCTGGATTGCCATGGCCCTGGCCCAGGACACCCAGCTGCTGTTGCTGGACGAGCCGACCACCTACCTCGACCTGCCACATCAGATCGAGCTGCTGAAACTGGTGCACAGCCTCAACCGCACCACCGGGCGCACCGTGGCCATGGTGCTGCACGACATCAACCTCGCTGCCCGGTTCTGCGACCATGTGATCGCGCTCCGGCGCGGCGCCGTCCATAGCCAAGGCAGCGCGCAGGAGGTCATCACCAAGACCATGATGGCCGAGGTCTTCGACCTTCCCTGCAGCATCATTCCCGATCCCGTCCACGGCACCCCGCATGTCATCCCAACCTGAGAAGGCCTGACCATGTCCAAGATCGATCGCCCCGCCTTTGAGGCGCAGACCCGGCTCCCCGGTCTGTCCTATGACACCATCCGGCAGGTGATCCGCGCCCGGGCGGAGGAACATGACCTGCCCCTCCTGTGCGACGGCGACAGCGAAATCCGGGTCCATACGACCTATGGCACCTACGGGTTCCGCCCCGACCGGGACGCGAGCCTGGTGCAGATCACTTCCGGGCGCGAGGACTGGCTCTATATCCTGAAGGAAAGCCTGAGCCACACCGTCAGCGAGCTGGCCCCCGATGTGGGCGCCGCGATCCGCTGGTCGGATGCCGCGCAGTCCGCAGGCAACCTGCCCCCCAATTTCCAGTTCATCACCATCGAGGGCGTCACCCGCATCCCCGGCGGCTTCCTGCGGGTGACCGCAACCGCCGAGGATTTGAGCCAGTTCACGCCCGAGGGGATCCATTTCCGGCTGGCCCTGCCGCCGACCGATCTGGTCGATCCGCAATGGCCCAGCCTCTCCGACACCGGCCTAACCCTCTGGCCCAAGGGTGCCGCAAGCCTGCATCGCCCGGTCTATACCGTGCGCGAGATGGATATGGCGAGCGGCCATCTGGTCTTTGACATCTTTGAACATCTGGGCGGGCGCGCCACCGAATGGGCCCGTTCCGTCACCCCCGGCACAAAGGTCGGCCTGACCGGCCCGGGCGGCGGCGGCATTCCCGAGGTTTCGGATCTTGCCATCTACACCGATGAAACCGGCCTGCCCGCTGTCGCCCGCATCCTCGAAGCCCTGCCGCAGGACGCGCGGATCGAGGTCCTGTTCCAGATGACAGATCCGGTGTCCCTCGACTACGCGCTGCCGTCTCACCCGGGCGCAAGGATCGAGCGGCGCCCGGCCGGGGATCGCGATCTGGCCGATCAGGCCATTGCCGATCTCGACGGCGCGGCGGACCGGATGGTCTGGCTGGCGGCGGAAAAGCTGATCGCCCAGAAACTCCGGGCCCACTTCAAATCCTCAGGGCGCAGCGCCAAGGACCACTATATCGCCGCCTATTGGTCCCGCACCGCCGACTCTGCCGCCGAGGGTTAACTTGACAAAAACACTATGCTACCCTAAGCGGCGAGAGTGAAGGGGCGCACCCTTCCCAATTGAGTTTGCCAGCCAGTCTCGGAGCCGCCTGCGGCCCACCCGTGCAGCCAAGTCAGACCTGACAGAACCGGGGCCCTGCCCTTCTTGCAGTTCAACGACAACGCCGCCGCACGGAGCCTTGCATGAAGATTACCCTTTCCCTGATCGCCGCCCTGATGCTGCCGACACTGGCCCTGGCGCAGGCGGAATCCTCTGCCCCCGTCGCGCCGCCCCCGGTCCCGAGCCTTGCCAGCGATCTTGCCGCCCCGGTGGCCCCCGCCACCCCGGAGGAAGAGCGCCTGCCGACGCCGCCATCACCCGATGCGGCTGTCGAGACAGGCGCACAAGCGCCGCAAGAGACCCTTGCCGCCCCGGCGAACGGCGCAGACGGTGCCGATGTCGACACCCCCACTCTCGAGCCGCAGGCCCTGCCCGCGCCGCAGCCCGAGGCCGTCCCGGAGACCTTCCCGGCGATGGCGCAGCAGGCCTACCAATCCGCCCTGACCTTCCTGCGCGATGGCGGCCCCTCGATCTGGGCCATTGCCGCGCTCTCGGTGATCACCCTGGCGCTGATCCTGTGGAAGATCTGGCGGCTGGCCTGCCTCGGAGCCTGGTCCCGTGGCAAGGCGCAACAGGCTGTCCTTGCCTATGAGGCCGGCAATTTCGACCGGGCGCTTGCGCTGGTCACCGGTCGTCGCGGAGTGCGGTCCAAGGTGGTGAGCGCCGCGCTGAACGCCCTGCGGACCATGCCCGAGGAGCACGCCCGCGAGGAAACCGCGCGGGTGGCCAAACGCGAACTCGCCAGCGCCCGCGGTGGGCTTGGTGCCCTGGAACTGATCTCGACCATCGCTCCGCTGCTCGGCCTTCTGGGGACGGTGATGGGGATGATTGCCGCCTTTCAGGCCCTGCAATCGGCTGGCTCCAAGGCGGATCCCTCCATGCTGGCCGGCGGCATCTGGGAGGCCCTGCTGACCACCGCCGCCGGCATGGCGGTGGCGATCCCCGCCTCGGCCGCGCTGACCTGGTTCGAGGCCGTGATCGACCGCATCCGCCGCGATGTGGAGGATGGCGCGACCCGCCTCTTCATCACCCCCAAGCCGCAAAAGCTGCGCCTCGCGGCGGAGTGATCCGCCATGTTCGTTGACGCCCCCGCCCGGCCCCGGCGCAAGCCCAGCCTTACACCGATGATCGACGTGGTGTTCCTGTTGCTGGTCTTCTTCATGCTCGCCTCGCGCTTTGGCGTCGATGCGGTGCTGCCCCTGCCCCTCGCGGCGGGTGGCGGCGAATATACCGGGCCGCCGCGCCTGATCGACGTGGCACCGGAGGCGCTGTATCTGAACGGTCGTCCGGTGGCGGAGGCGGCGCTGGATGCCGCGCTGGCCCCCTTGATGGAGACCCGGACCGATATGCTGATCCTGCGCGGGCGCGACGGCGCCACCCTGCAGCGGATCGTTTCCCTGACCGAACAGCTGAAGGCCGCCGGATACACCTCGGTCGTTCTGGTGGAGTGACCCAAAATGGACCTGATCGACCCACCCCGCCGCCCGCGTGCCGAATCCATCGTGCCGATGATCAACGTGGTCTTCCTGCTGCTGATCTTCTTCCTGATGACCTCGCGTCTGGCGCAGCCCGATCCCTTTGACATCACACCGCCCGCCGCAGGGCTGGAGGGCAAGCCCGAGGCCGAAGTCACCCTTTATGTTGACAAGACGGGTCGCCTGTCCTTTGACGGGATCGAAGGCGAGGCGGCCCTGGCGCAGCTCGCCACCGTCTCGGACCAGCAGGCGCTGCTGCAGGTGCGCGCCGATGCGGAACTCGAAGCCGCCAAGGCCGCAGACCTGCTGCGTCGTCTTGCAACAGCGGGATTTGCCCGCGTCGAACTGGTGGTCAGCCCGAAATGAAACGCTGGATCGAAGGAAGTGTCTTTGCCACTTTGGCCATTGGCGCGCATGTTGCCCTCTTCGCGAGCCTGCCCGAGGATGGCAGCGAGGCCGGGGGCGTCGGGGGGGAGTATCTCACCTCCATCTCGGGTGCCGCGCCAACCGTGAGGGAGATGGTCCAGGACTGGCAGCGCCCGCCCGAGACCCCGCCTCTGGAAACGACTGAACTGGACACCCCCGCGGAACCTTCGACACCGCCGGAGATGCCACAGACCGAGGATGCCCCCGCGCCACGGGCAGAGGTACGCCTTGCCATGGTCCCTCCGCAGGAGCAGGAGGCGCCGCAGATCGACACCTCCACCGCGGCCCCGCCCCCCCCGCCCGAGCCGGAGCCCGAACCGGAACCTGCCCCAGAGCCGGAACCCGAACCGGAGCCCGAACCCGCTCCCGAGGCGGCAAAGCCCGCCAAGGTCACCTCGGCCGGGCGCGCGGAGCAGCGTGCGGCTGGATCCGGTGGCACATCGCAGGCAGGTCAATCCGGCCAGGCACAGACTGCCACTGCCAATGCGGGCCAATTGGCCAAGCTGGAGGCGGTCTGGGGTGCAAAGATCCGCTCTCGGGTCGAGCGGCGCAAGCGCCTGCCTTCCGGCGCGAAGGGTACAGGTCGTCCGGTAGTGGCCCTGACCGTCAGCCGCGGCGGGCAATTGGTGTCCTATGGGCTCGCACAGTCCTCGGGCATCGCGGCCTTTGACGAGGCAGCCCTGCGCGCGGTGGCAGGTGCCGGGCGGTTCCCGCAAGCCCCCAAGGAGCTCACTGCGGCGCAGTATACCTTCCACCTGCCCATCGCCTTCACCCGCTAGACGGACGCGGGGGCACGTCCTCAGTGCCGCCGCCCCAGCAGCCAGATGAAGCAGATGCCACCAATCAGGCCCGTCACGACGCCGATCGGCAGGTCTTCCGGCGCCAGCACCGTCCGTGCGGCGATATCGGCCCAGAGCAGGAAGACCGCGCCCATGAGCGCCGATCCCGGCAAGACCATCCGGTAGTCTCCGCCGCAGATCAGTCGCACGATATGGGGCACCATCAGTCCGACAAAACCGATCATCCCGGAAAAGGCGACCATCACCCCCGTGATCAGGGCACCGACCGTAAAGGTCACCATCCGGAACCGGGTCACCGCAATGCCCAGCGTCGCCGCGGTTTCATCGCCGATGGTCATGGCATTGTAGTCCTCCCGCCGCAGCCAGAGCCACCCTCCGCCCAGCAGCAGGACAACCAGCGGGTAGCCAAGGTGGGACCACTGCGCGATCCCGAGCCCACCCAGCATCCAGAACACCACGGTATGAGAAGCCTTTGGATCACCCAGGAAAATCAGCACATTGGCCGCCGCCATCACGATGAAGGACACCGCCACCCCAGCCAGAACCATGCGGTCGGCCGAGGTGGAGCGGGTCACTTGCGCCACCGTCAGCACAAGCCCCGTTGCGCCGAGCGCGCCAACAAAGGCCAGCAGGGGCACGGTGAGCAGACCAAGGAACAGGCCGGTGTGCAATAGGGCCAGAATGGCCCCAAAGGCCGCCCCCGAGGAAATCCCCAGCAAGTGGGGATCGGCCAGCGGATTGCGGGTCACGGATTGCAGGCTCGCCCCCACGAGGCCGAGCCCGGCCCCGACCAGCACCGCCAGCATGGCGCGCGGAGCGCGAATGTCCCAGACAATGGCCTCCCGACCAGCGGACCAGGTCTGCTCCACCAGCCCCGGCAGGAGCTTGTTGGCCAGAATCCCCCAGACGGTGGCTGTCGACACGGGGACCGCCCCGAAGCTGATGGCGCAGGACAGGGAGATCATCAGAGCCAGCCCCGACAAGGCCAACAGACCCACCTCGCGGCGCACCGAAAGCCGCGATATGGGGCGGGCGGCGAGATGGGCCTCCGTGTCCGGCATCCTCTTACTCTCCCTTGAAGGCTGTTGCGAGCTTCTGGACCGCCTTGATATTGCGCGGCCCCGGCGTGGCTTCGACATATTCAAGGGTGATGAAGCGATCGTTCTTGACCGCATCGATTTCCGCAAAGGCAGGGTTCTGCATCATGAAATCGCGCTTCTGTTCGGCGGTTACATCGCCATAGTTCACGATAACGACGATCTCCGGGTTCCGGTCGACAACTTCCTCCCAGGTCACCGTGGCCCAGCTCTTCTCGAAATCATCCATGATGTTCTTGCCGCCTGCCGCTTCGATCAGCGCGGTGGGCATCGCGTAGCGTCCGGCGGTAAAGGGCGCGTCCTCGCCACTGTCATAGACAAAGACCCGCGGCGCCTCTGTGGCGGTGCCTCCTGCGTCGGTCAGGGCCGCCAGGTCTGCCCGGTAGCCAGCCACCAGCGCCTCGGCCTTTGCTTCCACATCAAAGATGCGACCCAGGTTCAGCAGATCGTTGTACATGTCATCCATGCTCGACTTGGCTTTCTCGCCGACATGGATGCAGCTTTCGGTCAGCTCATAGACCTGAATGCCAAAGGGCGCGAGAGTCTCGGGGGTCACTTCGCCGCCGACCTTCATGCCGTAGTTCCACCCGGCAAAGAAGAAATCCGCATCGGCGCCGATCAGCACTTCCTTGGTGGGGTAACGCTCGGCAAGTTCCGGCAGCTCGGCGACACCGGCCCGCATCTCTTCGTCGAGGGTCTTCCAGCCGGAGACGCCGGTATACCCCACCATGTGATCCGCGAGCCCCAGCACAAGCATCATCTCGGTGAGGTTCACATCGTTGGAGATCGCCGCCTGGGGAACCTTGTCGAAGGTCACGTCACGGGCGCAGCTCTGCACCGTTGTTTGCGCCCAGGCAGAAGTTGGCAGGAGGCAAAGGGCAAGCAAGGCTTTTTTCATGGATCAGAGGTCCTGTTGGTTGGGAAGATGGAAAGTCAAATGGTCGCGCCGGGCCTGCTGCAACCGGTCCCGCCGCGCGGCAACGCCAAAGGCCTGGGCAATGCGCGTCTCGGAAAGGACAGTGGCGGGGGCGCCGAAACCGGTCATGCGGCCCGAGGTCATCAGCAGGATGTCATCGCAGACCTCCGCCGCGAGGTTGAGGTCGTGCAGCGAGGTGACGATGGTGAGATCGAGCTCGCGCAACAGCGCCAGAAGGTCGAGCTGATGGCGGATGTCCATGTGGTTGGTGGGCTCGTCAAGGATCAGGACCTGCGGCTCCTGCGCGAGGGCGCGGGCCACCATGACCCGCTGACGCTCGCCACCGGAGAGGGTGCCAAGGCCACGGTCGGCATGGTCCAGAAGATCCATCCGGTGAAGGGCACGGGCAACAATGCGGGCATCCCCCGCCCCGGAAGAGGCCAGACCGTCGCGATGCGGCAGCCGCCCGAGAGCCACGATATCGCGCACCCGCAATCCGAAATCGGTGGGTTGTTCCTGCAGCACCGCCGCCACCCTGCGGGCGGCCAGTCTCGGCGGCATCGACCAGAGGTCAACCCCATCAACCAGAACCTGCCCGCTGGAGGGCTTGTTGAACCGGTACAAGAGCCGCAACAGGGTCGATTTCCCCGCCCCGTTGGGGCCAACCACACCGAGGATCCGCCCTGCCTTGACTGAAAAACTGGTTTCCTCAAGCACCCTTGGCGCACGGCGTGCGGGGGCCCAGGATACCGCACGGACATCCAGATCGGCGGCACGGGCACGCCCATCGGCAGGTTGGGATTCCTGGCACACCGCCATCGACTGCTCCTCATGAGGACAGGACAGGCGAAGGCCACTGACTGTCGGCCCCGCGGAGGGCCATCACGCACATGGGCCGTTCACCGGGACACCCCGCCCGGGTCTTCTTTCGGATCTGATGGCAGGTCTCCTGACTTGCGGATCGTCACTTCCCCGCGCCTTCCCGGATCGTCGGCGATCCAGTGGCCATCGGCAGGGTCGTTCACCGCTCACAGTTGCGGGGGCAGTCACGGGATTGGCGCCTTTTGGCTACACCTCACCGTATTCCCTTTTCATCCCCCGTGCATCTGAGGCACCAGGGAACCATCCGCCCCGAGATGGCCGAGGCCCGCCGACGAGTCAACTGGTTTTCACTTTCCGGCGCAGAGAGACAGCGAGGCGTGGAACAATCTGGGCCCTTTGCCGTTGTCTCTACGAAGCTCGCAGCGGGCGGGCATTGTAACTCGGCAAAGGAGACACCCCATGCTTGGTTGGGCCCTGACTTTCCTCGTGATCGCGCTGATCGCGGCCGTCTTTGGCTTTGGCGGTATCGCCAGCGCCTCGGCCGGGATCGCGCAGATCCTCTTCTTCATCTTCCTGGTGATGTTCGTCGCCGCACTGATCTTCCGCGCCATCCGCGGATGATCCGATCGCAGCACAGAACTGACCCAGTCAAAGACCAAAGGAGACCCTGATGACCACTGCACTCAACGTGAAACCGCAAATCGCCCCGGTTAAAACCGGTGTTCGGGACACCACCCCGATTGCCGAAGGCCTGAGCGACGTGCTGGCGGATACCTACCGCCTCACGCTCAAGACCCATATCTACCACTGGAACGTGGAAGGGCCGCTGTTCTTCTCGCTGCACAACCTCACCGAGGCGCAGTACCAGAACATGTTCGCTGCCGCCGACGAACTGGCGGAGCGGATCCGGGCCCTGGGTCACCTGACGCCGACCAAGATCATGGGCGTGCTATCGGACAGTATCGTCGATGACCTCGGCCAGATGCCGAGCGCCGGCGAGATGTGCAAGGATCTCGAAGCCGATCACATGCGTCTGGCCCATCGCCTGCACGCGTTGATCGAACTCGCGGAGGCGCGCAAGGACATGGTGACGGGCGACCTCGCCACCGAACGTGCCGCCTTCCACGAGAAAGCAGCTTGGATGTTGCGGGCTTTGTCTGCCTCGTAAGCCGGTCGGCATCCATCCCGAGGCCCTGCGACCGCCCCCGGTCCGCAGGGCCTCTTTTTCTCTGCGCACGGCGCTGGCATCCATCGGGCGAAAACAAAGAAAACCCCGCGCCGAAGCGGACGCGGGGGTCGATCATTGTTCTGACCGAATGGCTCAGCTGGTCAGCGTGTCGGTGGAGGCGAAGAACATTGCCTGGCTGACGGCGGAGATCACCTGCTCGGGCACATAGGGCTTGGCGATCATGAAGGCAGGTTCGTGGCGCTCCCCTGTCAGCAGGCGCTCGGGGAAGGCGGTGATGAAGATCACCGGCACATCGCCGAGATCCTCCAGC
Organism: uncultured Paracoccaceae bacterium; assembly: GCA_937146765.1. Lineage (GTDB taxonomy): Bacteria > Pseudomonadota > Alphaproteobacteria > Rhodobacterales > Rhodobacteraceae > Epibacterium. The sequence continues at coordinate 83,516 of CAKZRP010000020.1, read as the reverse complement.
AGATCCGCAACCGCGTCGATGCCGCTCGAATTGTCGGCCAGCTGGATATCGGCGAGGATCAGGTCCGGGCGTTCCTTCTGCCCCAGCTTCACCGCCGCCTTGTGGGTGCGGGCGATGCCGGTGACCTCATGACCCATCATCGAACAGATCCCTTCGAGATCCATCGCGATGATCGCCTCATCCTCGATGATCATGATCTTGCCGCGCACCGATTGCTGCATCTCGTCGCGCGCCAGCTTTACGAGGCGGCTGGCCTCTTCGGTGCCCACGGCCATGATGTCGCCCACCTCGCTGGCGGAAAATCCCTCGACCGTGTTGAGCAGCAGCGCCTCGCGGGTGTTTGGCGTCAAGGCCGCAAGATGCTTCAGCGCCCGCGCCCGCAGGCCCTCGTCCAGATCGGCCACCGGCTGGCCGGAACTGCTCCAAAGCGTGTGAAACACCTTGAACAGAGCCACTTTACCACCCAGATGCTGGGCCTCAAAGCAGCTCGGATCGGCAAGGATCGCCTCCAGCGTCGAGGCGGCATAGGTGTCACCGGAGCCCTGCGCCCCGGTAAGCGCCCGCGCATAGCGGCGCAGGTAGGGCAGATGCGGTGCAATGAGGTCCGACAGAGTGAGGGCTTGTCCGGTCGTTGGGGTCGACAATTTTTTTCTCCTGTCACCAATATTTCTTGGAACAAACGCGGCTGTCGGACGTTTGTTCCCCAGAAAAGCAAATTTCTTTGCGACTGTCAGTAAGGTGAAGCGGGAGACGCATATGGCAAACCGGCCCCAGACCCAGCCATGGGAAACCCTGATCGACGAGAACCTCAAGAAGGTTTTCGAGGAGGATGCCAATGCGGATCTGCCACCGCAATTGATGGATCTCCTTGATCGTCTGGACAAGATTCCGGCCCAGATGGGCGCTCCGGAGGCCAGTTCGGCTCCGCACCAGTCTCAGGAGGAGGCTGAATAATGGACCGACAGGATGCCAAGGTCGAATTGACCAGCCACATGAAGGTGCTGCGCGCCTTCGCCATGAGCCTCACCCGAAACGATGCCGCCGCCGATGACCTCGTTCAGGACACGGTGCTCAAGGCCTGGAGCAATCTCGACAAGTTCCAGGAAGGCACCAACATGCGGGCCTGGCTGTTCACCATCCTGCGCAACACCTTCTATTCCAACCGCCGCAAGGCCGTGCGCGAGGTGGAGGATGCCACCGGCGCCATCATCGATGCGATCTCGGTGAAACCAGCCCACGACGGCCGCCTGCAACTGGCAGAGTTCCGCGCCGCCCTGGCCGAGCTGCCGGTCGAGCAGCGCGAGGTGCTGACCCTCGTCGGCGTGCTGCAATATTCCTACGAGGAAGCCGCCGAGGTTTGCGGCGTCAAGGTCGGCACCATCAAGAGCCGCCTCAACCGCGGTCGCGAGGCCCTGGCGATCAAGATGCATCTGAGTGCCACTGACCCGATGGAGATCACCGACGCCGCCACCCACGCCGTGGTCGCGGCCAGTGGTGGAACCGCCGCGTGAACAGGCCGATCTTCCCGGCTCTGGTCCCCTTCCTCAAGTCGGACCGGAGCACCACCGCCTCTGACAAGACCGACTCTGACGCGCCCCGGTTCATGACCTGGGCGCGCAGCATCTCTGTGCGCCTCGCGGTGATGCTGTCGGGGGCACTGGTGCCAATCGGGCTTATCGCGGTGGACCAGACAGTGCGGCTCCAGCGCGAGGTGCAGGAATCCAACAACCTCAGCCTGCAGGCCCTGACCGCCGAGTTTGCGCAGGAGGAACGCGAAGTCATCAAATCCGCCTTTGCGGCAGCCGAAACGCTCTCGCTCACCGTTCCGGCCCTGCTCAGCGACAATCGCACCTGTCGGACACTGATGGAACGGTTCGTGGCAGGCAATCCGGAGCAATACAGCTTTGCCGGCTTCCTGCCCGCCGACGGCTTGATGAGCTGCGCCTCTGGCGCGCTCGAGATCGACTTCACCACCAACCCGGAATTTTCCGACTGGATGGTCAATCCTGTCCGCGAAGTACGGGTGAATTCCTTTGGCCCCATCGCCGGTGGTCCCATCCTGGTGATTTCGGAGCCGGTCTTTACCGCAACCGGCAATTTCATCGGCAGCCAGATCATCCACGTTCCCTTGCAGACCCTGGACAGGACCTTTCAGGAGAAACTGGGCGATCGGCCGATCGACCTTGTAACCGTCAATGTAGACGGCGAGATCCTCAGCACCTCGGGGGTTCGCGAAACCGCGCGAGAGCGTCTGCCCATGGGATTCTCCATTGCCGATCTCATTGCCCATTCACCCCGCTGGATCGAAGCCGAGAATGCCGCCGGTCAGCGGCGGCTCTATTCCATCGTGCCGGTTCTGACGGACGGGTTCTATGTGGTCGGCAGCTGGGATCCCGAAGTGCTCCATGTCGGCCAGCGAACCGGTCCGCTGAACCACCTGATCCTGACGCCCGCCTTGTTCCCGATCATGATGTGGCTGATCAGCCTGATTCTGATCTACATGGCGCTGGACCGGCATGTGGTCCGCCACCTTCGCCTGATCGGCCTGCAGATGCGCCAATTCGCCCGCTCGCGCAAACTGCCGGTTGCGCCGCCCCCCGGCTACATGCCGCAGGAACTCGAAGTGATCGAGGATCAGTTCATCCAGGTCGCCGAAAAGCTCCTGCAGGACGAGGCGGAACTTGTCGATGCGATGCATGACAAGGATGTGCTGCTGAAGGAGTTGCACCACCGGGTGAAGAACAACCTGCAACTCATCACCTCCATCATCTCCATGCAGGTCCGCAACACCCGCAACCCCACCACCATAGCGGCCCTGCGCACGGTCAAACGGCGGGTGACCAGCATGGCGACGGTGCACCAGACCCTTTATCAGGCTTCCGATCTCGGTCAGGTCCAGGCCAATGACCTGCTGCGCGACGTGATCCGCCCCCTCACCGATCTGGCCCCGACCGACGCGCCGGTGCCGCAGATCACCATGGATTTTGACACCGTCGTTCTCTATCCCGACCAGGCCGTGCCGCTGGCGCTGCTGACCGTGGAAGCGGTCACAAACGCGTTGAAATATCTGGGCCCCGATGCCGAAGGACGGCGCTGGGTGACCGTGAGCTTCCGGATGCAGGGCGAGAACGAAGTCTGCCTGACCGTGGCCAATTCCACCTCGCAGACCCTCGAGGTCGAGGAAGAAGGCACCGGACTCGGCAGCCAGCTGATCCGGGGGTTCGCCCGTCAGTTGGAGTGCAAACCGGAGATCATCGAGGAACAGGACAGGTTCTCGGTCAGCCTGACCTTTGAGGTGATGCCCTTTGAACCTGGACATTCCGGTCCAGCCGGAATGGGCGAAGAGGATCAAAACTGACCCTCCCACGGTTTCGCCGAGGTCATCGTCATCCGTCACAAGGCCGCCCCACCGGGCGGCCTTTTTTCATGCCGGTTTTCGCCCAAGCGGCGCCAATCGGCCGGTCGGGCGAAAAAAAAATTCCTCACCGCGGAACACTTCGCGGCGGATCACGTTGTCCATGTGAAGCTCAAGCGCGCATCTGAGTGACACGAAAACAGGAGTTAAGACCATGAAAAAGCTGTTGATTTCTACTTCCCTCGTGATCGCAATGGGTCTGCCGGCTGTGGCCGCGGAGACCAGCAGCATGTTCCGCACCGAAGCAGGTCCAAGTGAATTCCAGGCCTCCTCCTTTGTGGGCGAACGCATCTACCAGACCGAGACCGACGGGCTGACCGACGTGATGGATGGGGTGCAGGATGGCTGGAAAGACATCGGCGAGGTCAATGACATCATCCTCAGCCGCGATGGCTCCGTCGAGGCGGTTCTGGTCGATATCGGCGGTTTCCTTGGCATCGGCGAGAATCAGGTCGCCGTCGACATGGACGCCCTGACCTTCGTCCGTGACGGCTCCACTGCGGAGGGTGCCGAGGATTACTTCCTGGTTCTGAATGCGCCGGTCGCAGCTCTGGAATCCGCCCCCTCCTATGGGATGTCGGCCCAGATCGATGCCGAAGCCGACCTGTCGGGTGACGCAGCCCTTGATGGCGACGCAACCATCGACCAGCAGGCCACCGCGGACACCTCCGCCGACCAGATCGTCGATGGCGTGGTGGGAACCCATGACACCGCTGATCTTGGTGCCTCTGCCGGGACGGCCGGTGAGTTCACCGCCGAGGAGCTGACCGGTGCCACCGCCTTTGACGCCAATGAAGAAATGGTGGGCGAAGTCTCTGACATCGTTGTGGATGGCGAGGGTTCGGTGGATGCCGTGATCGTCGATGTGGGTGGCTTCCTCGGCCTCGGTGCAAAACCGGTGGAGCTGGGTCTGGATGATCTGACCATCGAAGATCAGGATGGCACCATCCGCATCTACACCATGCTGACCAAACAGCAGATGGAAGAGCTGCCCGAATATCAGGGTTAAGCCTTCCACCCCCTGCAAGTTTCGGCCGGACCCTTCGGGGTCCGGCCTTTTTCGTCCCCGGTCCCGCATCAGGATGTCAGATGGGACCAAGACCATGGGATAGAGGCCGATGGGCGCTCGGGAGGGTTACAGCAACACCCCCGCCATCCCCGCCCCTAACGCGGCCAGCACCGCCGTCACCGTGACCAGCGCAATCAGCCCATCCCCGGTCAGCATGGCCACCGCCAGCAGCGCCACCACACCTCCGAGAATGGAGGAGGTAAACGGCAGCAGCTCGAGAAACGGGATCAAGAGGCCGCACAGGAGGCACAACGCTTGCACCACCCGGAGGGCGGGCGGCGTCAGCAACCCTTGCAGGCGCTTCTTGAACCTCCGGTCCATCCAGCTTGCAAAGCTGCGCAGAGCCCCCGTCGCCCGCCGGGCTGTCTCCACCGAGATCGCCCGCCGCGACAGGATGTCCGGCAACCACAGATGGCGGCGCCCCAACAACATCTGGCCCGAGACCAGAACGATCATCATGCCGCAGGCGGAGGAGAACAGGGGAATCCCGCTCAGCGGAGAGACCAGCGCCAGTGACGGGGCCATCAGGACCGCCGCCAGCGAATTCACCCCCAGTTCATCGGTCAGCTCGGAGAGCCTGAGGTATTCCTTGTCCTCGGTCAAAAGCGTGTCCGTCTTGTCGAGGACATCTTTCACCGGGTGTGAGGTCTGTGTCATGCGTGAAATTCCTGCTCGTAGCTCGGCTTGACTCATCAACGCAATGCGGCACCCGAAGTTCCCGTCCTCCCCCCCTTATCCGACAGGGACAAACGCCTCCGGAACCCAAAGCGGCAGAGGAAATATCAACGATTTCAGGAACCTTTCCCCAGGTTCCACGTTGTCTCAGCAGATCCTTCGAGGATGACACCACAGCAGACATCATAAGAGACAAGGAGCTCTGAAATGACCCATCTGATCCGTACCACCGCCCTCGTTGCCTCTCTCGCCACCGCCGCAGGCGCCTCGACCCTTGTTCAGGAGATCGAGGTCACCGCCGACGTCAGCGCCCTGCAGAACGAAAAGGCCGTTGCGGTCTGGAGCGCACTGGAAACAGACCTTGAAACCGCGATTGCCGCCGAACTGGTGAACCAGATCGCAGCCGAAGGCTCCGAAGAGGCGGAAGAGGCCGCCGAGATCGAGGTCGAAATCGACACCGTGGCGCTGGCCTCCGCTCTCGAAACCGAGATGGGCATTGCCAATTCGGTGCTGGAAGGCGACGTGAAGGTCGACCTGCCGGGCACCCAGTACGACCAGCGCTACACGCTCACCGTTTCGGCGGAGCAGGCCAGGGTCTATTACCCCGAAGGCACCGACATGACCCTCCTCAATGTCGACAGCGAGGTGTTTTACACCGCGATGGTGGATGCCTTTGCCCATCACGTCGCCGAAAAGCTGAAGTAACAGCAGGCAACCCCTGCCCCGCCATGACAGGCCTCGACCCCGGCGTCACTATGCGCCGGGGTCTTTGCTTGCCCATCCCTCAGGTTCGACGCGCCGCACCCAGCATCATCGGAACCATGACGGTGAGGATCAGCAGTCGCATCACGTGGTGCGCGGCGACAAAGGCCGGGTCCAGCCCCAGCGTGACCGCAATCGCCGCCATCGCCTCGACCCCGCCGGGGGCAAAGGCCACGATCAGGAGCGCCGGCGGCAGCCCCATCAGCGCCATGCTCACCGCAATCGCACAGAGGGTGACACTCACATTAACGCCAGTGACCCAGAGACCGGCGAGGAGATCGAGGCGCATGTCACGCAGCCTCTGACCGGCAAAGCGCGACCCGATCAGCGTGCCCATGATGAGGAAAGCCAGGTAGATCGCCGATTGGGGCGGCTGGCCGGGCGTCAGGGTCATCACATGGCCCGCCGCGCTGCACAGGATCCCGGCCAGAAGATAGGCCGCAGGCACATGCAGCCGCTGGAACAGCGCCCCGACCGCCAGCGTCACCGCAACCAGCGCCGCCAGAGACAGCGGCGGCAGCGCCTCCACCGGCATCAAATGCGCGCCCGTGGCGCCAAAGACGGTGGCGACCAGCACCGGCACACAGAGGGTCAGGAACAGCACCCGGATGCTCTGCACCACCGCGATGCGGGTGGTCTGCCCCCGGCCTTCAAGCGACAGCGCCAACACATAGCTCAGGTGGCCGGGCGCGGCGGCCAGAATCGCATCGCGCGGGCTGAAGCGCATCCAGCGGGACAGGCCCATGCGGCAGATCTGCAACGAGACAAAGAGGCTCAGCACCAGGACCGCGATGGTTGCAGGCCAGGCAAGGGCGGTACGCAACATCTCCTGTGTGACGCTGCTGCCGATGTTGATACCCAGCAATACGAAGGCGGCCGTGCGCAGCCAGTTCGGCATGAACGCCGGCAGGCCCAGCAGGGCCGCGACCGAAACAGCCGCCGCCGACCCGGTCAGAGGGGCAGAGGGAAAGCCGATGGCGTCAAAGATCAGGCTGCCCAAGAGGGCGACGCCAAGTGCGGCCGTCAGTCCAAATGCGTCACGCGCCGTCATAGGTCCATCTGTACTTGGGCGGAGTAGGCCCCTTGTTGCGTCCGCCCTGCTGTTGCTGCTCCCAGGCATGGGACAGAATGCCAACCGAGCGCGACAGGCAGAACAGCCCCCGCGCCAGCGGCGGGGCAAAGCCCAGTTCGGCATAGATCACCGCCGTTGCACCGTCGATATTCATCGGCAGGGGCGTGCCCTTTTCGCGGCTGATCTGCGCTTCGATGGCCTCGCCAATATCAGCGAAATGCCCCTCGACCGCGCCAAGCTTGGCGGCCTCGCGCACCAGTTCCATCAGGCGCGGGGCGCGCGGGTCGGTGGGTTTGTGAAAGCGGTGGCCAAAGCCGGGGATGATCTTGCCCCGTTCGGCGCGCCATTCCTCCAAGGCCTCGGGCAGTTCGCCGTCAAACCCTTTGATGTAATGATAGAGCTCCACCGCCTGCTGCCCGGCCCCACCATGCACATCGCCGAGCATATTGACCGCCGTTGCCATTGCATTGTTCAAGGGCAAACCGCAGGTCACCGCCATCCGGGCCGCCGCAATCGAGGGCGCTTGCGGGCCGTGATCCACCGCCGAGACCAAAGCCGCCTCAAACAGGCGGGCTTGTGGTTCCGTCGGTCGGTCGCCGCGCACCATCAGCCAGATCATCTCGGCAAAGGAGACGGTGCCGATCAGCTCCTGCACCGGGGTGCCGCGCAGATGGATCTTGCCCGGCTCCATGTCGATGATGGAGGTGCGCCACCAGTCGCTGACATCGCTCATATCACGCGCTCCTGTTTCAGGGTTTCGATCTCCTCCGAGCTGAGGCCAAGGTCCTGCCAGAGGGCGTCATTGTCAGCCCCAAGCGCAGGCGGCGCCTGATCCGGCACCGGGCGACAGGTGCCAAAGCGCACTGGCGCGCCCGCCAGATGCAGGACCTCATCGCCTGCCGGAACCGCGGCGATCAGCCCGCGATCCCTGACCTGCGGCTCGTTGAGGATCTGCGGTACCGTCAACACCGGACCGGAGGGCACGCCCAAGCCGTTGAGCTCCTCCACCCAAGCGGCGGCGGGACGGGTCCGCAGCACGCTTTCCAGCTCGGCCCGCAGCCTATGGCGATTGCGCTTGCGGTCTTCGCGGGTGAGGTAGTCAGGATGGGAGAGCAGATCCTGCCGCCCCAGATGCCGCGCCATCGACTCCCATTGCTCGTCCCGATTGGCGGCCACATTGATCGGCCCATCCGCACAGGCAAAGGTGCCAGAGGGGGCAGAGGTGGTGTTCTCATTGCCATGGGCCCCGGGAGCCTGTCCCGCGATCAGATGGTTCGACACCACCCAGCCCATGGTCGAGATCACCGCCTCGGTCATCGAAACATCAAGGAAAGCGCCCCGCTCGCCGTCGTTCAGCGCAGCGGCGATGGCAAAGGCCGCCGTCATGCCGCCCACCGTATCCGCCAGGGGATAACCCACCCGCAAAGGCGCGCTCTCCGCGTCGCCGGTGATCGACATCACCCCGCTGATGCCTTGGACGATCTGGTCATAGGCGGGATTGTCCTTCCACGGACCATCCTGACCAAAGCCGCTGATCGCGCAGTAGATCAGGCTTGGGTTCTCCGCCTTCAGGGCCTCATACCCCAGACCAAGCCGGTCCATCACGCCGGGGCGGAAATTCTCGACCAAGACGTCAGCAGAACGGACAAGGCGCTTTAACAGCGCCTTGCCCTTGTTGCTTTTCATATCGAGGGTCAGCGATTTCTTCTGCGCGTTCTGCGCCAGAAAGCTGACCCCCATCAGGGCCTTGTTGCGGGCGGGATCCGCCCCCAACTGCCGCGCCAGGTCACCGGAGCCGGGCCGCTCGACCTTGATCACCTCGGCGCCGAGAAGGGCCAGCTGGTAGCAGCAGTAGGGCCCCGCCAGCACATTGGTGAGGTCGAGAACCCGAACCCCGGAGAGCGGTTTAGTCCCCATCGGCCACTCCAGCCGCGCGCAGGCGGGCGCGACGGGCGCGGTAGCTCGGTACCACCACCAACAGCACCGCCAACACCAAGAGACCCGCCGTCATCGGACGGTCAAAGATGAAGCCAAAACCATCGTAGATCTGCATCGAGCGGGAGAAATTGTCCTCCAGCATCCGACCCAAGATGAAGCCGATCAACAGCGGCGCCAGCGGGTAGTCAGCAAAGCGCAGCACGGTGGCGCAGATGCCAAAGCCGACAAGGATCAACAGCTCTGTCGCGTTGTTCTGCCCGATGTAGGACCCCATCAGCGTGAAGAACAGGATGAAGGGGATCAGGTAGTTGCGCGGAATGGCGAGCAGCTTGGCGATATAGGGGATCAGCGGCAGGTTCAGGACCAGCAGAACGAAGTTGCCGATATACATCGAGATGATGACCGCCCAGAAGATCTGCGGGTTGTCGATCATCAACCGCGGCCCCGGCGTCACGTTCAGCGCGACCAGAGCGCCCAAAAGGATCGCCGTGGTGCCGGACCCCGGAATACCCAGCGTCAAAAGCGGCACAAAGGAGCCGGTGCAGGCCGCGTTATTCGCGGTTTCCGGCGCGGCCAGACCCTTGATGGAGCCATGACCAAATTCCTTCTGCTCTTCCTTCGAGGCAATATTGCGCTCCACCGCGTAGCCAAGGAAGGAGGCAATGGTCGCGCCCGCCCCCGGCAAAACGCCGATAAAGAAGCCTTGAATGGACTGGCGTCCGATCACCGGGGCAATCTTGCGCGCCTCCTCCTTGGTGATCCGAAGGCCGGTGATCTTGCCGCCATCGTCGCCGGTGGCAGAGCGGCGCGGGTTCAGCACAAGGAACAGCGCTTCGGGCAGGGCGAACATCGCCATCGCCAGCGTGATGAAGCTGAAACCGGACTGCAGGTCCATCAGCCCCATGGTGAAACGCGGCATGTTGAACAGCGCGCCTTCGCCCACCGTCGCCATGATCAGACCAAGGAGGGTCATCAACAGCGCCTTGGCCACATTGCCGGTGCCGGCAAAGGCCGCGATGGCCGAGAGGCCCACCACCATCAGCGCAAAATACTCTGCCGAATGGAACAGGAGCGCGACCGTGGAGAGCATCGGCGCAAAGACCATCAACAGGACCGCCCCCAAGGTGCCACCGCAGAAGGAGGCAATCGCCGCAATGGTCAGCGCCTTGCCCGCCTGGCCCTTGCGCGCCATCGGATAGCCGTCAAAGGCGGTGGCCACGGTGCCCGCAACCCCCGGCGCATTGAGCAGGATCGAGGAGGTCGAGCCGCCAAAGATCGCCCCGTAGTAAACGCCCGCCAACAGGATCAGCGCGGCCGAGGGATCGCCCATGGAGATCGCCACCGGGATCATGATCGCGATGATGGACATGGGCCCAAGACCCGGCAGCATCCCGATAAATGTCCCGATCAGACAGCCGCCGATCACCATCAGCAGGTTGGTCATGGAAAAGGCCGTCGAGAGGCCGATCATCAAACCTTCAAGCATGTGAAGTGCCTCCGTTTAACCCAGAAAGAACGGCCAGGGCCGCAGGAAGATCCCGAGGACGCCTTCGACCAGATACCAGACCACGCCGGTCGCAAGCGCTGCGACAGGGATCAGGATATGAAACTTGCGTTCCCCCAGGATGATGCCGCCCACCGCAAGGAAGCCCCCGGTCGACAGGAGGAACCCTGCCGGGCGCAGCAAGAGCGCATAGGCCACCATCAGCGCCAGAAGCGCCAGCGCCTGACCGAGGTTGTAATCGCCCAGACGGCGGTAGTCGATGTCCGGGGTCTTGGCCTCGCCAGAGGCTTTCTCCAGCCCGAGCACGATGACCGCGGAGGTCACGATTGCAAGCACGGCCAGAACCTTGGGGAAGGTGCTCGGCCAGATCGGATTGCGTTGCATGAAGGGCGGCAGCAGATGATCCATCGCGAAGAAGGCCGCATAGCCATAGGCCAATGCGATGCCGAGAATGATCAGCGCGATCCAACGGTCGAGCGCCATGATCTCCTCCTGTGTTGAATGGGGAATTTGAAAGGGCGGAGCTGGGGATACGCAAATGGGTCCGGCACCCGAAGTCTGGCGCCGGACCGATCCGCAGGGCGGGTCAGATCAGAGGAAGCCCAGCTGCTTCATCAGGTCGCCGATTTCCTTTTCCTGTGCTTCAAGGAAGGCACGGAAATCATCGCCGTCGTTGTGGATGTTCACCCAGCCATTGCGGGCGCGCACTTCTTCCCACTCCGGGGTGTCGTACATCTTGGTGATCACGTCCTGATAGGCCGCGAGCTTGTCTTCCGACAGGCCGGGCGCTGCAAAGAAACCGCGCCAGTTCACAAACACAGTGTCCAGCCCCTGCTCTGCAAAGGTCGGCGCGGCGTCATAGGCCGGAACGCGCGCGTCCGAGGTCACGCCGAGGATTTTCACTTCGCCCGCATCCGCCAGCGCAATCGCTTCGGAGAAGCCGGTGGAGAGCGCTTTGATCTCACCGGAGAGAAGCGCCGCCATGGCGGTGCCGCCTGCGTCATAGGGGATGTACTTCAGCGCGGTCGGATCTTCGCCCGCAGACTGCATCACCATGGCCGCAACCAGGTGGTCCATGCCGCCCGGAACCGAGCCGCCGCCCACTGCGGTGCCATTGGCATCAGCGCGGTAAGCTGCGAGGAAGTCCTCCATTGAGTTCAGCGGGCTGTCCTTGGCCACCACCAGGGCAGCGTAGTCGCCCACGGTGCCGGCCACGAGAGTCAGATCCCGGAAGTTCTGCGGGAACACGCCGGTCAGCGAGCGGATGATGATCGGGGTGGAGTTCACCATCAGCGTGTCCTGCAGGCTGTCGGCGTTCTCGATCATATAGCCGATCGCCTTGCCACCACCGCCGCCGGACATGTTCTCGTAGGATGCAGTGCCGACAAGACCGGCATTGGTCAGCGCCTCACCGGTGCCGCGCGCGGTGCCGTCCCAGCCGCCACCAGCGCCGCCGGGGATCAGGAAGTGGATCTTGTCCACGATCTGATCCGCCGCAAAGGACGGGGTGCCGAGGGCCAGGGTTGCGGCAGCCGCCGCCATCAGGGCGCGACGGCCCAGTGCAAGAGATGTCATAATGTTCCTCCCATTTGACAAACGCGCAGTTGCGCGCTCATGAATCGGGATAATCCGCCCAAAGCTGACACAAACCTGACACGGACCGATATTTCGCCCCCATGCGCTACCTCCTCGTCGAAGACAACGAACAGCTCGCTACCGCCGTGGTGGACCGGCTGACCCTTGACGGCCATGTGGTCGACCGCGCCGGGGATCTCGGCACGGCAGAGGATTTCATCGCCACCACGGAATACGATCTGATCCTGCTGGACATCATGCTGCCGGATGGCGACGGGCGCCACTTCCTGCAATCGCACCGTGCATCGCGCCGGGACACGCCGGTGATCGTGCTGACCGCGCGCTCCGAGGTCTCGGACCGGGTCGGTGTGCTTGATCTCGGGGCCGATGACTATTTGGTAAAACCCTTTGATTTCTCTGAGTTGGAAGCCCGCTGCCGCGCCGTCCTGCGCCGTCGCAGCGGTGGTGCCAGCAATGTGCAGCGCTTTGGCGGCGTCTGCTTCGACGCGCTGGCCTGCACCCTGACGGTGGGGGATCGCGAAATCCGCCTTCGCAACCGGGAGTTGCGCCTTTTCGAGATCTTCATCAACGCTCCGGATCAGGTGTTCTCCAAATCGAAACTGGTGGACCGGCTGTTTTCCTATGACGTGGACGCTTCGGAAAACGCCATCGAAGTCTACGTCGGCCGGCTGCGCAAACACCTCGAAGGGGCAGAGGCGCAAATCGTCACCGTGCGCGGCCTCGGTTACCGCCTCAGCCTGTCATGAGCAGTCCGATCCTTCTGCGCGGCTCGATCCGGCGGCGGCTGATCATCCAGCTTCTGGTCGGGGCGGCGCTTCTGGCGACGCTGATGTTCCTTGTGGTGCAACGCTATGCGCGCGATTTGGCGGGGCAGAGCCAGGACGAAATCCTTGCGGCCTCGGTGACGGCGATTCTTGATTCTGCGGCGGTGCGGCAAGGCGATTTGACCGTCGACATTCCCTATTTCGCCTTTTCCATGCTCGGCAACATCAGCGAGGACCGGGTGTTTTACGCCATCCGGCGCAACGGATCCTTCCTGACCGGCTATCCCGACCTGCCCAAACCCTTCGCCGCCTCCGGCAGCACACCGCGGTTTCAGACCGATACCTATGATGGCGAGGACATCCGCATGGCCACCGCCACCCGCCGCCTCTCGGTCGAGGGGCAGCCGGATTTCATCGAGGTCACGGTGGCGCAGACCCGCTATGGGCTGCGTCAGCAACTGGCGGCGATTTCGCAGACCGTGGCCGGATTCGGTATCGGCTTCTTTGTGCTCTCGGCCCTCTTCGGCATCCTTGCGGCGCAATCCGCCATCCGACCTCTGCGGCGCTTGGCCGAATCGGTCTCCCGCCGCGGGCTGGCGGACCTGCGCCCGGTCTCCGCCCCGGTCCCCGCCGAGATGGAAGCACTGGTGCGCGCCCTCAACGGCTTCATGAGCCGCCTCAAGACCTCGCTCACCCGCTCCGAAGACCTTATCGCCGAGGCCGCGCATCGCGTCCGCACCCCGCTGGCCACCGTACGGACCCAGGCCGAGATCACCCTGCGCCGCGTCGACAAGCCGGAGAACCGTCAGGCGGTGCGCGAGATGATCCGCGCCATCGACGAAAGCAGCCGCGCGGCGGGGCAGTTGTTGGATCACGCCATGGTCTCCTTCCGCTCCGACCATCTGGAGCTTGAGGATGTGGAGATCGCCCGTCTGGTGCGGGAAACGGTGGACCGCGTGCATCCTACGGCAGACCTGCGCGACATCGACCTCGTCTTGCGCCTGCCCGAGGCGACGATGCGGGTGAAAGGCGATCCGATCCTGATGCAGAGCGCGCTGCTCAACCTGCTCGACAATGCGATCAAATATTCCCCTGCCGACAGCTGCGTGCATGTCAGCGCCAGAATCACCGATCAAGAGGCGGTGATCACCGTCCGCGACGAGGGCGCGGGGTTTCCCAAGACCGACATGGGGCGGCTGACCCGCCGTTTCGTGCGCGGCAGCAATACCGATGCGGTGGTGGGCTCCGGCCTCGGCCTCACCATCGCGCATGAGGTCGCCCGCGCCCATGGCGGCCGCCTGTTCTTGACCAACCACAACGAGGAAGGTGGCGCATGCGCAAGTCTGTCCTTTCCCTTGGCCTGATCGTCCTCGGAGCCATCCTCGGCCTGCTCCTTGGCCCGCTGGCGGCCCCGGCGCAGGCCTTCGAGATCGAGGACCAGATCAGCGTCGGCCCCGCCGATGCCCGTCGCGTGCTGCGAGTGCTCTCCACCGGCGATGCGGAGCTGTTCGAGGAGACCATCCGCGACTTTCTCGCCACCCTGCCAGACGTGCGGGTGGATTACATCGTGGCCAGCTCTGCCGAGCTGATGCGGGCGGTGGGCAATGGCGATGCCAAGGCCGATCTGGTGATGTCCAGCGCCACCGATTTGCAGACCAAACTCGTCAACGATGGCCGCGCCCAGCGCTACAGCTCGCCCGTCACCAGCCGCCTGCCGGATTGGGCCCGCTGGCGCGATCACCTCTTTGCCTTCACCCAGGAGCCGGCCGCAATTGTCCTGTCGCGCAAGGCCCTTGCCGACCTGCCGATGCCCGAAAACCGACAGGAGCTGATCGCCCTGATGCGCGACCACCCGGAGCGGTTTCAGGGCAAGGTCGGCACCTATGACATTCGTGCCTCCGGCCTCGGCTACCTCTTTGCCACGCAGGACGCCCGCACCTCTGAGACCTTCTGGCGGCTGAGCGAGGTGATGGGCTCGCTTGGCGTCAAGCTCTACTGCTGTTCCAGTCAGATGATCGAGGAGGTCTCGGACGGGCGGCTTGCGGTCGCCTATAACGTGCTCGGCAGCTATGCCCGCGCCAACGGCGACCCGGCGGAAGTGGTGGTGATGCTGCCGCAGGATTACACCATCATCATGCTGCGCACCGCCTTCATCCCGCGCGAAAGCACCCAGCCGGGGCTGGCCGGTCTGTTCATCGACCATCTGATTTCGCGCGGCTGGCAGGCGGCGCCGGGCGCGGTCTCCGTCGCAGAGGAAAACGCCTGGACGGATGAGGCCCAGGCCCTGCGTCGAATTCGCATGGGGCCTGGGCTATTGGTCTATCTCGACGCGCTGAAAAAGGCCGCATTCCTTGCAGAATGGAGCAGCGCCATCCTGCAATAGGCGCGCCTAGCCCGCCTGCCCGCCGGGAATGCGCCGCGCCCCCGCCGTCAGCTCGCCCACCGAGCGCGCAAGGCTGTGCCGGTCGAGGCCGAAGTGCCGGTATAGGTCGCCGATGGTGCCGGTCTGGCCGAAATGCTCGACCCCATGCGAGACCACCCGATGCCCGGCCACCGAACCAAGCCACGACAGGGTCGCCGGATGGCCGTCGATCACCGTGATCAAAGTGCAATGGGTCGGCAGATCCCCCAGCAAGCGCTCCACATGGGACTGCGCCTTGGGATTGCCCCGCGCCCGTTCGCGCTGCGCCGCGGTCCAGCCTGCGTTCAGCCGGTCCGCCGAGGTCACCGCCAGCACGGCCACGTCGCGGCGATGCTCGCCCACCAGACCTGCCGCCGCAATCGCCTCATCCGCCACCGCACCTTGATAGGCGATCACCACCGAACAATTCGGCCCCGGCTTGCGCAGCCAATAGGCGCCATCAATCGCCCCTTGGCGAAAGGCATCGTCGACCCGCTGCCCTGGCTGCTCCAAGGGTTTGGTCGTGAGCCGCAGATAGACCGACCCGCCCGTCTCATCCCTGAGCCAGGTGCGCTCGTCCGGGTCGCCCTCGCCGTCGCGCTGCATATAGTCAAAGGCCCATTCCATGATCACCGCCAGCTCATCCGCAAAGGCAGGCTCAAACGAGGCCAAACCATCCTGCGCCATGCCGGTGAGGGGCGTGCCGATGGACTGATGCGCGCCACCTTCCGGGGCCAGCGTCACGCCGGAGGGCGTGCCGACGATCATGAACCGCGCGTCCTGATAACAGGCGTAGTTCAAGGCATCGAGGCCGCGATGCACAAAGGGGTCATAGACCGTGCCAATCGGGATCAGCCGCTTGCCCCAGAGACTATGCGACAGCCCCGCCGCGCCCAGAAGCAGGAAGAGGTTCATCTCGGCAATGCCCAGCTCCAGATGCTGCCCCTCGGGGTCGAAATTCCACTTGGCAGTGGAGGGGATGCGATGCTCGATAAAGGCGTCCTTTTGCGCTTTGCGGGCAAAGAGCTTGCGGCGATTGACCCAAGGCCCAAGCCCGGTGGTGCCGGTCACATCGGGCGAGGTGGTCAGGATGCGCGCCGCCAGATCGCTGTCGCCCCGCGCCAGATCGTCGAGGATCTTGCCAAAGGCCATCTGGGTCGAAATCTCGCGGCTGGTGTCCACCTCAACCGCAGGAACCGCGAGCCGCGCATCGGTGTAGCGCCGCGCCCCTTTGGCAAAGAACGGCACTTGGTCAAGGAAAGCCTGGAACCCCGCGACATCCGCGATGGTCGCCAGCGGCTCCCACTCCTGCCCCTCGGCCACGCCCATATCGGCCTGCCACTCTGCCATCTGCGCCTTGGTCATCAGGCCGCCGTGGTTGTCCTTGTGGCCGGCGATCGGCGTGCCCCAGCCCTTGATGGTATAGGCGAGGAAGCAGGTCGGGCGGTCATGGTCGATGGCGGCAAAGGTCTGCGCCATGGTCTCCACACAATTGCCGCCGAGGTTCTCCATCAGCGCTGCCAGTTCCGCGTCGCTGCGCCGTTCGATCAGCGCAGAAACCGCGCCCTGATCGCCCAGGTCCTCCAGCAACCGGGCGCGCCAATTGGCCCCGCCCATATAGGTCAGCGCGGAATATTCCACGTTGGGACAGGCGTCGATCCAGTCGCGCAGCGCCACCCCTCCGGGCTCGGCAAAGGCCGCCCGTTGCAGCGCGCCGTATTTCACTCGCACCACATCCCAGCCAAAGGCCTCGAAGATCTTCTCGACCCGGGCAAAAAGCCCCTCCCGCACGATCCCGTCGAGGCTCTGGCGGTTGTAGTCGATGATCCACCAGGTGTTGCGCAGGTCGTTCTTCCAACCCTCCTGCAAGACCTCGTAGATATTGCCCTCGTCGAGTTCCGCATCACCCACCAGCGCCACCATCCGCCCCAGAGAAACCTCCTGCCCCCAGCTCTTCGCGGTGATGAAATCCTGCACCATCGACGCCAGCGCGGTGATCCCCACCCCAAGGCCGACCGAGCCGGTGGAGAAATCCACATCGTCACTGTCCTTAGTGCGACTCGGGTAGCTTTGCACGCCACCAAAGCCGCGGAAATTCTCCATCTTCTCGCGTGTCTGATTGCCCATCAGATAGTGCATCGCGTGGAAAATCGGCGAGGCATGGGGCTTCACCGCCACCCGGTCTTCGGGACGCAGAGCCGAGAAATAGAGCGCGGTCATGATCGACACCATCGAGGCGGAGGAGGCCTGATGGCCGCCGATCTTGATGCCGTCGACCTTGGGCCGCAGGTGGTTGGCGTTGTGGATCATCCAATGGGACAGCCACAACAGCCGCTGCTCCACCGTCTTCAGGTGCTCGATCTGGATGGACATGTCGCCCCCTTACTCCGCCGCCTGCCGCAGTTCCGGCGACAGCGCCTGATTGAGATCGTCGAGAATATCGGAGACCTCTTCAAGCCCCACCGACAGGCGCACCAGCCCGTCGCTGATGCCATGTGCGGCGCGTTCCTCGGGCGTATAGGTGGAATGGGTCATCGAGGCGGGATGCTGGATCAGCGTCTCCGCATCGCCCAGGGAGACCGCGCGCTGGATCATCTGCAGGCGGTTCATCAGCGAGATCCCGGCCTCCATGCCGCCGTCGAGTTCAAAGGCGATCATGCCCCCCGGCTGCGCCATCTGCGCCTTGGCGACCGCGTGCTGTTCAAAGCTCGGCAGGCCGGGGAAATAGACCTTGGCGACGCCGGGCTGCGCCTCCAGCCATTCGGCCACGGTCTGCGCGGTGGCACAATGGCGGTCCATCCGCAGGGCCAAGGTCTTGATTCCGCGCAGGATCAGCATCGCGTTGAAGGGCGCCATCACCGCGCCGGTCATGTCCTTCATGCCCACCAGCCGGATCTCGGCAATCTGCTCGGCGCGGCCCGCCACCAGACCCGCCACCACATCGCCATGGCCGCCGAGGTATTTGGTCGCCGAATGCAACACCAGATCGGCACCAAGTTCGATGGGTCGTGTCAGATAGGGGGTCGCATAGGTGTTGTCGACCACCACCTGCGCACCGACCGAATGGGCGATCTCGGCAGCTTGCTTGATATCCACCAGCCGCATGTTGGGGTTCGCCGGGGTCTCGAAATAGACCACGCGGGTCTTGTCGCTGACTGCAGCCCGCAGCGCGTCGGGGTTGGTCATATCGACATGGGTGATGGTGACCCCCCATTTCGCCAGCCCGTGCCGCATATAGGCGAAGGTGCAGCCATAAAGCGTCTTGTCGACGATCACCTCGTCACCCGGGCTCAGAAGCGTCCAGAGCACCGCCGTCACCGCGCCCATGCCACTCGACAGGGCCAGACCGGCCTCAGCGCCCTCAAGCGTCGCGATGCGCTGCTCCAACAGATCGCAGGTCGGGTTGGAAATCCGGCTGTAGATATGACCGGTGCGTTCGCCCGCAAACATCTCGCCGCCCGCCTCGGCGCTCTCGAACACAAAGGTCGAGGTCAGATGCAAGGGCGGCGTCAGCGCGCCCTCGTTCTGCATCGGGTCATAGGCGTGGTGGATGGCGCGGGTGGCAAAGCCTTTGGTGGCGGACATTTTGGTGGCGGACATGGGGGGATCTCCTTCCTCAATCTCGCCGCCATGATGCGCCCCATTGAGAGGCGTTAGATTGCAAATGATGCCAAGATGGACGACGATGTTAGCAGATTCTGCCAAGGACCCCCAAAGATGGACTCAAAAGATCGCCAGATCATCCGCGTGCTGCAAACCAACGGTCGGATGACAAATCAGGATTTGGCGGAGGCGGTGAATCTCTCCCCCTCGCCCTGTCTGCGGCGGGTGAAGAACCTTGAGACCTCCGGCGTGATCCAAGGCTACAGCGCCGATGTGGATGCGCGGGCCTATGGGCTGCCGATCACCGTCTTTGTCCGCATCAAGCTGGAACGCCATAACGAGGTGGACGTGAAGAACTTCGAACGGCAAGTCAGCCGCATCGACGAGGTGCTGGAATGCCACGTGCTGACCGGGGCAACAGATTATCAGCTGCGGGTGGTGGTGGCGGACTTGGACGCCTACGAGGATTTTATCCGCAACCGGATCCATCCCATCGGCGGCATTGCCTCCATCGACACCAGCTTTGTCTATGGCACGGTCAAACGGACTTCGGTCTTCCCGCCGCTTTGAAGAACGGCCCCGAGGTCTGCTCCCCGGGGCCGTCCTGTTGTTAAAGCCGCGGCATCAACGCGGCGAGCGCTTCAAACCGGGCAAAGTCCTTGGCCTCTGCCGCTGACCATCCGGCCTCGGCAATCGCGCTCAGGCGCGGAAAGATCATGTGGTTCTTCCGCGCCATGGTGGTCAGATGCTCGCTCCAGACGCAGGCCTGCACGCCCTTCAGCCGCTCTTGCAGCGCCGCCGCGCCATTGTTGGCCTCAAAGGCATAGGTGGTCGCCAGCGGCGTGAAGCCCGCCCAGCTCGCGCCCGGTGCATACCAGGCCTCCGACAGCGCCATGTCGAGGTAATAGGCCTGCCCGGGCGTGCTCACCACGTCATAGCCCGCCTCGGCCAGCTCGGCGGTTTTCTCTACCGTGGTCCAGGCAAACAGCAGAGTGTTCTCCGGCTTTACCCCGCCACCATGGGCGACCTCTTCCCAGCCGCCAAGCTTGCGACCGAGACCCGCCAGAAACTCCTGAATGTGGCGCAGGAAATAGGCCTGCAGCTCGTGCGTATCCTTCAGACCCGTTTCGCGCATCATCGCCTGCGCCTTGGGCGATTTCATCCAGGCGCCCTCCGCCACCTCGTCGCCGCCCACATGGATGATCTCGAAGGGGAAGACCTCGCAGACCTCGGCGAGAACTTTTTCGGCAAAGGTATAGGAGGCCTCGATCGCCGGGTTGAGCGCGTTGTTGGCAAAGCCCTGCACCGACCAATAGCTCTCCGGCTCCTCCTGATCGACCAGTTCCGGCAGCGCGCCAAGGACACAGGCGCAATGGCCGGGAATGTCGATCTCCGGCATCACCTCAACCCCCAAGGCGCTGGCATGGCGCACCACCTGCCGGGCCTCGGCTTGGGTGTAGTAACCACCCTGCCCGCCCATATCCGGCCCCAGCTGCGGCAACACGGGCTGCCCCATGCCCGTCTGCGCCGCGCTCTCGGTGAGGGCGGGATAGGATTTGATCTCCAGCCGCCAGCCCTCGTCATCCGTCAGGTGCCAGTGAAAGCGGTTCATCTTGTGCCAGGCCAGGATGTCCACATAGCGCAGCACCTGATCGAGCGGGTAGAACTGCCGCGAGACATCCAGATGCGCGCCGCGCCAGCCGTGGCGGGGGGCATCAGTGACCGTCCCCTCCAGCGGCACGCCATAGCGCGCGGGCTCCATATGGGCGCTGGTCAGCGCTTGGGCGAGGCTGACAAGCCCGTGCAACAGCCCCTGCCCTGCCCCATGGCGCAGCGTCACCTGACCCGCCCGCCAGTCTAAGGTGTAGCCATCCTGCGCAAGGGTCTCGTCCCCTGCGATCTCCAGCCGCGGCACATCCTCACGCGCGGTCAGCACAAAGGGCACCGGCACCAAGGGATGCAGCCGCCGGGTCAGGGCCGCAACCTGCGAGACCGCCTGCAAGGTGGCCACGTCGCGGGCGGCAACGGC
Organism: uncultured Paracoccaceae bacterium; assembly: GCA_937146765.1. Classification (GTDB taxonomy): domain Bacteria; phylum Pseudomonadota; class Alphaproteobacteria; order Rhodobacterales; family Rhodobacteraceae; genus Epibacterium. The sequence goes on along the minus strand of CAKZRP010000020.1, from coordinate 62,688 downwards.
CAGATGCACCGGCGCGAGAGCCTGCCAGCTGTCTACGGAAACCCCTTGCGGCTGCGGCAAAACCCCAAGGGTTAGAGCCTGATTATCCACCGCCGTGGCTGCCCCAAAGGCCCGCTCCGCCTGCAAATCGCTGGCAAAGACCGGAACCATCGTGCCGTCCTCCAGCAACAGCCCGGCCGACTTTGGCCCCTCGTTGGAGTGCTTTGCCGGGCGGGTCAGGCTCGCCTCGGTAAAGCGCCAGGTTTCGCCCGGCTGCAGCACAAAACCTTCGGGCGCGGCATATTCGTGGTAATTCGCCTGCCGCCGCAGCAGCCGCGCACCGGTGGCTTGCGAGGGGCGCAGCGCCCGCGTCAGGCTGCCGTAGCACAGGCGCGGATTGGCAACCGCCGTCTCGCCGCAATTGGTGAGCGCGAATTCCATCGCGCGGGCGTCCTCATGCCAGAGGCTGTCGAGGTGGAACATCATCTGAAATCTGTCCTATCAGGGTCTAACAAAGGTCTAAACAAGGGCGCCCGCATAGGCGCCGGGGTCACTATCGGGGATCGCAATGGCGCCGCAGGTCTGGCGGTAGAACTCCACCGGGCCAGCGCCACCGATGACGCCATAGGCAAAGCCCTCGTCCCGCAGGCGGTGCAGAGCAGCGAGCAACAGCGCCTTGCCCAGCCCCTTGCCGCGCGCCTCGGGCGCGACGCCGGTGGGGCCGAAAAACCCGCGAAAGGTGACATCATAGCAGGCGAACCCCAGAAGGGTCGTGCCTTGGGTTGCGATCAGCACCTTGGCGGGCCGCGCCGCCAAAGCGACGGTACATTCATCCACCCACTTCGGGCTGAAGTGGCGGGCGGTGAAGTCCAAGAGCACATGCGCCTCAAAGGGCAGCGCGGGGCGGATCACCAGCCCCTCCGCCAGCGCGGGCACCGGCGGCAGGGTATAAAGCGGCACCAGCATGTCAGGCATGGGTCACCTCCGCGTGTTCCGCGATCCGATGGCCGAGGGCCACGTCGCGCATCTGCGCGACCGGGGGAACGCTCGCCGCCCGCACCCGCTGCGCTTCGGCGGCAAAGCCCGCATCGCTGCCGGTCAGGCGCAGGGCCGGGTCCGGAACGGCGGCGCGCAACAGGCGGGTATAGCCATGCTGCGGCGCCCCCACGACCGAGGCGGTCGGCCCCTGCTCCACCACTTGCCCGCGGAACATCACTGCCGTTTCCTCGGCCAGATATTCGGCGGTGGCAATGTCATGGGTAATGTAAAGGATCGCCAGACCATGCTCCGCCTTCAGCCGCTGCATCAGCCCAAGGATCGACTTGCGGATCGACACATCCAGCATCGAGGTCGGCTCATCCGCCACGATCAGCCGCGCCTTCACCGCCAGGGCCCGGGCAAAGTTCACCCGCTGTCGCTGCCCACCGGACAGCTCATGCGGGAACTTCGCAGGGGTGCTGATGGGGTCGAGCTCCACATCCTCGAGGATCGCGCGCAGGGCCGCCTCGGGGTCCACCTCCGGCTGGTGCAGCGACAGGGCGCGCGCCAGGTGGTGCCGGATCGTATGGGCCGGGTTCAGGGCCGAGAACGGGTCCTGAAACACCATCTGCACCGCTTGGCGATAGCGCATCTGGTCGGCGCGGCTGGTCAGCTCGGCAATGTCGCGCCCCTCAAACAGGATGCGCCCGGCGGTGGGCCTGTGGTGGCCGACGATCATCCGGCCCACGGTGCTTTTGCCGGAGCCACTCTCGCCCACCAGCGCCAGCGCCCGCCCCGGATGGAGCGAAAGCGAGACATTGCGCAGCGCCTCCACCTGCGTGGCACGGCCAAAGATCGGGCGCACGTTAAAGGTCTTGCTGAGGCCGTCGAGCTGCAGGATCGGTGTTTCAGACAACATGGGTGGCTCCTTCCATCTGCGGCGCAAGGGTCGGCATCGCCTCCCACAGGCTGCGGGTATAGGCATGGGCGGGGGCGCTCACGATCTGCTCCGCCGCGCCGATCTCGACGATCTCGCCCGCGCGCATGATGCCGATGCGGTCAGAAATCTGCGCCATCAGGGCGATGTCATGGGTGATGAACAGCACCGAAAAGCCAAGCTTGTCTTTCAGCCGCAGCACCTCCTGCAGGATCTCGCGCTGCACCACCACGTCAAGCGCGGTGGTCGGCTCGTCCATCAGGATCAGCTTCGGTTGCAGGCTCAGCGCCAAAGCCAGAGCCACCCGCTGCCGCATCCCGCCGGAGAGCTGATGCGGATGGGCGTGCATCCGATCGGCAGAGATGCCCACCATCTCCAGCATCTGCGCGGTGCGGTCCATCGCATCCGCCCGCGTCACCGGCCCATGCGCCCGCAGCATGTCGTGAAACTGGCGAAAGATCGTCATCACCGGGTTCAGCGAGTTCATCGCGCTTTGAAACACCATGGAGACCTCGGACCAGCGCCAGGCCCGCAACTCCTTGTCCGAAAACGACAGCACATCGCGGCCCTGAAACAGGATGCGCCCCTTGCGCACCAGAGCGGGCGGCTTGTGCAGGCGCATCAACGCATAGGCCACCGTGCTTTTGCCGCAGCCGGACTCGCCGGCCAGCCCGAGGATTTCATTGGGGCGGATCTCGAACGAGATGTCCCGCACGGCGGTAAAAGGCGCGTGGGCAGTCAGATAATCGACCCGCAGCCCCTCGACAGACAAAAGCGCGCTCATTGGCTGGCCTCCTGCATCCGCTGACGGGTCAGCCGTTTCTCGATCCTGAGCGCCTTGGCCACAGTGCCGAGGGTGCGCATCCGGGGGTTGGCAATCTCGTCAACGCCGAAGTTCATCAGCGACAGGCCAACACCGATCAGCACGATGGCCGCGCAGGGCGCGAGAACCTCCCACCAGGCGCCAACCATGATCGCCGAGGCGGTCTGCGCATTGTAGAGCATGGTCCCCCAGGACAGCGCCAAGGGGCTGCCAAGGCCGAGGAACTCCAGCGTGGCCTCGGTGATGATGGTGAAGATGACCGAACCGATGAAGTTGAAGCCGATGATCGACAGAAGGTTCGGCAGCATCTCGACAAGGATCATCCGCCAGGTCGGCTCGCCGATCATCGCGGAGGCCTGGATAAAGTCGCGGGTCTTCAGCGACATCGCCTGCGCCCGCGTCACCCGCGCGCCCCAGGCCCAGGAGGTGAGGCCGATGATGAGGGCAATCGCCCAAGGCCCGACCTGCCCAAGGAATGCAGCAAGCACCAGCAACAGCGGCAGCTGCGGCAGCACCAAGACAACATTGGTGAAGAAGTTCAGCACATCGTCAACCAGCCCACCGAAATAGGCAGCGGTGATGCCGATGAAAGTGCCAATCGCGGTCACGATCAGGCCGGCGACGATCCCCACCATCAGCGAGGTGCGGGTGCCCCAGATCAACTGGCTGAACACATCGCGCCCCATCCGGGTGGTCCCGAGCCAATGCTCGGCCGAGGGTGCCTGATGCGGGCGGCCCACGCGGGCAATCGGGTCAAAGGGTGCGATCAGCGGCGCGGCCAGCGCAATCGCCACATAGGCCAGCACGATGGCGAGCCCGATGGCGGCCTTGCGGTTGCGCAAGAAGGTACGGAGGAGATCGGACATCAGGCCCTCTTCAGTCTGGGGTCGAGGAAGACATAGGCCAGATCCACCGCGAGGTTCGCGAGCAGCATGGCGAGTGTCATGATGAGGAGCTGGCCCTGGATCAGCGGGAAATCCCGCCCGACGATGCCAAGGTACAGAAGGTTGCCAACGCCCGGGTAATTGAACACCACCTCGGTGATGAGCGAGCCGCCGAACAGCGCGCCAAAGCTCAGCGCCAGCGCGGTCACGGAGGGCAAGAGCGCATTGCGCGCCGCATAGGCATAACGCACGCGGGCATCGCTCAGCCCCTTGGCCTCGGCCATGGCGAGGTAGTCTTCGCCAAGCTGACCGATCATGTTGTTGCGCATGGTGATGAGGTAGCCGCCCACCAGAACCACACTCAAGGTCACCACCGGCAGAAAGCCGTGATAGGCAACCGAGGAGAGGAACTCCCACGACAGGGCGGGATCAAGCTTGGGGTCAAAGGCATAAGAGGTCGGAAAGACCCGATTGCGCACCGCCAGAAAGTAAAGCCCGCAGAGCGCCACCACCACCGCCGGCACCGATTGCAGCGCAAGCGCGGTGGGCGAGGCGATCACATCCGTGAGCCGCCCGCGCCGCCAGGCCGCCAGAATCCCCAGAAGCGTGCCGGAGGAAAAGGCGATTAGCAGGGCCGAGCCCGTGAGGAACAGGGTCCAGGGCAGCGCCTGCACCAGCACATCGGCCACCGGCATCGGGTAGAACTTGATCGAGAGACCAAAGTCCCAGGTGAAGATCGAGCCGAGATAGGCAAAGAACTGTTCGTGCAGCGGCGCGTCGATAAAGCCAAAGGTCGCCATCAGCGCCTCGCGCGCTTCCGGCGCGATCATGCCGCCGGAATTCGCCAGCATGATATCCGCCGGGTTGCCGGGCAACATCCGCGGGATCATGAAGTTGAAGGTCGCGGCCACCAGAAAGGCCACGGCATAAAAGCCGAGCCGCTTCAGAAGAAAACGCATCAGGTCAGACCCTGTAGTCTAGGAGGAAGAAGGTGCGCGAAAAGCGGGACCACCCATCACGAGTGGTCCCGAAGGTCGGGGAGGAGTTATTCGACCGGGCGCAGCGACAGAAGGTGGATCAGACGGGCCGGGTTGGTCTTGTGGACCACCGGATTCGCCACCGGATTGTCAGCATTGAAGAAACCGCTAAAGCGCTTGGTGTTGTACTGATACCAGTTCGGGTTGTTGAAGACGGTGACCAGCGGCATCTCTGCGCCGACGATCTCCTGCACGTCGCCCATGATCGCCATCTGCTTGTCCGCATCATTGGTCTGGGTGAAGGCATCCAGCAGCCCGCTCAGCTCGGCATTGTAATAGCGCGAGGCGGCAAAGCGGGATTTGGTCTGGTTGTTCTCGTGCAGCGAGTCGAGATACTGGTTGAACGGCGTCGGACCCACCCGCACCGAGTTGATCGCCATGTCGTAATCGCCATTGATCAGCTTCTCGGTCCAGACGGCGGATTCCGGGGTGGAGACATTGGCCTTGATCCCGGCGGCATTCAGCCCCTCGACCGCGATCTGGCAGCTGTTGACCCAATCGGTCCAGCCATTCGGCACGATGACCTCAAGGTCGATGGGCTCGCCCGCCGGGCTCTCGACAAAGCCGTCGCCGTCGATGTCCTTATAGCCGGCCTCCGCCAGCAGCGCCTTGGCGCCCTCGATGTCATACTGGGTGAAGGCGCCGAATTTGTCGTCCACCTCGGGGTTGTTCCAGGAATGGAAAGCGCGCCCCAGACCCGACGGATACTGGTTGATCGTCGGATAGCCGTAGCCCGCGATCTCCACCATCGCCTCGCGGTCAAAGGCCATGGAGACAGCGCGGCGGAAGGCCACGTCGTTAAAGGCCGCCTTGTCGCCTGCCTCCTTCGCTTCGAAATTCATGTAAAAGGCCACCAAAGACCCGCCCGGCAACCAATAGCTGTGATGCTCCGGGTCCTTGGCCACATAGGTGTTCTCGATATCCGGCAGGAAGGAGCCCATCCAGTCGAGTTCGCCATTGGCCGCTGCCGCCAGCGCCTGATCGTTGTTGGCGATCTGCGGGAAGCGCATGCAGTCCACCTTGAGGCTCTCGGCGTCCCAATAGTTGGTGTTGCGGCACTGCACATATTCCTGCGGGGTGAAGCGGCGGATCTCGGTCAAGGGGCCGGAGCCGACCGGGTTCGGGTTGGTAAAGGTGACAGGATCCGCCACCGCGCTCCAGATATGCTCGGGCACCACCGGCACGCGTACGATCTGATACATCGCCTGACTTGAGGGAGTGGTGAGGGTGAAGCGCACGGTCTGCGCGTCGATCTTCTCCACGCCAGAAAGGGTCTGCGCCATGCCAACGCTGTCGAGCGCCGGATCGCTCAGCGCCAGCTCAAAGGATTTCACCACATCGTCGGCGTCAAAGGCTTCGCCATCGGACCACTCGACGCCTTCGCGCAGGGTCACGGTGATGCTGCCGAGGTCGTCGGAATATTCATAGGCGGTCGCCAGCCGGTAGATCGGCTTGCCGCCATCCATCGCGTTGAAGATAATCAGCGGCTCGTACATGAAGTCGAGAACCGAGGGTGCCGCCGTGGTCTGGTTGAACGGGTTGAAGTTCTCGACCCAGGCGGTGACCTGCTCGGGCAGCGCGCTCAGCACGGTTTCCTCGGCCCCAGCAGCGGTGGTCCAAATCGCAACCGAGGCCAAGAGCCCGGCGGTGACAGTCAATTTCATCTGATGTTCTCCCTGTGATGACGGGTTAGCCCCGCCTCATGTCCGTCCGTCAATGTCCCGCCGGGGCATCGGCTCCCGAATGCCGTGATGCTTGGACCTCCTCCCCGGTGGCCGGATGTGCATCAATGAAGTCTGCTCGCCCCCGGCAAAGACACCCGAAAAATCGGAAATTTCGTCAAAAGGCGCGGATCTCGTTTGTCACGTTGGCAGATAGTTGAATGATTTCAGAACCGTAAGGGGATGATAATTTTGTGCCGCCTGATGCTCCGCTGTGGTGCCCCTCTTGCCTCGAACCGGTCCAGACCGCAGGATCGCCGCAACAATCCTACAAGACACCGGAGCCACCGTGCCGCTACAGGGAATCCGCGCCCGCCTGCTTTTGACCTTCCTTCTGGCCTCGCTCCTGCCGCTGACGCTGGGCGGGCTGGTGTTCTATCGCGTGGTCAATCAGACCATCACCACCGAGACCTTTCAAAAGGTCGCCTTTGTGCGCGATGCCAAGGCGAGCGAGATCACCCAGTACATGACCTATGCGCGTCGGCAGGCCGAGAACCTCGCCCAATCCGCCAATGTGCGCTATTCGGTGGGCGAGTTTTATGGCTTCAGCCACGCCCTGCGTCAAATCGACGGCACCCCGGAGGAGGCCGGCGCCAAGCTGCGCGACATCTTCGGGGTGGAGGGTCCGCGCACCCGGCCCAGCGGCGTCGGCAGCGAAGACCGCCTGCTGCGCGAGGCCTTGGAGTATTCCAATACCCATCGCCGGTTTCACGCCGGGTTCATGGAATTCCTCAAGGACGCGGAGTTCGACAACCTCTACCTCGCGGATCGTCACGGGCAGGTGGTCTATTCGGTGCATAAGGACGCCTATCTGGGTCTCATGCTGGATGCGGAGGTCACCGGCCTCGGTCAGGCCTATGTCAAGGTCACCAGCCAGCCGGGGTTTGATCCGGTGTTTCAGGACTACGGCGAGGATGCGGTGACCGGCCAGCTTTCGGCCTATCTGGCGGTGCCGGTGCGGCTGCATGGCCGCCACAAGGGCGCGATGATCCTGCGGATGCCGAAGAACAGCCTGCAAAGCCTGATGACCGAGAGCGAAACCGCCCTCTCGGTGATTTCCTCCGGCGGCACGGTGATCGCCTCCAGCGGCGCGCCCGCCCCCGGTGCCCAGGTGCTGCTGCCTGCCGAGATGACCAGCGCCAATGGGGTTTCTGTGCTGGAGGCGGGGCTGGCGGGCATCCCCTCGCTGTCGGCCTGGCGGGTGCTGGATGCGCCCTTTCCCGAATGGACGGTGATCGCAGAGGCCAGTCAGGACGCGGCCTTTCAGAACAGCCACCAATTGCGCGACGCGCTCATCCTGATTGCGGTGGTGGCGGTGGCCGGTCTGGTGATCCTGTCGCTCCTTTTCGCCAATGCCCTCACCCGCCCGGTGCGCCGCATGGCCGAGGCGGCAAGCGCGGTGGCCACCGGCAGCCTCAACGAGGCTCTGCCGGAATATGACCGCCCGGTGGAATATGCGCGCCTGTCGCGCGCGGTGAACCAGATGCGCCGCGCCCTGCGCGATCAGCTCGACCTCATCCGCGACAAGAACGCCGAGCTGCAGGAGAACCTGCGCCAGATCGGCGAGAAGAACGCCAAACTGGAAGAGGCCGACCGGATGAAGGATCGCTTCCTCGCCAATACCTCGCACGAGCTGCGCACGCCCTTGAACGGCATCATCGGCATTCTGGAAACGCTGGAGGGCGGCGCAATGGGCGACATGCTGCCCGCGCAGGCGAGCCAACTGCGGCTGATCACCTTCAGCGCAAGGCGACTGTCGCGGTTGGTGGACGATCTCCTTGATATCTATCGCATTCGCGAGGGGCGGATGCGGCTCGACCTGCAACCGGTCGACGTGGCCCATGCCCTGCGCAACGTGCTGCACCTGTTGCAGCCCACCTTCCAGATCGACCCGGCGCGGGTGCGCCTCGCCCTGCCCGAGGATCTGCCCGCCGTCACCGCCGACCCGGTGCGGATCGAGCAGATCCTGTTCAACCTCCTGTCCAATGCGGTGAAATACGGCGGCGGCAGCCCGGTCGACATCACGGCTGAGGAAACCGAGGCGGGCCTTGCCATCTCGATCCGCGACCACGGCCCGGGCATCGCCGCCGACAATATGGAGCGGATTTTCCACCCGCTCGAACAGCTCACCCCCGATGGGGCCGGGCAGAAGACCGGCACCGGCCTTGGCCTGACCATCGCCCGCCACCTCGCCGCGCTGATGACGGGCGAGATCGAGGTTGCCAGCACCCCCGGTGCCGGCGCGGAATTCCGGCTGATCCTGCCGATCTCCGACCTGCCCGCTTACGGCGGCGAGGATTGGACCGCCCATGCGCTGCCCCTGCCCACGCCCGATTTCACCGCCAGTGCCCCCGCCGCGCCCGAAGGGGCGCCGGTGATCCTTGCGGTGGATGACGAGCCGATCAACCTGCAAGTGCTGCAGAACGTGCTGCAACCGCAGGGCTATCGCGTCACCACCGCCGCCAATGGCTCGGACGCCCTGCGCAGCGTGGCCCAGGCGCGCCCCGATCTCATCGTGCTTGACGTGATGATGCCGGGCCTGAGCGGCCTCGACGTCGCCCGCAACCTGCGCCGCCGCCATGGGCTGCACGAATTGCCCATCGTACTTTTGACCGCGCGCGGCCGCACCAGCGACCTTCTCGCGGGGTTCGAGGCGGGGGCGAACGATTATGTGGTGAAACCCTTTGTGAAGGACGAGCTGCTGAGCCGCATCCGCACCCTGTTGGAGGCCAGCCGAGCCCGCAGCCGGGCCGAGGAAAACCGCGAGCTGAAAGAAGAGATTGACCGACGCATCCAGATTGAAGACGCCCTGCGCCTGTCGCAGCGCCGGATGACGCAACTGCTCGACACGCTGGAGGACGGGCTGATCTGCGTCAACGCCCGCGGCGTGGTCACCTATGCCAACGAGGCCGCGCAGGCGCTCTTGTCGGAACGGGTCACCGCCAACCGCAGCCGCCTTGACGAGGTGATGCCCGCCGCCGCCCTCGCTCCCCTTGAAACGCTCGAGGTGGAGGATGAGCCGGTCCATGCCGAGATCACCCTCAACGCCCAGCGCCTGCAGGTGAGCCTCTTTGCCATGCTGCCCGAAGCCGGCGGCGGGCGCGCCGTGCTCCTGAGCCGCGCGGAGACACCCCGCGACCATTTCGTGCAATCCTTACGCGATGTGGTCGACACCTCGCTGCCCTCGCTGATCCCCGAGGCCCTGGTCGAGGTGCCCGGCCCCAGCCCCGCCGACAGCTACCGCGAACGGATCGTGGACCTGATGGCGGAGTCGCTCGACCTTTGGACCGCGATCACCGGCAAGGGCAAGATCGACTTTGCCGAGACCAGCGGCCTCTGGCGGGTGAACCTCGACAAGACCTCGCTGCAGACCCGGACGCTGGACAAATACCTGCTGATCGAGACCCTGCCTGACAATCCACGCTGGCGTGACGTGCTGAAAACCGTGAGCTTTGTGCTGACGCTGAAGGACCGCACCGACAGTGAAGTGCTCCTCACCCGCCTTACCGCGCTCGAACAACGGCTGGAGGCGTTCCGCGCCCAGATCGCCCAGCGCGGCTGAGGGTCAGTCGCCCTCAATCGCCCAAGGGCTGCGGCCCGGTGCGCCCGTGGTAGGCGGTCAAGGACGCGCGAATGCGGCGCAGGTTCTCGGTGGTCTCGGCACTGCGCGCCTGCGCCACCGACATCGCCAGCGCATCCACGATCACCAGATGGGCATAGCGCGAGGCGGTGGGTTTCAGGATGTCCGGGTCCTCCGGCAAGTCCGCCTCGATCACCACCGAGGCCTCCTGCGCCAAGCGGCTGCCGGGGCGGGTGATCGCGATGGTGGTGGCGCCATAGCCGCCCGCAATCCCGGCCGCATTGGCGATCTCCGCCGCCTCGCCGCTGGTTGACACCAGCAACAGCACATCGCCCCGCCGCAGCGTCGCCGCGCGCATCTGCAACAGGTAGCTGTCCGAGACCGCAACCGCTGGAATCCCTAGCCGGAACAGTCGGTTGGCCGCCTCCTGCGCCACCATGGTCGAGCCGCCACCGACCCCCGCCACCACGATCTGCCCCGCCGAGGCGAGGGCCGTGACCGCCGCATCCATCCGCGCCGGGTCCAGCTGTTGGCGCATCACATTGACGGTCGCATAAAGCGCGCCAAGGATCTGATCCACTGCGCTCACCCCGCCCTCCGGCGCGTCGCGGTGGCTGGGGGCGAGGTACTGCAGGCTGACCGCGAGGTTCTGCGCCAGCCGCAGTTTGAACTCGCGGAACCCGTCGCAGCCCATCGTCCGGCAAAAGCGCACCACCGTCGGCGTGCTGACCCCCGCCGCCCCGGCGAGCTCGGCGATGGTCATGGCGGAAATCTCCTCCAGATGGGCCGAGACAAAATCCGCCACCTTCTGTTCGCGCGCCGCAAAACTTCCATGCAACTGACGGAGGTTGGAGATCAGATCCACAGCCCCCTGCGCGGGTCCGGTTTCAACTGCAGCCATCTGCCTCTCCTGTAACGAGCTTCGGTGATTCTGTACCTAAGATACATTTTCAGGTCAAATCCGCCTGTCAAAAACCGTTTCAGCTCCGATATTTGTACCTAAGGAACAAATTATTCTTGACGGATGTGTAATCTCGTCGCGAATATGTACCTTAATTACAAAATAGGGAGTCATCATGATCGGGGAATTCGCAGGGCGTCTGAGCCATCAGATCAATCGCGGCACCGAGGTCCTCCTCGCCGCCTTGATGGTGGCGCTGGTGCTGGATGTCTGGATCGGCGTCGTGGACCGCTACTTCTTTCACTGGCAATTGCCCTGGCCCGAGGTGCTGGCCCGCTACCTGATGATCTGGGCGGCGATGCTGGCGGTCTCCTCCGGCATTGCACGGCGCGAGCATATCGGCCTCACCGCGGTCCTGATGACCCTGCCGCTGCCGCTGCGCCGCGCCATGTTGATCGCCATCGACGGGCTGACCTTCGCGCTGTTCTTCTACGTGCTGTGGTTCGGCATCGGCTTTGCCGAAAGCGGAGCCAAGCGGCAGGCGATGATCCTTGGCGCCACCCTGCAGCCCTTCTACGCCGCCATCCCCGCCGCCGCCGCCCTTGCCTGTGTGCAGGTGGTGCTGGTGGCGCTGCGCGATGCGGGCACCCAACTCGACCAGCCCGCCCCCGAGGGCGAAGAAGGAGCCAGCGCATGATCGTCGCCATCAGTTTTGTGATCCTTCTGGTGATCGGCATGCCCATCGGCTTTGCCATCGGGCTGGCTGGGGTGGTCGGCATCTTCTCGATGGGCGGCGGCAGCGCCTTCCTCGCCATCGGGCCGAGCAAGATCTTCAACGGGCTCAATATCTTCCCCTTCCTTGCCATGCCGTTTTTCATTCTGGCGGGCGAGATCATGAACAGCACCGGCATTACCGGACGACTGGTGAAACTGGCCGAGGTGCTGGTGGGACGCTTTCGCGGCGGTCTCGCCCATACCAATATGCTGGCCTCGGTGTTCTTTGCCGGGCTGACCGGGTCTGCCACCGCCGACGCGGCTGCCTTTGGCCGGACCTTGGTGCCCGCGATGGTGAAACAGGGCTACAAGCGCGACTATGCCTGTGCTGTGACCGCCGCCGGATCGATCATCGGGCCGACCATTCCGCCCTCGGGCCTGATGGTGGTCTATGGCTCTCTGATGGGGGTCTCGATCGGCGGTCTGTTTGCGGCGGGGGTGCTGCCGGGTCTGGTGATCTGCGTGGTCTGCATGGGCGTCATCGCCATCGGCGGCAAGCGCGAGAACCTGCCCAAGGCCGAGCGCGGCGCCACCTTTGGCGAGATCTGGCAGACCTTCCTGTCGTCAATCACCGCGCTGTTGATGCCCGTCATCATCCTGGGCGGCATCCTCGGCGGCATCGTCACCCCGACCGAAGCGGCCTCCATCGCGGTTGCCTATGCGCTCTTCATCGGCTTCTTCGTCTACCGCACGCTCACGTTCCGCGACCTCTACGCGATGCTGGTGCGCACCGCCCGCATCACCGGAGTGATCTTCGTCATCATCGCCTTTGCCGGCATCTTGGGCTGGTGGATGAGCTTTGAGCGCATCCCGCAAGCCATCGCGGGCAGTGTGCTGGGCCTGTCCGAGAACCCCTATGCGGTCATCGCCATCATCATCTGCATCCTGCTGATCGTCGGCATGGTGATGGATATCACCGCCATCCTGATCATCCTCGGGCCCGTGCTGGTGCCGCTGACCGAACAGATCGGGCTGGAGCCGATCCACGCCGGCATCGTCTTTGTCCTCGCGCTCAATATCTCGCTGATGACGCCGCCGGTGGGGGCCTGCCTCTTCGTGCTCTCCTCGGTGACCGGCGAAAAGCTGGAGCGCATCTCCGTCAAGCTTGCGCCCTTCCTCGTGGCGGAAATCGCCATCCTATTCCTCTTCGCCTTCTGGGAGGACGCGGCCCTGATGCTGCCGCGTGCCCTCGGATTCGCCCCCTGATCGGGGCAGCCTAAAACCAACCAAAACCAAACCAACAGTGAGGGAAAACAAAATGAACTCAATCCTGAAGACCGCTGCCCTTGGTGCGATTGCCGCGCTGACCGCAAGCTCCGCCATGGCCGGGGGCACCATCCGCTTTGGCCATGACAACAAGACCGACCCGTTTGAGAACCCGGCCCATGCCTGCACCGCCGTGTTCCAGAACATCGTGACCGCCGACACCAATGGCAGCGTCACGGTCGAGGTCTTCGGCTCCAACCAGTTGGGCACCGCCGCCGAACACGTCCAGCAGGTCCGCGATGGCGTGATCCAGGCGACCCTGACCTCCACCGGCGCGCTGGCCTCTTATTATCCGCGCATCGACGTGCTGAACCTGCCCTTTGCCTTTGCCAACAACGCCTCGACCTATGCGGTGTTTGACGGCGACTTCGGCACCGCGCTGGCTGCCGATATCGAGGCCGAACTGGGCGATGTGGTGGTGCTGGGCTTCCCGGACACCGGCGGCTTCTTTGCCGTCACCAACTCCCAGCGCCAGATCGCCAACCTGGAGGATTTTGACGGCATCCGCATCCGCACCATGACCCTGCCGAGCCACCAGAAGATCGTGCAGGCCCTGGGTGCCGAGGCCTACCCCTTGAGCTGGGGTGAGGTCTATTCCGGCCTGCAGACCGGCGTTATCGACGGGCAGATGAACCCGGTGCCGATCATCTCCTTTGCGAATTTCGCCGAGGTGCAAAAGCACATGACCCTCACCAACCACCTGTTCTCGCCCTATACCTTCATGGTCAACAAGGCCTTCTACGACGGGCTGACCGAGGCGGAACAAGCGACCCTGCACACCGCTGCCGAAAGCTGCGTCACCGCCAGCCGTGGCCTCTCGCGCATCATCGAAGCCTCGGATCGCGGCCTTGCCGGGCTGATGGACAAGATCGAAGTGACCGCGCTGTCGGACGAGCAGCGCGCCGCCATGGCCGGCGCCACCCAGCCCGCCTTTGAGGCCCATGTGGCCGAGAACCTCGACGCCAAGGCGAACGAGCTTCTGGCCCTGTTCAAAACCGAAGTCGGCAAGGCGAACGACGCCGCCTACCTCGACTAACGGTCCCCGACCGGGGCGCGGGTTTTCTCGCGCCCCGGAACCCCCACTTCAAGGAATTGCCTCATGCGCGTTTTCTGCGCTTCGCTCGCCACCGAAACCAATACCTTCTCGCCGCTGCGCACGGATTTCTCCGATTTCGAGCAGAGCTTTTACGCCGTGCCGGGCAAACACCCGGAGACCCCGACGCTGTGTTCTGCGGTCTTCCCCGCCCTGCGGCGGCGCGCGGCCGCGGAAGGCCTGACACTGATCGAGGGCACCGCCACCTGGGCGGAGCCGGGCGGTCTGGTCAATGCGGCGACCTGGGAGCGGCTGCGCGACGAGGTACTGGACCAGCTCAAGGCCGCCCTGCCCGTCGATGCGGTGGTGCTGGGCCTGCATGGCGCGATGATCGCGGAAGGTTGCGTCGATTGCGAAGGCGAGCTGATCGCCGCGGCCCGCGCGCTGGCTGGCCCCAAGGCAAAGATCGGCGTCAGCTTTGACCCCCACAGCCACCTCAGCGCCAAGCGGGTCGAGAATGCGGACGTCATCACCGTCTTCAAGGAATTTCCCCATACCGATTTTGTCGAGGCGGGCGAGGCCTGTGTGGACCTGACCCTGCGCGCCGCGCGTGGCGAAATCACCCCGCAGATCTCGGTCTTTGACGTGCGCATGATGGACGTGCTGCCCACCAGCATCCAGCCGATGCGCGGATTTGTGGACAAGATCAAGGGTATGGAAGCGCGCGGCGAAATCCTCTCCGGCTCCGTCATTCACGGATTCATGGCTGGCGACAGCCCCGACCTTGGCGCCAAGATCATCGTCATCACCGACGGGGACGTTGCGCGTGGCGACCGTCTGGCGCGCGACCTCGGGATGGAGCTTTTTGGCTTTCGCGGTCGCACCAAACCCGACTTCCTGCCCCCGGCGGAGGCCCTGCGCCGCGCTGATGCCAGCCAGAAGACCCCCGTGGTGGTGGCCGATGTCTGGGACAATCCCGGCGGCGGCGTGGCGGGCGACTCGACCATCCTGCTGCGCGAGGTGCTGGCGCAGCAACTCGAGGACGTCGCCTTTGGCACCATCTGGGACCCGATGGCGGTGCGCCTGTGCTTTGCCGCTGGCGAGGGCGCGACGCTCGATCTGCGCTTTGGTGGCAAGACCTCGGCCCATGCCGGCGCGCCCTTGGACGCACGGGTGACGGTGATGCGGCTGGAACGCGACGCGGTGCAGAGCTTTGGCACCTCGGTGGTGCCCCTTGGCGACTGCGCGGTGATCCGTATCGGCAGCCTCGACATTGTGCTGAACTCCAACCGCAGTCAGGCGTTTTCGCCCGACCTTTTCACCAATCTCGGCATCGACATTGCGACAAAGCGCATTCTGATCGTGAAATCGACCAACCACTTTCACGGCGCCTTTGCCCCCATCGCGGGCGAGATCCTCTATGCGGCGGTCGAGGGTCCCTACCCCAACGACCCCGCCCGCACCCCCTACACCCGCCTGACCCGCGCCCTCTGGCCGCGTGTCGAGGCCCCCCACGCGGAGGAGCACGCCTGATGACCCTAGAGATCGACACCCCCGCCGTGCTGGTGGACCTTGATGTGGCCGAGGCCAATGTGCGCGCCTATCAATCCTATTGCGACAGCCACGGGCTGCGCCTGCGCCCGCATATCAAAACCCACAAGCTGCCCCGGCTGGCCGAATATCAGATCGCCCAGGGCGCCATCGGCATCACCTGCCAAAAGATCACCGAGGCGGAGGCCATGGTCGCAGGCGGCGAGATGCGGGACATTCTGCTGACCTACAACATCCTCGGCGCTGAAAAGGTTGCGCGGCTGCGAACCCTCGCGGCGCGGGTGCCGCTGTCTGTCGTGGCGGACAGTTCCGAAGTGGTAAAGGGCCTGAGCGCAGGCTTTGCCGATGCCGCGACGCCTCTGCCCGTGCTGGTGGAATGCAACACCGGGGCTGACCGCTGTGGGGTTGCCACCCCGGCGGAGGCAGCCCAACTGGCGCAGGGGATCGCCGCCCTGCCCGGCCTCACTTTCGCCGGCCTGATGACCTACCCGCCCATCGGGCGCGCGCCGGAGGTTGCAAAATGGTTGAGCGAGGCCAAGGGCTTGATCGAAGGAGCAGGTCTCGCGGTCTCCACCATCTCCTCCGGTGGCTCGCCCGATATGTGGCGCGCGCATGAGATGCCGCTGGCCACCGAGTACCGCATCGGCACCTATATCTACAACGACCGCTCGCTGGTGGCGCGCGGGGTCTGTGACTGGGCGGAATGTGCCTTAACCGTGCTGGCGACAGTGATCTCCACCCCCGCCGAGGGGCGCGCGGTGATTGATGCAGGCTCCAAGGTGCTCACCTCGGACCTCTTGGGGCTCGAGGGCTACGGCCATGTGCTGGGCCGCCCCGATCTCAAGATCGACCAGCTGAGCGAGGAACACGGGCGGATCACCTGCGACGGGCCCATCGGCCTGCGGGTCGGCGATCAGGTCCGGATCGTGCCCAACCATGCCTGCGTGGTGTCGAACATGCTCGACCATGTGGTGCTGATGCGCGGGACTGAAATCCTCGGCACCGAACCCGTCGCGGCCCGGGGGCAGGTCTGGTGAGCGGGCCGCAGATCCTCTGCCTGGGCGAGCCGCTGGTGGAGTTCAACCAAACGCCCGAGGGGCATTTCGCCATGGGCTTTGGCGGCGATGTCTCCAACGTGGCGATTGCCGCCGCCCGCCACGGCGCGCGGGCAGGCATGCTGACGCGGGTCGGGACGGATCCCTTTGGCGCCGCCCTATGCGATCTTTGGGCGCGCGAGGGCGTCGACACCAGCCATGTGACCCGCGCCGAGGGCGAGGAAACCGGGGTCTATTTTGTCACCCATGACGCAGGTGGTCACCATTTCACCTATCGCCGCAAGGGCTCGGCGGCGAGCAAGTTTACAGCTGTGAACTTGCCCGCAACGGCCTTGCAACACCTGGCGGTCTTTTATGCTTCCGGCATCAGCCTTGCGATTTCGGAAACCATGCGTGCGGCGGTGCTCGAGGCGGCAAAACTCACCCGCGTGACGCAGGGTCTTTTTGCCTTTGACCCCAATCTGCGGCTGGCGCTCTGGTCGTTGGAAGACGCGCGTGCCGTCACCCATGAGGTGATGCGCAGGGCCGATATTGCCCTGCCCGGGCTGGAGGATGCGCGCCAGCTGACCGGCCTGCACAGCCCCGAGAAAATCGCGGCCTTCTACCATGATCTTGGCCCCTCGATTGTGGCGCTCACCTTGGGCGCGGAGGGCGTGCTGGTCTCGGTCAAGGGAGAGGCCCGACGCCTGCCCGGCCACAGGGTCGCGGCCAGGGATGCCACCGGCGCCGGAGATTGCTTCAACGGCGCCTTCCTCGCCGCGCTCACCGCCGGAGCCGACCCCTATCAGGCGGCGGAGCTGGCCAATATGGCCGCCGCCCTCTCGACCACCGGATATGGCGCTGTCGCGCCGATCCCGACCCTGACCGACACCCGCGTGGCCCTTGCCCAAGCGTCGCGCGCCTGACCTTTCCAAACGACGAGGAGACTATCCCATGACCATTGAACGCATTGGCGCAGAGCGCACCGGCGCAGGCGGCCAGAACCTGCCCTTCTCGCCCGCAACCCGTGCAGGCGACTTCGTCTTCATTTCGGGCCAGGTGGCGATGAACGAGCGCGGCGAGATCGAGCCGGGCGGCATCGAGGCCCAGACCAAACGCACCATGGAAAACGTGATTGCCGTACTGGCGCTGGCAGGCTGCACCCTCGACGATGTGGCCAAGGTCAATGTCTGGCTCGACGATCCGCGCGATTTCTGGACCTTCAACCGGGTCTACGCCAGCTATTTCCCGAATGGCGCCCCCGCGCGGTCCACGGTGAAATCGCAGCTGATGGTGGATGCCAAGATCGAGATCGACGTCACCGCCTACAAACCCCTCGGCTGAGGGTCGCGTCTTCGATCCTCGGGCGGGGAAGATCCTCCCTCCGCCCGGGGATCGGCAGGCCTGTCCGGGGCTCAGGCCTCGGGCAGGACAAACTCCGGCAATTGGCCGAAGGCCTCGCGCAGGGCAATGCCCCAGCCGCTCGACACCGCCTCGAAGTAAGGATCATCGCTGGCAATGCGGAAGACATGGCCGTTCTTCCGGCTGTCCTTGCGGTAGATATGCACATCCAGCGGCAGGCTGACCGAGAGATTGGCCTTGATGGTGGAGTCAAAGGACACCAGCAGCAGTTTCACCGCATCCTCGAAACTCATGTCCGGATCATAGGCCCGCACCAGGATCGGACGGCCGTATTTGGTCTCGCCGATCTGGAAGAAGGGCGTGTCAAAGCTGGCCTCGATGAAGTTGCCCTCGGGATAGATCAGGAACAGGCGCGGCTCGCCATCGCCGACCTGACCGCCCAGCACGATGGTCGCGTTAAAGGCCGCATCGGCGCGCTGGCCGGCCTCGGCATGGGTGGAGATCACCTCCTTGAGGAGATTGCCCACCATGGTCGCGACCTGAAACATCGAGGGCGCCTCGAGGATGCCGGGGCTGCGGGCGCCCGGCTCCTTGCTGCGCTCGTGCAGCAGGCTCACCACCGATTGGGTGGTGGCCAGATTGCCGGCGGTCATCATGGTGATGGAGCGCTCGCCGGGCACCTCCCAGGTGAACATCTTCTGAAAGGTCGAGATATTGTCGACACCGGAATTGGTCCGCGTGTCGGACATGAAAACGAGGCCCTTGTTGAGCATAAGCCCCACGCAATAGGTCATGAACGCATCTCCTGTGTCAGAGCCTTCAATCAGTCTATTGCTGAACCTGCAAGGAAACAGTTAGCGCCTCGTCGCCTTCGCCCTGCCGAATGCCGACAATTGGTGCCGCATCGCCGTAATCGCGCCCTACCGCGACGCGGACATAGCGCCCGTCCGGGCAGATCTGGTTGGAGACGTCAAAGCCGACCCAGCCGAGGGTGTCCAGATAGACCTCGCACCAGGCATGGCCGGCGTCCTGGCTGACCTGCCCGTCCATCAGCAGGTAGCCGCTGATGTAACGCGCGGGATAGCCCAGATGCCGGGTCGCCGCGATCATCACATGGGCATGGTCCTGACAGACCCCGTGCCCCGCCGCAATCGCCATCTCGGCACTGGTAGTGGCATCGGTCTTGCCGATCTTGTAGGTCACCGCCTCGGCGATCTCGGCCGAAAGCCGGTGCATCCGGGCGATATCGTCCAGATCCTCGGTCTCCTGCCGGACGCGGGCCGCCAATTGGCGCACGTTGTTGCCCGCCGCCGTCAGCGAGGTGGACTCCTGATAGAGCCAGAGCGGCGCATAGCCGGAATGCTGGCCGATGACGCCGTGGCGATCCTCGACCTCGACGATGCCCTCGCAGGTGATTTCCACCTCGGTGGCGCCGCTGTCCACCTTGATCAGATCGGTCTGGTTCATCAGCGGATCGTCATAGGAGAGCTGCTTGGCCCCGCCGCTGACCGAAGCGGTCCATTCCACCACCTTCTGGCCATGGCCCGAGCGCGGTGTGAGCCGCAGCTTTTGCAGCGCGTAATGCACCGGGGCCTCGTATCGATAGGTCGTCACATGACGAATGGAAAGTCGCGTCACCTCAGCCATAGAACCGGAAGTCCTCTTCAATCTGGTTGGCCAAACGTACCAGATCGCCCAGATATTCGCCGAGGAATTCATGCAGCCCGTTCTGGAAGATGGATTCGATGGTGCGTTCCTGCACGCAGTCGGCGATGCATTCGGCGATCACCTGGCTTTGGTGGCGGGTGCCGTAGTCGCGCTCCAGATGGCGCAGGTATTGCACCACCTTGGTCGAGCAGAAGGCCAGCGAGCGCGGCATCCGCTGGTCGAGGATGAGGAATTCCGCAATCCCCTGCGGCGAGGCCGAGCCGGCATGGAGCCAGGAATAGGAGCGTTCCGCCGAGACCGAGCGCAGGATCACCTCCCATTGCGCATTGTCGATGCTGCTGCCGACATAGGCGGCCGAGGGCAGCAGGACGTAGTATTTCACGTCGAGGATGCGCGCGGTGGCATCGGCGCGTTCGACAAAGGTACCGAGCCGGGCAAAGGAGAAGATGTCGTTGCGCAGCATGGTGCCATGCAGCGCGCCGCGCACCACCGAGGCCCGGTTGCGGATCAGCGCCAGCGTGTCATGCAGGCTGCGCTCGCTCACCGGGCGGGCCAGCGCCTCCTTCATCGTCATCCAGCAGTCGTTGGTGGCCTCCCAGACCTCGCCCGAGAGGGCGGTGCGCACCTGCCGCGCATTGGAGCGCGCCAGATCCACCGAGGCCATCACGCTGGAGGGGTTGTCCATGTCGCGCAACAGGAAGTTGATCACGCTCTGGGCGGTGTATTCCTCGTATTTCGCCTCATAGGCCAGGGTCTGGCCGGCGGTGCGGACGATGGATTCCCATTCGTTGGTATTGCCGTCCGAGCGGGTCAGGGCGATATGCCAGCCCGCTTCCAGAAGGCGCGCGGTGTTTTCGGCCCGCTCGAGATAGCGGAACATCCAGAAAAGGCCGCCTGCAGTTCTTCCCAGCACGTCGTCAGTCCCCCAGAACCCATGTATCCTTGGTGCCGCCCCCCTGCGAGGAGTTCACCACCAGCGATCCCTTCTTCAGCGCCACGCGGGTGAGACCGCCGGGCGTGATGTCCACCCGGTCGGGCGAGACCAGGACGAAGGGCCGCAGATCGACGTGACGCGGCGCCAGCCCCGCCTTGGTCAGGATCGGCACCGTCGACAGCGACAGCGTCGGTTGGGCAATGTAATTGGCAGGCTTGGCCCGCAGTTTCGCTTCAAAGGCGGCGAGTTCCTTCTTGCTGGCGGCAGGGCCGACCAGCATGCCGTAACCGCCGGAGCCATGCACCTCCTTCACCACCAGTTCGCAGAGATGGTCGAGCACGTATTTCAGCGCGTCGGGCTCCGAACAGCGCCAGGTGGGCACGTTCTTCAGGATCGCCCGCTCGCCGGTGTAGAACTCGATGATGTCCGGCATGTAGGAATAAAGCGCCTTGTCATCGGCGATGCCGGTGCCCGGCGCATTGGCGATGGTGATATTGCCGGCGCGGTAGACATCCATGATCCCCGGCACCCCAAGAAGGCTCTCGGGGTTGAAGGTCAGCGGATCGAGATAGGCATCGTCCACCCGGCGATAGAGCACATCGATCGCCCGGTAGCCCTGGGTAGTGCGCATCGCCACATAGCCGTCCTCGATCCGCAGATCGTGGCTCTCGACCAGTTCCGCCCCCATCTGGTCGGCGAGGAAGGCATGTTCGAAATAGGCGGAATTGTGGATCCCCGGCGTCAGCACCGCCACCACCGGGCTGGCGTTGCGGCTGTTGACCGGCGCACTGGCCGACAGCGAGCGGCGCAGCAGCTGCGGATAGGCGGAGACCGGGCGCACCTTCATCTGCGCAAAGAGCTCCGGGAACATCTGCAGCATGGTCTCCCGGTTCTCCAGCATGTAGGAGACGCCGGAGGGCGTGCGGACGTTATCCTCGAGCACATAAAAATCGTCCTCGCCGGTGCGGACCAGATCAACCCCCGCGATATGGGTGTAGACGCCGCCGGCGGGATTGACGCCGATCATCTCCGGGGTGAAGGCCTCATTGCCCGAGATCAGCTCGCGCGGGATGCGGCCTGCCCGCAGGATTTCCTGCCGGTGATAGATGTCGTGAAGAAAGGCATTGATCGCCCGCACCCGCTGTTCGATGCCGCGTTCAAGGCGACTCCACTCCTTGGCGGAGATGATGCGCGGGACGATATCAAAGGGGATAAGGCGTTCATCCGCCTCGTCCTGTCCATATACATTGAAGGTGATGCCAATCCGCCGGAAAAAGGCCTCGGCGTCCTGCGATTTCTTGCGCAGGCGTTTGACATCATCGCGGCTGAACCAGTCGTAATAGACCGAATAAGGGTCCCGGACCTGGTCCGGCGCTGTCAGCATTTCGTCAAAACAGGGCTTTGTGTTCATGACCTCAGGTTGCAACAGGCCCCGAAGTTGGAAAAGCGCGACCTGCAACTATCCTGCAAAATACCCGAGCCAAGAGCAATTTCCCTGCGCGAAGCCCTGGCGTTTGCCTATTTTTTAGGCAGCGCCCGCGAGCCAACGCAATCTCAGCCTGGCGAATTGTCCGTTCAGGGCGGTCAGGCTGCGGTTTTCATGATTCCCGAACTGCACAAAAAAGGGGCGCCAGAGGCGCCCCGCATACAGTGACCATCTGTATGGTTCAGCCGAGCTGTTACTGGAACAGCTGCAGCAGGGCCTGAGGCGCCTCGTTGGCAATGCCCAGCGACTGCACCGCCAGTTCCTGCTGGGTCTGCAGCGCGGAGAGGCGGGCGGAGGCTTCTTCCATATTGGTATCGGTCATGGTGGAGACACCGAGGGTCATGGAGTCCACCAGGTCGGCCACGAACATCGACTGGTCTTCGATCCGGGCGGAAGCCGCACCGAGAGCAGCGGCGCCGGAAATGGCGATCTGCAGGAAGGATTCGATCTCGGCCAGGGCGGAGGCGGCACTGGTGGTGTCGGAGATCGAGGTCAGATCGGTGGCCAGGTCGAGACTGGAGTCAAAGCCCTGAGCGGCAATGGTGATATCCACCGAGGTCACGGTGCCACCGGCGCCGACGCGGTCCAGCGAGGCCAGCACACCCATCTGGGTGGCGGTGCCGTCGATGGTGGAGGTCAGCAGGTTGGCGCCGTTGAACTGGGCGGCGGAAATGATGGATTCGATCTGATCGACCTTGGCGTCGATATCGGTCTGGATCTTGCCGCGGTCCACGTTCTCGGACTGGGCGGAGACGATCAGCTCCTTGATCTCGACCAGTTTCTCCACGATCTGTTCCGCGCCTGCAGAAGCAACCGCGACGGTCGCGGAGCCCATGGCGAGGCCTTCCTCGATGGCTTCAAAGCTGGCGATATCGGATTCCATGGTCTTGGAGATCGCCCAGACAGCCGCGTTATCCTTGGCGGTGCCGATTTCCTTACCGGTGGAAATTGCGTTCTGCGTGTCGGTGAGGCTCTTGTTGACAGACTTCAGCGTCTGCAGGGCGACCATTGCACCATTGTTTGTCAAAATGCTGGACATAGCATGAGTTCCTTTGAGCAAGGAGCGCTTTGGCCCCGATATATTCCCTTGCCCCGTTATGGGGTGTCTCTCTCGTCTTTCTGAACGTGTGAGGCTGTTTTTGACCCCACACCAACTCCATAAGATGCAGGCCAACTTTTGCCCTGAGGATGCTAATGAAGAACTAAAATGTCGGCATATATGTCTAAAATGCGAGTCAAATTGAAGTCTCGCGGCGCGGCGCGCGCGGTGGACTCGGCGGCTGAAACGGGCGGCCATCTACACGTCGCAAAATCGAATAGAAGTGACAAAGCCCCGCGACATCTGACGAAATCCGACCGCCACTTGCCTTGGGGAGGTGCCGTCGCGGCCCCGCTTTTGGACCGGGCGTTCTGCCCTCGAGGGGGCCTTGCCGCAGGGGGGCCGGAGCAGGGTCACGAGCGGGGGTGGGCCAGTCGACACAAATTCGCCCCAATGTTTAGATTGTTTTTCAAAGAACTACGCGAACGCAACCGGAGGGGATAAACGGTTTCTTCACGCTACCGCAAGCAGGGTGTCGGCACCTCTTGCGACGCTTTTTACCCCGGATGGACCCCTGACTTGCGCCTTCTGAAACCTGTTCTTGCTGGTCTGTGCGCGATCAGTCTGCTGGCTGCCGCGACCCCCTATTCCGCGCGGGCGGAATTCACACGCCCGTCGCGGATCGCCTTCCCCGAAACCGGGTCCTACTCGCCGCAAAAGGCGGCCTTGGGCAAGATGCTTTTCTTTGATGCCCGCCTGTCCAGGGGACAGAATCTCAGCTGTGCGAGCTGTCACAACCCGTCTTTCGGCTGGGAAAGCCCGGTGCCGCGCGCCATCGGAGGCCTGAATCGCCCCCTCAAGCGGCACACCCCGACGCTGGAGAATCTCGCCGAGGCGACCGCCTTCTTCTGGGACGGGCGGGCGGCGACGCTGGAAGAGCAGGCCCGCAGTCCCATCACCCATCCCGACGAGATGGATTCGAGCCTGCCGGATGTGGTGCGCCGCCTGTCCGCGATTTCGGGCTACCGGCGCAACTTTGCCATCGCCTTTCCCGAGGAGGGGCTGACCGAAACCAGCGTGCTCGCGGCGCTGGCCACCTATCAGCGCACCCTGCGCTCCGGCTGGTCGCCCTTCGACGACTGGATCGAAGGGGATGAGGATGCCATCTCCTCCGCGGCCCGGCGCGGGTTCGAGGTCTTTACCGGGGTGGCGCGCTGCAACGAATGCCACAGCGGCTGGTCCTTCACCGATCACGACTTCCACCGGGTCGGCGTCGGCGGCGAGGACATCGGGCGCGGTCTGATCGACCCGGCGCTGGCCTATGGGTTCAAGACACCGGGCCTGCGCAATATCGCCCTGCGCGCGCCCTATATGCACAACGGCAGCCTCGGTACCCTGCGGGACGTTGTGGCCCATTACCGTCAGGGCGGCACCACTGTCGCGGGTCACCCCAGCGAATTGACGCCGTTGCAGATCAGCGACCGCCAGGCCAGCGATCTCGTGGCCTTCCTGGAGACGCTGACCGCCTATGAACCCCATGTCTCCACACCGGCGCTGCCGGTGGACTGAAGAGAGCGCCATGTCGATCAAACGCCGCATTCTCGGGCCCATCTTCCTGTTGATCCTGATCGGGATCCTGGGCGCCAGCTGGACGTCTTTCGCGGCGATCCGCACCCAGGACGCCATCCAGAAGGCCGATGCCGACACCCTGCGCACCCTGCAATCCACCGAACGGGCCCAGCGCTTGCGCGAGGAGATCGAACGGCAACTGGCGCAATTTCTCGAATTCAACGTGGTGGTGCCGCCAGACCGGGTTGCCCGCCGCCACCAGCAGTTCGTCTCTGCCTTTCAATCGGTGCTGGGTGAGCTGAGTCTGACCGAAGGGTCGAGCAAGCAAAAGCAGATGGTGGAGAACCTGAGCGCCCAGTTCGAGGCCTGGAACACCGAGGCCTCGATCGCGCTCGGGATCATCGCGGACACCCATATCCCTTCCCACAGCCGCCTCGACCAGTTGGCGCGCCGCCTCGAGCTGTCGTTGGTGGCCTTGGAACAGGAGATTCGCATCGGCGCCGCCGCCGCCAACCGCGATGCGCGCGACCAATATGTCCGGCACGTGGCCCTGGTCTTCGCCTCGATGACGGTGATCTTCCTGGTTGCAGGATCCACCTTCCTCGGCTTTGGCAGCCATCTCGTCGCTTCGCTCACGCAGCTGGCCAGCGCGATGGAGCGGATTAGGGATGGCGAATATGACGCGCCGGTGCGGGACACCGCCCGCCGCGACGAGCTGGGGCAGATCGCCCGGGGTGTCCTCACCTTTTCCCACACGCTGCGGGACCTCAGCGCGGCGAAGTCGCGCATCGAACATCTCGCCCTGCATGACCAGCTGACCAACCTGCCCAACCGCCGCGCCCTGCAGGACCATCTGAGCCAATGTCTGAGCGAGGATTACACCGCCGACACCCGCGCCGCGGTGCTGCATGTGGATCTCGACCGTTTCAAGCAGGTCAACGACCTGATGGGCCATGCCGCCGGCGACCAGATCCTGCGCCATGCCGCCCAGGCGATGCTGCGCTGTGTCACCCCCCGGGACCTGACCGCGCGGGTCGGCGGTGACGAGTTTGTCATCGTGCTGCGCCGGGCCGGGTCGGAGGCGGAATTGCAGTTGCTGGCCGAGCGCATCATCGAGGAGGTCTCGCGCCCGGTGGAGATCTGGAGCGAGTTCATCAATGTCGGCGCCAGCATCGGCATCGCCTTTATCGACGGCAGCGAAAGCGACCCCGAACGTATCCTCTCCAACGCCGATATCGCGCTCTATGTGGCCAAGGGACAGGGACGCGGGCGGGCCTCCTTTTATAATGACGAGACCCGCACCCAGTTCGAGGGCAATATGGCGCTGCTGAAGGATCTGCGCACCGGCCTCGCCGAGGGACAGATTCGCGCCCATTTCCAACCGCAGGTGGATGGGGCCAATGGCCAGATCCTCGGCTTTGAGGCGCTGGCGCGCTGGAAGCACCCGGAGCGGGGGATGTTGCCGCCGGACGTCTTCATCACCCTGGCCTTTGAGCACGGGCTGGGCGATCAGCTGACGGAGATCATCGTCTCCGACGCGGTGGAGGCCCTGCTCGACTGGCGCTCCCGCGGGCTGCCCGCGCCCAGCGTCAGCGTCAATTTCTCGGCCAAGCAGCTGAGGGACGGCGGCTTGGTGGAGTTTCTTGACGATGCGCTGTTTGCCGCCGCGCTGGAACCGGCGGATATCGCGATCGAAGTCCTGGAAAGTGTGCTCTTCGGCGATGGCGTGGACCCGGCGCTCAATACCATCGCGCAGTTGCAGGCGCGCGGTTACAAGATCGAGCTGGATGATTTCGGCACCGGCCATGCCTCCATCTCCAACCTGCGCCGGTTCAAGGTGGACGGGGTGAAGATCGACCGCGATTTTGTCGCCGGGGTGGATCAGGACGCCGAACAGGAGATGATCCTGCGTACGCTGATCGACCTCTGCCGCAACCTCGGTATCGAATGTCTTGCCGAGGGGGTGGAGACCGAGGCGGAGAAGTCCAAGCTGCTGGCGCTGGGGTGCAGCCGGTTCCAGGGCTATGGCATCGCCCGACCGATGCCGCGCGACGAGGTGACCGATTGGCTGGACGCGCGCCGTCAGGACAAGCCGGTGGTGAAGGCGGTCTGACGACCGCCTTGCCGGGCCTTCGCGGGCTCAGAGATCCTTGACCAGCCGCAGGGCGTCGTAGATCGCCGCATGGGTGTTGCGGGCCGAGACCGCATCGCCGATGCGGAACAGCTGGAACCGCCCCTCTGCGTTGCGGGTGATGTCCTGCGGCCGGCTTGCGATCAGCGCGTCGTGGTCGACCTCGCCCAGGTTGCGGCTCTGGTCGCGCAGATCATGATAGAGCCCGTCATTGGGCAGGGTGCCGTAATTGACCACCACCTGATCGTAGGTCTTTTCCTTGGTGAAATCGCTGTAGTCGGTGCCGATGGTGGCGACCAGCTCATTGCCCGCCTTGGCCACGCCGAGCAGGCGGCGGGTCACGGTGAAGGTCACGTCCTTGTCCTGCAGGGACCGCATGTAAGGCACCAGGTTCATCGCCATGATCTCCGGCGCGAAGGTACGGTCGGGGGTCATCACCTCGACCTCTGCGCCCGCTGCCGCCGCAAGTTCGGCGGCTTGCAGACCGGGATGATCGCCGCTTTCGTCGTAGATCAGCACCCGGGCGGCGGGTTTCACATCGCCTGCAATCAGGTCCCAGGCGGAGACCACATGCGGCTCCTCCTGCCCCTTTTCAAAAAGTTCAAGGTTGGGCAAGCCGCCGGTGGCGACAATCACCACATCGGGGTCTTCCGCCAGCACGTCCGCCGCCTCGGCCCAGGTGTTGAAGCGGAACTGCACATCCCGCGCGGCGCATTGCGCCATCCGCCAGTCGATGATCGAGATCATCTCGCGCCGCCGGGGCGATTGCGCGGTGAGGCGGATCTGGCCGCCGGGATCGGCCTGCGCCTCAAAGACCACCACCTCATGGCCGCGTTCCGCCGCGACCCGCGCGGCCTCAAGCCCGGCGGGGCCGGCGCCGACGATCACCACCTTCTTGCGCGCCTCGGCGGCGGCAATCTCGTGCGGCATGGTCAGCTCGCGCCCGGTGGCGGCATTGTGGATGCAGAGCGCATCGCCCGCCTGATAGATCCGGTCAAGACAATAGGTGGCGCCGACGCAGGGGCGAATATCGTCCTCGCGCCCCTCCATGATCTTTTTCACCACATGCGGATCGGCCATATGGGCGCGGGTCATCCCAACCATATCGAGAAGCCCCGCCTGCACCGCATGGCGCGCGGTGGCCACATCGGGGATGCGCGCGGCGTGAAAGACCGGCAGATGGGTCGCCTGTTTCACTTGGCCGGCAAAATCCAGATGCGGCGCCGCCTTCATCCCCTGCACCGGGATCACATCGGTCATCGCCGGATCGGTGTGAATGCGGCCCCGGATCACGTTGAGAAAATCCACCTGCCCGGTCCCGCTGAGGATTTGGGTGATCTGCAGCCCCTCTTCCTCGGTGATGCCGCCCTTTTGCACCTCATCGGCAGTGAAGCGGATGCCGACAATGAAGTCCTCGCCCACCCGTTTGCGAATGGCCGAGAGCACATCCATCGGGAACCGCAGCCGGTTTTCCAGCGTATCGGCGCCATAGGGGCCGGTGAGGTCATTGGTCAGCGGTGACCAGAATTGGTCGATCAGATGCCCATAGGCCTGAAGTTCGATCCCATCCATGCCGCCCGCCTTCATCCGCTCTGCCGCGTCGGCAAAGTCGTTGATGATCCGGGTGATGTCCCAATCCTCGACCAGTTTGGGAAAGGCGCGGTGCGCCGGTTCGCGGTGCCGCGAGGAGGAGACTGAGGGCAGCCAGTCGCCCTTGTTCCAGGCAGTGCGCCGCCCAAGATGGGTGAGCTGGATCATCACCGCGCAGCCATGTTCGTGGCAGCCATCGGTGAGGTTCTGAATCCACGGCACCACCTCGTCCTTATAGGCGAGGATATTGTTGAAGACCGGCGGGCTGTCCTTGGACACCGCCGCCGAACCCGCCGTCATCGCCAGCGCCACCCCGGCCTTGGCGCGCTCCGCGTGATAGGCGCGGTAGCGGTCCTTGGGCATGCCGTCCTCCGGGTAGGCGGGTTCATGACTGGTGGTCATGATGCGGTTGCGCAGGGTCAGATGCTTCAGCTGGAACGGTTGCAACAGGGGGTCGCGGGACATGGCGCTGCCTTCTGGAATCGGTGTCTTGACACAGGTGTAAAGTAAGCCTGCCTCCACCTTGACACCTGTGTCAACTATTTTAGAGTGCGGGTCATGACGGATGCCGCTTCCTCCCCTGACACCCCCCGCCCGCGCGGCTCGCGCGAGCTCTGGCTCGATGCGGCACTCGACTTGCTGGTCTCCAACGGGATCGAGGCGGTGAAGATCATGCCGCTGGCCCGCGCGGTGGATCAGACCCGCACCGGGTTTTACTGGTATTTCAAGGATCTCGCCGCCCTGCATGGTGCCATGGTGGAGACCTGGGAGGCGCGCAATACCGGCCAGATCCAGGCCCGCTGCGAGGCGCCCGCGAAAAATATCACCCAAGCATTGTTCAACCTGATGGATTGCTGGCTCGACCCGGCTCTGTTTGATGCGCGGCTGGATCTGGCGATCCGCAACTGGGCGCGCAACGATGCGGCCCTGGCCGCGCGGCTGGATGCGGCGGACGCCGCCCGCATCGCCGCCGTGCGCGCCATGTTCCTGCGCTTTGGCTACAGCGCGGCGCAGGCGGATGTGCGCAGCCTCACAGTGATATACACCCAGGTCGGCTATATCTCGATGGAGGTGGAGGAGGACCCCGTCGCCCGTCTCGCCCGGGTGCCGCATTACGTCGAGATGTTCTCGGGCCAGCCGCCCGCGCCCCAGGATGTGGCCGCCTTTATGGCCCGCCACCCGCTGACCTGACCTGACCTGACCTGACCTGCACGTCAGCCGATCGTGCGACAGCGCGCAACGGCCGCATCGAGACCTTCACCCAGCAGTCGGCCGATCTCGGAGCGCCGCAGCACCTCTAGCCCGGCGGCCGTGGTGCCGGCATAGTCGATCATCTCCTGCACATGATCGCGGGGCGGTGCCGCCCCCTGCGCCATCATCCGGCCCGCACCGAGAAAAAGCTGGCGCACCGCCCGGTCCGAGACCTCGGGCGAGAGGCCCTGCGCTTCGGCATAGGCAGCCATCAACTCGGCGAAATAGGCGACGAAACCGGGTACCGGCCCGGTCAGGGCGGTGAAGACATCCAGCTGTGTCTCGTCGGGGATCTGGTCGCTGCTGCCGCAGGCCCCGAACAGGCGCGCGGCAAAGGCACGGTCGGCCTGCGAGGTCGCCGCCGTCGCGACCCAGGGCGAATAGGCCAGCCCCTCCGCCGCCGCAGGGCTGCTCATCGCGCGGATGATGCGGCTGGCGCCGGTCCGCTCGGCAATCCGCGCCAGGGTGACCCCTGCCATCACCGAGATCACCAGCTTGTCCTGCAGATCCACCGCCAACATCTCCATCGCGGCTGGCGGCACGCAGAGGAGCACCACGTCGCAGGCCTCCGCCAGCCGTGCGGCCTCGGTCACCACCTTGAGGCCCTGTGGCGCCGGGACCGGCAGCTGACCCGACCGGTTGGCGACCCAGAGCGGTGGTGCCGCCACATCCCCCGCCGCCAGAACCGCCTGCAGGATCGCGCGCCCCAACATGCCTGCGCCGATGATGCCGAATGTCTCTGTTGCCATGGTCTCGCTCCCGCCCGGTCCGGCCTGCAGTCTGCGCAGGCCGGTCCTGAAAGTCGAGACGGTCAGACAAACCTCACATGGCGGCTGAGCGGCAATTCCCGGATGCGCTGGCCGGTGGCGGCAAAGATCGCATTGGCCAAGGCGGGCGCGGCGGGGGGCACGGCGGGTTCGCCAATGCCGCGAATACGCGGGGAATTTTCCAAGGCGCGAATGTCGATCTTGGGCACCTGATAGAGCCGCATCGCCTCGTAATCGTAGAAATTCTCCTGCTCGGGGCGGTGGTCGGCATAGGTCAGCTCGCAGTTCATCGCGTGGCCGAGGCCGAAGATCACACCGCCCATCACCTGCGCCTCGAGGTTTGAGGGGTCGAGCACCCGGCCCACGTCCACCACGACATGGACGTGGTCGATGCGGATGCCCTCGTCAGTGGCAGTGACTTCAACCACCTGCGCACAAGGAACCCCGAAGGACATGCAGAAGGCGACACCGCGCCCGCGCCCAGCGCCCAAACTTGGACCCGTCCAGCCGGACATTTCGCCCACCGCCTCCAGTACCTTGCGCGAGGGGTCATGATGACAAAGCCGGATACGCTCCGCCAGAGGATCAGCCCCGGCAGCAAAGATCAGCTCGTCGAGGAAACAGTCGTGGTAGAACCCATTGCCCGAGGCCCCGACCGAACGCCATGAGGAGACCGGCACCATGGTCGGCGCGCGATAGCCGGTGACGCGGTAATCGGGAATGGCAAAGGGTTGGTCCCAGGACCCGGTGGTGATGCTGGCATCCGGCCCGGGCAGGGTCATACCGCTCAGACGCCCGAACCACTCCGGCGCCATGGCGGATTGGCTGACGGATAGGTCAAAGGCGGCGACCTGCCCGTCCCTCACCCCACCGCGCCCGCGCGCGACCGAGGCGGGACGGGGATAGTCGTGGGTCATGTCCTCCTCCCGGCTCCAGGTCAGTTTGAGGTGCCGACCGGGGACCGCGAGGGCGAGTTCCACCGCCTGTTCCACATGGGTCATCTCCAGCCGATGACCAAAGCTGCCGCCCATGGGTTGCACGTAGACCCGCACCTGATCCTTGGCCACACCCGCGATCCGGGCAGCGCGGTCGCGCACAAAGAGCGGGATCTGGGTGCCGGTCCAGATCTCCACCTGCCCGTCGGCGATCCGCACCACCGCGTTCATCGGTTCCAAAGGGGCATGGGCGAGATAGGGGATGCGATAGGCGGCCTCGATCACCTCACCTGACGCCAAGGCGGCCTCCACATCGCCCTCGTCGCGCTGGCAATGGTCGTAGGCGTCCGGGTTGCCCAATGCCTGTTCCAGCGTGGCGAAAATCTCGGCCGAAGTGCCGGGGGTCTCCGGCGTGATCCAGTCGATCTCCAGCGCCTCGGCGGCCTGAAAGGCGCGCCAGGTGTTGTTGGCGATGACCCCGACGCCACTGGTGATCGCGACGATCTGTTCGACCCCCCGCATGTCGCCCGCCGCGGTGGCGTCAAACCCCGCCAGCCCGGCGCCAATTGCCGGATTGGCGCGCACGGTGGCGTAGAGCATGTCGTCAAAGGTCAGGTCGATGCCGTAGACCTCAGTTCCGGTGCATTTGCGCAGCATATCGAGGCGCGGCAGACCGGGTTTTCCGAGATAGCGCCAGGTCGAAGGATCGCGCAGGGGGACATCCTCGATAGGGTCAATCTGCGCCGCCTCCGCCGCAAGATCGGTATAGGCGATGCGGCTGCCATCGGGTAGGATCACATGGCCCGCTTCGGTTTTAAGCTCCGCACGCGACAGGCCAAGACGGCGCGCGGCGGCCTCTTTCAGCGTCTCGCGCGCCACTGCCCCCGCCAGCCGCAGCTTATCAAACCCATCCGGCACGGTTGAGGAGCCGCCGGTGAGCTGCACCGCGAAGATCTTGGCCGGAACCGACATGAAGCTGCGCAGGGTCTCGGCCACAAACCCCTCGTCATAGGCGGGTTTGGGCGAGCCTTCGGCCAGCACCGCACCATTGAAATAGGCCTGCCCCGGCAGCCCGGGCGAGAGGGTCGCGGTGGCGGGGTCGATGTCCAGCTCCTCGGCCAGAAGATAGGCCTGGATGGAAAAGGCCCCCTGCCCCTTGTCCGCGCGCGGGGTGATCAGGGTAATGCCCTCTTGGGTGATTTTCACATAAGGGGTCAGCGCCGCCTCGCCCTCTTTCAGCCCCTCCAGCAGCGGGTTCGGGATCGGCTTTTTCGCGAGATAGACACCAAAGGCCACGCCCCCGGCCACGGCGGCGGAGCCGATCAAAAAGCTGCGGCGGGCGATCTTACCAACACGGCTCATCCCTCAGCCCTCCATCAGGGTGTTGGCCGCCGTATGGATCGCGGCGCGGATGCGGGGATAGGTGCCACAGCGGCAGAGGTTGCCCGACATCGCCTCGTCGATCTCCGCATCTGTGGGCGCGGGCACCTCCGCCAGCAGGGCCGCCGCCTGCATCATCTGCCCTGACTGGCAGTAGCCGCATTGCGCCACCTGATGCGCCACCCAAGCGGCCTGCACCGCGTGCAGCGCCTCGGGCGTGCCCAGCCCTTCGATGGTGGTCACCTCGCCCTCAAGATCACCCACCGCCAACTGGCAGGAGCGCAGCGCCACCCCGTCCACATGCACCGTGCAGGCACCACAGGCCGCAACCCCGCAGCCGTATTTCACGCCCGTGATGCCCAACTCATCGCGCAAGACCCACAGGAGCGGCATCTCCGGCTCCACATCGACCTCGTAAGGCGTTCCATTGACAGTCAGCTTCATGATCGCGCTCCGTGGCTCCTGCTCTGGAAAAGAGCCTAACAAACAGGCAGTGCCAATTCAGCGACATTTCGTGCCAATCGCGACGACCTTGCGTCACTTTGCGACGGTTTCAGCGCGATCATCAGCCGGGCTTATCATCCCTTCAGAAATTGCGAATTCAATCGCGCTTTCAATGCGTTGACAGAAATGACGCAACGCAGCATCCAAGAGAAGACCAAAACCCGCCTGTGAGTCTTCCCCCTTCGCGCGGGTCTCCTGACTGCTCTCCGCTCCGCCCGCCTCGGCGGGGAACGCCCTTTGTACTGCCGAGGGCGCACCCCTTGTCGTTGCCTGCAAAAGCCTGCCGTGAAAGGCCCAAGCCCATGCGCAAGAAAACCGAAAACTGCCCCGAACCCGTTGCCGCTGCTGGCGGTTGGGGGGCGCTCAAAAGCGTTGGACGTCAGCTGATGGGCAGCGGCAAGCCGCTTTCTGGCGCGAGGGCCATGCTGAAGGCAAACCAGCCCGACGGCTTTGACTGCCCCGGCTGTGCCTGGGGCGACCCGGAGCATGGCTCCTCGTTTGAGTTCTGCGAAAACGGTGTGAAGGCCGTGGCCTGGGAGGCGACCCGCGACCGGGTGACACCTGCGTTCTTTGCAGAACACACAGTCACCGAACTGCGCGGCTGGTCGGATTACGCTCTGGAAAAGCAGGGCCGCCTGACCCACCCGATGCGCTATGACGCCGAAAGCGACCGCTATGTCGAGGTCAGCTGGCCCGAGGCCTTTGTCGGCATCGCCGCGCAGCTCAACGCGCTGGATGATCCCAACCGGGCGGAGTTCTACACCTCGGGGCGCGCCAGCAACGAGGCGGCCTTTCTCTACCAGATGTTTGTGCGGCTCTATGGCACCAACAACTTTCCCGATTGCTCCAACATGTGCCACGAGGCCAGCGGTGTCGCCCTGACCGAGGCCATCGGCATCGGCAAGGGCACCGTGCGACTGGAGGATTTCGAAGAGGCCGATGCGATCTTTGTCGTCGGCCAGAACCCCGGCACCAACCACCCCCGGATGCTTGCTGACCTGCGGGCGGCGACCCAGCGCGGCGCGCGGGTGGTGGTGTTCAACACGCTGAAGGAAAAGGGCCTGCACCGCTTTGCCGACCCGCAAAACAAGCTCGAGATGCTGCGTGGCGGCTCCGAGGCGACCTCGACCGATTATTACCGCCCGCGTCTGGGTGGCGATATGGCGCTGTTCCGGGGCATGGCCAAGGTGGTGCTGGAGGCTGAAGCCAGCGCGCAGGCGCAGGGCCTGCCTGCGGTGCTGGACCATGCCTTTCTCGCCGATCACACGGCGGAGTTTGAGGCCTATCGCGCTTTGGTCGAAGCGACCCCTTGGGCGCAGATCGAGGATCAATCGGGCCTGAGCCAAGCAGAGATCCGCGAGGCGGCGCAGATCTACATGGATGCCGACCGCGTCATCACCACATGGGCGATGGGCGTGACCCAGCATCGCCATTCGGTGCCGACCATTCGCGAGATCGCCAGTTTCATGTTCCTGCGCGGCAATATCGGTCGCCCCGGTGCGGGTCTGTGCCCGGTGCGCGGTCATTCCAATGTGCAGGGCGACCGCACAGTCGGCATCAACGAAAAGGCCCCGGCGGCGCTATTGGATGCGATGGAGCGCGAATTGGGCGTGCCGATGCCGCGCGCGCGCGGCCATAACGTGCTGCAAGCGATTGGCGCCATGCTGGCGGGCGAGGCCAAGGCCTTTATCGCGCTGGGAGGCAACTTTGCCCGCGCCACCCCGGATTCGGCGCTGATCGCCGCCGCGATGCAGAACCTTGATCTGACGGTGAATATCGCAACCAAGCTGAACCACGGCCACCTGCTGCCCGGCACCCATAGCTATATCCTGCCCTGTCTGGGGCGCACCGAAATCGACAAGAACGCCGCAGGCACGCGCCAGATCGTGACGGTGGAGGATTCGATGTCGATGGTGCATGGCTCCGGCGGGATCAACCCGCCCGCCGCCAAGACGCTGAAATCCGAGGTGCAGATCGTGGCCGGCATCGCTGAGGCGACCCTTGGCAATGCGGTGGTCAACTGGGACGAACTGGCCGAGGACAACGACAAGATCCGCGACCTGATCGCGCGGGTGCTGCCGATCTTTGGCGACTTCAACACAGAGGTGCGCAAACCGCGCGGCTTCCGCCTGCGCAATGCGGCCTCGCATCGGGAATGGAACACCGCATCGAGCCGCGCGACCTTTGCCGCCCTGCCCCTGCCCGAGCAGACCGAATGGCAGGTCGCACAAGGGCAAGCGCGGCAATTCGTGCTGCAGACCTTCCGCTCGCACGATCAGTATAACACCACCGTTTACGGCATGGATGACCGCTATCGCGGGGTTTATGGCGAGCGCAACGTGGTCTTTATGCATGCCGAGGATATCGCCAGCCTTGGGGTGGAACCGGGCGCGGTGATGGATGTGGTCGGCACCCATGACGACGGGGTGGCGCGGGTGGCGCAGGGCTTCCGCCTTGTGGCCTATGACATCCCAAAGGGCTGCGTTGCGGGCTATTACCCCGAGCTGAACGTGCTGGTGCCGCATCAGGTCTTTGGCGACAAAAGCTTTACGCCGGCGTCGAAATCGGTGCCCGTCACCTTCCGCACCGCCGGGGGCGTGGCATGATCGAGATCGTCGAACGGCTCTGTGCGCGCCTGCCACTGACGCCCTTGGCGGCGGGGATGCTCTCGGCCGCGCATCTGGGGATCGCGCGGGACAGCCGCAGTTTTGCGCGTCTCTTTGGCCTTGCCCATGCGCTGGTGCTGCGGGAGGTCACGCTCTTGTCGGACGAAAGCGCCTTGATCGAGGTGGAGGACCGGGGCGAGCGCTCGCAGAGGCTGTTTTACCGCCTCACCCCTCGCGCCGAGGCGCTCTTGGCCGAGGGGGCTTAGGCGATGACGCGGAGCCTGCGCGCCGAGGAGGTGCCGATGTTTCAAACCGCCCAGCCGCATTCTGCGGTGCAATTTGGTGCGGATGCGCCGGTGGACACCCTACGCGATCTGGCGGAGGAAACCCCGGTCGCCATGGTCTTTGACGGGTCAAGCGCGGCGGTGATGATGGCGAGCCCCGCGGATATCGAGGATTTCGCCTATGGCTTTGCCCGCACCGAAGGGTTCATTGAAACCCTTCAGGACATTGCGGATTTTGAACAGGTCGCACACCCAAACGGCATTGAGGCGCGGTTCTGGCTGCGCGCCGATCGCAGCCAGCCTTTGGCGGAGCGGCGGCGGGCGATGATGGGGCCGATTGGCTGTGGCCTCTGCGGGATCGACAGTCTGGACCAAGCCCTGCGCACCTTGCCGAGCGTCGCAGATGTGCCCTTGCAGATGCCGCGCGCGCGGGTGGCCGGGGCGACCACGGCACTGGCCGCGCATCAGCCGCTGCATGACCAATGCCGCGCAGTCCATGCAGCCGGGTTTCTTTGTCCGGATCAGGGCCTGATCGTGGTGCGCGAGGACGTGGGGCGGCACAATGCGCTCGACAAGCTGATCGGCGCGCTGCTGCGGCAGGGCATCGACCCGGCGCGAGGGGCCATGGTGATGACCTCGCGGATTTCGGTCGATCTGGTGCAGAAGGCCGCGCAGGTGGGCTGCGCCATGATCGTCGCGGTCTCGGCCCCGACCTCGCATGCGGTGCGGATCGCGGCAGAGGCGGGCGTAACGCTCGCCGCCTCCGCCCGCGATGGGCGCTTTGCGCTTTATTCCCGCGCCGACCGGGTCACCGGTTAGGGCAGCACCGGCTGGGACAGCACTGGAGCGGCGCTGCTGAGGTCTGCCCGAATGCGGATCATCTCCGCCAAGGGATAACCAGCACGCGTGAGGTCCACCTGCCGCCCAATCAGCGCGGCGGGCACGGTGGTTGCGGCTTCCAAAGCCTCCTCCAAGGGCACCTCGCAATCGCGGGTCAGCACCCGGAGGGCGGTGGTCAGGTCAAGGTCCGCCCCCGCCAGTGTCCCGTCCTCTAGGCACAATTGCCCCTCGCGCCGGGTGATCCGGCGGCCTTCCAGCTCGAACTCGGTCGCTTCGGTGCCTGCCACGGCCATCGCGTCGGAAACGAGGAAGATCCGCCCCGGTCCTCGGCGTTTTGCCAACCAAGCCGCCCGCAGGCTGGCCGGATGCACATGGATCGCATCGGCGATCACCCCTGCCGAGAGCGCGCCCGTGTCGAGCACCGCGCCGACCAGACCGGGCGCGCGGTTGCCCATCTGGCTCATCGCGTTGAACAGATGGGTGGCGCAGCTGGCCCCGGCGCGCGCATAGGCGACACAGGTCTCGAAACTCGCGTCCGTATGACCAAGCGAAACCAGGATGCCTGCCTCTACCAGCCTCGTGACCTGCTCCGGCGTCACGTTTTCCGGCGCCAGTGTCACCTTGAGTTTCGGCAATTTCGCTGCCGCCTCGCACAGCGCGGCGAGGTCGTCGTCTTCCATCACCCGGATCAGCGCTGCATCATGGGCGCCCTTGCGGGCGACCGACAGATGCGGCCCTTCCAGATGCAAGCCACCAAAGCCCATCACCCCCGCCTCTGCCGCGGCGATGCCGGCGGCCAGCGTGGCGCGGGTCTTTTCCCGCGTATCGGTGATCAGCGTCGGCAAGAGCGTGGTCGCGCCAAGGCTGCGGTGGGCGGCGCAGATCTGCGCCAGCACAGCAACCGAAGGGTCGTCGCCCAGCATCACCCCGCCGCCGCCGTTGACCTGAAGGTCGACATAGCCGGGCGACAGGATATCGCCGCCAAGGTCGACCACCTGCCCCGGCGCGACCAGTTCTGCCAGTGGTGCCAAGGTCACCAGCGCGCCGTCGCAAAACTGCGCCGCCAGCCCGTCGCGCAACCGGGTGCCGTCAAAGATCGGCCCGCCGGTAAAGGTCTGCACCGCTTGTGTCATACGGTTTCCGTGACCTTGTTGAGGTGGCGCGGCGCATCCGGGTTGATGCCCCGGCGCGCGGCCACGGCCTCGACCATGCCATAGAAGGACACGATGGAGGCAATGGGATCGGTGATCCAGTGATCGGTCCGCACATGCGGCAGCACCTCGGCGCCCTTGGCCTTGTCGGTGGTGGCAAAGACCTTGGCCCCTTTGGCCACCAAAGCCTGCGCCATCTCGCCAACGCTCTCCTCTGCCGCGTCGCCTGCGGCAAAGGCGATCACCGGGAAATCCTGCCCCACAATGGAGACGGGGCCATGCAGAACCTCGGCCGCCGAATAGCTTTCGGCGTGGATCTGGCAGGTTTCCTTGAACTTCAGCGCCGCTTCGTTGGAGATCGCCCAGCTCGGGCCGCGCCCCAGCGTGTAAAGCGAGTCGCCATCAATGGCCTCGACCGCCGCCGACCAGTCGCAATCCTTGGCCTTGGCCAGATGGCCGGGCAGTTTGCGGATCGCGTCGAGCAACGCGGCGTCCTGTTTCACCTCCGCGAGCAGCCAGAGCCCCGCCACCAGCGAGGTCACAAAGGTCTTGGTCGCCGCCACGCTCAGCTCCGGGCCCGCATGGATCGGCAGCACCGCCGCCGAGGCCTCGGCCAGGGGGGAGGTGCCGTCATTGGTGATCGCCACCGTATAGGCGCCCCCGGCGGCAAAGGCCGAGGTCAGGCGCACGATGTCCGGACTCTTGCCCGATTGCGAGACGGAAATGCTCAGCGCGCCTTTGCATTTCAGATCAACGCCGTAGATGGATTTCACCGAGGGGCCGACCGAGGCCATCGGCAGGCCGAGCAGCAGCTCGCTGGCGTATTTCAGATAGGTCGCCGCATGGTCGGAGGAGCCGCGCGCCACCGACAGGAGATAGGTCGGATCCAGCGCGCGCACCTCGGCGGCGGTGCTGGTGACAGCCGCCACGCCTTCGGTCAGCAGCCGTTCGACCGCATCGGGGATCTCGTTGATTTCGCGCCGCATCTGCGTCTGAGGAGCATTCATGGGGTCAAACCTTTCAATTGGGCAGATCAACCGGAGGGGATCAGGTGGAGAGGCGCAGTTCCGCGACAAAGTCGTAGGCGTCACCGCGATAAAGCGACAGGGTCAGCTCCGCGACGCGACCATCCTCGAGGTAGGACAGGCGCTGGATCTTCAGCCCCGCCGTCCCTTCGGCCACGCCCAAGAGCTTGGCTTCGCGGGCTTCGAGATTGACGGCGGAGATCTTCTGTACCGCGCGCACCGGACGGGTGCCGAGCTGGTCCAGTGTAGCATAGAGCGAGGTGGTCACCTCCAGCGGATTGGGCAGGATCGACAGCGGCAGCGCCGCGCGCTCCAGCGCCATCGGCTGCCCGCCCGCCTCGCGCAGGCGATAGATGCGGGCCACCGAGTCCTCGGCGCCGAGACCCAGCACCGCCAGTTCCTCCTCCGTCGGCAGAAAGATCCCGCGCTCGAGCCATTTCGAAGTGGTTTCATAGCCGCGCTGCTGCATGTCCTCGGTAAAGGAATTGAGATAAGACAGCGACACTTCGACCCGCGCTGTGGTCTCGCGAACAAAAGAACCGGAGCCCTGGCGCTGTTCTATGGCGCCCTGCTGCACCAGTTCCTGCATCGCCTTGCGTACGGTGACGCGGGACAGGTCGGTGATCTCGGCAATCTCGCGCTCGGGCGGAAGCGAGCTGTTGGGCGGCAGAATGCCGGTCTTGATCGCCTCTTCGAGGCGGCGGCGCAGCTGCACATAGCGCGGCCCGGCGCCCTGATCGAACCAACTGCCCGGTTGCAGGAACTCAGTGATGGTCATCACGCACCTCCCGTGCAAAGTCATGCGCCAGCGCGATGGCCCCGTCGAGCGGCGTGCCCGCAGGCGGAAGGATCGCCGCCTGCATCGCCGGCGGCAGATAGGGCCGGAACTCCGGCGCGATCCCGCCGGTGAGGCAGAGCGCAAGGTCGCCGTGCCAGCCCATCTTCTGCAGCGTGGTGGCGATCTCCTGCCCGGCTTCGGTCATGATCGCGAGGGCGAGCGGATCCCCCTTGGCCGCCAACTCCGTCACCGCGGGCGCCACCCGGCCAAAATCCGCGGGCCGCGCGGTGACGGCAAAGGCGACGATCTCGGCCGCGCCACCAAAGCGCGCCAGCAATTGCGCGCCAAGGCCCGACGCCGCGCGCAAGTGGTCGACCTCCTCCAGCGTGCAGGCGAGCGCGCGGCGACCGACCCATTGCGCCGAGGCCGGATCGCCCAGTACCGAACCCCAACCGCCGGCGAATCGGCTCTGCCCTGCGATCTGCGCGGCAAAGAACGACCCCGTGCCGCAATGGGCAATCAGCCCGTCGCGCCCGCCCAGCGCCCCGCGCAGGGCAGTGGGGCGATCATCCGTCACCCGGATGGTGGCAAATGGCAGTGCCGATGCAAAGCGATCCGCGATCGTCGGCCCGGTCACCCCGGCAATCCCGATATAAATCGGACACTTCGCCAGCGCCGCGACCGCGTGGCCCGTCCTGGCGGCCAGCTGCGCCAGCCCATCGCGGACCTGCGCCACCGCGCCCGCCATATCGGTGGAGATATTGGCCGAACCGGTTTCCACCGAAATCACATCCGCGCCCGAAGACAGCGCCAGTCGGCACCGGGTGCCGCCGCCATCAAGAGCCAGAACAGAGGTTTCGAGATCAGTCATCATGTGAATACCATTACGATACCAAACGGCATTTTGGAAGTCAGAAATAAAACCAACCACCCTGGAAATAGCGGAAAGATCGGCGATTTCGGAAATTTTGAAGGCCAAAACCAGACAGGCAGCAGCAAATGGTAGACAAAAGGTATCAAATGGGTATTGTTGGAGGAAATCTGGAGGGAATCACGTGCCAACCGCTGCCACGGAACAATTGCACCCTGAGGCCAGAGGCCTTGACGCACGTCCGCTGACCGAGGTGGCCGATATTCTGGCCCGCGCCCAAGCTGATGCCTCGGCGGCCGCGCTGGCGGCCTGCCCCGCCATCTGCGACGGGGCCCGCGCCATGGCAGCGGCGATCCGCGAGGGCGGCACCCTGCATTATGCGGCGGCGGGTTCCTCCGGGCTGATGGCCGCCGCCGACGCGCTCGAACTGGGCGGCACCTTCTCCATCCCCGCCGCACAACTGCGCGTCCATATGGCGGGCGGCATCCCCACCGGTGTCGAGATGCCCGGCGGCACCGAGGACGAGACCGCGGATCTGGAGCGCGCGCTGGCCGACATCGGCCCTCAGGACGTGCTGATCGGCGTCTCCGCCAGCGGCACCACGCCCTATACCCTGGCCGGCGCCACCTTCGCCAAGGCGCGAGGCGCCACCGTGATTGGCATCGCCAACAACCCGGGCTCCGCCCTTCTGAGCCTCGCGGATCATGCGGTGCTGCTGGCGACCCCGGCAGAGGTGATCTCCGGCTCCACCCGCATGGGCGCCGCCACCGCGCAGAAGATCGCCCTCAACATGCTGTCGACCCTGATGGCCATCGACCTCGGCCATGTGCACGACGGCATGATGGTGAACCTGCGCGCCGACAATATCAAACTGCGCGCCCGCGCCACCGGCATCGTCACCCGCATCACCGA
Source organism: uncultured Paracoccaceae bacterium (assembly GCA_937146765.1). Lineage (GTDB taxonomy): Bacteria > Pseudomonadota > Alphaproteobacteria > Rhodobacterales > Rhodobacteraceae > Epibacterium. The sequence goes on along the minus strand of CAKZRP010000020.1, from coordinate 21,107 downwards.
AGTATCTGACGAGACCGCAGCGCAAGCGATCGAAGCGGCGGACGGCAACGTCAAATGCGCCATCCTGATCGCAAGCGGCGCAACAGACCTCGCGGACGCGACCACGCGTCTGGAGACCACAGGCGGCAAGCTGCGCCCGGCGCTCCTGGCGCTGCGACCCTGACCCGAAGCCATAACAACAAGAAGAACAAGACCATTTCCAATAGGAGGAAGACCCAATGAAAAAGACAGTCATGATGGCAGCCCTGGCCGGTACGGCTCTGGTCGCCACCTCGGCGCTGGCCGAGGACGTCACGCTGACCGTGGAAAGCTGGCGCAACGATGACCTGACCCTGTGGCAGGACAAGATCATCCCGGCGTTTGAAGCAGCCAACCCCGGCATCAAGATCAAGTTCACCCCCAGCGCCCCCACCGAATACAACGCGGTGCTGAACTCCAAACTGGATGCAGGCTCTGCCGGTGACCTGATCACCTGCCGCCCGTTTGACGCCTCCCTCGCGCTGTTCGAAGCCGGCCACCTGGCCGATCTCGACGATATGGAGGCGATGGGCAACTTCTCTGACGTGGCGAAATCCGCCTGGCAGACCGACGATGGCGCGGCGAGCTTCTGCGTGCCGATGGCCTCGGTGATCCACGGCTTCATCTACAACAAGGACGCTTTTGCCGAACTGGGCCTCGAGGTTCCGACCACCGAAGACGAATTCTTCGCGGCGCTTGAGAAGATCAAGGAAGACGGCACCTATATCCCGATGGCGATGGGCACCAACGACCAGTGGGAAGCCGCCACCATGGGCTATAACAACATCGGCCCGAACTACTGGCGCGGCGAAGAAGGCCGCAAGGCGCTGATCGCGGGCGAGCAGAAGCTGACCGACGAGCAGTGGGTTGCGCCCTACGCGACTCTCGCCAAATGGGCGGACTATCTGGGCGACGGCTATGAGGCGCAGACCTATCCGGACAGCCAGAACCTGTTCACCCTGGGCCGTGCGGCGATCTATCCGGCGGGCAGCTGGGAAATCTCCGGCTTCAACACCCAAGCCGACTTTGAAATGGGCGCCTTCAAGGCTCCGGTCAAAGCGGCAGGCGACACCTGCTACATCTCGGATCACACCGACATCGGCATCGGCATGAACGCGGCCACCGCGCATCCCGAAGCGGCCAAGGCCTTCCTGACTTGGGTGGCCTCGCCCGAGTTCGCCTCCATCTTCGGCAACGCGCTGCCGGGCTTCTTCCCGCTGTCCAACGCGCCGGTCGAGCTGGAAGACCCGCTGGCGAAGGAATTTGTCAGCTGGCGGGGCGAGTGCGAAAGCACCATCCGCTCCACCTATCAGATCCTGTCGCGCGGCACCCCGAACCTCGAGAACGAGACCTGGGGCGCCTCTGCCGCCGCGATCAAGGGCACCGAGACCCCGGAAGCGCTGGGTGAAAAGCTGCAGTCCGGCCTCGCCAGCTGGTACGAACCGCAACAGTAAGTCCCCGAAACGACAAAACCACTGTTGTAACATTCCCGGACGCGCTGTTCCGCGCGTCCGGGACCTGGACCGGAGGTTCCCATGCAAAAGCCCCGCATCCGCTGGCATATCGCCGTCTTTCTGGCCCCTGCCGTGCTGATCTACACCTCGGTTATGATCTTCCCCCTCTTCAACACGCTGCGCCTCGCCCTCTTTCAGGAGGTCGATCAGGCCCGCGTCTATGTGGGGCTGGAGAATTTCCGCACGCTCTTCTTTGATCCGATCTGGTCAAAGCAATTCTGGAACGCTCTGGGGAACAACTTCTGGTTCTTCCTGATCCACATGCTGGTGCAGAACCCGATCGGGGTTGTGCTCGCCGCGCTCCTGAGCCATCCGCGCCTGCGCTTTGCCGCTCTGTATCGATCGGCCATCTTCATTCCAACGATCCTCAGCTTTGTGATCGTGGGCTTTGCCTGGAAGCTGATCCTGTCGCCGATCTGGGGCATCGCGCCCTCGATGCTGGACGCGGTGGGGCTGAAGGCGCTGTTTGCACCCTGGCTCGGCAAGGAAGAATACGCCCTGACTACGCTGGCGCTGATCTCGGTCTGGCAATTCGTCGGCATCCCGATGATGCTGATCTACGCGGCCCTCCTGTCGATCCCGGAAGAGATCCTTGAGGCCGGCGAGATTGACGGGGTGACCGGGGCTGCCGCCTTCTGGAAGATCAAACTGCCGCTGATCCTGCCCTCGATCGGGATCATCTCGATCCTGACCTTTGTGGGCAATTTCAACGCCTTCGACCTGATCTATGCTTCGCAAGGCGCGCTGGCGGGGCCGGATTTCTCCACCGATATCCTGGGCACCTTCATGTATCGCACCTTCTTTGGCTTCCAGCTGCAACTGGGCGATCCGCATATGGGCTCGGCGATTGCGGGGGCGATGTTTGCGATCATCCTGCTGGGCGTCTGCCTCTACCTCTTTGGCATCCAGACCCGGATGCGCCGCTACCAGCTGTGACGGGAGACATCAGATGAACTCTGCACGCGCGAACCCGATCAACACCTTTGCCATGCATGGGGCGCTGATCCTTTACACGCTGATTGCGCTGTTTCCGGTCTTTGTGATCCTGATCAACAGCTTCAAGACCCGCAAGATGATCTTCCGCGAGCCTTTGGCGCTGCCCGATGCCGAGAGTTTCTCGATGGTGGGCTACCAGACGGTGATGAAGCAGGGGGATTTCTTCCTCTACTTCCAGAACTCCTTTCTGGTCACCGTGGGCTCGCTGACGCTGATCCTGCTGTTTGGCGCCATGGCGGCCTTTGCCCTCAGCGAATACCGCTTTCGCGGCAATATGCTGATGGGGCTTTACCTGGCGCTTGGGATCATGATCCCGATCCGCATCGGCACCGTGGCGATCCTCGAGATGATGGTCTCCACCGGGCTCGTAAACACGCTCTGGGCGCTGATCCTTGTCTACACGGCGCAGGGCCTGCCCTTGGCGGTGTTTATCCTGTCGGAGTTCATGCGGCAGGTCAGCGACGACCTGAAGAATGCCGGCCGCATCGATGGTCTCAGCGAATACACCATCTTTTTCAAACTGGTGCTACCCCTGGTGCGCCCGGCCATGGCAACGGTGGCGGTGTTCAACATGATCCCGATCTGGAACGACCTGTGGTTCCCGCTGATCCTCGCCCCCGCCGAGGAGACCAAGACGCTGACCCTCGGCAGCCAGGTCTTCATCGGCCAGTTTGTGACCGATTGGAACGCGGTGCTCTCGGCCCTGTCGCTGGCCATCCTGCCGGTGCTGGTGCTCTACACGATCTTCTCGCGCCAACTTATTCGCGGGATTACCTCGGGGGCGGTGAAATGATGGGCTCCCTTCTCACCACAGAAGGTCGGTGCCCGGCCGCGGGGGGGCGTGAAGCGCCCGCCCGGGGGGGCGGGTCATGCTGGAAGCATGCCTCCGACATGGCGCTGACCGGGTCGCAAGCGCCCCGGTCTAAGGGCTCAAACCGCAAAGGAGCCGCAACATGACCCGCGTTCTGATCGCCGGGCTTGGCAATATGGGCCTGTCCCATGCCCTCGCCCATCACAAGGACCCGCGCGCCGAAATCGTCGGCCTTGTGAACCGCTCCGGCACCGTCAGCCACCCTGACCTGCAAGGCTATTCGACCTTCACCGACTTTCACATGGCCCTCGCAGAGACCCAGCCCGACCTCGTGGTCGTCGCCACCTATTCCGACAGCCACGCCGATTACGCCGTGGCCGCGATGGAGGCGGGCGCCCATGTCTTTGTCGAAAAGCCGCTCGCGACCACCCTTGCGGACGCCAAACGTGTGGTCGCCACAGCCGAGGCGACGGGGCGCAAGCTGGTTGTGGGCTATATCCTGCGCCATCACCCCTCTTGGGTGCGGCTGATCGAGGAGGCGCGCGCGCTCGGCGGGCCTTATGTGTTCCGCATGAACCTCAACCAGCAAAGCAAAGGCGCCGAATGGGAGACCCATAAGGCGCTGATGCAGACCACCGCGCCCATCGTCGATTGCGGCGTGCATTACGTCGATGTCTGGTGCCAGATCACCGACGCCAAGCCGGTGCAAGTCAACGCCATGGGCCTGCGCCTCTCGGATGAGATCGCGCCGGAGATGTACAACTACGGCCAGTTTCAGGTCACTTTCGACGATGGCTCGGTCGGCTGGTACGAGGCGGGCTGGGGGCCGATGATGTCGGAGACCGCGTTTTTCGTCAAAGACGTGATCTCGCCCAAGGGCTCTGTCTCGATCACCGAGGCCGACAAGTCCGGCTCCTCGGATGTGGATGGCCACACCCGCGTTGGCGGTCTGCTCGTGCACCGCGCCGAAGGGGACACCCTGATCACCCTGCCGGACGAGCCCGGCCATCAGGCGCTTTGCGATGCCGAACAGGCCTTCATGCTGCGCGCCATCCATGAGGACACCGATCTGTCCCGCCATGCGCGGGATGCTGTCCAGTCGCTGGCGATCTGCCTTGCGGCCGATGAAAGCGTCCGCAGCGGCGCCCCTGTCAAACTCCACGAGGTATCGCCATGACCGCGCTGACCCTGACCAATGTGAACAAGAGCTTCGGCACCGTACATGTGCTGAAGGACATCAATATCGAGGTCAACGAAGGCGAGTTTGTCGTCTTTGTTGGCCCCTCCGGCTGTGGCAAATCCACCCTGTTGCGCACCATCGCGGGGCTGGAGGATGTGACCTCGGGCGAATTGCGCATCGCGGGTGAGGTGGTGAACCAGACGCCACCCTCAAAACGCGGCATCGCCATGGTGTTCCAGTCCTACGCACTTTATCCGCACCTTAATGTGCGCAACAACATGGCGCTGGCGCTGAAACAGGCCAAGGAAAGCAAGGAAACCATCGAGGCCCGCGTCGCCGAGGCCAGCCGCATGCTGAGCCTCACGGATTATCTCGACCGCTTTCCGTCCGAACTCTCGGGCGGGCAACGCCAGCGGGTCGCCATCGGGCGCGCCATCGTGCGCCACCCGAAGTTGTTCCTGTTTGACGAGCCGCTCTCGAACCTCGACGCGGCGCTCAGGATGAACACGCGGCTGGAGATCGCCAACCTGCACCAGCAACTGGGGGCGACGATGATCTACGTCACCCACGACCAGACCGAGGCGATGACGCTGGCGGACAAGATCGTGGTGCTGCGCGACGGGCGGGTGGAGCAGATCGGCAGCCCGATGGAGCTCTATAACAACCCGGCCAACCAGTTCGTCGCGGGCTTCCTCGGCTCGCCGGCGATGAATTTCCTGCCCGCAAACCTCCTGCAGGATGGCAATCCCAATACGCTGGGCGTGCGGCCCGAGGATCTGTTCCTCTCCGAGGATGGCCTGCTTCAGGTCACCTCCAAACATGTCGAGCATCTGGGCGGCGACACCAATGTGATCGCCGATTGCCACGGCCATCAGATCACCCTGCGCCTGTTTGGCCAGCACGCCATCGACGCGGGACAAAGCCTGCGTTTGGGGATTGCCGAGGGCAAATCCTACTACTTCGACGCGGCCGGCGCGCGGCTGTCGTAAAAGGAATGCTGCACCGGCGGGCAGGCTCTGCCACGGGTCTGCCGCCGGTGTTGCGTTTTTATTGACGCGCCAGTCAATAACGGATTACTCCTAGCAAAACCCGTGTCGCGGGTCGGATTCGCCTGTGGCATCCGCCCGCTGATACGCCAGCAGGAGTGCCCCGATGTCCGCGCCCAATATCCTCATCATAATGGTCGATCAGCTGAACGGGACCCTGTTCCCGGATGGCCCCGCCGACTGGCTGCACGCCCCCCACCTCAAGGCGCTGGCGGCGCGCTCCACCCGGTTCCGCAATTGCTATACCGCGAGCCCCCTTTGCGCACCGGGTCGGGCGAGCTTCATGTCCGGGCAGTTGCCCTCGATGACCGGCGTTTATGACAACGCCGCCGAGTTTGCCTCCTCCATCCCGACCTATGCGCATCACCTGCGCCGCGCGGGCTATTACACTTGCCTGTCGGGCAAGATGCACTTTGTCGGCCCCGACCAGCTGCACGGCTTTGAAGAGCGCCTGACCACCGACATCTACCCGCCGGATTTCGGCTGGACGCCGGATTACCGCAAACCGGGCGAGCGGATCGACTGGTGGTATCACAACATGGGCTCCGTCACCGGCTCCGGCGTGGCAGAGATCACCAACCAGATGGAGTTCGACGACGAGGTCGCCTTTCACGCCACGCAAAAGATCTACGATCTGGCGCGCGGCAAGGACGACCGCCCCTGGTGCCTGACGGTGAGCTTCACCCACCCGCATGACCCCTATGTGGCGCGGCGCAAATATTGGGACCTTTATGAGGATTGCGAACACCTGCTGCCCGAGGTGGGCGACCTCGGCTATGACAATCAGGACAAACATTCCCAGCGGATCTTCGACGCCAACGACTGGCGCAACTTCGACATCACCGAGGAGGACATCCGCCGCTCTCGCCGCGCCTATTTCGCCAATATCTCCTATCTGGACGACAAGATCGGCGAGATCATGGAGGCGCTGCGCGGCACACGGCAGGATCAGGACACCGTCATCCTGTTTGTCTCCGACCACGGCGACATGCTGGGCGAGCGCGGGCTGTGGTTCAAGATGAGCTTTTACGAAGGCGCCTCTCGCGTGCCGATGATGATCTCCGCGCCGGGCATGGCGCCGGGGCTGGTCACCGATCCGGTCTCCAACATCGACGTCTGCCCGACGCTCTGCGATCTCGCTGGCGTCAGCATGGCAGAGGTGATGCCCTGGACCGCAGGAGAGAGCCTGGTGCGCCTTGGGCAGGGACAGCGCCGTGCGACGCCCGTCGCGATGGAATATGCTGCCGAGGCCTCCTATGCGCCGATGGTCTCGCTGCGGTCGGGTCGCTACAAGCTGAACCTCTGCACGCTGGACCCCGATCAGCTGTTTGACCTCGACGCTGACCCGCATGAGCGCACCAACATCGCGGACGACCCCGCTCATGCCGAGGCCTATGCCGTGCTGAAGGCCGAGGCGGCACGGCGCTGGGATCTGGCCCGGTTCGACGCCGATGTGCGTGCCAGCCAGGCGCGGCGCTGGGTGGTTTATGAGGCCCTGCGGCAGGGCGGCTATTTCCCCTGGGACTACCAACCGCTGCAAAAAGCCTCGGAACGCTACATGCGCAATCACATGGACCTCAACGTGGTTGAGGAAAACGCACGCTTCCCGCGCGGCGAGTAGTCAAATCAACCTCCGGAGGGGTCAGACCTCGCCGGAAATGGGGATTCTTGTTGACCTGAAACCTGCCGCTTGCGATCTCAGGAGGGAGGCAAGACAGGAGTGTGCCATGCCGAAACTGGGAATGGAGCCCAAGCGCCGGGCGGCGCTGGTCTCGGCGGTGATCGACGAGATCGGCGAGACCCGGTCGCTGGACGTGACCGTCGCGCGCATCGCGCGCCGGGCCGGCATGAGCAGCGGCCTGGCACATCACTACTTCGGCAGCAAGGAGCAGATGCTGCTTGCCGCCATGGGTCATATCCTGTCGGAGTTTTCCGCCAAGGTGCGCGACGGGCTGCGCCAGTCCGAGGGGCCGCGCGCCAGACTGGATTCGATCATCCGCGCCAATTTCGCGCCGCATGTCTTTGATCCGCGCAAAACCTCCGCCTGGCTCAGCTTTTACGCGCTGGCGCAGGCCAAGGAAGATGCCGCGCATCTGATGCAGATCTACCAGAAGCGGCTGCGCAGCAATCTCCTTCACGATCTGCGTCAACTCACCGAGGAGGCCGAGGACATCGCCGATACGATGGCAGCTCTGATCGACGGGGTCTACCTGCGGGCCGCCCTGGAGGACGAGGCCTCCGGCGAGGCGGCCTATGCCCGCGTCACCAAGGCGCTGGAGGTGTTCCTCGCCGCCGCCCCGCGGAGGCGCCAGGCCGATACCGCAGCCTGAGCGGAGGCGGGAACCAGGCCGGCCACCTTGGTGCCAGCGCTCGGGTCACAAAGGGTCACAAAGGGTCAGAAATCTTCCCAAAGCGCCTTTGCCGCATTGCCGTCGCTGACCGCGCGGACCGCCACCGGGGCAATCTCATCCCAGTCCTCGCCATGGGCGGTGGGCCTTGCAGGCCCGTCGTCGCGCGCCGCACTGGTCCGGGCCGGGGTTGCCGGACGCGATCTGCCCATGTCCCTCGCCTGCACGCCGGTCTCGAACCGCCCCATGAGTTTGGCAAGACTGTTGGCGTCATTGTTCAAAATCTGGCTCGCGGCGGTGGCCTCCTCGACCATGGCGGCGTTTTGCTGGGTGACCTGATCCAGCTGCGACATGCCGGTATTGATCTCGGCGATGCCGGTGGATTGTTCGGCGGCGCCCTGGGCGATCTCGGACATCAGAGTGGAGATATTGGCGACGCGCGCCGAAATCGTCTCCAATGCATGGCCCGCCTTGCCCACCAGATCGACCCCCTGCCCCACATGCTGGCTGGATTCGGTGATCAGGGCCTTGATTTCATTGGCCGCGCCGGCAGAGCGCTGCGCCAGGGCCTGCACCTCTGAGGCGACCACCGCAAAGCCACGCCCGGCCTCGCCCGCCCGCGCGGCCTCGACCCCGGCGTTGAGCGCCAAGAGATTGGTCTGGAAGGCGATATCGTCAATCACCTTGATGATGCGACCGATCTGCGAGGAGGATTTCTCGATCTCGGTCATCGCCGCCACCGCAGATTTCACCACGACACCGCTGGCCTCGGCCTCGGAGCGGGCATCCTTCACGATGCCCTCGACATTGCGGGCCCCGTCGGCAGAGGACTTCACACTCGCCGTCAATTGATCCAGCGCGGCGGCGGTCTGTTCCAGTGTGGCCGCCTGCGCCTCGGTACGTTGCGACAGGTCGTCGGAGGAGCGGTTGATCTCCTCGGCGCCATTGCGGATGCTCACCGCGGCCTCAACCACGTCATTCACCAGTTCCCGCAGGCGTTGGACCGCCAGGTTGAAATGGGTCCGCAGGCTTTCGTTTTCTTCCGGGAAGGCATCGGTGATCTCATGCGACAGGTCGCCATCCGCAAGCCGACCCAGCCCATTGCTGAGGGTCGCGACCACCTCGTCCCGTTGTTTCTGCCGCTGCAGGCGGGCATGCTCGGCGGCCTTTGCGGTTTGCAAGTCACCCTTGAACACCTCGAGGGTGCGGGTGATGCGGCCGAATTCATCGCCATAATCGGTGCCGCGCACTTCGGTGTCATATTCACCCTCGGCCACGGCATGCATATCAATGTTGAGGAAATGCACCCGCCGCGTCACGGTCCGGGCCGCCAGCCAGGAGAACAAGACCACGCCCAGCGCCACGATGGCTGCGGTGATCAGACTGTTGCGCACCAGAGCCGCGCTATTGGCGGTGGCTTCGGCATAGTCGATTTCCAGAACCACGCCCCAGGTTTCGCCATTGGGAACCGAGACGCTGTCGCTGACCGCGATCACCTCTGACCCCTCAAGACCGGCGGTGGTGTTCAAATAGACCTCTTCCCCCCGGAGGGCGGCCTGGATCTGCTCCGTTGCGGGCAAGAGGTCAAAGACCCGGTGGCCGTTTTCATGCGGCGAGGAAGAGGTCGCCAACCCATTCGCCCCAACCGCATAGACCAACCCGGTCTCGCCCAGCAGGTCGGACTGCGCCAGAATCTCGTTCATCCGGTCTACCGGCACCTGCACCCCGACCACACCGACCAGCGACATGCCGTTGAACACCGGTGCCGCAACAAACAGAGCCGGGACGCCATTGCTCGGCCCATAGGCGGAGAGCGAGGTCATATGGACCTGACCGGCCTCCAGATCGACCGCCCCGCGAAACGCCTCGCCCAGGCCGGTGTCCTTGTGCGGGCCATCGATGAAATTGGTGGCGAAATCATCTTCCTTGAAGACCGAGTAGATCAGGTTGCCGGTGGGATCGAACAGGAAGAGGTCATAGAATCCACGCGCCCGCTGATAGGCTCGGAAGCCTTCGTGGTGATTTTTGTGCCGCAGGGTCCAGACCGACTTGTCCCCCGCCGCCAGCAATTCGTCTTTTTGTCCCACCGGATGCGGGTTCTCGGTGATATAGAGGCGGCGCAGGTAGTCGCCGGGCTCCTCGCCCTCGACCGGCATCCAGCCGCGGCCAAAGTCCTTCAGCCCCAAAGCCACGGATCCGTTCAACGCCAGCGCGCCAACCTCGGAGGCGACATCCTCCAGCCAGGTTTCCAGCGCATTGGACCGCTCCCGCAGCAGGGTTTCATAGGCGGTCTTGCGTTCCTCGCCAAACTCGTCCACCGCGCGATAGGTCACCACACTGCCGGCCGAGACCATCAGCAGGATCGCGGGCAAGGCGATCACCACGGGCAGCTTGAAACTGATCGCGGTATTTTTCCAAAGGCGGCGGAACAAGGACATTGGCAGACCCTCTCTCAGGCGGACACTTGACCCATGGCAATTTGTCAAGCGCCTGAAACCCTGCCCGAGAATCTTTTCCCGAAGCTTAATGCAGCGCATTTCAGGACATCTCTGTACAGTCCCGGCCCCACAGGGAGCGGCGCGCGCGGACAGTCCCGCTGGCGCGGAGGCATTGCGCACCAGAGGAAAACAATGGCCACCGCGATGATCAGCAATTCATCTGGTGACAGGCTCACGATGTTCTGGGAAGATGGTGCTGCTGGAGAGAATTGAACTCTCGACCTCTCCCTTACCAAGGGAGTGCTCTACCTCTGAGCTACAGCAGCGCCGTGAGGGGGCTTCTATGCATATTCGCAGGGGAGCGCAAGAGCATCTGGACGCTTTTTTTTGACTAAGTTAGACACGACATATGTCAGAGAAAAAGAAACCTTCCAGTAACCGGTCCGAGACCTCTCGCGAGGACCGCCTGAAAGCTGCGCTGAAGGCGAATATGGCCCGGCGCAAGGCACAGGCCAAGGCCCGGTTGGCCCAAAAAGACGACGCCACAGGCGACGCAAAAGGATAGAGCAGATGGATTCGATTTTGGTAACTGGGAACGGCCCGCTGAACGGGGAGATTCCGATCGCGGGGGCCAAGAACGCCTGCCTCACTCTGATGCCGGCCACGCTCCTGAGCGAAGAACCGCTGACGCTGACCAATGCGCCGCGCCTCTCCGACATCCGCACCATGACCTCGCTGCTGCAATCGCTGGGGGCGGAAGTCTCCGGGCTGCAGGAGGGCAAGGTGCTGGCGATGTCCAGCCATGGGCTCGACAATCACACCGCCCATTATGACATTGTGCGCAAGATGCGCGCCTCCATCCTTGTGCTGGGGCCGATGCTGGCGCGCGAAGGCCATGCGGTGGTCTCCCTGCCCGGCGGCTGCGCCATCGGCGCGCGTCCGGTCGACCTGCACCTCAAGGCGCTGGAGGCCATGGGGGCCGAGCTGGACCTGCGCGACGGTTATGTGCACGCCAAGGCCCCGGGCGGTCGCCTGCATGGCGGCATGGTCGAGTTTCCCTTTGTCTCCGTCGGGGCGACCGAGAACGCGCTCCTGGCGGCGACCCTTGCCAAAGGCACAACCGTGCTGAAGAACGCCGCGCAGGAGCCGGAGATCGTCGACCTGGCCGAATGCCTCATCAAGATGGGCGCGCAAATCGAGGGGCACGGCACCTCCACCATCACCATTCAGGGCGTCGATCGCCTTGGCGGGGCGACCCATCCGGTGGTCACCGACCGCATCGAGCTCGGTACTTATATGCTGGCCCCCGCGATTTGCGGCGGCGAGGTGGAACTCCTCGGCGGTCGCCGGGTCCTGCTTGAGGCCTTCTGCCAGAAGCTCGAAGAAGCCGGTGTCGAGATCGCCGAGACCGACCGGGGCCTCAAGGTCACGCATAAGGCCGGCCGCGTGAAGGCGGTGGATGTGGTCACCGAACCCTTCCCCGGCTTCCCCACCGACCTGCAGGCGCAGATGATGGCGCTGATGTGCACCGCCGAGGGCGTGGCGACGCTGGAAGAGAAGATCTTCGAGAACCGCTTCATGCATGCGCCGGAACTGATGCGCATGGGCGCACAGATCGACGTGCACGGCGGCACCGCCAAGGTGACGGGCGTGGCCAGGCTGAAAGGGGCGCCGGTGATGGCGACCGACCTGCGCGCCTCGGTCTCGCTGATCCTCGCCGGTCTCGCCGCCGAGGGCGAAACCCGGGTGAGCCGCGTCTATCACCTCGATCGCGGCTACGAGCATGTGGTGCGCAAGCTCTCTGCCGTCGGGGCCAAAATCGAACGGATCAAGGAAGAGTAATGGCGGATGCAACCTTTGAAGAGGGCCGCGAACGCCCGCTGAACCTCGGCGCGATGGAGGCCGGGGATCTGGAGGTGATCTCTTCTCTGGTGCAGGACGCCGTCTTTCCGGTGACAGAACTGAGCTGGCGCGCCTCGGCGCGCCGCTTTGCCGTGCTGGTGAACCGCTTTCGCTGGGAGGACCGCGCGGCCGCCGAGCGTCGGGGCCGCCCGTTTGAACGGGTACAATCGCTGCTGGTGGTCGACAATGTTCTGGGCGTCGCCTCGCAGGGGGTCAGCCGGGCTGACAAGGACGTGGTGCTCTCGCTCCTGTCGGTCACCTTTGAGCCTGGCGAGGATGGCAGCGGCCATGTGCTGCTGACACTGGCGGGCGACGGCGCGCTGCGCCTTTCGGTCGAGGCGCTGGAGGTCACCCTCAAGGATGTGACCCGCCCCTATCGCGCCCCCTCGGGCCATGTGCCGCAGCATCGCGACTGATCGAGCGGCTTGAGGCCCGGGCATCGCCGGTTTAAGCAGGGCCAAACCCTGAAGGAGGCCGCCATGCCCGTTTTCCTCGATACATCGGACGCCACATTCGAACAGTCCTTTGCCGCGCTGCTGGGGGCCAAGCGCGAGGACAGCCCGGATGTGGATGCAATCGTGGCCGATATCATCGCGGATGTGCGCGCCCGGGGCGATGCCGCGCTGCTGGAGCTGACGGCGAAATTCGACCGCCTGTCGCTGCCCGACGCGACCGCCCTGCGGATTTCCGAGGCGGAGATCGATGCTGCCGTGGCCACGGTTCCGGAGGAGGAACGCGCCGCGCTGGAGCTGGCGGCCAGCCGTATCCGCGCCTATCACGCGCAGCAGATGCCCGAGGACAAGAGCTGGACCGATGCGGCCGGTGCCACCCTCGGCTGGCGCTGGTCGGCGGTCTCTGCGGCGGGGCTTTATGTGCCGGGCGGGCTGGCAAGCTATCCTTCCTCGGTGCTGATGAATGCCATTCCCGCCAAGGTCGCCGGTGTCGCGCGCCTTGCGGTAACGGTGCCGACGCCGGATGGGGTGATCAACCCGCTGGTGCTTCTGGCCTGCCGCGTCGCGGGTGTGGACGAGATCTACCGGGTGGGCGGCGCCCAAGCTGTGGCCGCGCTGGCCTATGGCACCGATACCATCGCGCCGGTGGACAAGATCACCGGCCCCGGCAATGCCTTTGTCGCGGCGGCCAAGCGGCGGGTCTTCGGCAAGGTCGGCATCGACATGATCGCCGGTCCTTCGGAAATCCTGGTGATCGCCGACAAGGGCAACAACCCCGATTGGATCGCCCTCGACCTCCTCAGCCAGGCGGAGCATGACGAAAGCGCCCAGTCCATCCTGATCACCGATGACGCCGCCTTTGGCCGCGCCGTGGCCGCGGCTGTCGATACGCGTCTGGAAACGCTGGAGCGCCGGGCCATCGCAGGCGCAAGCTGGAAAGACTACGGTGCGGTCATCGTGGTGCGTGATCTCGACGAGGCTGCCGCGCTGTCGAACCGGATCGCGCCGGAACACCTCGAACTCTGCGTCGCCGATCCTGTCGCACTCAGCGCCAAGACCACCCACGCCGGCGCCATCTTCCTCGGCCAGTACACGCCCGAGGCGATCGGCGACTATATCGGCGGGCCGAACCACGTGCTGCCCACCGCACGCTCGGCGCGCTTCTCCTCCGGGCTTTCGGTGATGGATTTCCTCAAGCGCACCACGTTGAGCCAGATGACGCCCGAGGCCCTGCGCGCCATTGGCCCCGCCGCCGCCATCCTTGCCAAGAGCGAGAGCCTCGAGGCCCATGGCCTGTCGGTTCTCGCCCGCCTTGACGCGCTGAACAGCTGAGATCGGGTCAGGGCGCGGCGCAAGCCCGCCTGCAAGAGCTCAGGCTCAGCCTGGCGGGCTGCCCACCGCCAGACTGAGCCTGTTGCCGGTCCGATACCGTCGTACCTGACGCAAATTGATGAAACGCCGTGCGTGGTTAACAAAAACTTGACACCAAAGCGCGCCAAGAGGGTTTTACGACACCTTACGGTTGATTTGACGCACCACTTACGTCTGCCCTATGGCAGCAATGGGTGACCCGCAGGCCAGCTGCCGATTGTGCGATGGGCAACGATCCGCTAGGTCAATAGGGACGATAGACTTGGGACCAGAGCCATGAGCCGGATCAGCCACATTGACCTTGATGACCGCAACCTGCCGCCGCCGACGCCGGAGATCGAGCAGGAGCGCAAGGTCGCCATCTATGATCTGATCGAGGACAACAGCTTTGTCCTGCCTGCGCGGGAAGGTCGCGAGGCCCCGGATGGACCCTATCACCTCGGGCTGTCGATCCGCGACAAGCGGCTGGTCTTCGACATCCAGACCGAGGGCGGCGACAAAGCGGCGGAGTTCCACCTGTCGCTTTCGCCCTTCCGGCAGGTGGTTAAGGACTACTACCAGATCTGCGAAAGCTACTTCAACGCGGTGAAGACCCTGCCGCCGAGCCAGATCGAGACCATCGACATGGCCCGCCGCGGGATCCACAACGAGGGCAGCCGCGTCCTGCAGGAACGTCTCGAGGGCAAGGCGGAGGTGGACACCGACACCGCCCGTCGCCTCTTCACCCTGATCTGCGTCCTGCATTTCGGAGGCTGATGCGTGGATCCCTTGCCGCAGTCCGTCCTGTTCTGCTGTGACCACAACGCGGTCCGTTCGCCGATGGCGGAGGGGATCATGAAGAAACTCTATGGCACCGGCACCTATGTGCAATCCGCCGGGGTCAAGAACGATATGGAGATCGACGGCTTCTGCATCTCGGTCTGTCAGGAGATCGGGGTGGAGCTGTCGCGCCACCGCTCGCGCTCCTTTGACGAGATGGAGGAATGGGGCGACGATATCTCCTCCTACGATCTGGTGATCGCGCTCTCGCCCGCCAGCCAGCGCCGGGCGCTGGAACTCACCCGGTTTTTTCACCTCGATGTCGATTATTGGCCAATTATGGACCCTACCGGACTCGGCGACAGTCGCGAAGCCAAGCTAGAGAGCTACAGGCAAACCCGAGACCAGATCCTCGAGCGGCTGATCGCACGCTGGGGCCAACCGACGGAGACTTGAATGAACGACACCATCGCCCGCTATTTCGCCGCCTTCAATGCCGGTGACACCGATGGCATGATCGCCTGCCTCGCCGAGGACGTGGCCCATCACGTGAACGAGGGCAATATCCGCGTCGGCAAGGAGAAATTCGCCGAGTTCTGCGCCCATATGAGCCGCTGCTATCGGGAAAACCTGACCGATCTGGTGATCTTTGCCACCGAGGACGGCAGCCGCGCGGCGGCGGAATTCACCGTCAACGGCACCTATCTGGAAACCGACGCCGGCCTGCCCGAGGCGCATCAGCAGAGCTACAAGCTGCCGGCGGGCTCGTTCTTCTCGCTGCGCGACGGGCTCATCACCCGCGTCACCACCTATTACAACCTCTCCCACTGGATCAAACAGGTCTCGGCCTGATGGCCTTGCGGATCGAGACCCTGACCGGCGCGGCGCTCGACGCCGCGCTGGAGGATGTCGCGCGCCTCAGGATCGAAGTCTTCCGCGCCTGGCCCTACCTCTATGACGGCGACCTCGCCTATGAGCGGGACTACCTGCAAAGCTACCGCGACAGCGCCGGTGCGGTGGTGGTCGGGGCCTTTGACGGCGACAGGCTGGTGGGGGCCGCCACCGGCACCCCGCTCAGCGATCATGCCGAGGATTTTGCCGCCGCCTTTGCCACCAGCGGGCTGGATCTGGACGAGATCTTCTATTGCGCGGAATCGGTTCTTCTGGCGGCCTATCGCGGTCAGGGCGCCGGTCACGGCTTCTTTGACGCCCGCGAGGGGCACGCGCGCGCCCTTGGGTTCAAACGCTGTGCCTTCTGCGCGGTGCAGCGGCCCACGGAGCACCCGCTGCGCCCCGCGGATTATGCCCCGCTCGATCCCTTCTGGCACAAGCGCGGCTACGCGCCCCTGCCCGGCGTGGTGGCGGCCTTCTCCTGGAAGGATGTCGATCAGGAGGCGGAGACCAGAAAGCCGCTGCAATTCTGGCTCCGCGATCTCTGACCGCCCCCGTCAGGCCACGGTCTTGAGCGCGGCCGCGAGGCTCTTGTGCGCCTCGGAATAGGTCTTGAAACTGGCCTGCGCCGTCTTCAACCCGTCCTGCGCCTCCTTCAGCGAGGCCCCGGCAGAGATGCGTTCCTTCTTCAGGTCCTCGACTTTGAAATACTGCGGGAAGAGGGTGACCAACTCTTTCAGCACCTTGGGCAGGCTCGATTTCAGATTGCTGGCGTGCAGTGGCAGATTGTACTTTTTCTGCAAAGCGACAAGCCCGCCCTCGAACTGCTTGGCCAGTTCCGCGGGCAGCTTGCCGTCGCCATCGGTCTGGGTGTCCAGCCCTTTCAGCAGCTTGTTCACATCCGCCGTCGCCAATCTGACATCCTTGGTGATGTCGGCGCAGGCCTTGGCCATGTTCTTGGCGCGCTTATCCAGCTCGATCAGCTCCTTCAGCACCAGCTCCTGGGTTTTCTCCTGCTGTTGCTTGAACTTCGCGAGGTGCTTTTCCTCGTCCTTCAGCTGCCGCTCCTGCGCCGCCTCAATCTTGGCGGTGTTCTTCATCAGCTTGACCGCCTCGGCCTCGCGCTTGTTCACCACCTTGATGAAGCCTTCGCAGAACTGCTTGGTATGGGATTGCAGCTTGGTGCATTTTCCCTCCGCGCGACCCAAGGCCTTGTAGAGTTCGCCATAGAGGTCGATGACCGCCTTCATCTCGCTCAGTTTGGCGTCGGACGGATCACCAGAGGGACCGATGCCGTGCTCGTTCAATGCCTTCAGGCATTTGGCGACACCGCTGCCGCTGGTGACCTTGGCACGATACTCCTGCCAGAATTTCGGGAGGAACCCCTTCTTTGGAATGTCCTTGATCACCGAATCGATGTTCTTGTCTGAAAGTCCTGTCGCCATGAGTGTCCCTCCCTTGGATTGCTCGCCGGTCCTGCCCCTGCGCCGGATGGCCGGTCCATCCGGTATAGACAAGATTTCCCCGCCCCGGGACGCGCCCGAACAAGACTGATACGATGCGTGACCAAATAACCGTCGCTGCGATGCGCGCTTTTCCGGCGCGGCGGAATGAGTTAGCCCTTGAGCCAGGGATTGCCTGAGAGGACCGCCGCCATGAAGATCGCCACCGCCGCCTATCCGCTCGACTGGCTCGACAGCTGGGCACAGTATGAGGACAAGCTCTCCTCCTGGGTCGCGGAGGCCGCCGGCAAGGGCGCGGATCTATTGGTCTTTCCGGAATATGGCGCAATGGAGTTGTCCACCCTGGACGGAGCGGAGGTGGCGGGCAACCTGGAGGCCTCCATCCAATCTGTCTCGGAAAAGATGGAAGACTCCGCCGCCCTGCACCAGCGCCTGGCCGTGGAGCACGCAGTCCACATCCTTGGCGCCTCGGCCCCGGTACATGCGGGGTTTGCCCGGCCGGTGAACCGCGCCGAATTCTACGCCCCCAATGGCCAGCGCAATCATCAAGACAAGCAGATCATGACCATGTTCGAGCGCGATCCCTGGGACATCGCACCCGGCGGACCGCTCAAGCTGTTTGACACCGCGCTGGGCAAGATCGGCGTGCTGATCTGCTATGACAGCGAATACCCTCTGCTGGGGCGGGCGCTGGCGGAGGCGGATGTGATCCTCGTGCCCTCTTGCACCGAGGCGCTGTCGGGATACTGGCGGGTGCGCATCGGCGCCATGTCCCGCGCGCTGGAGCAGCAATGCGTGACCGCCATGGCCTCCATCGTCGGCCCCGCCGCCTGGTCCGAGGCGGTGGACATGAACACCGGCATGGGCGGCGTCTTCGGCCCGCCGGATACCGGCTTTCCCGGCACCGGCGTTCTGGCCGAAGGCAGCCTCAACCAGCCCGGCTGGACCTATGCCGAGGTGGACCGCGCAGCCATCGCCCACGTGCGCGCCGAGGGTGTCGTGCGCAACCGAAGCCACTGGGAGGAACAGGAAAAGCGTATCGAACAGGTTATTAACCATAAGATGCTATAAAAGCGCCCTTGAAAATCAGAGGAAATGCGCTCATTTAAGCGCACGTCCCGAAATTTTCGGGGTAACGCAGTTATGGAGAGAACATGGCCAAGGAAGATACGCTCGAATTTCCCGGTGTCGTGAAGGAACTCCTGCCCAACGCGACATTTCGGGTCGAGCTTGAAAACGGCCATGAAATCATCGCTCATACGGCAGGCAAGATGCGCAAGAACCGCATCCGTGTCCTCGCGGGCGACCGGGTCCAGGTGGAAATGACCCCCTATGACCTCACCAAAGGCCGGATCAACTACCGCTTCAAGTAAGCGGAAGGATTCGCCCTTTGAGGCTTTGAAGCCCGGCCCCAAGTGCCGGGCTTTTGCTTTGTCAGCCACCTGCGCGGGGTTTTCTGCCCCCTCACGGCGGCTTATGACAGGGCCAGATTCTGACAGGAGTGCACGAATGGCCTTCATCCTCGGTTCAGGCAGCCCCCGGCGGCTGGAGCTTCTGGCGCAGCTTGGCGTGGTGCCGGACGCGGTGCGCCCGCCAAATATCGACGAGACCCCGAAGAAGGGCGAGCTGCCGCGCGACTATTGCGCCCGGGTGACCCGCGAAAAGGTCGAGGCCGTGAGTGCCGAGCCGCAGGATCTGATCCTCTGCGCCGACACCACCGTGGCCTTGGGGCGCCGCATTATGGGCAAGCCCGAAGGGGTCGCAGAGGCGGCGGAGTTCCTGCTCGCCCTCTCCGGGCGTCGTCACCGCGTCATAACCTCTGTTGCCCTGCGTCGGGGCGACAAGGTCTGGCAGCGCGACGCGGTCAGCCTGGTGAAAATGAAGCGCCTCTCGGACGAGGAACTGAACGCCTATCTCGCCAGTGGCGACTGGGACGGCAAGGCCGGCGCCTATGCGATCCAGGGCCCGGCTGGCGCCTTCATCCCCTGGATCAGCGGCTCTTTCACTGGCATCGTCGGCCTGCCGCTGGCCGAAACCGCCACCCTGCTGCAATCGGCAGACTACCCTCTTTACAAGGACCAAGCGCCATGAAGGGCACGCAGATCATTCTCGACCATATCGACGGTCACGAAGCCGCCGCGCTGATGGTGGATGGCCGGCTGGAGGATTTCCTCATCGCCGGTGACGCGCCGATCCCCGGCACCATCTACCGCGCCCGCGCCGACCGCCCGATGAAGGGCCAGGGCGGCATGTTCCTCACCACGCCCGACGGTCCCGCCTTCCTGCGGCAAGTCAAGGGCCTCGCCCCCGGTCAGCACCTCCTGGTGCAGGTCACCGGCTACGCGGAAGAGGGCAAGGCGATCCCGGTAACCCAGAAGCTCCTGTTCAAGAGCCGCTATGCCATCGTCACGCCCGAGGCACCGGGGCTCAATATCTCCCGCTCGATCCGCGACGAGGAGGAGCGCGACCGGCTGCTGGAGATCGCCCACGCCGAAATGGGCGAGGAGGGCTATGGGCTGATCCTGCGCTCCGCCTGTGCCGGCACCGACCCTGAGGAGATCGCCGAGGATATCGCCGCCATGGTCACCGCCGCCCGTCAGGTGCTGACGGACGAGGGCACCGAGGCCGAAGTCCTGCATGAGGGCGACAGCCCGCATCTGCAGGCCTGGCGGGAATGGACCGAGCCTGCGCAGATCGAACAGGAGCCCGGCGGGTTCGAGCGCGCGGGCGTCCTCGACGCGCTCGACGTGATCCGCAGCGGCCGCCTGCCGCTCGACGGGGGTGGCTTCCTTTACGTCGAACCCACCCGGGCGCTGGTGGCGGTGGATGTGAACACCGGCAGCGATACCTCCCTTGCGGCGGGGATCAAGGCCAACATGGCCTGCGCCAAGACCCTCGCCCGCGCGCTGCGCTGCCTCGGCCTCGGCGGCCAGATCGTGATCGATGCCGCGCCGATGCCGAAAAAGGACCGCCGCACCTTTGAAAGCGCCCTGCGCGCCGCCTTCAAGACCGACCCGGAGGAAACCACCCTCGCCGGCTGGACAACGCTTGGCCATTTCGAGCTGCAACGCAAACGCGGCCGCCTCCCTTTGTCGGAGATCCTGTGATGAGCTGCCCGATCTGCGGCGAACCGACGATCAAGGAGTACCGCCCGTTCTGCAGCAAGCGCTGCGCCGACCTCGACCTCGCGAAATGGCTGAACGGCGGCTACGCGGTGCCGAGCGAGGATCAGGAAGACCTTGAAATTGCACTGGAAGATGCGGAGAAACGCCCGCCGACGGAACATTAGCGATTTTCTTTGAAAAAGCCTCTGGACACTGTCGCGCGCACGTCATAGAAGGCCTGCACCCAAGGCGAGACGCCTTCCCGTGCCCGGGTAGCTCAGGGGTAGAGCAGTGGATTGAAAATCCTCGTGTCGGTGGTTCGATTCCGCCCCCGGGCACCACAATCACTTCCAGTTGTGGCCTGTAGTTTCTTCTAATAACCTGAATTTCGTCGAGAATATCGGACCCTTTGCCCGAGGTTGTCCGGAGCGATCCCGCTCATTCTACCCTCAATTGGGGTATGGGTCGGGGTACTGCCGAGGTCGTGAAATAAAGGTACCCCCATGCCCGTTCTGAGCGATGCCAAGATCCGCGCGCTGAAGCCGAAAGAAAAGCCCTACAAGAAGGCCGACTTTGATGGCTTATTCCTCCTAGTCAATCCGGGCGGCTCCAAACTTTGGCGGTTCAAGTACCGCTGGATGGACAAGGAAAAGCTTCTGGCCTTCGGCAAGTACCCGGACCTGAGCCTCAAGCAGGCACGGGACAAGCGGGACGCGGCGCGCAAGGTGCTCGCAGAGGGGCCTTGTTGCGCAAATCGGGAGAGGGATTCACTGCGTGAATCCAGCACGATAGCGTGAGGGCATGAGCAGTTGGA
>CAKZRP010000019.1 GCA_937146765.1 uncultured Paracoccaceae bacterium | reverse complement strand
CCGCGCCCCGCAGCGCCTCAGCGCCGCCGGTGAGGGGTCTTCTACGGATAGACGCGCAGAGCCGCAACCCCTTTTTTTGACATTTCTGTAAAAACCACTGCCGAGGGTCGTTTAACGCTTATTTTCAAGGCATTAAGCCGTTCAAAAAAGTTTCCCACGGGGACAGGCAGCCAAGGTCGTTCAGGCGAGCTGGGAGGCCTTGCGCCCTCACGACCCTATATATTGTGGTGCGATCTCAAAGGACTACAAGTCGCACCACCGAGTCGAGGGACGCGACTCGCAAACCCTGGACGAGTCGGCTGCCCAAAACCTCCACCGCCCGCGATTTTCCGGGCCTTCAGAGGTCCACTTCGATCACCCCCTCCGGATCAGCGGCGCGGGACTGGCACAGGATCACCGAGGTTGCGCGCTGTGCCCTGGAGAGGACAAAGTCGCGGTGCTCCACGGCGCCGGACAGCAGACCGCATTTGCACACCCCGCAGATCCCGTCGGCGCATTTCACATCCACATGCACCCCCTGCTCTGCCAGCGCATCGGTGGCGGTCTGGTCCGCCCGCACTTCGATCTCCCGCCCGGACAGCTTCAGGCGCAGGGTGAAAGGGTGGTTCACATAGTCGGGCTGTTCGGGCACCGAGAAATACTCCAGATGCCGGGCCTCTTCCGGGAAGCCGGCCGCCTCCGCCGCCGCCATCACCGCCTCCATGTAAGGGGCAGCGCCACAGGTATAGACATGGGCACCGGGAACGTAGCCCGTCAGGATCTCGGCAAAATCGGCGCGCGTCCCCTCGGTGGAGACATGTAGTGTCACGCGGTCGGCCCAGGGCATCGCGGCGAGATCCTCGAGATAGCCCGCCACGGCGCGGGACTTGACCGAATAGTGGAAGGAAAAGTCGCGCCCCAGCCCATGCAGGCGATGAGCCATGGCGATCATCGGTGTCACCCCGATGCCGCCGCCCATCAGGAAGGTCCGGCTCGCTCCTTCCGCCAGCGGGAAATGGTTGATCGGCCGCGAGATGAAGATCCTGCGGCCTTCGGAAAAGATCCGATGCAGGAGCTTCGAGCCGCCGCGCCCGAGATCCTCGCGCAAGACGCCGATCTGGTAGGTGCTGCGGTCCGCCGGGTTGCCGGACATGGAGTATTGCCGCAGGAACTCCGGCGCGACCACGATGTCGAGATGAGCGCCCGCAGTCCATTCCGGCAGGTCGCCACCATCGGGGCGGCGGAACTCGTATTTGGTGACGCCTTCAGCCATGACCTCGGCCTTGCTGACCAGGACCTGCAACACTGGGCTTTCGCTGTCATTGGTATAGAGGTG
Organism: uncultured Paracoccaceae bacterium; assembly: GCA_937146765.1. Lineage (GTDB taxonomy): Bacteria > Pseudomonadota > Alphaproteobacteria > Rhodobacterales > Rhodobacteraceae > Epibacterium. The sequence continues at coordinate 24,659 of CAKZRP010000019.1, read as the reverse complement.
ATCCCAGGGGCCGCTCTCTCCCTTCGCGCGGCGGACTTTGTATTCCTCGGCGGTGATCATGGCCTGATAGGCCTCGATCCCGGATTCCCGATCCATCGGGAACGGATAGGGCCAGGGGTGCGGTGCCAGCGGCGCGGGGTAGACCGCCAGCGTCTGGTCCTCGTAGCGCAGGGCAAGGTCCTTTTGCAGGGCGCGGGCGTTCACCGGATGGCGGGTCGGTCGATAGCCGCCGTCCTCCTGCAGCTCCAGATCCCACCACCATTTCTTGGCGGGGTTTATCTCGCCATTGCCCAGCGCGTCGTCGAGCCGCGCCAGTGCCGGCGCCGCCTTGGGCAGGTTCATCGCCGCCCAGCGGAAGGGTTTCTCCGCGAAAATCCCCTCAAGGTTCCACGGGCAGGTCTTCATGCAGCGCCCACACATGGCCCCGCCCGGCGTAGTGATCCGATAGGTGGTGCATTTCTGGCTGTCGGATTTCCAGATCTCGTAGCCGTTGAACATCAGCTTCGGCCCGGCCGTGATGGCGCCCGAGGGGCATTCGCGGGCACATTTGTTGCAGCTCTCGCAAAAACTTTGCAGTCCGAAGTCGATCGGCTTGTCGTGCGCGAGCGGCATATCAGTGGTCACCACACCGGACTTGAGGCGCGGCCCGAGGAAGGGGTTCAGGATCACCTCGCCGATGCGAGAGACTTCCCCCAGACCAGATAGCAGCAGCAAGGGCGGTTGCAGCACCTCGCCATCCATCACCGTATGCGCCTTGGCCTTGTAACCCAAGTTGCGGATCTGCCGCGCGATCACCCCGCCGAGGAGCGAGAAGCGCAGATAGGCCCGCATCGATTGCGCCACCGCGATCCAATCGTCGCCCGAGGTCCCCTCGGTGGTGTCAAAGCCCTGGTCGACGATCATCGAGATCGCATGGGGCTGGTCCGGCACGATCGGCGCGCCGGTGGCGTCGTGGCTGTGCCAGCTCCAGTCCGGGCAGCGCGAGATCCCCACCGCGTCGATCCCGAGCCAGTAGGAGGCCGCCTTGACCAGATCGGCATTGCGCTGCGCATCCGTCGGGCGCGGGCCGTCAGCGGGCGTGCCATCCTGCAGCAGCACAAAAGCACCGAGCATCCGCCGCTGCGCCATCGCGGGGGCCGCCTTGCGGGCGTAATAGCCCCCGGTCGCCGCCTTCTGGTTGGTCTTTCCCATGTCACCGAATTGCGCCCGGGCAAACATGTCGGCGCGTTTGGGTACCCGGGCGACGCGCGTCTCATCTATATATGTGGTCGGGGTCTCCACCCGTTTCAGGGTCTCAAAAGGATGCGGCCCGTCGCGGAAATCGCGGGCGCGATAGGGATCGCCATTCAGGGCCGAGCGCTCCGCCCCCATGCCCAGCCACCAGCGCAGATCGCGCCCCTTGTGGCCCGGTTGCTGCGCCATCGGCGCCAGCGGGCGATCTTCGGCAAGCTCCATATCGGTGGTCACCGCCGCAAGACCAAAACCCGCGCCGATATAGGGTGCGATCAACTGGCCGCCTTCGACCCGCAGCAGCCCTGCGGAGACCGCGAGCCGGTTGAGATCCACATCCGACGAGGTCTGGGTATGGGCCTTGGCGTCCCAGCCCAAGAGGCGGATGTAATTGGCGATCACCACCGCAGTCTCGGCGCTGCGCAGACAGGCGCGATGGGCCTCGGCACCTTCGATCCAGTCGCCGCCCGGCTCGCCCGGGCGCAGGTCGCGCGGACGCTCGTAGAGGAAGACGATCGCGTGCCGATGCGCGCCGATCGTGGTGGGCGGGGCCTGCAGCGCGTCCTTCAGATCCGCCATGATCATATCGATGCCCGAGGCCAGCGTCTTGGTCTGGCGGGTCTTCAGATCCTCCGCCAGCCGGTCGATGTCGGGGTTGCGAAAGGGCTCTGCCAGCCGGGCCTCCTCGACCATCGGACCGGTGCCCACCATGGCGGCATCGGCAAAATAGCCAAAGGCCTTGAGATGATCGGAGCGCTCCTGCAGATCCGACGGGATCTCGGCACGGGCGCCATTCACAAGCCCGTCGCGGATCGCATCCATCATCGCCTGATATTCGCACATGGCGTTGACGATGCTGGCGGGCTGGCCCGGGCGGCGAAAGTTCAGCACCTGCGTGCGTGGCACGCCCTCCAGATCCGCATGGTCTTGTCGTTTCAGCCGCTCCAAGGGGAAGGGCCCGAGATGCACGGGCCGGTGCCGGGAGGAAAAGAAACGAATGGTCATGCTGGCGCTCCTGTAGCGGATTGGCTGCGGCAAGGGCCCCAGTCGGACGCCCGTCGGCGCATCCTAGATCGCCCCGCAGGGCACCCCAGCGAAACCGCCGCCCTGTGCCGCCAAGTGGCACGCGCACCCCCCCCACACGCCTGCCTCGCAATGCGCCCGCCGCGCGACGGGGCCTTCCGCAGGTCGGCCCGCGCGGGCGCCACCGACATCGCCCCTACAGATCCGCCGCCCGCAGGACCTCCGTCACCCAATCGGCAAAGACCCGCACCCGCGCGGTCAGATGCCGGTTTTGCGGATAATAGAGCGCCAGCGGCAAGGGCGGCGGCGGACAGTCCGGCAGCACCTCCACCAGCCGCCCCGCCGCCAGGTCGGCGCGAAACCGGTAGCGCGGCGCCTGCACGAGACCATAGCCCAATAGCGCCAGATCGCTCACCGTCTCGGCGTCATTGGCCACGATGGCCGGCTCCAGCGGCACCACCCGCACCGTTCCCGCCACCGTGAACTCCAGCGGCAGGACCGTGTCTCGGCGCGACGACAGGAATCCGACCGAGCGGTGCCCGGCGAGATCCTCCATCCGCTTCGGCACCCCGTGGCTGGCCAGATAGGCCGGGCTGGCGCAGGTGATCTCCGGCAGGTCCGGCAATTTGCGCATCACCAGGCTGCTGTCCTCCGCCGCCCCGGCCCGGATCACGCAGTCCACCCCCTCGCGCACCAGATGCACCAGCCGCTCCCCCTGCCCCAACTGCAGGAAGATCCCCGGGTAGCGCGCGGTGAACTCCGGCAGGCGTGGCAGCAACAGGTTGCGGGTCAGAACCCCCGGCGCATCCACCCGCAAGGGTCCTGTCGGCCCCGCGCCGCGCAGGGTCCCTTCCGCATCCTCCACCTCGGCGAGGATGGCGAGGCAGCGCTGATAGAACTCCTGCCCCTCCGGCGTCGGCTCCACATGGCGGGTGGTGCGCTCCAGCAACCGGGTGCCCAGACGGGCCTCGAGGCGTTGAATCACATCCGTCGCTGTCGAGCGCGCCACCTGAAGATCCGCCGCCGCTTCGGTGAAACTGCGCCGCTCGACGACACGGACGAACAGGGCCATGGAGTCCAGTCGATCCAACATTATTCGCTCTTCTCGAATTATAATTCCGGGACAAGCATAATTATCCGGATCAACTCTGTCTCTAGGTTCGTCGCAGGCCCCAGAGAAAGGACCCGACCATGACATCCTCACTCAGACCTCAGACGCAACAGCCCTCCCAGTCCCGCACCGCCCTGGTGACCGGCGCCGGCAAGGGGATCGGGGCCGCCATCGCCCGCCGCCTCGCCGCTGATGGGTTTGCGATCATCGTGAACTATGCCCGCGATACCGCCTCCGCCGCCCGGGTGGTCGACGCCATCGCCGATGCGGGTGGCCGTGCCCGGGCGGTGGAGGGCGACGTGGCGGACCCCGAGACGATGCCCGCGCTCTTTGACGCCGCCGAAGCGGCTTTTGGCCCGGTTTCGGTGCTGGTCAACAATGCCGGCATCCTGCGCACCGCGCCCCTGACCGAGGCGACAGAGGAGGATTTCGCCGCCCAGAGCCGGATCAACTCCGCAAGCGCGCTGTTCGGGATGCAACTGGCGGCCCGGCGGATGCCGGACGGCGGGCGCATCATCAACCTCTCCTCCAGCGTCGTGCGCCTGTCGCTGCCCGGCTACGGGCTTTATGCCGCCTCCAAGGCGGCGGTAGAGGCTATGACACCGATCCTCGCCAAGGAACTCGGGTCCCGCCGCATCACGGTCAATGCCATTGCGCCCGGCCCCATTGCCACCGACCTCTTTCTCGACGGCAAATCCGAAGAGCTGATTGCGGGCATCACCCGGATGATCCCCCTCGGTCGTCTCGGCCTGCCCGAGGATATCGCTGCCGTGGCGAGTTTCCTTGCCGGCCCCGATGGCGGCTGGATCAACGGTCAGGTGCTGCGCGCCAATGGCGGCATGGCCTGATTTCCCCCTTTCCCCATGTCCTCACCCCAAGGAGACATCAAATGCCCTTCATCAACGTCAAGACCCCCGAAGCTGCCCTCAGCCGCGATCAGAAATCGGACCTCATCCACCAGACCACCGAAATGATGGTCTCCTTCTTCGGCGAAGCGGTGCGCCCGCACACGATGGTGCTGATCGAAGAGATCAAGGATGGCGGCTACGGCCGCGCGGACGAGGTCTTTGTCCTGCCCGCCCCCTATCGCGCCGACTGACTGTCGGGGCTGCGGAGCGCGTCCCGATTGTCACCTTTTTGTGCGCGCACATATGATATGGGGGAAAATATCCCTATGGCGGACCGCTCCTACGGGGAGCGGTCCTTTTTGTGCTGCGGCAGCGACGGAAATCTGGCAGCCCTGCGTTCAACGCCAAAAGACGCGCGACGCAGCCCCGATCATTCAAGGACACGCATGGCCCATTCGCTCCCCCACCGCCCCGCTCCGCTGACCTGGCTTGGCGCGGTTGCCTTCTCCCTTTGCCTGACCCATCCTGCCCTGGCCCAGATGATGCGCGGCCCCGCCGGGCCGATCGCCGCCGGGGTCATCACCCTCGAACAGGCCGAGGTGCCTTTTTCCGTGACCCTTCCCGGTCGTGCCGTCGCCTTTGAAGAGGTGGACATCCGCCCCCGCGTCGGCGGCACCATTGCCGAGATCACCTATGAATCGGGCCGTCAGGTGGAGACCGGCGCCACCCTGTTCCGCATCGAAGGTGACACCTTCGAGGTCGACGTGGCCGCAGCAGAGGCCGAGGTCGCCCGCGCCGAAGCCGCCGTCAGCGCCGCCGAGAGCACCCGCTCGCGTTACGAGCGCCTGCAGGGCACCGGCGTCACCATCGAGGACGTGGAAACCGCCCGTGTCGCGGTGCTGCAGAACAAGGCGGAGCTCTCTTCCGCCCAGGCCGCGCTGAAGCTGGCCCGGCTCAATCTCGAACGCACCGAGATCAAGAGCCCGATCACCGGCGTCGTCGCTGTGCCCGAAGTCTCCACCGGGGCCATCGTTACCGCCAACCAGTCCGATGCTCTGACCACCGTCACGCGGCTCGACCCGATCTATGTGGATGTGGAGGAATCGAGCAAACGTCTGGCCGAGGTGCGGGCCCTTGTCGATGGCGGCACCCTGCAGCCCGGCGATGACGTGGACGTGACCCTGACGCTGGAAAACGGAGTGCAATACGATCGCAAAGGCACGCTGGAATCCCCCGGAACCCGGGTATCCACCACCACCGGCACCTTTGAGTTCCGTATCCGTTTCGACAATCCCGAGCGCCATATCATGCCGGGCCAGTTCCTGCGCGTGGAACTGGAACTCGGCACCACCCGCGCGGTGCTGGTGCCGCAGGGAGCGACCTCTCGCGCCGCCGACGGCACCCTTACTGCATTTGTCGCGGTTGAGGGCAAGGCCGAGGAGCGCGAATTGACCGAACACGGCAGCTTCAAGAACGCCTGGATCGTGACCGAGGGGGTCGCGGCGGGAGAGGCGCTGATCGTCGACGGGCTTTCCTCCATGCGCAATGGCGCCGAGGTGGCCACCGTGCCGGTGACGATTTCCGAGGCGGGCATTGTCACTGAAACCGCCGCGCCTGCAACCGGGGGCTGATCCATGGGTATCTTCTTTATCCGGCGCCCGGTCTTTGCCTGGGTGCTTGCCCTGATGACCATGCTCATCGGGGCCTGGTCGATGCTGACCCTGCCGGTTGCGCAATATCCCGATATCGCGCCGACCACGGTGCGGGTGTCCGCCACCTACAATGGCGCCACAGCCGAGGCGGTGGAGAACTCGGTCACCCGGGTGATCGAGGATGCTATGACCGGGCTGGACGGCATGATTTACATGACCGCGCGCTCCTCGCAGGGATCGTCCTCGATCGAGATCACCTTTGACGAGTCGGTGGAGCCGGTCGACGCCCAGAACGAGGTGCAGTCCAAGGTCTCGCAGGTGGAAAACCAGCTGCCGACCACGGTGCGCAGCCAGGGCGTGCGGGTGTCGCGCTCCTCCTCCTCGATCCTGCTGGTCGGCGCGATCGTCGCCGAGGAGGGCAACTACTCCACCGTTCAACTCGGCAATATCCTCTCCGAGCAGGTCGAAGGCGCGGTGCAGCGCACCGAGGGCGTTGGCGGCGTCAATATCTTTGGCTCCGGCTATGCGATGCGGATCTGGCTCGACCCGATTGCACTGGCCCGCTTCCAGCTCACTCCCTCCGATGTGGTCAATGCGGTGGCCGAGCAGAACACCACCGTCTCGGTCGGCTCGCTCGGCAGCCAGCCGACGCTGATGGGCCAGCAGTTCAACGCCACCATCACCGCCCAGAGCCAGATGACCACCGCCGAGGAATTTGAGCAGATCCTGCTCAAGGCCGATGAAGATGGCGGCATCGTGCGCCTTGCCGATGTGGCCCGGGTAGAGATCGGCCAGGAAAGCTATGGCGGCGACTCGCGCTTCTCCGGCCTCAATGCCGCCGGGTTTGGCGTCAACCTCGCCACCGGTGCCAATGCGGTCGATACCGCAGCGGCGGTGCGCGCGACCCTCGACCGACTGGCTCCCTCGCTGCCCGAAGGGGTCAGCTTCCAGATCGCCTATGACACCTCGCCCTTTGTCGAATTGTCCATCGAGCAGGTCTATCACACGCTGGTCGAGGCGGTGGTGCTGGTCTTCCTCGTGCTGATCCTCTTCCTGCAAAGCTGGCGCGCCACGCTGATCCCGCTGATCGCGGTGCCTGTCGTGCTCTTGGGCACTTTCGCGGTGCTTCAGGTGGGCGGCTTCACCATCAACACCCTCACCATGTTCGCCATGGTTCTCGCCATCGGCCTCCTGGTCGATGACGCCATCGTGGTGGTGGAAAACGTCGAACGCCTGATGGAGGACGAGGGCCTCTCCGCACTCGAGGCCACCAAGAAGAGCATGGGCCAGATCACCTCTGCCCTTCTGGGCATCAACGTGGTGCTGGCGGCGGTCTTCCTGCCGATGGCCTTCTTTGGTGGTTCCACCGGGGTGATCTACCGGCAATTCTCCGTGACGATGGTCTCGGCGATGACCTTCTCTCTCTTCGTGGCGATCATCCTGTCTCCGCCGATGTCGGCGCGGCTGCTGCGCCCAAAGGAGGGGGAGCCACGCTTTGCCCCCTTCCGCTGGTTCAATACCGTGGTGGCCAAGGGTACTGCGGGCTATGGTGCCGGCGTGAAAGGCAGCCTGCGGCTTCCCATCGTCATGCCGATGGTTCTGGTCGGCGTACTTGCCGGGGCCTGGTGGGTGAATGAGCGGCTCACCACCTCCTTTATCCCGACCGAGGATCAGGGCGTCCTGATGACCATGATCACCCTGCCCGAAGGCGCCACCACCGCCCAGACCAGGGCAACGGTGGAAAAACTCGAACAGTATTTCCTCACCGAGGAGCCGGAGGCGGTCCAGAGTACCTTTGCCGCGCTTGGCTTCGGCTTTTCCGGTAGCGGCCAGAACCGTGCCATGGTCTTTGTGAAGCTGAAGACCTTTGACGCACGCGACGGCCAGCCGGAACTCGCCGCCGCCCAGGTCGCACAGCGCGCCAACATGGCCTTCCGCAAGCTGCGCGACGGGCAGATCTTCGTCATGCAGCCGCCCGCGATCCGGGGCCTCGGCAATACCGGCGGCTTCGAGATGTATCTGGTCGATCAGGCCGGCACCGGCGCCGACGCGCTGCAATCCGCCGCCGAGGCGCTCATAGCCAGTGCCGCCGACAATGAGGTGGTGACCAACCTCTCCGCCAATGGCACCGAGAAGGACAGCGCCCTCAAGCTTTCCATCGACCGTGCCAAGGCCGAAAGCTTCGGGCTGACGCTGTCCGAGGTGAACAGTATGCTCTCGGTGATCTTTGCCGGCTCCGAGGTCAATGACTTCGAACTCGGCGCCGCGCTGCGGCCGGTGATCGTACAGGGCGAGGCGGCCCATCGGATGCAGACCGAGGATGTCTTTGACTGGTACGCGCGCAATTCCGCGGGCGAGATGGTGCCCTTCTCCGCCTTCCTCTCCACCTCCTGGGAACCCGTGGCCCCCACGCTGGAGCGCTACGACGGCACCGCTGCGCTGAAGATCTCCGGCTCGCCCGGTGAAGGCTACAGCTCCGGCACCGCGATGGAGGAAATGGAGGCGCTGGTGGCGGAAATGGACGGCGGCTATGCCGCCGCCTGGACCGGCCTCAGCTATCAGGAACGCCAGTCCGGCGATCAGGCGCCGATCCTCTATGCGATCTCGGCGTTGGTGGTCTTCCTTGCGCTGGCAGCCCTATATGAGAGCTGGTCGATCCCGCTCGCCGTGATGCTGGCGGTGCCGGTCGGCATCCTCGGAGCATTGTTCTCGGCCTGGATTTTCGGCCAGTCCAACGACGTCTATTTCAAGGTTGGGATGCTCACCACCATTGGTCTGGCCGCTCGGAACGCCATCCTGATCGTGGAATTCGCCGAGGAGCTGCGCCGCACCGGCCTCACCATTGCCGAAGCCGCGATCGAGGCCTCCCGCCTGCGCCTGCGGCCGATTCTGATGACGGCGCTGACCTTCATCCTCGGGGTGCTGCCGCTGGCCACCGCCACCGGAGCCGGGGCGGCCTCGCAGAACGCCATCGGCATCGGGGTGATCGGGGGCATGACCGCCTCCACCTTCCTCGGCATCTTCATGGTGCCCGCCTTCTACGTGCTGATCATGCGGATCAACCGGGCCCTGACCGGCAAGGATATCGGCAAGAGCGGAGGCAAGAGCGGTGGCGAAGAGGTCGCGGCGCAGTAACAGCGCCCTACCCCCATCCGACAGAAGGCCCCCGGAGATCTGCTCTCCGGGGGCTTTTTTCCAGCGTGGTGACGCTCAGCGCGCCTGCAGGAGCTTGGCGATTTCCGCCGCCAGCGCAGCCACTGCCGCATTGCGGGTCTGAAAGTCATCGGGCGATTCCGCGAGGTAGATCGCCACCAGATAGGGGGCTCGCTGGGGCGGTTGAACCACGGCGACCAGCGCCCGCGACTGCGCCCCGGCGCCGGATTTATCCGCCACCTGCCAGTCCTTCGGCAGCGCCGCGCGCAGCAGCGCCTGTGTCACACCACCCCGGCCGGACCACTCCCAGAGCTGTGCCCTCTCCGCCCTGGGCAGGGCGTTGCGCAGAAAAAGTCGCTCCAGCGTCGCCGCCATCGCTTGCGGCGTCGTGGTGTCGCGTAACTCGCCCGGTCCGGCAAGGTTCAGCTCCGGCTCCCGGCGGTCCAGCCGGGTGACCGGATCGCCGGTGCGACGCAGGAACTCCGTCACCGCCTGTGGCCCGCCGATATGATCGAGCAGCAGATTGGCCGCGGTGTTGTCGCTCATGTCGATGGTTGCCTGACAGAGCTGCGCAAGGGTCATCCGCTTGCCAACCTCGGGCGTGGTCACAGGCGCGTAGTCCAGTAGATCCGCCTGCTCCACCGGCAGTTCGACCGCAAGACTGTCGCTGCCCATCGCCACCCGGTCCAACACCGCCGCACAGAGCGGGATCTTGAAAGTGCTGGTCATCGCGAAACGCTCGGTCTCGCGATAGCCGAAGGCCCAGTCGGAGCCACTGTCGCGCACCATCACGCCGATGCGGGCCTGATGATCCCGCTCCAGTTCCGCGATGAGATGTGAAAGCGCCTGCGCATCCTGCGCCTGCGCCGGTGTCTGCAGCAGCCAAAGCGCCGCAATCGGTGCCGCCAGTCGGAGGCATCGGAAAAGAGAGAATTGCATCTGGGTCCTGTTCTGGGCTGGGGCAGGACTGCATAGCCCCGCCCTCCACCCCAACGGGTCAGGCGGATCTGCGGGCGTCCTGTCATGCGCCATGGATCACGTGTTAAGAGGGCAGACGACATCACCTGATGTCATGCAGCCCCTTTACCAATCCATGATATGCCCCGACAAACGACAAATCATAACGGCCAGCATTAGAAAAGGTAATGCCATGGATCGCCCAGACCTGCCCCTCAATGCCCTGCGCGTCTTTGAGGTCGCCACCCGTCAGGGCAGTTTCACCCGCGCCGCGATCGAGCTGCGGGTGACCCAGGCTGCCGTCAGTCACCAGATCGCGCGGCTCGAGGATCTCTTGGGCGCGCCGCTGTTTCACCGCACCTCTGGCGGTCTGGTGGCAACCGACGAGGCGCTGCAGTTGTTTCCGGTGGTGGAACAGGCGCTCGACGGGATCGGACGGGCACTCGACCGGGTCACCGGGCGTCATCACATCGAAATGTTGAACCTCGGGGTGGTGACCACTTTCGCCACTGGCTGGCTGATCGAACGCCTGCCCGCTTTCGAGGCCGCCCATCCGCAGGTGGACCTGCGCCTGTCGACCCATAACAACCGGGTGGACATCCCGCGCGAGGGGCTCGACATGGCGATCCGCTTCGGCAGCGGCAGTTGGACCGGCCTGCGCTCCAGGGAGCTGCTGCCGGCGCCCCTGGCGCCGCTTTGTGCCCCGGCGCTGGCCGAGCGGCTGCACCACCTGGAAGACCTCACTCGGCAGCGATTGCTGCGCAGCTATCGCAGCGATGAATGGCCGCGCTGGTGCGCGTTGGCAGACTTTTCCTGCCCGCCCCTGACCGGACCGGTGCTCGATTCCTCGGTGGCACTGGCGGATCTGGCAGCGGCGGGCGCGGGCGTCGCCCTGCTGCCGCTGCCGATGTTTGCCCGCTGGCTGCGTGAGGGGCGGCTGGTGCAGCCCTTCGCACCGGTTCTGGAGGCCGGGGCCTATCATCTCACCTGGCCCGCCGACCGGGTGATGAGCCCTGCAATGACGGCGCTGATGCTCTGGCTCGACTCAGCGGTTGCAGACAGTCGGGCGGAATCCTGAGCCGACCCCGCACGCCTCAGACGATACCGCCGCCCGTACCCGTGACCTTGGGCCGGGTCTCCGCCACCTGGGCGCGATAGCCCGAGGCGCGGTAGGCCGCCACCGGGTCGATCGCCCCGCCAGCCTGCATCCGCGCCATGGCAAGGATCGGCTCCACATCGGTGCGGAAGGCGCGGCGCAGGGTGGCAGAGGCCATCAGCGCGTCATTGGACTCCTGATAGCCCGCAAGCGCGACGCGATCGACCAGCGCCGCCTGAATCGCTGCCCGCTGGATCTCCATCGCCGAGACCATAAGGCTCTCGATCGGGTCGGTGACGTTGTGCGACTGATCGATCATATGGGCAAGGTCGAGACCCGGCACCCCTTCCGCCGCCACCAGCTCGTTCCAGACGAGGAACAGCCGGTAGGGCTCGATGGTACCGCTGTCGAGATCGTCATCGCCGTATTTGCTGTCATTGAAGTGGAACCCACCAAGTTTGCCGGCATGGATCAGCCGCGAGACGATCATCTCGATATTCACATTGGGCGCGTGATGGCCAAGGTCGACGAGGCACATGGCCTTGTCGCCCAATTCCTGCGCTGTCAAAAGCGAAGTGCCCCAGTCCTGCACAACGGTGGAGTAGAAGGCCGGTTCATAGATCTTGTGTTCGGAAAAGATCCGCCAATCCTCCGGCAGCCCGGCATAGATCTCCTTCATCGCCCCGAGATAGCGGTCGAACTGCCGCCCCATATCGGTCTGGCCAGGGAAATTGGCGCCATCGCCGATCCAGACCGTCAACGCGCGTGAACCGATCTGGCGGCCGATCTCGATACATTCGAGATTGTGCTCCACCGCCTGCGCGCGGGTGGCGGCATCAGTATGCGACAGAGACCCGTATTTGTAGCTCAGCCGCTGCTCCGGCTGGTCCTGAAAGGTATTGGAGTTCATCGCATCGAACCCCAGCCCAAGCGCCTCGGCCTTGGCCAGAAGATCCGCCGGTGCCGCCTTGTCCCAGGGGATATGCAGCGAGACGCGCGGCGTGGCGCGGGTCAGTTGCTGGATCACCCCGCAATCATCGAGCTTGTCAAAGATATTGGTCGGCTCGCCTGCCCCGGGAAAGCGGGCAAACCGGGTGCCGCCGGTGCCAGTGCCCCAGCTTGGCACCGCCACCGCAAAGGCCCGCGCGCGCGCGGTCAGATCCGCGATCTCGATGCCGCTGCGGGCCAGCCTTTCGCCCAGCGCCGCGTAGTCGCGCGCGAGGTCCGCCTCCAGCGCCTGCCGCTGTGCCTCGATGATGGATGTCTCGATCATCCTGCTCCTCCCTTTGTGCAGCTTCCCTCAGCGGGGAAAGGCCTGCACATTGCCTGCGTCGACATTGATGATATTGCCGGTCGATTTTGCCGAAGCCTCCGAGGCAAGGAAATAGGCCGCCTCGGCGATATCCTCCGGCAGCACCGTCCGCTTCAGCAGCGAACGCTGGCGGTACATTTCCTCCAGTCCCTCCTTGTCGGTACCATAGGTGCCCGCACGCTGCTCCAGCCATTCGCCCTCCCAGATCTTGGATCCACGCAGGACGGCATCCGGGTTCACCACATTGACGCGAATCCCCGCCTCGGCTCCCTCCAGCGCGAGACAGCGCGCCAGATGGATCTCGGAGGCCTTGGCGGTGCAATAGGCCGAGGCATTGGGCGAGGCCGCCAACCCGTTCTTGGAAGCCACGAAGACCACCGCCCCCCCGAGCCCCTGGCGGCGCATCAGCTTGAACGCCTCGCGCGAGACGAGGAAATAGCCGGTCGAAAGAATATCCATGTTGCGGTTCCACAGCGCCAGAGAGGTCTCCTCCACCGGTGCGGAAGAGGCGATGCCAGCGTTTGAGACCAGAATGTCGACCCCGCCGAATTCCACCGCGGTCCGCGCATAGGCGGCCTCCACTGCGGCCTCGTCGGTGACGTTCATCTCCACCGCGCGCACCACATCGGCGCCGAACTGTCCTGACAGCGACTGCCGCGTCGCCTCCAGGCTTTCGCCATTGATATCGGCAAGCATCACGCAGGCCCCCTCCGCCAGGTAGCGCGCGGCGGTGGCAGAGCCGATACCGCCGGCACCGCCGGTGACCAGTGCCACCCGACCGGCGAGCGATTTAGGCTTCGGCATCCGCTGCAGCTTTGCCTCCTCCAGCAGCCAGTATTCGATGTCGAAAGCCTCCTGTTCGGGCAGGCCGTAATAGGTGCTGACCGCCGAGGCTCCGCGCATCACATTGATCGCATTGACGTAGAACTCGCCCGAGATCCGTGCCGTCGCCTTGTCCTTGGCAAAGGTGATCATGCCGACGCCGGGCACCAGGTAGACCACCGCATTGGGATCGCGCAGGCCCGGGCTGTCGTCATGTTTGCAGCGCGCATAATAGGCCGCGTAATCCTCGCGATAGGCGGCGACCTGTGTCTCCAGCCCCGCCAGCACCGCGTCGAGATTTCCCGCAGCGGGGTCGAAATCCACCACCAGAGGGCGGATCTTGGTGCGCAGGAAATGATCGGGACAGGAGGTGCCCAGCGCGGCGAGGTCGCGCATGTCGCGGCTGTTCACGAATTCCAGCACCGTGTCGCTGTCCTCGAAATGCCCCACCATGTGCTGCTGGCCGGAGACATAGCCGCGAATCGCCGGCATCAACCTTGCCGCCACCGCCTGCCGCTCCGCCGCCGCGAGGCTCAGGTGCACCGCACCGCCAAAGGCCGGTCGCCCGGAGGTCCGCTCCTCGAAGAAGGCCATCGCTTTGTTGATGATTGCCAGCGTCAGCTCGTAGCAGGCCTTGGCATCGTCATCCCAGGTGAAAAGCCCGTGTGATTCGAGCACCACCCCCTTGGCCTCTGGGTTCTCGAGGCAGAATTTCTCCAGCCAGAGCCCCAGCTCGTAACCCGGTTTCTTCCAGGGCAACCAGCCGATCTGGTCGCCAAAGATCTCCTGCGTCAGCGCCTTGCTGTCGCGCGCCGCCGCAATGGCGATGATCGCATCCGGGTGCATGTGGTCCACATGCCGCTTGGGCACATAGGCATGCAGCGGGGTGTCGATCGAGGCCGCCCGCGGGTTGAGGTTGAAAGTGCAATGAGGCAGGTAGCCGACCATCTCGTCCTCATGGGCGAGGCCACGGTATTTGCCCTTCAGTGCCCGCAGCTTGTCCATGTAGAGGGTGGCGAACCCCTCCATCGTGATCGAGCCCACATCGCCGCCCGACCCCTTGACCCAAAGCACCTCGGCGGGATCCCCGGTCAGCGGGTCGCGTTCCATCACCTTGGCCGAAGTATTGCCCCCGCCATAGTTTGTGACCCGCTTGTCGGACCCAAGCAGGTTGGAACGGTACAGAAGTTTTTCAGGTTCGCTCATGCCCGCCGCCCTGGTGTCATCCCAAAGCGAGGCAAGCCGCGTCGATGCGGGTGTCATTATGGTCTCCTCCCGATCCTCTGGTATTGAGGGGTGCAATTGACGCTAACTCTGCGCAGGCTTTCGCAAGCTGTCAATCATTAACAGTCATTTTCGATCATTATGCAGATGCAGCATGATTGTTTTGACAAAAAATGATTGACAATGAGTGTTTCCCTGCGACAGGCTTGGATCCAACGGGAGGACATTCATGCACGAGAAAGAACGCCACGGAGTCATTTTGTCAGCGGTACAGGACCGGCCGGTCGTGACCGTGGCAGAGCTCTGCGGCCTCACCGGCGCATCGGAAGCCACTATTCGCAGGGACATTGCCGCGCTGCATGTCTCAAAAAAGCTGCGCCGGGTGCGGGGCGGCGCAGAGGCTCTGGCCCCCAATCCCTTCCCCGGCCTGGCGGGGCGGCCCTTTTCAGTCAACCAAACGCTCAACATCCGTCAGAAGCAAGCAATCGCCCGGGCGGCTGTCGATCTCTGCGAGGATGGCGATCCGATCATCATCAACGGCGGCACCACCACCTTTCAGATGGTGCATCCGCTGGCGACCCGACGCTGCCAGGTCTTCACCAATTCCTTCCCGATTGCCGAGCATCTGCTCAAGGCCTCGAAGAATTCGGTGCTGATCTCCGGCGGGGTGATCTACCGCGAACAGAATATCGTGCTGTCGCCCTTCGACAATGACGTGACACGCAATTTCTACGCCCGGCGCATGTTCATGGGGGCGCAGGGCATTGCCCCCCTCGGCGTGATGGAGGCGGATCCGCTGCTGATCCAGGCCGAGCAGAAACTGATCGGTCAGGCGGACGAACTGGTCCTCCTGGTCGATTCCACCAAATTCGACAACCGGTCCAGCCTTGTGCTCTGCCCACTCGACCGGATTGACGTTCTGATCACCGACGAAGGCATCAGCGACCGCCATGCGGCGATGCTGGAAGCGGCGGACATCAGGCTGATCGTCGCCCCGACCGCCGGGGCGCAGGAGGAAGCGGCGTCCTAGCAAGAGGAGCAAGCGGCGCCGGTCATAACGGGACATCAGGGAGGACCCGACCAATGAACATGATGAGACTACTGACCACCGCCGCCGTGGCCACCGGGCTTTTCGCCGGAACCGCCAGCGCCGAGGACATGCGCATCGCCCTTGTGGTCAAGGCGCTGGGGATCGGCTTCTTCGAGGCCGCCGCCGAGGGTGCCGAAGAGGCCGCCAAGGAACTGGGAGGAGTGGAAATCATCTACACCGGCCCCACCGACACCACTGCCGAGGGGCAGATCGAGGTGATCAATGCGCTGATCGCTCAGAATGTCGATGCCATCGCGGTCTCGGCCAATGACACCGATGCGCTGGTGCCGACGCTGAAAAAGGCGATGCAGCGCGGCATCACCGTGATCTCCTGGGATTCCGGTGTCGCCGAGGAGGGCCGGATGGCCCATCTCAACCCCTCGTCCAACGCGTTGATCGGCAATATGATCATCAAGCTGGCCGCCGACCACCTGCCCGAGGGCGGTGACGTCGCGGTGCTTTCGGCCACCACCACCTCCACCAACCAGAACACCTGGATCGAGGAGATGAACAAGGTGATGGGCGACTATCCCGGCATCAACGTGGTGGCCACCGTCTATGGCGACGATCTCGCCGACAAGTCCTATCGCGAGGCGCAGGGGCTGATGCAGTCCTATCCCGATCTCGACGCGATCATCGCCCCGACCTCGGTGGGCATCGTCGCCGCCGCGCAGGCGGTGGTGGATGCCGGCAAGGTGGGCCAGGTCAACGTGACCGGCCTCGGCCTGCCTTCGGAAATGGCCGGCGCGATCGAGAGCGGCGCATCGCAATCCTTTGCGATCTGGAATCCGATCGACCTCGGCTACTCGGCCACCATGCTGGCGCATCAACTCGCCACCGAGGCTGCAAAGGCTGAACCCGGCGCGAGCATCTCCATCGGCCGTATGGGCGCGATCACCCTCGACGAGACCAATTCCGCCGCCATGGCCGATCCCTTCGTCTACGACGCCTCCAATATCGACGCCTTCAAGGAAATCTTCTGATCCGGCGATCAGAGGTTACGGGCGGCGGATACTTCTGCCGCCCGTGCTCTACCTTGTTGCAAAAGACCCCTCTCAAGACGACCGACGGAGCTTTCCATGGGCCTGCAGCCAAATGCATCCGGTGGCACACCTCCGGTCCTCGCCCTGGACCGGATCACCAAGACCTTTCCGGGCGTCCGGGCGCTCGATGGCGTGATGCTCGAATTGCACGCGGGCGAGGTCACCTCGCTGATCGGCGAGAACGGCGCCGGCAAATCGACCGTGGTGAAGATCCTGACCGGGATCTACCAGCCCGACGGGGGCGAGATCCTGCTTGATGGCGCGCCGGTGCGGTTTGCCGCCGCGCAGGACGCCGGGCGGGCGGGCGTGACCGCGATCCATCAGGAAACCGTGCTCTTTGACGAGCTCTCCGTGGCGGAAAACATCTTTATCGGCCATGCGCCGCGCGGCCGCTTCGGGCTGATCGACCGGGCCGCCATGCAGCGCCGGGCGGGCGAGATCCTGCGCTCCATCGGGGCCGAGGTGGATCCCGGTGCCAAACTGCGCGACCTTGGCATCGCCTCGCGCCATCTGGTCGCCATTGCCCGCGCCCTTTCGGTGGAAGCCCGCGTGGTGATCATGGACGAACCCACCGCCGCCCTCTCGCAGAAGGAGATCGAAGAGCTCTATCTTCTGGTCGAACAACTCAAGCAGCAAGGCAAGGCGATCCTTTTCATCAGCCACAAGTTCGACGAGATCTTCCGCATCTCCGACCGCTACACGGTGTTCCGCGACGGCCAGTTCATCGCCAGCGGGCGAATGGCGGAAGTGAGCGAAGGCGAATTGGTGCAGATGATGGTGGGCCGGGCCGTCGACCAGATCTTTCCCAAGCGCAAGGCCAGCATCGGTGGCGAGGTGCTGAAGGTCACCGGCTACTGCCACCCGACCGAATTCGCCGACATCAATTTCACCCTTCACCGGGGCGAGATCCTCGGGTTTTATGGGCTGGTGGGGGCAGGACGGTCCGAATTCATGCAGAGCCTGATCGGCATCACCCGCCCTTCCAAGGGGGTGACCCGGATTAACGGCCGCATCCGGGTAATCCGCTCTCCCGCCGATGCCATCGGTGCCGGCATCGTCTATGTGCCCGAAGACCGCGGACGGCAGGGGGCGATCCTCGACATGCCGATCTTTCAGAATGTCACCCTGCCCTCGCTGCGGCAGACTTCGAAATCCGGTTTCACCCGCATGGCCGAGGAATTCGCCCTCGCCCGCGAATATACCGAGCGGCTGGACCTGCGCGCCGCCTCCCTCGACACCCCCGTCGGCAGCCTCTCCGGTGGCAACCAGCAAAAGGTGGTGATCGCCAAATGGCTGGCGACGAAACCCGGGGTGATCATCCTCGACGAACCCACCAAGGGCATCGACATCGGCTCCAAGGCGGCGGTGCATGACTTCATGTCCGAACTCGCCGCGCAGGGCTTGTCGGTGATCATGGTCAGCTCGGAAATCCCCGAGATCCTCGGCATGTCCGACCGCGTCATCGTGATGCGCGAAGGCCGCATCGCGGCAGAGCTGGCGGGCGATGATCTCAGCCCCGAAACACTGGTGCGCCATGCCGCAGGCATCGGCGCCAGAGGAGAGGCCGCATGAGCGCGCTGAAATCCCGCGAGGCGATCCTCTTCGCCGCCATCCTGACCCTGCTCCTGTTGATCGCCAGCCGCTTTCCCGGCTTTGTCAGCCCGCAGAACCTTGTCTCGGTCTTCACCGATACCGCGCCGCTGATCATCCTCGCCCTCGGGCAGATGGTGGTGATCCTCACCCGCTGCATCGACCTCTCGGTTGCGGCCAATCTCGCCCTCACCGGCATGGTCTGCGCCATGGTCAATGTGGCCCTGCCCGGGCTGCCGGTGGCGCTGGTGCTGGTGATCGCCGTCACCCTCGGAGCGGCGCTCGGCAGCCTCAACGGGCTTCTGGTCTGGAAGCTCGACATTCCCCCCATCGTGGTCACCCTCGGGACCATGACCATTTTTCGCGGCCTCATCTTCCTGCTGTCGGAGGGCCAGTGGATCAACGCCCATGAGATGAGCGCCAGCTTCACCGGCTTTCCGCGCAGCCTCCTGCTTGGAATGCCCGTGCTGGGCTGGATCGCGGTGCTGGCGGTGGCGGTGATGGCGCTGGTGATGGGACGGACCACCCTCGGTCGCGCCTTCTTTGCGGTGGGCGGCAATCCCCATGCGGCGGTCTATACCGGCATCGACGTCGGGCGCACCCAGTTCCTCGCCTTTGTGATCTCCGGCGCGCTGGCCGGGCTCACCGGCTATCTCTGGATCGCGCGCTATGCGGTGGCCTATGTGGATATCGCCGGCGGCTTTGAGCTCGACGTGGTTGCCGCCTGCGTCATCGGCGGCATTTCCATCGCCGGAGGCGCCGGGTCGGTGATCGGGACCCTCCTCGGGGCGCTGTTTCTCGGCGTGGTCAAGAACGCCCTGCCGGTGGTGGATATCTCGCCCTTCTGGCAATTGGCCATCTCCGGCGCTGCCATCCTCGTTGCCGTCGCCTTCAATGCCCGCGCCGGCCGCAGCCGGGGCCGCCTGATCCTGAAATCCGCGGAGCAGCCCCAATGAGCCTTGCCGAGACCAGAATGACCGCCACGCCCCAACCGGATCGCCCCGACCAGCCGCGCACCCCGCGCCACATTCCCGACCAGCTCCGCTCGCCGCTAGACCGCAGGCTGAAGAGCTGGGAGAGTCTGCTGCTGCTGGTGGCCCTGGCGGTCTTTGTGCTGAACTCCTTTGCCTCGCCCTATTTCCTCAATGCCTGGAACCTGAGCGATGCCACCTTCAACTTCACCGAAAAGGCTATGATCGCCTTTGCCATGGCACTGCTGATCATCGCAGGCGAGATCGACCTCTCGGTGGCTTCCATCATCGCGCTCTCCTCCACCGCCATGGGGTTGGTGATGCAGGCGGGATATCCGACGCCGGTGATCGTGGCCACCGGGCTTGGTTCCGGCCTTCTCTGCGGGGCCTTCAACGGGGTGCTGGTCACCCGGCTCGGGCTGCCGTCCATCGTGGTCACCATCGGCACCATGAGCCTGTTTCGCGGTCTCAGCTACATCATCCTCGGCGATGGAGCCTTTCGCGGCTATCCGGCGGATTTCGCCTGGTTCGGCCAGGGCTATGCCTTCTGGGTGATCTCGGTGGAATTCGTGATCTTCGCCCTGCTGGCCGTGGTCTACGCCGTGGTGCTGCACAAGACCAACTTCGGCCGCGCGGTCTATGCGGTGGGCAACAATCCCACCGCTGCGCTGTTCTCCGGCATCCGGGTGGCGCGGGTGAAAATGACGCTCTTCCTCCTGACCGGGCTGATGTCGGGCCTCGCCTCGGTCTGCCTGACCTCCCGCCTCGGCTCCACCCGCCCGTCCATCGCCACCGGCATGGAGCTGGAAGTGGTCACCATGGTGGTGTTGGGCGGGGTCAGCATCCTCGGCGGTTCCGGCTCGATCCCCGGCGTAGTGATCGCGGCCTTCCTGATGGGGCTGGTGACCTTCGGCCTCGGTCTGCTGAACGTGCCGGGCATCGTGATGTCGATCTTCATTGGCCTGCTCCTGATCGGGGTGATCGCCCTTCCCCGGCTCTGGAGCCGCCTCCGGGGGGCGCGGTGATGGAGAAATACGCCTTCCGCATGGTGCTGAAGCCCGGCCAGCTTGAGGAGTACAAGCGCCGCCACGATGCACTCTGGCCCGAGTTGGAGGCAGCCCTGCGCGATGCCGGGGTGGCAGATTACTCGATCCACTATGATCCGGAGACCCACCATCTCTTTGCCGTGCTCTGGCGGCGCGACGATCACGACATGACCGCCTTGCCCAGCCATCCGGTGGTGCGCAGGTGGTGGGCCTATATGGCCGATCTGATGGAGACCCATGCGGACGACAGTCCGGTCGAAACGCCGCTGCAGACCGTGTTCCATCTGCAATGAGGACGCCATGACCCCGCCCCGCCACGTGGCGGTGATCGATGTCGGCAAGACCAATGCCAAGCTGGCGCTGGTCGACCTCGTGTCCCTGAGCGAGATCGCCGTCATCACCCGTCCCAACCGGGTGCTGCCCGGCCCGCCCTATCCGCATTTCGACCTCGACGGTCATTGGCAGTTCTTTCTCGAACACCTCGGCGCCTTTCACCGCAGCCACGGGATCGACGGCATCTCGGTCACCGCCCATGGCGCCAGCGCCGTGCTGCTCGACTCGGAGGGTGCGCTGGCCACGCCGATGCTCGATTACGAGCATGACGGGCCGGAGGAGAGCCGCACTGCCTACGACCGCCTGCGCCTAGCCTTTGCCGAGACCGGCAGTCCGCGCCTGCCGCTCGGCCTCAACCTCGGGGCGCAGCTCCATTGGTTGCTGGAGCGGGATCCGCAGCTGCTGTCGCGCTGCACCCATGTGGTGACCTATCCGCAATACTGGGGTCATCGCCTCACCGGCGTGGCGGCCAGCGATCTGTGCTCGCTGGGATGTCACACCGATCTCTGGCGACCCGACCTTGGCGCGCCTTCCGCACTTGTTGCCCGTCTCGGGCTAGCGGACCGGCTGGCGCCTGCGCGCAAACCGTCCGATCTACTCGGTCCGATCACCGCCGAGGTAGCGCGGCGCACCGGCCTTGATCCCGCCACCCCGGTGCTCTGTGGCATCCATGACAGCAACGCCTCTCTCCTGCCGTATCTCAAGGGGCGCGAAGGCCCATTTTCGGTGGTGTCCACCGGCACCTGGGTGATTGCCATGGCGATGGGCGCCCACCCCCTGCCACTGGATCCGGCGCGCGACACTTTGGTCAATGTGAACGCACTTGGCCAGCCGGTGCCCTCGGCCCGTTTCATGGGTGGGCGCGAATACGAGCTGATGCGCAGCGACAGCAATCCCGTGGCGGAAGACCGTGCCCATGTGCTGGCCTCGGGGACCATGCTGCTGCCCGCGGTGGTGCCCGAGAGCGGCCCTTTTGCCGGACGTCGCCACTGCTGGACCAGCGAACCCCCATCCCCCGGTGCCCGGTCCTATGCCCTCTCTCTCTACCTGGCGCTGATGACCCGCAGCTGCCTCGACCTGATCGGCGCCGAAGGCCCGGCGGTGGTCGAAGGTCCCTTTGCCCGCAACCCGGATTTCCTCGCCATGCTCGCGGCCGTGACTCCCGAAGGGGTCGAAATCGCCGGCTCTGCCACCGGCACCTCGATCGGTGCTGCGCTGCTGTTCGGTGGCGCTCCCACCAGCCCGACCCGCGCCGTGCCGCCTCCTGCTGCGGCCGAGGCGCTGCGCAGCTACGCCGCCCGCTGGCGCGCGGCTCTGGACACTCAGGTCTGACCTTCAGGCACTGGCACCGGAGCCAGACCAAGGGGCTATCTCTGCCCCTTGCAGACTGCCGCCTGCCGTCCCCACCCCGGTGGCGGGTGGCGGCGGCCACCATCGCATATTGCATAATATACGAAAACGGATACCTTGTAGCTTTGACAGCATTCCAAGAGGATCCAATGCCCCTGTTTCAAGACCTCCACCATATCTGCATCCTTGTGACCGACCTAGAGGCGCGCCAGTGTTTCTTCGAGAGCATCGGCATCGGCCCCTGGTACGACTACCCCAAGGGCGGCACCTATGTGACCTTTGAGGTCCCCAACGAGGCCGCCTCCAAGGCGATGCGCTACAAATGTTGCGACCTTGGCAATGTGCAGCTTCAGCTCTGCGACCCCGGCACGCTCGACTCGCCGCAACGCCGTCACCTCGATCGCCACGGCGAAGGCGTCTATCACCTCGGTTTCGAGGTTGAAGACCTGCTCGCCGCCCGCGAAACCGGTATGGCGCGCGGCCTCGATGTGATCGCTCACGGGTTGCGCACCGACGAATCCGGCTTCTGCTACTTCGACACCAAAGCCGCCGCAGGCGTTGTCCTCGAGGTCCGGAAGACCTCGGATTTCGAAAAATAAATCAATTATTATCAAGCCACTAAATGGAAAGACCTCGGGGTGGGAATTTTTGCATCTTGCTTCGTATATTTTTCCATATACCAATATGGATATGCGCTAGGCGCATCTCCCCCAACCGAGGCGGCGACACCCGCCTCACCCCAAGGACTGCGGGCTCCGGCGATGGCCGGGCCCGCAAACAGAGAAGGACTGACATGTATTATTTTGGCTACTGCACCTGGCTCGACGATGCCGAACTTCGCCGCTTCATGCCGAATGCGAAGAAGGTGACCCATGCGCTGGCGCCGAACCACCGGCTCACGTTCCACGCCGCAGGCGACCGCACCGACCGGGGCTGGTGCCACTTCAACAGCACTTGCAAAGACGCCTGGGGCACCGCCGCCCATGGCATCGTGTTTGAGCACGAGAACATCCATTTCAACGACGAATACGATGATTTCGAGCGTTGCACGGTCACCGTGCTGGGCGACGACGGCAAGACCTACGACTGCTGGACCTATCGCCTGATCACCCCCGGCGTGCCGATGCGCCCGCCGCATTACTACTGGAACCACATCCCCAAGGGCATGGCCGATCACGGCTTCCCCGAGGACTACATCCAATCGGTTCTGGCGACCTATGAGGCCGCCGCCGAATGCCCCGACGCAGACCGCCCCAACCCCTCCAAGGTTCCGGGCAAGTCGGCCGCAACCCGCTAACCCATCCCCACCCAACAGGGAGTTCCTCACATGCAGAACACAAAAGCAAAAACAGCATCCGTTCTGGTCTCCGCCATCCTTGCGATGGCGGGCACCGCTCAGGCCGACGTGATCCCCGAGCTGGCCGCCAAGGTTCCGGCCAGACTGCGCGAGGCAGGCGTCTTGACCGTCGGCTCGCAGCAGACCTTCCCGCCGGTCGAATACCGCCGCGAGGGAGAGGAGGTGCCGGTTGGCGTTTCCGCGAGCCTGCTGACCGAGATCACCGAGCGCCTCGACCTCAAGCTGGAGTTCCGGCAGGCGGAGTATTCCGCGCTGATCCCCGGTCTTGAGGCCGTGCGCTTTGACATGGCCTCCGGTGGCATCTCCGACACCGAGGAGCGCGAGGAGAAGGTCGATTTCGTCAACTACATGATGTCCGGCGCCTCCATCCTGCTGCGGCAGGAGGATGAGGCCAAATACAAGACCATCATGGATTTCTGCGGCGACACCATCTCCACCATGCTTGGTGGCCGCACCATCATGACCGCGGTGGAGGCAGCCTCCGTCGACTGCGAGACCGCCGGCAAGGGAGCGATCACCGCAGAACAGCTGCCGAGCGCGCCGGACAGCCGGATGCAGCTCGATCTCAAGCGGGTCAATGGCTACATCGGCGACTTCCCGGCACTGGTCTACATGATCTCCAACACCCCGGACAAATATGTCATCGCTGACGGCAACTACCTCCTGGTCAAATACGTCACCTCCTGGGCCTTCCCCAAGGACAGCGCCCTGACCGGTCTGGTCCAGGAGACCGTGCAGGGAATGCTGGAGGACGGTACCTATCTCGCCATCCTCGAGGAATGGGGCATGCAGGGCGCGGCACTGCCGGAGATCACCATAAACCTGCCCGCAAGCAAGCGCTGATCGGAGACACGGGCTGATGACCACTGCAACACAGGCAGCTTTGGCACCCGAACCGGTGCAACAGGTGGTGCATCGCCGGAACTGGGGAGCATGGCTCCTCAGTTCCGCATGCCTCGCCCTGATCGGCATGATCATCCACGCGGGCATCGAGGCCCGGATCATGGATATGGAGAAATTCTTCGGCTATCTGTTCAGCGAACAGATCCTGATCGGGGCCCGCAACGCGCTCTTTCTCGGCACGCTGGCGCTGGTGATTGCCTGCGCGGTGGGTCTGGTGATCGCGCTGATGCGGGTGAGCGGCAATCCGGTGATGGCGGGGATCTCGGCAACCTACGTCTATTTCTTCCGCGGCACGCCGATGCTGATCCAGCTTCTGTTCTGGTTCAACGCCGTTCCGATCATGTTCGACACCATCACCCTCGCCATCCCTTTCACCGATATCGTGCTGTTCCAGCAGCCCACGACCAAGGTGGTGACGCCGTTTGTGGCCGCCCTGATCGGCCTGTCTCTGGCGGAAGCCGGATACATGAGCGAGATCATCCGCGCCGGCATCCAGGCGGTCGACCAGGGCCAGCGCAGCGCCGCCCGCGCCATCGGGATGACCCAGG
>CAKZRP010000018.1 GCA_937146765.1 uncultured Paracoccaceae bacterium | reverse complement strand
GTCACATGCAGAGCAGTATCGCCGACCTCATGCCCTGGAGCTACGTCGCCAAGGTGTGATCGGAACACCGGTTACTGATCACAGCAACCGTGTTATAGTCGTCGCGCCAAAGGGCCAATTTGCGCCGCGCGTCGTCCAGGCTGTCGAAGATCTCCTCGTTCAGCAGCTCGTCCCGGAGGCTACCGTTAAAGCTCTCGATGAACGCATTTTGCTGCGGATTACCGGGATCCATGTAGTGCCACGGGACGGTGTTTTCGGTGGCCCATTTCAGCATGGCTCGACTGGTAAACTCGGTCATGAGCTCCTAATAGATAACTCTTTGTTTTCTAATAGGAGTCGCACTTCAGGGTAGCGCGCTCCGCTACAAACCGCTTAACTGCATAATGATGATTATGTAATGTAGCGTCCGGGCCAGTTGGTTCTGACCCGGGCGCTGATTTTAAAGCGCTGGCAGGGCGCGGCGTACGGCTCGCGCCACAATTGCAGCCAGGATGGCCTTGATGGCGTCGCCGGGAAGGAAACCAGCGGATCCGATAAAGGCTTTCTCCAGCGGCAGCGCGGCCACTTCGGCAAGCCAGGGAACGCCGATCAGATAGACCACGCCGATGCCACCGACGAGAACGTAGAGGATGGACATTAGCATGGGTGGCTTTCCGCGATGGCGATCAAACAGGAACCCGATCACAAAGGCGCCGATGGGAAAGCCGATCAGGAAACCGCCGGACGCACCGAAAAACACTGCCGCGCCGCCACGCCCACCGGACAGGAGGGGAAGACCCGCCGCGACAAGCCCGAGAAACAACACAATGGCGAGACTGCCGCGCTTGGCGCCCAGCACAGCGCCTGCAAGCATGACCCCCATCGATTGTGCGGTGATCGGAACCCCGATGGGGAGCATGATCTGAGGGATCAGTCCGAGCGCCGCGGTGAGGGCGGCAAACAGGGAAATGAGGACAATGTCCTTGGTTTTCATGGTGGTTAGGTCCTTGGTGAGTGAGGCGGTCAAAACCCGCGGGCATCGATTGCGTCTGATATCTCTTCGGACATTCGAAGCGTGCGAATGAGGCTGGGCAACGCGAGGGCGACAAGGTTCCTTTCCAGCCCGCGGGTGCGTTGGGCTTCGCGTACCTCCTGAACGACCGCTGCGAGCACAGGAATGAACCGCAGGGTCAGCGAGATGGCCAGGCTGACCTTTTCGGTTTGCACTCCGAACCGGCGCAAGGGGGCCATGCCCTTCTCGAACCCGTCGAGAATCTCGCTGGAGCGGGTGGTGAGGGTCAGAAGGCCTGCGAGCAGCAGCAGCACGGCAAATCGGATGATCACAAAGATGCCGACGCGCCAATCGACGAAGAGCACCTGCGCCAGAAAGATCAGGGCAAACACCCAGAGCGCGGGACGCAGCTGTGTCCAGACCTGATGCGGCCCGAAACCGGCCAGCGCATAGAGCCCAAGGGTAAACGCGCCCAGCAGGAGGCTGAACCCGATCTGGTCGAGGGCAAAGAGCAAGGATCCGGCCAGCAACAGGCCAAGGATCTTCCATCCGGGAGCCAGACGGTGAAGGGCGGACTGACCGGGGATGTAGAGATCAAGCATCCTGCATGGCTCCGACGTAGCGCCGCAACGCGGGTCCGGGGCAATCATCGGCCAAAATGCGTCCCCGATCGAAGACGATGACCCGATCAAAATCGGAAATCAGATCAAGGTCATGTGTGACCACAATTGTCGTCTGCGCGAGCGCCGCGATGGCCCGCTCGATCCGCAGCTTGTTCCGCAGATCAAGGAGGGTCGTCGGCTCATCCATCACCACATAGTCGGGCTGCATCACCAGGACACCGGCTATGGCGAGCAGTTGCTTCTGGCCGCCGCTCAGATTGTGGCTGGGGTGATCGCGCAGCGACCATAGGTCGTAGTGGGTCAGGATTTCCTTGACCAGACGGTCACGCTCGGCGGGCGCGACGCGCTGGTTCTTCAGGCCGAAGGCCACGTCTTCGGAAACCAAGGGGAAGACGATCTGATTGTCAGGGTTCTGGAAGACAAATCCGACCTTGCGGCGAACCTCCCTGCCCGCGCTTCGGGTGTCGAGGCCATCGACACGGACCCGCCCCTCAGTCGGAAGGCGCAAACCATTGAGAAGACGTGCAAAGTTGCTCTTGCCGCTGCCGTTGCTTCCGACAATCGCGATCCGGCGTTCGGTCAGCGTCAGCGAGATATCGTGAAGAACGCTGCGCCCTTCGTAAGACAGGCTGACAGTTTCGAGCTCGATCATCGCGATGCAAAATCCCTTGGTAGCAGTCGACCGGAGGTGTCTGACCCTGCCTATAGGGGAGTTTTGGTGTCTTGAAAAGAATATATTATCTATTAAATGGAGGGCTAGCCCCCGCCGCCGACATCCTCCGGCGCGATCGCGACCGATTTCACAATCGCGTAGGACCTGTTGCCGATGGCAAGTCCCAGCGCGCGCGCCGAGCGTTGGGTCACGCGGGCCACCAGCGGGCCCGCCGCAGTGGAGAGTGTCACCAGGGCCCCCGGCCCTTCGCCGGTTCGCAGGCCCGTGATCTCACCGGGAAGGACGTTCAACGCCGACAGACCCGTCGGAGCGCGATCGGACAGGATCACTTCATGCGCGCTGATCCGCAGCCGCACCATGGTGCCGAGCTCGGCCGAGACACGCGGCACCAGCAATGCAATCCCGCCGGCGTCCAATTCGCTCAACCCGTCGGCGTGTTGAACCACCAGACGGGCCCGCAGAAGAGAACTCAGGTTGCGGACGCCTGTCGGCGCCACCTGCGGGTCGGAGAGAACATCACCCGCAGATCCCACCTGGGTGATCCGTCCCCGGTCCAGCACGACGACCGTAGTCGCGAGCCTGGCCACTTCGGCCGCCGAATGACTGACGTAGAGAATGGGCAGCTTCAATTCATCCCGGATCCGCTCGAAATAGGGCAGGATCTCCATCTTGCGCGGCATGTCTAGGGCGGTCAGAGGCTCGTCCGCCAACAGGACTTCCGGTGCGGCCAATAGCGCCCGACCGATAGCAACCCGCTGTCTTTCGCCGCCGGAAAGCTGGGCAGGCCGACGGTCCAGCAGCAGATCGAGGCCCAACATGTCGACGATCTGGTCAAAGGCTTCGGTCCGGCGGGCAGCAGGCAGCAGGCGATGCCCGTAAAGCAGGTTCTTGCGTACCGAGAGATGCGGGAAAAGACGTCCGTCCTGAAAGATATAGCCCAGTCTGCGCTGACGAGGCGGCAGCATGGTGCCGGAATGCGAGTCAAAGAGAACCCGCTCGCCAATCTTGATCAGGCCTTTTTGAGGTCGGACGAGACCCGCCACCGCATTGACGAGAGTGGTCTTGCCCGAGCCGGAGCGGCCGAAAAGCACGGTCACCCCTGCAGGGGCAGTGAAGCGGGCGTCGAGCCGGAACGCGCCTTGTTGCAGCGTGATGTCTATTTCAAAACTCATGCGCGCCCTCTGGCTCGTGACACCCTGCGGTTCAGGGCTTCGGAGACCATCAAGGCCGCAAAGGAAATGGCCACCGAGACCAGAACGAGGCGCAGGGCCGCCGTCTCGCCATCTGGAACCTGCAGGAAGGAATAGATTGCTGAGGGCAGAGTCTGAGTTTCGCTGGGGATATTGGCGACAAAGGTGATGGTGGCCCCAAATTCCCCCATCGCCTTGGCAAAAGCCAGAACCGCTCCGGCGATCACCCCGGGCAAGGCCATCGGCAGGGTCACGGAGCAGAAGATCCAGAGCGGCGATGCCCCAAGCGTAGCCGCTGCCTGCTCCAGGTTGGGATCGACCAGTTCAAACGACAATCGGATCGAACGTACCATGAGCGGAAAGCCCATGATCGCTGCCGCAAGCGATGCTCCGGTCCAGCGGAAGGCCAAGCCAAGGCCATAAGCCTCCAGGATGCGCCCAAGTGGCCCGTAGGGGCCAAAACACAGCAGCAGCAGATACCCGGTCACCACCGGGGGCAGGATCAGGGGCAGATGCACCAAACCGTTCAGGACCTGCTTGCCCGGGAAATCCCGTCGCGCCAGCAGCCAGGCAACAGCGATGCCCAAGGGAAGGCTGGTGAGCATCGCCCAGAAGGCCACCCGCACCGAAAGGCGCACGGCAGTCCATTCCGCAGGTCCGAACCAGGGGGTACCGTCCAGCATTAATGCTCCGAGAGAGGGATGAACCCCTGTTCTTCAAAGAGGGTCGTTGCGGTCGGGGTTTGAAGGTAGCGCAAGAAGGCGCGGGCGGGCTCTGACTCCTTTATCAAAGCCACTGGGTAAACGATGCGCGGATGCAGGGCATCGTCTATGGCGAAGGCGATCCTGACCCTCGGATCCGCATGCGCGTCCGTGGCATAGACGATGCCGAACGGGGCTGCACCGGTCGATACCAATGCCAGAGCCGCGCGGACATTGTCGGTTTCTGCAACCCGTGGCGCCACCTCGTCCCAGACCCCTGCAGACTCAAGCGCTGCCTTGCCATAGATACCGGCGGGCACCGCGTCGGTCTGCGCCATGGCCAATCTGCCTGTGGTCAGGGCGGCCGGCAAAGCCGCCAGATCGGTCAGGGGCGTTGCGGTGGCCGAGGCAATCACCACCAGAGAATTGCGCAGAAGGTCTGCCCGGCTGTCAGCCACGATCATGCCTTGGTCTGCCAGGTAGTCCATCCACGCGGTATTGGCGGACAAAAAGAGGTCGGCCGGAGCGCCAAGGGCAATCTGTCGGGCCATGGTCGAGGACCCGCCATAGGCCAGAGTGACCGAATTTCCGGTTTCCTTTTCATAGGCTTCGGAGACTTGATCGAGAGCCGTCTTGAGGCTGGCCGCGGCAAAGATGCGGATAGGGTCGACCTCGGTCGCCTGTGCGGGCGATGCAACAAACAGGGCTGACAACATGCCGAGGCTCAGAGCGAGGGTCTTGAAACGGGAAAGGGTCATGGCAGCGGCTCGGCTGGGGACAATGTCCCCTAACCTATGAAGCCCCGGTGTCGGCTGCAAGAGCGGCGCGGGCGGGCATTGCCGCTTTGCGTCAAATGCTGTCTTTCACACGATCCCAGGTATTGACCAGATGGCTCTGCATCGCGGCGCCTAGCGCGGCGCCGTCGCGCTGTTTCAGTGCTTCGATCATGACCTCGTGATCGGTCACCGCACCGGCCCAGTTTTCCTTTTTCTGGCTACCGATGTAGCGGATGCGTTTCAGGCGTGCCTGCAGGATCCGCTGCATCTCGATCAGGGAGTCGTTCTTCGACAGGCCAGTGAGCCGACCGTGGAATTCCTGGTTGAGCTTGTAGTAGACCAGCCGATCGGTGGATTGGTAGTGGCCCATCATCCGCTCGTGCAGGTCGATCAGCTCGGCAATCTCGGCGTCGGTGGCACGTTGGCAGGCCAGTTCACCCGCCAGTTTCTCCAGATGACCCAGCACCTCGAGCATCGAATAGACCTCGTCCGGAGTCCATTTGCGCACTACGCTCCCTTTGGAGGGGCGCACGATCAACAGACCCTCGGCCGCCAGCGTGCGCAGCGCCTCGCGGAAGGGCGTGCGCGAGACGCCGAGCTCCTCGATCAGATGGGCCTCATCGATTCGACTGCCGGGTTCCAGCACCCCTTCGATGATGAGATCCCGGACGCGGGAGACGACCTGATCGTGGAGCGAGCGGTTTTTGATGGCGAGCGAAGTGTTCATGTCTGACGTTCTTTTTTCCTAGCTTTCCCAAATATCACCTCCGCTCCGCCAAGCCCACATGAAAAAATAACTTGCCATCGTATTTTTTATGTTTGTATACAAAATGCAGATCCCATGGCCTAAGGCCGGATCCCAACGGAGGAGGAAAATTCATGAAACATGTCCAATTGGGCAAAGGTTTCGGCATGCTTGCCAGCCTGGCGACCTGTGCGGCGACCTTTGGCACGCTGCCCGCGATGGCCGAAACCTATGTGGTCGCGGTCGGCGCCGCCTCTAACAGCCTGCAGGGGCGCAGCGCGGCCAAGTTCGCCGAGGATCTGCAAGCAAAGCTGGGCGAGGCCCATAAGGTCGAATTCTATGCCGACGGCCAGCTGGGCGACGAAAAGGAACTGATGCAGAAGCTGCGCCTCGGCACCGTCGATTTCACCCTAATCTCGTCGATCATGACCAATGTGGCGCCGGAATTCGCGGTCTTCGACATGCCCTTTCTGGTGCAGGACCGCGCACATCTGAAGGCCATCGACGCCGAGATCGTGCAGACCACCCTCGCCGCGAAGGCCCAGAGCGCCGGGCTCAAGGTGTTGTCGACCTGGGAGAATGGCTTCCGCCAGATCACCAACAGCACCCATCCGGTCAACACCCCCGCCGATCTGGCCGGGCTGAAGATCCGCACCCCCTCGTCCGAATGGCGGGTGGCGATGTTCAAGGAATGGGGCGCAAACCCGACGCCCATGGCCTTTTCCGAGGTCTTTGTCGCGCTGCAGACCGGCACCATGGACGGGCAGGAAAACCCGCTGACCAATATCACCGGGGCGAATTTCCAGGAGGTGCAGAAGTATCTCAGCCTCACCGGCCATGTCTATTCGCCGACCTATCTGACTTCGGGCATGCAGACCTGGAGCGAGCTGCCGTCGGATGTGCAGGCGGCGGTCACCGAGGTTGCCGCAACGGTGCAGGACTGGTCGCTGAACGAGGGTGAAACCGCCGACAACGAGCTGGTCGATAAGGTCAAGGCTGCGGGCATGGAAGTGAATGTGGCCGACAAGGCGGCCTTCATTGCCGCCTCCGCCCCGATCTATGCCGCTTTTGCCGCGCAGGTCGCGGGCGGCGACGAGCTGGTCGGCCGCGCCCAGGCACTGGCCAAGTAAGTACATGGAACGGATGTCCGCCGCCTGACGCGCGCGGGCATCCCCGTCCTGTCCGGAGACACTCATGATCGCCCTTTTCGAGCGCGTGCTCCTGCGGTGTATCGAGGCCATCTGCCTCTTTCTGCTGCTCGCCCTGACGGCCTCGGTCGTCTATTCCACCACCATGCGCTACCTTGGCGCCTCGCCCTCCTGGTATGACGAGATTGCCAGCATGTTGCTGGCCTGGCTGACCTATTTCGGCGCCACCTATGCGTTGTTCCTGCGTCAGCACATGGGCTTTGGCGGGCTGGTTGCGGCCCTGCCGCGCCCGCTGGCCGTGGCGCTGACGCTGTTTTCCGAATGCCTCGTCATCGCCTTCTTCGCCATCGTGGCCTGGTACGGCTATGCGGTGCTGGCCGTGGCCAAATGGGACAGCCTTCTCAGCATCCGCTGGATGACCCTCGATATCATGCAATCGGTGGTGCCGATCTCCGCCGGGCTGATGATCGTCGGCAGCCTGCTGACCCTGCCGCGCACCCTGCGCAATGCCGCCCTCGGCATCGATCAGGAACATGCCGAGATCGAAAAGGCCATCGCCCAGGCCGAGCGTGAAAACGCCTCTCTGACGGAGCGCACCACATGATCCTGCTTCTCACGACCTTTACGCTGATCGGGCTGATCATGATCAACGTGCCGATCGCCATTGCCATCGGCGTGGTGGCCCTCGGCGGCTTTGCTCTTACCGTCGGCCCCGACAGTCTCTACGACATGGCCATCGCGCTTTATGCCGGGGCGACGAAGTTCCCGCTGATCGCCATCCCGCTGTTCATTCTTGCGGGCAACCTGATGAACACCTCCGGCATCTCGGCCCGGCTGATCACCTTTGTCACCGCGCTGATCGGCTTTGTCCGGGGTGGGCTTGGCATGGTCAATATCGGCGTCTCCATGGTCTTTGCCGAGATTTCCGGCTCGGCGGTTGCCGATGTGGCGGCCACCGGCACCGTGCTGATCCCCGAGATGAAGAAACGCGGCTACTCGCGCACGCTGGCGGCGGCGATCACCTCCTCCTCGGCCTCGCTGGCCATCATCATCCCGCCCTCGATTCCGATGATCCTCTATGGCGCGATTGCCGAGACCTCGGTGCTGAAGCTCTTTGTTGCGGGGATCATCCCCGGCATCCTGGGCGGCGGCCTGCTGATGGTGGTGACCTATATCCTTGCCGTGCGCTACGATCTGCCGCGCGCCGAAGGGTTTGACCTGCGCCATGTCTGGGCGACGTTCAAACAGGCCTTCTGGGCGCTGATGATGCCGGTCATCATCCTGGGCGGCATCTTCTCCGGCCTTGTCACCGCCACCGAGGGCGCCGGTCTTGCGGTCGTGGCCGCCCTGTTCATCGGCCTCTTCATCTACCGCGACCTCGACCTCGGCGTGTTGCGCAGGGCGATGCTCGAAGGGGTGAGCCAGACCGGCGTGGTGATGTTCCTCGTCGCCACCTCGGCCGCGCTCGGCCTGTTCCTGACCCAGGCGCAGGTGCCGCAGCAATTGGCGGAACAGATCACCCAAGTGACCACCAACCCGCTGATCGTGCTCGCACTTCTGAACCTGTTGCTGCTCGTGCTCGGCATGTTCCTGCATGGGGCAGCGGCGATCATCCTGGTGGTGCCGGTGGTGATGCCGCTGGTCAATGCGGTCGGCATCGACCCGGTCCACTTCGGCATCATGGTCACCCTCAACCTCGCGATCGGCCAGCAGACACCGCCGGTGGCCTCGGTGCTGATCACCTCCTGCTCGATCGCCCGGGCCGGGATCTGGGAGACCTCGCGCGCGAACCTGCCCTTCATCGGCGTGCTCGCCTTCATTCTGCTGCTCGTCACCTATGTGCCCGCAGTTTCACTTTCTTTGACGGAGTTGGTCCAGTGACGACCGAGAAACCCACAGTTGCCATCATTCCCGGAGACCCCTCCGGGATCGGCCCCGAGCTTGTCGCCAAGCTTCTGCAGGACGATAGCGTGCTGGAGGCGGCCAATATCCTGCTGATCGGCGATGGCCATGTCTGGCAGCAGGGGGCGGCGCAGGCCGAGGTGCCGCTGGCCCTCACCGCGCTCTCCGAGGCCGATATCGACGGGTTCGCCGGGCTTGGCTGGCTGCCGATGGAGACCATCGCGCCGGAGGAGGTGCGGCTCGCCGAGGTGACACGGGAGGGTGGGCAGTCCAGCCTGCGCACCCTCGACAAGGCGCTCGACCTCTCACTTGCGGGCAAGGTGGACGGGGTGCTCTTCGGCCCCTTCAACAAGGCTGCCCTGACCGAGGCGGGCATGGATGCGGAGGACGAACACCGCTACATGGCGCGCTACCTCGGGTTTGGCGGCTATCACGGCGAGCTCAATGTGCTCGACGATCTGATGACGACTCGGGTGACCAGCCATATCGGCCTGAAGGATGTGGCCGCCAATATCACCCGCGCCGGGGTGGAACAGGCCATCACCCTTGCCGAAGAGACGTTGCAGCGGGCCGGTATCAGCCGCCCGCGCATCGCGGTGGCGGCGCTCAACCCCCATGCGGGCGACAATGGCAAATTCGGCCGCGAGGAGATCGAGGTCATCGCCCCCGCCGTCGAGGGGATGCGTGCCCGCCAGAAGGACGTCACCGGCCCCTGGCCCTCGGACACCGTGTTCCTCAAGGCGATGCGCGGCGAGGTCGATGCTGTGGTGACCATGTACCACGACCAGGGCCAGATCGCGATCAAGCTGATGGGCTTCGAGCGTGGCGTCACCGTTGCCGGCGGCCTGCCGGTGCCGGTCGCCACCCCGGCCCATGGCACCGCCTTCGACATCGCGGGCCAGAACAAAGCAAACCCCGGCGCGACGCGGCAGGCCTTTGACCTGCTGGCGCGCATGGCCGCCACCCATCGCGCCGCGCGCGCAACCGCCTGAAGGACACGCATATGACCAAGATCAAATCAATCCGCACGCGGGTGTGGAACTGGACCGGGCCGACCGTGCCACCCACCGGCAACTTCTGCACCAATGCCTCGGATGCTCTCTGGATGAAGGGCGATGCGATGGCCTCCTTCCGCTTTCACCAGTGGCTGACCTGCGAGGTGGAATGCGAGGATGGCACCGTGGGCATCGGAAATGCCGCCCTTGCCCCCACGGTGGTGAAGAAGGCCATCGACGACTGGTTCGCGCCGCTGGTGATCGGCGAGGATCCTTTTGACTACGCCTATATCTGGGAAAAGATGTATCGCCGCACCCATGCCTGGGGCCGCAAGGGCATCGGCATGACCGCGATCTCCGCCATCGACATCGCGATCTGGGACCTGATGGGCAAGCTCACCGGCAAGCCGGTGTTCAAGCTCCTCGGCGGGCGCACCAAGGAGAAGATCCCGGTCTACTACTCCAAGCTCTACGCCGGTCCCGTCGAGGCGATGCAGCGCGAGGCCGAAGAGGCCAAGGCGGCCGGGCACAACGCCTACAAGATGCGCTTCGGCTGGGGTCCCAAACACGGGCCCGAAGGCATGCGCGAGAACCTCAAGCGAGTCGAGGCGGTGCGCGAGGTCATCGGCTATGACGCCGACCTCATGCTCGAATGCTACATGGGCTGGAACCTAGACTACACCAAGCGGATGCTGCCGAAACTGGCCAAATATGAGCCCCGCTGGCTGGAAGAGCCGGTGATCGCCGATGACGTCGAAGGCTACCGCGCGCTCAACGCGATGAACATCGTGCCGATCTCCGGCGGCGAGCATGAATTCTCGATCATCGGCTGCAAGGACCTGATCGAGAAGAAGGCGGTGAGCGTCCTGCAATATGACACCAACCGGGTCGGTGGCATCACCGCGGCGCAGAAGATCAATGCCATCGCCGAGGCCTTCCAGCTGCCGGTGATCCCGCACGCAGGCCAGATGCACAACTACCACCTGACCATGGCCAATGCGAACTGCATGATCTCGGAATATTTCCCGGTCTTCGACGTCGAGGTCGGCAACGAGCTGTTCTACTACATCTTCGAGGGCGACCCGGACGCAGTTGATGGCTATCTGCAGCTCGATGACAATCTGCCCGGGCTCGGCATCTCCATCTCCGACAAGCACCTCCACCATTTCGAGATCATCGAATGACGCGCTATTCCGGTATCTGGCCCGTTGCGCCCACACCCTTTCACGACGACGGCACCCTCGACCTCGAGGGCATGAAACGCGTCCTCGACTGCCTGATCGACCAGGGAGCCGATGGTATCTGCATCCTCGCCAATTTCTCCGAACAGTTCCTGCTGTCGGACGAGGAACGCGCGGTGCTGACCCGTCTCAGCCTCGAACATGTCGCAGGACGGGTGCCGGTGATCGTCACCATCAGCCATTACGCCACCCGGATCGCGGTGGAGCGGGCGCGTTTTGCCAAATCTCTGGGCGCGGACATCGTGATGATGATGCCGCCCTACCACGGGGCGACGCTGAAGGGCACGGTCGAGCAGACCTTTGAACAGTTTGCCGCCGTGGGCGAGGTGGGCATCCCGATCATGGTGCAGGATGCGCCGATGTCGGGGGTCGAGCTCTCGGTGCCCCTCCTGGTGCGCATGGCGCAGGAGATCGAGGAGGTGCGCCTGTTCAAGATCGAATGCCCGCGGGCGGCAGGCAAGATCCGTGCCCTGATCGAGGCGGGCGGTGCTTCCATCGAAGGGCCGTTCGACGGCGAGGAGGCGATCACCCTGCTGGCCGATCTCGACGCCGGGGCCACCGGCTCGATGACCTCGGGGATGATCGTCGACCAGATCAAGCCGGTGCTGACGCAGTACCACGCCGGGCACTTTGACGCGGCCACCGCCGCCTATGGGCGGGTGGCGATGGCGATCAACCACGAGAACCGCCAATGCGGCTGGCAGAGCTGCAAGGCGGCAATGGTGGCCGGCGGGGTGATCCGCTCGGACGCCTGCCGCCATCCGATCGCGCCGCTGCATCCCGCCATCAAGACGCGGCTTCTCAACCTGCTCACCCCGCTCGACCCGCTGGTCCTGCGCTGGGGCAAATAAGGAATACATCATGCTGAACGGAACCAACCTGATCGACGGCGCCTGGGTCGACTCCGACCACCGCAGCGCCTCCGTCGATCTCGAGGGCCAGAGCTTTGCCCAGGCGACGGCGGCTCAGGTCGACAAGGCGGCGCGGGCAGCGCGCCGCGACTTTCGCGCCTATGCGGGCCAGCCCCGCCAGACGCGGGCGGCATTCCTGCGCCGGATCGCGCAGGAGATCGATGCCCTCGGCGCCGAGATCACCGAAACCGCGCTGCGCGAGACCGGCCTGCCCGAAGCGCGGCTGGTGGGCGAGCGCGGGCGCACCACCGGGCAATTGCGGATGTTTGCCGAGCTGATCGAGGCGACCACCTACCTCGACCAGCGTTTTGAGCCGGCCCTGCCGGACCGCACGCCTCTGCCACGCCCTGACCTGCGCCTGAGTCATCGCGCCATCGGGCCGGTGGCGGTCTTTGGCGCCTCGAATTTCCCGCTGGCCTTCTCCACCGCCGGTGGCGACACCGCCTCGGCGCTGGCGGCCGGCTGTCCGGTGATCGTCAAGGGACATGGTGCCCATGCGGGCACCGCCGAATGGGTCGCCCGGGCGATCCTGCGCGCAATGGAGGCCTGCGACATGCCGCGGGCGACCTTCCAGATGGTGCAGGGGTCGGGCCGCGAGGTTGGCACCGCGCTGGTGAAACATCCCGAGATCCGCGCCGTCGGCTTCACCGGCTCGCTGGCGGGGGGACGGGCGCTGTTCGACCTCTGCACCGCGCGCCCGCAGCCGATCCCCTTTTATGGCGAGCTTGGCTCGATCAACCCGGTGTTCTGCCTGCCGCAGGCAGTGGCCGCCCGCGGGGCGCAGATCGGCAGCGGCCTTGCGGCCGCGCTTGCGATGGGCGCCGGCCAGTTCTGCACTAATCCCGGCGTCACAGTGACCCTGAAGGGCGAGGGCACCGAGGCGCTCGAGGCGGCGGTGATCGCGGGCCTGCGGCAAACCGGGGCGCAGACCATGCTGACGGAGGGGATCTGCGCCGCCTATCAGCAGGGGGTCGAGACCCTGCGCGGCCTCGCGCAGGAACTGCTTGGCGGCGAGAGTGCCGTGGCCGCGCCGCGCAGCGCGCTGCCGGCGCTGTTCAAGGTCAGCGCCCGCGACTGGATGGCGACACCGCATCTGCGCGAGGAAGTCTTTGGCGCGGCCGGGGTGATCGTGGAATGCGCCGATCTGGGGGAGATGCTGGAACTGGCCGAGCAGCTCGAGGGGCAGCTGACCGCCACCCTGCAAATGGACCCGCAGGACATGGAACTGGCGCAGGCGCTGCTGCCGGTGCTGGAGGAAAAGGCGGGCCGGATTCTCGCCAACGGCTTTCCCACCGGCGTCGAGGTCTGTTCCGCAATGATGCATGGCGGCCCCTACCCCGCCAGCACCGATGTGCGATCCACCTCGGTCGGCACGCTGGCGATCACCCGTTGGCTGCGACCGGTAAGCTATCAGAACTTGCCGGTGGAACTTCTGCCGCGGGATCTGGTGGACCAGCCTTGCCAGATGTGATCCTGGGCTCGTGCAGCTTCGGTTGAACAAGAAAGGCGACCACCGCTAGGGTGGTCGCCTTTTTGTTGGGCCGAACGGTCACAGTTCGAAGAGTTCTTGCTTCTCTCTCAGACGGTCGCGCAGCTTTTGGAGGGTCACCCCTTCGGTCGCTTGGATGATGTTCGTACAATCGTCCGTGCCGACCTGATCGCGCAGTTTGTCAAAGAAGATCGACAGCCCTCCCAGGGTTTGAGAGATCAGGTCGAAGTCCTGCAACTCTCTTATTTCGGCACTGGTCGGCGGGGTGCGTCTCTCGACGATGGTCAAGACGGTATCTTCCAGCTTCTGAATCTGGTTCTGGAGCTGGCGCATTTCCCGCGCAGAGTTCGCATAGACCGTATCGAGCGGCTTGGAAGACGACATATCCATGTTAAAGGCGCCCCACGACCTGTTCGATGGCCTGACGCATCGACGCAACCGTGAAGGGTTTGCGAATGATGTTGTTGAGGCCAAGTTTCTTGCCCACCTCGATCATTTCCGGGGTCGGCTTACCGGTGACCAGGATGAACCCGACGCGCTGGGTGGAGGCATTGGTACGCACTGCATGAAGCAGGCCGAGCCCATCCATGCCAGGCATGTTGTAGTCTGACAGGACCAGGTGCACTGGGTTGGTTGTCAGTTTCTGAAAGGCCGATTGGCCGTTGTTTTCAACGAGATAGTTCTTGATGCCGAGTTCGTCGAGACACTGGGTAAGAATACCTCGGCTGGTCGACATGTCGTCGACCACCATCACGCGCAGAGAGTCTTTCAAGCTCATCGTATATTTCCTCGTGTTCTCGTCTTGGCTAACCGTGAGTGAGTTTTAGCCAGGGGTATTGACGTAAGTGGTGATCCCGACTGTCTTCATGTATTGAGACGCGGGCCCGGACATTCGCTCGGAATGGCCGATAAAGAGGTACCCGCCGGGAGTGAGCGAGCGCTGAAAGGCCTGCCACACCTTTTGCTGCGTCGGGTTGTCGAAGTAGATCGCGACGTTGCGGCAGAAAATCGCATCGAACTTTCCCTTGAAGGGAAAGGGCTGGATCAGGTTCAGCACTCCGAAGGTCACTTTCTTGCGCAGGACCTGGGGGACCTTGGCTGTTTCCGGTTTGCTCCCGGGCTCCAGCTGCATCTTGTATTCCTTCGGCACCCCCTTGAAGTCGTCAAGCGGGTACTGTGCCTCTTCTGCCGTGCGCACGACCACGGGATCGATGTCGGTGCCAAGGATCTTGATATCATAGCGCTCGGCATCCGGGCACATGGCATTCAAGACGGCAGCAATCGTGTAAGGCTCCTGCCCAATCGAACACCCCGCAGACCAGATCCGGACCCGTCCGCCTTTCTTGGCCCGCTCGATGAGCGGCGGCAGGACATCCTTGCGCAGGGTCTCAAAGTGATGCGGTTCCCGGAAGAACTGCGTCACATTGGTGGTGAGCAGCGAAAGCAGCTCACTGCGCTCGTGGTCGGCGTTCGGACCATCAAGTCGTTTCAGGTAGTCTTTGAACGACGTGATGTTCTGCTTTCTCAGCTTTCGGGAAAGCCGGGAGGATACAAGCGGCTTCTTGCTGGGCGACATCGCCAGCCCGAAATGCTTGTATGCAAACTGGGCAATGGCCTCAAAATCCTGATCAGACAGGCTGATCCCACTGTCCAGAGGGTCGATTGGACCTGCGATACTCACGAGAGGCCTTGCTCCGGTGCAGAGATGACAGCATCGAGGTTGATGATCCGCACCATGGTGTCATCGTGGGAGATGATCCCTTGGATGTATTCCATGGTGTGGCGGCTATCCACCTGGGGTGTGTCCTGAATGTCCTCGGGGTTGATCGAGATGATCTCCGAGACCGATTCCGCAAGCAGGCCGACGGGCTTGCCGTGCACCGCCACAACGATGACCACGTTGCGTTCACTGGCCTCGGTCTGTTGCAGGCCGAAACGCGCGGACAAGTCATAGATCGGAATGACCGCCCCCCGCAGGTTCATCACCCCCAGCACGTCCACAGGGGCATGCGGCAGGATCGTGACCGGAGACCAGCGCCGGATTTCGCGGATCTGTGTGATCTTCAGACAGAAGGCCTGGCCGGCGACGGTAAAGCTCACAAACTCGCTCTGCTGAGCGTGTTTGACCTCCGGATCGCCAATTTTTACTTCAGCTTGCATTGCTCATTCTCCGCTCTGAATCAAAGGAGGTCGAGGAGGGACCGGCAGCAAGGATGCTCTCCGGGTCGAGGATCATGGCGATCTTTCCATCACCCAGGATCGTGGCCGCCGCGACGCCCGGGATATTTCCGCAGACACCGTCGAGGCTCTTGATCACGACCTGTCTCTGGTCGTGGATGTCGTCCACCGCCAGGGCGCTGCGTTGACCGGTCTCTGTCTCGACCAGAAGGTAGACACCCGGAGGTTGGTCACCGTTCGGTTTGCGCAATCCAAGAGCACCTGCAACGTCACAGATCGGGACAAAGTTTCCGCGGATGGACAACAACATGCCGTCAGCGCCCAGGCTGTTGATCATGTCGTCACTGCCGCGCATGGTCTCGATGATCGAGGTGATCGGAACCACCATGGTCTGATCCGCAACCGAAACCACCATCCCGTCCATCACCGCTAGGGTCAGCGGCAGAATGATCGTAAAGGTCGATCCCTTGCCGGGATGCGAGGTGATGTTGATCCGACCACCCAGCGCAGTCACCGCGTTCTTCACCACATCCATGCCGACGCCGCGGCCGGAGAGGTTGGACACTTCCTTGGCGGTGGAAAACCCCGGCAGAAAGAGGAGGTTGTCGATCTCGCCATCGGTGAGTTCGGCATTCTCGGGGATCAATCCCTTTTCGATCGCGATCTGCTTGACGCGCGGGCGGTTCACGCCAGCACCATCATCCCGGATTTCGATGCAAACGCTGCCGGAACGGTGTGACGCGGACAGGCGGATCTCGCCCACCCGGCTCTTGCCGGCCGCTTCACGATCCTCAGGTTTCTCGATGCCGTGGTCCACAGCGTTTCGCAGGATGTGGGTCAAAGGATCGGAGAGGCGTTCGATCACGGTCTTGTCGACCTCGGTATTCTCGCCTTCGGTGACCAGTTTGGCCGTTTTCTGCGTTGCTGCAGACGCCTCGCGCACGATCCGTGCCATCCGCTGGAACAACGGTTTCACGGGTTGGGCACGAATGGACATCACCCCTTCCTGGATGTCGCGGGCGAGGTTCTTGAACCCTTCGAGTTCGGTCTCGACATCGCGCAGGTCAGCCACGTCCAAGTTGGCAATCTGCTGCGCCAACATGGAGTGGTTGATGATCAGTTCGCCAACCGCGTTGATCAGCCGGTCCACCCGCTCCAGATCCACACGGAGGGTCGGGTTCGGTCCGCGTTGCTCTGACTTGCCACTCTCAGACTTGACGGTCTCGACGCGTTCCACCGCTTCCGTCATCGCCATGGGAGCGACCTCGGCGAGTGCCGGCGCATCAAAAGGGGAAGGAAGGTCCACCTCGGCGCTGTCACCCGACATGCCGAAGGCGGCATTCAGGGCTGCAAGCGCCGCGGCATCCTCCTCCGCATCCTTGTCGGAGGTGATCGAGAGTTCACAAAGGCCCTCGACGAATTCGAACACGGCTTCCACCGACGACTTGGGTTCCGTGGACACCAGGGTCATGTTCCAGGCCAGATAGCTTTCGTCCATCGACATAGCATCAAAGCCCGGCAATTCGGTCTCGTCCAGTTCCACCCGAAGTGCCCCGAGGTCGGACAGGGCCTGAAACAGGAAAAAGGGTTCGTTGCCAGTGCCGAACATCTCCTTGAGCGGTTGGAAACGGATCTGATAGGTCTTTTCCGTTTCCATCGCCAGAGGCAGGGGGACCGAAGGTCCGCCGAGCCCCATCGGCTCAAAGGTGAGGTCTTCCTCCTCCTCGTCGAGATACTCCTCGAGCCCTGCGATCAGGACATCGTGGTGTTCCTCGTCGGTGCTGCCACCATCCCGTGCCACGCTGACCAGATCCGCCAGGTGGTCGGAACAGCGCAACAGCAGCTGGATCAGCTTGGTATTGAGCTGAAGCTTGTTGGAACGCACTTCGTCAAAGACGGTCTCGAACTTGTGGGCAAAAGCCACCAGTTCGTCCAGGCCGAAAGCCCCCGCGCCACCTTTGATCGAGTGTACGGCACGGAAAACAGCATTGACGATTTCAGAGTCGTGATCGCCTCCTTCGATAGCGGTCAGACCCTCATCCATCGCTTCAAGGAGCTCTTCGCACTCCTCAAAGAATGTATCCTGAATCGACCCCGACATCTTAGGCGACCGCTCCCGTCACACGCTTCAGCGCAAAGATGAGGGACTGATCATCAAAGGGTTTGGTGATCCAGCCGGTCGCCCCGGCGTCACGGGCACGTGCCTTCATTTCCGGCGCGCTTTCCGTGGTCAGCACCAGGATCGGAACCTTGGAATTGATGCCGGCGCCGCGCAGCTCCTCGATCACGCCAAAACCGTCAAGGTTGGGCATGTTGATGTCGGTGATGACAACATCCGGTGCGACGTCGCTGTACATGTCAACGCCTTCGCGGCCGTCGACGGCACAGTGGTATTCAAATCCGGCCTCTTCCAGAGTCGCTGCCAGCAGATTCCGGATTGTGCGGGAGTCGTCGATTGCCAGAACTTTGGTTTTCATACTGTTTCCTCGTCTTCAAATCGATTGGGCTCGAGACCCAGAAGGGTGAGGGATTTTCGGCACCCCTCGGTAATGTTGGTGACCGAGAACCCCAGCCCCTCGGAGCGCCATTGCTGTTCGGCTCCCAAAAGCAGTTGCAGGCAGCGTGACGGCATAACCGCGACTTTGCTGCAATCTATCTCTACGGCCGCCTCGCGGGAGGCACTGAGAAAGGCGATCAATGGGTCTAGATCCGCGAAGGCATTGGGCAAATCCAGGCTATGCTTTTGCGTTTCGGTGGACATATTCGCGATTCGCACCCCCGTTTACGGCGATTGATTACAGTTCGATGGGAGAAGTCTTAGCTTCAGGGCCTTAACATTTGATTTCCGCCATTCGCTGGAAATCACAAAAGCTGGCATTGGCCGAAAATCGGGATCTGCAGCGCCCGGGTGCCCGCCCGCCTTCTTTTTACACCAGCACGGCCAGGCTTGGGTCGACCAAGCGGCGAGCTGCGGTGCGCACCACGTATATAAGGAGATCGAATTTAGTCCTGTAAGGCGCAAATTAACTCCTCCTGACGGAAAGATATCCCGAAGTAGTGTGCGCTCTCGGAAGAGTGCGAGACACAAGGAGGACTTAATGAACGCGCTTTCCCGGCTGAAGATTCGCCATAAACTCCCAATGTTTCTTGTGTGTTTTGCTATTCTGGCAAGCGCTGTCCTGGTGAGTGTGAGCACCGTCAACTATCAGCGCAATGCGCGGAAGACGGTGGAGAATCAGTTTGATTCGATCGTGTCGGACCGCCAATCCACCCTGACCGCTCTGCTCGGCTCCATTCGCGCGGATGTGGAAACACTGGCGGCGATTCCCTCGACCGAAACCGCAGCCCAGAGGATCGCGGCCGGTTGGGCTGCGATGGGAGAAGCGCCGGGCGATGCCGTGCGACAGATGTACATTTCTGAAAACTCCAACGCGCCGAACGAACGCTTCATGCTGGATCGCGCGGAGAAGACGATTCCCTACAACATCCATCACGCGACGTTCCATCCTTCGTTCCGAAAGCTCCTCGTGGCCAAGGGATATAGCGATGCCTATCTCATCAACCTCGCAGGGGATGTGGTCTACAGCGTCGCCAAACAGGATGATTTCGGCACCAACCTTCTTGCCGGCCCCTTGAAGGACACCAACCTTGCCGTCCTCTTCCGCCGGGCGATGGAAGCCCCGGTGGACGAGGTTCTCTTTGCGGATTTCGCGCGTTTCTCGCCGCGGGGCGACAAGTCGGTCGCCTTTGTGGGCACCCAGATCATGTCGAGCACGGGCCAGGTGGTGGGGGTATTGATCCTTCAGATCCCGGAAAGCCTGGTCAACCAGATCGTGACCCAGGCCAGCGGGCTTGGCGAAACCACGGAGATTTTCCTTGTTGGTGCCGATGGGGCAGCCCGCTCGCAGTCCCGCTTTGAGGATGGGCATCGTTTCCTTCAGCCCCTGCCCGCACTGGACCAGATTGCACAGGCTGCAACCGGCGAAGAGGTTTTCCTGACCGATGCCCTTGGCCTGGATGGCGCGGCAGTTGTCACCTATGCACGCAAGCTGACGTCCTCTGGAGTGGACTGGACCCTGGTTGTCGAGCAGCATCGGGACGAGGTTCTAGCACCGGTGCGTCATGACCGGACTTTGTTGATCCTGACCTCTCTGGTCAGCGCCCTGGTGATGACCTTGATCGGTTGGGGTTTCGCGCGCAGTTTCCTCAAACCCATCGATGGCTTGCGCGCGAGCATGCAGGCCATTGGCGGGGGTGATCTGGATGCCGCAGTCCCCGAAGCCAATCGCGGGGATGAGTTCGGTCAGATCGGCCAGACCCTGGTCGCCATGCAGGACGAATTGAAGCAAGCCCGTGCTGCGGAAGACCTGCGCCAGCAGATGCAGTCCGAACAGACTGCGGTCGTCACCCATATCAGCAAGGGGTTGACCCATCTGTCCAAGGGCGATCTCACCTATGAAATTTGCGATCCCTTCGGCGCGGATCACGAGCAGCTGCGGCACGACTTCAACACCGCGGTTCAGGATCTGCGCAATGTCATGCGGCAGGTGATTGACTCGACCAGCAGCATTCAGGCCGGGGCAAGCGAGATCAGCCAGGCCTCCGATGACTTGTCATCAAGGACCGAAGCTCAGGCGGCCACGCTGGAAGAA
Organism: uncultured Paracoccaceae bacterium; assembly: GCA_937146765.1. Lineage (GTDB taxonomy): Bacteria > Pseudomonadota > Alphaproteobacteria > Rhodobacterales > Rhodobacteraceae > Epibacterium. Next base: position 23,170 of record CAKZRP010000018.1, on the reverse strand, counting down.
ACCGCCGCGGCGCTTGATGAGCTGACGGCCAGCGTGAAATCAGCGGCGGAAGGTGCCCGCAGCGTCGAGGATATCGTCAACCAGGCCAAGGCCGAAGCCGAGTCCAGCGATGTGGTCGTGCGCAACGCGGTTGGCGCGATGACCAAGATCGAGAAATCCTCGACCCAGATTTCGCAAATCATCTCCGTGATCGATGATATCTCGTTCCAGACCAATCTGCTGGCGCTGAACGCGGGCGTAGAGGCCGCCCGAGCAGGTGAAGCCGGACGCGGATTTGCCGTCGTGGCCTCCGAAGTCCGGGCCCTGGCGCAACGCTCGTCCCAGGCTGCCCTCCAGATCAAGACCCTGATCACCGAGTCCACCCGGCATGTGGGCGAAGGCGTGGAACTTGTCGACAAGGCCGGCACCGCATTGAGGTCCATCGTTGATCGTGTGACCCATATTTCGACCTTGATGTCGAATATCGCCGAAGGCGCCTCCGAACAGTCGGTGGGGCTGGGCGAGATCAATACCGGCATGACGCAACTTGATCAGGTCACACAACAGAACGCAGCCATGGTAGAAGAATCCACCGCCGCCAGTCATCTGTTGCGATCCGACTCGGGCAAGCTCTCCAATCTCGTGGCGCATTTTCAGATTGGTGACAGCACCGCGCCTCTGTCCGCTCCGACCCTTGTGGAGGTCGCGGCAGACGATGACGACCAAGACGCCTGGGCATCACCCTCTGCCTATGGCGAGGAACTCGATTTCGAACCGGTCGCTCCCGTGGCCGTCACCGAGGGGGCTACCGCCAGGAACATCTGGCAAGATTTTTAATGAACTGACTGGCCGGCGGTCCCTGGTGATCTGCCGCCCGTCCAACAGGAACTGCCCGGGAAACCGGGGCTAACAAGCGGGTAAGTCATTGTCTTCCTTGAGCGTGTTGATTGTCACAACGGATCGAAACTTTGCGCGGACGCTGCAGAGCCACATGGAGGCCGCCTATCCGGGCATCCAGGTGTTGCTCGCAAACAATCTGATGATGGCCTATAATCAGGCCGAAGCGGGGCAACCAACCTTTGCCTTTGTGGAAGACGGCTTCACGAAACTGCCGGAATTCGAAATGATGCTCGCCCTCTTCTCGGCGCTTGACGTGCGTTGGGTGTCTGTGATGGACGACATGAATTCGACACCGGCCCGGAGGTCGTCTCCGCTCCTGAATGTGGGGGCCGGCATTTTCGAACTGACAAAATCCGATAGCCCGCGGCAATTCGTGCAATATTTCGACATGATGATTAAGGCGCCGCGTCGCAACGCGCCGCCAGCCGCATCCAACAAGGCGACCCCGGGTCGCGAAGACTTCAAGAAAATCATCCTGATCGGCTCTTCGACAGGCGGCGTCGAAGCCCTGCGCAACGTCTTGGTCGGCTTTCCGATCCAATGCCCCCCGACCCTGATCGTTCAGCATACGGGCAAGAGCTTCGGCACGGGCCTCGTCTCGCTCCTTGATCGGATCTGCCCCGCCAAGGTCGTGGCCGCAGAAGACAACATGCCCCTTCAGACCGGCCATGTCTACATTGCCGCGGGGCAGCCGCGTCATATGGGGATCACACCGCGCAAACCCTATAAGATCCGCATGAAGGAAGGTCCCAATATTTCCGGTCACACCCCGTCGGTTGATGCACTATTTTCCTCCGCGATCCCATTTGCGGGGGATGTCGTTGCCGCAATTTTAACCGGAATGGGGCAAGATGGGGCCAAGGGCATGTTGGAGCTGCGCAAGGCGGGCGCCTCCACCTTTGCTCAAGACGAAAAGACAGCCGTGGTCTACGGCATGCCGAGGGTTGCCTGGGAAATCGGTGCCGCCCAAAAACAAGTGCCGCTGGCCCGTATGGCCGGGGCGATCCTGCAAGCCTGCAAGACCTGAGCCCACAAGATCTGGAAGGAAGCCGCTTTGTCGACTGTTTTTCAAAACACCAGCACGGTCACCGTGCTCCAGGGTGACTACAAGGTAACCACTGATCCGAAGGTCGTTTTCTCTACGGTTCTTGGATCTTGTATCGCCGCCTGCATCTATGACGAGCAAAACGGCGTCGGAGGAATGAACCATTTTCTGCTCGCCTCTTCCTCCGGCACCGGCGGTGTCAGTGCCCGCTATGGGGTGCACGCGATGGAACTTCTCATCAACGGTGTCATGAAAAAAGGCGCCCTGCGCGCGAACCTGAAAGCCAAGGTTTTTGGCGGTGCCAAAATGTCGGCAAACCTGTCAGACATCGGAGCCAACAATGCCGATTTTGTACAGCGCTTCCTGCGGGATGAAGGCATTCCGGTGATTTCGTCCTCGGTGGGTGGAACTTCGGCGCGGCGGGTACGGTTTCATGCCTGCTCCGGCGCGGCCCAGCAGACCCATGTCGCGGATGACCGTCGACTGGGCGAGCAGGAGCGTGCGGTGGTGGCCCAGACACAGGTTCCGGTCCGCAAGCCCGCTCCAGTGGACAACGTTACCCTGTTCTGACCTCGCGCGATATCTGCGGAGAGACCCCGGTGATGACCTCGCCGGGGTCTCTCTGTTTTGTGAAGGCCATGCATCCTGTACTTCGCAAAGCGCAACAAAGCGGCTAGTCTGGCGCCAAGGTTATTTTACATCACCTAAGGCTCCAGACCATGTTGCAGAGAATTATCCCGCTGCGCGCCATCCAGGTGGCCGTCCTTCTGTCCGTTGCGTTCCTCAGCCTGTCGGGCGGCGCAGCCCCCCTTCTGGCGGCCAGTGACCGCATCGCTCTCGTGTTCGGGATGGCCGAGTACCGCCATCTTCCCGGGCTCACCAATACGCGCAACGACGCAGAGGCGATCTCGCGCACATTGGAGGGCATCGGCTTTGACGTCACGCTGTCGCTGGACGCGTCCGGAGCGGAAATGGACGCATTGCTCGAGGACTTCGCCTTCCGGTCCGAGGTCGCCGATCTGGCGCTGATCTATTTCGCCGGCCATGGCATCGAAGTGCAGGGCGAGAACTTCATGATTCCGGTCGACGCGGATGTCGCCTCCAATCGGGATGTGCAAAGCCAGTCCCCTTCACTCAAGAAATTCCTCTCGGCGGTGGACCGGGCGCGCAAGATGCGGATCGTCATTCTGGACAGTTGCCGCGACAATCCGCTCGGCGACTCGATCGACCTTGCGGCAACGGAAACCGCGGACACCAGCGCGGCCACGCAAGCCACCCGGGGCGGCGGCGGCCTGGCGGCGGCAAACCCGGATCGGGGCACATTGGTGGCCTTTGCAGCCAAGGATGGGCAGGTGGCTCTGGACGGGTCCGGCAACAACAGCCCCTTTGCCCTCGCGCTGATGGAAAAGATGACGCAACCGGGTCTGGAGATCAGCCTTATGTTCCGGCAGGTGCGTGACGGGGTCCTGCAGCGCACCGGGAACCTGCAGGAACCGCATACCTACGGGTCCTTGACCGGGATACCCTTCTATCTGGCCGGACCGGCGGAGGGCGAAGGGAAACTGGATGTGTCCGATGCCTCTCGGGCCTGGGCCAGCCTGCGCCCCGATCAGGAAGAACAACTGCTCGCGCTTGCAGACCTCGGCGATACCCGGTCGATGCTGGGGCTGGCCTATATGCGCCTCAATCCCAACGAAGGCCGTTTTGACCCCAAGGCCGCAGTGGATTTTCTGACCCGCGCGGCCGAGGCGGGTTCGCCGGAAGCTCAGTTCGAGTTGGCGAAACTCTACGAAAGGGGCACCGGGGTCGAGCAGAGCGACAGTAAGGCACTTGAACTCTATCGTGTGGCTGCGGATCAGAATTTTGCGGATGCGATCAACGATCTTGGCTTTCTGCACTATCAGGGCGGGCTGGGGCTGCCTGCGGATCCGGGCAAGGCGTTGCAATTCTTCGAGCGGGCCGCGGACCTGCGCCATCCGCAAGCGCAGTTCAACTTTGCCGCGCTGATCGACGACGGTCATATCGCCACCAAAGGACCGGAGGATGCTGCCAAATACCTCTACGAGGCGCTGCGCTCCGGTAGTCAGGATGTCCTCAACCTGTTGAGCGAACGGCCGACGATGTTCACGGCCGAAACCCGTCGGGCCCTGCAGGCACGGCTGCGGGACAACAAGTTCTACAGCGGTGCCATTGATGGCGATTTTGGTCCGGGAACCCAACGCGGGATTCGCCGTGCCTATGGGATCGAGGACAGTTGATCAGGAAGGTGCGACCTCGCCCTCAGAGTTTGCCTTCCGCCAGCCAAACGTCGAGCTGGCGGCGGCTGATCTCAAAATGCATGCTGTCCTCCCGTCCGAAGCCGGCCCCCCAGACCCAACCCTCATCCTTGAAAAAATCGGCCAGGATGGTCAGACCGAGCTGGGTTCTGTCGTCGCCCAATGTGTCCAGATGGCCATCGATGTTCAGATCGACCGCGAGCCCGTAACTATGGGTCGACAAGGAGTTCGTGGTGCCTCGGATCCGCCGGACACACAGCGAGCCGGCCGTGTTGATCCGGTCATACAAATCGGGGTCGGCTTTCTGGATGTTGTTGAAGACAACCTTCAGGCTCTCGATCGCGGGGGCCAGCATCCGGACCCGGATCGGACCCACATCCTCCAGCACCAATTTGTCCTTCAGACGCTCGTTGGTCATCGGCTGGCATTCGTCGTTCAGATCGTCACGCGGGCGTCCCAACTGCTCTTCGAGGTAGGTTCCTCCAGCCACCTGAAGCCCGTCATTGACGTTCCTGCGATCCGCGATCAGCACCACCTGGGCATAGGAATCAAGGATGGCGTTGGGGCCGGTTTCGCGCAGCAGACTGTCTTCCTCGTCCTGCTGATCGACCAGCGGAGTCGCGGGGGCACTTGCGGTCGCGCGGGTGGCCAGTTCCTTTTGCAGGTCATCCAGGCGCAGCTGGGTGTCCTCGAGCTGCTGGCGCAGCAATTCGATGTCGATCCGGGCCTCCGAATCCACGGCCCCGCTGCCATAGCCCTGTTCATTGAACAGATACGACAGCCCAAACCAGATCAGCGGCGCCGCGATGAGGCCAAAGGCGATGATAATGGCGTGCAGGAGCTTCATGACGTTCCTTTATTACTGCGCGCCCCTTGAAGAGCGCAGGCTCACTTCCAACCTATTAGCTACAAAAGTGAATTTTATCTTTGAATTCGTGTTCGCCGGGACTGCGGCCATTGGCACCTTGATGGGTGTAGTATAAACTCGGCTCAACTAAAGTGGAATGATATGGGAGGGCATGTAAATGGTCCAATTCCGCACTTTGGCACTGTCGATTTTCACCGCTGCGCTCTGCCTCAGCGGTCCGGTTGCCGCTCAGAGCCTGTCGGTCGAGGAAATCACCGAAGCCTTCAAGAAACAGAAGACCCGCGGTCTGGTGATCGTGCCCAATGCCGCGACCGCAAGCACGGCGACCACGGATGCCGCAACCGGCGATACGGGGGCCACAATCGCAGCCGCTGCCGAAGAGTACAATCCTCTGGATTCGGCCTCGCAAATCAACGTCCAGATCTCCTTTGATTTCGACAGCGCCACCCTGCGCGACGACCAGAAACCGAAGCTCGCCAACATGTGTGAATCCATGAAAGTCATGGAAGGAACCGTGTTCCAGATCATCGGTCATACCGACAGTTCCGGGTCGGCAGCCTATAACGAGCGGCTGTCGCTGCTGCGGGCCCAGGAAGTGCGGCGGCATCTGGTCAGTGACTGCGGCATCGCCGACAGCGCATTGAAAGCCATCGGCATGGGAGAAACCGCCCCCTTCAACGCGGACAATACCCGGGCTGACGAGAACCGTCGCGTCGAGTTCCAGGCTCTGGGCTGAACATATGACAGCACGCACGACCCTGAGCAGGCCTAGCCTGAGGCCGGAGAGCCACGGATGATCGACTCCCGGCCCGGGGACATGTTCCAGCCCGGTGACTTGCTGAACAATACCTATCGCATCGAAGCCCTGCTGGGGCGGGGTGGAACGTCCGAAGTCTACCGGGCGCGCTCTGAGATTTCCGGCAACATGGTTGCGCTCAAGATCCTCAAGCAGGAATTTTCCGGCAACGAGGATTTCACGGTGCTGATGGCGCGTGAGGAGAACATCCGCGAAATCCGCCACGATGCGGTGGTGCGCTATTCCGAGAACCACCGCACCGCCGATGGTCGCATCTATCTCCTGATGGACTACATCGAGGGACCGGGTCTGGATCAGAAGCTGAAGGAAGGGCCGATGCCCGTCAGCGATCTGATGGTGATTTGTCGACGGGTCAGCGAGGGGCTACAGGCCGCCCATAAGCGCAACATCGTGCATCGGGACCTCAGCCCGGACAATATCATTCTGCGCGGAGGTGTGCCTGCGCAGGCGGTCATTATCGACTTCGGCATCGCCAAGGACACCAACCCTGGCGCGGAAACCATTGTGGGCAATGAATTTGCCGGCAAGTATTCCTACGCAGCACCGGAGCAGATGAGCGGACAAACCGATGCCCGCTCGGACATCTACTCCCTCGGAGCGCTCTTGCTGGCGAACTACCGTGGCAAGTCCCCGTCCTTGGGGGCAAACCCGATGGAAGTGGTCGAAAACAAGAAGAAGCCCCTTCCGACCGAGGATCTTCCCGAACCGTTCCGCACTCTGATTGAACGCATGTGCGCGCCGGATCCGCTGGACCGGTTTCAATCCGCAAGCGAGGTCCTGGCCTTTCTGGAAGCCCCCGGGGCGCAGCCTGTCGGCGCACCCCGCACCGCCGATCCGCTGGATGCCCTGATCGGGGCACCCGCTGCCGCGATTGATGATGCAACCATCATCACGCCCAGATCGACCATCAATCCCCCTCTTGATCCCTCTTCCCGCACCGCGCCGCAGGGCAAGCGGTCGGGCAAAACCGGTCTCATGGTGCTCGCTCTGGTGGTCTTGGTCTCCATCGGGGGCGCCGGAGCCTGGTTTGGCGGTGCGCTTGACGGCCTCCTCGCGCCGTCTTACCCGCCTGCAGATCCCTTTCGCCTGATCGTGGAACGCAACGCCGGTGGTCCGGTGCGCGCGGCCGGGAACGTGCCAAGCGAGGAAGGCCACGCCGAGTTGATGAAACGCATCGACGAAGGGGAGCTGATCCTGGCCTCGGGAGAGATCGCAGAGACCTGGTTGCGGGACGTGCTGTTTACGCTGGAACCCCTTGCCGAACTCGAAGACTGGCGACTGGTTGTGGAAAACAACACCGCCACGCTGACCGGAAAGACCTCGGATGCAGATCTTCTGGCCGATCTCGACGGGTTCTTTGGCGGCGATATGCCGGGGGCTCTGGTCGGGATTGTAAATATTGCCTTTGAACTGGCCCTGCTTGATCGCGAATTGCCGCGCGACATCGTAAAGGCGCATTCCGATTGCGGGCCATTGAGCCTACTTGGATCCACGGCCGGTACCGGCTACGCGCCAGGTGAGGCATTGGAAGTCACCGGTCAGGTCTCTGGAACGGATACGCAGATCAGGCTGTTTGATGACCTCACGAAGATCGCCGAGGGCCGCCCCGTCTCGCTGAAACTCGATGTGCTCAACCCTGCGCTCTGCATTGTCGAGCAACATTTGCCCACCGCCCCTCCGGGTGGAGTCGAGGTCACCTATGCCAATGGCGAAACGGGTGACACCAATCCCTCGGGTCGCTTCTTTGTGGGGGAGAATCCGGTGATCGATGTGGTCCTGCCGGCGGAGATGACCGAGGGTTTTCTCAACGTTTCGATCCTGGATGTGACAGGAAATGTCTTCCATCTTCTGCCGAACCTGAGCCGACAGGACAATGCGATTGCGGGCTTGCGGGCCGGGCAAACCGGGACATTCCCGCTGCGTGTCGCCTTCAGCCTGTCGCAATCGGCAAATGAGGGCGGCATCGCGTTCAAGGTGGATGACAGCACGCTCGGCAAGAGCAAGATCCTGATCCTGCATTCCCAAGAGCCCCTGTTCGACGGGCTGCGTCCCACTGCAGAAAGCGCTGCGAGCTTTGCCGATGCGCTTGAAGCCAGCGCCCTCTCCGATGCGGGCCGTATTCTTTCGCTCGACAGCAGTATCCTGACAACTGCGCAGCCCTAACGCTCGCAGGTTTGACCTGCCTTCAGACTTCCAACGGTCTGGTTCTTCCCGACCGTTGGCCTGTCAGAGCACGTCCACCACGATAACAGAAATATTGTCCGCGCCGCCGCCGGTCAGCGCGGTCTGGATCAGCCGATCGCCCAGGGTTTCCAGTGGTGTATTGGACAGGGCCTCCTCGAGCATGGAAAAGGTTGCGTATTTGGTCAGCCCGTCGGAGCAGATCAGAAAGCGGTCTCCATGCGCGGTTTCCCCACGCACCTTATCCAGGGTGAGACCACCGTCGATGCCAACGGCCCGGGTGATCGCATTGGACTGAGGATGCTGGTCGGCTTCATCCCAGCTCATCTTTCCAGCCAGAACATATTCTGCCACCGCGGAGTGATCTGTCGTCAGAAGTTCGATATGCCCAGCCCGCAAGCGGTAGATCCGGCTGTCGCCTGCCCAGAGGCAGAGGAAGTGCCCGCTGCTGACCACCAGGGCGGCCACGGTCGCCCCAATTGTCGCTCCGCCTCGACTTGCGGCTTCCGCCTGGATAGCCCGGTGCGCGCCATGGATCGCGTCCCGCAGCGCGTGCATCTTCGAGGCGGGGTCCAGGCCCTGGGGAATGGTCGCAACCATGTCCGCGATCAGCCGACTGGCATAATCGCCTGCGTCATGCCCCCCCATTCCGTCGGACACCAACCAGATCTCGTGGTCCGGCAATGCCAGGATGGAATCCTCATTTGCCTTGCGCACCAATCCTGTATGGGTCTGGGCGATATAGCGGGTATTGCGCATCTCTGTCATAACGGACGGGCCTCTCTCCAAATACTCGCACCAAGGTCAAATAGCCCCATGGCCTGCGCACCGCTCGGTAGACCCTTGCAGGCCAGCATGCGCGGTTTTCCATCCAGAACCGCAGACCAAAGGCCAAGATCCCGACCTTCCCGTTCAAGCAACCCGCTCGCGACAGTAAGGGACAGATGCGCAACCTCCCCGACCCCGGTCAGGACGATGCAGTCGTCTTGTCCCCGCAAGGGCGCGACAGCGCGCATGTCAGGCACCGGCACCCGCGCCAGCAACTCGGTCAATCGGACTTGATCCATACTGTCCTCGAGGCAATCGAGGGCAATATCCTCCAGCTTTTCGAACATAGCCGTATCGCTCAGATGGTCAAAGGCCGCAGGACCGGGAGTCGGCAGCGCCGTGACCAGGGTCAGCGGAAATCTGCGCCCCACCCGATCCACCGAGGGCATCAGGACTCCTGTGACTTTTTGCGCCCCGGCCACACCGGCCGGCAGGGTGAAACGCCAGATCGGTGCCGACATGTAGTGACTGTCGAAATAGGGGCCGTAAGTCGCCTGCCCGAGAGTCATGACGGATTGAACCCAGCCATCCCAGACCTTCACAAAACCCGCCGGAGGAGTCAGCCGGAAGAAATCTCCGACAGTCGGCATCTTGCCATAGGCTCCGAACCCCACCGCCATCACATCGACTTCGGGCAGGAGAATTTGGCCATGGCGGGCAAGGCGAAAGGATTGACCGCCGATCCGGCCTGCAGCTCATAGAGCGCCAGACGTCCGCCGACCGTGAAGTTCACACGACGCCGATCCACCGCATTGGTGCGCCGCACCTCCGCCGCATCGAGCAGGCGGAACCAGGCCCAGGGTCCGTCCTTGGACAAGACGTTCTCGCTGTCGCGCCGCTGCGGGTTGAGGGTGATCCGCGCGAGACCCACCGATCCCGGCCAGGTGACCGCGACCGGCGTCGGCTGGCCCATCTTGTGATTGAACTCGACCGTGGTGCCGTCGATCTCGAGGATCATTTCCTTGGCGGTCGGGTCCAGCGCCTTCGGTGTGATCTGGAAAGGCACCAGAGGCGTTGCACCGGAGGCAAAGAACGCGTCCCGGATCTCGGCGGCAAATTGCATCTGGGTCAAAACCGCCTGGCTGATACCCAGGTCCGCACCGGCCCCTGCCGCCTTGAAGCTCCAGGGATTTGTGCCGGTATCCACATATTGCGCCAGATTCTGGGCAAAGAACCCATCAATAAGTCCGCCCGGCGAGAAGAGTTTCGCGAAATCCGCCATCGCCACATCCGCCGGGGCGGAGCGGTTGAACGGATACCGGTTGTCCAGGGCCTGGGTGCAGAAAGGCAGCACATCAGATTGCCAGGCCGCATTGATCGAGGCCCTCGTGCCTTCGGAGGTGATCCCGGAGGACCCCACGGTGATCTGCTTGGCCCAACGCTGCATCGGCCCTTCAAACTGGCTGGCCGCTTGCTGGAACTGGATCAGCGCCTGGCTGCTCGCTCCGCCGGAAGAGATACCACTGATCGTCATCTTGTTCAGTTCCTGGTAGACGGTGAGCAGAAGTCCCATCAACCCGTCCAGCTGCGACGGCTGGCCATCCTGCGCCTCTACCAATTGATGCAACCAGGCAAACCGGTTCTCCACGAACCCGCCCGGCGGCAACTGCGGCTGACCATTCTGGGCCGGACCGGTCTTCATCAGGGCCTCCAGAAGGATTTGCGCCTGAATCGACAGGTTCGAGCGCGCTTCCACATTTGCCACCTGATTGAGACCTTCGTTCAGGGAGGTCGTATCCACCAGGGACCGTGTTTCGGTCAGCTTGGTCTCTTGCGACACGGCCTTCAGCACGTTCTCGAGCGGAGAGCTGGCGCCGGACAGCACGCGCGTCACATCAACCGCCTGTGTGAGGGATTGCAGCGGAATGACGTCCAGATCCCCCAGAAGATCATCATACCGCCCAATAAAATCATTGTAGTAGAGGTCCAGCACGTCACGGCTCAACGACAGGAGAGCAGCCTCGCTCTGGGCTTCATCACTGCTGTCTCCGAGAACCCAAGCTTCGTTCTGCACCCGTTTGGAGACGCTGACGGCCTCGTTGAGAAAGACGTTGTTGAAGCCATTGTAGGTGTAGATGCCCTCGATCCCCTCGGACATCGGCTTGCCGGAACTGCGGGTCATCACACGGGTGATTTCCGGTCCGCCCACATCCGTCAGCCGCCACTTCGGCAGCTCGGTTGCGCTTTGCGCGTTGATGATGCCGGAGTAGACACGTTGCGACATCGGCATTTCCGCCAGAACGCCCCGCGCCTGAGCGATGAGATCCCCATTCAGGGCAATCTCCTGCATCGGTTGTGACAATAGCGCGGTGAGATGATCATTGAGATCCGCCCGCAGTTGTTGTCGCACCACCCCGGAATAGGTGACCTCTTCCCAATCCTTGTTCAGGAATTCGGTCACCAGATCCGGGTTCATGGGCCCCTGCAGGCCCAGCATCAGGTAGATTTTCAAGGTCTCATAGAGGGTATCCACATTGTTCATGCTGGACGCGATCTGCTCCTCCAGCCGAACCAGAAGCCGTGGCAGAAAGCGCCGATTGAGGGCGGAGCGATAGGTCTGCGCCCCCTGGGTCCCCAACACTTCGCCTTGATAAAGCCCGTAGGTCTCGGAGATCTCGGGATCCGGAGTGGAGAGCACGGGATTGCCAGGCAGATCCCGCAACAGGTTGAGCGCCGCCACCACGGGCACAAGATCGCTGTCGCCTACCGGGCTCGGAGCCAAAGCCGCCGCTGCCGCCTGATACTGTTCGACCTGGGTATTGGCCTCTGCGACCATCGCCTTGTTTTTCAGGAAGGAATTGACCCAAACCCCCCCCATTGCCAGCGTCACCAGCACGGTGGCTGTCACAGCGATACGCCGGGCCCAGCGATACCGGCGTTCGACCTTGTCATCCGAAGAGACCAGACCCGCCTCGGGGAACATCACCCCTTCAAACAGGCGGGTGAGGAAATAGGACCGACCGGACCCCTTGCCCGAGCCGATGGCCTGACGGCCGATGCCGAAGGTCTGCGCCATGCCCAGCATCAGCCGGTCGATGGGCGTGCCCTCTTGCGTGCCGGAGGCAAAATAGACCCCGCGCAGCATCTGGCGTTGCTGATAGGCATTGTCCTGGAAAACTTCCTTGAGGAAGTCCCGCGCCACACCGCGCACCGATGCCACTTGCGACGGGAAACCCGCCACCAGCGCCCGGCGCTGTGGATCGGTTTCCGCCTGCATCTTTTCCAGCAGCTGCGCGTTGAGCTGGCCAAGCAGCGCGGCAAACTCCTCGTCGAAGCGGGTGATCGGCTCGGCATCGGACTTGGTCTTCGCCAATGGCAGGGTAAAGCCCCAGACCTGTTCGCGCTCTTCCTTGCCCAGCGTATCGAAATACTCCTGGAACCCTGCGATCAGGTCGGCCTTGGTAAAGACTACATAGACCGGAAACCGCACGCCGAGCCGCTCACGCAGTTCGGCCAGACGATTGCGGATCGCGGTAGCATGGGCCTTTTGCGTCAGCTCGTCCTGCAGAGAAAGGTCAGAGAGTGAAATGGCAATGATGGCGCCGTTGATCGGTTGCCGCTTGCGGTACTTCTTGAGCAGGTTGAGAAAGCCGATCCAGGCCGCGTTATCGGTGTCGGCATCGCTTTCCTGGGTCGTATAGCGGCCGGCCGTATCGATGAGCACTGCCTGATTGGTGAACCACCAGTCACAGTTGCGCGTCCCTCCGACACCGCCAATGGCCGCCTTTCCCAGTTTGTCCGCAAGGGGAAACTGCAGCCCGGAGTTTACGATCGCCGTGGTCTTGCCCGCACCCGGCGGCCCGATCATGATGTACCAAGGCAGCTGGTTCAGATGCTTGCGGCCGTTCTTGGACTTGCGCAACTCCGTCAGCGCGGTCTTGAACTTGTCTTTCAGCTCCACCAGCTCCTCGCCGATCACATCATCGCCAGAGGTGTCGACGGCCTCCGCCATTTCCTCCGTCATGCTGCGCTCGCGACGCGCCCGGATCAGCGCGATCAGCAGCAGCGTCAGCAGCGTCAGCACCCAGAGAATGCCAATCGCGATCAGCCGCGAGGTGATGGTGTCGAAAGGCCGCCAGTCATCCGTGCCGATGAAGGGAGCAAAATACCAGATACAGGCCGAGACTGCGACGGCCAGAAGGATCAGCGCGGTATAGATCGAGCGAAACAGCGGGAGGATATAGCGTCGGATCATTATTGTCCCTCCTGCACCAGCAGGACTTCAATTCTTCGGTTCTTGGCGCGGCCGTCACGGGTGGCATTGTCCGCGATCGGCTCCTGATCGGCGCGCCCCTCGGCGGAGAGGCGAGCAGGATCACTCATCGAGCCTGCCATGCGCGCCATCACCGATTTCGCCCGCGCCAGGGAGAGGGCCATGTTGGACGGAAAGCGGGAAGAGCGGATCGGCACATTGTCGGAATGGCCCACGACGATGATCTTGCCGGTCTCGTCATCCAGCGCCTGGGTCAGCCGATCGATCGGATCGTCGAATTCCGATTTGAGCTGGTCAGAGCCCGAGCCGAACATGCCCGATCCCGCCAGACGGATGGTCAGCGTGTTGCCTTTTGGGAAGACCTCAACCAGACCGTCCCTGATCTCCTTTTCCAGGAATCCGGACACTTTGGCGATCTGCTGTTCGATGGTTGGCACCGGCGGCGGCGGCGGTGGCGGCGGCGCCCGTCGTTCCAGTTCCGCCACCGGACCCGCTTCGACCGTCTGCATCTTGCCGATCACCCGCTCGGTATCACTGGACAGGGCCCAGCTCAGACCCACAAACTGCGCCGCAAGCAGCACTCCGGCGACCGCAACACAGACCCAGACCAGACGCCAGGCCGACCGCATGATGAAGGGGCGCACCACGCCTTTCCAATGGGGTGCCAGCTCCCACTCGACCTGGCCACGCTGCCCGCGAATGATCCGCGCCAGAGCCGCCCGGATTTGCAGGTGCTTTTCTGGCCCGCCCTGTTCGATCCTGAGCCGACCCTCAAAGCCAAGAGACATGCACATGTAGAGGAATTCCAGCATGTCGATATTGGCCGCCGGTTCCTTCTCCAGTCGCGCCAGCAGATCATAGAACCGGTCGCCCCCCACCGTCTCGCGATGGAAGGTCCCAACCATGGACTGCAACCCCCAGGCGGATTGCCCGCCCCAGGGCGTGTTCAGGACCACATCGTCCAGCGTCGCGCAGAGCGCGTATCGCGCCACTTTCACTGTCTGTGCCGGAATGCCGGCCTGCAATGCGCGGTTCTCGAAAGCGCGCACCTCTCCCACGACGCTCTGCCGCAGCTTGTCCGGGTCCATGTGCTGGGCACGATTGCGGATCCGGCTGATCAGGGCAAAAAGCGCTGTGGCACAGGCTGTGAGCTGGTTCATCCCGGTCAGCGCCACCGTCGGTGCCTTGCCCGCGCTTGCAGCAGCCGGGGCAGAGCCTGCGGGAACACCAAAAGCCTGGCCCCCTGTCGGAGGCGCAGCCGCGCCCGGCGTTTGCATGGGCTGCTGGGCCGGACGCCGTCCCCCGGGATTGGGGCGGATCACCGTCTTGTCGGAATCACCCGGCTCTGCAAAGGGATCGTCGAAATCACCCATCGAAGTACTCCTTCAGCCGCGCTCAGGCATTGCGGATCGCCCAGAGCTCCATATTGAGCCCCGGGTATTGGCCGGACACATGCACGGCGATCCCACCGGAGGTGGTCATCTTGCCCCAATAGGGGCTGTCGGCATCCATCTCGAAGTAGACGACGCCGGAATGATAGGGGATCTGGCGCGGCGCCACCGGCAGGGGACGCAGGGTGATCCCCGGCAAGGCCGAGTTGACCAGCTGGCGGATTTCCTCGACCGGGCCGATCTTGGCCTGACCGGAGAAATGACGCCGCACATCCTCGGCCGGCACATCCGCCTTCACCGCCAGCACGAAACCGGCGTTGCCGATCAGCTTGCGGTCGGCGATGACCCCGACGGAGATCCCATATTTACGCGCTTCCAGCTTGATCGGGATCGCGGTCTGCTCCAGCACCGAGCTGAGGTATTGTCGCAGCACCCGAATGACCGGTGCAAAGCAGGCGCTCAGATTGTCATGAGTGTAGGGCGGAAACTCCGGCACCACCTTGTCAGTGCTCATGAAGGCAGAAAGCTCCCCTGCCAGCCCCGAAAACATCGCAAAAAGCCGCTCCGGGTGCAGGTTCTCGATCTGGCGCAGGTGCCGGACCACTGGCAGTGTCTTGTTGACCGTGGTCAGCAGCATGAAATCCGAGACATCGGCCACCCCGCGCGCGCCGCCCGCTTCCGAGAGACGCCCGGACAGGGCCTCCATCCGATGCGCCAGCAGCCCTTCCAGCTCCCGCAGGAAATCGCGCAGGGGCGCGGCACCGCGGATATCCAGAACAGATGGGACAAAAGATTGATCCAGAACGATCTCCTTATCCGCGCGCACCTCGATGATGCGGGCCACGGGAATCGCCAGCAGATCGGCCAGATCGTCGACAGCGAGGGCGAATTGCAGCCGCAGCTTGCCCACGTCGAGCTGCACCGGCTTGCGGTCGACCGAAGTCACATCGGTCACTTCCTGCCGCCCCGGACGCAAACGACTGGCGGATCGTTCCGCCCCGGTGAGATCGACCTCGGTGCTGCCCTGACGCCGTTGTGGCACGGTCAGGTAGACCACGCAGTCCTTGATCGTCGAGGGCACCTCCAGTGCCGGCGGGTGATCATCCGCCATCGGCACCCTGAACACCGCCCCGTCATGTGTCAGGCCTTCACAGGACTTGAGAGCGAACTGGCCGATCTTCAGCGCTTCGAAGTCGATCTCGACCCCGGTAAACCCCCAGGCATAGGGCACCAGCCGACGCGCGAGGCCGGCGACCTGCGCCTCCATGTAGCGGTCGGACTGCTGAAAATGATGGGGCTGCAAAAACAGCCCCTCGGTCCAAAGCACCTTGCTGTCCCAGGACACCTGGCTCTCCTCTCCTGTCGACCGGCCGTCAATTGCCGGCGTCTGCTTTCAGCCGATCCATCTGCGCCTTGTAGGCGCGGGCGAATTCGCGGCTGAAGAGATCATGAAATTCGTTTTCCGCCTGATCGGAGATCTCGGCGTAGTGTTCTTCGTAGACGTCCCAATATTGGGCCTTCTTGTTGCGCAGCAGACCGCCCAGGCCGCCCTTCTTCTCGATCTGGGTTTCCAGCAGTTTGGGATCGAGCCGGGCCAGAACCCCTTTCAGCGCCGCTTCCATGCCGGTGACCATGGCGATTTCATGCGCCTTGATGTCCCGCAGGGCCTCCTCGGCGGCGGCTTCCGCATTCAGGTAACCGCGGGCGCGGGGCTTGATCATGGCTTCGATCGCCTGCTCGGGCGAAATCGAGAACTTGAGAGGGTTGTTCCCTCCGGCTGCAATCATCGTCTGCTCGATGCGGAACTCCGATTTGATCGAGGTCCGGGTCATCAGGATCTCGCGCAGGCCGATGATGAAGGTCCGCATCACCCGTCCCATGCGCTCCATCACCGGGTGGTGATCCTCTGGCGAGAGGCCCAGATCGTCAAGACCAAGCGCATCGACAAAGGCCTGCGACGCCGAATCCCCTTGTGGATGGGCGGCAGATGTCGGCGCCGAAGCCTCTGGTGCCGGAGCCGGTGCCGCCATCGAAGGGGCGGGCGTCAGGGGGGCCTCAGGCGCAGGCTGCGCGGGGTGCGGAACCGCCACCTCGGGATGGGTTCGATCTTCAACCCCGTCGATGGATTCCGCAAAGGGATCATAGGCCAGAGACCCCGCCCCCTGTTGCACCGGAACCGGTGCAGGCTCCGGCACAGGCGGCGGAGGCGGGGCAGCGGTTTCGAAAGGGGACGAGGGTGCGACCGGCTGCGGGGCCACGGGTTGGGCGGCCACGGGTTGAGGGGCCAGATGGGCAACCGGAGCCGGGTCAGAACCACCGCCGATGCCGGAGAAGAACTCGTCGTCCCAATCATCCGGGATCACGCTGGCTTGTGGGACATGCGGCGCGGAGAACCCGTCCTGAACCGCCGGATTATGCGCGGGCAGGCTGGCCCCCTGCCCCTGACGCCCGTCGTCAGGACGCTGGAAGAAGGGATCCTCCTCCGCGCCGAGCGGCGGCAACAGATCGTCGATCGGATCCACCGGGTTCAGTTGCGATGGACCCTTGGGGGCACTGTCCCCAAGTAGATCATCCAGGAAATCGCCCCCCGGCCCGGCATCGTCCAGCAGGGCCAGCGGGTCAGGCGCGTTTTCCGCCCGGCCCGGCGACAGCGGATCTGCTGCCAAGGGGTCAAGGGCCAGCGGATCGGCAAAGGCAGCATCCCGCTGGATTTCCACGACCAACTCGTAAGAGCCAACCGTCAGCACGTCCCCGTTGTTCAACGGCGTTGGAGTCGGACCCAGCGGCATCTTGCCATAGTTCAGAAAAGTCCCGTTCGAGGACAGGTCCACCACGGCGATATGGCTGCCATGATCCTCGATCACGCAGTGATTGCGTGACAGGAGCTGGTCCGGGTCCGGGAGCACAACGTCATTGGTCGCGCCCCGCCCGATGGTCAAGCTCGGCCCGCGCAGCTCCAGCGGAGCAGCGTCCGAGGGGATCGTCCCCGACGATTGAAACCGCAACCTCACGCCCATGACAGCGCCTCCCCTGTGAATGGGGAAGGCCCTGTCTTGCCAACACATGTTGCACCCTCCGAAGCGGGTCTGTTCATATCGTCGTCTCTCCTGTCCAGACCTCAGGTGGTTTCCGAGGCGATGGCGGGCGCCTCGGTGGCTTCCGCCGTGCCCACACGACCATTGCCCCCCCGAGCAATATCCAGCGCACGTTCGATCAGTACATAGCCATGTTCTTCAAACTTATCAGATAATTGACCCAAGGCCACCATATTCATGGCAAAGGCAGCGGCCT
Organism: uncultured Paracoccaceae bacterium; assembly: GCA_937146765.1. Classification (GTDB taxonomy): domain Bacteria; phylum Pseudomonadota; class Alphaproteobacteria; order Rhodobacterales; family Rhodobacteraceae; genus Epibacterium. The sequence continues at coordinate 5,381 of CAKZRP010000018.1, read as the reverse complement.
CCGCAGCCCCGGCCGGGGCCGGATACTGTCGCAGGTCGCCAGGCCCCAGGGTGCCATCGTGATAGGTGACGGCCCAGGCACAGTTCACCGTGTCATCATCCACATAGGCATGGTCGATGGTGATCCGGGCCGCCTGCCGGTTCTCTTCGGTCGGCTCCAATACCCAGGCCTCCGACATGGCCAGGGACGGCGGATCCTTCGGGCTGCGCGGACCGATGTAGTCGCGCGCCGCCAGACAGGCCCACCAGACCCGCTCCCGCGGCGGCAGCAGAATTCCCATCAACCGCAGGATATCGATCATCGCCTTCTTGCGATACAGTTCCTCAAGCACAACCGGCGCGGTTGCGCTGACCTCGCATTCCAGCGGAGTCTTCAGCAGAACCTGCTGTCGCGAGAGGATCTTCGCGACCGGTTCCTTTGGCAATTTCACCAGATTTTCAAACATATCAGCCATGTCTTTGCGCCTAGTTGATCATGGTGACGCCGCCCTTGAGGGTCAGCATTCCATCGCCCTTGACGGTCGTCAGCGGCGATTTCGCCTCCAGCATCCCATCCGCCTCGATCTTGATCATCGGTCCCTTAATCGTAACACCCGAGTTGTCGATTTTAATCGACGACCCACCCACGGTGAGGGTGATTTCCATCCCCGCGGAAAGGGCGATCTTGCCAGCCGAGGCCTCGGTGGTGATATTGCCGAGGCTCACCGTCTCGGAATGGTTGCCCTTGCTGATCGTCTCCGTCAGGTTGCCGGTCGAGATCGTCACCTCCACATTGCCAGTGTCGATGTTCTCGGTCAGGTTGCCGGTCTCGATCGTCATCGTCTTGTTGCCGGTCTCGATCGTCTCGGTATAGTCGCCGGTCTTGATGGTCTCGACCTTGTTTCCGGTTTCGACGATCTCTGTCCGGTCGCCGGATTTCACCGTCTCGTTCATATGCTGTTCGATGGTGAGATCATAGGATTTCTCGTCCACCGACGCGACTTCCTTCACGATCGCATCCAGACCCACGGTCATCGACAAGCGGTCCTTGACCAGCGTCTGATGGTACTTCTGCGCCTGAATGCGCATCAGCTCCGAGTCCTTCTTGTCGTCGAACATCAGCTCGTTGTAACCGCCGCCCCCTTTGGAGGAATTGGTCTTGATGCCAAGCTGGGTCTGATCGTCAGGGTACTTATAGGGCGGTTTGGTCTCCGAATTATAGAGCATCCCGGTGACGATGGGACGATCGGGATTGCCATCCTCGAACTGTACCACCACTTCCTGACCGATCCGGGGCACCGCAACCATGCCCCATTCCTTGCCGGACCAGGGCGTCATCACCCGGACGAAGCACGAGGAATTCTCGTCATCCTTGCCTTCGCGGTCCCAGTGGAACTGGACCTTCACCCGCCCGTGCTCGTCGGTCAGAATCTCCTCGCCGGAGTTGCCGACCACGGTGGCCGTCTGAACGCCCGGAACCTCGGGCCAGGGCGTCAGACGCGGCGCGCGGAACTGCACGCTCTTGTCGATCACCTTGAAAGTATTCGCGTAGCTGTCGTTTTCCATTTCCTCTGGAAATTCGAGGTTCTGCGCCTTCAGGTCGCGCCGCATCTGGTCGTCGCTGTCTTCCTTGCGGCCCTTGCGACCACGCTCACCAAACTCGCTGTCGAGTTTCAGGTAATGCGTGGCCTCAACCACAAGGAAATCCTTGTTGCAGTCACTGTCGTCATGCTTGGTCAGCTTGAACGTATAGCCTGCCCCCATCGTGCGAAGGGACGAGGCCCCCCGCCACTGCTGATAGGTCAGGGCCTCGGCGTCCATCCGGTTGCGGGCGAAACCGGTGCCGAGGGCGGTCACCTTGCGATAGCGGCCCTGGTAGTCATAGACCTCGAAATTCTTGTGCGAATGCTTGCCCTTGGCCTGGGCGTTGGAGACCTTGAGGTCGGCCTTGGGCGTGGTGAAGTCATAATCGTTCAGCGTGACCTTGCCGCGCGTCACCCGCTCGATCTTGCTGATCTCGGCCACATGCTCGCCGCGCCGCCGGTCGCTGTCGTCGCGGATGTGGAACTCCGCCGTGGCGCTTTCGCTGATCGGCTTATGCGCGCTGAGGCCATCCGCCAGCACCAGCTTTTCGGCTGAGGACTGGCTGGTATTGCTGTCAAAGAAGAAGTAGATCCCCTCTTCTTCCATCAGGCGGCACATGAAGGCGTAATCGCTCTCGCGATACTGCAGGCAATATTCCCGCTTCTCGTAGGAGCCGGTCATACTGTCCTTGTAGTCGGAGAACCCGTGTTCGGAGAGCACCTGCTTGATGATCTCCGGCGCGGTCAGGTTCTGGAACACCCGGCAATCCTCGGTCCGGGTCATCAGCCAGAACCACGGGCGCACCTCGGCCACGAATTGCGTGTAGCCATCGCGGAACCCGAAGTTCTCGACCGAGATGCAGAGGCCGGAGAATTTCTGCTCCTTGCCGCCCTCGGTCAATACATGCAGGTTCATGGTCTGTCCCACCAGGTCGTCCAGCGACACGGCGGAGTTTCGGGACTGAAATTCGATGGTCGTCTCGGTAAGCTTGCTCAATCCTTCGCGCACGATGGCGCGGCGCATCATAAGCCCGTCTACCGAATAGGACCCGGACATCCAGACGACGTCCTTTTCATGGGCTTTGCTTTCGGTCATGGCTTCTCCTTTCGGTCCTGGACACCGGCGAGGCGCGCGTCAGCCCAGGGCAAAGAGTTTCGGGTCGCAAATTCACAGGTCATTCAAAAGTGCCTCAAGGTCGGCATCCATATCGCCGTCAAAATCAGAATCGTCGTCATCACCAAAACCGGCCAGCAGGGCGTCCAGATCATCGAGCCCGCCGTCATCACTGTCATCAAGATCGAGATCAAGCCCCAGATCGTCCAGACCGAGGTCGTCGCCGACCTCCTCTGCCACCTTCGCTGGTGCCGCAGCCTTGGTCGGGCGAGGATCCGCTGGCGAGGGGGCCGGTGCCGGTTGCCCGGTCCAGGGCCCGAGCAGGACGTCGCCCCGTAGGGAGTTGAAGGACGTCAGGCGGATCTCGTCCCGCCCCCGCACCGAAGCGATGGGCATGAAGCCGCGATCCTTGGCCGCGGCGATCTTGTCGAGATCGACATTGCGCTCCGTACAGGGCAGCGCCACCTGATCGCCAAAACGGTCCTTCACATAGTGGAACGGCATGTCCCCAAGGGACATGATCGAGCCCAATTGCAACGAAGCGCCATTCTTCTTGAAGGATTTCGCCATCAGGATGGCCGCGAGCACCACCGGATTGCCCCAGAGCATGCTCCGAAGCCCCGCGCTGGCGGTGAACTCCTCGAAATCAAATGGATCAATCGGCTCGGAGCGCGCCCCATAGGGGCGGCGCAACAGGAAGCGCGGCGTCAGCAGGCCCAGATGGCCGGCCTCCGCCATGCCGCGCAGGGTGTCCCAGGCCTCGGCCACGATCTTTGGGCGATCTTCCTTGGCCGTGTCCCAGAAGCCCGGGGTGATGGATGCGAGGAATGGTGCATCCACATGTGCGGCCACGCGGGCGAACCGTCCCAGAAGCTCCGCATGGGGCGGGGTTTCCTCGAAAGTGTAAAGCCCGATCAGGGCCGAATAGGCCCCTCGGCCATTGTCCGGGTCCATCGGCTCCTCGGTCAGCAGCTTGACGAACCCGCTCTCTGAAAGGTCCTCCTGCGCCGCGAGATCCGCGGCCAGTTCCTCGGCCGACACATCATAAAGCACAATGTCCAGTGTATCGTCCACCTCGATCGAGCGCTGGATCAGGTCGAGAGACCGCCATTGCGCCTCAACGGACTGGAATTCCGGGTGGTGCAGGACAAGACGCATCGCGTCCGACAGCGCCTCATCCACCGCTTCCTGCATGGCGGTGAGATTGGCATCCGGCAGCGCGTGAATATGCGGACCGACCACCCGCGCCAGCAGATCCTCGATGGGGGAGGCACCGCGCAGGCGGCCCGAGGTATCGCCGATCAATCGCTGAAAATCGCTCAACCTCAGATCCGCCGGCACCGCATTACCGCCCGACCGCGCCCTTGGGGCTCGGGCCGGGGTGCCATGCGCCTCGGCCCAGGCCGCCAGCGTCTTCATCGTGTGACCCTGGGTCACCCCGCTCTGCAATTGTTTGCGCAGACCGGTCAGTTCGGAAAAAAGCGCGACCTTGTCAAAGAGTTCATCCGGGTGCAGATCATCGAATTCACCCAAATTCACCGAGATACCGGCGCCATCCTTGCCGATGGGCAAGACCAGTTCCGTGGCAAACCCTTCGATCACCTCTTCGAAGGTATCGGGATCAAGGACAATCGGCTTGCGTGCGGCCAGATCTCTACCCACCTCGATCAGCCCCCGCGCGGCACGGCCGGTGAAATCACCAAAAACAGCGATGCGAAAGCGTTTGCGGTTCAGCTTCTGCGGTTCCGGGCGAATGGCCGTCATCGTCCCATAAGCCAGTTCCGGCTCCTTCTGCGGGGTTTCGGGCTCGGCTGCGGCCATGTCCCCGCTCTCCTCTTCCAGCGCATTCAAAAGGGCGTCGAGGTCATCGTCATCGGTTTCGGGCGCCGCCGCATCGTCGAGCAGGGCATCGAGGTCACCAAACTCCCCGTCCTCCTCATCGGAGGCTTCTTCGTCCAAGGCACTGAACAGCGCATCAAGATCTTCGTCCGTCGCATCCCCCTCGTCTTCTGCCGCGGAAAGGTCCAAATCGGCTAGGAGCGCGTCCAGATCGGGGGCTTCCGCCTCGGACAGACCCGTTTCCGCCTCGCTCGTGTCCGCCGCATCGCCGAGGTCGAGGCCAGCCAGCAGGCCGTCAAGGTCAGGATCTGCGTCCGCGCCGTCAGGATCTTGATCCTGCGCCGCCTCGTGGAGTTCGAACTCCCTGCCCGGTGCCTCCGCGGCTACGGCATCCACCTCCAGCGGGGGCGAAGCAGGATCATCGCCCGGCAGATCCAGTCCATCGAGATCCGCCAGAAGATCATCGAGATCCAAACCATCCGCCTCAATGTCAGGCGCGTCTGGGGCTGTCGGGGCTTCCACGTCGGCCTCAAGACCGGCGAGGATATCCTCCACACCACCCTCGGCCTCCGCCTCGGACACCTCCATCGCCGCGATCATGTCGCCGAGATCGGCTTCCGCTTCCGGCTCGGCCTCGGCAACCGCCTCAAGACCGGCGAGGATATCCTCCACGCCACCCTCGGCCTCCGCCTCGGGCACCTCCATCGCTGCGATCATGTCGTCGAGATCGGCTTCCGCTTCCGGCTCGGCCTCGGCAACCGCCTCAAGACCGGCGAGGATATCCTCCACGCCCCCCTCGGCCTCCGCCTCGGACACCTCCATCGCCGCGATCATGTCGCCGATGTTGAGGTCCGCTTCCGGTTCCGC
>CAKZRP010000017.1 GCA_937146765.1 uncultured Paracoccaceae bacterium | reverse complement strand
TTGTGCCATGTTTCGTCTCCGGTTGTCTTTTAGAGCGCCTCAGCGCCCGAAATGATTTCAATAAGCTCGTTGGTGATGACGGCCTGACGCGAGCGGTTGTACTCGATGGTCAGCTTGTCGATCATCTCGCCCGCGTTGCGGGTCGCGTTGTCCATTGCGCTCATCCGGGCACCCTGTTCGGATGCGCCATTTTCCAGCAGGCCCGAGAAGATCTGGGTGGCCACGCCGCGCGGCAGCAGGTCGGCGAGGATCGCCTCTTCGCTGGGCTCGTAATCCACCACACCGGAGACCGCTTCGACGCTGGAGGCGTCGAATTGGGCCGGAATGATCTGCTGTGCCGTGGGGATCTGGGTCACGACGTTCTGGAACTTCGAGTAGAAGATCGTGGCAACGTCGAACTCACCCGCGTCGAAACGCGCCAGCACGTCCTTGGCGATGGTCTGCGCGTCGGAATAGCCGATACGCTTCACTTCGCTGAGGTCCACATGGCCGACAAACAGAGCGGCATGTTCGCGCTTCAGCACGTCCCGGCCCTTTTTGCCCACGGTGAGGATCTTCACGGTTTTACCGGCCGCTTGCAGCTCGGCGATCTTGGTACGGGCCAGCTTGGCGATGTTGGCGTTGAAGCCACCGCACAGGCCACGCTCTGCGGTCAGGACCACCAGAAGGTGAACCTGGTCAGAGCCGGTGCCGGTCAACAGCTTCGGCGCGGTATCGCTTTGGCCGACAGAGGCCGCGAGCCCTGCGAGAACGGCGTTGAACCGTTCTGCGTAGGGACGCGCATCCTCAGCCGCTTCCTGGGCGCGGCGAAGTTTCGCCGCCGCGACCATCTGCATGGCTTTGGTGATCTTACGAGTGTTTTTCACACTCGCGATCCGGTTTTTGAGGTCCTTGAGAGAAGGCATATCCTGTCTCTCTCCTTACGCGAAGTCTGCTGCGAATTCGTCCAGAACAGCCTTCATCTTGTCGACCGGTTCACCCTTCTTGAACTTGGGATCTTCGTCGGTGATCCACTGCAAGAAGTCGGCCTTCTTGGTGCGCAGGAAGTTCAGCAGACCGGCTTCATAGCGGCCCACGTCCTTCACAGCGACCTTGTCGAGGTAGCCGTTGGTGCCCGCGAAGATGATGCAGACGATTTCGGAGTTGGTCAGCGGCGAGTACTGCGGCTGCTTCATCAGCTCGGTCAGACGGGCGCCACGGGCCAGCAGCTGCTGGGTTGCGGCGTCGAGGTCGGAACCAAACTGAGCAAAGGCTGCCATTTCGCGGTACTGCGCGAGGGACAGTTTCACCGGACCCGCCACGGAGGACATTGCGTCGGTCTGCGCGGAGGAGCCCACGCGGGACACGGACAGACCGGTGTTCACGGCCGGACGGATACCCTGGTAGAAGAGTTCGGTCTCGAGGAAGATCTGACCGTCGGTGATGGAGATCACGTTGGTCGGAATAAACGCGGACACGTCCCCACCTTGGGTTTCGATGATCGGCAGCGCGGTCAGCGAGCCCGAGCCGAAATCGGCGTTGAGCTTTGCGGAACGCTCCAGCAGGCGGGAGTGGAGGTAGAACACGTCGCCCGGGTATGCTTCGCGGCCCGGCGGACGGCGCAGCAGCAGGGACATCTGACGGTAAGCCACGGCCTGTTTGGAGAGGTCATCATAGATGATCAGGGCGTGTTTGCCGTTGTCACGGAAGTACTCGGCCATTGCGGTCGCGGCGTAGGGCGCCAGGAACTGCATCGGCGCCGGGTCGGACGCGGTTGCGGCCACAACGATGGAGTACTCCATCGCGCCGTTTTCTTCCAGTTTCTTCACCAGCTGCGCCACGGTGGAGCGCTTCTGACCGACGGCAACGTAGATGCAGTAGAGTTTCTTGGACTCGTCTGCGCCAGCGGCGTCGTTGTAGGATTTCTGGTTCAGGATCGCGTCCAGAGCAACGGCGGTCTTGCCGGTCTGACGGTCGCCGATGATCAGCTCGCGCTGGCCACGGCCGATCGGGATCATCGCGTCCACGGACTTCAGGCCGGTTGCCATCGGCTCGTGCACGGATTTACGGGGGATGATGCCCGGGGCTTTGACGTCAGCCACTTTGCGCTCGGAAGCCGCGATCGGGCCTTTGCCGTCGAGCGGGTTGCCGAGGCCGTCCACAACGCGACCGAGGAGTTCCGGACCGGCCGGGACGTCCACGATGGAGTTGGTGCGCTTGACGGTGTCACCTTCTTTGATGTCGCGGTCGGAACCGAAGATCACGACGCCGACGTTGTCGGATTCGAGGTTCAGCGCCATGCCCATGATGCCGCCGGGGAACTCGACCATTTCGCCCGCCTGGACGTTGTCGAGGCCATAGACGCGGGCAATACCGTCACCGACGGAGAGCACGCGACCAATCTCGGCCACTTCGGCTTCTTGACCAAAATTCTTGATCTGGTCTTTCAGGATCGCGGAAATTTCCGCTGCTTGGATACCCATTTATCCGACCTCTTTCATTGCATTCTGGAGGGAGTTGAGCTTGGAGCGGATCGACGAGTCGATCATCTTCGAGCCCACTTTAACGACGAGGCCGCCGATGATGCTTTCATCAACGGTGGCGTTGAGTGTGACCGTCTTGCCGACGCGCTCGGCCAGCGTCTTCGCCAGCTTCTCGCTTTGGGTCTTGGTCAGGGCCTTGGCGGAAATCACCTCGGCGGTAACTTCGCCGCGGGCTTCGGAAATACGGGCACGCAGGGCTTCGATCAGGGCCGGCACCACAAACAGGCGGCGTTTGGCCGCCATCAGGGTGAGGGCATTGCGCAGCACCTGGTCAATCCCCATCTTCTCTGCCACCGCGGTGATCGCAGCAGCCTGCTCGTCGCGGGAGACGAGGGGAGAAGAGATGAGGGTACGCAGATCTTCGCTGTCAGCCAGGGCGGCTGCCAGGTCATTGATGCTCTTTTCAAGAGTGTCGAGAGCAGAGCCCTCGGAAGCGATCTCGAAGATCGCAGTGGCATAGCGGTCAGCAATGCCTGCGGAAATCGAAGCTGGTTCGGACACGTCCACCCTTCCGATATTATTTTGGCCCCGGTTTTTATGCTTCCGCGCAGGTCGCATCCGGGGGCGTGAGGTCAACCCGATTTTTGGCCGGGCATCGAAATCAGCGTGGATGTAGCAGAGCCTGTCTCACCTAGCAACTCCCTCTGTCCGCCTGCGTAAAATGCGTTTTCACGCCATTTCAATGGGTTAACAAAAGTGTGACTCTTTGATGCGGGCCAGGGCGCAAAAAAGTTGCCGATTGGGCAAGGACGCAGGCGAGTCAACCTATGGAAAAACGCGCCGGGTGCGGGCTTGGGCCCCCGTTCGGGCGGCAAAATGTGTCAATTGTGTCGAATCTGTCCCGTGGAGTGTCGCGAAGACATTGGCGAGGGGCGGCGGCGAGGCGGCTGGCGAAAGCAGGCTCTGCGGCGGTTGCCTGCCTCCCGGTTCTGCCTCCGCCCTGCCCGCTCCTGTCCTGTGTGGACCTGCGTGGCGGCCCGGTGGCTCAGGCCGGTTCCGCGCTAGGGTTCGACAGGCCCTCCAGCACGCGGATCGGGTTGGGGCGACGGGACTTGACCATATGGCCCTTCTGCGGATGGGTCTGCTTGGAGACTTCGACCAGAAAGACCCCCGCCGCCATCATCGCCGGTAGGCGACGCCCCACCCGCTCCATCATCGGGCCGGCCTTGAGCCAGTAGCGACGCGGGCTGGGCAGCCGGTAGAGCGCGGCGGCATGTTGTTCGATGGCGAATTGATGCCCCCGGAGCTGGTTCTCCACCTGGGTCAGCGTATAGGGCCGCCCATAGCCGAAAGGGGTTGCATCCGACCGGGCCCAGAGGCCGCCACGGTTGGGCACGATGAAGATCGCCCGCCCCCCCGGCCCCAGCACCCGCCAGCATTCCTCCAGCAGATCGGAGGGCCGTTCGGACGTCTCGAGCCCGTGCATCACCACCAGCCGGTCGATGCGCCCGGTCTCCACCGGCCAGGAGGTCTCCTCGCACAGGATGGAGACATTGGGCAGTCCGGCGGGCCATTGCATCACCCCCTGCGGCCCCGGCATCAGCGCCATCACCCGGCGCGCCTCGTCCAGATAGGGGCGCAGCAGGGGCGCGGCGAAACCGAAGCCCGCCACCGTGTCACCGGCAGCCTGCGGCCACATCTGCACCAGTTGCCCACGGATCGAGGCCTGCGCAGCCCGACCCAGCGTGCTGCGGTAATAGAAGTTCCTCAGATCCTGCACGTCCAGATGCATTGCAGACCTCGCGTGGTTCCGTCAGTTTGGGGGCAGTCTAGCAATGTGAAAGCGAATGGCCATGCCCGATCCGACCTCCCCCGCCGATGTGCTTGAAATCGTGACCGTTGCGTGTCTTACGGACAATTACGCCTATCTCGTCAAGGCCCCCGGCACGGCGGGGCGCGTCGCGGTGGTGGATGCGCCCGAGGCGGGCCCGATCATCGCCGCGCTGGAGGCGCGCGGCTGGCAGCCGCAGGAGCTGCTGATCACCCATCATCACCACGACCACGTGGGCGCCATCGCCGCCCTGCGCGACCGCTATGGCTGCACCGTCTACGGCCCGGCGGCCGAGGCCGACAAGATCGCCGCCCAGGGCGCGCCCCTCGATGTCGAACTGGCACCCGGCGAGACCGGTGGCGAGGGCCTGGCGCGCTGGCAGGTGATCGCGGTGCCCGGCCATACGCTGGGCCATATCGCCTTTCACTACCCCGAGGGCGCGGCGCTCTTCACCGCCGACAGCCTTATGGCGCTGGGTTGTGGCCGCCTGTTCGAGGGCACGCCCGCGATGATGTGGGACAGTCTCAGCCGGCTGATGGAGCTGCCGGAGGAGACGCTGGTCTATTCCGGCCACGAATACACCAGCGGCAACGCCGCCTTTGCCCTCTCCATCGACCCGGACAATGCCGCGCTCCGGGCTCGCGCCGCCGAGATCGCCGCCAAGCGCGAAAAAAACGAGCCGACGGTCCCCGCCTCGCTGGCGCTGGAGAAGGCCACCAACCCGTTCCTGCGGGCGGGATCGGCCGATCTCAGGGCGCAGCTCGGACTCGACGGGGTTGAAGACGCGGCAGTCTTTGCCCATATCCGGGCAGCAAAGGACAGGTTCTGAGGGGGCTTTGGGCCGCCTGCGTGAACCGCGCGCAAGATATGTGAGCACAATGATGGGAATTGTGACCACAATCGCGAAGAAAGCCCTTGAAGCTTACCGCTTATCAACCAAACTCTAATAGTATGAGGACATGGTCATGGGACAGGGCCCGTCCGCCCGGTGGCGGCAGGTCCCCATGACCCAAGACAGAGGAGCACGCCCGTGCCTTCATTCTCGAGCACACTTGAACAAGCCATTCACGCGGCGCTGGCGCTGGCGAATGAACGGCGTCATGAATTCGCAACCCTTGAGCACCTGCTGCTGGCCCTTGTCGAAGAGCCGGACGCCGCGCGCGTGATGCGCGCCTGCAGCGTGAACCTGGATGAACTGCGCTCCACACTCCTCGAGTTCGTCGACGAGGATCTGGCCAATCTCGTCACCGATATCGATGGCTCCGAAGCGGTGCCCACCGCCGCCTTCCAACGGGTGATCCAGCGCGCCGCCATCCATGTGCAGTCCTCGGGCCGGACCGAGGTCACCGGTGCCAATGTGCTGGTGGCGATCTTTGCCGAACGCGAGAGCGACGCCGCCTTCTTCCTGCAGGATCAGGACATGACCCGCTATGACGCGGTGAATTTCATCGCCCATGGGGTGGCCAAGGATCCCGCCTATGGCGAGAACCGCCCCGTCACCGGCGCCTCCGACAGCGAGGAAGAGACCGGCAGCAGCAGCAGTTCCTCCGCCGCCCCGGAGGGCGAGCAGAAGGAATCGGCGCTGGCGAAATACTGCGTCGATCTCAATGCCAAATCCCGCCATGGCGACATCGACCCGCTGATCGGCCGCGCCAGCGAGGTGGAACGCTGCATCCAGGTGCTCTGCCGCCGCCGCAAGAACAACCCGCTCTTGGTGGGCGATCCGGGCGTGGGCAAGACCGCGATTGCCGAAGGCCTCGCCCGCAAGATCGTGCAGGGCGAAGTGCCGGAAGTGCTGTCGCAGACCACCATCTACTCGCTCGACATGGGCGCGCTTCTGGCGGGCACCCGCTATCGCGGCGACTTTGAGGAACGGCTGAAGGCGGTGGTGACCGAGCTGGAAGAACATCCCGATGCGGTGCTGTTCATCGACGAGATCCACACGGTGATCGGCGCTGGCGCCACCTCTGGCGGCGCCATGGATGCCTCCAACCTGCTGAAACCTGCGCTGCAGGGTGGCAAGCTGCGCACCATGGGCTCCACCACCTACAAGGAGTTCCGTCAGCACTTCGAGAAGGACCGCGCGCTGAGCCGTCGCTTCCAGAAGATCGACGTGAACGAGCCTTCGGTGGAGGATTCCATTGCCATCCTCAAGGGGTTGAAGCCCTATTTCGAGGAGCACCACCACATCAAGTTCACCTCGGATGCGATCAAATCCGCAGTGGAGCTGTCGGCGCGCTACATCAACGACCGCAAGCTGCCGGACAAGGCGATCGACGTGATCGACGAGGCCGGTGCGGCGCAGCATCTGGTGGCCGAAAGCAAGCGGCGCAAGACCATCGGCGTCAAGGAGATCGAGGCCGTGGTGGCAAAGATCGCCCGGATCCCGCCGAAAAACGTCTCCAAGGACGATGCCGAGGTGCTGAAGGATCTGGAAGCCTCGCTGAAACGGGTGGTTTTCGGTCAGGACGCCGCCATCGACGCGCTGTCTTCGGCGATCAAACTGGCCCGCGCGGGCCTGCGCGAGCCGGAAAAACCGATTGGCAACTACCTCTTTGCCGGCCCCACCGGCGTCGGCAAGACCGAGGTGGCCAAGCAATTGGCGGATACGCTCGGGGTGGAACTGCTGCGCTTTGACATGTCGGAATACATGGAGAAACACGCGGTCTCCCGCCTGATCGGCGCGCCTCCGGGCTATGTCGGCTTTGACCAGGGTGGTCTCTTGACCGATGGCGTCGACCAGCATCCGCATTGCGTGCTGCTGCTCGATGAGATCGAAAAGGCCCATCCGGATGTGTTCAACATCCTGTTGCAGGTGATGGACAATGGCCAGCTGACCGATCACAACGGCCGCACGGTGAACTTCCGCAACGTGGTCCTGATCATGACCTCGAACGCGGGGGCCTCGGATATGGCGAAGGCCGCCATCGGCTTTGGCCGCGACCGGCGCGAGGGCGAGGATACCGCCGCCATCGAACGCACCTTCAGCCCGGAGTTCCGCAACCGTCTGGACGCGGTGATCTCCTTCGGGGCGCTGCCGAAAGAGGTGATCATGCAGGTGGTCGAGAAATTCGTCCTGCAGCTGGAAGCCCAGCTGATGGACCGCAACGTCTCGATCGAACTGACCCGCAAGGCCACCGAATGGCTCGCCGATCAGGGCTATGACGAGAAAATGGGCGCCCGCCCGCTGGGCCGGGTGATCCAGGAGCACATCAAGAAACCGCTGGCGGAGGAACTGCTGTTCGGCAAGCTCTCCAAAGGGGGGCTGGTCCAGGTTGGCATCAAGGACGGCAAGCTGGAGCTGCGCATCGAGGGCCCCGGCCATCCGCGCCTCTCCTCCGGCAACAAGCCGCCGCTGCTGACCGCCGACTGACCTTCGGTTTGCGCAGCCCGCGCCCGCAAATGCCACACCCCCTTCGGACCCCTGAGGTCCGGAGGGGTTTTTTCGTGTCGAGAAACCTGCTGCTCGCCCTGCTGACCCTGACCGCCCCGGTGGCGGCGGAGGGGATCCTCCTGGACTGGCCGGTGGACTGCCAGCTGGGCGAGGATTGCCATATCCAGCAGTTCACCGACCATGACCCCGGCCCCGGCGCGGTGGATTTCACCTGCGGCAGCCTCAGCTATGACGGTCACAAGGGCACCGATATCGCGCTGCCCTCGCTCGCCGCCATGGCGCGCGGGGTGACGGTGCGGGCCGCCGCCCCCGGCGTCGTGGTCGGCCTGCGCGACGGTATGGAGGACCGGATCCTTGACGCCGATCGTGCGGCAGAGATCGACGGGCGCGACTGCGGCAACGGCGTGCTCCTGCGCCATGCGGAGGGCTGGGAAACGCAATATTGCCACCTGAAGCAGGGCAGTCTACGGGTCACCAAGGGGCAGGAGGTCGCCGCCGGAACACCGCTGGGCGCCATCGGCCTCTCCGGGCGCAGCCAGTTTCCGCATCTGCATCTGTCGCTGCGCCATGCGGGCAAGGTGGTCGACCCCTTTGCGCCCGCAGCCGATGTCACCGCACCGGGGTCCTGCGCCCCCTCGGGCGAAGCGGGTGCGGAGCTCTCCGTGCCAGCCGCAACGCTCTGGCGCCACCCGCCTGCCTATGCGGCCACCGGGCTCATCGCGCTTGGCTTTGCCAGCACCATCCCCGACTACGCCGCCATCAAGGCGGGCACCGCCGATGAAAGTCCCCTGCCCCGAGGTTCGGCGGCGCTGGTGCTCTGGGCCTATGGCTGGGGCGGGCAAGCGGGCGATGAACTGCGGTTCAGCCTGACCACGCCGGAAGGGGCGGTCTTGCTGGAGACCCGGCAGAGCCTGGAGAAGGCGCAGGCGCAGTATTTCCGTGCCGCAGGCAGACGTCTGTCGGCAGAGCTGGACCCGGGAGATTACATCGGCACCGTCACGCTCTGGCGGGCGGGACAGATGTTGGATCAGGCCCGGAAGCGGATGACCCTGCCCTGAGACGTTGACCTGAGCAGAACCGCCCTCAGACCCGGCTGGCGGTAAACCGCAGCAATCGGAACACCATCATCAGCACCAGCATGGCAACGGCCTGGCCGATCAGGTCCCCCAGGGCGTAGGTCACCACCACGGTGAGCTGATCGCCGGGCGAAATCACCCCGGCAAAGACGATGGTCTGGCCGATGGAATTGAGCACCGAAGCGAGCATGCCGACCATCAGGAGCTGGCGCCAGTTCATCCGCCGGGCGCCACCGGCATAGGCGGAGGCCCCGAGGAGGCGCAGAATCTCGAAGGCCGCCAGGGCCGAAAGCGCCCCGACCGGCACCGAGAGCCAGAGCGCATAGCCGGTCAAGGCCAGAGCGTCGGCATCGGTAAAGAGAAATTCAGAGGCGAAGGCCCCCAGCGCAAGCGCCACCACCGCCCGCCACCCCAGGAGCCAGGTGCTGAGCACCCGCACCCCATGCGGCAGGTAGATCAGGCTGGCAAAGATGGTGATATCGCCGAGGAAATAGCTCTGCACCGGCAGGACCATATAGCTGGTGACCCCGTGGCAGAAGACGTAGACCATGACGATGATCGCCATGCCCCAGGCAACAGAATAAGGATCATCAGCCATACGCATGCTGATGGTGTAACGTCCTCATATTCAAAAAACAATTCCTGTAATGCCGAGAATGCGCCGCAAGGGTCGTGACCCTACGGCACAGGCTGGGCGCTGTGGCCATGCGGATCCGGTCCGGACCGCCGGCCAATGGGCGGAATCACTCGTGCAGAAGGTCCTGGCGCACCACATAATGCTTGGCCCGCGCGCCGGTGGGACGTTCCAGGAACCCGAGGTCCAGAAGCGACCGGAGCGCCCGGTGGAAAGTCGCCTGCGCCAGGTCCGCCACCAGCGGGTCCCTGCGGATCTGATCCGACTGCACCATCTGGCCGGGGGTTTCGGTCAGCCTGTGGGCGGCCTGGAACACGTCCTTCTCCGCCGGGCTGAGATCTTCGAGACCAATGTCCCGTTCCATCTGGCGCAGCATGTCGCGCAGCTCAAAGATGGCCTGCAATCTGTCCATATGCCTCCTCCTCAAAATTCTTCCAAAGAAAGTCGACCGAAAGATAAAATTATCAACGTTGAGTATAGCACAATAAAATTGTCATGCATGATAATTTATTGAAACTTCGACCCGTACGTGCTATTCCACTGGAGGACGAACCCGATTGCCGTGAGTGGTGGAGGCGTCCTTATTTCAGAGATGTTATTTAAGCACGAAGGCCCTGACGATTTCTAGTCGTCAGGGCCTATTTCTTTTCAGAAAATCAAAACTATAGGCTCGACTCCTCACCTTTCGGTGAGTTTGAGCTCGATGCGGCGGTTTTGGGCACGGGCCTCGGGCGTATCCTCTGGGTTGATCGGCTGGAACTCTCCAAACCCGTTGGCGGCGAGCCGCGAGGGCGGCAGGCCCAATGAGTCGATCATGTAGCGCACCACCGAGAGCGCCCGACCCTGGCTAAGCTCCCAATTGTCGGCATATTTGCCGGTGCCGAAATAGGGCTGGTTGTCGGTATGGCCATCGACCCGGATGATCCAGTTGATCTCGGAGGGAATGGCGGCGGCGACGGTCTGCAGGATGCGGGCGACCTTGGCGATCTCGGTCTTGCCCTTCTCCGACAGCTCGGCGCTGCCAAGCGCAAACAGCACCTCGGAGGCAAAGACGAAACGGTCGCCCTCGATGCGCACCCCCTCCTGATTGCCAAGCACGTCGCGCAGGCGGCCGAAGAATTCCGACCGGTAGCGTTCGAGGTCCTGAGTCTGACCGGCAAGGCGCTCACGCTCCGCCTCCAGACGCTTGCGCTCCTGTTCCTCCAGAAGACGACGGCGGCGTTCCTCGGCGGCGGCGCGGGCCAGGGCGGAGTTCAGGTCCTGGCCGAGGTTCTGCAATTGCACCGACTGGGCGCTGTCGCGGTCCTTGAAGTCATCCAGCAGTGCCTGCAGCCCGCCCAGCTGTTCGCGCAGCGCCGCCACCTGCTGGTTGAGGAGCGCGGTCTCGCGGCGGGCCTCCTCGGAGACCGCCTTTTCATCGGAGAGCGCGAGGCGGGCCTGGGCGAGGAGGTCGGCGCGCTGTTCGGCGAGGGTCTTCTGTTCCGTGACCGCCTCGGCAAAATCGTCCTTTTCCGCCAGCGCCGCCAGCAGGCGGCTTTGCAGCACCTCCTGATCGGTGGCCGCGGCCTGCGCCCGTTCCAGCGCCTCCAGCGCGATCAGCAGCCGCTGTTCGACCGAGGCGCGTTCCTCGGCGGTGGACGTGGCGGCAGTGCGGGCGGCCTCCAGATCCGCCTCGGCGCGGGCCAGACGGGTTTCAAGCCCGGTGCGGGTCTCGGCAGCCTCTGCCTCCAGCGCGGCCAGTTGGTCCTCAAGGCTGCGACGGGCGGCCTCGCTCTCGGTGCCAAGGGCGGCAAGCTGGTCTTCCAGCGCCCGGCGCTGGCTGTCGAAGTCCGCCTGCTGCTGCGCCAGGGCCGCCTGATATTGCGACTGGCTCTCCACCGTGGCGGCGCGCTGGCGGCTCAGTTCCGCCTCCAGCTGACTGCGGGTGTCGGCGGCCTCCTGACGGGCGGCCTCCAGTTCGGAACTGAGGCGGGCGCGGGTGGCGCTGCCATCGCGGCGGATCCGGTCCAGCTCCGCTTCCAGCGCGGAGACACGGGCGGCGCTGGTGCTTTCGGTGACCTCCATCTGCGCCAGCACCCGGGTCAGCCGTTCAGCCAGCTCGTCGCGGTCCTGCGCCTGCGCCTTGGCAGCCTCGATGGCGGCCAGCGCCTGCTCCAGCTCGCTGTCGAGCCGGGTTCTGGCGGCATCGGCGGCAGCCAGCAGGGTCAGCGTCTCCTCGGCCTTCTTGCGCTCGGCCTCCAGCGAGAGGGTCATCGCGGTCAGTTCGGCCTCGGAATTCTCCAGCCGTGTGCGCAGGGCCTCGGCGGCGGCGGCAGAGGCGATCCGCGCCGCCTCCTGTTCGGAGAGCGTGGTTTCCAGCGTCGCCACCCGTTCGGCCTGATCTTTTCCTTCGGCGCGCAGATCGGCCACCAGCGCTTCCAGCGCCTCCGCCTGCGCGGCGGCAAGACGGGCAGCCTCGGCCTGGGCATCCACCTCGTCGCGGGTTCGCGCCAAGGCGAGGTTCAGCGCGTCCTGTTCGCTTAGAAGTTCGGTGCGGGCCTGTTCCAGCGCGTCGCGGCTGGCGGTCAGATCGGCAATCTCGGCGGCGGCCTGATCGCGCCCGGCGATGAGGGCGGCGACCTGCGCCTCGAAATCGGTGATCTGGCTCTGGGCCGCCGCAAGATCGGCCGTGGCCTGATCGCGCTCCCCGGTGAGGGTGGCAATCAGCGCCTGCTGGCGGCCCAGCTGGGTGCGGGCATCGTTGAGAGTGGCGCCAAGCGCGCCAAGTCTGGCTTGTAACTGACTGGATTCACGTTCCTTTACCCCCAGCGCCTGCGCAAGGGCCTGAACCTCTGTGGCGAGTTCATTCAGTTCGGTTTCCTGGCCGGAGATGGTTTCGCGCAGAACAAATTGCACCACCATAAAGATGGTGAGCACGAACATCAGAACCAGCAGCAGCCCGGTCATCGCATCGACGAAACCGGGCCAGATCGAGGCCTGGAACCTTTGGCCGGTGCGGCGGGACAGGGCCATGGATCAGCTCTCTTTCCGCGGGGCCACCCGGGCGGGGGCCCGCTCCATCTGGCGCGGCCCGGCAAAGGCCTTGACCAGAAGGTCGATATCCTTGCGCAGCTCGGCGAGGCTCTCCTGCCGACCAGCGGAGATTTCCTCGAGGATGCGCAGCATCTGCACGTCGATGGACCGCAGGCGCATCCGGCTTTCGGCGTCGATGCCCACATCGCCGTGGGCGCGCATCAGCTCGGCAATCGTCTCCTGCCCCACGGCCACCCGCTCCAGCGCGCCGGAGATCGAGGCGACGTCGTCCTGACGGCGGTTCATCTCCTCGATGGTGTCGACAAGGCGGGCCAGCTTGCCGTCCACCTCGGCGCGCCCCTTGGCGGTTTCCAGGAACATGGCCTGCAGCGCATCCATCTGCTCGGCCATGGTGTCGAGCACGCCCGCGATGAGGTTGCTTTCGCCAGTGCCGCCCTCATCGCCGGAGGAGAAGCTGACACGGGTGAAGGAGGAGAGCCATTCTTCGAGCTCGCGGTAAAAGCGGTTCTGGCCGTGACCGGCAAAAAGTTCGAGAAGGCCGACGATGAGCGAGCCTGCAAGACCGAGGAGCGAGGAGGCAAAGGCGACGCCCATGCCGCCCAGCTGCGCTTCCAGACCCGTCATCAGGCGGTTGAAGATCTCCACCCCTTCCTCGCCCTCCTGCGGGGCCAGGCTGCGGATGGTGTCCACCACCGCCGGCACCGTGGTTGCGAGCCCGTAGAAAGTGCCTAAAAGCCCGAGGAAAATCAGCAAGTTGGTGATGTAGCGGGTGATCTCGCGCTCTTCGTCGATGCGTTCGGCCACCGAATCGAGGATCGAGCGGGTGGAGGCGGAACCGAGCTGCATCCGCGCCGCGCGCGAGCCCAGCAGTGCCGCCAGCGGAGCGAGCATGGAAGGCGGGCGGTCGTCCTCGGTGGTGATGCCGGCGGCAAAGCGTTCGATCCAGCGCACCGAGTTGATGAGCTGGAACACCTGCCAGAAGGTCGCCACCACGCCAAAGCAGAAGACAAAGGCGATGAACCCGTTGAGATAGGGGTTGGCCTCGAAGACCGGCAGCACCCGAGGCAGGGCGACAAAGGCCCCGGCCCCGGAGAGGCCCAATGCGATCAGCATCATGACGACCTGCCGCACCGGCTGAGAGAACTGAGGCCGGTGTTCGCGTTCCTGATGCGCCATTTACTGGGGCTCCCGATAGGCTGCTCGTGGTGTTCTGCGGCCAGAGCCTAGACCGAAAGTCTCATCTTCGCCAAGGATTTATGATAAAATCTGCCGCACCCGCATGGTCAACCAGTCGAGATCGGGATCGCTGAGGCCGATTTCCGCGAGATGACCGGCGGTATTGAACAGATATTCGCTGTTGGGACCGCGCCCGCCCACCGCATGGGCGATGATATGGGCCTGTTCCTCCAGCTCCAGATGGCAATATTGCACGTGATGGGGATCGATCACATAGACCACGGCGGTGACCCGCGCGCCGCTCAGGAGCTCGACCTCGAGGAAGCGCTCCACATAGGCCGAGGAAATCAGTTCGCGCTCGCGCAGGGCGGCCAGCGTCGCCTCCTCCTGCCCCGGCTCCACCCGCAGGGCGAGGCCCTTGCAATGGGCGTCCTGCTGTTCGTCGAGGGCCAGAACCAAGCCCGGCTCCGCCTCGCTGCCGCGGTGATGGATGGAGCGCATGCAGAAGGAGCGGGCATAGCCATGCAGCATGGCCACTTCGCTCTGGGCCACCGGAAACTCCGGGTTCCACAGCAGCGATCCGTATCCGAAAACCCACAAGGTCATGTGACTGGTCCTTTTTAACCCGCGCCTGTAAACAGCAAAACGGGCAGAAACAAAAGAGGCAGCGTCATGAAAGGCGGCATCCGGATCCTCCTTGCGCTCATCCTGCTGTGGTCGCTCTACTGGGCGCTGGCGGGCTGGGGGCTGAGGCGCAATGTCGAGGGCTGGTTCGCAGAACAGAGCGCGCGCGGCTGGCAGGTCGAGGTGGCTGATATCAGCGCCGAGGGGCGGCTCAGCGGCTATCCCTTTGCCCATCGGACCAAGGTGAGCCTGCCGACCCTTGCCGATCCGCAAAGCGGCATCGCCTGGCGTGCAGACTGGCTGTCGCTGGAAAGCCCAGCGATCTGGCCCGGACATCAGACCCTGCGCTTTGCCGATGGCGAGCAGCGCCTGTCCTGGTACGACCGCACCGCCGTGATCGCCACGCGGGGTCTGGCGGCGCAACTTTCGCTGGCGCCGGGTCTGGCGCTGGAGGTGGAGGAGATGCGCCTCTCCGCCGAGGACTGGAGCCTCGGCAATGGCCGTGACCTGGCGCTGAGCGGCGCGGATCTGGCGCTGTCTATGGTGCAGGCGGCGCAGCCTCAGGACTATCGCCTGAGCGCCGAGGTGCATGGGTTCCGCCCCGGTGCAGCCCTGCGCCGCCTCCTGAGGGCCGCGCCGGAGCTGCCCCAGACCTTCGAGACGCTGCACCTCCTGGCCGATGTGCGGTTCGATCACCCCTGGGACCGGGCCGCGCTGGAAGAGCGCAGGCCGCAGCCGCGCCGGATCGACCTGGAGCGCATGGAGGCCCATTGGGGCGAAATGCGGCTCCTCGCCACCGGCGAGCTGGACATCGACGAGGCCGGGGTGCCCAGCGGCGAGCTGGCCCTTCAGGTCGAGGAATGGCAAGGGTTTCTGGATCTTGCGGTGGATACCGGCCTCCTCGCGCCGGGGCTGCGCGATCAGGTCGGGCGGGTGGTGGCCATGCTGGCGCGCGCCAGCGGCAATCCCGAGGATCTCGACATCACCCTGCGGCTCTCGGGCGGGGCGGTGCGCATCGGCCCCTTCCCCATCGGCGCCGCGCCACGGATCCTGCTGCGCTGACCGCTGCGCCTGCGCGCCCCAGTGGGCAGGCAGTGCGCGGCCAGTGGGCGGAAAGGCAAAACCGCCGCCCCCCTTGCAGGATGCGACGGTCTTGATCGTGGTCACTTGGAGGCGCGATACTTCTTGGCGCCTCGCCCGAAGTCCGGCGCCGCGGTGTCCTGACCAGCCTGGATGATGCCGCGCCGGATCGCCCGCGTGCGGGTGAAATAGGCGTGCAGATGGTCGCCATCGCCGGTGCGGATGGCGCGCTGCAGGGCAAAGAGCTCCTCGGTGAAGCGCCCTAGGATCTCCAGCGTGGCGTCCTTGTTGGTGAGGAACACATCGCGCCACATGGTCGGATCCGAGGCGGCGATCCGGGTGAAATCCCGGAAGCCTGCGGCGGAATACTTGATCACCTCGCTGTCGGTAACCCGGCGCAGGTCGTCCGCCACGCCCACCATCGTATAGGCGATGAGATGCGGCGCGTGGCTGGTCACCGCCAGTACCAGATCGTGGTGGTCGGCGTCCATCTCATCGACATTGGCCCCCATCCCTTCCCAGAGCGTGCGCAGGCGGGCGACGGCCTCGGGATCGGTGCCCTCGACCGGCACGAGCAGGCTCCAGCGGTTCTCGAACAGCTCGGCAAAGCCGGACTCGGGGCCGGAGTGTTCGGTGCCCGCCAGCGGGTGCGAGGGGACAAAATGCACCCCCTCGGGGATATGCGGCGAGACCGCCTCGATCACATGGCGCTTTACCGAGCCCACGTCGGAGACGGTGGCCCCCGGCATCAGGCCGGGCGCGATCTCCGCCGCCACCGGCCCCATGGCGCCGACGGGCACGCAGAGCACCACCAGATCGGCCCCCTCCACCGCCTCGAGCGCGGTGTCGCAGACGCGATCACAGAGGCCGATGCGGCGGGCGGTCTCGCGGGTCTCGGCGCTGCGGGCATAGCCGGTGACTTCGCCTGCAAGGCCCGCGCGTTTGATCGCCCAAAACATCGACGAGGCAATAAGCCCGAGGCCGATAAGCGCGATGCGGTTGTAGACGGGCTGTGTTACCACCTCGCTCATCCCACGTCCTGCCCTGCCTTGAAGTCCTTCACGCCCGCGGCCACCGCCCGGCAGGCGGGTTCGTCGCCGATGGTGATCCTGAGCGCGGTGGGCAGGTTATAGCCCGCCACCCGCCGCACGATCAGGCCGCGCGCCTTGAGGAAATCATCACAGGCCTCGGCCTCCGCCTGGCTGGCAAAGCGCGCAAGGATGAAGTTGGTGCAGGAGGTATCCGACGGCACGCCGACCTCCGCCAGCTGATCCGCCAGCCAGCTGCGCCACTTGGCGTTCTCGCGGCGGCAATGCTCCACATAGGCGCGGTCGCGTACCGCCGCCTCGGCCCCTGCGAGACCGGTGACGGAGACGTTGAAGGGCCCACGCACGCGGTTCAGAACGTCGATGATCTCGGCCGGGCCATAGCCCCAGCCCACGCGCGCCCCGCCCAGACCGTAGATCTTGGAGAAGGTGCGGGTCATCACCACGTTATCGCGGCTCTCAATGAGCTTGGCACCGGCATCAAAGCCTTCGACATATTCGGCATAGGCCCCGTCCAGCACGAGGATCGCGCCCTTTGGTAGACCGTCGGCAAGCCGGGTCACTTCGGCCTCGGAAATCATCGTGCCGGTGGGATTGTTCGGGTTGGCGATAAACACCAGTTTGGTCTGGGGTGTGCAGCCCGCAAGGAGGGCGTCCACATCCGTGACCCGCTCGCGTTCCTTCACCTCGACCGGGGTTGCCCCCGCCGCCAGTGCGGAAATGCGATACATGGCAAAGCCGTGCTCGGTATAGAGCACCTCATCGCCAGGGCCGGCATAGGATTGGCAGAGGAAGGTGATGATCTCGTCGCTGCCCGCGCCGCAGATGATGCGGGCGGGGTCGAGGCCATGGGTCTCGCCAATCGCGGTTCTAAGCGCGAGATGGTCGGAGCTGGGGTACCGATGCTGCTGGGTGACAGCCTGCGTCATCGCCTCCACCGCCTTGGGGCTGGCGCCCAGCGGGTTCTCATTGGAGGAGAGTTTGGTCACATTGCTGACCCCGTCCACATGGGCCGCACCACCCTGATAGAGGGCGATGTCCATGATACCGGGTTGCGGCGTGATTTGGGTCATATCGGTCTTGCTCCTTCGCGAACCTCTCCCTCATAGCGACCTGAGACGCTTGGGAAAAGCGGCAACTGAGCCGCGAAGCCGCCAGAAACGGCGGGCAGGCAGGTCCGGTGCCTGGTCGCGCACCCAAAGTGACAAGCAGCAGCTCCCGCCCGCCCGCGGTGCCCCTTTGGGGCCCCTCGGTCCGTTGGGGGGAAGCGCGCCGCGCGCCCCGCAGGGGCGCGCGGCGCGAGTCGCCTCGGGCAAAGCCCGAGGCGAAACCTCTCCCAGAACAGGTCTATTGGGTCTCCCAGACTTTGTGTCAGGCCGCGCGGGGTTTGAACCGCGCGGTTGAGGGGTCCGCATCATAGGCGCTTGCGATACCCTCCGCCTCGCCCACCAGCCGGGCGACGCTTTCGATCACATAATCCACCGTCTCCTCCGCCATCAGATAGGAGAAGTTGAGCCGCACCCAGCCCGGTTTCTGCAATTCACGCCCGGCCAGAAGATCGCCCAGCAAGGCCTCTGATTGCGGCCGATCAATGTCCAACAGGCGATGCGCATAAGGCCCCGCACAGGCGCAGCCGCCGCGGGCCTGAATGCCGTAGACATCGCTCAGCATCCGGGTGAAGAGCTGCTGATGCACCGGCGCGCCCGAGGCGCCGCGCACGGTGAAGGAAAAGATCGGCAGCCGATGCGCGGTGCTGTGACCCAGGAGGGTCAGCCCGGGCACCTTGTCCCAGATCGCGCGGGCCTTGGCGGCATAGCGCGCCTCACGCACCTCGATCTCCTCCTGCCCGACTGCCTCCCTCACCAGAAAGGCCAGCGCGGCGCGAATGTCGCCGATCACATTGGGGGTGCCGGCTTCCTCGCGCGCCGCAAGGCTGTCGCTGAAGCGGTGATCCCAGGGCGACACAAAGCTTACCGTGCCGCCCCCAGGCCAGCTCGGCGCGGTGGCGCGCACCGCGGCCCGGCGCAGGATCAACACACCAGAGGCCCCCGGCCCGCCTGCGAATTTATGCGGCGAGACCACAACCGCATCTTTCGGCTCGGCACCAAAGCCGCCCATGTCGATCGGCAGATAGGGCCCCGCCCCGGCATAGTCCCAGACCGCCTTCGCCCCGTGGGCGCGCAGCAGGCGCGTCACCGGATCGGGGTCGGTCACAATGCCGGTCACGTTGGAGGCCGCCGAAAAACTGCCGATCTTGAGGTCGCAGCTCGCGTGGGCCTGCAAAGCCGCCTCCAGCGCGCCAAGGTCCACACCCCCTGCGGCATCCTCCGGGATCTCCACCACCTTGGCCCGGCTTTCGCGCCAGGGCAGGATGTTGGAATGATGCTCGTAAGGGCCGATAAAGACCACCGGATCGGCGGCTTCGGCGACGCCCAACAGGTTGACCAATCTGTTCAACCCCGCCGTGGCGCCAGAGCCGGCAAAGATCACCTCACACTCCGCCCCAGCGCCGGTCAGCCGGGCGATTTCTGCCCGCGCGGCGCGGCGCAGCCGAGTGACATATTGCCCGCAATAGGACGCCTCGGTGTGGGAGTTGGCATAGAATGGCAGCACTTTCTCGGCGATGAACGCCTCCACCTGCCGCAGCGCCCGCCCCGAGGCCACGTAATCGGCATAGACCAACGGCACAGGACCATGGAGACCGGGGATCATTATCCCCTCGCCGATCAGCCCCTCGGCCAAGGTGCCAGCCTCCGCTTGC
Source organism: uncultured Paracoccaceae bacterium (assembly GCA_937146765.1). GTDB lineage: Bacteria > Pseudomonadota > Alphaproteobacteria > Rhodobacterales > Rhodobacteraceae > Epibacterium. The sequence continues at coordinate 70,056 of CAKZRP010000017.1, read as the reverse complement.
TGTCGGATCGACGATTTGAACTGGTCCAGGATCATGGGCGCCCTCGTTGTGTCTTGACCGGTGTCAGTCCGATCGACGGCAGTCCGATCAGTGCACCTCTGGGGATCATAGCCTGATTTGATCCGATCATTTTCACATCATTTCATGCAGGACTCTTTATTGTTGGTGTCATATGATAGCCGAATGAAACATTCTGCCGATCAGATTGACCGAGAAATCCTGCGCCACCTGCAACGGGACGGCAGCCTGTCGCAGCGCGACCTTGCCGAGCGAGTCGGCCTGTCCCAGAACGCCTGCTGGCGGCGGATCAAGAGCCTGCAGGACCGCGGCATCCTCAAGGGCACGCGGGCGGAGCTGGACCGGGACAAACTCGACCTAGGACTGGTGGTCTTTGTCATGCTGCGCACGCGGCACCATTCGGCGGAGTGGCTGGCCCACTTCCGTCGCCATGTGCTGACCATCCCCGAGGTAGTGGATTTTCACCGCATCGGGGGCGATTACGACTATCAGCTCAAGGTGGTGACCCGCGACATGGCCGCCTATGACAAGGTCTACCAGCGGCTGATCGCGGAGGTCGAACTGGACAGCGTGACCTCTTATTTCGCGATGGAGGCGATAGCCGAAGGCAGGCCGCTGCCGGTTTGAACCACGCCCTCGCTGGGCGCTTGCTCCGACCCTGTCTCCGGCCCCGGTTCTGCCTCCCGCTGCGGGCTGCGCCGCTTTGGCAACCGGCGGTTCAGTGACCGAAGGCCTCGTCCGGCATCCATTTCGGGCGCTTGCCTGCGGGGCCCGCACGCATATGCAGGCAGGCGGTGCTGAGACGTTGGTACCACAGCGCCTTGAGCGGATACCATCCGGCCTGCGGCACCTCCACCTCGACGGCGAAGGTCTCCTGACAGGCCTGACGGCCATCAAATTCCCCAACCAACTGGCCGCCCACCTCGGCGTGCAACCCGTCATTGGTCAGGAAGTCCACCGTATAGACGCCGGGCGCGTCAAAGCGCACGTAGCCGCGAATCTCGGCCACCACCCGCTCTGCCCGCTTGGAGGTCAGGACATTCTCGCCGATCTCGGTATCGCGGTGATCGAGCCCCTTGAGCGGTGCCCCCTGCTCCGAGCTGTAGTTCAGAGCGCTGCGCGCCGCGGCGAGGTTCTTCACGTCCGCCGGATAGGCATAGCGCACCGAGAGGCCCGGCTTCAGCCCGGTGGGTTGCGGATTGGCCGGGGTCAGTTTCAGCGGTGCGGCAAGGGCGGCTCCGGCCAGCGTGACCCCGAGGCCAAGAGCCAGAAAGGCGGATTTGATGGACATGGTCTTCTCCCGATCTGTCTGGCCCCGTCGCGCGATGGTCGCAGCCCGCAGGAGGGCCGACCACCGGTCTTGGATCCGATTTCACCCTCACAATATGCGGTAAATTCTTCTGATCCCAAGAGATTCCTGCATCGGATCCGGTTTTGGATCCCAAAAAGCAAAAAGCCGCCCCGAGACAGGGCGGCTTTTCCGGAAACAAGATCCAAGACGCCCCGTAACAGGGCGCAGGGATTAGTTTTTCGCGTAGAATTCGACGACGAGGTTCGGTTCCATGATGACCGGATACGGCACGTCGGCGAGGCCGGGGGCGCGCACGAAGGTGGCGGTCAGCTTGGAGTGGTCGACTTCGATGTAGTCGGGAACGTCACGCTCGGCCAGTTGCACGGCTTCCAGGATGATGGCGAGTTGCTTGGACTTGGAGCGAACCTCGATCACGTCACCCTCTTTCACACGGTAGGAGGGGATGTTGACGCGCTTGCCGTTCACCAGCACGTGGCCGTGGTTCACGAACTGACGGGCCGCAAAGACGGTCGGCACGAACTTGGCGCGGTACACAACGGCGTCGAGACGGCGCTCGAGCAGGCCGATGAGGTTTTCACCGGTGTCGCCCTTCACACGCTCGGCTTCGCCGTAGATGCGACGGAATTGCTTCTCGGTCAGGTCGCCGTAGTAGCCCTTGAGCTTCTGCTTGGCGCGCAGCTGGATACCGAAGTCGGACAGTTTGCCCTTGCGGCGCTGACCGTGCTGGCCGGGGCCATATTCACGACGGTTCAGCGGGGACTTCGGACGGCCCCAGATGTTTTCGCCCATGCGGCGGTCAATTTTGTACTTGGCAGACGTGCGTTTGGTCACGGCTGATCTCCTTCTAAGTGGCATTGCAGGGTGATCCGAAAACCGGTGCCCACTTTCCGGCCTGCAATCGCGTCTGCGACGGCGGCGTCAGTGTTTACCTGCCCCAGGAGACCTGCAACATATGAAGGGCGTTGTCCTCTTGGGTTTCCCCATGACAGGCGATCCCTTGCGGGAGCCACCAACACCAATGAAGCCGCGCGTATATAGGAACGGTTCGGGGTGTCAATAGCCCAGCCTGCGGTTTCTGCCCCTCAGGTCTCGGCCGGGGGCACCATCGGCCCCTCGGCCTTTTGCCAGCCGGAAAAGCCATCGCGCAGATGCGCCGCGGCAAACCCCATGTCCTGCAGCAGCGCCACCGAGAGGGCGGACCGCCAGCCGGAGGCGCAGTGGAAGATGAAGCGCTTGCCCTCCTCGGCGAAGATCTCCTTGAAATAGGGGCTTTCGGGATCGACCCAGAATTCCAGCATCCCGCGCGGACAGTGGAAACTGCCGGGGATGAAGCCAATGCGCTGGCGTTCGCGCACATCGCGCAGGTCGACAAAGACCACATCGGGCCGCCCGTGCAGCGCGATGGCCTCGGCGCTGTCCAGTTCCTCGATCCGGGCGCGGGCCTCGGCCACCATCCGGGCCGAAGAAATCTTGAGCGGCGTCATGCGGGTCTCCTCCTTCTTCTTCTGCGTCGCCCAAAGAGACCCTCCGGAAAGAAGGCCGGAGACGACGGGGCCACCCTAGCCCCCTGTGTCGCAGCACGCCAGTTCAACCTCAGGGCCACGTACACCGTGAGGTCAACCGGGCAGCGCCCAAATAACAGGCAGCTCCCGCGCAGCCGCACGGCAAATCAGCAGGTGCCGCTTTACTTCGCTGCTGCAGCGCGGCGTATCTGGGGCATGCCCGATCTCCTCTCCGTCATCCTCGTCGAATCCGATCCCGACCGCGCCGCTCAGGTCAGCGAGAGCCTGCGCGCGTTGGGACGTTACCAGGTGCATGTGATCGCCGATGCGACCCGGCTGGCCCGGCAGATCCAGGCGCTGAACCCCGATGTGGTGCTGATCGACATCGAGAACCCCTCGCGCGATATGCTGGAGGAGCTGACGCTGGCCTCCGGCCCGCTGGAGCGCCCGGTTGCGATGTTTGTCGACCAGTCCGGCGAGGGGCTCTCGACCTCTGCAATCGAGGCGGGCGTTTCGGCCTATGTGGTGGACGGGATGCAGCCGGCGCGGCTGAAACCGATTCTGGATGCGGCGATTGCCCGGTTCAACATGGTGCACCGGATGCGCACCGAACTGGCCGAGACCAAACGCGCGCTGGAGGAACGCAAGCTCATCGACCGGGCCAAGGGCATGATCATGAAGGCGCGCGGCATCACCGAGGAAGAGGCCTATGCCCTGCTGCGCAAGACCGCGATGGACAAGAACAAGCGGGTGGCCGATGTGGCGCAGGCGCTGGTCACCGCGGCGGAGTTGCTGTCATGAGGGGTGTCAAGATCCCCGTGGGGTTTATCCCGCTGGTCGATGCGGCGCCGCTGATCGTGGCGCAGGAAATGGGCTTTGCCGCCGAAGAAGGTCTGGAGCTGGACCTGAAACGCGCGCCCTCCTGGTCGTCCTTGCGCGACATGCTGGCCTTCGGGCAGGTGGATGCAGCCCATATGCTCGCCCCCGCCCCGGTGGCCGGCGCCTTGGGCATCGGCAATACCGGCGGGCCGATGAGCGCGATTTCCGTGCTCTCGGTGAACGGCAATGTGGTCGGCGTCAGCACCGCGCTGGCCGAGCGGATGCGGGCTGAGGGCCATGACTTTGCCTTTAACGACGCGCGCGCGACGGGGGCGGCGCTGATCGCCGCCGCGCCGGAGCGGTTGCGGATCGCGGTGCCCTTCCCCTTCTCGATGCATGCGGAACTGCTGCATTACTGGCTCAATGCGCTGGGCTTTTCCGCGTCGCAGGCCCTCGACATCCATACGGTGCCGCCATCGCTGATGGCCGAGGCCCTGCGCGCGGGTGAGGTGGACGCGTTCTGCGTCGGCGAGCCCTGGGGCTCCATCGTGGTGGAGGAGCGGTTGGGGTCGCTGATCCTGCCCACCTCGGCGATCTGGTCCTTTGCCCCGGAAAAGGTGCTGGCGGTGCGTAGCAACTGGGCCACCCATTCGGACCACCTTTGCGACCGGCTGATCCGTGCGGTCTGGCGCGCCGGGCGCTGGCTGGCGTCTGACGAGAGCCGGATGCTTGCCGCCGAGATGTTGGCGCGGGAACCCTACCTCAATATGCCGGCCGAGATCATCGACCGTGCCCTGACCGGCAAGCTGACGGTGACGCCGCAAGGGCTGCAGCGCGAGGTGTCGGGGTTTCTGCGGTTCTACCTCGCCGAGGCGACCTTTCCCTGGGAAAGCCAGGCGCAATGGATCGCCCATCAGCTGGCGGCGCGCTCCGGCCTCGACCCGGTGGCGGCGCAAGCGGCGGCAAGCCCCGTGTTCCGCAGCGATCTCTATCGCCGTGCGCTGGCTGATCTGACCACGCTGCCACCCGAATCCAGCCGCACCGAGGGCCGTGATTCCGCGCCCCTGCCCGCCGGTCTGAGCCAGCCCGCCACCGACAACCGTTTCTTTGATGGTCAGATCTTCACCCCGGCCCGCGTGAAGCGCTGAAAAAAGCGGCAGCGCAGCAGAGGCGCGCCGCATTGCAGCAGAATCCCGGCGGAAAGATACATTTAGCTTTTGTGACAAAGCCGCCGTTGTGGCTATCGTGAAGTCAGGCCAGCAACGACGCGAGCCGACCGAATTCTCCCAAAGCTTTGGGATATACATAGAGCAAAGCCGCTCGACCACGATCCGCCCCCTCCTCCCGGCGGATATGGTCGGCGGCTTTTGTCGTTCGTGGAGCTGGAAAACAAGGCGTAGCGGACATCACCACCCAACAGGGGACGGACCTGATGAAGAAACTGATTTTGGGCCTTGCGGCCACGACAGCCCTCACCACCCCCGCACTGGCCGAACAGCTGGCGCTGGAAAAAGACGTACTGACCTTTGGCTTTATCAAATTGACCGATATGGCCCCGCTGGCGGTCGCCTATGAACAGGGCTTCTTTGACGACGAAGGTCTGTTTGTCACGCTGGAGGCGCAGGCGAACTGGAAAGTGCTGCTGGACGGGGTGATCGACGGCACGCTGGATGGTGCGCATATGCTGGCCGGCCAACCGCTCGCCGCCACCATCGGCTACGGCACCGAGGCGCATATCATCACCCCCTTCTCGATGGACCTCAACGGCAACGGCATCACCCTGTCGAACGAAGTCTGGGAGATGATGAAGCCCAATCTGCCCGTCGACGCCGAGGGCAAGGTGCAGCACCCGATTTCCGCGTCCTATCTGAAGCCGGTGATCGAAACCTTCAAAGCCAAGGGCAAGCCCTTCAACATGGGCATGGTTTTCCCGGTCTCCACCCATAACTACGAGCTGCGCTATTGGCTGGCCGCAGGCGGCATCAACCCCGGTTTTTACAGCCCGGAGAACGTGACCGGCCAGATCGGCGCCGAAGCGTTCCTCTCCGTGACCCCGCCGCCGCAGATGCCCGCAACGCTGGAGGCCGGCACCATCTCCGGCTATTGCGTGGGCGAGCCGTGGAACCAGCAGGCAGTGTTCAAAGGCATCGGCGTGCCGGTAATCACCGATTACGAGCTGTGGAAGAACAACCCCGAGAAGGTCTTTGGTCTTTCGGCAGAATTCGCCGAAGCCAACCCCAACACCACTCTCGCGGTGACCAAGGCGCTGATCCGCGCCGCCATGTGGCTTGACGAGAACGACAACGCCAACCGCGAAGCGGCGGTCGAGATCCTGAGCCGCCCGGACTATGTCGGCGCCGACCCGGAGGTGATCGCCAACTCGATGACCGGCACCTTTGAATACGAGAAGGGCGACAAGCGCGCGGTGCCCGACTTCAATGTGTTCTTCCGCTACAACGCGACCTACCCCTTCTATTCCGATGCGGTCTGGTATCTCACGCAGATGCGCCGCTGGGGCCAGATCGCCGAGCCAAAGTCCGACAGCTGGTTCGATGAGGTCGCCAAATCGGTTTATAAGCCCGCGATCTACCTCGAAGCGGCCCGGATGCTGGTCGAGGAAGGCAAGGCAAACGAGGCCGACTTCCCCTGGGACAGCGATGGCTACAAGGCCCCGACCCCGGCCGAGGACATCATCGACCGCATCCCCTTCGATGGCCGCAGCCCCAACGCCTATATCGACAGCCTGCCGATTGGCCTCAAGGGCGAGCAAACCGTGGTAGGCGAGGCCGTCCAGGGCTGACGCCGCCCTCTCGCGCCTGACGGGAGGGTGGGCGGGGCGATGTTCCCAAGCGGGAACGAGCGCCGCTCCCCTCCCCCCACCTCAGACCTTCGGACATTCCCCAAAAGGATCCTCCCATGACCACCGTCGACCCCACCTCCCTCAGCACTGAGGCCCGCCGCGCGCGGCTCTTCACCCGCATCAACAAGCTCGACGGCTGGTTTCAGGTGCTGGGCCTTGCCTGGATCACCCCCTTGCTCAAAGCCGCCGCAGGGGACAACCCGCGCGGTCAGTTGAAGGAAATCTGGCGTCTCTTGGCAGTGCCGCTCATCGCCATCTTCGCCTTCCTCACCCTCTGGGGCACGCTGGCGCCGCAGGTGCAGACCTCGCTCGGTGCCATCCCCGGCCCGGCGCAGGTCTGGTCCGAGGCGGTCCTGTTGCACCAGGACGCCCTCGCCAAGGCCGAAAAAGAAGCCGAGTTCAACGACCGTGTCGCGCAGCGCAATGCCAAGCTGATTGCCGCAGGCAAGGCCGATCAGGTGAAGGACATCCCCTATACCGGCGCGCCGAGCTATTATGACCAGATCTGGACCTCGATCCAGACGGTGTTCTTCGGCTTCCTGATCGCTGCAGTGGTTGCCATCCCGCTTGGCATCCTCGCAGGCCTCTCGCCGATCGCCAATGCCGCGATCAACCCGCTGGTGCAGATCTTCAAGCCGGTCTCGCCGCTGGCGTGGTTGCCGATCGTGACCATGGTGGTCTCCGCCCTTGCCGCCTCCAACGACGGGTTCTTTGCCAAGAGCTTCCTCGTCTCGGCAATCACCGTCACCCTCTGCTCGCTCTGGCCGACGCTGATCAACACCGCGCTTGGCGTGGCCTCCATCGACAAGGATCTGGTGAACGTCTCCAAGGTCCTGAAGATGAACACCTATACCAAGGTGACCAAACTGGTGCTGCCCTCCGCCCTGCCGCTGATCTTCACCGGTCTGCGGCTCAGCCTCGGTGTGGGCTGGATGGTGCTGATCGCCGCCGAGATGCTGGCGCAGAACCCCGGTCTGGGCAAATTTGTCTGGGACGAATTCCAGAACGGCTCCTCCTCCTCGCTTGCCAAGATCATCGTCGCGGTGCTGACCATTGGCATCATCGGCTTCCTCCTCGACCGGGTGATGTTCGCGCTGCAATCGCTCTTCACCTTCACGAACAACCGGTGATCCCTGATGAGCGTTCTTGAATTCACCCATGTTTCCAAAAGCTTCGGCACCGGCACCCAAGCCACTCCTGTGCTGAAGGACATCAATCTATCAGTGAAGGAGGGCGAGTTCCTCGTGCTCCTCGGCTTTTCCGGCACCGGCAAGACGACGCTGATCAACCTGATGGCGGGGCTCGACACCCCGACCAAGGGCCGCATCACCTACAAGGGCCGCGAGATCACCGGCCCCGGCCCGGAGCGCGGCGTGATCTTCCAGAGCTATTCGCTGATGCCCTGGCTCACCGTGGCGGGCAATGTGGGTCTCGCTGTGGATGCGGTCTTCCCCGGCCTTTCCAAGGCGGAGAAAGCCGCCAAGATCGACCATTACGTCAAGATGGTCGGCCTCTCCCATGCCACCCACCGCCGCCCGGCGGAGCTCTCTGGCGGCATGCGCCAGCGGGTCAACGTGGCCCGCGCACTGGCGATGGACCCCGAGGTGCTGCTGCTCGATGAGCCGCTCTCGGCGCTCGACGCCCTCACCCGCGCCAATCTCGCCGATGAGATCGAGGCGATCTGGGAGGCGGATAAAAAGACCTGCGTGCTGATCACCAATGACGTGGACGAGGCGATCCTGCTCGCCGACCGGATCATTGCGCTCAATCCCGATGGCTCCTTAGGCGAGGAGTTCAAGGTCACCCTGCCCCGCCCGCGCGACCGTTCGGCAATGAACCATGACGAGGTGTTCAAGGCGCTGCGGGCGCGGGTCACCGGATATCTGATGGATGTGGGCATCAAGGCCAAGGTCGAAGGCACCAAGCAACTGCCCGACGTGACCCCGATCCACAATCTGCCCAGCGCCGTGGTCGAAGCCTCCGCCTCGCTGGCCGAGGAGCGCTATCTCGACTTCTCGCAGCTCTACAAGATCTATCCCACCCCCAAGGGGCCGCTGACCGTGGTTGAGGATTTCGACCTCAAGATCAACAAGGGCGAGTTCATTTCGCTGATCGGCCATTCCGGCTGCGGCAAATCCACCGTTCTGACCATGGCCGCAGGGCTGAATGCGATCTCCAAGGGCGCGATCAAACTGGACCGCAAACACGTCGAGGGCGCCGATCCCGAGCGCGCGGTGGTGTTCCAGTCACCGAACCTGTTCCCTTGGCTCTCGGCGCGGGAGAACTGCGCGATTGGGGTGGACAAGGTCTATCCCAAGGCCTCTCAGGCCGAGCGTCAGGACGTGGTGGAATATTACCTCGAAAGGGTCGGTCTGGGTGATGCGATGGACAAGCCCGCCAGCGCCATGTCGAACGGCATGCAGCAGCGCGTCGGCATCGCCCGCGCCTTTGCCCTGTCGCCGAAGTTGCTCCTCTTGGATGAGCCCTTCGGAATGCTCGACAGCCTCACCCGCTGGGAGCTGCAAGAGGTGCTGATGGAGGTCTGGTCCCGCACCAAGGTCACCGCGATCTGTGTGACGCACGATGTGGACGAGGCGATCCTGCTGGCTGACCGGGTGGTGATGATGACCAACGGCCCGCAGGCGACCATCGGCAAGATCACCGAAGTAAACCTGCCCCGCCCGCGCACCCGCAAGGCGCTCTTGGAACATCCGGATTACTACAGCTACCGCCAAGAGGTGCTCGATTTCCTTGAGGAATACGAACACGGCGCCAAACCGAAACCCACAGCAACCGCAAAAAAGATCGCGGCGGAGTGACATCATGACCGAAAAACTCGTCATCATCGGCGCTGGCATGGCCTCTGGCCGGGTCATCGAGCATCTGCTGGAAGCCGCCCCCGACGCCTATGACATCACCCTCTTCAACGCAGAGCCGCGCGGCAACTATAACCGCATCATGCTGAGCCCGGTCCTGTCCGGCGAGAAAACCTATGCGGAGATCGTCACCCATTCGGATGAGTGGTACGCCGCCAATGGGGTGCAGACCCGGTTTGGCCAGAAGATCACCGCCATTGATCGCGCCGCGAAGACCGTGACCTCTGACACGGGCGAGGTTGTGGCCTATGACAAGCTGGTGTTTGGCACCGGCTCCAACCCCTTTATCATCCCGCTGCCGGGGCATGATCTGGATGGCGTGATCGCCTACCGCGATCTCGAAGACACCGAACGCATGATGGGGATGCAGGCCGGGAACAAGGTCGTCGTGATCGGCGGCGGTCTTCTTGGTCTGGAGGCGGCGGCTGGCATGGCCGCGCGCGGCGCCGAGGTCACTGTGGTGCATATCATGGGCCACCTGATGGAGCGTCAGCTCGACGAGGCGGCGGGCTATCTGCTGAAGAAATCTCTCGAAGCCAAGGGCATCACCGTACGCCTGCAAGCGAACTCCAAGGAGATCGCAGGCGCGGACGGCAAGGTGCGCGCGCTGGTGCTGGACGATGGCACCGAGCTGCCTTGTGATCTGTTGGTGATGGCCGTGGGCATCCGCCCCAATACCGCGCTGGCGGCGGCCTCCGGTCTGGCGGTGGGCAAGGGCATCCATGTGGACGACCAGATGCTGACCTCGGATGAAAACATCTATGCGGTGGGCGAATGCGTCGAACACAATGGCGCGCTCTTTGGTCTGGTCGCGCCGCTTTATGACCAAGCCAAGGTCTTGGCGCAGAGCCTTTTGGGGCAGGAGGCCGCCTTTGTGCAGAAGTCGCTCTCGACCAAGCTCAAGGTCACCGGCTGCGATCTGTTCAGCGCGGGCGATTTTGCCGAGAGCAAGACCCGCGAGGATATCGTGTTCCGCGACCCGGCGCGCGGCGTCTACAAACGGCTGGTGCTGGAAGACAACAAACTCGTTGGCGCGGTGATGTATGGCGACACCGCGGATGGCAACTGGTTCTTTGGCCTGATCAAGGACGGCACCGATGTGGCGGAGATGCGCGAGACGCTGATCTTTGGCCCCGCCTATCAGGGGGGTGCCGCTGCGGACCCTCTCTCAGCCGTTGCAGCATTGCCGCGTGAGGCGGAGATTTGCGGCTGCAACGGCATTTGCAAAGGCACCATCGTCGACGCCATCACCGGCGGCGCGACCGACCTGCCCTCGCTGCGGGCGACCACCAAGGCCTCGGCCTCCTGTGGCACCTGCACAGGGCTCGTTGAGCAACTGCTGGCGGTGACGCTGGGAGATGACTATGCCGCGCCGCAAGCGCAGCCGATGTGCGCCTGCACCGATCACACCCACGAAGACGTGCGCCGCCTGATCAAGGCAAAGGAGCTCAAAAGCCAGCCCGCCGTCTGGCAGGAACTGGGCTGGAAGACCCCCAACGGCTGTCACAGCTGCCGCCCGGCGGTGAACTTTTACCTTCTGGCCGATTGGCCGGTGGAGTATCAGGACGACCCGCAAAGCCGCTTTGTGAACGAGCGCAAGCACGCAAACATCCAGAAAGACGGCACCTTCTCGGTGGTGCCGCGCATGTGGGGCGGACTCACCAACCCGCGCGAGCTGCGCGCCATTGCCGATGCGGCGGAGAAATACGACGCCAAGACCGTGAAGGTCACCGGTGGCCAGCGGATCGACCTTTTGGGGATCAAGGGCGAGGACCTGCCCGCGATCTGGGCCGATCTCAACAAGGCGGGTCTGGTCTCGGGCCATGCCTATTCCAAGGGTCTGAGGACGGTAAAAACCTGCGTCGGTACCGATCACTGCCGGTTCGGCACGCAGGATTCCACTGGGCTGGGCGTCAAGCTGGAACAGACCCTCTGGGGATCGTGGACACCGCATAAGGTCAAGCTCGCCGTCTCTGGCTGTCCGAGGAACTGCGCCGAGGCCACCTGCAAGGACGTCGGCATCGTCTGCGTCGACAGCGGTTATCAGATCGGCGTCGGTGGGGCTGCAGGCATGGACCTGAAGGAGACCCAGCGTCTGGCCGATGTGGCGACCGAGGAAGAGGCGATGGAGTTGACCGTGGCCTTTATCCAGCTTTACCGCGAGCACGCCAAATATCTGGACCGCCCCTACAAATGGCTCGCCAAGGTTGGTCTCGACTGGGTGCGCGAGCGGATTGTCGACAATGCCGATGTGCGCCGCGCGCTGGTGGAGCGGTTCGAGCTCTCGCAGACCATCTATCGCAAAGACCCCTGGGCGGAGCACGCCAAGGAAAAGGCCAAAGACTATCAACCCCTTGCAGACCTGACCCTGGAGGCCGCGGAATGAGCTGGATCGATATTGGAGCCCTAGACGACATCCCCCTGCGCGGCGCGCGGGTGGTGAAAACCCCGCTGGGCTGCGTGGCCCTGTTCCGCACGGACGAAGCGGAGGTCTATGCGATCTCCAACCGCTGTCCGCACAAGGGGGGGCCTTTGTCCGATGGCATCGTCCACGGCAAAAAGGTCACCTGCCCGCTGCACAATTGGGTGTTTTCGCTGGAAACCGGCGAGGCGCAGGGCGCAGACGAAGGCCGGGTCGACACCTATACCGTGCGGGTCGAAGAGGGGCGCTTGCTGATGAATGCCATCGCGCTTGGCAAACGGAGCGCCGCATGACCGATCTAAGGGACACCGCAGCCCAGCAGGGCTGGACTCGCTCCACCTGCCCCTATTGCGGGGTTGGCTGCGGTGTCCTGCTGCGGCGGGATGGCCCGGGAGGGCTTGAGGTCAAGGGAGACCCGGACCATCCCGCCAATCGGGGGCGGCTCTGCTCCAAAGGCTCCGCGCTGGCGGAAACCGTGGGGTTGGAGGGCCGCCTGCTGGCGCCGCGCATCAAGGGTGTGGACAGCGATTGGGACACGGCGCTGGATCTGGTTGCCACCCGGTTTCGCGACACGATTGCCGAGCACGGGCCGGACAGCGTGGCCTTCTACGTCTCGGGCCAGTTGCTGACCGAGGATTACTATGTGGCGAACAAGCTGATGAAAGGCTTCATCGGTTCGGCCAATATCGACACCAATTCGCGGCTCTGCATGGCCTCCTCGGTGGCGGGGCACAAGCGCGCCTTTGGCACCGATACGGTCCCCGGCACCTATGAGGATCTGGAAGAGGCCGATCTGGTGGTTCTGGTCGGCTCGAACCTCGCCTGGTGTCATCCGGTGCTGCACCAGCGCCTCTTGGCGGCGCGTGCCACCCGTGGGACCAAGATCGTCGTGGTGGACCCGCGCCGGACCGCCAGCTGGGACAGTGCCGATTTGCACCTGAAGCTGCGCATCGGCTCTGACGTGGCGCTGTTCAACCACCTGCTGACCCGGATCGAGGCCGAAGGCGCGCTGGACGCGGATTTCCTGCGCCATGTCGAAGGACTGGAGCCCGCGCTGGAGGCCGCGCGCACCTCGGATCTGTCAGTGACGGGCCTTGCGCCCGAGGAGGTCGAGGCCTTCTGTGATCTCTGGATCCAGACCCGCAAGGTGGTGACGATCTATTCGCAAGGGGTGAACCAGTCCAGTTCCGGTTCCGACAAGGTCAATGCGATCCTGAACTGCCATCTGGCAACCGGGCGGATCGGCCTGCCGGGCTCAGGCCCCTTCTCGGTCACTGGCCAGCCCAACGCCATGGGCGGACGTGAGGTCGGCGGTCTGGCCAATATGCTCGCCTGCCATCTCGACATTGAAAACGCCGACCATCGCGCCGTGGTGCAGGACCATTGGGCCGCTCCCGCAATGCCGACCCAGGCGGGCCTCAAGGCGGTGGATATGTTCGAGGGTATTCATTCGGGCCGGATCAAGGCGCTCTGGGTGATCCATACCAACCCGGCGGTCTCGATGCCGGATGCAAACCGCGTGGCCGAGGCGATTGCCCTGTGTCCCTTTACCGTCGTCTCCGAGATCACCGACCAGAGCGATACGGCGCGACTAGCCGACGTGCTGCTGCCCGCCGCCGCCTGGGCTGAGAAATCCGGCACGGTGACCAATTCCGACCGCACCATCAGCCGCCAGCGCCGCCTGCTGCCCGCCCCCGGCGCGGCGCGTCCCGATTGGCGCATCTTATGTGATGTGGCCACCCGCATGGGCTGGGCCGAGGCCTTTGACTATGCAAGCGAAGCCGAGATTTTCCGCGAATATGCGCAGCTCTCGGGCAAGGCGGCCGCCTTGGGGCGTGACTTTGACATCTCCGCCTTTGGCAGCCTTGATGATGCTGCCTATGACGCGCTTACGCCTGCGCGCTGGCCACAAAGTGCATTGCGCCAAGGCGGGCGGTTCTTTGCGGATGGGCAGTTCTTCCATGCCGGTGGCAAGGGCCGGATGCTGGCGGTCAGCCATCGGGCACCGGCCACGAAACGGGCACCGCGCTATCCGTTCCGGCTCAACACCGGGCGCATTCGCGATCAATGGCACACGATGACCCGCACGGGCCTGTCGCCGCGCCTCTCCGCGCATCTGGCGGAACCCTTTGTGGATCTCCACCCCGAGGACGCCACCGCCTTGGGCATCGCTGCCGCCGATCTGGTCGAGGTCACCAGCCCGCGAGGCCGCGCCATCCTGCGCGCCCGGATCACCGCCGACGGGCAGCCGGGCACTGTCTTTGCCCCGATCCACTGGACCGGCGAGACCGCCCCCTCGGCCCGCATCGACCAGCTGGTCGCGCCCGAGGTGGACCCGACCTCCGGCCAACCCGAAAGCAAGGCAAGCGTGGTGGCGGTGAGCCGCTTTGCTGCGAAATGGTACGGCTTTGCGGTTTCGACCGAGACTCCCGACCGCGCCAGCCTTGCGCTGGCCGACTATTGGGCGCTGGCCCGCACGCCAAAGGGCTATCGCGCCGAGATTGCAGGCCTGACCTCCCCTGCGGACTGGGAGGCCACCGCCCGCGCGCTTTTCAACCTGCCTAAGGCCGATGTGCAGATCCTCTGCGACCCGCGCCGGGGCAGCACCCGCCTTGCCCTCATGGTCGAGGGACGCCTGCGCGCCGCCCTCTTCATCGCGCCCGATCCCGTAGCGGTGATGCGCGATTATCTCGCCCGCCTGCCGGGCGAGGCGGCGGAGGCGGTGCTGACCGGCCGCGCGCCGGTGGATTTGCCCGACCCGGGCCCGGTGCTTTGCTCCTGTTTCTCCGTGGGCGTGAACACCATCCTCACCGCGATCGAGACGGGCGGATTGATGAGCGTCGAGGCGGTGGGACAAGCCTTGCAGGCCGGCACCAACTGCGGCTCCTGCAAACCGGAGATTGCCGCTCTCCTCGCCCGCAGCCAGATCAAGGAGGCCGCAGAATGACGCCCGATCTTCCCCGCAACACCTGGGCCACCTGGGGTCAACGCCTGCTGCGCCAGACCCTCGGCCTGTTCCTCGCGCCAGCAACGGCACGGCCAGACACCACGCCACAAACGCGCCGGGCGCGGGCCCATGTGGCCTTGGTGGGCGCGGGCCCCGGCGCACCCGACCTTCTGACCCTGCGCGCCCTTCAGCGCATTCAGAACGCCGATGTGATCCTTTATGACCGCCTCGTCGACCCGGAGGTCATCGCCCTCGCCCCCGCCACCTGCACGCGCATCTACGTCGGCAAGGAGGTCGGCGCGCATGCCTGGCCGCAGCCCAAGATCGACGCCTGCATCGTCACCGAGGCCCTCAAGGGTCAGCGGGTGGTGCGGCTCAAATCCGGTGATCCCAGCATCTTTGGCCGCCTCACCGAGGAACTGACCGCCGCCCGCGCCGCAGGTCTCGCGGTCGAAGTGGTCCCCGGCGTCACCGCTGCCTGCGCCGCTGCCGCCCATCGACAACAGAGCCTGACCGAACGCGGGGTGGCGGATACGCTGATCCTCACCACCGGCACCTGTCAGGAGGGCGACGCCCTGCCCGACAGCACCCGCCACGCGCGGCCCGGCACCACCTCGGTCTTCTACATGTCGGTGCGCCAAGCCAGCCGCATCCGCGCGGGTCTCCTGTCGCAAGGGCTGCCGCCGCAGGCCCGGGTTCGGGTTGCCGCCGATGTGGCCAAACCGGGCGAACAGCACCTCGACTGCCGGCTTGATCAGCTGCCCGAGGCGCTGCGCAGGGCCAAAATCTCCGGCTGCGCCCTGATCATGGTCACTTGGCCCAAGGAGGTCGCCTCGCCTACAGCGCAAGAAGCCGCTTACGCCGCCCAGACTTGATCCAGCGCCGCGTTGATCTCTGCCGCCGCTTTTTGCAGGGCGGCCAGATGCAGCGCGGCAAAACCCTCTACCGGCTTGTAGGTCCTGAGCCAGAGCACCGAAATGCCGCCCAAAACCTGCCCGCCCGCCTTGATCGGCACCGCAATGGCACGCAGGTCGGTGTCCCAGTCCTGATCGCTCAGCTGCGCGGGCGAGCGCTCGCCGTACCCCCGCGCCCGCACCCGCTCCACCCGCTGCATCAGCCCCGGCAGGTCAAGACCAAAGCGCACCGGCCCCCAGGTCACATCCGTCTTCAAGGTCTCATAGGTCGCGGCAATCTCCGCATCGGGCAGCGCCGCCAGACAGGCCAGCCCGGTGGCCGAGCCAAAATGGCTGACCCGCCGGTTGATCTGCCCCTGGCTGACATGGAAATGGCTGGCCTGCCGGGTACTGTCGATGATCCGCATGGCGCGCGCCTCGCGGATATGGATGTCCGAGGGCCAGCCGATCTCCTTGGTCAAGGCCAGCACCCGCGGGATCGCCGCATCGGCAATCTGCAACATGCCCTTCGGCATCACCTCGGTCGAGATATCGGGAAACACCAAAAGTGTCCGGTAGAGCTGATCCGCCAGCGAGCGCCGCACGATCTTGCGCGCGATCAACGTCTGCAACAGGCGGCGCAGAGTGCTCTTGGGCAGGCCGGTGGCCTTGTGCAGGTCCGCCAGCGACATGGCGCCTTCCCGCGCGAGGGTTTCCAGGATCTCGATCCCACGATCAAGCGAGCGGTTCTCTTTCAACATGTCCTCTCATGCCACTCTGCGGCACGATTTGACAAAGGTTTTCTGCACGGCCGCGCCGCTTTTAGGCTCTCGCCCAAGCGCTGAGGGAGGCCTGCCGCAATGAATATCCTCTTCATCATGTTTGACCAGCTCCGGTTTGATTATTTGGGCTGCGCGGGCCACCCGCATCTGAAGACGCCCCACCTCGACCGGCTGGCGGCACGCGGTGTGCGGTTCACCCGCGCCTATGTGCAATCGCCGATCTGCGGCGCCGCCCGGATGAGCTGCTATACGGGGCGTTATGTCTCCAGCCACGGGGCGCAGTGGAACAACTCGCCCCTGCGCGTCGGCGAATGGACCATGGGCGATCATCTGCGCAAGGCCGGCATGGGCTGCTGGCTTATTGGCAAGACCCATATGAGCGCGGATGCCGAAGGCATGGCGCGTCTCGGCCTTGCCCCGGATTCGGTGATCGGCGCCCGGCAGGCGGAATGCGGCTTTGACGTCTGGGTGCGCGACGATGGTCTCTGGGCTGAGGGGCCGGACGGGTTTTATGACCAAAAGCGCAGCCCCTATAACGCATACCTGAAATCCAAGGGCTATCCCGGCGACAACCCCTGGCACGACTTCGCCAATGCCGGGCTGGAGGGCGAAGAGATGGCCTCCGGCTGGTTCATGGCCAATGCCAACAAACCCGCCAATATCGCCGAGGAAGACAGCGAAACCCCCTGGCTGACCACAAAAACGATTGAGTTCATCGAACAGGCACAGGGCCCGTGGTGCGCCCATGTCAGCTATATCAAACCCCATTGGCCCTATATCGTGCCCGCCCCTTATCACGACATGTACGGGCCAGAGCATCTGCTGCCCGCGGTAAAACACGAGGGCGAGCGGGCCGATCCACACCCGGTCTATGGCGCTTTCATGAGCAATGCCATCGGTCAGGCCTTTGCGCGCGAGGAGGTCCGTCAGGCGGCGATCCCCGCCTATATGGGCCTGATCAAACAATGCGACGATCAGATGGGACGGCTGTTTCAATACCTCGAAGACACCGGCCGGATGCAGGACACGATGATCGTGGTGACCTCTGATCATGGCGATTACCTCGGCGATCATTGGCTGGGGGAGAAGGATCTGTTTCACGAACCTTCGGTGAAGGTGCCGCTGATCATCTATGATCCCCGCGCCGAGGCGGACGCAACCCGCGGCACCACCTGCGACGCGCTGGTGGAAAACATCGACTTGCTGCCCACCTTTGTCGAGGCCGCAGGGGGCGCGGTTGCAGATCACATCCTTGAGGGCCGCAGCCTGACCCCCTGGCTGCACGGGGAAACGCCGCAAACATGGCGCGACTACGCGATCAGCGAATACGACTACTCCGCCACCCCGATGAGCGTGAAACTCGGCATCTCCCCCCGTGACGCGCGGCTATTTATGGTCACAGATCAGCGCTGGAAGTTCATGCACGCCGAAGGTGGCCTGCCGCCGATGCTGTTCGATCTGGAAAACGACCCGAAGGAGTTCCACGACCTCGGTCGCAGCCCCGATCATGCCGAGGTCCTCGACCTGATGTATCAACGCCTTGGCGCTTGGGGGCGGCGGATGTCGCAACGTGTCACCCGCTCGGATGCGCAAATCATTGCAGGCCGGGGCGCCTCGCGCCGCAAGGGCATTCTCCTCGGCGTATACGAAGGAACCGACCTCGACCCCGAGCTCACCCAGAAATACCGCGGCAAGTCGCCCAGCTGATCGCCCGCCTCACGGGTCGGGGGGCTCCCGCCGATGCCACAGGGATCACAAATCCCCTCGCCCCGCCGGGCCCGGCGCCGTGCTGACGCACGGCGCACCACCGCCCCTCCTTCACCTTTTCTCAAATATCCCGAGGGTGAATTGCCCGGAACGGGCAAGAGGGGGCAGAGCCCCCTGTCGCGCGCCCGGCCCCAACGGGGCCGGGCGCGCTCTCCCCTCTGTCAACCGACCTCATAGCCGATCTCGACAATTGCCGCCTGCAGCGCCTTCACAAACAAGCCTTCGACCGGTGTGAGCTCCGCATCCTGCCGCATCATCAACCCCACCGGTCCCTTGGTCAGCGAGGTGTCAAACGGCAGCCGCACCAGCCGCCCATCTGCCAACTCGTTGCGCACCACCCCATGCGAGATCATCCAGATCGCATCGGTGTCGCGCGTATGCACCCGGGCAAAAGCCCCCGAGACCGTCTCGATCCGCTGCGGTGGCTCAGAGAGCCCGTGCGAGATCAGCCAGCGTTCCACCTGCGGGCGGATCGCCGCCGTGGTGGGCGGAAAGATCACCGGCCAGCGGGACAGATCGCCGAGGTTCGGCGCGCCGAGACAGGGATGACCGGGGCGCACCACGCAGACCACCTCTTCGGTATAGAGCTGGGTGAAGGACACCCCCTGCATCACCGAGGGATCGCCCATCCGCCCGATCACCATCGCCACTGCGCCGCTGCGCAAGAGGTCAATCAACATCCCATGCGGCCCATCCGACAAGCGCAGCACCGCCTCCGGTGCGAGCCGGCGAAACCCCTCCGCCACCTTGGGCAACAGGCCCGCCGCCACGCTGGGCAAGGCCCCCACGGTGACCTCCTGCTTGAGCACGCCGCCGCGGCTGCGGTCGACGCCTTCAAGCCCGTGATCCAGCGCCGCAAGGCTCATCCGGGCAAAATGGGCAAAGACCTCGCCCGCCTCGGTCAGCTCCACCCCCGCCCGGCTGCGGGTCAAAAGCGTGGTCCCGAGGATCTCCTCGAGCTCCTTCAGCGTACGCGAAATCGCCGGCTGGGTCAGGCCCAGATGATCCGCCGCCCCTTTGAGACTGCCGCGCGTCACAACTTCGGACAGGCATTGCAGGTGCCGGATCTTCACCAGTCGAGAAAGCTTATAGTTTACCATATCGGCAACTATATTCGCGAAGAACTCATTTTTGAATACCAAAACCGCGTGCTACTTTCCTCGTGAGGAAGAGGAGGAGAACCCATGCGCACGCAGGTTGTGATTGTCGGCGGTGGCCCGTCGGGGATGCTCTTGGGGCAGTTGTTGCACCTAAACGGCATCGACACAGTGGTGTTGGAGCGCCGCACCAAAGAGCACGTCCTGAGCCGCGTGCGCGCTGGCATCCTTGAACAGGGCATGGTCGAGCTGATGCACAAGGCGGGCGTTGGCGCGCGGCTGGAACGCGAGAGCTTCCGCCACGAAGGCACACAGATTTCGCATAACGATCAGATGTTTGGCATCAACTTTGAGCAGCTGATCGGCAAGTCGGTGATCCTTTATGGTCAGACCGAAGTGACCCGCGACCTTTATGAGGCGCGCGAGAAGGTCGGTGCCAAGACGATCTTTGACGTCGCGGACGCAGCGATCCATGACGCCGACACCGACACCCCCTATGTGACCTTCCACAAGGACGGTCAGAGCCAGCGCATCGACTGTGATTTCATCGCGGGCTGCGACGGGTTCCACGGCGCCAGCCGCCGCACCATCCCGGCCTCGGTGCGCACCGAATACGAAAAGGTCTACCCCTTTGGCTGGCTCGGCATCCTGTCGGAAACCCCGCCGGTGAACGAAGAGCTGATCTACGCCAATTCCGAGGATGGCTTTGCCCTCTGTTCGATGCGCAATGCCAACCTCAGCCGCTATTACGTGCAGTGTTCGCTGGGCGATGACGTCAGCGATTGGACCGACAAAAGGTTCTGGGACACCCTGCGCCACCGTCTGCCCGATGCGGTCGCGGATGTGCTGGTCACCGGCCCCTCGATCGAGAAATCCATCGCGCCGCTGCGCTCTTTCGTGAGCGAGCCGATGCGCTGGGGGCGGTTGTTCCTCTGTGGCGATGCGGCCCATATCGTGCCGCCGACAGGCGCAAAGGGTCTCAACACCGCCGCCTCGGACGTGCATTACCTCTATACCGGTCTGATCCAGTTCTATCAGGACAAGGACAGCGAAGGGATTGATCGCTATTCGGAAAAAGCCCTCGCCCGGGTCTGGAAGGCGGAGCGGTTCAGCTGGTGGATGACGTCCCTGCTGCATCGTTTCCCCGACCAGAGCCCCTTTGACGTCAAGATGCAGACGGCGGAGCTGGCCTTTTTGCGCGACAATGAGGATGCCCAGCGGGTGCTGGCGACCAATTACGTCGGGCTGCCCTATTGATGCGGGCGGCACGACTGACAGGCGCGACCCTTCATTGGCGCGAGGATGGCAATGCGTCGGGGCCGGTGGTTGTTTTTGCCAACTCGCTGGGGACCGACCTGCGACTTTGGGATGCGGTGGTGGACCGCCTGCCGAAACACCTGCGCCTCATTCGCTATGACAAACGCGGCCATGGGCTCAGCTCCTGTCCCGCGGGGCCCTATACCATCGACGAACTGGCGCAAGATGCGCTGGAATTGCTGGACCATGCGGGTGTTCAGTCCTGCGTCTTTGTTGGCCTGTCGATTGGCGGCATGATTGCACAGACCCTCGCCGCCCGCGCGCCGGAGCGGGTTTCGGCACTGGTCCTGTCGAATACCGCATCCAAGATGGGCGAGGCGCAGATGTGGCAGGATCGCATTGCCGCCATCGAGGCGGGCGGGATTGCCGCCCTGTCGGAGGCGGTGATGCAGCGCTGGTTCGCGCCCGCTTTCCTGAGCACGGACGCGCATCTGCCCTGGCGGCATATGTTGGAGCGTACACCGCAAGCGGGCTATATCGCCTGCTGTCAGGCCATCGCGGGCACCGATATGAGCGCGCTCACTCCGACCCTGCGCCAACCGACCCTTGGCATCGCAGGCAGCCATGATGGCGCGAGTCCCGCCGCGTTGGTGGAGGCAACCATCGACCTTCTGCCCGATGCGCGTTTTACCGTGATCGAGGACACCGGTCATTTGCCCTGTGTCGAGGCGCCCGAGGCCTATGCCGCGGCGCTTTTAGAGTTCCTAGAGGAGGTGGGCCATGTCTAAACAGTCCCAAAGTGACCGCTACATCACCGGCATGAAAGTGCGCCGCAAAGTCCTCGGCGACGACCATGTGGACCGGGCCGAGGCGAAGAAAACCGCCTTTGACGAGCCGTTCCAGACCCTGATCACCGAAACCGCCTGGGGCAATGTCTGGGCCAGTGGCGGGATTTCCGACCGCGAACGCTCCATGCTGACTCTGGCGCTTTTGGCGGCTTTGGGCAATTTTGACGAGATCCCCATGCATATCCGCGCCACCGCGCGCACGGGGGCCAGCAAGACCGATGTGCTGGAGGCGTTTCAGCATGTGGCAATCTATGCCGGGGTGCCGCGCGCCAATCATGCGCTGAAACTGGCAAAAGAGACCTACGCCGAGATGGACCGGGAGGGGACACAAGCATGACCAACGGATTTGTAAACCGCGACCGGCGCTGGCATCCGCCCGCCATCACCCCGGACTACAAGACCTCGGTGGCGCGCGGGCCCCGCCATGCGCCACTGTCCTTTCCCACCACTCTGGTCGAGGAAACCGGCCCTGTCTTTGGCCATGACATGCTGGGCAAGCTCGACAACGACCTGATCCTGAACTTTGCCAAGGACGGCGGCATGGCCATCGGTCCGCGCATCATCGTGCATGGCCAGTTGCGGGACGAATTTGGTCGCGGCGTGCCCGGCGCGCTGATCGAGGTCTGGCAGGCCAATGCGGGCGGGCGCTATCGCCACAAGAAGGAGAGCTATCTGGCGCCGCTGGACCCCAATTTCGGCGGCTGCGGGCGCTGCATCACCGACGCGCAGGGCTACTATGAATTCCGTACCATCATGCCCGGCCCCTACCCCTGGCCCAATACGATGAACGATTGGCGCCCGGCCCATATCCACTTCTCCATCTTTGGTCAGGGCTTTGCCCAGCGGCTGATCACCCAGATGTATTTCGAGGGCGATCCGCTGATCTGGCATTGTCCCATCGTCGACACTATCCCAACCCGCGAGGCGATCGAGAGCCTTGTTGCGCCCCTTGATATGGCGCGGACGGTGCCGATGGATGCGCGCGCCTATAAGTTCGACATTACCCTGCGCGGCCGCCGCCAGACGATGTTTGAAAACCGCATGGAGGGGCTTTGATCATGGTGCAACCTTTGTCCTATCTGAAGGAATCTCCCTCGCAGACCGCAGGGCCTTACGTCCATATCGGCTGCACGCCGAACTTTGCCGAGATTAACGGGGTTTATCCGCATGATCTCGGTCACCGGATGATCACCGGCGAGGTGCAGGGCCAGCGCATCCGCATCACCGGCCGCGTGATCGACGGCACCGGCACGCCCCTGCGTGACGCCTTGGTCGAGATCTGGCAGCCGGATGCCGCAGGCCTGTTCAACTCTCCCGGCGAGACGCGCGGCACGGCGGACCCGCATTTCACCGGCTGGGGGCGCTGCCCCTCTGACATGACCACCGGCGAGTTCGCCTTTGACACCGTAAAGCCCGGCGCGGTGCCTTATGTGGATGGCCGCCCCCAAGCGCCACATGTGACCCTGTGGATCGTGGCGCGCGGCATCAATCTGGGCCTGCACACGCGGATGTATTTCCCGGACGAGGCCGAGGCCAATGCCGCCGACCCGATCCTGAGCCGGATCGAGCATCAGGTGCGCGTCGCCACTCTGATCGGCGAGGCCAAGGGCGAAGGGCACTACCACTTCGACATCCGCCTGCAGGGGCACAATGAAACCGTGTTTTTCGATATCTGAGGTCTGATCATGAGCAACCCTTGTATCCTCTGCGTGGCGATCACAGGCTCGCTGCCGACCAAGGACAACAATCCGGCGGTGCCGATCACCGTTGCGGAACAGGTCGAGAGCACCCATGAGGCCTTTGAGGCCGGGGCCACCATCTGCCACGCCCATGTGCGCAACGATGACCAGACACCATCGGCGGACCCGGAGAAATTCGCGCGGCTGAAGGAAGGGTTGGAGAAGCATTGCCCCGGCATGATCATCCAGTTCTCCACCGGTGGGCGCTCTGGCGCGGGCAAGACGCGCGGCGGCATGTTGCCTCTGGCGCCCGATATGGCGTCGCTGTCGGTGGGGTCGAACAACTTCCCCACCCGCGTTTACGAGAACCCGCCGGATCTGGTAGACTGGCTCGCGGGCGAGATGCGGACCTACAAGGTGACGCCCGAGGTGGAGGCCTTTGACCTCAGCCATATCCTGCAGGCGATCCGGCTGCACAAGGAGGGCATTCTTTACGGCAAGCTCTATGTGCAATTTGTAATGGGCGTCAAAAACGCCATGCCGGCGGACAAGGAGGTCTTTGACCTCTATGTCGATCTGGTGAAACGACGCGCGCCGGAGGCCAATTGGTGTGCGGCCGGCATCGGGGCCAACCAGCTCTTGGTCAACGAATGGGCGATTGCGGCGGGTGGGCATACTCGCGCGGGGCTTGAGGACAACGTGCGGCTCGATCGCGACCGGCTGGCGCCCTCCAACGCGGCGCTGATCCGGCGGGCGGCGGAGCTCTGCGAGAAATACGAGCGCCCGGTTGCAACCTGGCAGCAGGCGCGCGAGATTCTTGACGTGCCGCTGCGCGCCTGATCTGTTGCCCGGACCCGTCCCCCCACCCCGCAACCCCAGGACTTGAGACGCCCGTGAATCCGCTGACTGCGACCAACCCTTTCTTTGCCGGTCTGTTTGACGATGCGGAGATTGCCGCGCTGTTCTCTGCGGAGGCGACGGCGAGGGCTTTTCTCGCCTATGAGCGCGCGCTGACCGAGGCGGCGGCAGAGGTGGGGCTGATCGAGTGGGATCTGGCCGCACGCGCGGTGACCGCGATGGCGGGGTTCGCCCCGGATCTGGCGGCCCTGCAGCCCGCATTGAAGGCGGACGGCTTGGCGGTGCCCGGTTACGTGCAACAGTTAAAGACTCATGTGGGAGCCGAGCTTGCCCCTGCGGTGCATCCCGGCGCCACCAGTCAGGACCTGATCGACAGTTACCTGTCATTGGCGCTGCAATCTGCCAATGAGGTCTTTATCGCGCGACTTGAGGCGCTGATCGCGGCGCTCACTGCGCTGGAGGCCGCACAAGCAGGCAATACCCTGATGGGACGCACCCGAATGCAGGCGGCGCTGCCGATTGCGGCGTCTCATCGGATTGCCACATGGCGTAGGCCCTTGGAGCGGCACCTCGCCCGTCTTCATGCCCTGCGCCCCGAGGTGGAGCTGCTGCAATTTGGCGGCCCGGTCGGGGACCGCCAACGCTCTGCCCCAAGGGGCGAGGCCTTGGCTACGGCGCTTGCGACCCGGCTGGCGCTCCACAATCCGCCTGCCAGCTGGCACAGCGAACGCGACGGGCTGGCGGCCTATGCGGCTTGGCTCTCGGGGCTGAGTGGCAGCCTCGGCAAGATCGGGCAGGACATCTGCCTGATGGTGCAGCAGGGCGTGGAGGAGCTGGATCAGGCCGGGGGCGGCAGCAGTTCTGCCATGGCGCACAAGCAAAACCCGGTCACCGCAGAACTGCTGGTGACGCTGGCGCGTTTCAACGCGGGCCAGTTGCCGCTCATGCATCAGGCCCTGGTGCATGAACAGGAACGTTCCGGCGCGATGTGGACACTGGAATGGCTGGTGCTGCCGGCCATGCTCTGCACCACCGGCACCGCGCTGCTGCGGGCCACGGAACAGATCCGTGCCATCACCCGGATCGGCCAAAAGGCCGATTGATCCCGCCGGGCGCAAGAATTTCAAAAAAAGTTTCGCGCTCTGCATCTAAACGCGTGGCTGGCGGAGTCTCCTTATCAGACGGTTTGCGGATGGTCCGCACCGCCTGACCGAGAGGAGATTTTGATGCAGTCCTTTAAGACCCTTGTTCTGTCCACGTCGCTGATTGCCACCGCCCCGTTGGCCCAGGCCGACAGCCAAATGAGCCCGCAGGCCATCGGCCTCAGCGGCGACAACATGCTGCATGTGCTCAACAGCGAGACCGCCGCCATCACCGCCTCGATGCCGGTCAAGGGGGTCGACAGGCTCCTCGGCATCGACCTGCGCCCTGCCACCGGCCAGTTGATCGGCGTCACCGATACTTTTGACATCGTCGAGATCGACCCGATGACAGGCGAGGCCACCAAGATTTCCAGCATGGACAAGCCGCTGCCCCTGGCGGACGGCGCGCCGGTGATCGTCGACTTCAACCCCAAGGCCAACAAGCTGCGCTTCATGAGCGGTACCACCAACCACCGGGTCGATATCGAGAGTGGCGCAGTCACCGTGGATGGCAGCCTCGCCTTTGAAGGCAGCGACATGCATGCGGGCGAGGCCCCGGCCATCGTCGCGGCGGCCTATAGTAACTCCTTCGGCACGCCCGAGGCGACCGCCATGTATGACATCGACGCCACCATCGTGGCGCTGATCCAGCAGACCTCACCCAATGACGGCACGCTGGCGGCTGTGGGCAAGCTCGGCATCGAAGGCGCAGAGAGCTATGCCTTTGACATTGCCACCGATGCCGAGGGCAAGAACACCGCCTGGCTGGCAGCAGGCGGCACCCTCAACACGCTGTCGCTGGAGACCGGCAAGATCATCGAGAGCTGGGAGATCAAGGGGGCGGAGGCGCCTTTGCGGGATATCACCTTCATGACCGCCAAATAAACCTATGCCTGCATATGCCTGATGAAATCGCGTCAGGATTGAAATGTGTAACGAGTGAGGTTCGCCCAGGCTGATCACCGGGGAGAACGGTTAGCCCGGGGGGCGTGCGATACAGGCGCGCGCCCCCCGGCCTGCACAGGCACGGAAACGAGGGCGTTGACCCGCCCTGCCCCCACCCCTAGCTTTTGATCTGGAAGAAGAACAGGCCGGGAGCGGCGCAGGGGATGAGGACAGGCACATGAGCGAGCTGGCGCAACGGATCGAGGCCTGCGCCCGGGGGGACCGGGCGGCCCTGCGCGCGGTGATGGAGACCGAGGGGCCGCGTCTGCTGGGTATAGCACTGCGCATGTTGCGGCGGCGGGATCTGGCGGAGGACGCCGTGCAGGAGAGCTTTGTCGCGCTCTGGCGCAAGGCACATCAGTACGATGCGTCACGGGGCGCGGCGCGGGGCTGGCTGACCACGATCCTGCGCAACCAGTGCCTCACCATGTTGCGCCGGGAAAGCTGGGAGATCGCCAGCGACGCCGAGAGCCTGGAGCGGCGACAGGATGAAGAGATCGTGATGGAGGCCTATGGCAGACTGGACATGAACAGCGACCTGCGGCGCTGCCTCGACCGGCTGGAGCCGCCCAAGCGGCTGGCGATCCTGCAGGCCTATGTGCTGGGCTATACCCATGGCGAGATATCCGGCCGCATCCGCGCGCCGCTCGGCTCGGTCAAGGCCTGGGTGCGGCGCGGGCTGGTCGCCCTGCGGGAGTGCCTGTCATGAGCCGACAGATGCAGCTTGAGGATCGCGCCATGGAAGTGGCGCTCGGCCTTGCCGAAGAGCAGGAGGCTCAGGACTTCGAGACGCTGGCCGAGCGCGACGCAGAGGCCGCCGCCGCCCTAGCCCGGGCCCGGGCCCGGCTGGAGGCGCTGGACGAGACCGCCGCCCCCGAGACCCTGCCTGCGGACATGTGGGCGCGGATCAGCGCCCGGCTCGATGCGCCGCTGCCGGAGGCCGATCTGGCGGAGATGGCGCCGGAATTCGATGCCGAAACCGTGACCCTGCTGCCCGCCCCCGCCGCCACGCGCAGGCCCGCCCCGCGCGGATGGGTGCTGGCCGCCTGCAGCGGGCTGGCCGCCTCGGTCGTGCTGGCGCTGGCGCTGGTCTGGTCGCTGGTGACCGGCCCCGAGCCAGTGGTGATCGCGGTGCTGATCAACGACGCCGGCGAGGCGGTCGCATTGGTCGAGGGCAGCGAGACTAACCTGACCCGGGTGACCCTGCTGGGGCCGACCCCGGTGCCGGAGGGACAGGTGATGCAGGTCTGGACCAAGCCCGATGCCGAGGGGCCGCCGGTCTCGCTGGGGCTGCTGGCGCAGAACCGGGGCAGCGCGCTGGCGGTCGAAGGGCTGCCGCCGCCGGGGCCGGACCAGCTCTACGAAATCACCTTCGAGCAGGCGGGCGGCTCGCCCACAGGACTGCCAACCGGGCCGATCCACGGCAAGGGGCTGGCGAAAGAGCCGCTCTGACGGTGTGGCACGGCCGATCGGGCGGCAGGAAAAGGGGCGCTCCACAGGAGCGCCCCTCGTTGCATCGTCCCTGTCAGACAACGGCTTGCAGGATCACGCGGCGGCCTTGACCGGCTCTTTCGTCACGAGATCCTTCTGTTCGATCAATGCCCCGTGCAGAGCCGTGATCACGGGCTTCAGATCCTCCCGTTCGACGATGAACTGAACGTCCACATTGCGCGGCCCCTGCGAGGCTCCCACGCTGGCCAGCCCTACCTCGGCGATCGCTTGCAGGCCGCGTGTCAGCACGGACAGCCCCTTGAGGTCGCGACCGATGGCGGAGGCCATCGACAGGAGCCGCGCCGAGATTTCGGCGTTAGGATAGCGTTTCGCCAGATCCGCCTCCACCCGCTTCATCACCGTGAGCGAGGTGTCGAGGTAATGCGTGATCGTATTGGCGTTCGAGGTCTTGGAGACGATGCGCACCTTATGGCGGGTCAGCACCTCAAGGATCGCCGCATCATAGCCTTTGACGCCGACCATATCCTGCTCAAAGACCTCCAGCGCGATGATATCAAGGCCGGTCACCATCTCCACCGCCGGACGCTCGGCGGGTTTGTCGTCGATCAGGGTGCCAGGGTCCTCGGGCTCAAAGGCATTGGTGACGCGCAGGGGAATATCCGCCTGTCGCAGGGTCTTGGCGGCCTTGGGGTGGATCGCCTCCATCCCCATGTTCGACATCTGGTCGGCCACGTCATAATTGGTATGACCGAGCTTTTGCGCGACACCTGCGCCGACCAGTTTCGGGTCGGCAGAGGAGAGGTGAAATTCCTTGTGGATGATCGCCTCGCTTGCCTGGGTCAGGGCCGCAAGGCAGGAGAAGGTCACCTCGGAATAGCCCCGGTCAAACTCGCGCATCAGCCCTTCGGCGCATTGCGCATAGCCGGTGACGATGGGCATTTCCGTGGCCGGATCCACCCCTTCGAGTGCCTGGCTGATGCGGGTCTCCAGGGTCACATCCCCCTCGTCGCGCCAGCCGGAGAGGTCGACAAACCGCGCGTTCACCCCGGCGCGCTGCAACAAAAGCGTGGTGACATAGGCGGAATGCGCCTCGCCCAGGCCAGAGAGCAGCTCGCGGATTTGCAGCATGTGTTCGGCCAGCCGGAAATGGCCGTAGCTGCAGAGACGCTGCAGGTCGATCAGGCAATTGCGCGCGCCCTCGATGCGGTCGGCGACAAAGGCATCCGCCTGCGCCAGATCGCCGGCATGGGACAGCACGGCGCGATGGGCAACGCGCATTTCCTCGGCCACGCGGCTCAGGGCATCGTGCCAGCCGTGATCGGTGTCGGCATCGGCAAAGCGGGCATAGACGCCTGCCTCGCCAGTTTTCTTGTGCTCGAGCAAGAGGTTGGTGATGCCACCGAAGGCAGAGACCACAAAAACGCGACCATAAAGGTCATCGCCCTTGCGGGCGCCGATAAACAGCGTCTCCACCAGCTCATTGACGCGCGACATCGAGGTGCCGCCGATTTTCTCAACCGTATGGGTCATGTCAGCGCCCCCCTCAGGCCGCCTTCTCTGCCGGCGCGTAGGAGCCATCCTCGCGGTGGACCTCGGTGCCGGTGACGGGCGGGTTGAAACAGCAGGCCATATGCAGCTCTTCCTCGGCGCGCAGGGTGTGTTTGTCGTGCAGGTTCAGCGCATACATCACACCCGGCTTGATCTCATGCGTCTCGCCCGTCGCCAGATCGGTGATCGAGCCCTTGCCGGCCATACAGTAGACGCTCTCGAAATGGTGCTTGTAGTGGAAGGTATGCTCCGAGCCCGCCTTCAGCACAGTGATGTGGAAGGAAAACCCCATCTGGTCATCCGCCAAAAGCATCCGGGTCGAGGTCCATTCCGCATCCGAGACAGAGCGGTCGGTATCTTGCAGCTTGTTGAAATCACGTACAATCATGGTCTTATCTCCGTCGTCTTGGATTATTGTGCGGCCAGCTGGGCGCGGCCAACGATATCGCGGGTGGCGGCGGTCAGGATGGCAAAGCCTTCGACAAAGACAGCCTCGGGCGTGGTGAGCGGCGCGAGGATCTTGACCACCTCGTCATTGGGGCCGGAGGTCTCGACCACCAGACCCAGCTCGTAAGCGCGGGCGCAAATCTCAGACGCCAGCGCGCCCGAGCCCACATCGACCCCCTGCATCAGGCCACGACCCTTAAGGGTGGCGCCGGGCACCAGATCGGCCAACTCTTGCAGACCATGTGTCACCAGAGCCGCCTTGCGCACCAGTTCGGTCTGGAACGCGTCATCGGCCCAGAATTTCTCAATCGCGACGCGGGCGGTGACAAAGGCATGGGTGTTGCCGCGGAAGGTGCCATTGTGCTCCGCAGGGCCAAAGACATCATGCTGCGGACGCACCAGAACCAAGGCCATCGGCAGGCCAAAGCCCGACAGCGATTTCGCCATGGTGACCACATCAGGCTTCACGCCCATCTCCTCGAACGAGAAGAAGGTGCCGGTGCGGCCGCAGCCGGCCTGAATGTCGTCGATGATCAGCAGCGCGCCATGGTCGTGGGCGATCTGCTCCAGCTTTTTGACGAACTCGGCGGAGGCCGCGTTGAGGCCGCCCTCGCCCTGCACCACTTCGAGCATGATCGCCGCCGGGGCGTCGATGCCGCCGGAGGGGTCGCTCAGCATCTTTTCCAGCAGCGCAGCGCTGTCCATGCCTTCGACATAGCCATCGTAGGGCATCCGGGTGACGCCGGATTTGTCCATGCCTGCGCCGCCGCGGTGATAACCGTTGCCGGTCGCTGCGAGGGCGCCCATGGTCACGCCGTGAAAGCCATTGGTGAAGGAGATGATATTGGTCCGCCCGGTCACCTTGCGGGCAATTTTCATCGCCGCCTCAACGGCGTTGGCCCCCGTCGGGCCGGTGAACATCACCTTATGGTCCATGCCGCGCGGCTTCAGGATCAGGTCGGTGAAGGTGCTGAGGAAGGCTTCCTTGGCTTCGGTGTGGAAATCGAGACCATGGGTGATGCCGTCCTTGAGGATATGCGCCACCAGCGCGTCCTTCATATCCGGGTCATTGTGGCCGTAGTTCAGCGAGGAACAGCCCGCGAGAAAGTCGATGTAGCGGGTGCCATCCTCGGTAAACAGCTCCGACCCTTTGGCGGTGTCAAAGGAGGCGGTGAAGGAGCGGCAATAGGAACGCGCGTTGCTTTCGCGGGTTTTGTAGATGGAGGCAGCGGTTGCAGAATTGGGTGCCATGTCTTTGGGCATGGGAGAAGTCCTTTCGGAATAGAAATATGGGAGATGTGAGGCGGAGGGTCAGGCCGCGCGCTTGAGCAGTTTCGCGTCACCGTCGAGGGTGATCGACACCATATGTTCGGTGTCGTGTTGCCCATCGAAATGGGCCTCCTTCTCGAAATGCGGCGCATCGCTGAGGTCACCGCCGATGTCGCGGGCAAAGCTGCGGAACAGCCCCCAGCTGGCGGCATTGTCGCGGGTGATGGTGGTTTTCATCACCTCGGCCTCACGGATGCCCTCGCGGGCAATCAGATGCTTCAGCATCGCCTTGCCAAGGCCCATGCCACGGGCGGACTCGCCCACGGCGACCTGCCAGACAAAGAAAGCCTCTTCGCCCGGGATCATATGGCCGGAGATCCAGCCGACGATTTCGCCATCCAGCTCCGCCACCACGCAGGTGTCGCGGAAGTGATCCGCCTGAATCAGATTGGCATACATGGAGTTGCGGTCGAGCGGCGCGCAGGCTCTGACCAGCTCCCAGATTGCGGCCCCGTCCGTCGCCTTTGGTTTGCGCAGGCGGGGCAGCCGCGTTCGGGGTTGCGTGGTCTCAGTCTGCAAGATGTCTTTGGGCATCGCTCACCGTCTCCAAGTTTCGTTCGTATAGCTAAATAATGGCAGAGGTTTAAAACTTCAACAAGACGAAGAATTTTTCTTTTTCCTGGAACAAATATAACGCTTTAAGCGTATTAATTTGTTCGAACAGCTAAGTATGATCTTTGAAATTCCGTTCACCCTCGCCAAGCACCTTCGAAATACTTAGGGCATTGAAGGATGTGGCGCGACATGGCATTTCTTGCAGATGACAGATCCGACCGATCCCCCCCGCGACCGAACCGACGAGAGCCTGATTGCGCTGCGCCGGATCCTGCGGGCCACAGAACTCTACTCCCGCAACCTGGCGATAGCCTCGGGCCTGACGCCGGCACAACTGCGGGTCCTGCAGATCCTTGCGGCGCAGGGCGGCAGCACGACCCCCAAGGTCCTTGCGCAGACCATGGGGGTGGCGCAGGCCACCGTCACTGCACTGGTGGACAGGGTCGTCAGTCGTGAGATGGCAACCCGGATGCGCTCAGAAAGTGACCGGCGGCAGACCAATGTGGTCCTGACACCCGCCGGGCAGGAGGCGGTAAAGGCAGCCCCGGACGCCCTGCAGCAACGCTATGTGCGCGCGTTCGAACAGCTGAAGGATTGGGAACAGGCCCAGCTCCTCGCCTCGCTGGAGCGGGTGGCCGAGATGCTGGATGCCGACGACATCGACGCCTCGCCCGTGCTGACCACGGGAGAGATCCGCGACGGTCAGCACTTCGACTGACAGCCGCGCGCAGGCCGCTCAGACGGAGAGGCGCCGGTCAAGATCGCGAAAATAGGCAACCCAGTGGCTGAGGTCGCTTTGATCTCGCGCCCTGATTGCGGCGCGCGCGGCGCGAGTCCGGGCCGCCTCGGCATCCGCCCCGAGCCGCGAGAGCGCCTGCGCCATGGCCTCCGCCTCGCCTGCAGGCACCAGAGCCACCGTTTGCCCGTCGACATAATCGGCAACCCCTGCGGACTCGGTCACCACCAGCGGGATCCCGAGCAGTTGCGCCCCCACCAGCGTCACATGACCATTGGGGGTCCGATCTGACAGAAGCGGCACCGCCATGCCGAGCGAGCCCTTGGCAATCGCCCAAGTCAAAGGGGTGGGCAGGTTGGTGAAGACGCGCACATTGTCGGGAAAGGCGATGCCCGCAATGCTGGCCGGGCGCGCCACAATGGCCAGCCGCGCCTCTGGCAGCTGCCGCATCGCTTCTCCGAGCACCGCATAGTCGCGCCCCTCGCCACCGATGGCGCTGAAGTAAGGCTCCCGAAAGGGCAGCGCAGCCCCCGCCGCCACCTCGGGCACCTCCATCGCCCAGGGGAGGTAGTGGAAGCGGTCGCGCGGAAGACCAAACAGATCGGCATAAAGCGCGATTTCATGGCGGGAGAAGACCACGAACTCCCGGATCTCGCGGAAACAATCCCGCGAGAGCGCCAGACGCCGCCCCGTCGGCACTCGGGTGTAGTTGAAGGCAAAGGCCACATGGGGCGCAGCAGGGGCAAGACGCCGCGCCAGTGCCGCAGTGGCCAGGCTGACATTGGGCAGATGAGAGACCAGAACCGCATCCCGCCGCCGCCGCGCGGCCCAGACCGCCGCGAGGCAAGCCCGGTAGCGCCCAAGCGCGGGTCGGGTGACCAGACGCTCGACCCCATTGGAAGGGCGACCACTGAACACCTGCCAGGTGAGGGCGGGATCGTCACAATAGGGTTCGAGAAACCGCCACTCCGGCCCGGTGAGGTCCGAGATATTGAGATAGTCCATGCTCGCCGAGACCCCTTGCCGTACCGCGCGGCAGTATTCGTCAGGCCCGCGCAATTGGCAATCGCTGCCTTTGCCCAAAATCTCCCCAGCGCGCACGGCGGTAAGCGGCTGATATAGCTCGCCCTTCGCGCAAAAGCCGGACTCTGCCGGGAAAGTTTTTCACACCTTGATATTTTAAGCTTGAAGTATATTTCTCCTGACGTATTCTGATCCTGCTCCAACAGAGGACCCGACTGTCATGAAGATTGCTGTTCTGGGCGGTGGCCCCGCCGGTCTCTATTTTGCGATTTCGATGAAGCTGCGCGACGCTGCGCATGACATCACCGTGTTTGAGCGCAACCGCGCCGATGACACCTTTGGCTGGGGCGTGGTGCTCTCGGATGAGACCATGTCGAACTTCGATCAGAACGACCCGGTGAGCGAGAAAATGATCCGCGATCACTTCGCCTATTGGGACGATGTGAAAGTGGTGCGCGGCGAGGAAGAGATGACCTCGGGCGGGCATGGGTTCTGTGGCATCGGGCGCAAACAGATGCTCTTGTTGTTGCAAGAGCGTTGCCGCCAGTTGGGGGTCACCCTCGCCTTCGAAACCGAAATCACCCCTGAACGCATCGAGGCGCTGAAGGCGGAGCATGACCTGCTGGTCGCCGCCGATGGCCTCAACTCCCGCGCGCGGATGCAGTTTCAGGACAAGTTCCAGCCCGAGATCGACATGCGCCGCAACCATTTTGTCTGGCTCGGCACCAAGCAGAAATTCGACGACGCCTTTACGTTTATCTTCGAGAAGACCGAACACGGCTGGATCTGGGCGCATGCCTATCAGTTCGACGCGGACACCGCGACCTTTATCGTGGAATGTGGGCCGGAGGTTTACGAGGCCTTTGGGTTCGACAGGCTCGACCAGGATGCCTCGCGCAAGCTCTGCGAAGAGATCTTTGCCCGCCACCTCGGCGGCCATGCGCTGATGACCAATTCGAACCATATTCGCGGCTCCGCCTGGATCCGCTTTCCGCGTGTCACCTGCGAAAACTGGTTCTTTGACAATGTGGTCCTGCTCGGCGATGCCTCGGCCACCGCGCATTTCTCGATCGGCTCGGGCAGCAAGCTTGGCATGGAGAGCGCGATTGCGCTGGCGGAGGAGCTGAACTCCGGCAAGTCCCTGAACCAAGCGCTGCAGGACTATCAGGACGAGCGCAAATTGCAGGTGCTGCGGGTGACCTCGGCGGCGCGCAACTCGACCCAGTGGTTCGAGGAGGTGGAGCGCTACCTCGACCTCGACATGATGCAGTTCAACTACGCGCTTTTGACCCGCTCGCAGCGGATCAGCCACGAGAACCTGCGCCTGCGCGACCCCGAATGGTTGGGCGCGGCCGAGGAATGGTTCCAGACCCGCGCCGGGGGCAAGGGGCGGCGCAGCCCGATGTTCGCGCCCTTCGCGCTGCGTGGGATGGAGCTCAAGAACCGCGTCGTCGTCTCGCCCATGGCGCAATACAAGGCCAAGGACGGCCAGCCGACCGATTGGCATTTTGTCCATTACGCCGAGCGTGCCAAAGGTGGGGCCGGGCTGGTGTTCACCGAGATGCTCTGCGTCAGCATGGAGGGGCGGATCACCCCCGGTTGTCCCTGTCTGAACGACGAGACCGTATCGGCCTGGTCGCGCCTCACCCAATTTGTGCATGAAGAGACCAAGGCCAAGATCTGCGCCCAGATCGGTCACGCGGGCCGCAAAGGCTCTACTCGGTTGGCTTGGGACGGCATCGACCAGCCGCTGCCCGAGGGGCAGAACTGGCCGCTACTGTCGGCGTCGGCGATCCCGCTGATGGAAGGCAATGTGGTGCCCAAGGCGATGGACCGCGCCGATATGGACGCGGTGCGCGATCAGTTTGTCGCGTCGGTCAGCGCTGCGGAGGCTGCGGGGTTCGACATGATCGAGATGCACGCGGCGCACGGCTACCTGCTCGCGTCCTTCCTGTCGCCGGTGACCAACCAGCGCGAGGATGACTACGGCGGCAGCCTGGAAAACCGCCTGCGCTTCCCGCTTGAGGTGTTTCACGCCATGCGCGCCGCCTGGCCCGAGGACAAGCCGATGACCGTGCGGATCTCGGCGCATGACTGGATGGGGGACGCAGGTGTTACTCCCGATGAGGCGGTGAAAATCTCTGCCGCTTTCAAGGCGGCTGGCGCGGATGCGATCAACGTCTCCTCCGGGCAGACCGACAAGGCCGAGCAGCCGGTCTATGGCCGCATGTTCCAGGTGCCCTTTGCCGATCAGGTGAAGCAGGAGCTGAACATTCCGACGCTGGTGGCGGGCAATATCTACGAGCCGGACCATGTGAACTCCATCCTGATGGCGGGACGGGCCGATCTGGTCTTGCTGGCGCGCCCGCATCTGGCCGACCCCTATTGGACGCTGCATGCGGCGGTGGAGCTTGGCGACTCCGAACAGCCCTGGCCTGCGCCCTATGAAGGTGGCCGCCGTCAGGCCCTGACCCTGGCCGAGCGCGCCCGCGCGATGAGCTGACCCTATTGGCGGCGCCTACCCTCAGGCGACCCCCCCCTTTTGACGACGAACGGACCCCGAGATGAGCACGATTTCCCCGCATATGTTCCTGCAGCCCGATGGCTGGATGCCCGCGAAGGGCTACGCCAATGGTGTTCTGGCCGAGGGCAAGATGCTCTTTACCGGCGGGCTGGTGGGTTGGAACGCCCAGCAGCAGTTCGAGCATGAGGATATGGTCGGCCAATTCGCCCAGACCCTGCGCAATATCGTTGCCGTGCTGGAAGCAGGCGGCGCAGGCCCCGAGCATCTCGTGCGCCTCACATGGTACATCACCGACAAGCAGGCTTATCTGCAGAACCTGCGCGCCTTTGGCCAGCACTACCGCGAGATCATCGGCCGCCACTTCCCGGCGATGGCGGTGGTACAGGTCACCGCCCTGATGGAGGACGCCGCCATGATCGAGATCGAGGCCACCGCCGTGGTGCCGGCCGAGGCACCTCAGGCCTGACCTGCCTTACATCGCGTCACGACCGGCCTCCGCCGCCTGTCCCAAAGGCCCATCGGCATATGGGATATTGCGCCGGGGGCCGCTTTTCCCTTACACGGGTGCGCTATCAGCCAGAGGCCGCGTCCCCATGACCAACCCGAACCACATCATCGCAGACGAGGCCCTGGCCCGTCAGAGGCTGCGCCTGTGGCTCAATATGCTGAAAGCGGTGCGCCATGTGGAGGGCAGCCTGCGCGAGAACCTGCGCGCGGGCCATGACATGACGCTGCCCCGCTTTGACGTTCTGGCCGCCCTGCACGCGGCCGCCCCCAACGGCATGAAGATGAGCGAATTGTCCGAACATCTCGTGGTCTCCAACGGCAACGTGACCGGGGTGGTCGATCGCCTCGCCAAGGACGGGCTTGTCGAGCGCCGCCTCGATGAGAACGACCGCCGGGCTTTTCTGGTCTCGATCACCGCCGAAGGACGCGCGCGCATGGACCAGATGATGGCGGAGCATCTGGCTTGGATCGACGAACTGTTTCAGACTGTCTCGGATCCTGATGCGGCGCGCGCGATTTCCGTGATGCTCGACATCCGGCACGGATCACACAAGGCGGATTGATGCCCATATTGCTTTGAGCTTAAAGCAATATCCTCCCTACCGCGTCCCTCACGTGGCTGCACCGAATCATATGCAGTCACATGGACTCTTGCTGTGACCGAGGCGCCGCTGCGGCTGCCTGTCGGGCGAATTGCACTGATCCCCGCTTATGACAGATTTTCTATTTGCTGATCCATTGTGCAATGGCAGCATCAGGAAACGCCTGTTTTTTTGGTTATCCAGCACAGCCGCCCCAGGCGCAAATCACCTACTGCCCCCGGCTGAATAGGCGAATCTCACGCCTTTTCAACGGGCTGCACCATTGGCCTCATGTCCGCCCCACACCCTCCCTTGCCTCCATCACGGCGCAAGCAGACGCCGCACCGCAGCGAGGAAAAGATTTGACTTTGATATTTTGAACTTGAAACATCCAGATACATGCAGATGCATATACCCAGATAAACAAAACCAAACGCCACAGGGAAAACAGAGATATGACCGCAACAGACACGCTGGCCGCGATGGCCCTGGGCCTGCTCGACGGCTCCATCCGGGTCGTCGATTGCTCCGCTCCGCTGGGGCCTGACACGCCGCTCCTGAAGCTGCCGCCCGAGCTTGCCGATGACACACCGAAGATCGAGATCCACGAGATTTCCCGCTACGGCGACCGGGGCCCGTTCTGGGCCTGGAACTGGCTGAAACTGGGCGAGCATTCGGGCACTCATTACGATGCACCCCACCACTGGATCACCGGCAAGGATTATCCCGATGGTTCCGTCGACACGGTGAACCCGCAGTTCTTTGTCGCGCCCGCCAATGTGATCGACTGCTCGCGTGAGGCGGCCGAGGACCCGGACTTTCTGCTGACCGTGGAACACGTAAAGGCCTGGGAGGCCGAGCATGGCGCGATCAAGGAAGGTGAATGGGTGTTGATGCGCACCGATTGGGACCAGTACAACACCGATGAGGCAAAATTCCTCAATGCGGATGAAACCGGCCCGCATACCCCCGGGCCGACCGCCGAGGTGATCCAGTATCTGATGGATGAGAAGAAGGCGCTTGGTTGGGGCAGCCAGTGCATCGGCACCGACGCCGGTGCGGCGGGCGGGTTTGCCATCCCCTTCCCGGCCCATAATCTTCTGCACAAGGCCAACCGCTACGGGCTGGCCTCGCTGACCAACCTCAGGGAGTTGCCTGCCAAAGGCGCGATCCTGATCGCGGCCCCGCTGAAGATCGTCAACGGCACCGGCTCGCCCATCCGCGCGCTGGCGCTGGTGCCCGCCACCTGACGCCTGCTGCAAGGGACCAAAGACATGACCTCCGCCACCCCCTGGGACGTTGCCATTATCGGCAGCGGCATCAACGCGCTCGCCGCGGGCGCGCTGCTGGCCAAATCCGGCAAGCGCGTGATCCTCTGTGAACGCGAGGGCGTGGCGGGGGGCTGCATGCGCACCGAGACCCTCGGCCCCGGCGCCGTCTTTGACCCCTTGGCGACGACCTTTGTGCTCTGGGTGACCGGAGCGGCACATGGGGCGCTGGCCGCGGACCTGGCCCGTCACGGGGTGGAGTTCTGCGCCACCGAGACCCCCACCGGCGTGCTGCTGCCCGACGGGCGCGCCCTCGTCTACAGGATGGACCGCGCCGCCAATATCGCCGCCTTCAATGCGGCGGCAACCGGCGACGGCGACCAGCTGGACCATGACCTCACCGGCTTTCTCGGCAAGGCGGAGCTGCTGTTCGGCCTGATGGGGGGCGAATTGTGGTCACGCAAAACGGCCATGATGCTTGGAAAGCAAGCCTGGAGCCGCGGCCCCCTCGGCCTTAGCTCCGTGATGGGGGCCGCATTGGTGTCGATGCGCGCCTGGCTCGAGACCTCTTTCCAGTCCAACCTCACCCGTGCGCTCTGGGCGCCCTGGTGCCTGCATGCGGGCCTTGGGCCGGAGGCCGCCTTTTCCGGCCAGATGGGCCAGGTGATCGGCTTTGCGCTGGAGGCGGCAGGCGCGCCGGTCATCAAGGGGGGCGCCGCCAATATGGTCCGCGCCCTGGTGGCGATCATCGAGGAGAATGGCGGCGAACTGCGCCTCAACTCCGAGGTGCAGCAGATCGAAGAGACTGGCGGCGCGGTGCGGGGCCTGCGCCTTGCCTCGGGCGAGCATATCGCGGCGACAAAGGTGTTGGCCTCAGTGACCCCCACCCAGTTGCACGGCCGCCTGCTGACCGCAAGTCCGCGCCAGGAAGATCTGCGCAAGTATCGCTACGGAAAGGGCAATTTCCAACTTCATTACCTGCTTAACGGTCCGGTGCGCTGGACAACCGAGGGGCTGGAGCAGGTGCAGCTCTTGCATCTCACCCCCGGTCTCGACGGGGTGTCCAAGGCGGGCAATGAGGCCGAGCGTGGCTTGCTGCCAGAAGTGCCGACGATCTGCGTTGGCCAGCCCTGTGCCGCCGATCCCTCGCGCGCGCCGGAAGGGCAGAGCGTGCTCTGGCTGCAGATGCCCGAAGCGCCGCGCCATGTGAAGGGCGATGCGGCGGGTCTGATCGACACGCCGGCGGACGGACAATGGACCGAGTCCCTGCGCGAGGCCTTTGCCGACCGGGTGGAGGCAATCCTTGCCCGCCATATCACCGGGTTTCGCGAACAGGTGCTGACCCGGCGGGCGCTCTCCCCTGCCGATCTGCAGGGGATGAACATGAACCTCGTCGGCGGCGACCCCTATGGCGGTGCCTGCACTTTGGACCAGTTCTTTCTCTGGAGGCCCTTCGGCGACACGAAGCGGCACGAGACCGGGATCCGGGGGCTCTATCACATCGGCGCCTCGACCCATCCGGGGCCGGGCCTGTCCGGTGGATCCGGCTATCTGGTGGCAAAGGAGTTGGGCGCATGAGCGATCAGACCACACCGAACCTGCACGAGGATCACCTTGAGGAGTTCACCCCCTATCTGATGAACCGCATCATCGCGCGGTACAACAAGGGGGTGGAAGATGCGCTGACCGATGTCGGCGTCTCGGTGGCGCAGATGCGGACCCTTGCGGTGCTGGCCGAGGGCGGGCCGCGCACCATCAACGAACTGTCGGTTCTGACGGTCATCAAGCAATCGACCCTGTCCCGCCGCCTGGACGCGTTGGAGGCTGCCGGGCTGATCCGTCGCGAGGCGGGCGAAGGCGACAACCGGGTGCGGCTGATCCATCTAACCGAGGCGGGCCGCGCCGCCCATGACAGGGCCTGGCCCGCGATGCTGGAGATGCAGGACACCATGCTCGCCCCCCTCTCCGAGGAGGAAAAGGCGCAGCTCAACGGCCTGCTCCTCAAGGTCTTCTACAAGATCCGAAAACACAACTTCTGACCATTACCCCCAAGGAACCACCGATGGCTGAACGATCATTTGCCAAGGAAGTCCAGAAACTGCGCAAGGGCGAAGGCGAGACCTTCACCGGCGAAGGCATTCTCGCGATCACCAAGGCCCTGCTGGAGAATGGCGTCGGCTATGTGGGCGGCTATCAGGGCTCTCCAATCTCGCATCTGATGGATGTGCTGGCGGATGCACAGGACATCCTGGGCGAGCTTGGCGTGCATTTCGAGGCCTCCGCCTCCGAGGCGACGGCCACCGCGATGCTGGCGGCCTCGGTGCATTACCCGATCCGGGGCGCGGTCACCTATAAATCGGTGGTGGGCACCAATGTGGCCTCGGATGCGCTGTCGAACCTCGCGTCCGGCGGCGTCACCGGCGGCGCACTCATCATCGTGGGCGAGGACTACGGCGAAGGCTCCTCCATCATGCAGGAGCGCACCTACGCCTTTGCGATGAAGAGCCAGGTCTGGATGCTGGACCCGCGCCCCAATGTGCCCTCCATCGTGAAGGCGGTGGGTGATGGCTTTGCCCTTTCGGAGGCAACCAACACGCCGGTGATGTTGCAGGTGGGCATCCGCTCCTGCCATGTGCATGGCCATTTCACCGCCTCGGACAATATCCGCCCCGCAATGACCGTTTCGGACGCGCTGGAGACCCCCCGGCGCAAGTTGGACCGGATCGTCCTGCCCCCCGCCACCTATCTTCATGAGGCGGAAAAGCTGACCAAACGCAAACCCGCAGCCGAAGCTTTCATCGTCGAGCAAGGACTGAACGAGCGGTTCGGAGCCGCCTCGGGCAAGGTCGGGATCATCCTGCAGGGCGGCAGCTACAACACCGTGATGCGGGCGCTCAACCGTCTGGGCCTTGCCGATATCTACGGCGACACCGAGCTCGACATTCTCTGCCTCAATTGCGTTTACCCGCTGGTGCCGGGTCAGATCCTTGACTTTTGCGCCGGCAAGGACGCGGTGCTGATCGTTGAAGAGGGGCATCCCAATTACATCGAACAGCAGATTGGCCACCTACTTTATCAGTCCGGCCAACGGGTGAAGCTCGAGGGGAAGGGCAAGCTGCCGATGGGCGGCGAATATACCGGCCAGGTGATGGTCGAGGGGCTGGCGGCCTTCTTCGAAGAGCACGCGCCGGACCTGTTGCCGGTCGCCAAAGTGGCTGCCAATGAACCGCAGGTGGATATTCCCGACCTCTCCCAGGTGCTGCCGATGCGCCCGCCGGGGTTTTGCACCGGCTGCCCGGAACGGCCGATCTTTGCCGCCACCAAGCTGGTGGAGGAGGAGCTGGGCGAACACCACATCTCCTCGGATATCGGCTGTCATCTGTTCTCGATCATGCCGCCCTTCGACATTGGCGCGACCACCATGGGCTACGGGCTAGGTCCTGCCTCGGCAGCGGCCTTCCATAACGAGACCAAGGGCGGTCGGCGTTCGATCTCCTTCATTGGCGACGGCGGCTTCTGGCACAATGGCCTGACCTCCTCGATTGGCAATGCAGTCTTCAACAAGTCCGACAATGTGATCGTGATCGTCGACAACTTCTATTCCGCGGCCACCGGCGGGCAGGACATCCTGTCCTCGCGCGCGACCAACCCCACCAAGCAAACGCAGAACTCGATCACCGAGGCGGTGCGTGGCATGGGCGTCAAATGGGTGCGCCAGATCGATCGCACCTATGACGTGACTCGCGTGCGCGACACCCTGAAGGAAGCGCTGACCACCGAGGTCGAGGGGCCGAAGGTCATCGTCGCTTCTTCGGAATGCATGCTGAACAAGCAACGCCGGGTGAAGCCGCAGATTGCCAAGGCCACCAAAGAGGGCAAACGCACCGTGCGGCCCCGCTTTGGCGTCGATGAGGATGTCTGCACCGGCGATCACGCCTGTATGCGACTGTCGGGATGCCCCTCGCTGTCGGTCAAGGACACCGGCGATCCGCTGCGCGACGATCCCGTCG
The DNA here is from genome assembly GCA_937146765.1 of uncultured Paracoccaceae bacterium. Classification (GTDB taxonomy): domain Bacteria; phylum Pseudomonadota; class Alphaproteobacteria; order Rhodobacterales; family Rhodobacteraceae; genus Epibacterium. The sequence continues at coordinate 28,052 of CAKZRP010000017.1, read as the reverse complement.
CCGCCATTGACCAGAGCTGCGTCGGTTGCGGCAATTGCGGCGAGGTCGCCGATGCCGCCGTGCTCTGCCCCAGCTTCTATCAGGCCGAGGTGGTCTCGAACCCTGCCCCCGCCGAACGCCGCAAGGCAGAGCGTCGCAACCGGATCATCAGCTGGCTGCAAACCCGCCGCGACGCCCGCCGCGTGCATCTGGCCTGAGGAGAGACGCAATGAACATGCAGACCACCCCGCTGGTTGCCCGCCGCTCTCCGGGGCCGGATGGCGAGAAGATCATCACCCTCGCCGCCCTTGCCGTCGGCGGTCAGGGCGGCGGCGTCCTCACCAACTGGATCGTCGATGTGGCCGAAGCCAATGGCTATCGCGCGCAATCCACCTCGGTTGCAGGCGTCGCCCAGCGCACCGGGGCAACGATCTACTACATCGAGATGTGCCGCGACACCGGCCGCGCACCGGTCTTTGCCCTGTCCCCTGCGCAGGGCGACGTGGACGTGCTGATCGCCTCCGAATTGATGGAGGGCGGGCGCGCCATCCTGCGGGGATTTGTGACCCCGGGGCGCACCACCCTCATCGCCTCCACCCACCGGATCGCGGCAGTCTCGGAAAAGATCGCCCCCGGCGATGGCCGTGCCGATGGCGAAGAGGTGATCCGCGCCATGGGGATCGCCGCCGACCGGGTCATCGCCTTCGACATGGAGACCTTGGCGAAAGAGGCCGGATCTGTGATCTCCTCCTCGCTTCTGGGCGGGCTTGCGGGCTCCGGCGCGCTGCCTTTCCCGAAGGAGAGTTTCGAGGCGGTCATTCGCGCCTCGGGCCGCGGGGTCGAGGCCAGCCTTGGCGCCTTCAGAGCGGCCTATGACTGCGCCACGGGCGCAACCCCGCCCCCCGCACCGCCCGTCGACGTGGCGCCACCGACCGCAATGCGGGTGCCTGCGGCCCTGGACCGGGAGTGGCGCGCCCTGGTTGCCCGGCTTCGCGCCTTGCCCGCCGAAGTACAGGGCATGACCCAGCGCGGGTTGGAAAAAGTCGTGGACTATCAGGATCTTGCCTATGGCGCGCAGTATCTGGACATGGTCGAATCCCTCGCCCGACAGGATGCCGCGCCCTTCGCGATGACGGAAGCAGCGGCGAAATACTGCGCCCGTGCGCTCTGCTATGACGACATCCTGCGGGTGGCCGACCTCAAGACCCGCGCCAGCCGGTTCAACCGGGTGCGCGGCGAGGTGGTGGTGGGCGAGGATCAACTGCTGATGCTCACCGAATACTTCCACCCCCGGTTCGAGGAATTCTGCACCACCCTGCCCCGCGCCTTGGGTGGCTGGTTGCAAGCCTCGCCGCGCGCGGAACGCCTCTATGCGCGCTATTTCGACAAGGGGCGCAGGGTGCGCACCGACCGTCTGAGCGGCTTTGCCCTGCTCTGGGCGATCTCCGCCCTGCGCCCGATGCGGCGGCGCCTGTTGCGGCATGGCAGCGAAATGGCCCATGTTGATCAATGGTTCGCTGCCGTGCAGGAGGTTGCGCTACAGGACCGCGCCATGGCGGTGGAACTGCTTGCAAACTACCGGCTCATCAAGGGCTATTCGGACACCCACGCGCGGGGCCTGACGAAATTTGCCCGCGTGATGGGAGCGCTGCCGATGCTGCGAGGGCGCGCAGATGGCGCCGACTGGATGCGCCGCCTGCGCACGGCAGCCTTGGCCGATGTTGAGGGCACCGCGCTGGAGGGCGCGATTGCCACCGTCGAAAGCTTCGCCGGAGCCCGCGCATGACCAAATCCATCCATATCATCGGTGCAGGCATCAACGGGCTGGTCGCCGCCGCCGACCTCGCCGCCCGCGGACGGCGAGTGCAAGTCTGGGAGCGCGGCCCCACCCCCGGTGGCGCGGTGCGCACCGAAGACCTGACCCTGCCCGGCTTTCGCCATGACGTCGCAGCAATGAACCTCTCGCTCTTTGCCGGCTCCGCCTTCATGGGCAAACACGGCGGGGAAATGGCGCGTCACGGACTGGACCTGGTGCCGATCAACCGCCCCTTTGCCCAGGCGCTGGATCCCGGCGACCACCTTGGCATCACCCTGGATGAGGCGGAGACTCTGGCGAGCTTTGCCAGCGAGGCGGACAAGGCCAGCTGGCGCGCGCTCAAGGCGGACTTTCCGGCCCGCGCCGGTCTGGTCGGTGGACTCCTGGGCACTCCGATGACGAAGCGTGCATTGGCCAAGTTCCTCTGGCGGCAGTGGCGCGCGCTTGGCACTGCAAAGATGTTTGAAACCGGCCAGTTTCTCCTCACTTCTCCCCGTGCCTGGCTGACGGAGACCTTCGAGGATCCGCGCCTGCATACGGCGCTGGCCTCTTGGGGGATGCATCTGGACTTTGCCCCCGATGTGGCGGGGGGCGCGATCTTTCCCTATCTGGAAGCGATGGCGGGCCATGCCATGGGCATGGTGATCGGCAAGGGTGGTGCTGACACGGTGACGCGCGCACTGGTGCGGATGATCGAGGCCCATGGCGGCACGGTGACCTGCAATGCCGAAGCGACGGCGATCCATCATGCCCAAGGGCGCGCCACCGGCCTCACGGTCAAGGGCGAGCGCCTGTCTGCCGATCACATCCTCGCGGGCCTTGCGCCGCGCCATCTGGCCCGGCTGCTGGGCGACAGCGGCAACATGCGCTTTGATCAGGGGCTGGCGAAGTTCCAACATGCCCCCGGCACGATGATGATCCATCTCGCCCTGGAGGGTGCCGTGCCATGGCTGGCGGAGCCGCTAAGGAATTTTGCCTATGTCCATGTGGGCCGCTCCATCGACGATGCGGCGCGCACCTATGCGCAGGCCCTTGCCGGTCAGTTGCCTGATCGCCCCCTGCTGGTCGTCGGCCAGCCGTCGGTCTTTGACCCTACGCGCGCGCCTGCGGGCAAGCAGGCGCTCTGGGTGCAGGTCCGCATGGTGCCCGCCGAGATCCGGGGCGATGCCAAGGGACAGATCAGCACCCGCGACTGGGCCGAGGCGAAAGAGGCCATGGCCGAGCGTGCCCTTGATCTGATCGAAGACCAGGCACCCGGCTTTCGCGCGCGCATCCTTGGCCGTACCGTGGTCTCCCCGCTCGATCTGGAGGCGGAGAACCCCAATCTTGTCGGCGGCGACCAGATCTGCGGCTCGCATCATCTGCGTCAAAATTTCCTGTTCCGCCCTGTGCGCGGTTTTGCCGACGGGCGCACGCCCCTTGCGGGCCTCGACATGATCGGCGCCGCCTGCTGGCCGGGTGCCGGAACCGGGGCCGGATCCGGGTTCTTCGCGGCCCAGCGCCTCTGACAGACAAATCAAAGAACACATAACAAAAAGACCACCCAACCTACCCAAAGTCCGTTTCCAACAAGGCCCGCCAAAGAACCGGGCCATCCAACAGGAGAGACACCATGACCGACCTGAGCCGCCGGGGTTTCCTCGGCCGATCCGCTGCGCTTGGCGCTTTGCTGGCCTCTGGCGGTGGCACCGCCGCCCTGGCCGCCGGGGGCGACCTGACCATCGCCTATAACATCCCGGTGCAGAGCTGGGATCCGACCACCGGCCCCGCCGCCGTGAACCCGGTGCTGCAATCCGTCTATCTGGCCGTCTATGACCGCTACATCGACCAGAACCCGGATCTGAGCTTTGGCCCCGGCCTTTTGACCGACTGGGGCTTTACCGACGACAAGAGCAAGATCACCATGACCGTGCGCGAGGGGGTGACCTGGCACAATGGTGCGGCGCTGACGCCGGAGGATATCGTCTGGTCCCTGACCCGGGCGGGCAATCCCGAGACCGGCAACCCGATGCAATTTGTCTGGGGCAAGATCGGCAATTTCACTGTCGACGGCCAGACCATCACCGCCGATGTGCTGGAGTTTGAACCGGCCCTGTTCAAATGGATGGCCTTCCTCACCGCCTTTGTGCTGCCCAAGGACTACTACACCGAAGTGGGGACCGAAGGGTTCGAGAAAGCGCCGATCGGCACTGGCCCCTATATGGTCGATGCGTTTGAGCCCGGCGCCTATGTGCGGCTCAAGGCCTATCCGGGCTATTGGGGCGATGCACCGGCCTTTGACAGCGTCACCATCAAATTCGTGACCGATGCCGCCTCGCGCGTGGCAGAGGTGGAATCCGGCAATGCCGACATCACCACCAATATTCCCTATGAGGAATATGACCGGCTGATCGCCAAGGAGGGTTTGGCGGGCCAAGCAGTGCCCATCACCGATATCGGCATGATCTTCCTCAACGACATCGAGGCGATGACCGACAAGAACGTCCGCCTCGCCGCCCATTACGCCATCGACAAGCAGCTGATCATCGACCGCTTGCTGAAAGGCTACGGGGTGCCGCTCTCGACGCTGGAGGCCCCGGGCTATGCGGCCTATGACGCCAGTATCACCGTGCCCTACGACCCCGAGAAGGCAATAGAACTGCTCGCGGCCTCGGGTTATTCCACCGACAACCCGGTGAAGTTCACCATCCAGACCACCAAGGGTTTCAAACCCAAAGACTATGAAATGGTGCAGGCCATTGTCGGCCTCTGGCGCAAGGTGGGCATTGAGGCGGAGATCGAGGTCTACGAGATCGCCAAACACTACGAATTGCGGGCAACCGACAAGCTGGCGCCGGCGGCCTTTTACAACTGGGGCAACTCCATCGGCGACCCTTCCACCGCCACCGGCTTCTCCATGTTCGGCCCCTCGCCCCATGCGGTCTGGGACACCGCTGATCTGGTGGAGAAGATCGGCCCGCTCTTTGGCGAGCCGGATGAGGAAAAGCGCATCCAGGGCTATAAGGACGTCTCCCGCTATATCGCGGAACAGGGCTATGTGATCCCGCTCCTGCAATACGTGATGCCGATTGTCTATCGCGCCGGACTGGACGTCACCGCCTATGCCTCTGGCGACCTGCTGCCGCAGGCAATTGCCAACGCCTGAGCCTGTGCCTGACTGGGCCCGGCTGCGGTCGGGCCCTCCCTCCCCCTTTGGAGAGACAAAATGCTCCTGAGATCAATCCTGGCGCGGCTGCTGACCACGGCGGTCACCCTCTTTGGGGTGGCGGTGGTGGTCTTTACCCTGATCCGCGTCGCCCCCGGCAATCCGATTGCCATGATGCTGCCGCCCGGTGCCTCTGAAGAGGATATTGCCCAGCTCACCGCCCTCTACGGCTTTGACAAGAGCTTGCCGCATCAATTCGTGATCTGGCTGGGCGGTGTCCTGCAGGGGGATTTCGGCACCTCGATCACCCTGCGCCAGCCGGTTGATCAACTGGTGCTGAGCCGACTGCCCGCTACGCTGGAGCTGTCGGTGATGGCCCTCTTGATCGCGCTTGCCCTGGGCGGTGGCGCGGCGGTGCTCGGCGCGCGGTTTCGGGGCAGCCCCACCGAAACGGGACTGGACCTCGCCAGCGGTGCGGTGCTTTCTGTGCCGGACTTCCTCTGGGGCCTCCTGTTTGTGCTCTGCTTCGGCGTGCTCTGGCCGGTGCTGTCGATCTCCGGTCGGATTGATCCGGGGCTGGAATTCGACTTCACCACCCGGTTTTATGTGATTGAGGGGCTGATGCGCGGACGCCTCGACGTGGTTGCCAGCACCTTGTCACATATGCTGATGCCTGCGATGTCGCTCGCCCTGCCGCTCGCGGCCATGGTGGCGCAGCTCCTGAAACAGAACCTGAAGGAGGTCTTGGTGCAGGACTACACCACGCTCTCGCGGGTGCACGGGTTTTCCGAGACCGCCGTGATCCTGCGCGACGCCCTGCGCAATGCAGCCCTGCCCACGCTGACACTGGTGGGGGTGCAGTTCACCTTCCTCATCGGCGGCACGGTGATTGTCGAACGTCTCTTTGCTTATGAGGGCCTTGGCAATATGGCCATCGACGCGGTGATCAACCGGGACCTGCCGTTGATCCAGGGCATCGTGCTCCTGTTCGCCGCCCTCTTCATCGTGATCAACCTGCTGGTCGATCTCTCCTATACCCTTCTGAACCCGAGGCTGCGGCATGGCTGAAACCTCCCTCCCCACCGCCCCGCGCGCGCGGGTGCGGCGGTTGAACCTGCGGCTCTGGCTGCCGCTCTCCTGGATCGGCACGCTGGTCGTTGTGGCGCTGGCTGCACCTTGGGTGGCCCCGCATGACCCATTGGCCCAGGATCTGTTCTTCGAACGGCTGCCGCCCTTCTTCCTGGCAGGGACCGAGCCCGGCTTTTGGCTCGGCACCGACAGCCTGGGCCGCGATGTGCTGTCGCGGATGATCCATGGCGCGCGGATCGCGCTTCTGGTCAGCGTAAGCGCGGCGCTCATCACCTGCATCTTCGGCTCGGCACTCGGGCTCCTGGCCGGATACTACGGTGGCTGGTGGGACCGGGTGATCTCGCGCCTCGTCGACATCTGGATGGCCTTTCCGCCAGTGCTGTTTGCGGTACTGCTGGTGGCGGTGATGGGCACTGGCCTCACCTCCGTCATCGCCGCTATCGCCCTCATCGACTGGACGCGATTTGCTCGCGTCATCCGGGCCGAGACCATGGTGCAGGCGCGCATGGACTATGTGGACAGCGCCCGCATCGGAGGCGCGCGCAGACTGGCGACCCTGGTGGGAGAGATCCTGCCCAATGTGCTGCCCTCCATCATTGCCCTCCTGATGCTGGAGATGGGGATTGCCGTCATCGTCGAGGCGATCCTGAGCTTTGTGAACCTCTCGATTTCCTCGGATGATCCGACCTGGGGCAGCATGATCGCCGAGGGACGCAATGCCATCCACTTCGCCTGGTGGGTTCTCCTGTTCCCGCTGATCGCCCTTTTCCTGACCGTTCTCAGCTTCTCGCAATTGGGCGAAGGGCTGAAACAACGCTTTGACCCGGTGCTGCAATGACCCCACCTTCGATGCTGGACATCCGCAACCTCAACGTAGCGCTCCTGAACGGGCGGCCGATCCTGCGCGACGTCTCGCTGACGGTGGCCCCCGGCGAGGTGCGGGCGCTGGTGGGCGAAAGCGGCGCGGGCAAGTCAATGATCGGCAAGGCGGTGCTGGGCATCCTGCCGCGCGGCCTCAAGGTCACCAGCGGCGAGATCCTGCTGGAGGGGCAGCCCCTGCATGACCTGCGCCCCGCGGCCCGCCGACGCCGGGTGGCCGAAGTCGCCGCCCTGATCCCGCAGGACCCGCTGACCGCACTCAATCCGGTGCGACGGATCGGGGCGCAGATCGTGGACCCGCTGATCAAGATCCATGGCTGGGCGCGCCCGGCAGCCCAGGCCCGTGCGCTTGACCTCCTCCACCGCGTCCACATCCGCGCACCGGAACGGGTGATGCAGAGCTATCCACACGAGTTGTCGGGCGGAATGCGGCAGCGGGTCCTGATCGCTTCGGCCTTTGCGGCCTCGCCCCGGTTGATCGTGGCTGACGAGCCCACCACCGCGCTGGATGTGACCGTGCAAAAACAGATCCTGCGCCTGATCCGGGAACTGCAGCAGGAGACCGGCACCGCCGTGCTGTTTGTCACCCATGACATGGGTGTCGTGGCCAAGATCAGCCAGCAGGTCTCTGTGCTGTTTCAGGGCAAGGTGATGGAGGATGCGCCGACCCAAGCCGTATTTGACGCCCCCGACCACGCCTATACCCGGGCTCTGATCGCGGCCACGCCGAGCTATGCCGACCCCGAGCGCCCCTTTTCACCCGTGCCGCAGAGCCTGATTGCCGAGATGTCTGCCGCCCTGGCAATGGAGGTGCGGCGATGAACGCCCAGTTGAACAGCCGATCTCTGCCTGACCCCTCTTCGACCGCGCCTGCACCCCTGGTGTCCATTCGGGGGCTGCGCCTGTCCTTTCCCGATCAGGCCAACAAGCCCCTGTTCGGTGCTGCCCCCCGGATCGAGGTGCTGAAGGGGATCGATCTTGACCTGCCCGCCGGGCAGATCACCGGCATCGTGGGCGAGAGCGGCTCCGGCAAGTCCACGCTGGGGCGCGTCATGGTGCGATTGCTTGCGCCTGATACTGGGACCGTTCTGTTTGACGGTCAGGATATTGCGCAGCTCGACGAGGCTGCGCTGCGCCCATTGCGGCGCGATCTGCAGATGATCTTTCAGGACCCGATGTCCTCGCTCAACCCGCGTCATCGGGTCTGGCAGATCATCGCGGCCCCCCTTCGGCGCTTTGGCCTCGGCGGCACCCGTGTCGAGGCGGTGGCCGCGCTCGACAAGGTGGGGTTGGGGGCGGACTTTGCCGAACGCTTTCCGCATGAACTCTCCGGCGGGCAACGCCAACGGGTCGGCATCGCCCGCGCCATCGCGCTGGAGCCACGGTTCATTCTCGCGGATGAGATCGTCTCGGGCCTCGATGTTTCGAGCCAGGCGCAGGTTCTGACGCTGCTGAAGACCTTGGCGCGCGAGATGAACCTGACGCTCGCCTTCATCAGCCACGATCTGAGCGTGATCCGCCACCTCTGCGACAGGGTGGTGGTGCTCTACCATGGCGAAATTCTGGAACAGGGACCGGTGGCGGAGGTCTTTGCGGCACCGCAGTCGGAAATCACCCGCACGCTTCTTGCTGCCATTCCCCTGCCGGAACTGGACGCGCATTGGTTCGACGACTGAGCGCCCCCTCAGCGGGCGGGGGATTTCACCCTGAGGTAGCTTTCCTCGCCCGCCAGCACGTAACGCAGCACCAGGAGTTCCACATCGACGCCGCGACCACTGGCAAAGGCCTCCACCATGCGGCGGTGAAAGGAGACCAGCACCCGATGCGCCTCGGCATCGCGCAGGGTGGCCATACGCACCGCTTGAATCTGCGCCATATAGCGCTGGATGGTGTCGCGCAGCTCGCGGTTGGGCACCGCCATGATCCAGGTGCGGCGGATGTCCTCGGAGGCGCGATAGAGGGCCTGCACGTCGCCGCTGGCGATGGTGCTTTCTGACAGGGCCACCGCCTGCCAGAGGGTCTCGATATCCGCCTGCGTCATTGCCTGTGTCGCAAGCGCGGCGGCGCGGGGTTCCAGCAGGCGGCGCAGCTCGAAGATCTCGAGGATCTGCGCCGGCTCCAGTTCCGGCAGTTTGAACCCGCGCGAGGAAGAGGCCAGGTAGCCTTCATGCGTGAGCCGCATCAGCGCGTCGCGCACCGGCATCCGGCTGACGCTGAATTCCTCGGCCACGGCGGTATCGACCAGCCGATCCTCCTCGGTGAGCTCGCCACGTTGAATCCGGCCGAGGTATTCGTCGTAGATCACATCCTTCATGTGTCGTTTTGGCTGATCCATGGGCTTCCCTCAAAATTCGTATGCAGTTTATGCCGAATAATTTCTCGCACTGCCAGCATATTAGCATTCAAACTACTTCAAGCCTAAAGAAACCATTTGAAACCGTATACGACTCATGCCAACGATGGGGACATAAGGCGCATCAGAAACAACCACGCGCCAGGCTTTCCAACACGGAGACACCCCCAGATGACTCGCAAGACCCGCCCCATTGTCGGCTTGGCCGCCGCCGCATTGACCGCGCTCACGGCGCTGTCCGCATCCGCCTCCGACGCGTTGAAGATCGGCTCCTACCCGGCGAACCCGCCTTGGGAATACAAGAACGAGGCCGGCACCTTCGAGGGCTTCGAGGTCGATATCATCCACGAGATCGCCAAACGTCTGGGAACCGAGGCGGAGATCAGCGGCCTCGACTTCCGCGCCCTGTTTGTGGCCACCGCGTCCAAGCGCGTGGATGCGGTGATCTCTTCACTCACCATCACCGATGAACGGCTGGAGGCACAGTCCTTCACCCAACCCTATTTCTCGGGCGCGCTGGGTGTCGGCACCAAAACGGATTCGGGCATTGCCAGCGTCGCCGACCTGAAGGGCAAGCGCGTCGGCTCCATCGCCACCTCCTTTCCCGAAGGCTGGCTGAAGGAGCGGGAGGGCGAGATCGGCTATGCCGCCTATTCGAGCTATGACACCACCGCCAACATGCTGACCGACCTGCAGAGCGGGCGGATCGATGCGGCGGTGAACGATATTGTCAGCCTGCGTTACGCCTTCAACCAGCCCAACATGGCGAGCCTGACGGTGGCCGCCGAGATCCCAACCGGCGACAAGTTTGCCATCATGATGCCGAAGGGATCGGACAAGCTCGAGGCCTTCAACGACGCCCTCAGCGACATGAAGACCGACGGCACCATGGCGGCGCTCTACGAGAAATGGTTCGGCGTCGCGGCGGCGGCCGACAGCCTGACCCTGACGCCGCTGCCGGTGCCCACCTCGGCCGACTGATCCGTATACGGTTTTCCCGGCGCGCCTGCCGCGCCGGGACCTTTGCCCGCACAAGACCACAGAGCCGCCATGGAAATCTTCGACATCTTCTTCAACCTCGACGTGATGCGGCGGGCCTTTCCGATCCTGATGCGGGGGTTGCTGAACACCATCCTGCTCGGCGGGGCGGCGATTGTCTGCGGCGGAGCGCTCGGCGTGCTGATCTGCCTCGTTCGGCTCTATGCCAAAAAGCCGTTCCGCCTGATGGCCATCCTTTACATCGATATCATGCGCGCCATCCCGGTGCTGGTGGTGCTGATCCTTGTCTACTACGCCCTTCCCTTTGCCGGGATCGTGCTCCCGTCCTTCACCGCGGCGACCATCGCGCTCTCGCTGGTGTTGGCAGCCTATACTGCCGAAGTGGTGCGTGCAGGCATCGAGGCGGTGCCGAAGGGCCAGTTCGAAGCCTCCGCCGCACTGGGCCTGTCCTTTTTCACCACCATGCGGCTGGTGATCCTGCCGCAGGCCTTCCGCATGATGATCCCGCCGCTGGCCTCCTATTGCGTGGCGATCATGAAGGACACCTCTCTGGCCTCGGTGGTGGCGATGGACGACCTGTTGAAACAGGCCACCGATGCGCAGGCGCTCTTTGCCAACCCGACGCCCCTGTTGCTGGCCGCGCTGTTTTACATCGCCATTCTCTGGCCGATGGTGCGTTTTACCGGCTGGCTCGAAAATCACTACAAACGCGGCTATCGCTGATCGCGCAGCCCATCCCAGATGTCACGGAGAATACCCATGTCCGCACGCCCCGACAGCGGTGAGGCCTATCTGCTCTATCATTCCATCGGCCAATACCCCGGAAAGGAAGCCGACCTCGCCCGCGAGATGAGCCAGTTCGCCCGCATCTGGTCCGCGCCCGATGACGGCCAATGGGGCGAGGTGCTGGCCAAGCGCGCGCGGTTCCTGTCGCTATGGGAACAGCTGATCAAGGCGCCCTTGGGGTCGATGACCACCACCGAAAGCGTCACCAGCGGGCTGATGTCGGTGATCGGCGCCCTGCCCCGCGCGGCATTGGAAGGCAAGACGGTGCTGGTGGCGGAAGATGGCTTCCCTTCGCTGCATTTCCTGCTGAGCGGCTTGCAGGCCCGCTACGGCTTCACCCTGAAGACGGTGCCGTTGCGGCAGGGGGCCCATTGGGTCGAGGATGAGGATATCCTGTCGGAATGGAACGAGGACGTGGGCGTCGCCCTTCTGACCTGGATCAGCTCCACCAGTTCGCACCGCAACGATATTCCCGCCCTGGTGGCGCACGGGCGACAGATGGGCAGCGTGATCGGGGTGGATATCACCCAGGGCGCGGGCCTGCTGCCCTATGATGTTTCCGCCCCCGAGGTGGATTTCCTGATCTCGACCAGCCTCAAATGGCTCTGCGGCACGCCTGGGGCCGGGGTGATCTACATGCGCCCGGAGCTGACCGGGCAATGCACACCCGACCTGCGGGGCTGGTTCTCGCAAGCGAACCCCTTCAGCTGGGCACTGGATCAGTTTTCCTTTGCCCCCGATGCGCGGCGGTTCGACAGCGGCACCCCGGCCTGCGTCCCCGCCCTGGCGAGCCTGCCGGCGCTGGACTGGCGGATGGCGCAGGAAGATGCGCCCTACATCGCGCATAACCGGACCCTCACCGAGACCCTCTGTGCTGGACTGATGGACATGGGACTGACTCTGGCCTCTCCGGCGGATCCGGACCAACGCGGCGGCAGCCTGATGGTCTCGCTGCCCGCGGAACAGGATGGCCAGGCTGTGGTCGCCGAGCTGCGGAGACGCGGCATTTACATGGATCACCGCGGCCAGATCCTGCGGATGTCGCCTGGCGTCCTGACCACAGTGGAGGGGGTGGACTACACCCTTGAGGCCCTGCGACAGATCCTGGGATGAGATCTCGAGCCCTGCGGTCCGCATCCAGGGCGCGGATGTCGGATCAGGTGGGGAACTTGTAATCGACGACGATCGACCAGAGGGTGCGGTTCACCTTCTGGAGGGCATCCACCGCTTGCTCGACACCCTCGACCGCCAATTCGTCCACCGCTTCGGTCTGGCCGATCTTCAGACGATCCTTGCGGTCGGCAATCCGCATCAGGATGGTGCGGGCGGTGCCGGCGGCCTCGTCAAAACTGTAAATGCAGTGATTGTAGCGGTTGCGCAGGGCAGATTGGCGCATCATGTCGCCGGTCGCCTGCAGCACCCGCTTGCGCAATTCGGGGTCGACCCGCTCCAGCTTCACCAGCCGCTCGACCAGTTCCACCCGGGCGCGGGTGGTGTTGAGCGTCAGGAAGATCACCAGAGCGGTCTCCGTATCGGTCCGGGCCAGTCCTGCAATCAGATGGATCAGCACGCTTTCCGTATTGGTCCATGTGTAGTTCATGCGCCCGACCAGCGTCAGCAGACGGGAGAAATGCGGATCGTCCTCCGGAACCCCGGCGGGTGTCACTGCGATTGTCCGAGAAAGACCCCTGCGGCCTCCGTCCGGTTGCGCACCCCGAGTTTGGTGATGATGTGATGCATGTGCAGCTTCACCGTATGCTCCGACAGATCCAGCGCCACCGCGATCAGCTTGTTCTGCTTGCCGCTGGCGGCGAGTTCCAGGATCTCGTGCTCGCGCGGCGTGAGCTTGGCCGTGCACTTCAAGGCCTGTTGCTTGGCGGTCAAGCCGCCCGGCTGCTCTGCGTGTCGAAACAGGAAGGCCTGAGGCACGCAGCATTGCCCGAGGAAAGCCAGGCGCAACATGGAAGCCCAACAGTCGAACTGCAAATTCATCGGCAGGAAGCAGAATTTCGCAAACACACTGTGATCGTGGATCTGATCTAGAGCCCGCAATGCGACCGCCTCGTCGAGATAGGCGAGCGCCATACGCTCCACCGGAGCGTCCAGAAGGCGGGTCAGCTCCTCGTCGCCGAAACCGCTGAGAGCTTCCTGCTCGATAAGCAGGAGTTGAAGCGGTGCGCCCTTGTGGGCCAAGACCTCCTCCACCCCGGCCATGCGCAGCACCCGAACGCCAGGAAACTCCTGCTCAATCAAGGCTTCGCATTTTTGGGACACCGTGAAACCATTGCCAACAATGGCGATAGACATATTACTCATTACCTTGCCTCCGAACAAAAACAGAGTGGCATTACAAGCCCGAACCGGGCTTTTGCGCGATATAGATCTGCGCCGAAATAAAGATGATCAGGGATACCTCTCCCTGCTTAAGGATTAACATTTTGCCCATCAATTGAGCAAGAATTTTGAACATAACACGTTATCAACTCGATGCAGATAACTGCGTAACCATCTGATTTTAATGACATTACCAGACGTTAACCGAGGCTTCAGTTTCCACATTCCCAAACTCAATGCGATTGCGTTTTAACTTGACCTCTCCCTGAGGTTGCGCAAACGACCTGCATCGAATCATCAGCACCCCCTGCTTTGGGATATAGGGAATCGGCGGGCAGACCTGCGGGGAGATATAGGCCTTCTGGATTATGTCCGTTTTTTTCGCATTTATTTCAGCGTCTTAAAAATTTCGCTCGGCTAAACCCTTAGGCTAGCTGGTTTGAAAAACCCCACATGCCAATCTGAGCGGGTTCCTCATTCCGGGGGGCTCGACACACGTTAACCACGATTTTGGTGGCTGTTTTTGACGGTGTCGGCAGGGAGGACCAGGGTTGCTCAGGAGTTGTCCTGGTCGAAGCAACAGCTCGCAAAGTGGCCGCTTTACAGATGACACGCGGCATGGAGTGAGCCTTCAGACAGAAGGAATTTAAGTCATGTCAGGTGGTGGCAGAAACAACCATAACCAGAACTTCTTTGCGCAACTGCAAGGCCAAGGCCAACTGCAAGGCCAGGGTCAAGCACAGGCTGAGCTGCAAGCTCAGGCGCAGGGGCAGGGCCAAGGTCAGGATCAGGGGCAAGGCCAGGACCAATCACAGTCCAGCGAAAACCTGAACCTCAATGGCAACGGCAACCACAACGGCAACCTGAGCCTGAACGGCAACGGCAATGCCAATGGTAACGCCAACGGCAATTGGAATTACGACACCGACGAGAATTCGAACGGCAATACCAATTCGAATTCGAACACGGACACCAATACCAACTCGAACAATTCCAATTCGAACAGCAGCAACAACAACTCGTCCAACAGCAACAGCACCCACACCACCGACACCGATGTGGATGTTGACGTCAACGTGGACATCGGTCTCGAAGGCTACATGCCCGATGACGGCGACTTTGCCGACGTCGACATCTCCGGCGGTGCCAGCGTGGGCGATATCCTGATGGCGCAGGGCAATCTGCACTATGACATCGGCGACGATCTCAACGTGCAGAACATCCTGAACAACTCGCTGAACGGCGCGGGCAACGACGTCGCCACCGTCAACGTGATGGGCAACCATCTCAATGACAACGACACGCTGAATGATCCGGATGTCACCAATGGTGCTTCCTTCAGCAACTCCGGCAGCGCAACCGGCGGCAGCGCCACCGCAGACGACGGCATCAACTCCGATGGTGGTGACGGCGACGACGGCGGCAAGGCGGAATCCGAAGGCGGCGACGCCCTTGGAGCAGCCCTGGGTGGCTGGGCCGACACCGGCAATACCAACGGCGGTGAAGGTGGTCTGGCCAGCGGCTCGGCCTCTGGTGCCAATGGCGGTGACGCCGGTGCCATCGCAGCCAACGTCGGCGTTGGCCTCGGTGCAGCCCAGAGCGGTGCAGCGGCAGGTGCGGCAGCCCATGAGGGCGGCATTGACCTCGGCCTGCTGGACTTCCTCGAAGGCGGTGACGCAGCGGCAGCCATTGCGGCAGCCGGTTCGGCCGCACAGGCAGGCGGCATGGGCTTTGCCTCTGGCGCAAGCGCTGGCGCGATTGCCGGTGACGGTGGCCACAATGGCGTCTTTGGTGCCGGTGGTGCCGGTGGCGGCGCGGTTGGCGGCGGCGCACAGGTTGGCCCGTCCTCGGCCTTCGTGAGCGGCGGCGATGCCGGCAATGCCTACGGCGGTGACGGCGGCAGCGGCGGCAGCGGCGGCATCTGGGGTTCGCACAACGGTGACGACGGCTATGTGAGCGGTTCGTCCTCGGCTTCCGCAGACGGCCTGCTGTCCACCACAGCGTTCAACCAGCAGATCGCCATGGGTGCAAACGTGCTCGGCAATACGGTGGACATGACCACAGTTGGTCAGAACCTCACCTCTACCTACACGCTTACCGGCGAAGACGACGGTTAAGCGCTGGACGAGCGGACGGCACTAGGTCCGCAATGCAACACGGGCGCGCGCGGGATCCGCGCGCGCCCCCTGAACCGCCGGTTTGACTGGCATGTGTGGTACGATTTCGATGTTACTCGATAGATTTTCGGAGGCCATCGCCCATTTTATCGGACTCTTTCAACTGGGGACCGAAGCGGCGCGCGGGCGCCTTGAGTATGATGGTTTCAAAGCAGCCCAATCCTATCAGGACCTGCATCCGCTGCTGGCCCTCAGTGCAAATCGCAATGTGACCTTTGGCCCCGAGGGCCATGATCCCAAGGTCGGCAATCCGATGAACCACCTTGACGCAAAGGGGCATTCGACCCTCAAGGTCAAGATGGCGGATCTGCCCAAGCCGCCGGTGCCCTATGTGCCGGAAGATGCCGGGCTCAGCACTTTCACCACCTTTCCCGCCCTGCCACCAGCGCCGGATCTGCCTGACATGGTCGAGGCGCCGCCACCGGGATCAACCTTTTACGTCACCCAGCAGGCCAACACACTGAGCGACCGCGATCGCATCAATGTGGATGTCGAGACCGCAGAGGAATGGTCTGCAACTCAGGCAGAGGTCCTCAGCAGCCAGATGGCCAAGGCAAAATCGCTTCAGCTGCTTGAACTTGACTCGATCGAGGATTTCGTCAGCCACGCCCCGGCAGAGGCCGAAGCTTTGGCCGCCACGCTGAAAGCCCAGGCCGAGACCATGGCCGAGGTCCATCCCGAAGCGGAGATCGCCTTTTACTCCGGCAGCGAAGCAGAAGGGGATTGGGTCAATGGCGAAACGGTGGAGACTCTTCCCGACTGGAGTGAATATCTGCCCGAAGCCCCGCAGCCCAATGCCCCTGCCGCGACCACCGGCACCTCCGGTCAGGCGAGCCAGGGTCAAGGCACCAGTGGCGTGGGACTGGCGACGACGGTGGTGGCAGAAGAGAGTGAAGAGCCCGCCGAAAGCAGCCCGCCCCATGTGCTGGACACCGGCCACAACCAGTTGCTGAACAGCGTGCAAGGCACCTCAACCGGTGTCGATGCGCCAGTGATCGCAGTGGCCGGCAGCGTGACCAGCCTTGACGTGATCAGCCAGATCAATCTCCTGATGGATGACAGCGCGGATCCGGGCGCGCAGAACCTGCTGCACAACAGTGCCAGCCTGCATGGATCGCCACAGGCACCCACGGAGGCGGCCCCCTTGATCGAAGCCTCCGCCGCCACATCGGGCCTGCCCGGACTGGTGGCGCTCGCGACCATCGAGGGAGATCTGGTCAATTACAGCTGGACCCATCAGATCAACACCGCGATAGACGACGACGCCGTCAGCTATCTGACGTCCGCCACCCAGAGTTTCATCGTCACCGGTCAGAACCAACTGGTGAACATCACAGGGATCTTCGATTTCGGCATGGGGTTCGACCTGATCCTCGTGGCCGGGGACATGATCTCGCAATACATCATCCAGCAAACCAATGTGCTGCTCGATCAGGATTGGGTCAAGGGTGGGGTCAGCGGCCAGGGTTCGGGCGGCTTTGCACCGGGCGTGAATTTTGACAGCGGCGGCAATGTCGCGATCAACTCCGCCTCGATCACCCATACCGCTCTGGACAGTTTCAGCGCCCTCAATGCACCCTTCCAGACCGTGCTGGACGGGTTTGACCCGAGCGCACCCAACCTGATGCCGATCCTCAACAGCGCGCTGCTGGGCGCGCAGGAGGTCCTGAGCGTGCTCTACGTTTCGGGCAATCTCATCGACCTCCATATGGTGTCACAGGTCAATATCCTGTCCGACGCCGACCTGGTTCTGGACGGCATGGCCATGCCAGGCGCCCAGATCACCACGGGGGGCAATGCCACCATGAACAGCGCCCATCTCCTCGATATGGGGATCGGGTCGCAGATCATGGCCGGGGGGCCGATCTATTCTGATGCCGTGCTGTATCAGGCAAACCTGATTTCGACCGACGCCCCTCCGACGGATGTGTTTATGGCACCTCCCTCGGAAGGGCTGGCAAGTGAAGCAGTGGCATTTCTCGTCACTGATGGCGGCGAGTCTGCTGCCGAAAGCAGCGCCTTCGGGGAGGCGGCTGCATTCCAACTGGAAGGGCCGGTGCATTCGGATGTGATGCAAACCATGCTTGCCTGACCAGGATATTTATAAGGGACCAAACGGGGGGGAGCCGTGAAGCGTTTCAAAATGGACGGCGCAGCCGAAGCAAAAATTTGCTCCGTGCTGCCCGAGATGCAGGAGTGGCAATCGAGGGCACAGGCCTCGCTGCAGACAAAACAAAAACCTATTCCGACACCTCAGGGATCTGACCTGCGCGCCAGCGCAGTCGGCGCTCCGCAACCCGAGTCGGGCCAGGAGCCGCCCAGGGAGATCAGAGCGCCAAAGAACCCGGGCCGGGATGAGAGGGCCGCGCCCGAAGACAAGGTGCTCTACCTTGAAAGCGGATGGCAGCGGGCAGCGGAGTCTTGCCCGCCTCCACAAGCCAAAACCGCACAGGACAGCCCGCAGGCGGCCGCCAACGGGTCGCTTTCGCAGCCATCTGCCGCGCGGTCGGCCGGACCATCTACCGCTGCGGCCACTCCGGCCGCATCCGGGATCGTACCGGGGCAGCAAGCCGGACAACCCAAAGCGGCAGCGGCGGTGACACCGGAGACGCAGGCCCGCAGCACCCCTGCAGCGCAAGTCCCTCCACAAGCTGCGACCTCAGACCACCCCCAAGCGCAGGACAGGCCAGTGCAGGACAGGCCGGTGCAGGACAGGCCCGACGAGGCCCCTCCCGCAGAAGCCCGGACCGTAGCGACAGAAACACAAGGCCAGGGCGGTCAGACCGCACGTGATGGCCAGAGCCAGAGCAGCCCCCGGGAAGACGCCCAGGCGGACACACAGGACAAGGTCCAAGACGAAGCCCGGCAGGCGGATCAAGCCAAGATGGATCCAATGGTCAAGGGCCTGGGACAGCCGCTACTGGAGGCCCGCGTCAACACACGCCCGCCTTCTGCCCACTCAGGCGGGCCGAGTGCGCCCCGTGACGGCGGGTCCGGTGGCGGCGGCGGCGGTGGAGGCGGCGGCTCCCGCTTTCACCGCCGTTTGGGACCACAGAATTTCGAGAAAAGCCTGCAGGAAGGCAAGATTGCGGTGCGCCGCAACCTCGGCTTCGTGATGTTGATGACCTGCGCCACCAATGTGCTGGTTCTGGCCATCCCGATCTACCTGTTCCAGATTTCGGATCGGGTGCTGACCAGCCGCTCGATCGATACGCTCATCATGCTGACGCTGGTGATCGGTGTCGCGGTGGTGCTGCAATCGGTTTTTGACGCGGTGCGCCGCTTCATGCTGATGCGTACCGCCGTCGAAGTTGCCGCCCGGCTCGGAGCTCCGATCCTGAGCGCCGCCGCCCATGCCTCGCTGCACAGCAACGGGCGCGAGTACCAGGCCCTCGGCGACCTGCAACAGGTGCGAAGTTTCCTGACCTCCGGTACGTTGATGGCCTTTCTCGATGTGCCCTTCGCGCCCTTGTTCATGCTGGCGATCTTTATGGTGCATCCGCATCTGGGGTACATCGTGCTGGTCACGGCGCTCTTGCTGCTGGTCATTGCCATAGTCAACCAGAAGATGACCGAAAAGCCCTTTGCCCAGGCCAACCAGGCCCAATCCCGGGCCAACCTGCATCTGGACTCGATGACCCGCAACAGCCAGATCATCAATGCCCTGGCGATGATCCCCGAAGCCGTGACGATCTGGGGGCGTGACACCGCCGCCTCGCTGACGGCGCAGGTCACCGCACAGGACCGCAACGTGATATCGGCCACCCTGTCGCGGGCCGTGCGTCTGCTGACGCAGGTCGGATTGCTCGGCTGGGGGGCCTATCTGGCCATTCAGGGCGAGATCACGGGAGGCATGGTCATCGCCGCCTCGATCATCGCCGGTCGCGCCCTGGCCCCGGTCGAAGGCGCGATCGAAGGATGGAATGCCTATATCCTGTCCCGCTCCGCCTATGGGCGGATCAGCCAGCTGCTGAGCCGGTCCGGTTTCCAGTTCGAACGGCTCTGGCTGCCGCAACCGCAGGGCAGACTGGATGTGGAGCGACTGCTTTATGTCCCCGGCGGCACCAAGCAGGTGATCCTGAATGCGATCAGCTTTTCGCTCGACACTGGCGAGACCCTTGCGGTGATCGGCAATTCCGGCGCCGGCAAGACCACGCTCGGCAAGATGCTGGTGGGCTCGATCCTGCCCACATCGGGCAATGTGCGGCTGGATCTGATGGACCTGCGCAACTGGGACCCGCGCCAGCTGGGCGAGAACATTGGCTACCTGCCGCAGGACGTGCAGCTGTTTCCCGGCTCGATCAAGGCCAATATCGCCCGGATGCGCCCCGAGGCCACCGACGAGGATATCCACCGGGCCGCCGTGCTTGCAGATGTGCATGACATGATCGCCTCGCTCCCACATGGCTATGAGACTATGGTGGCAGCCGATGGGTCGCCCCTGTCCGGTGGCCAGAAGCAGCGCATCGCCCTGGCGCGGGCGTTTTTCGGAGATCCGCGCCTTCTGGTGTTGGACGAGCCGAACTCCAACCTCGATGTGGCTGGCGACAAGGCGTTGGCTCGGGCCATCGACCACGCCAAGCGCAACAAGATCACCGTGGTGGTCATCACCCAGAAGCCGACGCTGCTGAGCGCAGTGGACAAGATCATGCTGCTGGCGGATGGCAATATCTCCATGTTTGGCACCCGCAACGAGGTGCTGAAGCAACTCGCAGGCAAACAGCAACCCGCCCCTCCGGGCGTAAGCAATCAGGGTCCCGGCGCAGGAGGCACATCATGACCCAGACTGTCGACATTCTGGAATGGCACCATGAAGTGCCGCGCTCGATCCGGACCCATGTGATCGTCGGGATCAGCCTGTTTGTTTTCACCTTCGGCGGCTTCGGCCTATGGGCCTTTCGGGCGCCACTGGCCGCCGCAGTGATTTCGCAGGGCTCTTTTGTGGCCACCGGGCGCAACAAGATCGTCCAGCACCTCGAAGGCGGCATCATCCAGGAAATCCTGGTCTCGGAAGGGGACAGGATCGAGAAGGGCGATATCCTGATGGAACTGAACAAGACCGCCGCCCTGGCAAACCTGCAGGAGCTGGACCTGCGCCGCGCCCGCCTCGAAGCGGCCGAGACCCGAGTGCGGGCCGAGCAGCGCTCGGATCGCGGCATCTCCTTTTCGCCGAATCTTCTGCGGTTGGCGGAGGAAAGTTCCGAGGTGGCGCAGATCCTCGCGGACCAGCGCCTGACCTTCCACTCTGCTCGTCGGCTACAGGACAGCGAATTGGCCATCCTCCTCAACGGCAAGGAGTCCTTGGATGTGCGCAAGGCAGGGTATGACGTTCAACTGGCCTCCTACAAGGAACGGGCCATCAGCCTCAACGAGGAGCTGGAAGACAAGCGCAACCTGCTGGAAAGCGGTCTTATCCGGCGGCCGGAGTTCAATGCGGTCCACCGCGCGGTGCTGGAAACCAATGGCCATATTGCCCGACTAGAGGCAGAGGTGACCGAGATCGATCGCGCCAAGCTGAAATTCGAGCTGGAGATCGACAAGCTGCGCAGCGATCTGCGTCAGGATGCGTTGGACGAGCTGCAGGCGATCCAGGCCGAACTTGACTCGATCCGTGAACAATCTCGCAAGGCGCAGGATGTGCTGGCCCGCTCCACCGTGGTGGCTCCGGTCAGCGGAACAGTGGTCCGGCTCTACTACCACAGTTCCGGCGGCGTGATCGAGACTGGCAAGCCCATCGCTGAAATCCTGCCTGCCGACGCCCCCCTGCTGATCGAGACCCTGATCAAACGGACCGATATCGATACGATCACGGTCGGACAGATGACCACTGTCCGTCTCTCGGCCCTGAACCAGCGCACGACACCGGTGTTGCAGGGCCGGGTGAGCTATATCTCGGCGGACGCGATCAAGGACACTTCCGAAGGTATGCCGCGGGAAGTCTATGTCGCCCATATCGACCTGCCCCCTCAGGAGTACCAGCGTGCGGCGCATTTTGTGCCGGTGCCGGGGATGCCGGCCGAAGTGATGATCCAGACCGAGGAACGGACCTTCTTTCAGTATCTTATCAAACCCATCCGCGACAGCATGTCCCGAGCCTTCCGCGAACAGTGATCCTAGAGAGGGCGGCCCCTTGTCGGCCTTGCTGGTCGCGACCGAAAGGGCCGGTGATCCCACGCATTGCCTCGGGATCACCGGCCTGATCTTTGGCCGGATCCTGCCCGCCTGATGGATCAACCCGGCTGCGTAAAGATATGGTGATACATGCTGTCGATCTCGTTGATGGCCGCCACATTTCCAGCCGAGTGCCCCACGGGATCAAAGCAGGAGGACAGCAAGGCCTGTACGATGTCCTTGGCCAGTTCCGTGCCCACAACCCACGCGCCAAACGTGATGATCTGCGCATTGTTGGAGGTCGCTGCCTTGGCTGCCAAATAGGTGTCGTGACACTGGGCCGCGCGGATGCCGGGCGCCTTGTTGGCGGCCAGACAGACGCCGATGCCAGTGCCGAAGACCGGAATGGCGCGGTCAAACTCGCCCCGCACCACCAGAGAGCCAACCCGGCCAGATAGGTTGGCGTAAAAGGCATCCGCACCCGCCTCGGTCTGGCTGATCTCTGCCACCTTGTAGCTGTGCTTGAAATGATCGGCGAGGATCTAGGCCAAGGCTTCCCCGGCACTGTCGCCTGCAAATGCGATTTTGATGATGCGTCCTTGTCTATTTTAGCCCTCACAGCGCCCGTGCGCAGCGATCCAGAATGTCGAGGTAGCCTTCCACCACCCTTGCCGAGCGCCCGATGAACAGCCCGTCGATTTGTGGACGGGTGAAAAGTTTCGCCTAGTCGCCTGGGGTCACCGAACCGTGAATAAAACAGAGCACCGGGCGTCCCAGCACCTCCGCCGCGCGGCCCGCCTCGCCTGCTGCCAAAGTCTTGCCAATGCAAATGAGCGACGTCAGCCCGTGGCGCACGATGGCGGCGGTCTTCAGACCCATGGTGGCATCGGTTACACCAAAATGGCTGCGACGTTCGGAAAGGCCCGCCTCGGCAAGGGCGCTGCAAAAACCTCCGCCTACGCGAGGGTCTTGTTCATCTTCCAGCTTGTGCCAACCCAATACTGCGGCTCTGTCATCGCTCGTTTGCCTTCCTGTTACTGAGGGTGAGGCCCGCGGGTTCCAGCACCTCGCGGTGTTCGGGACTTGGCGGGCTGTCGGTGATGATGTGGTCGAATTCCTGCAGGCTCGCGAGGCAGTGCAGCGCGGCCTGACCAAAGCGGCTGTGATTGACCAGAAGACAGTGGCGCTGCGCCTGATTCATCATCGCGCGTTTGGAGCGCAGGACCTCGTCATCCATGTGGTAGACCTCCAACCCCAGAACGGCGGGAGTGGAGATAAAGGCGATATCGGCGCACAGGCGGGCCAGCGTGTCCTCGGTCACCCTACCCAAGAGGGCGTTGTTTTGCTGTCATGAACCCAGCCGACGGCGATCATCGCTTTGCCGTTTTCCGTCTAGAGCGCGTCGATCACCGCGCCGTTGTTGGTGATCAGAATGAGGGGGCGTTTTGCGATACAGTCCCGGCCCAGCACGGCGGCCATCGAGCCGTCCTTGATCATCACGGTCATGCCCGGTTCGATCATCTCCAGCGCGGCGCGCGCCATCGCGGCCTTGGCATCACCGCCCTGCCGTTCGCGCAGGCGGAAATCGATCTCGAACCCTGTACCCGACTGAATGGTCGCACCACCGCGGGTCTTGCGCAGCAGGCCTGCGCTCTCCAATTCATCGAAATCGCGGTGAATGGTCATCTTCGACATGGCAAAGCGATCGGCGAGCGCATCCGGTTCCACCTCGCCAATTGCAACCGTGCTCGGGGCGTCGACATGGTGGAAGCTGCAAACTCCGGCCATCCCGGCATGCCGATTGGCATGGCCGATGCCGCCACGCCCCTATTTCGCGGCCATCTGAAATTTTACGCCTCTGCCGGGCCGGAGGCGCTTTATGCTCACTTCGGCATCACCAAAGAGGCTATTGTCGCAAAAGCACATTCGCTTTTGGGACGGGACTGATATGACCTCTAACACTTTGAAACTGGAGGGGGACGGCGCGATTGCCGCCCCCACGCTGACCGCTTTTCTGGCCGAGAAGGCGGGACAGGATGCCGAGGCGCAGGCTTTGGCGCGGCTATTGGCGGGAATCGCCGAAGGGGCCGCCCCCCTCGCCACGCGGCTTGCTCAGGGGCGCCTGATGGGGGACCCCACCGCGACCGTGGGGGTCAACAACTCCGGCGACAAGCAAAAGGCGCTCGATATGGCGGCGCATCACCACTACCTCGACGTGCTGGCGCAGGCCGGTGTGGCCAAGGTGCTGTCGGAGGAGGCCGAAGAGGTCATCACGCTGGACGAAGGTGGTCTCTTCGACGTGGCGATGGACCCGATTGATGGCTCCGGCAGCATCGGCATCGGCGCGCCCTTGGGGGCCTTGTTCTGCGTCTTCAAGGCGGGCGAGAGCTTTTTGCGGTCGGGCCGTGAGATCCTTGCCGCCGCCTATGTCTCCTTTGGGCATAGCGTCGATTTTGGCTTTAGCACCGGCGCAGGCACCCATATCGCCACTTATGACCCGGTGACCGGGCAGTTCTACGTCGACAGCCCTGACGTGCGCATTGCGCCCAGCACTTCCTCGGTGGCCTTTAACGCCTCCAATCTGCGGCGCTGGCCCCTGCCCTTGCGCCGCTACGTCGAGGCGCTGTTGGCCGGTGTTGAAGGGCCGCGGGGCCGCGATTTCAATATGCGCTGGATCGCCGCCGCCGTGGGCGATCTGCACCGCATCCTGCGCAAGGGCGGCACGTTTATGTATCCCGCCGACGCGCGCAAAGGCTATGAGGGCGGGTTTTTGCGCCTACCTTACGAGGCCTTCCCCATCGCCTATCTGATCGAACAGGCAGGAGGTGCGGCCACCGACGGCCATGGCGCCATTCTCGACCTTATCCCCGACGATCTCCACGCCAAGGTGCCGCTCTATTTTGGCTCTGCGGATGAGATCGCCGTTGTCACCGCCGCATTGGGGCCGCGCCCCGTGCCGCCCACCTAAACCCCACGCGACAGGAGGCTTTTTGGGCCCGTATCACCCTTCGTCCGCTGCTCGACCACGCGGCGGCGCATAACTTTGCCGTGCCCGCCTTCAACATGTCCAATATGGAACAGGGTCTTGCGATCATGGTCGCCGCCGATGCCACCGGATCGCCGGTGACCCAGCAGGCCAATCGCGGCGCGCGGGCCAAAACCAATGACGTGGTGCCGGCCAAGCTGATCGACGCGCTGGTCGAGATTTATCCGCATATCCCGGTCTGTATGCATCTTGACCACGGCAATACCCTTGCGACCTGCGCGACGGCGGTGCAGCACGGGTTCACTTCGGTGATGATGGATGGGTCTTTGATGGCGGATGGCTGCACGCCGGCCTCTTACGCCTATAACGTCGAGATCACCCGGCAGGTGGTGCGGATGGCCTATGCCGCCGGGGTCTTGGTCGAGGGGGAATTGGGCGGGCTGATGATAGCGATGGGCACCAGCCATGGCGCCTGGAAACGCTCTCGGCGGCCCGAGCGCAGGACCACGCTGATCGCCTCATGTTTCCTTTCGCCCCCGATGATGCGATCGGCGCGCCCGTCACCGAAGGAGACCACCAGCGTGCATGAGGTCAGCGTTATTTCCAGCACCCGCCCCTCGGCATCAAAGAAATGACCAAGCACCTCGCCCTTGCCGCCCGCCGAACGGATCTGTTCGATCTCGGCTGGTTCGGTCATACTGGAGGGGACAAGCTGCGTCTCCGCCTCCACCGTGCCGATGCCGACGATCTGGAGCGGCGCGGTTTCGGCCAGTTGAAACACCTCGGCGACGCCTTTTTTGCGACAGGAGCACCTCGCGGTCCTCGCTGGTGTTGGCGAAGAACGGCACCGGCATCACATAGGC
This sequence comes from uncultured Paracoccaceae bacterium, assembly GCA_937146765.1. Taxonomy (GTDB): domain Bacteria; phylum Pseudomonadota; class Alphaproteobacteria; order Rhodobacterales; family Rhodobacteraceae; genus Epibacterium. The sequence continues at coordinate 2,535 of CAKZRP010000017.1, read as the reverse complement.
CTGCGCGCTGGTTTTTCTGTCAGAAGATACATCACGTCATGCGGGTTGGCGGAGGAATTGCGGGTGAGGCCGCCCAGCAGCAAAAGAAAGCGCAGCCCCTCGGCGGTGAGGCGCGGCATGGCGCGCACCGCCTCAGCCAAGGTGCGCCCGTGCCCCGTGATACAGCCAAGCGGCCCGGATCGCGAGCGAGCGCTCGTGGTCTCCGGTCAGCCGGTCACGGGCCATCGGGGTCTCCTGTTGCGAGGGGCCTAGCGCGCCGCCTCCATGATGCCGAGCAGGGACTCCGCGTCCAGGGCCACGGGATTGGCCTTCATCGACGAGGAGGTGGCGGCGGATTGTGCAGCCATCTGCCGCATTTTGGCATCAATTCCAAGCGCATCAAGGCCCGGCAGGCCCTGGGCGCGCGACCAATTGGCCAATGTGACACAAGCGGAATCCGCGCTGCCACCCAAGGCGGAGGCGATCCAGCCGCGAACCTCGGCCAAGCGCGTCGCGGTGTCCCCGCTTGCCTCAGCGCTGTTCGCCTCCAGCCCATGCGGCAGCAAGGCGCCGCAGATTGCGCCATGGGCGGCATTTGAGAGGCCCCCCAGCGGCCCCGCCAACCCATGCACCACCCCAAGCCCGGCATTGGCCAATGCGAGCCCGCCCGCCAAGGAGACCCAAGCCATCGCATCGCGCGCGGCCCTATCTTCGCCTGTCATCAGGCGCGGTAGGGCGGCAAGCCCCATCGGGATCGCGGCACGGCAGAGCGCATCGGTCATCGGATTGGCGCGGGTGCAGATATTGGGTTCGATCACTTGTGTGATGGCATCAAGGCCGGAGGCCAGCGTCACCCCGCGCGGGCAGTGATCGGTCAGGCTGGGATCGACAATAGCAAGGCGCGGCAGCATCTGCACGTCGCGAAGACTCACTTTGCGTTGTGCCTCTGGCACCGCGATCACCGCGTTGCGGGTGACCTCGGCCCCGGTTCCAGAGGTGGTCGGGATCGCCACAAAAGGCAGGGGCGGATGGTCAAGCGGCAAGCCCTGCCCCACGACCTCCAGATGATCCAGCATGGGCCGCGTCGCGGGCACCAAGGCGGCAATCGCCTTGCCCGCATCAATCGCAGCCCCGCCGCCAAGGGCGACAACTGCGGTGACCTCTGCCGCACGGGCGCGCGCGACACCGGCTGCGATCAGGTCAACATCCGGCTCCGCCGGCGTTGGGCAGAGGGTCACGGTGCAGCCGGCGTCCTGAAGGGCCGCGACCAGCCAGTCCGCCCGCGCGACTGACGCCCCGGTCACCAACAGAATGCGCGCGCCCAACGCGGCAATGTCGGGAACTGCCCGCAGCCCCTCACCCCGGCCAAAACGGATCGCCCCGGCGGTGGCAAAGGCGAAGGCGGGCAGCTCCCCCAGCATCATAGGTCCAAGTCCGCGATCATCAGCACGGCATTGGCCGCCTCTTCGCCCTTTTTGACGAAATGCTGGTGATAAAAGCTCATATGCTCTTCGCTCGGCTGGAAGTGGTGCGGCGTCAAGGAGACGGAGAAGACCGGCACGCCGGTGTCCATCTGCGCGCGCATCAGCCCTTCGACCACGGTGGCTGCGACGAAATCGTGACGGTAGATGCCGCCATCCACCACCAGCGCGGCGCAGACCACGGCGTCGAACTTGCCGCTTTCACCCAGTTTTTTGGCCAAGAGCGGCATCTCAAAAGCGCCCGGCACGTCATAGGCGACGACCTCGGCCTTGCGACCTAGTGCCGCGAGACGTTTGTTAAAGCCGACATAGGCCTGATCGACGATCTCGGCGTGCCAGCGGGCCTTGATGAAGGCGATTTTCAGTGTGTCAGTCATAGAACCATCCTATCTTGGTCAAATGGTCCCAAGGCATATTGTACCCGCCCAAGGCCGCAGCCCGACCCATGGTCGGAGCACGGCCCTGCACTGGTTCTCTACCATCCGGACTTTAACCGTCGGCTCCGGACTTCCACCGGTATCTGCTGACCCTGCCCAAAGGCAGGCGCTCGCGGGCTATCACCGCCGGTGGGGAATTTCACCCCGCCCTGAGAACGCGAGTTGTCATGGCGGGTTTTGTCCGCAAAAACAAGTCCTGCTTTCGGCGCGCGCGGTCAGACCTTGAGGTCGCCCGAACCAGTGTCGATATGGGGTGCCCAGAAGGCGATGCTTTCGGCGATCCGCGCGATCACCTGACGGTCGTTGGGCTACCGCGCCCACCACATCGGCGTAGCGATGGGCCGACGAAGGACCCACAAGGCCCCCCCCTGTCCGAGATATAGGGGTGATAGATCAGTTGCCCAAAGCCAAACGCGCCATCCAGCCATCGATCCGCGCCATCAGCTCGGCATGCGAGAAACTGAGGTCAGAATCCTCAGCGACGCCCCCGCCAGCTCCAGCGCCCAATCGAAGTTGAGGGTAGCGGCCATATTGGTCTGCACCTTCGTCACCATTCCGGGGGAACCGCGCCGGGTTTGCCGGAGGCTCCAACTCATAAGTAGGATGGAGCATCATGACAAAGACAACGAACAAGTATT
>CAKZRP010000016.1 GCA_937146765.1 uncultured Paracoccaceae bacterium | reverse complement strand
GACCGAATACATAGAAGCAGGGTCAGCGGCGCATCGACAAATCACTTGCAGGGGAAGGCAGTTCATACATGCTCCCCGAGAATCGGACAGTGACGTAAGCCACGATTTGCCGTCTGCGGGTCTCCAAGCAGGAGGAGATCAGAACATGTCGAAACGGAGGAACCATGACGCGGGCTTCAAGGTCCGGGTGGCGCTGGAAGCCGTCAAAGGCGAGCGCAGGGTGTTGGAGTTGGTCGCCGAATACGGGGTTCATCCTACGATGATCCAGGATTGGAAGAAGGCGCTGCTCGAAGGGGCGGCGGACATCTTTGAACACGGCGGGAGGAAGAAGGCCGAGGTAGTTGAGGAGACGGTTCACGAACTGCACGCCAAAATCGGGGTGCTGGCTGTGGCCAACGATTTGTTGGCCAGAGAGAGCCTGCGCCTCGACAGCGTGAAAGAAGGCTTCGGTGATCTTCAGGTTGGCTTGTGGGTCGCGTCCGTGAAAGCTGCGCACCGCGCGGGGCATCAATGCGATGGAAGAGACACCGGACATGGCCACGGAAACCATCTGGCCATCCAGCTGATCCAGCTCTTCGCGGGCGCGTCGCAGCGCGCACTGGGCGATAATCGCGCGCCGGACAAAGGCATCGCCCATGGCAGTCAGGCGCACGTCTTGCTGGTGGCGCTCGAAGAGCGGAACCCCCAGTTCGGCTCCATCTCGCGAATGCTGCAGGTGAGGGTGGGTTCGCGATGCCGAGGTTACGGTCAGTGGCGCGCTGGTTGCCGAACTCGGTTCTGACGCCGCTTTGGTCTTGCAGCTTTGACCAGAGCGGCGTCGGAGCCCCGAAGACTGCGGACTGGATCTTGGAGCCTCTATCGTCAGGCCGCTTAGTCCCGGCACCAGTCCGCGGCATGGGAGCCGCTCGGGTTTGCGGAAAAACTCCAGCACAGGTCGCAGCCGCGCAGTGCCAGTGGCGGGCGCAGGCGCCGCGCCGGACCCCAGCCGCTGTCCTCATGCGCGCCCCAATCGCCCTCGTCGGCGCCCAGGATCACTTCCCCGTCCAGCCGCTTCGGCAAGGCGACAAGTTCCTCGGCGGTTCGGGCCAGGGACAGCCGGGCTACCGCGACCTCCTCGCCGCGGGTTGCTGCCGTGAGCGCCGAGAGGACCGCTGCGGCCATCAGGTAGCCGGTGCCGTGATCCAGCGCCTGCACCGGCAAAGGCGTGGGTTTTGCGGCTTCGGCCCAGATGCGGCCCGCATCGGCGATGCCGGAACTCATCTGCACGAGACTGTCAAATCCGCGCCGCCCGGCCCAGGGTCCGGTCCAGCCATAGGCATCCAGTGTCACTTCCACCCGGTTGGGAGCGATCGCGTCGCGGGTGGCAAGGCCGAGCCCCAGGGCCTCCAGCGCGTCGGGGCGGTAGCCATGCACCAGCACATCGGCTTCGGCCAGCAGTTCGCGCAGGCGCGCCAGACCGGCGGGCGATTTCAGATCCAGCGTCCCCATGCGCTTGCCCAGGGTGATGTCCTGCAGCACGCCCGGTTCGTCCCAGCCGGGCGGGTCGATGCGCAGCACCTCGGCCCCGAACCCGGCCAGCGTGCGGGTGCTGACCGGACCGGCCAGCACGCGCGTCAGATCGAGCACCCGCATCCCAGCGAGAGGACGCGAGAGGCAGGCCTCGGGGCGATCCCGCAAGACCACCCGGCGCGGTTTCACCCAGTCGATCAGCGGCTCTGCCGCCACCGCTGCCCCTTGCGGGTGGGCCTGCCAGTCGGCGCGAGAGCGCATCGCTGCCGCCACGCCGCCCGCCTCGACCACCGCGGTTTCCAGCGCGTCGCCGTCCCAGCCCAGCACCGCGGTCGCCACCGCCTCCCGGTCCTCTGCGCAGCCTAAGACCGAGAGTGCGGCCTTGCGGTGATGCGGCAGGTTGGTGTGCAGCCGGATCCAGCCATCGGCGCAGGGGTAGTCGCCCGCAATCGGATCCCAGAGCGAGGGCATTTCCCAGCCTTCGGGGCGAAAGGAGTAGCCAAACCACAGGGAGGCCAAGCGCTGATCCACGGTGACCTCCGGTGTGACCGGGGCGAGACCAGTGGCGGCGATCAGCTCTGCCATGGCGAGCCCGACAGCCCCGAGCGAGGCATTGGCGAGGTCCGAGACCGCATAGCGACTGGGCCGATGGCCGGAGCCGGTGACGCGATAGCTGACGGGGGCGGGGAGGGTGGTCAGGAGGCTCATTGTTGATAGGGGTCCAGACTGTCGCGCAACCCGTCGCCGAGGAAGTTGAAGGCCAGCACGATCACGATGATCGGCAGCATCGGGATGGCGGTCCATGGGTAGATCTCGATATTGGCGAGGTTCTGCGCGTCATTGAGCATGACGCCCCAGCTTACCGCAGGTGCCCGCAGGCCGAGGCCGAGGAAGGACAGCGCCGTTTCCCCGAGGATCATCGCCGGGATCGACAATGTCGCCGAGGCAATGAGGTGGCTCATGAAATTCGGCAAGAGGTGCTTTCTGATGACGCGACCGGAGGAGGCGCCCATCATCTCGGCGGCGCGGACGTATTCCTCTTCGCGCAAGGAGAGGAACTTTGCCCGGACCGAGCGCGCCAGCCCCGGCCAGTCCAGGATCCCGAGGATGATCGAGATGATGAAGAAGACCGCCACCGGCGACCAGTTCGAAGGCACCGCGGCAGAGAGAGCCAGCCACAGGGGCAGCTCGGGCAAGCTGCGCAGGATCTCGATCACCCGGTTGATGACCCAGTCGATCTTGCCGCCGAAATAGCCTGCGACCGAACCGAAGAAGATGCCGAGCACAAAGGAGACGGTGATGCCGATCAGGCCCACGGTGAGCGAGAGCTGCGCCCCGTAGAGGATGCGGCTGAACACGTCACGGCCCAGCCGGTCGGAGCCCCAGAGGAACAGCGTCGCCCCTTCGGGCGCGCAGAACAGATGGGTGTCGGAGGGGATCAGGCCGGCGAGACGATACTCCGCCCCTTCGCAGAAGAAGCGGATCCGCTGCGGGTTCTCGAGGTCGGGTTTCACCACCCATTGGAAGGTCTCGAGGTCCGCCTCGGAGGTCATCGGATAGATGAAGGGGCCGAGGAACTTGCCTTCGTGAAACAGCTCGATCGACTGCGGGGGAGAATAGATATGCTCCGCATCGCGCTGGTTCGGCCCATAGGGTGCGATGAAGCCGACAACCGGCAACAGCAGGTAACAGATCAGCAGGAAAAAGCCGGAGATCAGCCCCAGGCGGTGGGTCTTGAACTTGCGCCAGATCAGCACCCAGTTCGGGGCGTCGAGATCCTTGCGCTCCAACTCGCGCAGCGAGGCTTGCGGGTCATAGGGGGCATCATCGACGTAGCGGCCATCGGGATAATGCTGGCTCATGCGTCACGGCCCTCGTAGCGGATGCGCGGGTCCAAGAGGACCAGCAGAACGTCGGAAATCATCGTGCCGATCAACGTCAGCAGCGCCACGAACATCAGCACGAAGCCGGAGAGGAACATATCCTGGCTCTTCAGCGCCTGCAGCAGCACCGGGCCGATGGTTTGCAACCCAAGCACCACGGAGACCAGAACCGAGCCGGAGATCATCGAGGGCAGAAGGTTGCCGATATCGGCGACAAAGGGGTTGAAGGCCACCCGCAGCGGGTATTTCACCAGCATCCGCGCCGGCCGCATCCCCTTGGCCACGGCGGTTTCCACATAGGGCTTGCCCAGCTCGTCGAGCATATTGGCCCGCAGCCGCTGCATCATCGCCGAGGCGCCGGAGGTGCCGATCACGAAGGTCGGCACGATGAGGTGTATAAGGATCGAGCGCACCTTGTCCCAGGTCATCGGCTGGCCTTCGAATTCCGGCGCCATCAGCCCGCCGATCGGCAGGCCGAGGTATTGGTGGCCGTAGTAGAACAGGATCAGCGCTAGCAGGAAGTTCGGCGTTGCCAGCCCGAGATAGCCGACAAAGGCGGCGGTATAGTCGATCATCGTGCGCGATTTCGCCGCCGCCAGCACGCCCAAGGGCAGGGCGACCAGATAGACGAACAGCACCGCCGCGAGATTTACCAGCACGGTGAGCCAGAGGCTCTCGCCGACAATCTCGGCGACCGGGCGGTCGAATTCGAAGGACCAGCCGAAATTTCCCTGGATCATGCCGGAAAACCCGTGCGGACCGGGCAGGAAGCCCATCCAGATCATGTATTGATGCGGCAGGGACTTATCGAGGGCATATTCGCGGCGCAGGAATTCCGCCTTGGCCACGCCCGCCTCCTGCCCGGTCGCGCGCAGCTCGGCGATCTGGTTGGACAGGAAATCCCCTGGCGGCAGGTTGATGATCCAGAAGATCAGCACCGACACCAGCAAGAGGGTCAGCAGCATGGTGCCGAAGCGATAGGCCGCATAGGCGAGGATCTGCATCAGCCTTCGCCATCCTCGAAGAAGAACTCATCCATCCGGTGCACACCGAAATGGGCGCCGGGATCAAAGGCCCAGATTGCCACCTTGGGCACGTTGCGCAGCCGGTTGGAGACCACCACGGGCTGCGGGGCGGCAGCGACAAGGCCGATCGCATAGACGTTGTCGGCGTGGATCTGCAGCATCTCGCGCCAGGCTTCGGCGCGCATGCTGGCATCGGTGGCGGCATTCCACTGTGCCAGGAGATCCATCAGCCGCTGTGCCGGTTCCATGTCGGGGGCCTCGCCCACCGCGCCATGGGTCTGGTAGAACTGGCCCCATTTCGGCCAGGACAGGAAGACCTGATCGGTGGGGGCGAGGTAGGCGGGCGAGGTATAGGTCTGCGGCAGGCCATTGTCCCAGCCATACCAGACCGAGGCCATGGTGGTGCCGGAGAAGACCCGGTTGCGCAGGATGTCGCGGTCGAGCGGGCGCATCACCAGTTTCACGCCCACGTCCTTCCAGTCGTCGGTCATGATCTGCAGCGCGTTCTCGACTTCCTGACGTTCGCCTGCGGTTTCCACCACCAGCTCCATCGGGCGGCCATCGGCGAGGCGGCGGATGCCATTGCCGTCCCGTTCGACCAAACCGGCCTCGTCGAGGAGCTGATTGGCCAGCTCTGGGTCATATTGCGCCCAGGCATCGCGCAGCGCCTCGCTGAAGAAGGGGCTCTGTTCCAGCACCGTCATTGCGCCGGGTTTGGCGAGGTTGAAGTAGAGCGACTTGTTGATGGCCTTGCGGTTGATCGCTACCGAGAGCGCGCGGCGCACGCGCACGTCGCGCAGGGTCTCGCGCCAGACCGGATCCTCGGCATTGAGGTTGGGATAGATCGCGATCTGCGAGGCGGTGCCGGAGGACCAGAGCTCGGTGCGGTAGCCGCCCGCCGCCTCGCCCTTGCGCAGGATCGGGATGTCGCGAAAATCGAGCCCGCGCGCCTGCAGGTCGGCCTCGCCCGCATTGGCCTTGGCCGCCACCAGACCGCCGGAGACGATCTCCATCTCCACCCGGTCGATATAGGGCAGTTGCACGCCATTCTCGTCGACGCGGTGATAATAGGGGTTGCGGGTGAATTCGTGGCGGATCTTCTTGCCTGCGGTGGAATTCATCCAGGGCTGCAGGGTGGGCAGGTCCGCATTGTCGAACTTGTCCATATTGTCGATCTTGTTGTGCAGCGCGGCCCAGCTCTTGACCCGGTAGTAGTCGATCTCCTCCTGCAACGCCTCCGCTTCGGCGAAATCCTTGTGGAACTGCTTGAGATAGGCGGAGGGGCGATAGATGAAGGGCGGTGCCGCCTGGGCGAGGGTCTGCAGGAAGCCCGGATTGGGCTTGGTCCATTCAAACACCACCGTCGTCTCGTCGGGCGTCGAGACGGTCGGCAGCTCGCCCTCCACCATCACGAAGTCGGGCGGGCCGGTGGGATTGAGCTCGGCATTGTTGGCGATATGGGTCCACCAATAGTCGAAATCCGCCGAGGTGAAGGGATCGCCATTGGACCACTTGTGGCCCGGGCGCAGGTGGAAGGTGAACTTGCGGTCAGCCTCGTTGTCGAAGCTTTCAAGGATGTCGGGCACCAGGTCGTAGGTCTCGTTATAGCCCACCAGCCGGGCATAGCCGTAGACCACCATCTGGCGGATGTCCTTGGAGCGGGTGACCATGGTGTTGAGAGTGCCGCCCTGCAAGCCTGGCGTGCGCCCCTTGGCAGCGAGGTTCACCACCAGGGGATGCGCGGGCAGGCGTTCGGCCACCGGCGGCAGCTCTCCTGCGGCGACCTGATCGGCCCAGAAGGCGCTCTCCTTTGGGGCGGGATCCGCGAAGGCCAGGCAGGGCAGGGCGAGGGCGAGCGCGGTGAGGCTGAGGAAAGACTGTCTCATATCAAACATGGCAACGCACCTTGTGTCCGGGGTCAAGTGGCACCAGCGGCGGCGCGTCCTGTCCGTTGAAACGGAAGGCCTCCGGCCAGGTCTCGGGGGCGCCGGCCCCCTGTGCCACGAGTTTCAGGTTGATCGGCCGGTCCACGTCGGGCACCGGCTGGGCGGCTATCAGAGCCTTAGTATAGGGGTGTTTGGGGTCGTGAAACAGCACTTCCGGCGGCGCCTGTTCGACGATCAGCCCGCGGCGCATCACCGCCACCTCATCCGCGATCCGTGCCACCACCGCGAGGTCGTGGCTGATGAAGAGATAGGAAAGCTGCCGGGCGTCGCGGATCTCTTCCAGCAGGGTCAGGATCTGTTCCTGCACGGAGACATCGAGCGCCGAGGTCGGTTCGTCGCAGACCAGAAGGGCGGGGTCGAGCATCAGCGCGCGGGCAATCGACAGGCGCTGGCGCTGGCCGCCGGAGAAGGCATGCGGATAGCGCATCAGCATATCGGTGGGCAGGCCGACGAGGCGCAGCATCTCGGCGGCCTTGGCCTTTTGCGTGGCGCGGTCGCAGATCTCGTGGATTTCCAGCGGTTCGGACAGCGTGTCGAGGATGCGCATCCTCGGGCTGAGCGAGGAATAGGGATCCTGGAACACCATCTGTGCCTGCCGCTGAAAGGCGCGACGGTCGGCGCGGCCGAGCTGATGCACCGCGATGGGATCAGCGCCGGCTGTGGCGCGGAACAGCACCGCGCCGCCGGGATCCACCGTCTCGGCCCCGAGGGCGATCCGGGCGGCTGTGGTCTTGCCAGAGCCGCTCTCGCCAACGATGGCGAGGGTCTTGCCGCGCGGCAGGGCGAGGTTCACCCCTTCGCAGGCGCGCACCAGCGTTGGCTTGCCCCAGCTCTTGCCCGAGCGCAGGGTGAAGGTCTTGGTCACATTCTTCAGCTCGAGGATCAGATCCTCTTCGCCGTCGCGCAGCGGGCAGATCGCCTCCGGGATCTTGGGGGCGGCGTTGAAGAGATGCTGGGTATAGGGATGGGCAGGGGCGCGCAGGATCGGCTCGGCTGGGCCGCTCTCCATCACCCGTCCCTTGTGCATCACCACCACCTTCTCGGCCATATTTGCCACCACGCCGAGGTCATGGGTGACGAGGATCATCGCCATGCCGGTTTCCTGCTGCAGGTCCTTCATCAGCCCCAGGACCTGCGCCTGCGTGGTCACGTCGAGCGCGGTGGTCGGCTCGTCGGCGATGAGGAGATCGGGTTTGGCGACCATGGCCATGGCGATCATCGCCCGCTGTCGCATACCGCCGGAGAGTTCGAACGGGTAGGATCGCCAGGTGCGATCGGGATCGGGAAAGCCGACCCGCTCGAAGCAATGGAGCACCTCTCGCTTTGCCGCCTCGGCGGAGAGATCCGTGTGCAGATGCAGGACCTCGGCCACCTGATTGCCGATCCGGTGCAGGGGCGAGAGCGAGCGCATCGGTTCCTGGAAAATCATCGCCACCCGGTTGCCGCGCACGTCACGGCGCATCTGTCGCTCGCCGATGCGGGCCAGGTCGAGATCGCCGCCGGGGGCATCGGGGCCTGCGGAGAGGATCATCCGCCCGGACAGCAGGCGGGCGGTGCGCGGCAGGATGCGCAGCACCGCGCGGCAGCTGATGGTCTTGCCAGAGCCGCTTTCGCCGACAAGCGCCAGCGTTTCACCGGGGTTCACCGAGAAGGAGACGTTCCGGACCACCGGACTGTCCTTGCCGAACCCGATACTGAGATCTTCGACCGAGAGGAGCGGGCGCATTTACCAGCCCCTGCCGCAGGATCGCCGCAGAAGAATGAAGATGAGTGTTCTCCCCGTTTTTTGCGTTACTGTCGCGCGCAGCCCCCCTGATAGTCAAATAGCATTTGACGCCGCCCAAGCACTGACGCCGCAACTGTGGCCCTGTCGCCGCCGCGGCTGATAGTGGCACTATGCGACATGAACGTTACAGATCCGGTTCCGGTTCCGGTCAAAAGCCGCGTGAAACGTCGATTTGTCGACGTGACGTGACATTTGGCCTTTGCCGGTTGCGGGCCTAGGGTTCAGGCAGATGCTGGGAGGGGGGAGCCTGCAGATGATCTTTTTTGACTGTTCCACCGCACCGAACCCGCGCCGTGCCCGCATGGTGCTGGCGGAAAAAGGGCTGCGGGTCGAGACCCGTGAGATTTCGATTGCCGGGGGAGAGCAACTCCGGCCGGAGTTCCGGGCCATCAATCCGCAGGCCATGGTGCCGGCGCTGGTGCTGGATGACGGGACCCTGCTGACCGAAAACCTCGGGATCGCCGCCTATCTGGAGGCGCTGGAGCCGGAGCCGCCGCTCCTGGGGCGGGATGCGCGGGAGAAAGGGCTGGTGATGATGTGGAGCGCGATCGTCGAGCAACAGGGTGGTCTGCCCATCGCCGAAGCGCTGCGCAATGCCCATCCGGCCTTCGAGAACCGCGCGGTGCCCGGCCCGGTGGATTGCCCGCAAATCCCGCAATTGGCGGAACGGGGTCGGATGCGCGCCTTGGCTTTTCTCGACCTTCTGGAGACCCGCCTCAGGGAAACGCCTTATCTGGCGGGGGAGATCTTCAGTTTTGCCGATATTACCGCCTATGTCTTTGTCGATTTCGCCCGTGTCATCAAGATGCGCGTTCCCGAGGCGCATGAGGCCACCCGTGACTGGCAGGCGCGCATCGCGGCGCGGCCCAGTGCCTCAGCCTAGGGAGCTGGCCTTGCACACCGGCGGCGGAGCGGGCACTGTGCGGCGGTGCCCATGGACGCATCCGTCGGGTGACTTTCCCGTCCCCGAGACGAACCAGAGGCGACCATGACTCCCAAACCCGTGCTCCATCGCGACGATCCGCAAGCGGAACCCTTGATCGGCAATATCAAGGTGACCCGGGACGATTGGCTCAACATGGGGCTTGATCTCTTGATCCGCGACGGGGTGGAGCGGGTGAAGGTGCTGGCCTTGGCCGAGGCGATGGGGGTCTCGCGCTCGTCGTTTTATTGGTATTTTCGCTCGCGGCAGGATCTGCTGGACGCTTTGCTCACCCGCTGGGAGGAGACCAATACCGCCGGGTTGATCGCCCAGGCCGAGGCGCCGGCGGAGCGGGTGACCGGGGCGGTTCTGAATATCTTTCGTTGTATCGCCAATCCGGCGCTGTTTCACACGGCGTTGGATTTCGCGGTGCGCGACTGGGCGCGGCGGTCAGAGCCGGTGGCGGCGCGGATGCGGGCCGGGGATGCGGCGCGGGTTGCGGCGCTGACGGCGATGTTCGCGCGCTATGGCTGTGGCGAGCTGGAGGCGGTGACACGCGCCAAGGTGCTCTATTACATGCAGCTTGGCTATGACATGGCGGAGCCGGAAGAGAGCCATGATTATCGACTGTCGATGACGCCGGAATATCTGAAGGTCTTTACCGGCCAAGCGCCCACTGAGGCGGAAATGGCGGAGTTCGCTGCCTATAGCCGGATCTACTGGCAGGACCTGTCGCGCGAGGCCTAGAGCGTTCGCAAAAGGGCGCGCTTACGCGCGGCTGGTTTGCGCTTTTGCCCCGAGGGGGGCAAAAGCAGGGCCTTCGGCGAGGATATTTGTCAGAAGGTGAAGAGGGTCAGGGGCGCAGGGCGGCGACATTGGCCTTTGTTTTTGCGGCTGACTCCATGCGGACCGGGCCGTAACCGCGGATCTCCATCGGGGCGGCGAGGATCTGCGTCAGGGCCTCGGCTGAATGGGCGCGGGGGTGGGCAATTACATCTTCGAGGATGTCCATGAACCAGTGGCGCAGGTCGCGGTGCATCCTGGCCTCGTGATGATAGGCGAAGGGGTTCAGGACCGATTGACGCAGGCGCTTGCCCTTGGCGAGGAGGCGCAGGGCGGGAGTCATCCAAGCGCCGAAGGCGCGTTTGCCGGGGCGGCCGCAGGCGTCGGTTTTGAAATTCAAGAGGGGCGGCGCCATATGGTAGTTGACCTTGAAGTTGCCTTCAAATTCGCGGCTCAATTCGGCGCGGAAGGCAGGCGCGCTCATCAGGCGGGCAACCTCGAATTCATCCTTGTAGGCCATGAGTTTAAAGAGGCTCTTGGCGGCGATAAGCGTCTGGGCCTCGGCCTGATCCTGCGGCAGGGCGGCGCGCAGGCGGGTGAGGATCTCGCGGTAGCGCTGGGCGTAGGCGGCGTCCTGATACTCGGTGAGGAAAGCGGCGCGGCGGGTCAGGGCTGCGTCCAGCGTCTCTTCCTCCGGCATCTCCTCGCGGTACTGGGAGGCCAGGCGCTCCGGTGCGGCGGCCATGGTGCGGCCGATAGCAAAGGCGAGTTGGTTCTTGTCGATCGCCACTCCGTTCAGCACGATGGCTTGCTCCAGCGCGGTGAGGCTGACCGGCACCAGACCCTGCTGCCAGGAAAAGCCCAGCATGATGACATTGGCCAGCACCGCATCGCCCAGAAGGCTCTCTGCAATCGCATTGGCGTTGATTGCGGCGACATTCTCGACCCCCACCACCGAGGCGACGGCGCGGGCGCGTTTGGGGATGTCGAGGCTGGCGTCGCGGCGCAGCACGATGTCGCCGGTGGGCATTTCCGCGAGGTTCAGCGCGACCTTGGAGCCTGCCCGGTAATGCGCCGAAGCCTTGGTTGCGGAGGAGACCACCGCATCGCAGGCGATCACCGCATCGGCGCTGCCTTGGTCGATGCGCACCTGATGCACCTCCTCCGGGGTCTTGGCGAGGCGGATATAGCTCAGCACGGTGCCGAATTTCTGCGCAAAACCGGTGAAGTCCAGCACCGAGGCGCCTTTGCCTTCCAGATGCGCGGCCATTGTGATCAGCGCGCCGACGGTGACGACGCCGGTGCCGCCAACCCCGGTGACCAAGAGGTCAAAGGGGCGGTCGAGCGGCGGGAGGTCCGGCGTGGGCAGGGCTGCGGTCAGCTGGGCTGCATCCAGATCTTTCAGCTGTTTCTTGCGGCGGGTTGCGCCCTCTACCGTGACAAAGCTGGGGCAGAAGCCGTTGAGGCAGGAAAAATCCTTGTTGCAGCTGGAGAGGTTGATTTTGCGCTTGCGGCCAAAGGGGGTCTCCTTGGGCTCCACGCTCAGGCAGTTGGATTCCACCGAGCAATCGCCGCAGCCTTCGCAGACCAGATCGTTGATATAGGCAAAGCGCTTGGGGTCCTCCATCTTGCCCCGCTTGCGGCGGCGGCGTTTTTCGGTGGCGCAGGTTTGTTCGTAGATCAACAGGCTGACACCCTTGATCTCGCGCAGCTCGCGCTGGACGGGATCGAGGTCGGCGCGGTCGTGAAAGGTGGTGCCGGCGGGAAAATCGCGCGCGGCGAATTTGGTGATGGTGTCAGAGACCAGCGCGATCCGCTCCACCCCTTCGGCACGGGCGGCCTGCGCGATGCCCGCGACAGAGACGGGGCCGTCCACTGGCTGGCCGCCGGTCATCGCCACCGCATCGTTGTAAAGCACCTTGAAGGTGATATTGCCGCCCGCCGCCACCGCCTGACGAATGGCGAGGGAGCCGGAGTGATACCAGGTGCCTTCGCCGAGGTTCTGGAACACATGCTTGCCGCCGTTGTATTTCGACGCGACCAGATGCGGCACCCCTTCGCCGCCCATCTGCGCATAGCCAGCGGTGTCGCGCCCCATCCACGAGGCCATCACATGACAGCCAATGCCGGAATTGGCCTTGGAGCCCTCCGGGACCTTGGTCGAGGTGTTATGCGGGCAGCCCGAGCAGAAATAGGGCGTGCGGGTGGCGCCGGGGATGTTCAGGAGGTTCGGCGGGGTCTCGGTCAGGACGCGGGCCTTGTCGAGGAGCTTGAGCTCCGGGAAGAAGCGATCCAGCCGCTCCGCCACCACGGGCACCAGCATGAGGGGGCTCAGTTCGCCCACCCAGGGGATCAGCGGCTCGCCCGCGGCATGGTATTTGCCGACCATCTTTTTGGGTTTCGCGCCGGGCCAGTCGTAGAAATATTCCTTGAACTGGCTCTCGATGATGCCGCGTTTTTCCTCGACCACCAGCACCTCTTCCTTGCCATTCACAAAGTCGAGGGCGCCGGCGCGGGCCAGCGGCCAGACCATGCCGACCTTGTAGATGTCGATGCCAAGGCGGCGGCATTCGGTTTCGGTGAGGTCCAGCAGACGCAGCGCCTCCATCAGGTCGAGGTGGCCCTTGCCGGTGGTGACGATGCCGAACTTTGCCTCCGGAAGGTCGTAGATGCGACGGTCGATCGGGTTGGCCTCGGCAAAGGCGCGCACCGCCTGCAGCTTGGCACGGATGCGGGTCTCGATCTCGGGGCTGGGCAGGTCAGAGGCGCGGATATGCAGCCCCCCGGGATAGTTGGGCAGTTCGGGCAGGATGAAGGCGCGGTCGGCCTGCAGCTCGACCGAGCGGCCGCTTTCCACTGTTTCCGAGACAGCTTTGAACCCGACCCAGGTGCCGGAGAAGCGCGACAGGGCAAGGCCGTATTCGCCAAAGGTCAGAAACTCGCCCACGTCCGCCGGGTTCAGCACGGGCATGAACCAGGACATGAAGGCGACGTCGGATTGATGCGGCATCGAGGAGGACACGCAGCCGTGGTCATCCCCCGCGACCACCAGCACGCCGCCCTTGGGCGATGAGCCATAGGCGTTGCCGTGCTTCAGCGCATCGCCGGAGCGATCCACTCCCGGCCCTTTGCCGTACCACATGGAAAATACGCCCTCGACCGTGCAATCGGGGTCAAGGATCGCCTGCTGCGCGCCCAGAACGGCGGTGGCGCCGAGATCCTCGTTCACCGCCGACATAAAGGTGATGCCCGCCGCCTGCATCCGCTCACGGGCGCGCCAGAATTCCAGATCGACGCCGCCAAGGGGCGAGCCGCGATAGCCGGAGACGAAGCCCGCCGTGTTCAATCCCGCCGCCCGGTCGCGCCGCGCCTGATCCAGCATGATCCGCGCCAGGGCCTGGGTGCCGGTCAGAAAGACGCGTCCGGCGGTACGGGTGTAGCGGTCCTCAAGCTGATAGGTCTGGAAAGCGTGGGAAAGCTCGGTCATCGTCCTGTGTCCTGGCAAGTGATATGGGGGGCGTGGACGGAAGGATACACCATCTGGGGTGGATAACCTTGCCAGAGAGTGCGCAATATTGCAGGATTGTGGATGATTTGACCGCATGTTGGCGGTTTTGTGGAATGAGTATGCGCCGCAATGCAGCTAGACGACCGTGACCGCCGTATCCTGGCTCTCCTGCAAGAAGATAGCCGCATCTCCAACGCGGACCTTGCCGAGGCGGTGGGCATGTCGGCTTCCGCGCTCTGGCGGCGGGTGCGCAGCTTGGAGGACGCCGGGGTGATTGCCCGTTACGGCGCGGTGGTGGTGCCCAAGGCGATGGGCCTCACCTTCGAGGCGCTGGTGCAGGTGAACCTCACGCGCCACGCGCCGGAACATCTGACCGAGTTCATCCGCGCGGTGGAGGGCAACCCGCATGTGGTGGAATGCTATGCGACAACGGGTCAAGCGGACTATCACCTGCGCGTGCTGGCGCCGGATCTGGAGGCCTATAACCACTTTCTCGAGCGGTTCCTGTTCCGGCTGGCAGGTGTCGCCAGTGCGCAGACCCATGTGATCCTGAAGACGGTCAAACGCGATACGCCGATTGTGCCGTAACTGGGGTCTTTTCCCGCTTGCGCGGTTGGAGTGTTCGCTTTATGTTCTGATTCGGGGTGGCACCTCAGCGGCGAAGCGCGATCGCCGCGCGTCAGCGCGGCGCCGGGCCCAACGGGGGTGGGGGCATTTCAATGCACCCGACACGGGCGGGAGCCCTCCCTTGCGCTGGGCGACACCGATGTAGGGGCCACAGCCTGCGCAGCGCAGGGACGATAGGAAAAGACCAAGGTCGGACTGTCGGCCGATAGCGGCTCAGAAGACCACCGACGCCCAGGCTGCGGTCATGGCGACGTAAGTAAGATGGTGCAACAGTTGGTCTGTGCCCATCGCGCGCCAGAACGCCCCTTGGGTGGGGTCGAGCTTGTGGCACTCGGTGTGATGCGCCTTCCAGAAGTCGATGTTGAAGTGGATCAGCCATTCCGCAGCGCAGATCAATGCGATGAACCAGGGCGGGCTGCCGACGATGAAGAGGACCACAACCGAGGCCAGGGCATGAACCCCTGCGTGTTGCGCCCGGCCCGGATGGAAATACTGGCAACGCCCCGAGAGCATCTTTTTCGTCTGCAGGTAGAAGTCGGCAAACATATGCTTGACCTCGAACAGGCAGATGAGCAGCAGGACGATACCGATATTCTCTGGCAAACCGGGGCTCCTTTGTCAGTTGCGGTGCGCAGGCGATCCCGAGTTCGGACAGATCACCGGGCGGACCTTACGGTGTTTTCCCAGCATCGCAAATATCGCATTCAACTGTCTGTGACTTAGCTCACAGACGATTTACAGCCAGTTTTATAAGCTCGATCAGGGGCGCCAGAGCCATTGCCTGTTGGGGGTAAACCGCGCTACCCATGGCAAAACTATCTTCTTCGTGGCGCTCCGACCGGCGCGACCGCCTGATTTTCGGAGCCCTCCCATAGAACGCTCTCTGTTCGATTTCATCTGGAAATACTCCAAGCGCGATCAGCTGATTCTCCTGCTGGTCACCGCGACCTTGTTCCCGCTGCTGTACCTCACGCTGGAGCTGCCAAAGCGGATCATCAACGATGCCATCGGGGCGCAAACCTCGGTGATCGAGGTCTGGGGGATGCAGTTCGAGCAGCTCACCTACCTCTGGGTTCTCTGCGGTGCCTTCCTTGCCTCGGTGCTGGTGCACGGGCTGATGAAGATGCGCATCAACACGATGAAGGGCATCTTGTCGGAACGCATGTTGCGGCGTTTCCGCTACAGCCTGATCGCCCGCATCCTGCGGTTTCCCCAGCCCTATTTCGAGCGCACCAGCCAGGGCGAGCTGGTGGCCATGGTCACCTCGGAATCCGAACCTCTCGGCGGGCTGATGGGCGATGCGGTGAGCCAGCCGGTCTTGCAGGCCGGGCAGATGGCGACGATCCTCTACTTCCTTTTTGCACAGAGCTTCTGGTTCGGCCTCGCGGCGGTGGCGCTGATCCCGCTGCAG
This sequence comes from uncultured Paracoccaceae bacterium, assembly GCA_937146765.1. Classification (GTDB taxonomy): domain Bacteria; phylum Pseudomonadota; class Alphaproteobacteria; order Rhodobacterales; family Rhodobacteraceae; genus Epibacterium. Next base: position 56,710 of record CAKZRP010000016.1, on the reverse strand, counting down.
GCCTGGCTCATCCCGATGCTGCAGCGGCGGATCAACAAGCTCAACAAGATCCGCATCGTCGAGGTGCGCGGCCTTGCTGCCGAGATCGGCGAAAGCGCGATGGGGGCGTCGACCCTGCGGGTGAACGGCGGCTGGCGTTACCGGATGGCGCGGGTGACGGATCGTCTGGGGCGGCTCTACGAGATCCGCTTCGACATCTATCAGAAGAAATTCTTCATGAAGTTCCTCAACAACTTCATCACGCAGCTCACGCCCTTCTTCTTCTATGCCATCGGCGGGTATCTGGTGCTGCAGGGCAAGGTCTCGCTGGGGGCGCTGGTGGCGGCCTTGGCAGCCTACAAGGATCTCTCCTCGCCGTGGAAGGAACTCCTGACCTATTACAACCAGGTTCAGGACATGGCGGTGCGCTGGGAGGTCATCCTCGAACGGTTTGCGCCCCCCGACATGGTGGACGAGAAGCTGATGGAGGGCGAGCCGGACGACCTGCCGCATCTGACCGGCGACATCGTGCTCGACAAGGTCAGCGTGCGCGATGCCGATGGCAACCTGGTGTTGGAAGACCTGTCGGCCACCTTCCCCAGGGGCGAGTTGATCGGGATCGCCGCACCCTCGGAAGAGGACCGCCGGGCCCTGGCAGAAGTGCTGACCCGCGAGGTCCTGCCCGCCTCGGGCAGCGTCACCCTGGCGGGGCACGATATCCGCACCCTGCATCAGATGGTTCTGGCGGCGCGCATCGGCCACGCCACCTCTCGGCCGGCCCTGTTCCGTGGATCTTTTGGCGAGAACGTCTTGATGCCGCTGCGCATCCGGCCGCTGGAAGACGCTGCCGACATGCGGGCGGTGCGCGATGCCATCCGGGCCGGCAACAGCCCGGATCCCTTCCATGTGAACTGGGTCGATCCGCGGGTCGCCGGATTTGAACGCAAGGAAGAGCTGCGCGACTGGTGGTTGAAACTGGTCGAGGGCATCGGCTCCGACACCGCGCTGCTGCGCCGGGGCATGGATCAGGTCTTTGACAAGGCCGAGCACCCCAAACTTGCCGAGGCGCTGGTGAAACTGCGCCCGCATGTGCAGTTGGCGCTGATGGAGGCGGGGCTGGAGGTCTTTGCCCATTTCAACAACCGCGCGCAATACAACCCCACCCTGCCAGTGGCGGAGAACCTGCTCTACGCCACCCGCTCGGTGCCGATCACCTATGAGCTTCTGCTCGAGCAGACCGAGTTCCTGCGGACGGTGCGCCGGATCGGGCTGGACACCGACCTTGTGAAACTGGCGCAGGACGTGCTGGAGATGCTGCGGCAGATCTTCGGCATGGATGGCACCACCCACCCGCTATTCCGCAAGCTGGGGCTGGAGGTCTCGGACTATGAAGCCGCATTGCAGCTGGTGCAGAAGGTGCGGCAGAAGGGGCCGGACAGTCTCGACGAAACCGAGCTGGTGCAGATGATGATCGTGCCCTTCTCGATCTCGGGCGAGGCGCTGGGCGCGGCCTTCAGCACCGAGATCGAGGCCCGTATCCTCTCCCTGCGCGAAAGCCATGGGGCGGAGTTGCTCAGCACGCTCGACGACCTTTTCGTGCCGCTTTACGAGGGGCATTTCACCCCCGGGTTCACGGTGCTGGAGAATGCGATCTTCGGCAAGATCTCCGACAGCGCCGGGCCGCGCGCCGAGGATCTGCGCAAGGTCGTGGCCGAGGTGATCGACAAGGCCGGCGTGCGCGAGATGGTGGTGGAACTGATCTTCGACCTGCCGGTCTCGGTGGGCGGGCAGGGATTGGGGGCGAGTTTCGCCGAGCCCCTGGCCTTCTGCCGGGCCTCGATCAAGCGGCCGGATATCCTGATCCTCGACGGGGCGCTGGCGAGTTTCGACCGCGACACCCGCCGCGCCATGCAGGACAACCTGCGGGATCTGCTGCCGCAGACCACGCTGATCTTCCTCGAAAGCAGCTTTCGCAACCCGGATCGGTTCGATCATTATTTCGAGCTGCGGCAGGGACGCCTAAAAGACGAACGTGCGGGTGAGCGCGGGCCGATGGACGAGGACAGCGCCTCGGCCGCCGATCTGTCGCGCAAGCTGCGCGCGCTGGAAACCACGGAACTGTTCTCCGGTCTCAACCGCCGTCAGCTGCGGCTCCTCGCCTTCGGGGCGCGCTGGTACGAGGCCAAGCCGGGCACTGCTGTGTTCCACAAGGACGATCCGGCCAGCGACGGCGCCTATATGATCATCGAGGGCGAGGCGGGGCTCTACCTGCCGACCGAAGATGGCGGTGATGGGCAGTTGATCGCCAAGGTCGGCCCGGGGCGACTGGTCGGTGAGCTGGGCCTGATCCGCAAGGAACCAAGGGCGCTGACGATGGTGGCGGAAAGCGATCTCACCTGCCTGCGGATCGGCGAGGAAGAGTTCCTCGCGGTGGTGGAAAACGACGCCAATACCGCCTTCAAGCTCTTGCAGGTGGTGGCAGGCTACGTGTCGAGTTGATCGGGCGCAAGACACCGACAGGCCTGACCGGATCTTGTCCGGCAGGACCGGGTCACGTCATGGAGGGAGATATCACATGAAACTGTTTCGCTATCGCAGCGCGGAGGGCATCCGCCCCGGGCTGATCGACGCTGAAGGGATCGCGCGCGACCTGTCGGCGCATCTTTCGGATGTGACGCCGGAGTTCCTTGGGGCCTCCGGTCTGGCGGCCATTGCGGCGCTGGATCATGGCGCGCTGCCCGAGATCAGGGGCGAGATCGACTATGCCCCCTGCGTGGGTCAGGTTGGCAAGTTCCTCTGCATCGGACTCAACTATTCCGATCATGCCGCGGAGGTGGGCGCAACTCCGCCGGAACACCCCATTCTTTTCATGAAAGCAAATTCTGCCATTGTCGGTGCCAATGACCCCGTGTGCATCCCGCGCGGGTCCACTGCCTGCGACTGGGAGGTCGAGCTGGGCGTGGTGATCGGCAAGGCGGCGAAATACGTGGAGGTCGCCGAGGCGCTGGATCACGTCGCCGGCTACTGCGTGGTCAACGATGTCTCCGAGCGGGATTTCCAGATGAAGCTCACCGGGCAATGGACCAAGGGCAAGAGTTGCGACACTTTCGGACCCATCGGCCCCTGGCTGGTGACTGCGGATGAGATAGCCGACCCGCAGGCGCTGACACTGAGCTGTGATGTGAACGGCACGCGGATGCAGAGCGGCACCACTGCGACGATGATCTTTTCCGTGGCCGAGATCATCAGCCATCTGAGCCAGTTGATGACCCTGCATCCCGGTGACGTGATTGCCACAGGCACCCCGCCCGGCGTGGGCATGGGGCAGAAGCCAGCCCCGGTCTATCTCAGGGAGGGGGATGTGATGGAGCTGGAAATTCAGGGACTTGGACGGCAGCGCCAGTCTGTGGTGGCCGACCGCTGACCCCGCTGGCTGGACCCGGCGCACCGGCGCGCGGGTCCGGTCTATGCTCAGGCGCAGTAGATGTCGTGCAGCGTTCCAAGGATCTGCTTGGCCGGACCGTCGGCCAGGGAATAGTAGACCGTCTTGCCCTCGCGCCGAGCCACCACCAGCCGGTCGTCCCGCAGGCGGGAGAGCAATTGGCTGACCGCTGCCTGCCGCTTGTCCAGGAGATCCTCAAGCGCGCCGACCGAGAGTTCTGCTTCGCTGGCGAGGTGGCAGAGAATCATCAGTCGACCCTCATGCGCCAACGCCTTCATCAGGGCGGCTGCATCGGTGGCATTTTCTGCCATTCCTCGGGGGGACAATTCCAGTGTCTCGGTCATTTTGGGTCTTCTTCCGGGGCCGTCTGTGGACCTGCTGAGGAGCAGGCAGGAAAACATCAGCGCAAAAACTGACGCTAATGAGAGTAAGGCCACGTAAAGACGTGGCCTCGCAAGAGTTTTGATAAATATTTATTCTTTTTAGCAATCCTTCGCTCACGCTTGCGCGGAAATCCCTCGCAGGATTTGGGGAGTGCGTGGCCGGGATTCAACCTTTGGGAGCAGGAGCCCCGCCGGCAAAGAGATTTCCATTGGCGTAGTCGCAGGGCGCTTCCTGCATGTTGAGATGCAGATCGGTGCCGGTGAAGGGGTTGGCGCGGGCCAGGTCCTCGTCCACCTCGATTCCGAGACCCGGCGCGGTGGGCGGGGTGACATGGCCGTCCTCGACCTTGATCGAGCCCTTGATGAGCGCGTCATGAAAGGGGGTCTCGATGGTTTCGGCCAAAAGGAGGTTGGGGATCGAGGCGGCAAACTGGATATTGGCGGCCCATTCCACCGGACCGGCATAGAGATGCGGCGCCATCTGGGCATTGTAGACTTCGGCCATGGCGGCGACCTTCTTCATTTCCCAGATGCCTCCGGCACGCCCCAGCGCAGGCTGCAGGATCTCCGCCGCCCCGGCTCGCAGGAGGGCGCCGAACTCGGCCTTGGTGGTGAGGCGCTCGCCGGCGGCCACGGGAATGCGCACGTTGCGCGCGACCCGGGCCATGTCCTCGACCATGTCGGGAGGCGTCGGTTCCTCGTACCAGAGCGGGCTGAAGGGTTCGAGCGCCTGTCCCATGCGGATGGCGCCGGCGGTTGAGAACTGGCCATGGGTGCCAAAGAGGAGGTCGGCGCGGTCGCCCACCGCCTCGCGGATGGCCTTGCAGAAGGCAACCGAAAGCGAGAGGTCCGACATCGCCGGCATATGGCCGCCCCGGATCGTGTAGGGGCCGGCGGGGTCGAATTTCACGGCCGTATAGCCGCGCTCGACCGCATCGAGGGCGGATTCGGCAGCCATCTCGGGCGAGACCCAGAAGTCGGGCAGCGGGTGCTGTTCCAGCGGGTAGAGATAGGTATAGGCGCGGATACGCTCGTTCATCCTGCCGCCGAGGAGGGCATGGACGGGCCGGTCGCGGTCCTTGCCGAGGATGTCCCAGCAGGCGATCTCGAGGCCCGAGAAGGCGCCGATCACGGTGGGATCGGGGCGCTGGGTGAAGCCGGAGGAATAGGCACGGCGGAACATCAGCTCGATGTTTTCCGGGTTCTCGCCCAACATGTGGCGGGCAAAGACATCCTCGATCACTGCGGTCATCGCCTTGGGGCCGACGGTCGAGGCATAGCATTCGCCCCAGCCGGTGATGCCGGTGTCGGTGGTGACTTTGACGAGGATCCAGTAGCGCCCGCCCCAGCCGGGGGCAGGCGGTGCGGTGATGATGATGTCGAGGTCCTGGAGTTTCATGTCTCGCGGTCCTTTGGAGTTTGCATGGTCGGGTGGCGGAGGGGGCGCGCGCCGGGGCCATCGAGGCCCCGGCGCGCGCGGGTCCGGGCCTTGTGGCCCGGATCCCTTTGGCGTTCTGCTGCGGGCCTTAGCGGTTCAGCAGGATCACGTTGCGCTTGGCGCTGCCGGAACGGGTGTCGGCGATGGCCTGGTTGATCTGATCCAGTGACCAGCGGCCGGAGATCAACTCGTCGAGTTTCAGGCGGCCTTGTTGGTAGAGGTCGACGATCCAGGGCACGTCGCGCTGGATCACCACATCGCCCATCTTGGAGCCTTGCAGACCCTGACCAAGCGCCGCCATCACCACGGGTTCATATTGCGCCATCTGGCCGGAGTGCGGCATGCCGATCATCACCGCGCGCCCGCCGGGCCCAAGGTAGCGGGGCGCCTGATCATAGGCGGGCAGGGCGCCGACGGTGATCAGCACCACCTCCGCTCCCTTGCCGCCGAGCGCCTTATACGCGGCGCGCCAAGGCTTTGGGTCAGTGGCCAGCACGCCATGGGTGGCGCCGAAGTCCTTGGCGATGGCGAGTTTCTCTTCGCTCATATCGACCGCGACGATGCGGCGGGCGCCAGCGATCCGTGCGCCCTGAATGGCGTTGAGGCCAACGCCCCCCGCACCGATCACCACCACATCCTCGCCCGCGCGCAATTGGGCGGCATTCACGGCACCACCGACCCCGGTGATCACCCCGCAGGAGATCAGCGCGGCCACGTCCTTGGGCATCTCGGCGGGGATCTTCACGATCTGGCGGGCGGAGACCACCACTTTTTCCGCGAAGGCCCCGCAGGCCATCGCCTGAAACATCGGCTCACCGCTGGCAGAGGTCAGCGGGCCTTTGAGCCCGTCATAGGGTGTCGTGCAATTCACCGGCTTGCCTGAGGCGCAGGTGGGGCAGCTGCCACAGGCGCGGATCAGGGTGACGATCACGTCATCGCCGACCGCAAAGCCTTCGACACCCGCCCCGAGGGCGCTGATGCGACCGGCGGCCTCATGGCCGTAGACCGCAGGTAGTGGCCCGCCCCAGGCGCCATCGGCAAAGGAGATATCGCTGTGGCAGATCGCCACCGCATCGAGCGTCACCTCGACCTCGCCCATGGCGGGGGGCGCGATGCGGATCTCTTCAATCTGAAGCGGTGCGCCAAAGGCGTGGCATACGGCGGCTTTGATGGTCTGCATTATCGCGGCTCTCCCTGTGGTCGCCCTCTAGCGTGACGGCGCGGCAGGGCCCGTGCAATGCGGAAAGCGGCGCGCTGGTGTCGGATTTACGCAACGGCAGATCGGCGGGCGAGCGGAGTGCGCATCCTCGGAAGGTTCACATCCGGGCGGCGATTTCGTCGATCAGATCGGCCAAGGGACCGGGGGCGGCAAAGAAGGGCGAATGCGAGGTTTCCATCACGTGCACCCGCTCGGAGGGCCAATTGGCGGTCATGCTTTCCTGATATTCCGGCGGAATGGTCTGGTCATTGGCGCAGCGGATATAGGCCTTTGGCAGCTCTTCCCAGCCTTCGGGGCGGGTCAAGGGCGTGGCCTGCGGCAGGATCGGTTGGGCGCAGAGGTTCTCTAGCGCGAAGGCGACGGTTTCCTCGGGGCAGTCGTGGTAAAAGAGGGCGGGCGCAGCCTCGGGGCGGATGGTGTAACTGTGACCATCCGCGGCCTTGACCGCAGCGTCGCCGATGGTCTGGCGCGGGCCTGCGATACGCATGTTGATGAGCGACATGCCGGAGGTCGGCACATAGGCACAGAGGTAGATCAGCCCGCGGGGCCGGGCAAACTCCACCGCACCGGTGATCGGATAGCCGGCCCAGGAATGGCCCACCACGATGGTTTCCGACGTGATGTGCTCCGCAACCGCGCGGCAGGTTTCCTCCAGCGTGACCTCTTCGGGGGCGCGCCCGTCGCGGTGACCAGGCAGGTCGATGGCGCGCACGAAATGGCCGCGCGCCGCCAGCGCCCGGATCAGGTCGCGCCAGCACCAGGCGCCATGGCAGGAGCCGTGAACGAGAAGAATGTCAGCCACAGTGTCCGATCTCCTTGAGGAATTGGGTGAGTGCCCCGGCGTAGTCCTCCGGTTGGTCGACGGGGGGCAAATGCCCGGTCTTGCGCAGAAGGGCAAAGCGCGAGCCGGGGATCAGGTCGACCGTCTCGCGCACCAGATCAGGGGGTGTGGAGCCGTCGTCATAGCCTGCAATGCCAAGGCAGGGCAGCCGCAGGCCCGAGGTGGGGGTGTAGAAATCGGTGCCTGCCACGGCAGCGGCGCAGCCCAGATAGCCTTCGACACTGGTGCCTTCGAGCTTTTGCTGCCACCGGCTGTGTTGCCCGGACTTGAGGGCGGCGCGGGGGAACCAGCGGTCCATGGTGTCCTTGCTGATGGCGCTCAGGCCGCCCGTTCGGATCAGGTCCATCCGGCGCTGCCAGATCTCCGGCGTGCCGATCTTGGCAGCGGTATTGGAGAGCACCAAGGCGCGGATCTGGTCCAGCCGCTTGATGGCGAGGCCCTGGGCGACCATGCCGCCGATCGAGAGGCCGACAAAGGTGCAGTCGCGGATCTCGCAATGATCGAGCAGCCGCTCCGCATCGCGGATGAGCGCGCCCATTGAATAGGGACCATCGGGCACCGAGGATTGACCATGGCCGCGCAGATCATAAGTGAGCAGCCGCAGGCCCGGCGGCAACAGGGGCAGGACCGCGTCCCAGAGGCTTTGATCGAGGCCAAGGGCATGGGCGAAGACCATAGCGGGGCCGGTTTCCGGGCCGGTAAGGCGGTAGGTCAGTTGGACATCGCCGAGGTCAGCGAGGGGCATGGGCAGGCATCTTTCCGTCTGGCGTGTCGAGGGAGACTACTCTCGACGGCGGCAAGTGGCCAGAGGGAGGATGCGAGGGGCGCTGCCCCTCGTGCTCCCCGGGATATTTTTAAGAAGATGAAGGGGTCAGAGGAAGCGGGTGAGGGCTTGGGTGAAAACTTCGGTGTCGACATTGCCGCCGGTGGCCACTGCGATCACCGCATCCCCTTCGATCTCGTCGCCATGGAACAGGGCGGCTGCGAGGGCGGCGGCACCACCGGGTTCCACCACGATCTTCAGCCGCTGGAAGGCGAGGGCCATGGCGTGCAGCGCCTCGTCATCGGTGATGGTGATGCCGGTGCCGCAGAGGCGGGAGAGGATCGGCCAGGTGATATCGCCCGGTGTTGGCGTGAGGATTGCGTCGCAGATCGAGCCCGAGGGGGCCGCGTTGGTCTGCGGCGTGCCGGCTTTTTGCGAGCGCACCACATCGTCAAAGCCTTCGGGCTCGGCCGGGCGAACGCGCATCTTCGGCGCGCGGTCCTCAAGCGCCAGCGCGATGCCGGAGGTGAGCCCGCCGCCGCCGCAGCAGACCAGCACATCCGCCTCGGTGATGCCGTCCTTGGCGGCCTGTTCGGCGATCTCGAGGCCCACGGTGCCCTGGCCTGCGATCACCTGCGGCTCGTCGTAGGGTTTGATCAGGGTGAGGCCACGGGATTCGACCAGAGGGGCGGAGACAGCATCGCGGTCCTCGCCCCCGGCGCGGTCATAGAGCACCACTTCGGCGCCCAAGGCGCGGGTGTTGTCGATCTTGAGCTTGGGGGCATCGGCGGGCATCACGATCACTGCGGGCGCGCCATGGGCGCGGGCGGCCAGCGCCACGCCTTGTGCATGGTTGCCGGAGGAATAGGCGATCACCCCGCGTTTGCGCAGCTCGGGATCAAGCGCGGAGAGCGCCGCCCAACCGCCGCGAAACTTGAAGGAGCCGGTGTGCTGCAGGCACTCGGCCTTGACCAGCAGGCGGCGGCCCGCGATCTCGTCCAGAAAGGGCGAGGAGAGGAGCGGAGTGCGGCGGGCATGGCCTTTGAGCCGGGCAGCGGCGGCTTCGATCAGGGCGAGAGAGGTCATTTTACGTCTTTCAGAACAGCATGGATGAGGGCGAGAGCGGGGGCCTCGTCGAGGAAGGGGATATGGCCTCGGTCGGGAAGTTCCACCGCCTGCAGGCTGGGCAGGCGCGCTTGCATCTCGGCATAGGTCTCAGCCGAGAGAATATCGGAATGCGCGCCCCGGATGACGCCCACCGGTAGGCCCTCGAAGGCGAGGAACCAGGGCCAGAGGCTTGGTTTTTCCTCCATCTGGGCGATGGCCTCGGCCTGGGCCAGAAAGGCGTCGCGCAGGCGGGCGTCATAGCGCAGCTCCAGCCCGTCGGGGGTTTCCTTGTAGAAGGTCTGCGCCTCCTCCAGCCAGCGCTCGCGCGGCAGGCCGGGGAAGGCGGCGCCGAGGCCGAACTCCAGCCCCTTTGCGGCCTGGGCATGGGTCTTGCCGGAGGGACGGCGGCCGAGGTAGTCGAAAATCCGTTTCAGACCCGGCTCGGCGATATCGGGGCCAACGTCGTTCAGGATTACCGCAGAGAGGCGGTCGCGGGCGGTGCCGGCCATTGCCATCGCAACGAGCCCCCCGCGCGAGGTGCCAAGGATCGCGGCGCGCGCAAGGCCGAGGTGATCCATCAGAGCCACCACATCTGCGGCCTCGGTCAGCACGTTGTAGCTCATCGGGTCTTCGGCGTAGTCGGACCGGCCCCGCCCGCGCAGGTCGAGCAGGATCACCCGGTAGTCGCCCAGATGCGGCAGCGCATAGCGGAAGTCCTGCCCGTCGCGGGTGAGGCCGGGCAGACAGATCAAGGGCAGCCCATCGCGGTTGCCGTGGATTTCATAATAGAGCGACAGCCCGTCGGCGGTGTCAAAGCGGCTCATCTGGTCAGTCTCTTTTCGGTCGGAATATCAGGCGGTAGCGGCGATCTCGGGGATCGGGGTCAGGTCGGAGAGCTGATGTGCCGGGCGCCAGGGCAGGCGGTCCACCGGCTCGCCCGCGCGGTTGACCCAGGCGGTGGTGAAGCCATAGCCGGTGGCGCAGCCCGCGTCCCAGCCGTTGGAGGAGACGAACAGCACCTCGGCAGGGGTGCCGCCAAACCTTTGGCACACGAGGTCATAGACCGCACCTGCGGGTTTGAAGATGCCGACGCTTTCCACCGAGAGCACATCGTCGAGAACCGCGCCAAGGCCCGCCGAGTCCACCGCCCCCGCCAGCATCGCGGGTGAGCCGTTGGAGAGGATCCCGGTCTGGTAGCCTGCGTCCTTGAGCGCGCGCAGCATGGTGGGCACTTCGGGGTAGGCGGAGAGCTCCCAGTAGAGATCCAAGAGGCGCTGGCGCAGCGCGGCATCGCCGTCGAGCCCCGCCGCCTCCAGCGACCAATCAAGCCCGTCTTGGGTCACCTGCCAGAAATCCACATGCGCGCCCACCACGGCCCGCAGCCAGCTGTAGTTGAGCTGCTTTTGCCGCCAGTTTTGCGCCAGCGCGGCCCAGGTGTCACGGAGTTGCGGAAAGGCCGGATCGGCGGCAGCCTCGCGCGCGGCGGCGGTGACGTCGAACAGCGTGCCATAGGCATCGAAAATGCAGGTGCGGATGGGCATGATCTCTCCTCCCTGTCGAGGGTACGGGGGCGCGCGCGCCGGGGTCCTGGCCGCGAAAGTGGCACATCGAAGGCCGGGTTCAATGGGCTAAATTGTGTTGGTACGGGTTTACACCCCGTCCATGGCCGTTAGGGTGGCCGCTTCACTTTGGGCCGGGTGCCCGACACATTCACCAGAAAACCCGAAAGGGGGTCACCATGACCGCGGTAAAACACGGCGACACGGTTCGCATTCACTACACTGGCAAGCTGACGGACGGCACCGTCTTTGACAGTTCCGAAGGGCGCGAGCCGCTGGAGTTCACCGTGGGGACCGGCCATGTGATCAAGGGCATGGACGAGGGGATGCTCGGCCTTGCGGTGGGTGATCGCAAAACGCTCGAGATCCCCTGCGCCGAGGCCTATGGCCCGGTCAACCCGGACGCGCGACAGGCGATCCCGCGCGAGGGCATCCCGGAAGATATCCCGCTGGAGATCGGCACCATGCTGCAGATGCAGACTCCCGAAGGCCATGTGCTGCCGGTGACCGTGGTCGCGGTGGACGAGGCGACGGTGACGCTGGACGCCAACCACAGTCTGGCCGGTCAGGACCTGATCTTTGACGTGGAACTGGTTGCCATCGCGTCCTGAGCGATGGTGAGGGGCGCGGGACCGACAGAGGTCGCCCGCGCCCGCCTCTTGAGACTGCCGCCAGCCGACAAGCTGTCGCAGGTGGCTGAAAACCCCGAGAAGTTTTCCTAAATTCGCAGGCGCATTTCCGCGGTGTTTCCACTGTTGCGCCCATATCTGTTTACCTCCTGTTCATTCCTCCCGCGCACCGTGCATCCAGCTTCGCCGCCTGCCCGGCGTGCGGATGATTTTGTTTTAACGGGAGTTCCCTCAAATGCGTAAACTGCTGCTCGGCACCGCCCTGACCCTTGTCGCCACGATGAGCCAGGCCACGGAGTATCTGAATGTCTTCACCTGGGACGGCTACGTCCACCCGGAAGAAGTGGCAGCGGTGAACGGTCTCCTGAAGGAGCAGGGCTACGACGTCGAGGTGCGGGTGATCGACACGCTGGCGGAGGGTCCGGAACAGATGTTTGACGTGCTGCGCTCGGGCACTGTCGACGTGTCTTTCCTGACGCTGAACTACATCCAGATGGAAGGTCTGCCGTTTGAGAACCTGCTGCAGCCGATCAACACCGCTTCGCCGCGCCTCAGCAATGTGCAGGCGTTGCTTCCGGAACTAAGCGCCATCCCGATGGGCATGTCGGACGCAGGCCCGCTCTATCTGCCCTTCGGCGGCGGTTCCTATGGGATCTGGGCCAATGATGATGTGGTCACCAGCCATCCGACCTCGGTGGCGGAGCTGTTGAAGCCCGAATGGAAAGGCCGCGTCTCGCTGACCGATGGTCAGGTCCAGCCCAACGTCGCTCTGGCGCTGATGGCCATGGGCGAGGCGCCTTTTGCGGTGCAGGATGCCTCTGACGATCGCGCCAAGATGGCAGAGATGCAAAAGGCCGATGGCCCGCTGCAAACCACGCTGACTGCACTTTACGATCAGGTCGGCTTCTTCTGGAGCGCCGGCCCGGAGTTCCGCGACGATCTGGCTTTTGTGGCCTCCTACGGTCCCGGTGCGGCGGCGCATCTCGCCAATGGCGGCAATTGGAGCATCGTGAACTTCGAGGAGGGCAATACGGTCTGGCTCGACACCATCAACTTCTCGAAAAAGCTGGAAGGGCCGAAGCTGGAAGCGGCGGAGATTTTCGCCAACTACTTCATCGGCAAGGAGGTTCAGGAGCGCATCGTGAACGGTCTTGGCATGGTGGCTTCCTCGACGCTGGTCGAGGCCAACCCGATGCTGGACGAGAACCCGGAGTTCTTTGCCGAGGAGCTGTTCTGGCCGCCCTATACCAAGGTCGCCAACAACGTGATGAACATGCTGTCCAAACGCGCATCCGGGGCGGGCAGCTGATTTCTAACGTTCGTGATGAACAAAAAAGGCGCCCCAAAAGGGCGCCTTTCGTTTTACCGTATGGAGCAGGATCACAGGTGATCTTGCTGCGGCATCCCAAGCACATGAAAGCCGCCATCGACGCGGATGATCTCGCCCGTGGTAAAGGCCCCCGCATCGGAGGCGAGGTAGACCGCCGTGCCGCCCACCGCCTCGAGCGTTGCGTTTGACCGCAAAGGCGCATTCAGCTCGGTGTGCTTATAGGTCTTGCGCGCGCCGCCAATCGCAGCGCCGGCCAGCGTCTTCATCGGGCCGGGGGAGATGGCGTTGACACGGATGCCATCGGGGCCAAGGTCATTGGCCAGATAGCGGGTCGCGCTCTCGAGTGCGGCCTTGGCCACGCCCATCACGTTGTAGTTCGGGGTGACCCGGTTGGAGCCGCCATAGGTCAGCGTCAAGAGGGTGCCGCCGCCATTTTCCTGCATCAAGGGGTAGGCGCGGCGCGCCACTTCGATGAAGGAATAGGCGGAGATATCCATCGAGTTCTTGAAGTTCGCCCGGCTGGTGTTGATGAACCGGCCGGTGAGCTCGTTCTTGTCGGAATAGGCGATGGCGTGGACGAGGAAATCAATCGTCGGCCAGCGGGCAGACAGTTGCTCAAACGCGGTGTCGAGCGAGGCATCGTCGGTCACATCCACGTCGACCATAAAATCGCTGCCCACCGAGGTCGCCAGCGGCTCCAGACGCTTGCCAAAGGCTTCGCCCTGATAGGTGAAGGCCAGCTCCGCCCCCGCCTCGTGCATCGCCTTGGCGATGCCCCAGGCGATGGAGCGGTCATTGGCCACGCCCATGATCAGGCCGCGTTTGCCTGCAAGTACTCCAGTCATGGACCTTATCCCTTGTATTTGCTCAGAACCATCGAGCCATTGGTGCCGCCAAAGCCAAAGCTGTTGGTCATGACACTGTCGAGCCCTGCGTTTTCGACGTATTGGGTTGCCACTTCGCCCGGCTCGATCCCCTCGGCGAGGGTCTCGACGTTGATCGAGGGCGTGATGAAGTCATTGTCCAGCATCAAAAGGCAGAAGATCGCCTCCAGCGCGCCAGCGGCGCCCTGTGCGTGGCCGGTCATCGACTTGGTCGAAGAGATCGGCGGCACGTTGCCCGCGCCAAAGACACGGCGGGCGGCGTGGACTTCGCCCACATCGCCAACCGGGGTCGAGGTGCCATGGGCGTTGATATAGGAGACCTTGCGGCCTTCGGGCAGGGTGGAGAGTGCCAGACGCATCGCGCGCTCGCCGCCTTCACCGGAGGGGGCCACCATGTCGTGCCCGTCGGAGGTGGCGGCAAAGCCGGTCACCTCGGCGTAGATCTTGGCGCCACGCGCCAGCGCGTGCTCCAGATCTTCCAGCACCACGATGCCGCCGCCGCCAGAGATCACAAACCCGTCGCGGTTGGCGTCAAAGGCGCGCGAGGCCAGCTCCGGCGTGTCGTTATATTTCGAGGACATGGCGCCCATCGCGTCAAACAGGCAGGACAGGGTCCAGTCCAGCTCTTCACCGCCGCCGGCAAACATCACGTCCTGCTTGCCCATCATGATCTGCTCGGCCGCGTTGCCGATGCAATGCAGCGAGGTGGAGCAGGCCGAGGTGATCGAGTAGTTGATGCCCTTGATCTTGAACGCGGTCGCAAGGTTCGCGGAGATGGTGGAGGACATGCATTTCGGCACCGCGAAGGGCCCGATCCGCTTGGTGGCGCCCGTCGACAGCACGGTCTGATGCGCGGTCAGCATGGAGGAGGTGGAGGGACCACCGGAGCCTGCCACCAGACCGGTGCGCTCGTTCACCACCTGATCTTCGGTCAGGCCGGAATCGGCAATCGCTTGTTGCATGGCGATATGGGCATAGGCCGCGCCTTGGCCCATGAACCGCAGGGTGCGCTTGTCCACATGCTCGGCCACGTCAATCTTGAGCGTGCCGGCGATCTGGCTGCGAAACCCGTGCTCCGCCATCTCGGGGCTGGCGACGATGCCGGATTTCCCGGCCTTGAGCGAGGCGATGACCTCTTCGGCATTGTTCCCGATGGAGGAGACGATCCCCAGACCGGTGACGACGACGCGACGCATATGCGTACTCCTGTAACTCGTGTGAAAGGGGGTGTCCCCCGTTCGCAGGCCTTGGCCCTGTTGGATCCTGTTGGGGATCAGCTCTCGGAGAGGGCTACCTTCATGTCCTTGACCTGATAGATCACTTCTCCATCCGCTTCCACGATCCCGTCTGCGACGCCCATGGTCAAGCGGCGGGTCTGGATGGCCTTGGTGAAATTGACGCGATAGGTCAGCATTTTGCGGTCCGGGCGCACCATGCCGGTCAGTTTGACCTCGCCAACGCCAAGCGCATAGCCGCGCCCCAGCCAGCCGCGCCAGCCAAGGTTGAAACCGGTGAGCTGCCACAGACCATCAAGGCCAAGGCAGCCGGGCATGATCGGGTTGCCGGGGAAGTGGCAGTCAAAGAACCACAGGTCCGGGGTGATGTCGAATTCCGCGATCACATGACCCTTGCCATGTTCGCCGCCATCGCCGGAGATCTCGGTGATCCGGTCCATCATCAGCATCGGCGGAGCGGGCAGCTGCGCATTGCCGGGTCCAAACAGCTCGCCTCTTGCGCATTTAAGCAGGTCTTCCTTGTCAAAGCTGCTGGGATATTGGGCCATGTGCGGGGCAACTCCTGCCTGTTGGTATAAACGTCTTAAGCCCCCATTAACATCGGGTTTGCACATCCTGCAAGGGTAGCGCGATGCTGCGACTGCAAGCTGTGGCGGGGCGGGTGACCTCGGGGGCGCGGAGCGGGAATACCCGGCACCCGATCGCAGCCGGGGGCCGGACGCCGGGCGGGTTTTGCAATTCCGTTTGAAAACCGGCAGTATTCTGCCATATAACACCTCGGTAGCAGTGAATGGCAGGAAGGTGATCATGACACCGACCCATGAAGAGAACGCCAACAGGTGGCTGATGGACGCCGGGCTTCGCCCGACCCGTCAGCGTGTCACGCTGGCGGCGCTTCTGGTGGGCGATGGCAACCATCGCCACGTGACCGCCGAAAGCCTGTTCGAGGCCGCCAAGGACGATGGCGCTGCTGTGTCCCTCGCCACGGTCTACAACACTCTGCGCGCCTTTTGCGAGGCAGGCGTGTTGCAGGAAATCACTGTGGATGGCTCCAAGAGCTATTTCGACACCAATGTGCACGACCACCCGCATTTCTTCTGGGAGGGCGAAAGCCGGGTCTCGGATGCTCCGTCCGAGGAACTGGTGATCCAGCGTCTGCCGGAACCGCCCGAGGGCATGGAAATCGCCTCGGTCGACGTGGTGATCCGTCTGCGCAAGAAGGCGGCCCGGTCTTGAGGCCGCAATTCTGAGCCGTTAGTTCCAATTCCGATGTCCCGTAGGTGAAAACTCGGCTGACAGAGCCTGCATCGCCGTGGCCGTCAGCGACCCGGCCGCCGGGTCTGCATGGCACGTCAAGACCACCGGCTCGACCGCCTCGATCTCGCGCAGCGGACGCGCAGACAGAGGCATCCCCGCCTGACTCCTCCGCGAGTCGGGCAGGCTGTAGGCGAGGCCGATGCCTTCGCCGCTGGCCGCAAGGCTGCGCAGGAGTTCGAGCGAAGCGGCCCGATGGGCGATCATCGGTACATGGCCCCGGTTGCGAAACAGCCGCATCATATGGGCAATCGACAGGCCCTCGCGCGACAGGATCAAAGGTTCGCTGGCCAGGTCGTCGAGACTTACGGTTTCCTGTACGGCAAGCGGATGCTGCGGTGGCATCACCGCCTGCGGTGTCACCCGGTAGAGTTCCTGTCGGGTGAAGGCGGCATCAAGCCCCAGATCCCAGGTCAGCGCCAGATCGCAGGCACCGGAGAGCTGTGCTGCGACCAGATCTTCGAAATCGCCCTCGCGGATCTCCAGCGCGACTCCGGGCAGGGCAGCGCGCAGCGCGTTCAGGGCGCGCGGCAGAAGGAATGGCGCAAGGTCTTGAAAACACCCAAGTATCAACCGGGTGCTCCGGCGGGCAGGCTCGCCTGGATGTTCGAGTCGCGCCGCCTCGGCCAAAAGATCTTCGGCGGCGTGGACAAACTCCCGCCCCTGCGGTGTCAGCGCCAGTGCGGCGCCCTTCCGGCGCAGGAACAGCACCCGGTCCAGATGCGCCTCGATCCGCGCCAGCGCGGCAGAGAGGGCCGGCTGGCTGACATGGAGGGCCGCAGCCGCAGCGGAGAGCGATCCATGCCGGGCGATGGCCGCGACATATTCATAGTGGCGCAGGGTAAGGTATAACATGAAGTGAATACTACCTTCGCAAGATATGATTTGAAACTATGTTCTGCGCTTGTCACCCTGATGCAGACCATGCATCCAGGACAGGAGACGAATGATGCTGCATCCGCTGATCACCGAAGAGCAGGTCGAAGCCTACCAGCGCGACGGGGTGGTGATGATCAAGGGCCTGTTCAAGGATCAGGTCGATTTGCTGCGCAAGGGGGTGGAGGCCAATATGGCGGCCCCGGGACCCTATGCCTCCAACAATGAGAAGAAGGGCCAGACCGGACGGTTCTTCGACGATTATTGCAACTGGACCCGAATCCCCGAGTTCGCCGCCGCCATCGAGGCCTCGCCCGTGGCCGAGGTGGCCGCCGACCTGATGCGGTCGAACCGCGTGCAGATGTTCCACGACCATGTGCTGGTCAAGGAACCGGGCACCTCGATGGCGACGCCCTGGCATCAGGATGGGCCTTACTACTTTGTCGAAGGGCGGCAGACGATCAGCTTCTGGTCGCCGCTTGATCCCGTCACCGAGGCGACGCTGCGCTGCGTGGCGGGCTCGCACCGTTGGGAAAAGGAAGTGTTGCCGACCCGCTGGGTTTCGGAAGAGGGGTTTTTTCCGGACGAAGGCCAGTACATGCCCGTCCCTGATCCCGAGGCAGAAGGGATGGAGATCCGCGAGTGGGCGATGGAACCGGGCGATGCTGTGGCCTTCAACTACAAGACCCTGCATGGGGCGCGCGGCAATACTTCGACCAGCCGCCGTCGGGCCTTCTCGCTGCGGCTTGTTGGTGACGATGCGCGCTATGTGGAGCGTCCGGGCCGCACCTCGCCGCCCTATCCGGGCCATGACATGGTGCCGGGGCAACGCCTGCGCGAGGATTGGTTTCCCGTCTTGCTGCTACGCTAAGCCGAGAGAACAGAAGAGGGGGCGCTGCCCCCTCAGACCCCCGGGATGTTTATTAGAAAGATGAAGGGCGAGGGGTTTCATCTTTCCCCAAATATCCCCGCCGGAAGCCACAGACTGCGTAAGCAGGCTGTTAAAACCACTGCCCGGGCTCCATCAGCCCGAGGTCGAGGAGTTGCCGCGAGTGCCACTCAAAAGGGGCGGAGTTATGCCATTTGAAGCTCTGGATGTCGAAGGTTGAGCCCGGATTGCGCTTGAGCGCTTTGGCGGCGCGGAAGGAGCAGATGGCGGCGGTCAGGTTGTGGTGCCAGGGACAGGCGTAGGTGTTGTATTCCTGGTCGTTGAAGGTGTGGTCCACCTGTAGTTCAAGCCCGGGTTTGGCCCGAAACAGGGCGATGCGGTCGATCTTGCGGCTTTGAGGGGGCACATGTTCCTCGTGGCGCCAGCGCAATCCGCCGAAGAAATCCAGTTGCCGTTCGCGCGGGTGGCCGGTTTCGGGATCGATCCGGCCCTGGGCGTAATAGCCGGAACGGTCGAGGCAGGCCGTTTCCAGCGAGACCGCATTGGGATGGGCGTGGAGATCGGCCGCATAGAGATCAACCACATAGGTCAGCATGGCCGCCCGTCGTTCCTCGCTGTGATAGGTCAGCAATTCGCCTACCGTGCGGGTTTCGCAGAAGGGGTAGAAGAGATATTCGGCGTTGTAGCCATAATAGAGCCAGCAGCCCGGGGCGGCGACGATCACCCGGTTCACCGCCTCGGTCGTGGCTTGCGGATTACTGCAGTCGAAATTCACCCGTATCACCCGCCCCGCAAGGTCGCCGGGCAGAGCAAAGGCATCCGGCATCAGCGCCACCACTTCCTTGAAGCCGCAGTCCAGATGGTGGCGCAGGGTGGAGTCGAGCTCGACCTCGTCCTCGGCAAGGATCAGCGCCACCGGCCCCGTCTCCAGCGGCATCGGGCGGCGTGAAAGGAACGCCTCGAGCGAAGGGTAATGCATGGGGGCCTGTCCTCGCGCTGTGCCGGATCCGATCGGGATCGCTCCGGCCCTGTCTGGTCTTTGCGGCTAAAATCGGGTAATCCGCCCTGCATTGCAAGCGGATGCGTTTCCCGTTAAGGCCCGCTGCTGTTCCACCTATCCCCGATCCGCACAGGGAGCCGACCCATGACCGCGCCCAAGAAGCTCTACATCAAGACCTACGGCTGCCAGATGAATGTCTATGACAGCGAACGCATGGCCGAAGCGCTGGGCGGGCAGGGCTATGTGGAGACACAGAGCCCGGACGATGCGGACATGATCCTTCTGAACACCTGCCACATCCGCGAGAAGGCCGCCGAGAAGGTCTATTCCGAACTGGGGCGCTTCAAGGGATTGAAGGCGGCGAAGCCGGATCTGAAGATCGGGGTGGCGGGCTGTGTTGCGCAAGCCGAGGGCGAGGAGATCATGCGCCGCCAGCCGCTTGTCGATCTGGTGGTCGGACCGCAGAGCTATCACCGTCTGCCTCAGATGGAAGCCAGGGCGCGTGAAGGCGAGAAGGTGCTCGACACCGATTTCCCCGAGGAAGACAAGTTCGAGAAGCTGAAGTCGCGCCCCAAAGCCAAGCGCGGCCCGACCGCGTTTTTGACCGTGCAGGAGGGCTGTGACAAGTTCTGCGCTTTCTGCGTGGTGCCCTATACCCGCGGTGCTGAAGTGTCGCGCCCTGCGGATCGCATCCTGCGCGAGGCGCAGGACCTGGTCGAGCGCGGCGTGCGTGAAATCACTCTGCTGGGGCAGAACGTCAATGCCTATCACGGCGCAGGGGCGAAGGGTGATCTGACGCTGGCGCAGCTCATTTGGGAGTTGGACAAGATCGACGGGCTGAAGCGGATCCGCTTTACCACCTCGCATCCCAACGACATGATGGATGACCTGATCGAGGCCCATGGCACCTGTAAAAAGCTGATGCCCTATCTGCACCTGCCGGTGCAGGCGGGTTCGGACAGGATCCTGAAGCGGATGAACCGCAGTCATACCGCCGAGAGCTACATTCGCCTGATCGAGCGTATCCGCGCGGCACGTCCCGATATCCTGATCTCCGGTGATTTCATCGTTGGCTTTCCGGAAGAGACCGAGGAAGATTTCCAGGCCACGCTCGATCTGGTCGAGGCGGTGAAATACGGCACCGCCTATTCGTTCAAATATTCCACCCGTCCGGGCACACCCGCGGCGGAGCGTCCGCAAGTGGACCCGGCGGCGGCGGATGATCGGCTGCAACGTCTGCAGGCGCTCCTGACCCGCCAGCAGCGTGAGGTGCAGGACAGCATGGTGGGCCGCGAGGTCGGCGTGCTGTTCGAGAAGGCGGGGCGCTTTCCGGGACAGATGGTGGGCAAGTCGGACTATCTGCACGCGGTGCACGTGTCCGACTGCGATGCAGAGGTGGGCGATCTGCGCCGGGTGCGCATTCTCTCGTCCGGGACCAATTCGCTGGCCGGCGCGCTGGTCGGCTGACCCGGCACCGTCCAGCCTCGGGGGCGAGCCGACTCATGGTGTCGGTCGCCTATCCCTTTCTGGGTCAACAACTAATCCAAAATGCGATGATTGTCCCCCTTGCGGTGACAATCATCGTGTCCGGTCAGCATCGTTTCTGCGGGATCGGGGGCTGGCGCGTAAATTCTCTTGGTTCGGGCCTCATATTCAGCAAAAGTTAGTGTAAATTCCGGAAACAAGCAGGACCTGCTGGGGATACAGGGATCTGCAGGATCCCCCGTGTCGATCTCCGAGGGGCCAATGAGAGGATGCCTGTTGTGTTTGAGCAAATGATGACCAAAGCCTGCGCCGGGCTGGCGACCGCAGCGGCGGTCCTGTCGCTGGCGGTGCTCGCCCCTGCTGCCATGGCGCAGGAAACCCGGACCCTGACCGGCGAACGCTATGTGCCCACCATCTGGGTCGATCCCGATGGCTGCGAGCATTGGGTGATGGACGACGGGGCCGAGGGCTACATGTCGGCACATGTGACGCCGGACGGGAAGCCGGTCTGCCGTGTTGGCCAGCTCTGTGGCATGATGCCGACCGACCAGTTCTTTGCCACCGACAAGCATTCCATCAATGCCGCCGGGCGTCAGCGTCTGGAGGAGTGGTTCCGGTCCACCATGCCGGGCACCCGTCATTACGTGATTGCCGGTCATACCGACAGCCGCGCCTCGGATGAGTACAATATCGCGCTCTCCCAGCGTCGCGCAAATGCGGTGGCCGAGGTGGCGCGCACCGTTGGGGCCCGGATCAGTGATGTGCGTGCCTATGGCGAGCGCAGCCCGCGTGTCCCCAACACCAGCGCCGCCAATATGGCGCAGAACCGCCGCGTCGAAATCTACTGCGTGCGCTAAGGAGAGTTTCCACATGACGTTTCTGAAAGCCACCGCAGCGCTGGGCCTCGTTGCCGCTGTTTCGGCCTGCGGCGATATCGCCGACAAGACCCGTGACCAGAACATCTTTGACGGCGGCAAGGGCGACCTGTCCAACATGACCGCCGGCATCTGGGTCGATCCGCAGGGGTGCGAGCACTGGATCATCGACGATGGCGTCGAAGGCTACCTGGACCTGCGCCGCACTCCGGACGGCAAGCCGGTCTGTAACAGCGAATTGCCCAGGAACACCGCGACCGGGCCGTTCAAGACGGGCACCACCTTGCCAGACTATCTCTGAGCGGTCTTGCCGATGGGACGGATGTGAAGCGGGCGGCCTTAAGGGCTGCCCGTTTCTGCTTTGCCCGGACGTGGTGACCCTGTGACCCTGCTCCGCCCGACACCAAGGCGACGTGATCCGGTAGGCATGGCTGGCTGAGTGGTTCAGGATCTGGCTTCCGCACCCGGGTTGGGGAATTCCTTGATGCAGCACCGGGAAAAGGCGCTGGTCGTGGCGCGGGCCTCTGGCAGCGGGCAAACCCTAGGGTGGCGGCAAGAAGGGCGACCAGCCGGTTGCGGCGCAAGTGTGACAGGGGACGCCCTGGCTGGCAAGGCGGCGCTCACGCGGATTGGAGATCGGCAGCGGAATGCCCGGTTATTGTTTCAGTTGCGTGAAATTGCAGGGCCCACTCTGCCGCGACCCTTGCGCCGACACGCGGGGAGGGGCAGACTGAGGGGGCAATATCAAGACAGGAGAGCCGTTTGGCCACAAGTGTTCTGCCCCCGTCCACCGAGCACGCCCCAGCACCCGGAGTGCTGCTGGAATTTCCTGACAACCGACTTCTGATCGAGCTGTGCGGCGAGTTCGATCGCAATCTGGCCGAGATCGAACAGCGCGTCGGCGTACAGATCATCCGCCGGGGCAACCAGCTGATCGTGCATGGAGATCCTGATCTGGCGCAACATGCCGCCGAACTGCTTGAAGTTCTCTACGAGCGACTCGAGGGGGGGCGTCCGGTGGCGCTGGCCGATATCGACCGCGAGTTGCGGCTGGATCGCTCCGACGAAGATAGCAGCGGACCGGCTAGCCAGCTCGAGATGTTTTCGGGCGGCAAGGTCGAGATCAAGACCCGCAAGAAGCTGGTGGAGCCGCGCACCGACGCGCAAAAAGCCTATGTGAAGAACCTGTTTGAGCACGAGATGGCCTTTGGCATTGGTCCCGCCGGTACTGGCAAGACCTATCTTGCGGTGGCCGTGGGCGTGTCGATGTTCATCCAGGGCCACGTTGACAAGATCATCCTCTGCCGTCCCGCCGTCGAGGCGGGCGAGCGTCTGGGCTTCCTCCCTGGCACTCAGGAAGAGAAGGTCGACCCTTATATGCAGCCGCTCTATGACGCGCTGAACGACTTCCTGCCCGGCAAGCAGCTCGCGAAACTGAAGGAAGAAAAAACCATCGAGATCGCGCCCCTGGCCTTCATGCGTGGACGGACCCTGTCCAATGCCTTTGTGGTTCTCGACGAGGCCCAGAACGCCACCACCATGCAGATGAAGATGTTCCTCACCCGGTTGGGCGAGGGGTCGCGCATGGTGATCACCGGCGACCGCACCCAGATCGACCTGCCGCGCGGTGTCGCCTCGGGGCTGGCGGATGCGGAGCGGTTGTTGAAGGCGATCCCGAAGATTTCCTTCAACTACTTCACCGCCAAGGATGTGGTGCGTCACCCGCTGGTGGCGGCGATCATCGAGGCCTATGAGGCGGATGAGCCGCACGCCTGATGGTGCTAGATCGCGCGCCCCTGCCGCGACGGGTGGTGGGGGCGGCGGATCTGGACGCCTTCGGCGAGAGGATTGGGGGAAAGATGAAGGGCGGTCAGTCTGCCAGGGCGAGCCGCATGAAGGCGCTTTCGGGATGCGCATTGTAGTCGCCGAAGGGACCGCAATAGCTATAGCCGAGGCTTTCATAGAGCGCACGGGCGGCGTCGAAGGGCGGCAGGATCTCCGAGCCCGTTTCCAGCAGGATCTCGCGGGTGTTTGCGGCCCGGGCCACCTCGTGCAGCGCCAGCATCAGCGTCCTTGCAATGCCGCGTCCCCGCGCGGCGGCGGCGACATGCACCGATTTCACCTCCATCCGACCCTGTCCCAGATCCTTGAGCGCGCCGCATCCCAGTGCGGTTTCGCCGTCAAAAGCGGCAAAGAAGCGGATCTCCGGTGCTTGAAGTCCGGCAAGGTCAAGGGCGTGGCAGGCCTCGGGGGTACTGGTCTCGGAAGTATGAGCCAGATGGGCGGCCAGCAGCGGGCGGATTGCTGCGCTGTTGGGGTCGGTCGGGCGGATGTCGAGGGTCTGGGGCATTGCAGGCAGTCCTATCACGCGGCGGGCACTGGCGCAGAAGGGGCCTTTTTTTTCGCGCGAGGTCAAGCTAAGGCGGCAGCATGATACTGGATGTTGTGATCGAAGATGGGCGCTGGGACGCCGCGGCGCTGAAAAACCACGCAAACGTTGCGGTGGCGGCGGTGCTCGACTGGCTGGAGCTGTCGGGTGAGGATTGGGAGGTCACGGTGCTCGGCTGTGACGATGCGCGAATTGCCGAGCTCAATGCGGAGTTTCGCGAGAAAGCAAGCCCGACCAATGTGTTGAGCTGGCCGGCGCAGGAGCTCGCTGCCGAGGAAGAAGGCGGCACACCCTTCCCTCCGGAGATGGATTTCATGGGTGATGCGGCGCTGGGCGATATCGCGATCTCCTATGACACCTGCATGGCGGAGGCGGCGGCGGGCGGAAAAGAGCCTGCGCATCACATCCGCCATCTGCTTGTTCATGGAACCTTGCATCTTTTGGGGTATGATCACATCCGTGACGGCGACGCCACGGTGATGGAAACTTTGGAAGTCGGCATACTTGGCAAACTGGGTATTGCTGACCCATATATCATTGAGGACGGGCCGTGACTGGCCTTATTGGAACGGAACGATGGGCGACATAGAAGGCAGTTCTAACGCAGCGCATGGCGCGCTGCAGGGATTTGAGACGGAAGACGATCGAGCGAACGGGAGTGACACTCCCGGTTTCCTGAGCAAGATTTTTGGGAGTTTCTCCCAGACCGGTGAGGATCAGGTGTCTGATAGGGGCACGGATGAAATTCTCGCGGACCCGCCTCCGGGCATGATGAACCTTCGCCGCCTAAGGGTCGAGGATGTGGCCATCCCGACCGCCGAGATCGACGCGGTGCCGGTCTCGATCTCCCGCGAGGAACTGGTGCAGATGTTCCGGTCCTCCGGCTTCACCCGGATACCTGTCTACGAGGGCACGCTGGACACGCCGCTGGGTTTTGTCCACCTGAAGGATTTTGCGCTCACCTACGGGTTCGATTGCGACAACGAGGAATTTGACCTCGCCCATATGTTGCGCCCCTTGCTGTTTGTGCCGCCCTCGATGCCGATTGGCGTGTTGCTGACCAAGATGCAGGCGGAACGGCGCCATATGGCGCTGGTGATCGACGAATACGGCGGTGTCGATGGTTTGCTGACGATCGAGGACCTGATCGAACAGGTGGTCGGCGAGATCGAGGACGAACATGACAGCGGCGAGGATCAGACCTGGGTGCAGGAAAAACCCGGCTGTTACGTGGCGCAGGCGCGCACGCCGCTGAGCGAGTTCGAAAGCGAGATCGGCATCCCGCTGACCCGCCACGAGGATGTGGACGGCGAGGAGATCGATACGCTGGGCGGACTGGTCTTCATGCTGTCGGGCCGGGTGCCGGCGCGGGGCGAGGTGATCCAGCATCCCGAGGGGCCCGAGTTCGAGGTGATCGACGCCGACCCCCGCCGCATCAAGCGGCTCAGGGTGCGTATGCCGGGTGTCGCTGCCGAATGAGTTTTCTGACCGCGCTGTCGCGTCTCGGCCTTTATGGGCTGTGGTTTGGCGCGGGTGCGCTGATGGCGCAGGGGCTGGCGCCCGTCTCGGCCCTCTGGGCGGCGCCCTTGGCGCTGGTGGTCGTGGCGGCGATGGTCCTGCGCGTGCAGACCGCGACGCGCGCGGGCTGGCTCGGCTGGTTGTTCGGGCTGGGGTATTTTGCCTTTGGTCTCGCCTGGATCATGGAGCCCTTTCAGGTCGATGCCGAGGCCTATGGCTGGATGGCCCCCTTTGCGCTGGTCGGCATGGCCGCGGGGCTGGCCCTGTTCTGGGCGCTGGCCTTCTGGGCTGCGGCGCGGCTGGCGTCGGGCGAGGCAAGGATCTGGGCGCTGATCGCGACCTGGGGACTGGCGGAGCTGGCGCGGGCCTATGTGCTCACCGGTTTTCCCTGGGCCGGGCTGGCGCAACTCGCCCTGCCGCGGGACCTTGCACTGGATCTGGTACCCTATCTTGGGACACATGGGGTTGCGCTGTTGCTGCTGCTGGCCTTTCTGCCCCTTGCTCTTGTCCGGCAGCGCCCGCTTCTGCTGGTGGCGCCGGGGGCAGCCGTGCTCCTGGCGGGCGCCTTGAGCCTTGCGCCTGCGGAACCCGGGGCAGAGGGCGCACAGGTCGTACGTCTTGTGCAACCCAATGCGCCGCAGAAGGAGAAATGGTTGCCGGAGAAGCGTTGGGTTTTCCTGCAACGGATGCTGGAATACACCGCAGAACCCACCGCAGAGGGCGGTCGGCCGGATCTCGTCATCTGGCCGGAAACAGCGATTCCAACCTTGCAGAATTACATGGACGAGCTGACCTCCGAGCTCTTGTTCGCAACCCGGGGCGCGGAGTTGCTCTACGGGATCCAGCGAGAGGAAAACGGTCGCTACATGAACTCTGCCGTGGTGATGAGCGCCGAAGGCGAGGTGCTACAGATCTATGACAAGGTGCATTTGGTCCCCTTTGGCGAATACATGCCTTTCCCGAGCCTTTGGCAGCGGTTTGGCATTTCAGGCCTCGCCGCACGCGCCTCCGGTGGCTATGCGCCCGGCGCGGACCGCCGCCTCATGGAGACTACGGTAGGCCGGGCGCTGCCGCTGATCTGCTACGAAGGCGTCTTTGCCCAGGATGTGAACGCCGCGCCGCAGCGTGCTGATTTTCTGGTCTTGATCACCAATGACGGTTGGTTCGGCACCTATTCCGGCCCCTATCAGCACCTGGTGCAGGCCCAGCTGCGCGCTGCAGAACAGGGGCTGCCGATGTTGCGGGCCGCCAATACCGGCGTTACCGCGGTGATCGATGCCCGCGGACGTATCCTCGACAGCCTGGCGCTCGGCGAGGCAGGCTATATCGACACGGCCCTGCCCGGAGCCTTGCCGCCGACGCTCTACAGTCGCAGCGGCGACTGGCCGGTGTTTCTGATCCTGCTGGGCCTTCTTGCGGCCACGGGGCGGAGATTTTTTTGGAGAAAGCCGCCGCGAACACTTGCTTAACCGGTCGATGTCATACATTGACCAGATATCAGCGGACGCATTGGGCGTCCCGATTGTCGCCACAACGGCTTCCTGGCGTGGCGATCTGATCCCTAATGGAGCACTTCTCACATGAGCCGCACGAATTACACCTTCACCTCGGAATCCGTTTCCGAGGGCCATCCGGATAAGGTCTGCGACCGCATTTCCGATGCCGTTCTCGATGCCTTCCTGGCGGAGGAGCCGGAAGCCCGCGTCGCCGCCGAGACCTTTGCCACCACCAACCGCGTGGTGATCGGCGGCGAGGTCGGTCTCAGCGACAAGGACAAGCTGAAAGACTACATGGGCAAGATCGACGAGATCACCCGTGCCTGCATCAAGGATATCGGTTATGAGCAGGACAAGTTCCACCACGAGACGGTGGAAATCACCAACCTGCTGCACGAGCAATCGGCCCATATCGCCCAAGGCGTGAATGCGGCCGAAGGCAAGGACGAGGGCGCCGGCGATCAGGGCATCATGTTCGGCTTTGCCACCGACGAGACCGAGGCGCTGATGCCTGCGCCGATCCAGTTCTCCCATGCGATCCTGCGCCGCCTTGCCGAAGTGCGCAAGAGCGGCACCGAGCCGACCCTTGGCCCGGATGCCAAATCGCAGATCTCGGTGCGCTATGAAAACGGCAAGCCGGTCGAGGTGACCTCGCTGGTGCTGTCGACCCAGCATCTGGATGAGACGCTGACCTCGGCTGACATCCGCGCCATCGTGGAGCCCTATATCCGCGAAACCCTGCCGGAGGGCTGGCTGACCGCCAATACCGTCTGGCATGTGAACCCGACCGGCAAATTCGTGATCGGCGGCCCCGATGGTGACGCGGGCCTTACCGGGCGCAAGATCATCGTGGATACCTATGGCGGTGCCGCCCCCCATGGCGGTGGTGCCTTCTCCGGCAAGGATCCGACCAAGGTCGACCGTTCCGCCGCCTATGCGGCGCGCTATCTGGCCAAGAACGTGGTGGCCGCGGGCCTTGCCAACAAATGCACGTTGCAGCTGTCCTACGCCATCGGCGTCGCGGCTCCCCTCTCGATCTACGTGAACACCCATGACAGCGGCAATGTGCCGGATGAACAGATCGAGAAGGCCGTGCGAGCCTGCATGGACCTCACCCCGCGGGGCATCCGCACCCACCTCGGGCTCAACAAGCCGATCTACCAGCGCACCGCCGCCTATGGTCACTTCGGCCGCGCGCCAGAAGCCGACGGCGGCTTCTCTTGGGAACGCACCGATCTGATCGATGCTCTGAAGGCGGCAGTCTGAGCGCCGAGGCCCAGGGCCATGACCGATTGAGGGCGGGAGAAATTCCGCCCTTTTCGGATCCGGGGCTCAGGAACCGAAAGTTGGCGCCTGTGCGCCGCACCTAGGCCGAAGCAAGACAGGTCAGCTTTGCGGCCCTACTTGCCACTCTTTGCCATGTCGGCCTGCGGTTCTCTCCGGGGCATGTGCAACAAATCCAGCACCCTTGCTGCCGCATTGTTTCGCGCGCGAAACAAAAGGTCAGCGCCTGTGACCTTTTTGGGAGCAGCAGAAGAGGCTGGTCCCGAAGGCTGCCTAAACGGTATGAAAACCTCAGGCGTTACCTCAAGGATTGAACACCATGACATTGTTTCTCCCGAAGGCGCGCCTTGCGGCCTCCCTGACCCTCCTGTCGCTCGCCACTCCGGTGTTGGCACTGGACCCTGGTGACGCCCGGCTCACGGTCCGGGGCGAGGTTCTTCATTTCGACACCGAAAACCTCGACGAAGATCAACCCGGCGAAATCGTCACCGAAGACATCGACCGCTTCCGCGAGATCCTGCAGACCAATCCGCAGGTGACGGAACTGCAGCTCAACTCCGGCGGCGGCAGCATCTATGCCAGTTCCGAAATCGCCTGGATCGTCGCCGATGTGGGGCTCAACACCACGGTGGACGGCGAGTGTGTCAGCGCCTGCGTCGATATCTTTCTTGCCGGCGCCCGGCGGCGGATGACGCTGGGCTCGAAGATCGGCTTTCACCGTCGCTCCTGGAGCCCGGACTCGGTTGAGAGCTATTACGAGGACCTACGGGAGGGGCAGGGCTGGAACACGCCCTTCGATTTCGGGTCCTGGATTTACGAGGACACGCAGCGCGAGATGTATGATTACCTGAGCTACCTGGTCGAGCGCGGCGTCGAAGCCGGGTTTGCCATCGAGACCTTGCAGGTCGACTCGGGCGATGAATGGTACCCCTCACGTCTGCGCCTCATGGCCGCCGGGGTGCTGCGCGAAGAATCCCGCTAGGGCCATACAGCGCGCCTTGGCCAGTCGAGCCTTGACCTCGCGGTCGCTCTCCGGCAGAGGGGACGGCGATTTTTCCCCGCGAGGCGGCCCGCCTCAACCCCTAGCCCAGAGGACCTGCCGCCCGTGATCTCCGACGACGCCGCCCCGACCCCCGACGCCGCCCCGAGCGAGGACCAAGGCACCCATGCCTCGGGCGCGCCCTGGCGCAACTTCTACGGCCGCTTCAAGGGCAAGACACTGAAGCCGAACCAGATCCGCGACCTTGACGAGATGCTGCCACGCCTCAGCCCCGGCGCGGTGGAGTGGGAAGAAAACCCGGATCGCACGCCCCTCGACCTTGGGGCGCTGTTTGGCGGCAAGGAGGTCTGGCTCGAGGTCGGCTTTGGCGGTGGCGAGCACATCGTGCATCAGGCGCAAACCCACGCGGATGTGGGCATCATCGGTGCAGAGCCTTTCGTGAACGGGGTGGCGATGCTTCTGGGCAAGATCCGCCGCGAGGGGGTGGAGAACATCCGTGTCCACCCTGGCGACGCGCGCCATCTGATGGATGTGCTGCCGGCCCAAAGCCTCAGCCGCGCCTTCCTGCTCTATCCCGACCCCTGGCCCAAGGCACGCCACCACCGCCGCCGTTTCGTCACCCAAGACCATCTCGCCCCGCTGGCGCGCGCGCTGAAGCCCGGGGCGATCTTCCGGGTGGCCACCGACATCCCCGACTATGTGCGCCAGACCCTAGAAGAGGTGCCAAAGGCCGGCTTTGACTGGCTCGCCGAAGGCCCGGAAGATTGGCGCCAACCCTGGGGCGACTGGATCTCCACCCGCTATGAACAAAAGGCCCTGCGCGAGGGGCGCACCCCGCATTACCTCACCTTCCGCCGCCAAGGCTGAGGTCGCCAAAGCGCCGCGCGCCCTTCACCTTTTCGAAAATATCCCGGAGCGCGAGGCAGAGCCTCGCTCCCGACCTCTCGCCTCTGCGCCTAACGCCACTGCTGCCCGCCGCCCGAACCGCGCTTCGCGATGGACGTGGCGGCAGTCTTGCGCTAACAGCCACTCTCGACCGCTCCCGCAGCGAGTGACCGAAAAAGAGGAAGCCCCATGTCCGGACACGGCACGCCCATCCCGATGACCTCCCGCCGCGCCAACGCTTTGACCGGCGTGGCCGAAGTGCCCGGGGATAAGTCGATCTCCCACCGCTCGCTGATCCTCGGTGCGATGGCGATTGGTGAGACCAAGATCTCTGGCCTTCTCGAAGGCGAAGACGTGCTCGACACCGCCAAGGCGATGCAGGCCTTTGGCGCCGAGGTGATCAACCACGGCGGCGGCGAATGGTCGGTGTTTGGCGTCGGCGTCGGTGGCTTTGCCGAGCCGGAAAACGTGATCGACTGCGGCAATTCCGGCACCGGCGTGCGCCTGATCATGGGCGCGATGGCGACCTCGCCGATCACCGCGACCTTTACCGGCGATGCCTCGCTCAACAAACGCCCGATGGCGCGGGTCACCGATCCTCTGGCGCTGTTTGGCACCCAATCCGTGGGCCGCTCCGGTGGCCGCCTGCCGATGACCATCATTGGCGCCGCCGATCCGGTGCCGGTCCGCTACACCGTGCCGGTGCCTTCGGCGCAGGTGAAATCCGCGGTGTTGCTTGCCGGCCTCAACGCGCCGGGCAAGACCGTGGTGATCGAGAAAGAAGCCACCCGCGACCATTCCGAGCGGATGCTGGCGGGCTTTGGCGCCGAGATTACTACCGAGGACACCGAGGAGGGCCGGGTGATCACCCTCACCGGTCGCCCCGAGTTGAAACCGCAGGTGATCGCGGTGCCGCGCGATCCGTCGTCCGCCGCCTTCCCGGTCTGCGCTGCGCTGATCACCCCCGGCTCTGACGTGCTGGTGCCGGGCATCGGCCTCAACCCCACCCGCGCGGGTCTGTTCTACACGCTGCAGGACATGGGCGCCGACCTCACCTTTGAGAACGAACGCCTAGAGGGCGGCGAGCCGGTGGCTGACCTGCGCGCCAAATTCTCGCCCAATATGAAGGGCATCGAGGTGCCGCCCGAGCGCGCCGCGTCGATGATCGACGAATATCCCGTGCTCTCCGTTGTGGCCTCCTTTGCCACTGGCACCACCATGATGGCGGGCGTCAAGGAACTGCGCGTCAAGGAAAGTGACCGCATTGATGCGATGGCCAAGGGCCTGCGCGCCAATGGCATCACGGTTGAGGAAGGCGAGGATTGGTGGAGCGTCGAGGGCTGCGGTCCCGAGGGCGTCAAGGGTGGCGGCACTGCCCAGAGCTTCCTCGATCACCGCATTGCCATGTCCTTCATGGTGATGGGCATGGGGGCGCAGAACCCGGTTTCCGTCGATGACGGCAGCCCGATTGCCACCTCCTTCCCGATCTTCGAGCCGCTGATGGCGAAGCTTGGTGCCCATATCAGCCGCGACAATCACTGAGTCCGCCGTTCGGCGCTCGATACTTCGGGGAAGGGGCCCAAGGGCTCTGGGTGCAGAGTTCCCCCTTCCAGGATTTGCATGAGGAGCCCCAGATGAGTTTCACCGTTGCCATCGATGGCCCGGCCGCTGCGGGCAAGGGTACCATTTCCAAGGCGGTCGCCCGCCATTTTAACTTTGGTCATCTGGATACCGGGCTCTTGTATCGTGCAGTTGGAGCCAGGATGCTGGACGGGGTCGAACCCGTCGCAGCGGCAAAGGCCCTGGATGCACGCGACCTTGACCGGACCGACCTGCGCTCTGCCGAAGTGGCGCAAGCGGCCTCGAAAGTTGCGGTGATCGCCGAGGTGCGCGCAGCACTGGTGGATTTCCAACGCGCCTTTGCCCGCCGGTCGGGCGGAGCGGTGCTGGACGGGCGTGACATCGGTACGGTGATCTGCCCGGAGGCGGAGGTAAAGCTTTTCGTGACCGCCAGTGCCGAAGTTCGGGCGCAACGGCGCTTCCTCGAGCTGGCGGACAGCGGCACCACCTACGAGGCGGTGCTGGCGGACGTGCGGGCGCGGGATGAACGTGACATGACCCGTGCCGAAGCACCTTTGAAACCGGCTGATGATGCGGTGACGATCGACACGAGCGCCCTCAGCATCGAAGAGGCCGTGGCGCAGGCTATCGCCGTGATCGAGGCGCGCCAACAGGGCTAACTCCTTCACCGTAAAGAAGAAAGCTTGAGGTGGCTCTCATCGGGTGCCGTTTTGTGTCGCGCCTCGCGCCATTTCCCCCTTGCGGAAATTTATCTCGACGTCTAAATACTTCTCGACGTCGAGATAAATCATCTTGAACTAAACGGTTTAGTTGCTATGTGTTGGAAAACGTCGCTCCTCGAAAGGACCCACACATGTTTCTCGACAAGCTGAACTGGCGCTATGCCACCAAGAAAATGGACCCTTCCAAAGCGGTTCCCGAAGACAAGGTTGCGCAGATCGTTGAGGCGATCCGCATGGCCCCGACCTCCAGTGGTGTGCAGCCGTTTGAGCTGTTTGTGATCCGCAACGCAGACACGCGCGCTGCAATTCGCGCTGTGGCCTGGGATCAGGCACAGATCACCGATGGGTCCCATCTTCTGGTTTTCGCGGCCTGGGACAATTACACCGAAGAGCGGATCGACGCGGTGTTGAACCAGCTGATCGAAGAGCGTGGCGACCTGCCGTTGCTGCGCGACTATTACACCAACCTGAAGGGCATGTTGCTGCCGCGACAGGCCGAGGTGAACGCCGCCCATGCGGCGCATCAGGCCTATATCGCACTGGGCTTTGCCCTTGCGGCTGCGGCGGAACTCGGTGTGGACAGCACCCCGATGGAGGGCTTTGACCCGGATCAGGTGGATGAAATCCTTGGCCTGAAGGAAAAGGGTCTGCGCGCAAAAGTGATCCTGCCGCTGGGTTACCGTCAGGAAGACGCCGACTGGCTGCTGCCAATGCCGAAGATGCGCAAGTCCACCGAAGCGCTGGTGACCGAGATCAACTGATCTGAGTCCGATGCCTTAGGGCAGGGGCGGAGCCGCTGGGCTCCGCCTTTTTTGGTTTTTTGGGGGAGGCGGCTCTGAGCCCATTTTGACCTTGATCCAACACGCGGATACAAAAGGCAATCGAAATGCGTTCGACTGGCTGCACGTGGCCTACCTGTCGAGAGGAGTGCGAATGGATAACAATCCGACCACCGGACAATGCCTCTGTGGCGCGGTAAAATTTCGCATATCGGGAGAGTTTGACAGCTTTTTCCTGTGTCACTGCGCCCGCTGCCGAAAGGACAGCGGTTCAGCCCATTCGGCAAATCTGTTTTCGTCCGCTGCCAAAATTACCTGGGTTTCAGGTGAAGAACAGGTCAAGACGTTCCAGCTATCTGGGTCACGCCATGTGAAGAGCTTTTGCTCTCATTGCGGGTCAGCGCTTCCGGTTTCCCAGCCGGAGATTGGTTTGCTTGTCGTCCCGGCTGGGTCGCTTGACGGCCAGTTAGACATGCGACCGAACGCGCATATCTGTTGTTCCAGTCGCGCGAACTGGGACCACGACCTTGCCTCCATTGAAAGGATCGAAGGGCTTCCCGGCTGAACGGTCGAGCCGATGATGCAACTCTGAAAACAACCAGACTTCAGATGCGCGAACGGCAGCAAAGTCCCGCCTTCCTGCCTTTGGGGTTGGACGTCCACCCCGTTGGCACTCAAATGGCAGACAAGGGCAGTGGCATGTGATCTGTTCAGGCTGACCTGCCTTGTGACGGCAACCGGTGAGGTTCCATCCCTTGGGTGCGACCCCTGCCAATTCCCCTTGCCAGCAAGGCCGGATGAGCCTATAAGCCGCCTTGTCAACAGAGATGCGAAAAGCACCAGGACAGTCAGAGCAGGGTCGGGGAACACCTCGGCCCTTTGTGTTTATGTGTTGCCCTGCACTGTCAGCGATTCGTACCTCGGCTCGACCAAGCTTGTTCAGACCGGTGGAGACAACCACTCGGCCAGCAAAACTCTGTAAAGGAAACCTGAGACCACATGGCTCAAAACGTATCGATGGAGGAATTCGAAGCCCTCCTGCAAGAAAGCTTCGAAATGGACACCCCCGAAGAGGGTTCCGTTGTCAAAGGCAAGATCATTGCCATTGAGGCCGGTCAGGCCATCATCGACGTAGGCTACAAGATGGAAGGCCGCGTCGAACTCAAAGAATTCGCAAATCCCGGTGAAGCGGCTGAAGTGTCCGTCGGCGACGAAGTGGAAGTCTTCCTGCGCGCTGCCGAGAACGCCCGTGGCGAAGCGGTCATCTCCCGCGAGATGGCGCGCCGCGAAGAAGCCTGGGATCGCCTGGAAAAAGCCTACGCAGACGACGCACGCGTTGACGGCGCCATCTTCGGCCGCGTCAAAGGCGGCTTCACTGTCGACCTCGGCGGCGCTGTGGCCTTCCTGCCCGGCTCCCAGGTTGACGTTCGCCCGGTGCGTGACGCTGGCCCGCTGATGGGTCTGAAACAGCCGTTCCAGATCCTGAAAATGGACCGTCGTCGTGGCAACATCGTTGTGTCCCGTCGTGCCATCCTCGAAGAGTCCCGCGCCGAGCAGCGTGCCGAAGTCATCGGCAACCTGTCCGAAGGCCAGG
The DNA here is from genome assembly GCA_937146765.1 of uncultured Paracoccaceae bacterium. Lineage (GTDB taxonomy): Bacteria > Pseudomonadota > Alphaproteobacteria > Rhodobacterales > Rhodobacteraceae > Epibacterium. The sequence continues at coordinate 22,214 of CAKZRP010000016.1, read as the reverse complement.
CTGTTGAGGGCGTGGTCAAGAACATCACCGAATACGGTGCGTTCGTTGACCTCGGCGGCGTTGACGGCCTGCTGCACGTCACCGACATGGCATGGCGTCGTGTGAACCACCCGTCCGAGATCCTGACCATTGGCGAATCCGTCAAGGTTCAGGTGATCAAGATCAACAAAGATACTCACCGTATCTCCCTCGGCATGAAACAGCTGCAGGAAGATCCGTGGGATCTGGTTGGCGCGAAATACCCGCTGGAGTCCGTCCACAAGGGTCGCGTCACCAACATCACCGACTACGGTGCATTTGTTGAGCTCGAGCCCGGTGTCGAAGGTCTGGTCCACGTCTCCGAGATGTCCTGGACCAAGAAGAACGTGCACCCCGGCAAGATCGTCTCCACCTCTCAGGAAGTGGACGTCATGGTTCTGGAAATCGACGGCGCCAAGCGTCGCGTCTCCCTGGGCCTGAAGCAGACCATGCGCAACCCGTGGGAAGTCTTTGCTGAGACCCACCCCGAGGGCACTCAGGTCGAAGGCGAAGTCAAGAACATCACCGAATTCGGTCTGTTCATCGGCCTCGACGGCGACATCGACGGCATGGTTCACCTCTCCGACCTCAGCTGGGACGAGCGTGGCGAAGAAGCGATCCAGAACTACCGCAAGGGCGACATGGTTTCGGCCGTTGTCTCCGAAGTGGACGTGGAAAAAGAGCGTATCTCTCTCTCCATCAAAGCTCTGGGCGGTGACAAGTTCGCAGACGCCGTTGGCGGCGTGAAGCGTGGCTCCGTCATCACCGTGGAAGTGACCGCGATCGAAGACGGTGGCGTTGAAGTGGAATACGAAGGCATGAAGTCCTTCATCCGCCGCTCCGACCTGTCCCGTGACCGTGCAGACCAGCGCCCCGAGCGTTTTGCAGTCGGCGACAAGGTTGACGTCCGCGTCACCAACATCGACTCCAAGACCCGCCGTCTGGGCCTGTCGATCAAGGCTCGCGAGATCGCAGAAGAGAAAGAAGCCGTCGAACAGTACGGTTCCTCCGACTCCGGCGCGTCCCTCGGCGACATCCTGGGCGCAGCGCTGAAGTCCGGCGACTAAGTTCAGGGGTCCATTGGACCTGACTAAAGAAGCCCCGCAGGAGCGATCCTGCGGGGCTTTTCTTTTTGGCGCTGGTCGCCCTGCGGCGCGGAGGAGCTGGGCCCTGTTTGGCGGGTATCGGCTGGAGGACAGGATCTGGTGGACAGGGCTGCGACGGAAGCCGGGCAGAGGTGCGTGTCAGGAGGGCATGTTCACACCGGAAAGGAAGACCCCATGCGCAAATTGCTCACCTGGAGCCTGACGGCCCTTGCCCTGTTCGAATTGGTGCCCGGCGCCCTCGTCACGCCGGCCCATGCGGAGCGGGTGATCGTGAAGAAAACCACGGTGATCGAGGGCAAGGACCACCGGCGGCAGGAGATGCACCATCGGCACAAGGTTGGGCATCACTTTGAAAAACGGGATGTGCTGATGATCGACAACTGGCGCGCGCGGGGGCTTCCGCAACCGCGCCGGGGCGAGGTCTATGTCGTTGAGGGCGGCGATATCTATCTGGCGACGGCAGCGACGTTGATCGTCAAGGCGCTGATCGATTGACCCGCGGAGCCTTGTGCGGAAAGGCGCTCCCGGAAGCGGGAGCGCCGAGGGCTCAGTACGGCGTCAATGCGCCAGCATCTCGTGGACGATGTCCTCGCCACTCAGGGCGGCGGGATAGTAGGTCGGCCAGTTGGTCAGTTCTTCCAGCACCTTGGCGCGGTCTTCGCCCCAATAGAGGTGGTAGTGGCCGACTTTCTGCGGTGCGATGTGGTGATCGCTGAACTGGATATAGGCGGGGGCCTTTTCGTCGCCGCTCTCCTTCTTGAAGATGAAGCGCACGCCCCGATTGCCCTTCTTGTAGGTCAGAACCTCGTAGCCGTCGGACACATAGCTTCCGCCATAGGTTTCACCGCCCGCGGTGAAGGTTACCTGGTTGCCGTCGAACCGAATGGCATCCACATCGGTCGCATAGCCGATCTCGTAGTAGGCGCGGTACTCGGCGGCGGTCTTGTCGCCATGCTCCGCCTTATGCGCCATGACCTCATCAAGGGTGCCGTCCATCAGATAGGGGAAGACCGATTGCCAGTCGCCCTGCCAGTCGGCAAGGGTACGGGGTTGGATCTGGCTGTCCTCGAAGTAGCCTTTGTAGACTTGCTCGTCGTGCTTGTGGTCGTGGTTGCTTCCGGCCACCAGCGGCGTTGCGAGGACAAGGGCTGCGGAGGTCAGCAACGCAAAGGCGCTGCGCGATATACCAGTCATTTGGGGACTCCATGATTCGAAATGTGATAACGTAACAATTTCATGCCCATCCCAGAGCCGCAAGGGGGGCGAGTGCAAAGCGGTCGGCCTGGAAAAACAATTCAAAAGCGGTCGCTTCTGCTTTTCTTCGAGGGGCGCTCCGCTAGAGTGACCTTTGGACAGGTGCGGATGTTTCGGCACCGGTGCTGTCCGTTCTATACAGAGTAAGAATTTTGCCCATCGCCCCCTTCGGCCCGAAACCGGGTCGTCCAAAGAAAAGAGAGCGCCATGGCCAAGGAAAGCCTCACCATCATCAAAGCAGACGTGAAGAACGAGGTGACCAAGACGGTCAAGCCGAAGTTCGTCAAGCTGGGGAACATGAGCTTCAAAGCCACCGTCGAGGTCGACAAGGACATGGCCAAGGAGCTCGACACGGATGCGCGTTTTGTCGCCAAGCTCTATGATGATGCCACCGCCGAGTACAAGAAGCTGCTCGCGGAATGCAATCTCCGGGTTGATGCGGCGGACAAGCTCGGCTCTGTCATGCCCCTCACCGACAAGGAGGTGAAGGAGCTTGACGACGATCTCAAGAAGATCTTCACGGCCTATGAAAAGTCGATCGAGCAGGTGGCGCTGAAGCATTTCAACAAGTGGAAGGCGGCCAACAAGGCGCGCAACAAATACCGGTTCAACGTGGTCTGCGGCATCGTGCTGGGCAGTGCCGCAGCGATTGCCAGCACCGTCTCGCTGGCCACCGGCGTGGTCACCGGCGGTGTCTCCATCGCTGCAAGCATCTACGGCATTGCCCAGAGCATCGTCTCGGTCGCGCGCGCGGTGCAGAAGGTGACTTCGGACATCGTCAAGGTGCACGGCGAGCTGGACAAGGCGCTGAAGGAGTTGGTGGACGCCTATGAAAAGGAATCCAAGGCCAAGGTGAAGGCCAAGGAAATCGGCAAGGAGTTCCTTGCTGACTTCCTGATGATCGAGACCGCCGGCTTCAACCGGGTGCAGAAACATCTGGCGACCTATCGCGCCAAGCTGAAGAATATCGACGCCGAGATCGCCGCTCTTGGCAAGGAGCTGAACAAGCTCCTCGACCAGCAGGGCAAGCTCGACAAGGAGATTGCCAAGAAGCTTGGCAAGATGGCGAAGGACCGCAATTACAAGAGCAAGAAGATCGACGGGCTGTTCACCGCGATGGAAGCCGCCCGCAAGGCCACCGACAAGCTGATCAAGGATATCGAGGCCTATCACGTCAGCATCAAGCCGGCCGAACAGTTTGAGGAAAGCGTGGTGAAATCGTTGAAAGCGCTGAAGTCCAAGGACCCGGTCTGGGCCAAATGGATCATCTGGGTGGCCAGCCTCGGGCTGTCGACGGCGGTGACCAATATCGCCAATGGCGGCGAGAACCTGCTGAAGGCAGCTTCGGAAATCGAGAACGGCTTTAACCAGTTGGCCAAGGAATTCGGCTGAACCCCAGAAGGCGCAGTCTGCGTCGGAAGCCGCAACCGAATCTTAGCCTGCCTCGGGCACTGTGTCGCCAGACCCTGACATCCCGACCGAGCCCGGAGTTTGCCATGCGCCGCCTGCTTGCCATCTTTCCTCTCCTCATGCTGACCGCCTGCGGCGGCGGCACCATCGCGCCCGGCCATTTCGACATGGACCTGTCACGGCGCGGTGGTGGCTACGAGGTTGTCGGTCGCTACGGCCCCGGCTGGTCCGAGGGGGATGTGCGCGGCGAGGTGGAGCAGGCCTGTCACGGCAAATCCCTGCGACTGGTGCGTTACCAGAGCAAGGCCTATGTGGACGGCCGTGGAACGGCCTTTGAAGCGCGTTGCGCCAGCCTGAGCTGACCCCGGTCGGATCACCTTCTTTAATGAAGCCGAATCAATGACTTCGCAGTTGCAGCATTTCCATTCTTTCGCCTCTTCTTCGGGCAGTTCGGGGGCTCGGCAGGGTGAAAACCGTTGGTGGCTTTGCACAAAAGCCGCAGAACCTGCGGATTTCAGCCGGGTTGGTCTTTCTAACTTGTTTGCGCAGAACAGTTTTCTTCCTATAGTTAGAACACCCTTGAGTTCTCACGCGGCTTTGGGAGGGCCACACGCATGATCCGTTCGGAACTGATCCAGAAGATTGCAGACGAAAACCCGCACCTGTATCAGCGAGACGTGGAACGGATCGTTAACACGGTCTTTGACGAGGTCACCAATGCCATGGCGCGCGGTGATCGCGTCGAGTTGCGCGGCTTTGGTGCCTTTTCCGTCAAACGGCGCGATTCCCGCGTCGGGCGTAACCCGCGCACCGGCGAGACCGTTCAGGTCGAGGAAAAGCACGTGCCTTTCTTCAAGACCGGCAAGTTGCTGCGTGACCGGTTGAACGGAAAAGAAGAAGAGTAATGCGCACTCTCCGCTATCTCCTCTGGGCCGTACTGGCCCTGGTTCTGGCATCCGTAAGCCTCGCCAACCGGGGCTTTGTGGATCTGAAGTTGATGCCCGAGGCGCTGGCCGAACTGGTCGGGTTCAACCCGTCAATCTCGCTGCCGCTCTTCGTGGTTGTACTGGGCGGGCTGGCGGCAGGGGTGGCGCTGGGCTATGTGCTTGAATATCTGCGCGAGCATAAGCACCGCCGCGAGGCTCGGGTGAAACAGGGCGAGGTGAAGAAGCTTTCGCGCGAGGTCAACCGGCTCAAGCGGCAGAAGAACGAAGGCAAGGACGAGGTGCTGGCGCTGCTCGAAGACGCGTCCTGAGCATGGTTGAGATCCGCGCCAAGATCTGCGGTCTGAAGACCCGCGAGGATATTGCCATCGCCGCCGAGGCGGGCGCCGCCTATGTGGGGCTCAATTTCTTTTCGAAATCACCGCGGTCGGTGTCGATTGCCCAGGCCGCGGTGCTGGCCTCCGAAGCACCGCTCGGAATTGCCAAGGTCGGTCTGGTGGTCAATGCCAGTGACGCCGAGCTCGATGCGATCACCGGCGCGGTGCCGCTCGACATGCTGCAGTTGCACGGCTCGGAGAGCGCTGAACGGGTGGCCGAGGTGAAGGCCCGCTATGGTCTGCCGGTGATGAAGGTCATCGGGGTGGCCGAGGCGGCGGACCTGGCCCCCATCGACCTCTATGCCCAGGTTGCCGATCAGATCATGGTGGATGCCAAGGCGCCCAAGGGGGCCGTTCTGCCCGGTGGAAATGGCATCAGCTTCGACTGGAGCCTGCTTGCGGGCAAGAAATACTGGCAGGTGCCTTGGATGCTGGCCGGTGGGTTGACGCCGGAGAATGTCGCCGAGGCGATCCGCAAGACCGGCGCCCGTCAGGTTGATGTGGCTTCCGGTGTGGAGAGCGCACCCGGTGTCAAGGACGCCGACCTGATGCGTGCCTTTTTGGCGGCGACGCGAAGCCTCTGAATGGTTTCCCTGTATTACATTGAAAGCGGCGTGATACGCCGCGAGGGGAGGGCTCCCGCCCGCTCATCGTGCCTCCTTTAATAAGGAGACCCTCGATCCGTTGGGCCGGGCGCGCCGCGCGCACCCACAGGGTGCGCGCGGCGCGGGTCGCTTCGGGCAAAGCCCGAAGCGAAATGCCCCAATCCACCGCCCTCAGAGCCTAGACAAAAGAAAATTGCCGAGAAACCTGTTCCTCTTGTCCTAAATGCGCTTTAGAACCAGCGCATACGGAAGACGGAGACACCTTATGGCCGACGATCTCATCAACAGCTTCATGAACGGACCGGACGAACAGGGCCGCTTTGGCATCTTCGGCGGGCGCTTTGTCAGCGAAACGCTGATGCCGCTGATCCTCTCTTTGGAAGAGGAATACGAGAAGGCCAAGGTCGACCCGGAGTTCTGGGCCGAGATGGATGATCTGTGGAAGCATTACGTCGGCCGTCCGAGCCCGCTCTATTATGCGGAGCGCCTGACCCAGCATCTGGGTGGCGCCAAGATCTACATGAAGCGGGACGAGCTCAATCACACCGGCGCGCATAAGGTGAACAACGTGCTGGGGCAGATCCTGCTCGCACGCCGTATGGGCAAGACCCGGATCATCGCCGAGACCGGCGCGGGCCAGCATGGGGTGGCGACGGCCACCGTCTGTGCCAAGTTTGGTCTGAAGTGCGTGGTCTACATGGGCGCGCATGACGTGCGCCGCCAAGCGCCGAACGTGTTCCGCATGCGTCTTCTGGGCGCCGAGGTGATCCCTGTCACCTCTGGTCGCGGCACGCTGAAGGATGCGATGAACGACGCGCTGCGCGACTGGGTGACCAATGTGCGCGATACCTTCTACTGCATCGGCACCGTGGCCGGCCCGCACCCCTATCCGGCGATGGTGCGTGATTTCCAGTCGATCATCGGCAAGGAAGTCCGTTGGCAGCTGGCCGAGCAAGAGGGCGAAGGCCGTCTGCCGGATACTGTGATCGCGGCGATTGGCGGTGGCTCCAATGCGATGGGCCTGTTCCACCCGTTCCTTGATGACCCGTCCGTGAACATCATCGGTGTTGAGGCCGGCGGCAAGGGTGTGGACGAGACGATGCAGCACTGTGCCTCGCTCACCGGCGGGCGTCCCGGCGTGCTGCACGGCAACCGCACCTATCTGCTGCAGGACGATGACGGTCAGATCCTTGAGGGTTTCTCGATTTCGGCGGGTCTGGATTATCCGGGCATCGGGCCGGAGCACGCCTGGCTGCATGAGACCGGGCGAGCCAAATACGTCTCGATCACCGATAAGGAAGCACTGGAGGCCTTCCAGCTCTCCTGTGCGCTGGAAGGCATCATCCCGGCGCTGGAGCCCTCGCACGCGCTGGCGCATGTTATGAAGATCGCGCCGACCCTGCCTGCGGACCATATCATCGTGATGAACATGTGTGGGCGCGGCGACAAGGACATCTTTACCGTGGCGCGTCACCTTGGCTTTGACATGTCCGACACCGAAGAGGGCCGCGACATCGAGGAGTGATCCTCGGTCACCAACAAGATCGGTTCATTGCAAAAGGGCGCTGTCAGGGCGCCCTTTCATCTTTCCAGAAATACTCCGGGGGAGGCCCGGAGGGCCGGGGGCAGAGCCCCTTATGCGACCTTGGGCCTGCGCAGTGTCAGGACTGCAGAAGGACCGTTTCGAAACCCTCGAACTGCGGCGGACCCATGATCGGGCTCTCGCCTTCCCGCTTGCCGGCGTTGCGATGCGAGGCCCGAAACTGCTCGGACTTCGTCCAGGCTTCAAAATCCTCACGGCTGTCCCAAATCACATGGCTGGAATAGAGGCGGTGATCCTCCTTTTCCGGGCCTTTGAGGAGGCGGAACTCGCGAAAGCCCTTCATTTCGTTGAGGTGACTTTCACGGTCTTTCCAGATGGTTTCGAAATCCTCTTCGCGACCAAGGCGAATCCGGAAGCGGTTCATGGCGATGAAGCTCATGGGCTTTGTCCGTTCTGCTGATATGTGTGAGTGACATGCTGGCAGGGGGGATCATCCCGGCTGGCCTGCCTCTGCGGTATCAGCAAAGGCAGGGGGCAATCAAGGGAAGAGGCTCTGAGCTGCTGCGACCGACCGCCTGTGGCTTAGGGTCTTGCCCGGCCTGAGGCGCCGCACGATCACTCCGAAGGGGCGACTGCATGGGCCTTCAGCACCTCGAGGGGTACCACGTCCAAGGCGCGCCCATGGGTGGCTTCCAGATGCACCGCAGGGGCGCAGCCCTCATCCGCCGCCTGCAAGAAGCGCGCGGCGCAGAGGCACCAGCGATCGCCCGGTTTCAACCCCGGGAAATGAAAGGCGGGCAGGGCTGTCGAAAGGTCGTTACCGACATATTTCGAGAAGGCGAGAAACTCCGCCGTCATCACCGCGCAGACCGTATGGCTGCCGTGATCCTCGATGCAGGTGTTGCAATGCCCGTCCCGATAAAACCCGGTGACCGGAGCGCTGGAACAGGGCTCCAGCCGCCCTCCCAGCACGTTGATTGCGGGAAATTTGTCCATCATTGCCTGGTTTCCAATCTGAGGTGGTGCCCTCGCGGGCCCTCTCCTTGCGGAGCTACAACGCGTCTGAAATCAAACGAAACATATCAATATTAGCGCGGGTCTGGCCGGTTTCCCGAAATTTGCGATCCGCGGCGGTCATCACGATGACGATATCGCGGATCTGATCTATATAGAGGAATTGGCCATAGACCCCCTGGGCAATCACTTCGCCGGGACGCGGATCACGGGCCCGCCACCACTGAAACCCATATCCCATTTTGCCGGCCTCTGTGGGGGCGCTGGCCTCGGTCGACTGGCGCAGCCAGTCTTCCGAGACGATCCGACGTCCGGCGATCTCGCCTTCCTGTGCCACCATCAGGGCAAAACGGGCATAGTCGCGGCTGGTGAGATTGAGACCGCCGAGGACAAAGGCTGTGCCGGTCCCGTCGGTGAGGTAGTAGCCATCGCTTTCCTGACCGAGCCTGGCGATCACCTTCTCCTGCATCAGTTCGGGCACCGAGCGGCCCGTGGCGCCCCGGATCACCATGCCAAGCACATGGGTATCCATCGAGACATAGGTCCAACGGCTGCCCGCGATTGCGATGGTCTCGGTGAGCGCGGCGGTGAACCCGTCCAGCGTGCCACCCAGGGCGATCTCGCGGCCCATCCGGTTGATGTCGGAGCCGGGGTCGAGGTAATCCTCGTCGAATTTCACGCCCGAGGCCATGTTGAGCACATTGCGCAGGCTGGCGGGCGCATAGGCGCTCTGGGCCAGGGAGGGGACGTATTTGACCACCGGATCGTCGAGGCTGTCGATGGCACCCTCTTCCAGGAGGATGCCGAAGAGGACGGAGAGGTAGCTCTTGGCCATCGACCAGGAGATCCGCCGATCCTGCGCGTTGGTGCCGAGGTGGTAGCTTTCGTGACGGATCTCGCCGCCTTTCAGCACCAGAAGCGAAGTGACCCGGCGATCCGCGATCCAGGCGGCGGCTTCTGGCGGCAGCGCCATCTCGGCACCTTGGGGCAAGGGGGTGACCTCTCCGTCGCCCCGGGGCAGGGGGGTGGTCAGAAAGGCCGCGTCCATATGGGAGAAATTCGCCACGATGCGGTCGGCGTCAAACAGGCTGTTGACGGCAAGGAGCCGGGTCAGCTCCTCGCGTTTCCACTGGCCAAGCGCCAGCAGCACCAGCAACAGGGCAGCGACTAGGCGCAGGGCGATACGATAGGCGCGTCTCATGGCAGGGTTCCTCTCCTGCGGGCAGGCTAAAGGCTGGCGGGGCGACAGGCAAAGACGACGCCGGGTCAGATCCCGGCAACAGTCCGGGCGCGTCTGCGTCAGCGGAACTTGTCGAGAAGCTTTTGCATCGGGCTGCGATCCTCGGCAGGGGAGGCTGCAGCGTCATCTGCGGGTTTGCTGACCCCGGAGGCTGTTCCGGTGGCAGCCCCGGTTGCGGTGGCGGGGGCTTCGGTCCGTGTGGCCTTGGCGGAGGTCGCGCCAGCCCCCGGCTGCGCCGCCTGTGCCTTGCCACTGCGGTTGGAGGTCGTCGAACTGCGCGGCGGCGCCACCCGCAGGGCGACCGCATTCATGAATTTGCCGCTGTCGCCGCGCGCCAGGTCGATGGCCCCGTCGGAGAGACCGCGCAGAAGGTCATCAAGCCAGTCCTGATCCGCCTTGGGGAAATCATGCAGCACATATCCCGCCACCGCGTCCTTGTGGCCGGGATGACCTACCCCGAGACGGACTCGGCCATAGTCAGCCCCGATATGGGCGTGGATCGAGCGCAGCCCGTTGTGGCCGGCATGACCCCCGCCCTGCTTCACGCGGGCCTTGCCGGGGGCCAGATCGAGTTCGTCGTGAAAGACCACCACGTCGGCGGGCGTGAGTTTGAAGAAGCGCAGCGCCTCGCCCACCGACTGGCCGGAGTTGTTCATGAAGGTCTGCGGCTTCAGCAGCGCCACTTTCTCGCCACCCAGAGTGCCTTCGCTCATCTGGGCCTGGAACTTCGACTTCCACGGCGAAAACCCGTGATCGGAGGCGATCCGGTCCAGCGCCATGAAGCCGATGTTGTGACGGTTGCCCGCGTATTTCGCGCCCGGGTTGCCGAGGCCGACGAAGAGTTTCATGAGCCGCTCATCCTTGCTGTCCTGTTGTGGCCTGTGATGCCCTGAAACGCGGCGGAAATCCAGTACCGGCCCGGTTCAGTCGACACAAGGAAGGACCGGGGCCGGGGCGGCGGCACCAGACGCGCGGGGGAAGGGGGCTGGTGCGGGCAGACCGCGACGGTGCGGTGTCTGGGCACGGCTGCCGCCATCGGCAAAGCCCTGGCGCTCGGCAAAGGGCAGGCGGGTCTCGTCGGCAAGGTCGCGCAGGAAGGTGCCTGGCGCGCCTTCGGTGAGGGGGCGCAGGTCCGGTGCGGGCAGCCTACGCGGGGCGGCGGGGGCGAGGCCGCGCGGGCAAAGGGCGATGGCGGTGGTCAGCCCGGTTGCCGAGGCCATGAGATCGGAGGGCGTGGCAGGGGGCAAGATGGTCAGATCGACGCGATGCCCTTGCCGCTGGTCAAACCCGGTCACCGAGAAACTGAGGGGATCGGGCAGGGTGAAAACCTCGGTTTCGGCAGTGGCGCCAAACCCCTCTTCCTGCCCCAGCCAGCGCGGGCCACGCTCGAACTGCAGAAAGTAACGCCCAGGCGGCACCAGCACGCGGAAGAAGGCGCCGCCCCGGATTGCGGCGGCGAGCACCGGTTCCCGGTCGGTTTCGCGCAGGAGGGTGAGGCGGTAATCGCTGCCCTCGGGCGCCACCACTTCGAGCGGCAGGGTCAGGGGCAGGCCGCTGCGGTTCCATAACAGGCCGGTGGTCTGCGGTGCCGGGCTGTCCGAAGCCGCCGCAAGCGGCACGCCAGGGCCCAATAGCAGGGCCAGAACCAGAACGAGGTTTCGGCAAAGGGGCGCAAGGGCGGCCATGGCTTCTTCTCCGAACTGGGGCAATAACGGGCGCTCACCCGGGGATATGGGGTTCTGCGGCGGCAGGGCAAACCGGACAAACGAAAACGGACGCCCGCAGGCGTCCGTTCCCAAGTCACTGTCCCAAAGGGATGCGGATCTTATTATTCTGCCGCTTCTTCTTCGGCTTCGTTGTCTGCAGACTTCAGACCCGACGGAGCGGAGATGTTTGCAATCACGAAGTCGCGGTCGATGGTCGGCTTTGCGCCTTCCGGCAGGACCACGTCGGAGATGTGGATCACGTCGCCGATGGCTTTGCCAGCGAGGTCAACGGTGATCTTCTCCGGGATGTCGCCCGCGGTCACAACCAGTTCCACCTCGGGACGCACAACGGTCAGAACGCCGCCACGCTTCAGGCCGACGGACTCTTCTTCGTTGATGAACTCAACCGGGATGTAGAGGTTGATGAGCGAGGTGCGACGCAGGCGCATCAGGTCGAAGTGGGTCGGCAGGTCCTTCACCACGTCGCGCTGGACGTCGCGGCAGATCACGCGCACGTCGTCATGGCCTTCGACCTTCAGGTTCCACAGGGTGGACTTGAAGCGGCCAGCTTTCAGCATCTTCAGCAGTTTGTTGAAGGGGATCTGGATTGCGAGCGGGTCCGCTTCGCCACCAAAGACCACACCAGGTACCATGCCCTCGCGACGGGCAGAGCGAGCGGCGCCCTTGCCTGTCCCCGCGCGAACCTGGCACTCGAGATCAGGAATCTCATTCGCCATAGTAATTCTCCATAGATAAAGGGGGTGCCTCCAAGGCTGTCACCCCGATGAAGCCGTCCCCTTAGACGGAAATACGCCAGAAGGAAAGCCCTATATGGCGGCTGTGCGCCGCTTTGGGCTGAGTTTGCCGCCTGCATCCATCAGGCGGGCGTGCAGCGCGAATTCATCGCTGCGTTTCTGCTGTAGCAGGGCGCGGGTCTTCGGCTCCAGCTCGGCGGTGACATGGGGCGAGACATTGCGGGTCTCGCAGACGATTCGGGTGGCGAGCCGGTCGGACAGAAACTCTTCGAGTCTGGACCACTGCTCATAAGCAAAGAGGTGATCGACCAGCAGCCGCCCCCGCCAGCCGGTCAGCATCCCCCATTGGCTGCCGATGCCGGCACAGGGGGCAGGGTGGTCAGAGATCACCTCGCGCACGAATTCGTCAAAGCTCATATGGCCGACATATTCCGGCTTGTCGGCGATCTCGTCGCGGCTGCGGTACTTGTACCAGCTTCGGATCTGATCTTCAGGCTGGCGCAGGACGGCAAAGGCCTCGAACGATCCGCCGAAAGTGTCCTGCAGGAAGGGGCGGATCTTGCGGTGGAACCGCTGGGCGGTGGTGTGCTTCAGGGATTTGCCGAAGCTCAGATCCGCATGCGGTTTCAGCGCCTGCTCCAGCGCAGTGGTGCCGGTCTTTGGCACGGCGACAAAGGCAAGGGACTGCGCGGTGAAAATCAACATGGGTTTGGCATAGCCGGGCCGTGGGCCTCGCGCCAGCGGTGTAGCGGTACAATTTCGGGATTGTGACGCGAAGCGCACTGTGCAAGCTCGCGCCCATGGAGTTTTTCAACGATCTTCGCACCAGCGCGGTGCACGGGCGGGCCTTCGTGGTCATGGGGTTCTGCGTCGGGGCCTTTGCGGCCTATGCGCCGCAACTGAAGGCCCATTCCGGGCTGGGGGATGCAGAGTTCGGCATGGCGCTACTGGTCGGCGCGGCCGGGGCGGTCGGGGCAATGTGGCTGGCGCCCAGGGTGGATCGCCACCTCGGGGCTTACGCCATGGTGATCTGTGCCCTTGTGCTGTCGGCGGGATTCCTCTTGCCGGGGCTGGCCTTCAACTGGCTGAGTTTTGCCGGCGCGATGTTCCTTGCTTCTGGCGCGGCGGGGCTGCTTGACGTGGTGATGAATGCGCGGCTCAGCGGGCATGAGGCGCGCTCGGGCCGGTCGCTGATGAACCTCAATCACGGACTGTTTTCGCTGGCCTATGCGGTGTCGGCGCTGCTCGCCGGGCTGGTGCGCGAGGCGGGCGTGGCGCCGGTCTGGTGTTTTGCGGGGATTGTCGCGGTGACCGCGATCTTGGCGCCGGGGATGCGTGACCCAAGGGGCGCCGAGACTGAGGAGGATGAAGGGGAGACGGGAACTGAGCCTTTGCCCATGCTGCTGATCGTATTGGCCGGGCTGATTGTCCTGATCGCCTTTACCTCGGAGCAGGCGACCGAGAACTGGTCGGCGCTGCATCTGGAGCGGGCCTTTGGCGCCGGGGCGGCAGAAGGGGCGATGGGGCCGGCAATCCTCGGGTTCACCATGGCGATTGGCCGTCTTTGCGGGCAGGAAGTGGTGCGCAGGGTCGCTGAAGGTCGCCTGATGCGGATGGCGGCGGCGCTGGCCTCCTTTGGCCTGCTGCTGGCGGCTTTCGCACCGGTGCAGATGCTGGCTTACGTTGGATTTGCAATCCTTGGCCTCGGTGTGGCCGCGATTGGCCCGACTGCTTTGGCCTGGGTGGGCAAGACGATCCCAGCCCGCCAGCGCGCCACCGCGATCTCGCGCATGGTGATGATCGGCTATTGCGGCTTTTTTGTCGGCCCGCCCGCCATCGGCTTCCTTGCGGAGGCTTTCGGGCTGCGCATCGCGCTGGCGACCATGGGCGTGATGCTTCTGGGCATCACTTTGGTGCTGGTGCCCGCCCTGCGCGCCTCGGCACGCAGGGGGGCGACCGCAGTGGTCTGAGGGAGGCTGGCCTGAGGGATCAAACCCAGCGGCAGCTGAAGTCCTCCGGCAGCAGGAGGTTGTGGCGGCCAAGGTCGCCGACGAATTTCTCGCCGCAAAGTGCCATCGAGATGTCGAGTTCCTTGCGGATCACCTCCAGCGCGGTGGTCACGCCCTTTTGGCCCATGGCACCCAGCCCGTAGACAAAGGCGCGGCCGATCATGGTGCCGGTCGCCCCCAGCGCCAGTGCTTTCAACACGTCCTGACCGGAGCGGATACCGCTGTCGAGATGGACCTCGATGTCGCCGCCAACTGCATCCATGATGCGCGGCAACATGCGGATCGAGGACAGCGCGCCATCCAGTTGGCGACCGCCGTGGTTGGAGACGGTGATCGCATCGGCGCCCACCTGCAGCGCCATCCTGGCGTCTTCCTCGTCGAGGATGCCCTTCAGGATCACCTTGCCGCCCCACATGTCCTTGAGCTTTGCGATCTTGCCCCAGTCGAGCGAGGGATCGAATTGCTCCGCCGTCCAGGCGCCGAGGGAAGAGGCATCCGAGATCCCCTCCACATGGCCGACGATATTGCCGAAATGGCGCCGCTTGGCGCCCAGCATCTCGATGCCCCAGGCCCATTTCGTCATCAGGTTGGCGATGGTTCTTGGCGTCAGCTTCGGCGGCGCCGAGAGGCCGTTCTTCAGGTCCTTGTGGCGCTGGCCGAGGATCTGCAGGTCGAGCGTGATCACCAGCGCCGAACAGTTTGCCGCCTTGGCGCGTTCGATCAGGCGGCGGACATAGTCCTCGTCCTTCATCGTATAGAGCTGGAACCAGAAGGGTTTGGTGGTGGCTTCGGCCACATCCTCGATCGAGTTGATCGACATGGTGGACAGGGTGAAGGGCACGCCAAAGGCCTCGGCCGCGCGGGCAGCCTTGATCTCGCCATCGGCGCATTGCATCCCCGTCAGCCCCACGGGGGCAAGTGCCACCGGCATCGCCACATCCTGCCCGATCATCCGGCTTGCGGTGGAGCGGCCGGACATGTCGACCGCCACCCGCTGGCGCAGGCGAATCTCGTCGAAGTCCGTGGAATTCTCGCGGAAGGTCTGTTCCGTCCAGCTGCCGCTCTCGGCGTAGTCATAGAACATTTTCGGGACCCGCCGCGCATAGATGCGCTTCAGATCCTCGATATTGGTGATGACGGACACGGGTTTCCTCCTTCGGCGCACAACTGGTAATTTTTTCTTACCAATTTTGAGGGGTTCTGACAAGCGGCGTCGGCGTAATCTTCTTTTTACGAATTTGTGCAAGTTTATCGCCGAACTCATCATGGCCTCACGCAATTGCGCCCAAGGCCCCCGCGATGACCGAAGCTTCTGGAGAACAGCCGGAGTTTCACAGCTGACGATGAAGCAGCTCTGGACATTTTCGACTCCGTGCGGGGATCGCGCGGGGTGGTTTTCTGATTTTAGAAGCAATGCACGCAAGATCCGGAGTTTTAATCGGATGGGCCATTCCGGCACCTGCGGCATTCTCCGGAGGTAGAATAACGTGCCTGTTGTCTTCATGTACGATCAAGGTATCGGGGAAATTTCTGCCCCAGGTGCCGGAGTCCATCCCCCCAGTCATGGCGGTGCCGTCGGGTGGTCCAGAGGCGGAGGCAGGAGATGACCCTGCAACCGGACACCCCAATCGTGGCTGCGTCGGCAAGTGACGAGCCCTCCTACCAGGACCTGCTCGCCGCCTTGGAACGAGAGCGCACCTGGCGGCTGGATCTGCAGGACAAGCTGGAAAAGAAGGTGCTGTCCCTGCGCCAGGCCAATGGCTCCCTCGTGGCCCTGGCGCGTCAGGTGGATCGGATGGTGCGCGAACGTACCGAGGATCTGGCCCGCGAACGTGCGGCCGCCCACGCCGAGAACGCAGCCAAGACCCAGTTCCTCGCCACCATGAGCCATGAAATCCGCACGCCACTGAACGGGATTTTGGGCATGGCATCGGTTCTGGCGGAAACCTCTCTGGCCGAGGATCAGATACAGATCCTCGATGTGCTGCGCGACAGTGGTCGTCTCCTGCTCAACATCGTTGACGATGTGCTTGATCTCACCAAGATCGAGGAAGGCAAACTGGAACTCGAGAGGCTGCCGACTGACATCGCCGCCCTGATGGAGACGGTGTGCCGCCAGTTCGAGCCGCGGATCACGGCGAAAGGTCTGAGCTTCACCAAACTCTGCGGTGGCGGCCTCTCTCTCAAGGGCGCCTGGGTTCATATCGACCCGACCCGGTTCCAGCAGGTTCTGACCAATCTGCTCTCCAATGCGATCAAATTCACCGAGCATGGCGCGATTGCGCTGTCTGCGCATCTCAAGGCGGAGACAGAGGAGAGTCTGATCCTGACCGTGTCCGTTCGGGACACCGGGATCGGCCTCACGGCACAGCAACTTGGACGCCTGTTCCAACCCTATATGCAGGCTGACGCCTCGGTGCACCGCAACCATGGCGGCACCGGTCTAGGTTTGGCCATCGCCCGTCAGATCTGTCAACGTATGGGCGGCGACCTGACCTGCAGCAGCGCCGCAGGCGCGGGCAGCGAATTCACCGCCACGTTCCGGGTGACCCGCTCGGACCCCGTGGTGGAGAAGACCGATCTTGGCGAGGCAGACGGGCATGCGATCCTTTCAGCCAGGCGGTGGCGCATTCTGGTGGCAGAGGACAATCGCACCAATCGGATGGTCCTGCACCATATGCTGAAAGGTTTCGATCTCGACGTGACCTGGGTCGAGCAGGGAGAGGAGGCCGTTGCCGCCTGTGACCGTCTGCCGCTGGATCTGGTTCTCATGGACGTCAATATGCCGGTGCTGGACGGGGTTTCCGCGACGGCCCGCATTCGCGAGCAGGAGGCGGCCAGCGGGCGCTTGGCGGTCCCGATCATCGCGGTTTCCGCCAATGCGTTGGAGCATCAGGTCCGCAGTTACCTGGAGCGCGGAATGACGGATCATGTGGCCAAGCCGATCCGCAAGCAGCGGCTTCTGCAGGTGATGGCACAAGCTTTGAGCGTGCTCCCGGACGTTCGCTGAGCACACCCACAAAAAAGGCAGCCTCTTGCGGCTGCCCTGTTGATGTCCGGTCCCTATGCCGGGTGCCGGTGGCGAGAGCGATCTCAGCCGCGGTGGGCGCCGTCGGCGAGCGATTTCACGAAGGCCAGGACCTCGCCCACAGGTTTCCCATTGCCGATTTCCGCCACGATCGCGCTGCCGACAACCGCACCGTCGGAGATCGAGGCGATGATTTCGGCGCGCTCGGGTGTCTTGATGCCGAAACCGACGATGATCGGCAGGTCGGTGGCCGCCTTGATGCGGGCCACCTCGGGCGCCACATCTGCGGCCTCCGCTTCTGCGGCGCCGGTGATGCCGGTGATCGAGACGTAGTAGACAAAGCCGGAGGTATTCTGAAGAACCCGGGGCAGTCGGGCGTCATCGGTTGTCGGAGTCGCCAGTCGGATGAAGTTCAAACCGGCCGCCTGTGCGGGCAGGCAGAGTTCGGCATCTTCTTCCGGCGGCAGGTCCACGATGATGAGACCGTCGATGCCCGCTGTCTTGGCATCCGCAAGAAACCTGTCCACCCCGCGCGAGTAGATCGGGTTGTAATAGCCCATCAGCACGATCGGGGTCGTGTCGTCTTCCTTGCGGAAATCGGCGGCCAGTTGCAGGGTCTTCTCCAGCGTCATGCCGGCTTCGAGCGCGCGTTGACCGGCAAGCTGGATGGTGGGGCCGTCCGCCATCGGATCGGTGAAGGGCAAACCCAATTCGATGATGTCCACGCCAGCGCCAGGCAGGCCCTTGACTATTTCAAGCGAGGTTTCGTAGTTCGGGTCGCCCGCCATCACATAGGTGACAAAGGCCTTCTTGCCCGCCGCAGAAAGTTCGGCAAACTTGGCGTCGATACGGGTGGTCTGGCGGGTCATGGGCGGGCCTTTTCGAAATCTTCGTTACCGGTTTGATGTGCCGAATGTTCCCGGCAAAATCAATCCCGTCCCGCAGGCATCCGCCCTTTAACCGCCACCGTTTGCAACCGGGACCTCAGTTCAGCGGGATGTGGTAGCGCAGGCTGAGGGAATTGAGACCGGGATTGCGGTCGCCGACAGAGGCATTGGAAATATGGCTGAAGGCCAGCGACATGCGATTGCCGTTGCGCAATTCGCGCCCGACACCCACCAGCGATCGGATCTCGAAGGTGGAGCCGAGGTCATTTGCGGCGATACCCTCTTCGAATAGGCCCGGCATGACGCTGGCCTCAAGGAACCATCCGTTTGCCAGCGCCCTCTGACCCTGAATGCCGGCACCGACAAAGATATCGTTCTCCTCGTGCCATTGCGCGGTGACCCCAAGCCCCCATTCAAACCCGAGGAAGGACCAATCGCGCGCACCAAGGTAGTCCCCGGAAATGAACCCGCCGCTTTCGGCATTGGAATTGTGGAAATCCGCATAGCCAACCCCGGCAACAATCTCCTGCGCCGAGGCGGGGGTGGTCAGAGAAAGCGAGGGAACAAGGGCCAAAAGGAGGGCAAGTTTGCGCATGGGATCCTCGTGATCTTGGAGGTGGCGAGCGATGTGGGCTGGCCATCATGTTTCGTGGTGTCCAGATTAAGTAGTGCGCAAGCTTACTTTCAACAGGGCAAATCGGGTTGAACAGATCCTGTGCAGTCCTGCGCGCCCCGGTCGCCTCCTGTTTGTAGGGCCTCATTTGCTTGCGCAATGGGACGCATGGGCCTAGAAGCTGGCTCCCAAGTGGCATCAGGAGGCCGGCATGGGCTTTAAAATGGGAATCGTGGGTCTGCCGAACGTCGGCAAGTCGACCCTGTTCAACGCGCTGACCAAGACCGCCTCGGCGCAGGCGGCCAATTTTCCGTTCTGCACGATCGAGCCGAACGTGGGCGAGGTCGGCGTGCCCGACGCGCGTCTGGACAAGCTCGCCGAGATCGCAAAGTCGAAACAGATCATCCCGACCCGGATGACCTTTGTCGATATCGCAGGCCTTGTTAAGGGCGCTTCAAAGGGGGAGGGGCTCGGCAATCAGTTCCTCGCCAATATCCGCGAAGTTGATGCAATTGCTCATGTTTTGCGCTGTTTCGAGGATGGTGACGTGACGCACGTCGAAGGCCGCGTGGATCCGGTGGCCGATGCCGAGACCATCGAGACTGAGCTGATGCTGGCGGACCTCGAAAGCATCGAGAAGCGCCGGGCCAACCTTGTTCGCAAACTCAAGGGCAACGACAAGGAAGCCCAGCAGCAGGATCGCCTGCTGGCGGTGGCCCAGGCGATGCTGGAAGATGGCAAGCCCGCGCGTCTGGTCGAGGTGGATGCCGAGGATGCCAAGGCCTGGAGAATGTTGCAGCTTCTGACCACCAAACCGGTGCTCTATGTTTGCAACGTCGGCGAGAGCGAGAGCGTCGAGGGCAACGCACATTCAGCCAAAGTGGCTGAGATGGCGGCAGCGCAGGGTAACGCGCATGTGATCATCTCGGCTCAGATCGAAGAGGAAATCAGCCAGCTCGACCCCGAGGAAGCCCAGATGTTCCTCGAGGAAATGGGCCTTTCCGAGGCTGGCCTTGATCGTCTGATCCGCGCCGGCTACGAGCTTTTGCACCTTGAGACCTACTTCACCGTCGGCCCGAAAGAAGCCCGCGCCTGGACCATCCGTCAGGGTACTGCGGCGCCGCAGGCAGCTGGCGTGATCCACGGCGATTTCGAGAAGGGGTTCATCCGCGCCGAGACCATCGCCTATGACGACTACGTCACCTGCGGTGGCGAGACGGCAGCCAAGGAAGCCGGCAAGATGCGGGCAGAAGGCAAGAGCTACATCGTCAAGGATGGCGACGTGTTGCACTTCCTGTTCAACACCTGATCCTGGCCGATCAATCCGATGGTCCAAGGCCCGCCTTCTCTGGAAGGCGGGTTTTTTCATGAAACAGTTGTCGGGGGTGGCTGAAAGAGGCAGGCTTGAGTTGCCGCTAACACAAATGCTAGACCCGTCCGATTAATCAGTCGTAGGGATAAAAATGACAACAAAACTCATCATCGACACGGATCCGGGCATCGACGATGCCATGGCAATCTTTTACGCCGCCGCCGCCCCGGATATCGAGCTTCTGGGCCTGACGACAATCTTCGGCAACGTCACCACCCAAATGGCCACCCGCAACGCCCTGCGCCTCTTGGAGGCGGCCGGTCTTGATCTGCCCGTGGCACATGGCGCGGAGCAGCCACTGGTTTTGCCACCGTTCCAGCCCTCCGCCCATGTGCATGGCGACGAAGGCTTCGGCGATATCCCCGCAGCCGAGCCCAAAGGGCAGGCCGTGGCCGAAGACGCCGCCGATTTCCTGATCCGCATGGCGCGCGAGCACAAAGGCGAGCTGGTGCTCTGCCCGGTAGGGCCTTTGACCAATATCGCCCTCGCCATCCAGCGTGACCCCGGGTTTGTGCAGAATTGCAAGCGCATCGTCATCATGGGCGGCTCGCTGGAGGCGGGCGGCAATATCACTCCCCATGCGGAGGCCAATATCTACCACGACCCCCACGCTGCCGAAGTGGTCTTTGCGGCCGCGGCGGGCAAGGTGGTCATGGTCGGGCTGGATGTGACGCTGAAGATCCTCTGCACGCCACAAGATTTTGACGGCATCAAGGCGCGTTCGCCGGAGCTGGGTGGCATGCTGAAAGACATGAGCGTTTTTTATATCAAGTTCTATCAAGAGGTTGCCAACCTCAATGGCTGCTCGCTGCATGATCCCGCAGCCGTGATCGCCTGCACGCATCCGGAGTTGTTTCAGACCCGCGCAGTCAAGTTGCAAGTCTCGGTCGCGGCGGAGACTTCGGGCAAGACACTGCTGGCAGAGGATGCGCGCGGCGAGACCCATGTGGCGATGGAGGTCGAAGCCGAGGCGGTCAAATCCCTGTTCCTCGAGCGACTGGCGCTGCTGCACTAACCCAAACCTGCCTTTTTCGCGCCCCATGTGAGGGTGCGGAAAAGGCTGTGTGGAGCCCTCTAGCGTTTTGAATTCTTTAATGAATTGGGCGCTTTGAGGGTTTTTTACACTGGCATGACAATTTCGGAAAAATTGGCCTTGTCTCCATCCGCCATGGCACATATACGGGTCAGCGGAGACGTGGCCGAGTGGTCGAAGGCGCTCCCCTGCTAAGGGAGTAGACGGGAAACCGTCTCGTGGGTTCGAATCCCATCGTCTCCGCCACTTACCCTCGCGAAAGCGATCTCCCGATCCGGCTCCGGCCGGATTTTTCCGTTGTTTTCGAGGGTTATGCGAGCCAAGCTGAACACCAGCCTCCATGCAAGGAAGCCATAAAGTGTTCTCTCGGGGCCCAAATTCTCCGGACCTAATGACTACGCGGTTTTGGTGTTGAGATTTTAAGTGACTGTAAATAAGCGGAAAATTGTCGTTGCGGTGTTGCTCCGTTTGAGTTGGTCACGCAGGTTTCAAACGGAACTGTTTTCGAAACATTGGGTCTTATTGCGCACACGCAAGGTTCTCTAGTCATCGCAATCTTTTGGATAAGGCCCCTCAGCCTTCTCCTTACGGTGCACCCGAAACTATGCTCCGTCACTGGATAGCAAGGCCTCAAACTCCTCTCCAACTTGAAGGTTGCTCAGTTTCCATTCACTTTCTGAGGGCCGAATTTCTGCAACTTCGGTCCAACGAAATCCCTCTTTCTCGACTGGCGCCATCTCGACGAGTGAGTGACTAGCCAGTTCGCGTATCCTCTCCACGTCTCCTGCGGTTGCTCGCCCACTTGCTATCACCCGTGATGAAAAGGTCACTTGGACCAGCTTCCATCGTTTGCCCATCCTTTTCGCGACGTCGAATTCGTTGCGGGAGATGAACGCGCGGCCAGCCGTGGCGTCTACAGCGGCTTTGATCTCCAGTCCTACAGTTCGGAAACCATCGTTGAGCTCTATGTCATAGCCAAAGCGATCGGATATGAGCGAAACATGTCGCGGATTGTGGCCATCGCGGCGCAAGGCAGACATTATCGCAAGTTCTCCGGCATCGCCTAGTAGCTTACGCAAATGTTCATCTGTTGCGCCATATACCTGTTGATGAGCCGTGACCAAAATCTCTTCTAAATCATCTCCTAGCCATGCGATCGCGTCAAAGTCACGTTGTGGGATCAATTCAGGTGCCAAACGACCGTTGCTTACAACTGCTCTGAGCGGTAATCCCCCCCGATCTTAAGGGGATGCGGAAGTAGAATTTTCTCGGCAGGATGAACGAGGAGATTCCGATGAAG
>CAKZRP010000015.1 GCA_937146765.1 uncultured Paracoccaceae bacterium | reverse complement strand
GTCTTGCCGTGGTCAACGTGGCCGATGGTGCCGATGTTGACGTGCGGTTTGTTACGTTGAAACTTTTCCTTAGCCATTCCTTAGGCGCCCTTTTGAATATTGGGGGGTCCGAAGGGACCCGGTTTCCTCTGCGCGCGCGGCTTATTTGGTTTGCGCGCAAAAATCAAGCCATTCGTCTTGACAAATCGGCTATTGAGTGACCGCCGCGTTGGCGGAAGCGGCGGCGGCATCCTCGGGGAGATCGGGGTCGAACCAGCCATTTTCCTGATGCTGCTCCTCCATCCAGATCTCGATCTCACGCACCGCGTTGCGCGCCAGCCCGAGCATCTGCTCTTCCCGGGTGCGGCTATTGCCCGATCCCAGAAAGAAGCTCTCGCCCGAGGTGGTCTCGAACACGGTGAAGGTGCGCGGCTCCTTGTTGAGCTTGCCGTTGGCCGCGTCATCCCAGACCGTCATCTTGACCGCCAGCACGGATTTCGGGCTCAGCACCAGCGGCACACCGCCCGGGGCGACGAAATAGCCCTCGACGCTCAGGCCGAAGTGATAGAGCTGGTCGCCCTCATAGCGCGAGAACCGGGCCTGCATCTCATTGGTCAGAAGATCGACCCATTCCTGCTTTTCCACCGGGCGCGAGCCGGGCACCATCTGCACGTTCGGCGCCACCACGATATTATGGCCCAGCTTGAAGGCGCCAAGGTCGCGCAGATCGTCATCGGGGCTCGGCGGCGTACAGGCGGCAACCAGAACGGTCAGGGCCAGAAGGGCAAGCGTGCGGATCATGACGTCTCTCTAAATTGCGGGCTTTGCGCGGTCGCCAAGTGATAGACCGGGAGTTCCCTCGCGGTAAACCCGCTCAACGGCGAACCCCCGCGCGGTTGCGCAGGGGCCACATGTTTTCCGGCAATATATTGCCATTACTTGAATTTGTAATTCTTCGGGAAGCCGTGCGGCGGCCGTTTGCCGATCCCCGCCCGCTTGCCGAGCCATTGGCTGAGATCGCCTTCGCGCCGGGTCTTGCCGCCGCCCATCTCCCAACTCAGACCCTCGTCCCAGTTGAAAGTGGTGACATCGGCAAGCCCACCGTCGAGCTCCAGCGCGCCCTGACGGCCGCGGGCCATGTTGTATTTCTGCAGCCGCACGCCCTTGCCACGGGTCAGCTCCGGCATTTCCTCGATGGCAAAGACCAGGAACTTGCCGTTCTCGGACACCACCGCCACGTGATCGCCCGAGACGGGGATACAGATCTTGGCGCGTTCCTCGTCCTTGACGTTCAACACCTGCTTGCCGCTGCGGGTCTGGGCGACGATCTCGCTTTCGGCGCAGATGAAGCCATTGCCGGCGTCCGAAGCAACCAGCAGGCGACCTTCGGGGTTGTGGATCAGGATGTCGACGATCTCCACCTCATTGGGCAGATCCACCATCAGACGCAGAGGCTCGCCCATGCCGCGCCCGCCGGGGAGATTCGCCGCCGACAGGGTGTAGAACCGACCGTTTGAGCCAAAGACCAGCAGTTTATCAGTGGTTTCCGCGTGGAAGATGAACCGGGGCGCATCGCCATCGCGGAACTTCAGCTCGCGGGTGAGGTCGATATGGCCGGTCATGGCCCGGATCCAGCCCATCTGGCTGCAGACCACGGTGATCGGCTCGCGGTCGATCATCGCCTCGATCGGCACGTCCTCGACCTCGCCCGCCTCGGCAAACAGCGTGCGACGGGCGCCGCCGGCGTAGTCCTTGCCGAACTGCTTCTTGGTCTCGCGCAGCTGCTCGGTGATCTTCTTCCACTGCAGGTCTTCCGAGGCCAGAAGCTCCGCCAGACCGGCGCGTTCCTCGCGCAGCGCGTCGCGCTCGCGCACCAGTTCGATCTCCTCGAGCTTGCGCAAGCTGCGCAGCCGCATGTTGAGGATCGCCTCGGCCTGCACCTCGGTCAGCTCTCCCGCCCCGGCGGCAGGGGTGACATAGTCCGCCTCGGTCAGGGCGCGGGGATGTTCGCGCTCCCAATTCTCGCGCATCAGCGCCGCTTTGGGATCTTCGTCATAGCGGATGATGTCGATCACCCGGTCGAGGTTCAGAAACGCGATGATGAAACCGTCGAGCACCTCGAGCCGGTGGTCGATCTTGGCCATCCGATGCTTGGAACGGCGCTGCAGGACATCGCGACGGTGGTCAAGGAAGGCGCGCAGCACCTCCTTCATCGAGCAGACCTTGGGCGTCACACCATCGATCAGCACGTTCATGTTGAGCGAGAAGCGCACCTCGAAATCCGAGTTGCGGAACATCAGCCCCATCAGGATCTCCGGGTCGACATTCTTCGACTTCGGCTCCAGCACGATGCGGATATCCTCGGCGCTTTCATCGCGCACATCGGCGAGGATCGGCACCTTCTTGGTCTGGATCAGCTCCGCGACCTTCTCGATCAGCTTGGATTTCTGCACCTGATAGGGGATCTCGGTGACCACGATCTGCCATTGGCCGCGGCCCAGATCCTCCACCTCCCATTTGGCGCGCAGCCGGAACGAACCGCGCCCGGTGCGATAGGCCTGGGCGATGTTTTCACGCGGCTCCACAATCGTGCCGCCGGTGGGGAAATCCGGCCCCGGCACATATTGCAGCAGAGTATCATCATCGGCCCCCGGCGCGCGGATCAGATGGATACAGGCGTCGATCAGCTCGGCGATATTGTGCGGCGGGATATTCGTCGCCATGCCCACGGCGATGCCGCTGGAGCCATTGGCGAGGATATTGGGAAAGGTCGCGGGCAAGACGCTGGGTTCCTGCAGGCGGCCATCGTAATTGTCGCGGAAATCCACCGCATCCTCGGCCAGCCCCTCCAGCATCGCCTCGGCGATGAAGGTCATCCGCGCTTCGGTATAGCGCGAGGCCGCCGGGTTATCGCCGTCGATGTTGCCGAAGTTGCCCTGACCGTCGACCAGCGGATAGCGGACGTTGAAATCCTGCGCCAGGCGCGCCATCGCGTCATAGATCGCCGCGTCGCCATGGGGGTGGAAATCCCCCATCGTGTCGCCGGAGATCTTCGCGGACTTCAGGAACCCTCCGGTGGAGGACAGGCGCAGGCGGCTCATCGCATAGAGGATGCGGCGGTGCACCGGCTTCAGCCCGTCGCGCGCATCCGGCAGCGCCCGGTGCATGATCGTGCTCAGCGCATAGGTCAGATAGCGCTCGCCAATCGCACGGCGCAGCGGTTCCAGGATCTCGCCGGTGGCGGGCATGTCGGGCGGAGTGGGGTCATCTACCAGGTCGGTCATGAAATCCTGATACTGTCCGGCCCGTCAGGCGGCAAGCGGGCTTGAGAGGTTTTCAACAGATGAAAACGCCCCCGTGGCTGCCCTGCCCCGGCTTTCGCGGGATTTTCAGCGATGTGCACGGTGGTTCGCCCTCTCGCAGGGGGAGGAAACCGCAGCCTCTCCCCTCGGTTTATGTTAAGATTATGGAGTAACGATCGCACCACGGGCGATTCTCGCTGCTGCACCCGGCAATGGAACCTTTGCCTGACCTTCCGCGTTTTTGGAGGGCAGGAGCGCCTGTTCGTTTTTTGAGCGATCAATTTGTAGGGAGTATGAGTATGTCGCGGTTTCTGGTGGTCTCCTTTGCCGGTCTGGCGCTGGCCTTTTACGAATTGAGCGGCGGGGCAGATTTCGAACCGCCAAGGCCGCCCGAGACTGGACCCTCAGCCACGATCGCCGCCACAGACCCTGCCCTGGCGCGCAATCGCATCGAAACCCGCCCGGCAGAGACCCAGGCCCGAAGCCCGGTGCTGACCCCCTACCGCCCCACCGTGATCCCGGCCTCCGGCGCCATGCCCGCCGGGGTGGCGGTGGTTCAGGCCGGTGCCGAGACCGCCGAGGTCCCCGCTGCCCAGCCGACCAGCCTGCCGACCAGCCTGCCAACCAGCGCGGCGCTGCGCACCACCTCCGTCAATTCGGCCAGCAGCGAAAACGCCCAGCTTCAGGTCACCCTGCGGCAGCCGGTCGATCCCTCGCCGCAAGCAGATCGCCTTGGCCTCAACCTGACCGCCACCAGCATCCAGATCGCATCGCTCGAAGGCGGGCTTGCCGCGATGACCGATGCCCCCGCCCCAGTCGCAAGCGTTGTCGCCCCAGCCCCGGAACCCTTTGGCGAGATGCGCCGGATCCGCGCCTCCCGCGCCAATGTCCGCCTTGGTCCCGGCACCCAATTTCCGGTGATGATGCAGGTGCTTGCCGGCGACGAGGTGCGGGTGCTGAACGAGGATCCCTCCGGCTGGGCGCTGCTTGAACATCCAAAGACCGGCCAGGTCGGCTGGATTGCCACTTCCCTGCTCGGGACGAAGGGGTCATAACTCAGCCCCGGACAACCACCGGGGACCCGCGCAATGTCGGCCAAGCCAAAGACCCTTCTGATCACCGGATGCTCTTCCGGCATCGGCCACGCGAGCGCGCATGTCCTGCGGGATGCGGGTTGGCGCGTCTTTGCCTCCTGCCGCAGCCAGCGCGACTGCGACCGTTTGCGCGCCGAGGGGTTTGAGAGCCCGCGCATCGACTATACCGAGGCGGACAGCATCCGCTCGGGCCTTGCCGAGGTGCTTGCCGCCACCGGCGGCACCCTCGATGCGCTGTTCAACAACGGGGCCCATGGGCTGCCCGGCGCGGTGGAAGACCTGCCCACCGAAGGGCTGCGCGAGATTTTCGAGACCAATTTCTTTGGCTGGCACGAGCTGACCCGGCAGGTGATTCCGGTGATGCGCGCCCAAGGACACGGGCGCATCGTGCAAAACTCCTCGGTGCTGGGGCTGGTCACCTATCCCTGGCGCGGCGCCTATGCGGCCACCAAATTCGCCCTCGAAGGCCTCAGCGACACGCTGCGGCTGGAACTTTCGGGCAGCGGCATCCATGTGGTGCTGATCGAGCCGGGGCCGGTGACCTCGAAGATCCGCGTCAATTCGATCCCGCATTTCGAAAAACACATCAACTGGCAGGCCTCCCCTTTGCGGGCGCTTTATGAATCCGCCCTGCTGAAACGGCTCTACGAGTCCAAGGGACCGGATGCCTTTGAGCTGCCCGCCACCGCGGTGGCGGCAAAACTGCAAAAGGCGCTGGAGGCAGAGCGGCCGAAACCGCGCTACTATGTCACCACGCCGACCTATATCGCGGGCACCCTGCGGCGAATTCTCCCCACCCGGGCGATTGACCGCATCCTCCTGCGCTATAGATAGGGCCAGATTGCTCGCAGGCGGTAGCGCCCGACCTGCCCAGGACAAAGGACCAGACCGACGATGGGCTCACCTCTCTATCTTCTTGGCATTCTCGCAATGGCCGCTGTGGTCGTGGCCCTGGTGGTCGGCATCGGCGGCTTTGGGGTCGGTGGCAAGTTCAACGCCAAGAACGGCAACAAGATGATGCGGTTGCGCATCTTCTTCCAGTTCCTCGCCGTCGTCTTCCTGATGGCCTTCCTCTGGTTCAGCGGCGCGGGTCAATAAGAAGGACAATAAACGATGGTGGTTCTCAGCAAGATCTACACCCGCACCGGCGACAAGGGCGACACCGCGCTTGGCAATGGCTCCCGCGTGGCGAAACATTCCGCCCGGGTCAGCGCCTATGGCACCTCGGACGAGCTCAATGCCACCGTCGGCGTGGCGCGTCTGGTGGCGGAGGGCGAAATGGATGCGGCCCTGGCGCGGATCCAGAACGACCTCTTCGACCTTGGCGCCGATCTCTGCCGCCCGGATATGCATCTCGATGCCGAATCCGAGTATCCGCCGCTGCGCATGATTCCGAGCCAGGTTGATCGGCTCGAAGCCGAAATCGACGCGATGAACAAGTTCCTCTCGCCCCTGCGCAGCTTCGTGCTGCCCGGCGGCAGCGCGCTGTCGGCGCATCTGCATGTCTGCCGCACGGTAGCGCGCCGGGCCGAACGGCTGACCACCGAACTCGCCACCGTCGAAGAGGTGAACGAGGCGGCAATCAAATACCTCAACCGCCTGTCGGACTGGTTCTTCGTCGCTTCCCGCATCGCCAATGACAATGGCGAGAAGGACGTGCTCTGGGTGCCCGGCGCCAACCGCTGACCCCGCAGTTTCTGCATCTGCAAAAACGATTCGCTGATGTTTACGCAAACATCCCCCGCGTCACCCGGCGCGGGGGTGTTTTTTTGCGCTGTCCCGCGGCTTTGCTTGTCGAAAATTCCGCAGCAAAAACCGGCGATCTTTCTGCAAACGCGACGTCCACGAGCCAAAACGTGACGATTTTACCCTGTTGTCAGGGCCGCCGAGCCGGTATCAACAGCCCGAGAGCACTCATGGGGCCCGCCTGCCGGGTCTCGACTGTTTAAGGAGAAACGCCCAATGAAGGTACTCGTGCCCGTGAAGCGGGTCATCGACTACAACGTGAAGGTCCGTGTGAAAGCGGACGGCAGCGGTGT
>CAKZRP010000014.1 GCA_937146765.1 uncultured Paracoccaceae bacterium | reverse complement strand
CGAGATCATCCGCGCCGGCATCCAGGCGGTCGACCAGGGCCAGCGCAGCGCCGCCCGCGCCATCGGGATGACCCAGGGCCAGGTGCTGCACCGGGTGGTGATCCCACAGGCCGGGCGCATCATCCTGCCCGCCGCCGGCAACCAGTACATCATGATGCTGAAGTCCACCTCGCTGGCCTCGGCGATTGGCTATCTGGAGCTGCTGCGCATTGCCACCGACGTCTATTCGTCGAACTTCCTCGTGGTGGAGCTGCTCGCCGTTGCCGCCGTCTGGTATCTGGTGATGACCGCCTTTGCCACGGGCATCCAGACCACCCTTGAACGCCTCTTTCCGCATCGGTGACCCCCATGAGCGCCCATATCATCCAAATCGACAATGTGCATAAATCCTACGGAGCGGTGCAGGTCCTGAAGGGGATCTCCCTCACCGTGCCCAAGGGCCAGGTGGTGGCGCTGCTCGGCCCTTCCGGTTCCGGCAAATCGACCCTCTTGCGCTGCATCAACCATCTAGAGACCATCAACGGCGGCCAGATCCGCGTGAACGGCGAACTCATCGGCTATGAGGAACGCGGCACACGCCTACATGAGCTGCCCGACACGCGCATCGCCCGCCAGCGCCGCGCCATCGGCATGGTGTTCCAGAGTTTCAACCTGTTCCGCCACATGACCGTGCTGCGCAACGTGATGACCGGCCCGGTCGATGTGCTCGGCAAAAGCCGCGAGGAGGCCCGAGCCAAGGCGATGGAATTGCTCGAAATGGTCGGCCTGCCGGACAAGGCCGACAGCTACCCGAGCCAGCTCTCCGGTGGCCAGCAGCAGCGGGTGGCCATTGCCCGCACTCTGGCGATGGAGCCACGGGTGCTGTTGCTGGACGAGCCGACCAGCGCGCTCGACCCAGAGCTCAGCAAGGAGGTCATCTCGACCATCCGCGCCCTCGCCGATCAAGGCTACACGATGATGATCGCCACCCATGAGATGTCGATCGCCTCCGGCTTCTGCGACCGGGCGGTGCTCATGGCCGACGGCCATGTGGTCGAGGATCGAGCGGCGGCAGAGTTCTTTGCCGATCCGCGCGAGGCCCGCACGCGCCAGTTCCTTGATCATTATGCCAAAACAGCCCATTAACGGAACGAGACAGGATCCATGACACAGGACGAGGGACACATGGCCAGAAAAAGCGGAAGCAAGCTGCTTGCAGCGAATGTGCATGATGTCCTTCGTCAGAAAATCCTGTCGCTGGAGATCAAGCCGGGCAGCCGACTGGTCGAGGATGACATCAGCGAAACCCTCGGCGTCGGCCGTACCCCGGTGCGCGAGGCCCTGCTGCGGTTGCAAGGCGAAGGTTTCGTCACCCGCGACAAGGGCTGGGTGGTGGATGAGATCGCTTCCTCCGAGGTGCCGATGATCTTTGAAAGCCGCATCGCCATCGAGGGCTATGCCACCCGCCTTGCCGCCACCCGCTGCAGCGCCGATCTGGTGGCCGAACTCGGCAACCTCGCCGACCAGATGGAGAATTTCTCCGAACTGAGCCGGGCCGAACTCAATCGGCTCGACCGGCGGTTTCACGAGCTGATCGTCGCCGCCTCCGGCAACGGTTTCTTTCAGGAAATGCACGAGCGCACCCAGTACAACTACTGGAACCTGCGCCTGCCAATCCTGTTCACCCGCGAGCAGGTGGAGACCGCCAACAGCCAGCATCGCGAGATCGTCACCGCCCTCGCCGCCGGCGATGCGGACCGGGCCGAGGCTCTGGCCCGAACCCATATCAGCAGCACCATGGGTATTGTGCTGGATGCGTTGAGCGGGTTCTGATGCCACAGATCACCTGCGGGCACAGCCATCTCTTCCGGGGGGCGCTGGGACGCGTCCGGGGGAAATTCCGCAGTCCCCTTTAGGCGGTGTTCTGGACTTTCGCTTTGCCGATGGGGCCCGGTGCAAGGATCCATTCGGACACGCTATAGGCGGCCTCGGTCTCGGCTTCATCCACCTTGAAGGGAGCCGAGAGCAGGCCCATCTCGCAGCGGCGCCCACCGCCCGCAGGGAGCAAGATCACCTGTTCCCCCGGAGATCCCACCGCTGCACTCTCTGCTCGACCGCCTGTCCGACCGCTCATCCCTGTTCCTCCCGCTTCTGCCGCCCTGTCGTGACGGGCAGGACCTGCTCACTTTCGCAGGCCCCTCGGGGATCCTTGCAACAAAAACTGTCGTCCGGTGGCCGCAGATGGCCATGAGGGATTTCGCTTCGGGCATGGCCCGAAACGACCGGCGCGGCGCGGACCTAGCCGGTCCGCGCCGCGCCGGTGCCACCTGCAAAGACTGCGCAAGGCAGAAATGATGGATGGTTCAGACGGCAGAGCGGCTTCCCCGTCGCACCCCGCTCAGCGGTCGTCACCGCCCTCGTTAGCGTCCATTCCCTCTTCGTCGATCACCGCCTGCGCCGCACCAAGCGCGGCCTCGCGCCGGGCGGGCGTCACGGGCTCAGCGCCATCGCCAACCACCCGCACGGTGACTTCGCGATGGGCGAACTTGATGCCTTCGCGCTCAAACAGGGCCCGGATCTCCTCAAAGACCTTCTTGCGCACCAGCCACTGATCGCCCGGCTTGGTCATGAACTTCACCCGGATAATCATGGCGGAATCCTGCATCTCGATCACGCCCTGCGATTTCAGGGGCTGGATGAAATTGTGACCGATCACCGGATCCTCAAGGAGCTCCTGGCCGAGCTTTTTCACCAGCTTGCGCACCTTTTCCACATCGGTGTCATAGGTCACCCGCAGGGGCAGCTTCATGATGACCCAATCGCGCGAGTAATTGGTCAGCACCTGGATTTCGCCAAAGGGGATGGTGTGCAGGGCGCCGAGGTGATGGCGCAGCTGGAAGGATCGCACCGAGATCTTCTCCACCGTGCCCTTGACGCTGCCGATGTCGATGTACTCGCCCCGCCGGAAGGCATCGTCGATCAGGAAGAAAGCCCCCGAGAAGATGTCACGCACGAGGGTCTGGGAGCCGAAGCCCACCGCCAGGCCCACCACGCCGGCACCGGCGAAGAGCGGGCTGACGTTGATGCCCACCTCCATCAGCACGATGAGGATGATGGTCACGATCACCACCGCAAGAATGGCACCCCGGAACAGCGGCAGCAGGGTGGCAAGGCGGCTGGCACCGGAGGCCCCGCCCTCGTCGCCGAGTTCGCCCGCCACGTCGCCCTCGCCTTCCTCTTCCTCGATCTTGCTGTCGATCCAGATGCGGGCGATGTGGAAGACCAGATAGCCGATGAAGAGGATCACCAGCACATCCACCGCGCTGTCGAGCACACTGCCCTCCCGGATCCGGAACTCGGGATCCCAGATGTAGATCAGCGCCAGAGTGCCGCCAAAGAAGGCCAGAATGCCGGCCGCCCGGCGGGCCAGATCCTTGAAAGTAGCGATTGGATGGATTTCTCGCACTGGCCCCGTCTCCGCCGCATCGGTCCCGGCCTCCGTCTCCGGCAGGTCGACGCGAACCCGGGTTGACCGGCTGAAGAAATGCTCGATGCCAAAGTTGATAAGGCCATAGACCACCAGAATGGCCGTAATGACGGCAAACAGGCCCATGATCGGGGGCACCGAACTCGGCCGCTCCAGCACCAGATCAAAGGCCAGAGCCAGCCATCCGAAGGCAATATATCCCAGGATCAGCGGCGCCCAGACCCAGGACAGCAGCCGGTTGGTCCAGGTCAGGCTGCGGCCTTGGCCCACATGGCGGATGGCGCGGGAAATCGCGCGGGCATTGACCAGCACCAGCAGCATCGCCAGCAGCGAGGACAGCAGCATGAGGACGCCATAGGAGAGCGCATACATGTTGTAGTTGAGGCCGAAGTCCTGCACCCAGGTGGAGAACATCACCGCCGCGATATCAAAGGTGGCCAGGACGGAGAGCCATATGTAGAGCCTGCGCGCCTCGCGATCCGCCAGTGGCGGGATGCGATACTGGCTCAGGTAGGGCGAAAGCACCATGCGCCAGAGGTCGGAAATGGTCCTGGCCGCAAAGAAGGTGGTATAGATCGCCAGGGAAGTGAACTCGATCGAGACATCGCCGGAGGGGCCGAACACGATCAGCGTGATGACCAGCGAGAGCACCATGGCAAAGACGGTCGCCCCGAGACCGGCCAGGAAACGGATGAACAGGAAGGGCATCTTGCCCGCATAGCCTTCGGGGTGATCGACGATACGGCGCACCACAAAATTCTTCACGATCCGCTTGCCGTAGATCTCGGTGGAGAGCCAGCGCCCGATCAGCAACAGGATGGTGGTGATCACCAGGACCCGCACATAGGTGATGATGCGCCCGTCGGGACTGGTCGCCCGCAGGATATAGGTCATCTCGATCAGTGAGTTTGGCAGGATCTCCAACCGTTCCTTCAGCTTGGCCCGGAAGTCCCGCACCTCGCTCTGCGCCTTCATCATGGCAGAGGCCCGGCCCATCCCATGCGCCCCGGACTCGCCTTCAGACCGCGCCGCCGCATCGTTTGCCACTGCCACCGATCCAGGCCCGGTCGTGCCCCCGCCAGCCGGGACCACGGCCCCGCTGGCGTCAAGGATCACCACCCCCACGCCAGCTTCGCTGGCTTGACGGATCGCCTCGGCAAGGGCGCTGGTCCCGGTGGTCGACGGGACCTCGGCAGCGGCGGGAGCGCCGTCGTCCTGGGCCTTGCCCGGTGCCACCAGAAACAGACTCAGACCAAGGGTCAAGAGTGACAAACGCAGCGCAAGAACGAGGCTCGCCATGAGGGTATCCTTCCGAAACTTTGACCGGTTGGCGGGTAGCTTTCGCCATATCGGTGCCCATTTGACGCTTTTCAGTCGCAGATCACGAGGGGATCTCATTGGTTTGATTGCATGGCCGCCCTTCGCAGGCTATATCACGGATGTTTAATTGCCTGCGTTTCTCGGCGCGCGTGTTCGCGACGCCATACTGGATGACGGGCAGAGGAAATGGGACATCCGGTCGCGTTCAACCGAAAACGGGAGCGCGGCCACAGGACGTTGGGGCGGACTATGGCCAAGACGCAATGC
The DNA here is from genome assembly GCA_937146765.1 of uncultured Paracoccaceae bacterium. Taxonomy (GTDB): domain Bacteria; phylum Pseudomonadota; class Alphaproteobacteria; order Rhodobacterales; family Rhodobacteraceae; genus Epibacterium. The sequence continues at coordinate 3,114 of CAKZRP010000014.1, read as the reverse complement.
GCCACCCGGATCGGGCGCGCCACAACCGCCCGTCCGCGGAAGAGCCCGCACCCGGCGGTGCGCCCCGCGACACCAGACGGAGGATCCGAGAGGCCGAGCAGCGACGCGGTGCATCCTTGGCCCGCGTCCGAGCGACCGTCTCAGCCCTCCCGCGCCCGCCGTCCCGGTCGTCCCCCTCTGGTCCCGGCCCTCGCAGGTCCGCACCCAGTCAGCAAGCGAGCCCCCGCATGAGCGCCAGCACCACCTCTTCCATGGGTCCGTCCGGGCGCGGTCCGCGCATCCTGTTCTACAGCCACGACACCTTCGGCCTCGGCCACCTGCGCCGCTCGCGCGCGCTGGCGGCGGCGATCACCTCCGCCGATCCCAAGGCCTCGGCGATGATCCTCACCGGTTCGCCGGTGGCGGGGCGATTTGCCTTTCCGAACCGGGTCGACCATATGCGTCTGCCCGGTGTCATCAAGCGCGCCGACGGCTCCTACGCCAGCCGCACCATGGGCATGAGCATCGAGGAAACCACCGCGATGCGCGCCGCCCTGATCCGCTCCACCGCCGAGCAGTTCGACCCCGATGTGCTGGTGGTCGACAAGGAGCCCACGGGTTTTCGCGGTGAATTGCTGCCCACGCTCGACGCCCTGCAAGAGGGTGGCAAGGCGCGGCTCGTCCTCGGCCTGCGCGATGTCCTCGATGAACCCGAGGTGCTCAGCGCCGAATGGGACCGCAAGGGGGCCTTGGCGGCGACCGAACGCTACTATGACGAGATCTGGGTCTACGGGCTGCGCGGCATCTATGATCCCACCGCCGGCCTTGCGCTCAGCGCTGCCGCGCAGGAGCGGATGCATTGGACGGGCTATCTACGCCGCGACCTCGGCGAGGTGGGCCCTCCGCCCGAACAACCCTATGTGCTGATCACCGCCGGTGGCGGTGGCGATGGCGAGATGATGGTGGATCTGGCGATCTCCGCTTATGAGCGCGACCCCGACCTCGGCCCGCGCGCGGTGCTGGTCTATGGTCCGTTCCTGTCCGGCGACACTCGCGCCGCCTTCGAGGAGCGGGTGGCCAAGCTCGGCGGCCGGGTCACGGCGGTGGGCTTTGAAAGCCAGATCGAGACGCTGTTTGCGGGCGCGCAGGGCGTCGTCTGCATGGGCGGTTACAACACCTTCTGCGAGGTACTCTCCTTCGACAAGCCGGCGGTGATCGTGCCGCGCACCACGCCCCGGCTCGAACAATGGATCCGCGCCAGCCGCGCCGAGGAACTGGGGCTGGTGACCATGCTGGACGAGACCCGCGACGGCTGGACACCGGAGGCGATGATCACCGCGATCCGCGCCCTCGACCGGCAACCGCGCCCCAGCCAGGCAATCACCGACGGGCTCCTCGACGGGCTCGACTATGTGACCAGTCGGGTCGAAGCGCTGTTGCACCAGCTCCCCCGCGAGGCGGCAGAATGACAGCCAGCCGCCCGGCCCTGGCGGTGCTGGTCAAGGGCTGGCCGCGCCTGTCCGAAACCTTCATCGCCCAGGAACTTGTGGCGCTGGAAGCCGCCGGGCAGAGCTTCGAGATCTGGTCGCTGCGGCATCCGACCGACCAGAAGACCCATCCGCTGCACGACCGGCTGAAGGCGCCGGTGCATTACCTGCCGGAGTATCTCTACGACGCCCCCGAGCGGCTGGCCCGCGCCCGTGGCCTCGCCCAGCACCTGCCGGGATATGCCGAGGCCTATGCGATCTGGCGCGCCGATCTGCGCCGCGATCCCACCCACAACCGCATCCGCCGCTTCGGTCAGGCCTGCGTGCTCGCCGCCGAACTGCCGACAGAGGTGCGCGGTCTTTACGCACATTTCCTGCACACGCCCGCCTCGGTGGCGCGCTATGCCGCGATCATGCGCGGTCTGCCCTGGAGCTTTTCCGCCCACGCCAAGGACATCTGGACCTCCCCCGAATGGGAGCTGCGCGAGAAACTCTCGACTCGGAGCCATGGCGCGGCCTTCGGGGCCACCTGCACCGGGTTTGGTGCCAGGCACCTGCAGGATCTCGCGGAGGGCACACCTGTCGACCTGATATATCACGGGTTGGACCTCAGCCGCTTTCCACCGCCACCCGCGCGCCAGCCCCGGACAGCGGACTCGCCTTTTCACATGATGTCGGTGGGCCGCCTGGTGGAAAAGAAGGGCTTCGACCGGCTGATCGCGGCGCTGTCGCTGCTGCCTCGCGATCTCGACTGGCACTGGACGCATATCGGCGGCGGCGGACTCGGCGCATTGTTGCAGGGCATGGCCGAAGACGCCGGAATTGCCGGGCGCATCACCTGGCGCGGCGCCTGTGATCAACCCGAGGTGATCGCCGCCATGCGCGCTGCGGACCTCTTTGTCCTGCCCTCGCGGGTGGCTGCGGATGGTGACCGCGACGGGTTGCCCAATGTGCTGATGGAGGCAGCCTCGCAGGGCCTGCCGATCCTCTCCACCCCGGTCTCCGCCATTCCCGAATTTATCGAGAGCGGCACCCATGGCCTGTTGTCCTCCGATGCGCCGGAAGCGCTGGCCGATGCCATGCTGCGCCTCGCCCATGCGCCACAGGAGGCGGCCCGGATGGCGGTGGCGGCCCTCGCCCGCCTGCGCGCCGATTTCGGCATGGATCCCGGCATCGCCCAACTCGACCGCCGCCTCACCGCCCTGCTGGAGCCTATCGCATGAGCCGCGCCGAACACCGCCCGAGGATCGCCTTTTACGCACCGATGAAGGCCCCGACCCATCCCACCCCTTCGGGCGACCGCGCAATGGCGCAGAGCCTGATGGCACTGCTGTCGCAAGATGCCGAGGTGCAGCTCGCCTCTGACCTGCGCCTCTACGAACCCCTCGGGGATCGCGACCAGCAGGCGCTGCTGCAACAACGCGCCGCCCGCGAGGTGAGCCGCCTCTGCGAGGGGCTGGGCGAGATCGACCTCTGGGTCACCTACCACAACTACTACAAGGCGCCCGACCTGATCGGGCCCGCGGTGGCCGCGGCGCGCGACATTCCCTATGTGCAGATCGAAAGCACCCGGGCGAGCAAACGGCTGATCGGCCCCTGGTCGGAGTTCGCCCAGGCGGCCCATGCGGCAGCAGATCAGGCGGCGGCG
>CAKZRP010000013.1 GCA_937146765.1 uncultured Paracoccaceae bacterium | reverse complement strand
TCATCCGCAAGAACCACGGCTGCACCCATTTCATCGTCGGCCGCGACCACGCGGGCCCGGGCAAGAACTCCGCCGGCGAAGACTTCTACGGCCCCTATGATGCGCAGGACCTGTTCCGCGAGCATCAGGAGGAAATGGGCATCGAGATGGTCGACTTCAAACACATGGTCTATGTGCAGGAGCGCGCCCAATACGAACCCGCCGATGAGATCGAGGACAAGGACAACGTCACCATCCTCAACATCTCCGGCACCGAGCTGCGCCGTCGTCTGCAGGAAGGTCTGGAAATCCCCGAGTGGTTCTCCTTCCCTGAGGTGGTGACCGAGCTGCGCAAGACCAAGCCGCCGCGTTCCAAGCAGGGCTTCACCGTCTTCTTCACCGGCTTCTCCGGGTCGGGCAAATCCACCATTGCCAACGCTCTGATGGTCAAGCTGATGGAGATGGGCGGCCGCCCGGTGACCCTGCTCGATGGCGACATCGTGCGCAAGAACCTCAGCTCCGAGCTGGGTTTCTCGAAAGAGCACCGCGACCTCAACATCCGTCGCATCGGCTATGTGGCCTCCGAGATCACCAAAAACGGTGGCATCGCGATCTGTGCGCCGATCGCGCCCTATGCGACCACCCGTCGCGCGGTGCGTGAGGATGTCGAGCAGTTCGGCGCCTTTGTCGAAGTGCATGTCGCCACCTCCATCGAGGAATGCGAACGCCGCGACCGCAAGGGTCTCTACAAGCTGGCCCGCGAAGGCAAGATCAAGGAATTCACCGGCATCTCCGACCCCTATGATGTGCCGCAGAACCCCGAGCTGAGCCTGGAGACCGAGAAAACCGAGGTCGACAACTGCGCCCATCAGGTGCTGCTGAAGCTGGAAAGCATGGGGCTGATCAGCGGCAGCTGATCCCGCCTGCACCTCCGCCCGCACGCAGGGCGCGCATGACATCGGACCGTTTCCCCACCCGGGGGAGCGGTCCTTTCTTTTGCCGCCCTCGCAGGGACAGGGGACCGGCTTGAGGCGAGTTCCGGCTCAGTTCCCGCATTGCCGGGCTGTTACAAAACCGTTACACGCAGGTCGCGTTCAAAACGGAGAGAGTTGATGTCCGATAGCGATCTGGACCCGCGCCACCTCGATACCCTGGACCGGGACCTCGGACGGCTGTCCGCGCTCGAACAGGCCACCGCCTTTGTCGGCCAGTCCACGGTCGGGCTTGGCATCGCCTTTGTCTTCATCCTCGCGGTGGCCACCGCGACGGCGCTGCTGCTGGGCGATGCGCAGAACACCGCCATCGTGGTGATCGCCGCCGCCTTCGGTGCCTATATGGCGCTCAACATCGGGGCCAATGACGTGGCCAACAACATGGGCCCGGCGGTGGGCGCAAATGCGATGTCGATGGGCTTTGCCATCGTGGTCGCGGCGATCTTCGAAAGCGCCGGCGCGCTGATCGCCGGCGGCGACGTGGTCTCCACCATCGCCAAGGGGATCATCTCGCCCGACACGATGGCGACCCCGTCGATGTTCATCGCCGCCATGCTGGCCGCGCTTCTGGCCTCGGCCCTCTGGGTCAACCTCGCCACATGGATCGGGGCGCCGGTCTCCACCACCCATGCGGTGGTTGGCGGCGTGATGGGGGCGGGCATTGCCGCCGCGGGCTTTGCGGCGGTGAACTGGGGCCAGATGAGCGCCATCGCCGCGAGCTGGGTGATCTCGCCGCTGCTCGGCGGGCTGATCGCCGCCGCCTTCCTGTGGTTCATCAAGGCGCGCATTATCTACCGCGATGACAAGATCGCCGCCGCCCGCACCTGGGTGCCGGTTCTGGTCGGCATCATGGGCGGGGCCTTTGCCTCCTACCTCGCGGTGAAGGGGCTGAAGACGCTGATCAAGATCTCGCTGCCGCAAGCGCTGCTGATCGGTCTCTGCGTCGGGCTGGTGCTCTGGCTGGTGATGATCCCCGTGGTGCGGCGCCAGTCGCAGGGGCTGGAGAACCGCAACAAGTCGCTGAAGGTGCTGTTTGCGATCCCGCTCATCGTCTCTGCGGCCCTGCTGAGCTTTGCCCATGGCGCCAATGACGTGGCCAATGCGGTGGGCCCGCTGGCGGCGATCGTGCAGGCCTCCTCCTCGGGCGATTTCACCCATGCCATCGCCATTCCCTTCTGGGTGATGATCATCGGGGCCTTCGGGATCTCCTTCGGCCTCTTCCTCTTCGGCCCCAAGCTCATTCGCATGGTCGGCAGTCAGATCACCAAGCTCAACCCGATGCGCGCCTATTGCGTGGCGCTTTCGGCGGCGATCACGGTGATCGTGGCGAGCTGGCTCGGCCTGCCGGTGAGCTCGACCCATATCGCCATCGGCGGCGTCTTCGGCGTCGGTTTCTTCCGCGAATGGGACACCACCCGGCGGATGCAGCGCAGCCGCGCCGAGGCGCTGGCGCTGGCGGAGATCGCCGAGCTGCCCGCCGCCGAGCGCCGCCGCCGCAAGCTGGTGCGCCGGTCGCATGTGATGACCATCGTGGCGGCCTGGATCGTCACGGTGCCGGCGGCGGCCACGCTCTCCGGCCTGCTCTTCGTGGTGATCCGCAGCCTGATCGGCTAGACCAGAGAAGTTTCGCTCCGGGCTGCGCCCGGAGCGACCGCTGAGGAGGCGCGCGCCCTGCGGGCGCGCGCCTCCTCAGCGCCGGACCCAAGGCTCTGCCCTGCCCGGCCCGGCAAGGGGCAAGGGACAGGGGCGGACGCACCGCCGCCCCCCGCCCTGCGGCACGACCCGCGCACATTGCCCCCTCCGCAGGGCGCCTGACAAGCGCACCGCCCGCTGTGCCGCAGGGGCGCTCAGAGCCGTTCCGGCAGCACCACCGTGCCGCGCATCATCACATGGGCCAGCCCGCCGACCCGCACGCCCTCGATCGCGTCGCGCCTGCCCACCAGGCTCACCTCCGCCTGGCCGGGACGGCCCATGCCATGGCCCTGTTCGGCGGTAAAGCTGGTCTTGTCCATCAGGCCTTCGCGCCAGAGATAGGCGGCCATCGCCCCGGTGGCGGAGCCGGTGAAGGGATCCTCCGGCGGGCTCGGCGGCAGCAGCAGCAGCCGGGCAAAGGTATCCCCCGCCGATGTCGCCCCCTCCAGCGTGACCAGGAAGGGCTCCATCACATCGCTGCCGTCGGCCCCGAGCGCCCGCCCAAGCGTGGCCATCCCCGCCTGGTCGAGCCGCGCCGCCCTGAGCGCCCCATGGTCGCGCAGCAGGGTGACGCAGACCGGCAGGCCGGTGGACACCAGCTGCGGCTCACCCAGGATGGCCTCCTCGGGCAGGCAGATCGCCGCCGCCACCAGCGCCCGTCCGGGCCGGGGGCCGAACTGCGGCGCCACCTGCTGCATCACGATCCGTTCGCCCTCCAGATCCACCGGCACCAGCCCGGCGCCGGTCTCCAGCACGATGCGCCGCCCCGACATCAAGCCGCGATCGCGCAGCGCCGCCACCGTGGCAAGGGTCGGATGGCCGGCAAAGGGGATCTCGCGGCTGGCGAGGAAATAGCGCACCTTCACATCCGCCACAGCGGAGGGACCGGTGAAGGTGCATTCCACCAGCCCGGTCTCGCGCACATAGGCGCAGGCCACCGCCTCGGGCAGATCGGCACCGCCATGCACCACCGCGCAGCCATTGCCGCCAAAGGGGCGGTCGCTGAAGGCATCCACCCAGTCAAAGGGAAATTCCGGCATCCTCTGCCTCCTGTTCTCTGGCCTCTGGTCTCTGGTCTCTGGTCTCTGGTCTCTGGTCTCTGGTCTCTGGTCTCTGGTCTCTGGTCTCTGGTCTCTGTGCAGCCGGATGCGGCGCCGGGGAAAGGCAAGCACCCCGGCCGCGCCATGACAAGCCCCGGCGCCCGTGCCGATACAATGAACATGTGCCCATACACCCGGCCCAGGTCTTCGCCGACGCCCCTGCCCCACGGGGGCCGGAGCCACAGCCCCCCAGAGCCTGTCGCGTTCCTTTGCAGTCACCCGCCAGGCTCTAACGTATTGACTTCGCATGTCCGAGGAGCGCAAAACCGGTGCCCACTTTTGCGCGACATGCTCTGGCTGCGCCACCGCGCCAACAAAAACCCCCGCCGCTCCGGTCCGAGCAACGGAGGTCCGATCTGTCTGCCCTGCCGCGCCGCAGGTGAACCCTGCCCCCCGCAGAGGGGCGGCGGCAGGCGCGACCGAGGCCGCGAACCGGCCTCAGCGGGATTGAGGGGGTCTCAGCGCGGTTTCAGTGCACCGGCACCGGGGCGTAATCATGCTGGCGCGCCAGGAGAAAGGCCATCTTGCGATCCGCCACCAGCGCCAGCTGCTCGCCTGCCTCGTCATGCACCGCATAAAGATGGGTGTGACCGGGCACCGAGGCCTGGACCGAGGCCTGCACGGTCTCGGGCAGGTCGGAAACCTCCACGGTCTTCACATAGACGGTGCGCGGGCCATTGGCTTCAAAGTTCACAGGTGTCTGCATGATTTACCCCTTTCTGATATTGATTGTCTGCACCACCATCTCCGGCCGCGACCGGGTCAGATCCACGTGCAGAAGACCGTTTTCCATCACCGCCTCGCCGACCTCGACGCCATCGGCCAGCACGAACATGCGCTGGAACTGGCGGGCGGCGATGCCGCGATGCAGGAAGATGCGCCCCTCGCTCTCATCGCGCTGGCGGCCTCGAATCACCAGCTGACGATCCTCGATGGTGATCGCCAGGTCTTCCTCCGCGAATCCGGCCACGGCCAGGGTGATGCGATAGGAAAAATCCGAGGTCTGTTCGATGTTGTAAGGGGGGTAGCCCTCGTTGCCGGATTTGGCAGAGCGCTCCAGCAGACGTTCGAGCTGCTCGAACCCAAGCATATGCGGGTATGAGCCCAAAGTGAGTTTCGACACGGTGTCTCGTCCTTAATTCGAAAGCGACGGTTTCTTCCGGTCCCTGTGCGGCAACCGGTATGGTAGAGGATATGGGATGTTTCTGCCGTTTCACAAGCCCCCGGATCCCCATTCCAATCGCAGCCACCCCTAGCGCTGCCCTCGGGTTGAGCTTAATGTGCCTAGTGTTTCCCTGTCCTTAACAAGAGTCGCAAATGAACGAGCGGTCCGATCTGGCAATGGCAAATGAAGACGTCCTGCGAGTCGAGCTGGAAGTCTTCAGACGAGAGCACCGCGACCTCGACGAGGCAATCCATGCGTTGGAGGAAAAGGGCACGGCGGATGCGCTGACCCTGCGGCGGCTGAAGAAGCAGAAGCTGCTGCTGAAGGACAAGATCGCCCTGATCGAAGACCGTCTCCTGCCCGACATCATCGCCTGAACGCGGGCCACCGCCGCCGCTGCCATTGGTCATGACGATCCCGGAGCGCGCGCCACACTGGCGGCGCCTCTCGCCCAGGGCTGCGGCACGCGGAGCCTCTCGCCTATTCCACGCCGCTGCCAAAAAGCACGATCGCCAGCCCCAGCCCCGCCAGCGCGGCAAAGCCGAGGCGTGCCGTCCCCTGCGCCCGCCGCGCCGCGATCAGCGCCTGCACCGCGTAGTAAAAGGCAAAGGCGCGCGAGGCATAGCCGATGATCTCGAAAACGCTCATGCCCCAGGTCATCCAGAGCCCCGCCGCCGTCAGCCCTGCGTAAGTCAGGCGGGCCGGGATGCGCTGTTTGGAGACCTCCGCGACCAGGCCCCCCGCCCCGCCGGTGTCTGCGACAGCGGCGGAGAATTGCGCCGCCAGCGCCGCCGCGATCAGCAACATCGGCAGCACCGGCGCCACCAGCGCGGTGAAGCCGATGATCGAGGTCTCGGTCAGCGCGCCCTGCCCCGGCAGGTAGATGAAGGTCAGAAAGACAATGTAGATCATGTAGATGACGGTGGAGATCCCCTGCGCTCGGCGCATCGCCCTGAGCCGCGTCGGCGCGTCATATTCCGCCCCCATGTAGCGGCTGATCTCAAACCCTTGCACCGTCACCAAAAGACCAAAGACCAGCGTCACCGCCTGCCAGCCCACCCTGTCCGGCGCATGGATCACCAAGGCCCCGATGCGCGCCTGCCCCGCCACATGCCAGCCGAGCGCGAACAGCAGCCCCGCGATGATCGCGAGCTTCACCCCGACCGAGACCTCCTCCAGCCGCTCCAGCGCGCCAAACCCCCGGCTCCAGCCGACCACAAGGATCAGGGCAAAGACGCCCGACGTTACCAGCCGCGCCTGCTCCGGCGTGCTCACCTCCGTCAGGCTCATCGCGAAGGCGCCGAGCAAATTCAGGTAATAGGCGACCGAGACCACATAGGCGAAGGCCAGCGCCAGCGAGCCTAGGCGCTCCAGCCCGAGGTCGAGCCGGTCCTGCCGGGGTGCGCCGTCCAGCCAGGCGATATTGAACCGCACCGCGCCGCCATAGGCCCAGGCCAGCGCACAGAGCGCCGCCATCACCAGGGGTGCATAAAGCCCGAAATGCGTGTCCAGAATCGGCCCCAGTACCAGAAACCCGCTGCCGATGATCGAGGCCAGGGGCGTCACCGTCGCCCGCCAGATCCGCGCCCCGGCAACCCGCGGCAACATCAGAACCAGCCCGACGGCAAGGCTCACAATCAGGATCAAGGCATTGAGGATCATGGGACTTCTCTCCTGCTCTCTCAGATCGTCAGCAGCAAGGGGCAATGATCGGAGACTTCGGGGTGATGCACCACCTCGAAACGCGCCACCGCCTCTGGCTGATTGATCAGCATGTAATCGGCAAATCGCCCCGGTTTCCTGTAATGCGAACTGCGGGTGGTCTTGGCTCCGGTTGCGGTGACCAGCTCGACCAATCCCGCACCCTGCAGGATCCGCAGCGTCTCGCTCTCCGGCTCGACATTGAAATCGCCGCAGATCACCTGCAGGTCGCCCGGCTCGGTCACCTGCTGCGACAGGGCGAGAAGCCGCCCGGCCTGCGCCGCGCGCTCCGGCGTGTCGCCCTTGCCGCGCAGATCGCGCAGCCCGTGCATCTGGGTGATCGAGACATATCCGGCACGCGCCGCATCATGGATCCGCAGCCCATGGGCACCGCGCGACCTTGGGTGCTCGCCAAAGCCATCGGCGGAAAACCCCTTGTGGACAAAGCCCTGCACCTGCGCCACCACCGCAAGGGACCGATGCACAAAGCTCGCCAGCCCCCATTGGGACGGCACCTGAGTGGCCCCGTCCCAGAGCGGCCCCTGCGCCGCGGGGCAGAAGGTGCCGACGTGATCGGGCAGCGCCGCACAGATGTCGGCAAAGAAATTCGCCCGCTGCGGCAGCACATGGTCGCCGTCGCGATAGGTCAGCCACCCCTTCTCTGTGGCGGGACTATGGACCACCTCCTGCAGGCAGAGCACATCCGGGCGCGCCGCCGCCAGATAGGCGAGGATCTCCGCGTGCAGCCTGCCGCCCCAGCCGTTCAGGCACATGATCCGCATGGCGTCTCTCCTCTGACGTGTGGCCCGACCATCCGCCTCTTTGCCGGGCAAGACAAGCCCTCCTGCCCCTGCCTGCAAAACCCTGTGCGGGCGCGGCATTTCTGCCCGCTGCGCATTGCCATTTCGGCCATATTCGCTAAGGTGCGCGCTCCTTCCACAGGAGAGGCGCAAGATGGCCGAGATCAAAGTAGGGATCATCATGGGAAGCCAGTCGGACTGGCCCACGATGAAGGAAGCCGCCACCATTCTGGACGAGCTGGGCGTGGCTTATGAGACGCGCATCGTCTCGGCCCACCGCACGCCGGACCGGCTCTGGGACTATGGCAAGACAGCCGCCGAGCGTGGCCTGCATGTCATCATCGCAGGGGCCGGCGGGGCTGCCCATCTGCCGGGCATGATGGCCTCGAAGACCCGCGTGCCGGTGGTCGGCGTGCCGATCCAGACCCGCGCGCTCTCTGGTGTGGACAGTCTTTATTCCATCCTGCAGATGCCCAAGGGTTTTCCGGTCGCCACCATGGCGATTGGCGCAGCCGGGGCCGCCAATGCCGGGCTGATGGCCGCAGGTATTCTGGCGATCAATGATCCCGCTTTGGCGGAACGGCTGGACCAATGGCGCAGCGACCTTGCCGCCTCGATCCCGGAGGTGCCGGTTGATGACTGAGGTCCTTCTCCCCGGCGCCACCATCGGCATTCTTGGCGGCGGCCAGCTTGGCCGGATGCTCTCTGTTGCGGCCTCCCGTCTGGGCTTCAAGACGCATATCTTTGAACCCTCCGCCAACCCGCCCGCCGGCCATGTGGCCGACCGGGTGACCACCGCCGGCTATGAGGACGAGGCCGCCCTGCGCGCCTTTGCCGAAACCGTGGATGTGATCACCTATGAGTTCGAGAATATCCCCACCTCGGCGCTGGACGTGCTGGAGGCGCTGAAGCCGATCCGCCCGGGTCGCGAGGCGCTGCGGATCTCGCAGGACCGGCTGACCGAGAAGACCTTCCTGCAAGGGCTGGGTCTCACGACCGCTCCCTTTGCCGACGTCACGGATGCAGCGAGCCTAGAGGCGGCGATTGCATCTGTGGGCACGCCGTCGATCCTGAAAACCCGCCGCTTTGGCTATGATGGCAAGGGTCAGGCCCGCATCATGTCGCCGGAGGAGGGCGCGCAGGCGCTGGCCGCCATGCAGGGGGCGCCGGCGGTGCTTGAGGGGTTTGTAACCTTCAGCCACGAGGTCTCGGTGATTGCCGCCCGCAGCCTCGACGGCAAGGTCGCCTGCTATGACCCCGGCGAGAACGTGCACCTCGAGGGCATCCTGCACACCACTACGGTGCCCGCGCGCCTCTCCACGAGCCAGAGCATGGATGCGGTGCTGATGGCGGGCAAGATCCTGAACGCGCTCGATTATGTCGGCGTCTTGGGGGTGGAGTTGTTTGTCACCACGCAAGGCCTGATCGTGAACGAGATCGCGCCGCGGGTGCACAACTCCGGTCACTGGACGCAAGCGGGTTGCACCGTCGATCAGTTCGAGCAGCACATCCGCGCGGTGGCAGGCTGGACGCTCGGCAATGGCGCGCGCTATGCGGATGTGGTGATGGAAAACCTGATCGGCGATGACATAGACCGCCTGCCCGATCTCGCGCGCGAGCCCGATTGCGCCATCCATCTCTACGGCAAGGCCGAATCCAAGCCCGGCCGCAAGATGGGCCACGTCAACCGCATCACCCGTCCCGAAGGGCGCGACGGCTACTGAGGAACGCCAGAGGTCTTTCGCCCCCTCGGGCGGAAGACCCGCGCCGCAAGGAGGGCTCCAGCGGAGCATGACGCGCGGCGCTCCCCCGCCCGCCGCAGGCGCACAGTGGCGGGGTCGGACATGGGGGCGCTGCCCCCATACCCCCGGGATATTTGGGAAAAGATGAAGGAAGGGGACGGTGGTCCCTTCAGGCGAGGACACGCGCCGCGATGGCGCCGCTCATGTAGCTGATCCGTCCGCCCGACAAGGTTGCTGCGACCTGATTTTGCGCGTCTAGGATCACCAGATCCGCCCGCTTGCCCGCTTCCAACGTGCCGCGATCCTTGAGGCCGAGTACTCGCGCCGGACCGGAAGAGACCAGCGCCCAGGCGTGTTCCACGGGCAGAAGACCGGATTTCTCCAACAGCAGCGCAGCGCGGCGCGGGCTGGGGTAGTGGTAATCCGAGGCCAGCGCATCGCAAAGCCCCATGGCGATGAGATCCAGCGCCGAAGCATTGCCCTTGTGGCTGCCTCCGCGCACCACATTGGGGGAGCCGAGGATCACATGGTCGCCCGCATTGCGCGCAGCCTCCGCCGCCTCCGGCGTTTCCGGGAATTCGGCGATCCGCGCGCCGCGCGCGCGCCATGTGGCGCGATCCTCTGACCTGTGGTCATCGTGGCTGCCGATGGTTACCCCCGCCGCGATCAGGTCGGCGCAGAGGCGATCGAGCCTTGCGGGCAGCTCTGATTTGCGCGCGTGCATATCGAGCAGCATCTGGAAGTGGACGTCTGGATTGCGCCCTGCCTTCAACGCTTGTCCCGTCAGACGCGGAGGTTTCTTGCCCTCCGCCAGACGCTCGTGCGGCAGGTGGTCGTTGAACACGACATAGGGAATGCCCCAGTCTTTCACTTGGCCCAGAAGATCCGCGTAAGCGTCGAGCATATGGATCTCGAACCGCAACTGCGGGATCAAGTCGGTGACCAGCTGGTCCTTCACCGCCTTGATCCCGGCAAAGACCTGGGCGGCGAACTCGGGCCCGCGCAAACCGCCCTCCCAGGAGTAGAACTGCGCCAGAACCCCGGTGGTGATGCCATTGGCGGCGAGTTCGGCCTCGGTGGCGCGGATGCCCTCGGCCATCTCCTTCATCGCGCCCCGGCGCGGGGCCACGTGGCGTTCAAACCCGTCGCCATGCAGGTCGATGATCCCCGGCAGGATGCGATAGCCGCTGAGGTCAACCTCGCGCGCGCATGAGGCGTCCGTAAGCAGACCGCCCGAAAGGCTTACGGCGCCGCCACGCTCCAGCCCCTCCGGGCGCAGCACATCGCCGCCCACTAACCGCAGGTTCAGCTCTCCCACTTTTGCCATGGCTCACTCCGTCGCCTTAGACCAATCGTCCCAATCCCGGCCCAATAGCCCATCGAGCCAGCCAAGCGAAGTGTCAAACCGTCCCGTCTCCAGAAACTGCACCACCTGGGCGATCACCCGTGGGTTGTTCATCAGATAGGTATGGGTCACCGGCAGCACCAATTGCGCCTGCATCCCCTCGACCCGCGTGCTCGCGACCGAGACCTTGCTGTCGTCCGGCCCCGGGATCAGCGCCGAGAACACCGGGTTCAGCGATTGGTTGCCGGCGATCACCCCGACCGGATAGTCCACCGGCGGCAGGCGGTTCGGCAGGCTGGTGGGCGCGGTGCCCAGCTCCTGCCCCGCAGGCCCGTGCAACAGGTCAAACACTGCCCAATCGCCCATCTCATCCACCAGTTCGCTGCCCTTGTTGGGGGGCGCCAGCATGACCACGCGGCCCAGCGTCACCGGGCGTTCGTGACTCAGCCAGTAACGCACCAGAATGCCGCCCATCGAATGGGTCACCAGATGCACCGGGGCGCGGCTGCAAGCATCAAAGGCGCGTGGCAGCACCGCATTGGCCAGCCGCTCCACGGTGAATTCGGTCGAGGGATAGCCGGGGCGCACCACCTCATAGCCGCGCGCGGCCAGCGCCTCCTCCATCACGAGGAAAGAGGTCTCGGTCCGCGCCAGCCCGTGCAAGAGGATCACGCAGCCCTTTTGCTCCTCCGCCCGAAGGGGCAGAGCGACAAGGATCAGGGCAAGGGCAAAGAGCGCGCGTTTCATGGCGCTGACATAGGGCGCGCGTCCCGCCAAGGAAAGGGAAGAGATCAGCCCCGCCGCTTGGGCGCGCAAAAGATCACCACCGCGATGCCGCCAAGCACCGCAAACGTGCCAAGGATCAGCCGCGGCCCCAAAGGCTCGCCCAAGAGAAGCGTTCCCGCCAGAATGGCGATCACCGGCACCGAGAGCTGCACCGTCGCCGCCACCGGCCCCGCGATCTGCGGCAGCACTCGATACCACAAGGCATAGCCAAGGCCCGAGGTCACCGCGCCGGAGATCACAGCGAGCAGGCAACCAAAAGGCGTCACAACGCTGCCGCCCCCAAGGGCCCAGACCGCAGGCAGGATCATCAGCGTGGCCAGCGCGAAATTGGCGGCACTGGCGGGCAAGGGCGCCTTGGCCCCGCGCCCCACGAGGCTGTAGATGCCCCAGCCAAGGCCCCCCGCGCCCATCGACAGCACCGCCCAAAGCGGCGCCGTGACCTCCCCGCCCGGCCAGACCACATAGGCCAGCCCCGCCAGCGCTAGACCGGCCCCGAGGATCTGCAAGGGCGCAGTCGCCTGCCCCCGGATCAGCCCCCAGCCGAACATCGAGACCTGCACCACGCCAAACAGCACCAGCGCGCCAAGGCCTGCATCAAGTGCCGCATAAGCCACGGAAAAGCCGACCATATAGAGGGTGAGCGACGCGCCCCCGGCCAGCGACCTGCCCCAGCCCTCCGCCGGGCGCTGGCCTTGCAGCACACATAGAACCCAGAGCATCGCCGCGCCAGAGCCGAGCCGCAACAGGCCAAAGCCGGTGGCATCCATATGCCCCGGCCCAATGGCCCAGCGGCCAAGGATCGAATTCGCCGCAAAGGCGATCATCACGAGGGTGGTGAGGAGGATGAGCCGCATGGGAAGGTCTTTCGCTTTACGATAGCTTCACTCAGCAGCCCTGCCCCGGCAAGTCAAGCCACGCCAAGTCAAACATGGCCACCGGGGCAAGGGCGGGACAGAGGATCACATCTGCACAAGATGTCGATCCCCTGCCCCGCGACCTTAGTGCATGGGCGGCGGATACCAATGAGGCGGCTCCACGCGCTCATACCGGGCAGGAAGCCCGAGGTCGTGGCGCAAGTGGTTGCTGAGATCCGCCTCCAGCGTCGGAACACGCGACGGGCGGCGCAGCAGCACCATGCGCAGCGCCAGGGTCAGCCGCCGCACAAGGCTCAGTCCGCGAAAATGCTCTTCGACCACGAGGCGCGACAGAGCGGGGTTGGGGTTGAGGTCAGTCAGGACCGGATTGGGTGTCATATCGATCTATCCCCCATCTCGGGGGCTCCTATGGGTTGATTGACAGAAATGTGCAGAGCAAACCGCAGGCCTTGGCACAAAGGCATACAAGGGTCCGGCCAACCCCGATCAGAGCCCAGAAGGGGCGCAAGGGGGCAGCATACCTCACACGCTTTGGTTGCGTGCGGTTTGATCTGTCACAGGGTGGAAAATATGTTCAGGCCCAAATCAGGGCCGGGTGAGACGGGGCTCAGCAGGTCGCTGGTTGGCCCTGAAATGCAACACGGACAACGCCCGCCGCATAATCGCCAGCCCAATCAGCGCCAGAGCGCAGGTTCATCACGGTAATCGTCATAAAGTGCCTCCTTCTGCTGTTGGTTGAACACGGGCGTCTCGTAACATGGGGATACAAAAAACGCGTAGTGAAAAATTGTCCCGACACAATTTACGCCAAGTGGCGACATCCGGTCATTTTGACGCCGTAGAACCGGATGTCGCGCCCTGCAAAATTGACATTGCACATGTCAAAATGACAAGTATGATGACATTATGAAAGCACACCACCTCCACCAGCTGATCTGGATGTCACGCCCCTTGATGCAAGCCGCAGAAGCCTGCGTTGAAGCGGGCCTAACCGGAACCAACCTCACAGTCCGGATGCGCGCCGTTCTGGAAATACTCAACAAATATGGCGAGCTGACCGTTCCGGAGATTGCCGCAAGGCTCGAAATCCAACGACAATACGTCCAGATCATGTGCAATGAAACGCTGGCTTCAGGTTTCATTGAGCAACGCGCAAATCCCCGCCACAAACGCTCCCCCATCCTCGCGTTGACCGACCAGGGCCGCGCCCTCATCGAGGAGATCATCTCAAAGGAGATGACCCTCGTGGAGGAGATAGGGGAAGCCTTCAGCAAGGACGACATTGCCACGGCGCTTGAGGTCATCCTTGCCGTGACGGAGAGCCTGAAAAAACAAGTAGGAGACAGAAAATGACGCTCGGCTTTGCTTTGGCTGCTGCGGTTTTGCTCCTCATCCTCTGGCTCGGCCAGGGTGTGAGACGCATCGGATCGGTCAGTGTCGGAGAGAGGATACCCGACCGACCGGAGTCAGCCCTTCTGCTGATTGATCTACAGTCGGTCTTCTGGGACCACGGTCCATATTCGAAGACAGCAAAGGAACAGGCTGCAACCAACATACTCAAGGAAGTAGAGGCCGCGCGGGCCCAAGGGCATCCCGTCATTGCCCTCCGTCAGGAATGGTCGATCCCCTCCACAAAGGCCGTGGCGAGGCTCGCCATGAAAGGCCAAGCAATTGCGGGCAGCGAAGGGACCGAGCTGGCAGAGCGTTTTGCGTCCCTGCCTCAGCATGTCTTGGTGAAACGTGTTCAAGACGCTTTTGAAACCGGCGAATTGGATAGGCTTTTGGAGCGCCTCAATGTCGGCAAGCTGCGCTTGGTGGGTTTGGATCTCAACTATTGCGTGCAGAAGACGGCCCTGGCCGCCGCAAACAGAGGCTATGACGTCACAGTGGTGAAGGCCGGCACCCTCTCGGTCGCATCGACCGAGGCTGCGGAAAATCAGATGAAGTCAGCGGGCGTGACCATTTGTTGAGCGGACATCGATCCCCAAAGACAATTCTCCAATAGGTCTCGCTTCGCCCCTCCCCCCTTCCCCCAAACACGCAGCCTCAAATGAAAAAGGGCCGCCCGAAGGCGACCCTTTCCGTGTCATCCGGTAGGATGGCGTGATTTACATCATGCCGCCCATGCCGCCCATGCCGCCCATGTCGGGCATGCCGCCGCCGGCGCCTTCTTTGGCGGGCTTGTCGGCCACCATGGCTTCGGTGGTGATCAGGAGGCCGGCAACCGAGGCCGCGTCTTCCAGAGCGGTCCGGGTCACTTTGGCCGGGTCGATCACGCCGAACTTGAACATGTCGCCATATTCATCGGTCTGGGCATTGTAGCCGAAGTGGTTGTCGGAGGATTCGCGGACCTTGCCGGCCACAACCGCACCGTCAACACCGGCGTTCTCTGCGATCTGGCGCAGCGGCGCTTCGATCGCGCGGCGCACGATGGCGATACCGGCGTTCTGGTCGGCATTGGCACCGGTCAGACCTTCGAGGGCTTTGCCGGCCTGAACCAGAGCCACACCACCGCCGACGATTACGCCTTCCTGCACAGCTGCGCGGGTTGCGTTCAGAGCATCGTCCACACGGTCCTTGCGCTCTTTCACTTCCACTTCGGTCATGCCGCCGACGCGGATCACAGCCACACCGCCTGCCAGTTTGGCAACGCGTTCCTGCAGTTTCTCACGGTCGTAGTCGGAGGTGGTCTCTTCGATCTGGGTGCGGATCTGGGCCACGCGGGCTTCGATCTCGGCCTTCTCGCCATGACCGTCGACGATGGTGGTCTCATCCTTGGAGATCTGGATCTTCTTGGCGGTGCCGAGCATGTCCATGGTCACGGATTCGAGCTTCATGCCGAGGTCTTCGGAGATCACCTGGCCGCCGGTCAGGATCGCGATGTCCTGCAGCATGGCCTTGCGACGGTCGCCGAAGCCCGGAGCCTTGACGGCGGCGATCTTCAGGCCGCCACGCAGCTTGTTGACCACGAGGGTCGCCAGCGCTTCGCCTTCCACGTCCTCAGCAATGATGAGGAGCGGCTTCTGGGACTGGATCACCTGCTCGAGCAGCGGCACCAGCGGCTGCAGGGAGGAGAGTTTCTTCTCGTGCAGCAGGATCATGCAGTCTTCGAGTTCTGCGGTCATCTTGTCGGCGTTGGTCACGAAGTAGGGCGACAGGTAGCCACGGTCGAACTGCATGCCCTCGACCACGGTGGTCTCGGTTTCCATGCCTTTGTTTTCTTCGACGGTGATGACGCCTTCGTTGCCAACCTTCTGCATCGCGTCGGCGATCTGACGGCCGATTTCGGCTTCGCCGTTGGCGGAGATGGTGCCCACTTGAGCGACTTCAGCAGAGTCGTTCACCGGACGCGCCATGGCTTTGATCGATTCGACGACTTTGGAGGTCGCGAGGTCGATGCCGCGCTTCAGGTCCATCGGGTTCAGGCCCGCTGCAACCTGTTTCAGGCCTTCGGCGACGATCGCCTGAGCCAGAACGGTTGCGGTGGTGGTGCCGTCGCCGGCTTCGTCATTGGTGCGG
>CAKZRP010000012.1 GCA_937146765.1 uncultured Paracoccaceae bacterium | reverse complement strand
GTCATGCTCCAGCTTCAGCTCGTCGAACCGCAGGGCGATTTCCTGCGCCACCGGGATCGAACGGGCCGTGGCCAGCGCGCAGTAATCCATGCCGGGGCAGGCGATGATGTCCGAGATCAGGCCGACGTTTGCGGTCGCCAGATCCGCCGCCTTCAGACGCGCGTGGATCGCGGGCAGGTCGTTCTTCGCGACATGCGGCAGGATCACGTTCTGCTCGTGGCTGATGCGCAGCTCGCCGTAGGCCAGCTCCTCGGCGATATCCGCCATCACGCGCATCTGCTCAGCTGTCGCGTCGCCCGGGGTCGCGCCGTGTTTCTTGATCGAGATGGTCGCGATCGCATGGCCCGGCGCCTTGTGGGCGGCGAGGTTGGTGTCAGCCCAGGCGCGGAACACCGGGTCGGCCTCATAGGCCGCATCAAAGACCGCCGTGTCCACATCGCGGAACTCGGGCGCGGCAAAGTGGCGTTTGATATCCTCGAACAGCGCCTGATCGGCACCGCCAAAGGTCGGGCGCACTTGCTTGAACCGCTCTTCGGTCAGCTCGCGAATGGTCTCAAGGCCGAGCTCATGCACGGTGATCTTGATGCGCGCCTTATACTTGTTGTCGCGGCGCCCCAGCTGGTTCCAGACCGAGATCACGCTCTCGATGTAAGGCAGCAGATCGTCGGCAGCGACGAACTCGTTGAGCACCTTGCCAATCATAGGCGTGCGGCCAAGGCCACCGCCCACAAGGATCTGATAGCCCACTTCACCTGCCTCGTTCTTGACGATCTTCACGGCGAGGTCATGCGCTTTCAGAACCGCACGGTCATTGGCGGCACCGGAGACGGCGATCTTGAACTTGCGGCCCATGAACTGGAATTCCGGGTGGTCGGTGGACCACTGGCGGATCAGCTCGGCGATGGGGCGCGGGTCTTCGATCTCATCCGCCGCAGCACCGGCGAAATGGTCGGCGGTCACGTTGCGGATGGTGTTGCCCGAGGTCTGGATTGCGTGCAGGTTCACCTCGGCCAGGGCGTCCAGCATGTCCGGCACGTCGCGCAGCTTCGGCCAGTTGTACTGGATGTTCTGACGGGTGGTGAAATGGCCATAGCCCTTGTCCCACTTCTGCGCCAAGAGCGCGAGGGCGCGCATCTGGTTCGGGTTCAGCGTGCCATAGGGGATCGCAACCCGCAGCATATAGGCATGCAGCTGCAGATAGAGGCCGTTCATCAGGCGCAGCGGCTTGAACTCGTCCTCGGTCAGCGCGCCCTCGATGCGGCGCTCGACTTGCGCGCGGAACTGGCGGTTGCGCTCTTCCAGAAAGGCGGTGTCGAAATCGTTGTACTTATACATTTGCGACGGCCTCCTGCTTGCCGTGGTTGTAGTTCGAGGGGCCGGTGCGGCGGAAATCCTCACGGAAATGCACCGGCTCGGGGCCGTGCTCGCCGGCCTTGGCATCGGCGAGATAGGCGCCCACCGCGATCTGCGGCTGGCTTTGTGCGGCCAGCAGGCGCAGCTGCGCCTCGGCCTCGTCCACGATCAGCTCTGCCTCGCGCAGCTCGCGGGTCCAACCGTCAGCGGCGGTGAGATAGATCACGTCGCCTTCGAGAAGGTCATTGGCGGTGACCACTTTGGGGGTGAATGCACGGGCCATCAGGCAAGCTCCACTTGAATATCGGTAGGGGCAGCGACCACAGCAGCATGGCGCGGTGCAAGCCCAAGGAAGGTGAGCGCCGGGCCGCTGAAGTTTGCAGCGGCCAGATCGGCGGGCAATTGGTCAAGGGTGGTGGCCAGCACACGCTGATCGGCGCGCGAGGCATTCTCCACCACGGTCACAGGGGTTAGGCGGTCTGCGCCATGCATCAACAGGCGGCCCTGCACAAAACGGGCAGATTTCTTGCCCATATAGACGGCGGCGACTTCACCGGGACGGGCCAACTGCGCCCAGTCGTGATCGGCAAAGCCTTTCATGTCGTGCCCGGTCAGGAACCGCACCGAGGAATTGCGCCCCCGCTGCGTCAGGCTCTGACCAATGGCGGCCACCGCAGCAGAGGCCGCAGTGATGCCCGGCAGGATCTGGGTGTCCACATCGGCGGCTTCGCAGGCAGAGAGCTCCTCGTCGAGGCGGCCAAAGATGGTCGGATCGCCGGATTTGAGCCGCAGCACCTTGAGGCCCCGCTTGGCGTGATAGACCAGCCGGGCGCAGATCTCGTCCTGCGCCATGGAGGGGCCAAAGCCTTCTTTGCCGACGTCTTCAAGCACCGCGTCCGCGTGGGCCAGCGCCATGATCTCGTCACTGACCAAGCGGTCGTAGAGGATCACATCGGCTTCTTGCAGGGCTTTCAGCACTTTGAGGGTCAGAAGATCCACATCACCGGGGCCGGAGCCTGCAAAGGCCACTACGCCGGGACACATCACAGCCACGGCTCCGGCAACGGGCAGGGCGGTCAGGTGAGGATCGAGCGTATCGCGGGGCATCTGATTTGTCCTTGGCTGGCGATGGCTGTGGCGTTTGACTTGAGTGTAGATATAGGAAATATTCCTGCCTGAGCGCTATATGGGCTGGGAAATAAGGACACGTGTCCCGCCGAGGTTTGGGCGGAGGTCCGCATGTCCCATCGATTGGAGAATTTTGGAATGACAGTGCGGATCGACGCCACGGACCGGAAAATTCTGGCGGAACTGCAACGCGATGCGGGGCAATCGCTGGATGAAATCGCCAAGCAGGTGGGCAGTTCCAAGACCCCGGTCTGGAATCGGATCCGCAAATTGCGCGAGGCCGGGGTGATCGGCAACCAGACCATGATCCTCGATGCGGAGGCCCTTGGATTCGAGGCTTGTTTCTTTGTGTTGATCCGCACCTCCGAGCATGAGGCCAGCTGGCAGGCGAAGTTTTTGAAGGCGCTGCGCGAGCGGCCCGAGGTGCAAGAGGCGCACCGTCTGGCGGGGGATATCGATTACATCCTGAAGGTGCGGGTGAAGAATGCGCGCGCCTATGACAAATTCTACCAGGCGCTGATCTCCGAGGTGCGGGTGCACAATGTCACCGCGCTCCTGTCGATGGAGGAGATCAAGTCGACCACCCATCTGCCGCTGGACCAGATCCGGGTCGATTGAGGCCGCATCCCCGCAGGGGCGCGGCGCGGGCCTTAGGGCGTCAGAGCGGCGAGCGCAGCACCAGGTCGCGCCCCTGCGGCAGATCCCAGGGGGAGGAATGCGCCTCGGGGGGCGGGGGCGTCAGGCCGATATCGGCCAGAAGATGCGGCGAAGTCTCCGCCAGCCTCTGCAGGTCCCGCATCGGGATCCGCAGCTTCCCCGATGCGCTGGCAGGCGCAGGTTTTCTCAATACTCTGACCAGCGCCCGCAGGGGCACGATCCAGCCGGAGAGCGGCCGGGTCCGGCTGCGCCCCCGGCGCGGGCTCGGGCTGTCACAGGTCGTTTCCATGGTCCATCCTCCTCGGTGATCGTATGGGCTCGCGACAGCAATAGGGTCGCGGGGGGCTTGCGCGCAAACCAGTTAAATTCCATTATTGGATCAGGAAAACTAATCCATGGAGCCGAGATGCGCCTGCCGCCGCTCAATGCCCTGCGCGCCTTCGAGGCTGCCGCCCGCCACCAGGGCTTCATCCTGGCGGCGGAGGAACTCTGTGTGACCCGGGGCGCGATCAGCCGTCAGGTCAAGCTGCTCGAAGACCACCTCGGGGTGGCGCTGTTTCACCGCCATGTGCGCGGGGTGGCCCTGACCACCGCCGGGCGGCAGCTGCAGCCGGTCCTGTCCGAGGCCTTTCAGATGATGATGCGGCAGGTGGAGCAGATCGCGGCGGATGCCGCCGAGCTGCGGGTGATCTGCCCGCCCACCCTGTCGATCCGCTGGCTGCTGCCGCAGCTGGAGGCCTTTCGCGCCGCCTATCCGGAGATCAGCCTGCGGCTGACCACGGATTTCTACAGCAACTCGGGCTTTGCGGCGGCGGATTTTGATCTGGGGATTTCGCTGCAGAACAGCCGCCTTGCGCGCGCGGAGACCATCACGGTGCTGCCGCTGTTTGACATGCGGCTGGCCCCGGCCTGTGCGCCGGCACTGCTGCCGCGTCTGGAGGCCGGGCCGGAGGCGCTGGCGCAGCTGCGGCTGCTGCACGAAAGCCCGCGGCAGAGCGACTGGGCGACCTGGGCGCGGCATTTCGGCCTGCGCCAGCTCGATGTCACGCGGGGCGAGATCTTTCCCAACCTCGACATGGCCACCCGTGCGGCGGTGATGGGGGCCGGGGTGGTGATGGCGGATCTGGTGCTCTGCGCCGAGGAGCTGGCGCGCGGCGATCTGGTGCTGCCCTTCCCGCAGATGAGCTGCGGCACCCCGGAGGGGGCCTATGCGCTGATCGGGGAGGCGGAGAAATGGCACGACCCCAAGGTGGCCGCCTTTCGCGACTGGCTGCTGGCGGGCCCCTGCGCGGCGGCACAGGCCCTGCTGCCTGCCTGAGCGGGCGGCCTCAGCCCCGGGTCACCAGCAGCCGGGTCAGCCCGTGGAAGTGATAGGTATTGGAATAGACCGGATCCGTCGCCAGCCTGAGATCCGGGCAGCGGTCGAACAGGATCGGCAGGGCGATCTCCATCTCCAGCCGCGCGAGGGGCGCGCCGACGCAGAAATGCAGCCCCCCGCCAAAGCTCTTGTTCACCTTCGGCGGGCGGCTGGGATCAAACTGATCCGCCCGCTCCAGCGCCTCCGGGTCGCGATTGGCGGCCGCCAGCATCAAGGCCACCTGATCGCCGCGCTGGAATCTGTGGCCGAAGACCTCAACCTCCTCGTAGGCATAGCGGGTGAACATATGCAGCGGCGGGTCATGGCGCAGGATCTCCTCCACCAGCCCGCTGAGACCCTCGGGCGCCAGCCAGCCCTTGTCCCAGCCCTGTTCCAGCATGGTCTTCACCCCATTGCCGAGCGAATGCACGGTGGCCTCATGCCCGGCATTGAGAAGCAGGATGCAGGTGCCTATCAGCTCGTCGGTGGAAAGGCTCTCGCCCTCTTCCTCGGCCTCGATCAGGCGGGTGATCAGATCCTCGCCCGGGCTCTTGCGGCGCGCATCCACATAATCGGTGAGAAAGGCGATGAACTCGGCGCTGGCGCGGGCGGCGGCATGTTCGGTTTCGATTGTCTTTGAGGCCTGATACATCGCCACCATCTTGTGCGACCAGTCCAGAAGCTGCGGCGCCATCGCCTCGGGCACGCCCAGAAGGCGGCAGATCGCCACCACCGGCACCTGGGTGCAATAGGCGGTCAGAAGGTCAAAGGGCGCGTCCGCGGGAAAGGCGTCGATCAGCTGATGGCAGAGGCTCTCCAGCCCCGGCGCCAGCGCCTTGATCTCGCGGCTGGTGAAGGCGCGCAGCACCAATTTGCGCAGGCGGGTGTGGCGCGGCGGCTCTGCATCCAGCAGCGAATGCGCCTCCACCTGCAGGAAGGGCGCCAGATGCGCCGGCCCCTCGGAGGCCATCTCGGCGGGCACTTCGCGGCCAAAGCGGCGGTCGCGCAGCAGAAGATGCACCGCGTCATGGCTGAAGGCCGCCATCATGCCATAGTCCTGCCAATAGGCCAGCTTCGCCTCGGCGCGCACCCTGTCGTAGAACGGATAGGGGTTCTGCACGAAACCCGGTTCGGTCGGGGATTGGATCACGGTGGTCATGGATCAGGTTCTTGCCGCTCTCTCTGGTCTTGGCAAGGGGGGCTTTGCTAGGGTGCCCGCATGTTTGCCCGCAAAGCTCCGAAAGCGCCCCGCCATGCTTGAAACCCGTCACCCGCGTCTGGCGCTGATCCTCGGCGTGATCCTCTCCGTTCTGGTGCTCTCGGCGGCGGTCTGGTCCTCTGGGTACCGCCAGGCCCTGACCGCGCTCTCCGAACGCAGCGCCTCCGATCTGGCGCTGGCCTCGGACCGGGTCAGCACCCAGTTGCAGAACTACCGCGAACAGGCGGTGCTGATGGTGGATCACCCGGTCTTCAAGACCCTCGACAACAGCGCCGGGCGGCAGCTGGCCACCGCTCTCTTGCGCAAGGTGGCGGACAAGACCGGGGCGGCGGATCTCTTTTATGCCGATGCCACCGGCCGGGTGCTGGCGGCGGCCGAGGGGGTGGCGGGCGCGGAGGTGGCCGCCAGCGGCTATTTCCGCCGCGCCCTGCAGGGGGCGCTCGGGGCAGAGCCGATGGTTCTGACCGAGAGCGGGCGGCGCGCCTATTTCTTTGCCGCGCCGGACTTTGGCCCCGATGGGCGGGTGCGCGGGGCGCTGGTGATCGTGGTCGATATCGAAGGGGTGGAGCAGACCTGGCGCGGCTCGCTGCCGGCGGTCTATTTCACCATCGGCGATGGCAGCGTCTTCATGTCCAACCGCACCGAGCTGCTGTTCTGGACCCGCGACAGCGCGCGCCCCGGTCTGGTGCCCGCCGATGGCACGCCGCTGCCGCTGACGGTGCGGATGATCGGCGGCCATGAGATCTGGCAATTGGGCTGGAGCCCCTATCTGCCCAAGGATGCGCTGCATCTCAGCATCGACCTGCCGGCGATCGGGATGCAGGGCGAGATCCTAGTCGATGTCACCCCGGCCCGGCGGATCGCCGCCTTGCAGGTGATGGCGATGGCGGCGGTCTGCCTTGCCTTCGGCATGTTGCTGGTCCTCGCCGCCGAACGCCGCCGCACCCTTGCCGAGGCCAATGCGGCGCTGGAGGTGCGGGTGGAGACGCGCACCCGGGCGCTCTCGGAGGCGAACCAGCACCTGCGCCGCGAGGTGCGCGAGCGCGAGGAGGCGGAGGCGGCGCTGAAACAGGCACAGGCGGAACTGGTGCAGGCCGACAAGCTCTCGGCGCTGGGGCAGATGTCGGCGGGCATCAGCCACGAGCTCAATCAGCCCCTGATGGCGATCCAGCAATATGCCGAGAACGGTCAGGCTTTCCTCGAACGTGGCAAGGCGGAGCGCGCGGGCGAGAACCTGACCCGCATCGCCCAGATGGCCGCCCGCATGGCGCGGATCATCAAGAACCTGCGCGCCTTTGCCCGCAATGAAAGCGAGCCGGTGGGCCGGGTCGACCTCGCCGCCGTCATCACCACCGCGGTGGAGCTGACCGAAACCCGCCTGCACGAGCATCACGTGCGCCTCGACTGGCAGAGCCCTGCCAGCGGCCCGGTCTGGGCACGCGGCGGCGAGGTGCGGCTGACGCAGGTCTTTGTGAACCTCATCAACAACGCGGTGGACGCGATGATGGCGCAGGCCGAGCGCGAGATCCGCATTGCGATCGAACCCGGACAGCGGCTCCGGGTGACGGTGCAAGACATCGGCCCCGGCCTCAAACAGCCCGAAAAGGTCTTTGAACCCTTCTATTCCACCAAGGCCGTCGGCAGCTCCGAGGGCATGGGGCTGGGGCTGTCCATTTCCTACGGACTGGTGCAAAGCTTCGGCGGCAATATCCGCGGCACCAATACCGACCGCGGCGCCCTGTTCACCGTCGAACTGGACTACTGGAAAGAGGAAGACGCCGCATGATCGCCCCCCGCAAGGTTCTGCTGGTCGATGACGATGCCGCCGTGCGCGAGGCGCTGGCCCAGACGCTGGAGCTGGGCGATCTCGACGCGGTCACCGCCGGCTCCTTTGTGGCGGCCAAGGACCATATCACCCCGGAGTTCCCCGGCGTGATCCTGTCGGACATGCGGATGCCGGGGCGGGACGGGTTCCACCTTTTGGACTATGCCCAGAAGGTGGACGCGGAACTGCCGGTGGTGCTTCTGACCGGCGAGGGCGACATCCCGATGGCGGTCAAGGCGATGTCGCAGGGGGCCTTTGATTTCCTTGAAAAACCCTGCGATGCCGCAACCCTGCTGGCGGTGCTGGAACGGGCGCTCAGGACCCGCGCGCTGGTGCTGGAGAACCGCCGCCTGAAAAGCCAGCTGGAACGGGGCGACCCGGCGGCGCGGATGCTCTTCGGCTCCTCGCCGCAATCCAACGAGCTGCGCGCCCGGGTGCGCTCGGTCGCCCCGACCGGGGCCGAGGTGCTGGTCTCGGGCCCGCCGGGCAGCGGCATATCCAAGGTCGCCGAGGTGGTGCATCTGATGTCGCGGCGCGGGCAGGGGCCCTTTGTGAAATGCCCCTGCGCCGGCCTCACACCGCAGATCTTCGAGACGCTCTGCAAGAGCGCCGAAGGCGGCTCGCTGTTTCTCGACGAGGTTTCGGCCATGCCCACCGAGACCCAGTTCGCGGTGCTGGAGCGGTTGGAGCAGGGCACCAGCGCCCGCATCATCGGCGGATCGGCGGCGGATCTGGCCGCGCTTGTTGCGGCGGGAAAATTCAACGCTGACCTCTATTACCGGCTCGACGTGATGCGGGTGCGGATCCCCGCGCTGGCAGAGCGGCGCGACGACATTCCGGTGCTGTTTCGCCATTACGTCAGCCAGGCCGCCGAACAGGCCGGGATCGAGGCGCCGGAGATCAGCCCGGAGATGCTGGCGGCGCTGATGGCGCAGGACTGGCCGGGCAATGCCCGCTCGCTGATGTCGGCGGCGATGCGCTTTGTCCTTGGCATGCCGGAGGACATCACCGAGGCCGCCGATCTCGGTCTGGCCGAACAGATGGCGCAGGTGGAGCGCTCGCTCCTGATCGCCGCCCTCGGGCGGCAGAACGGCAAGGCAGCTGCGGCGGCCGAGGCGCTGAAACTGCCGCGCAAGACCTTCTATGACAAGCTCGCCCGCTATGGGATTCGCCCCGAGGACTATCGGCGCTAACAGTTGTGCGGTTTTTCGCACAGGGGCATATCCGCCCTGTGTGGGATTTCGCACAACCCCCCGGTCGCGCCCTGCAATACCTGCTGAGTCATCCCCCTACCTCCATGGAATAAAACAGAAATCCATGTTTTTTCGCCTGCGGTCGAATCATCGCTTGAGCGATTCTTTGCTTGTCTCAATTCTGTGACCCAAGCTCGGGGCCTTGCTGCTTCGGGTTGGAGGACACCAAAGGATCTGGGAGGATCACCATGAAGTTCCTGACTGCTGCCGCCACCGCGCTGGCACTGACCGTGACTGCAGGCGCCGCGTCTGCCGAAGGCTGCGACGACGGCGAAATCGTCATCAAGTTCAGCCATGTCACCAATACCGACAAGCACCCCAAGGGCATCGCTGCCTCGCTGTTCCAAACCCGCGTGAACGAAGAGATGAACGGCAAGGCCTGTGTCGAGGTCTATCCGAACTCCACCCTCTATGATGACGACAAGGTGCTGGAGGCAATGCTGCAGGGCGACGTGCAGATGGCCGCGCCCTCGCTGTCGAAATTCGAGCAGTTCACCAAGCAGTTCCGCATCTACGACCTGCCCTTCATGTTCAAGAGCGTCGAAGCGGTTGATGCCTTCCAGGCCTCCGAGGCCGGTCAGGCGATGAAGACCTCGATGGCCCGTCGCGGCGTTCTGGGGCTCGAGTTCTGGCACAATGGCATGAAACAGATGTCGGCCAACAAGCCGCTCATCATGCCCGAGGACGCCAAGGGCCTGAAGTTCCGCGTGCAGCCCTCCGACGTGCTGAAAGCGCAGTTCGAAGCGCTCGGCGCCAGCCCGCAGCCGATGGCCTTCTCCGAAGTCTACGGCGCGCTGCAGACCGGCGTTGTCGACGGTCAGGAAAACACCTGGTCCAACGTCTACGGCCAGAAGTTCTTCGAGGTGCAGGACGGCACCACCGAGACCAACCACGGCGCCCTCGACTATCTCGTCGTGACCTCGACCGAATGGTGGGAGAGCCTGCCCGAGGATATCCGCACCCAGCTCGGCACCATCCTCAACGAAGTCACCACCGAGCGCAACGCCGCTGTGGGTGAGGTCGACATGCAGGCCCGTCAGGCGGTTCTGGACGCCGGTGGCGTGATCCGCGAACTGACCCCCGAGCAGCGTCAGGCCTGGCTCGATGCGATGAAACCGGTCTGGGACCAGTTCCGCGACGACGTTGGTCAGGACAACATTGACGCCGCCCAGGCGATCAACGCGGGTCTCTGATCCCCGCGCCCGGCGACGGGCGCATCTCACTCTCCAAAACCTGAACCGGCCCGGTTCCCATTTCGTGGAACCGGGCCTTTTGAAACCCGGCGTTGCCCCCTGAAGGGGAGGCCGGGGCAGGAGGATATTGCCATGTCTTCGAAATACGTGCCCGCCTCCGGACTGGGCCGACTGGTCAACGACCTGGAGGAGACCGCAATCGCGGTGATCCTCGGGGCGATGACCCTCATCACCTTCGTCAACGTCGTGTTGCGCTACATCTTCTCCACCGGCCTGATCTGGGGCTTGGAGGCGGTGACCTTCCTCTTTGCCTGGCTGGTCCTGTTCGGGGTCAGCTACGCGGTGAAGGTGACCGCCCATCTCGGGGTGGATGCGGTGACCAACCTGCTGCCCTCCGCCACCCGCCGCAAGATCGCGGTGGCCGCCGGGGTGATCTGCCTTGCCTATGCGGCGCTGCTGATGAAGGGCGCCTGGGATTACTGGGCCAATTTCGCCAACCTGCCGCAGACCACGGGGCGCTGGTTCCCCACCGGCTTTGAGGAGATGAAACTCACCTCCTATCGCGGCTGGTACGAGGTAGTGGACATCCGCTTCCCGGAATGGCTGCGCTTCATCGAGCCGATCATGAACGAGGGCGAGCATTACGAGAAACTGCCGCGCTTCATTCCCTATTTCATCCTGCCTTTTGGCATGGCGCTTCTGCTGTTTCGCTTCGTGCAGGCCTTCATGGCCATCCTGCGCGGCGAAAGCGACAGCCTGATCGTCAGCCACGAGGCCGAAGACGCCGTCGAAGACGTGCGCCATCTGAACGCCGAGGACTAACTCAATGGACGTCTTGATCCTCTTTATCATGGTCGTGGGGCTGATGCTGATCGGGGTGCCGATCGCGGTCTCGCTGGGCTTCTCCTCGATCATCTTCCTCTTGGTGCTGAGCGACACCTCGCTGGCCTCCATCGCGCAGACGCTGTTCCAGGCCATGGCGGGGCATTACACCCTGCTGGCGATCCCCTTCTTCATCCTGGCGTCTTCGTTCATGTCGACGGGCGGGGTGGCGAAGCGGATCATCCGCTTCTCCATCGCCTGCGTCGGCCACCTGCGCGGCGGCCTGGCGATTGCGGGCGTCTTTGCCTGTATGCTTTTTGCCGCCCTCTCGGGGTCCTCGCCCGCCACCGTGGTCGCCATCGGCTCCATCGTGATCGCGGCGATGCGTCAGGCGGGCTACACCAAGGAATTTGCCGCCGGCGTCATTGCCAATGCGGGCACCCTCGGCATCCTGATCCCGCCCTCCATCGTGATGGTGGTCTATGCCTCCGCGACCGATGTCTCGGTCGGGCGGATGTTCCTTGCCGGGGTGATCCCGGGGCTGATGGCGGGGGTGATGCTGATGATCACCATCTACGTCATGGCCGGTATCCGCGGCATGCCCAAGGGCGAATGGAAGGGCTGGGGCGAGATCGGCAGCAGCTTTGCCGAGGCCTTCTGGGGGCTGATGCTGATCGTCATCATCATGATCGGGATCTATGGCATCCCCGGCGTCACCGGAGCCATCTTCACCCCCACCGAAGCGGCGGCCGTGGCCTCGGTCTATGCCTTCTTCGTGGCGGTCTTCGTCTACCGTGACATGGGCCCGCTGAAGGCCGAGGACGGGGGGCGCAACAAGACCCTGCTGCAAAAGCCGCAGGCGCTGGTCACCGCCTTCTTCCACAAGGACACCCGCGACACGCTGTTCGAGGCCGGCAAGCTGACCATCACGCTGATGTTCATCATCGCCAATGCGCTGATCCTGAAGCATGTGCTGACCGACGAGCAGATCCCGCAGGCAATCGCCAGCGCCATGCTCTCGGCGGGCTTCGGTCCGGTGGTGTTCCTGATCGTGGTGAACGTGATCCTCTTGATCGGGGGCCAGTTCATGGAGCCTTCCGGCCTTCTGGTGATCGTGGCGCCGCTGGTCTTCCCGATTGCCATCGAGCTGGGCATTGACCCCATTCACCTTGGCATCATCATGGTGGTGAACATGGAGATCGGTATGATCACCCCGCCGGTGGGCCTCAACCTCTTCGTGACCTCGGGGGTTGCGGGCATGCCGATGATGGCGGTGGTGCGGGCAGCGCTTCCCTTCCTCGCGGTGCTCTTCGTCTTCCTGATCATGGTGACCTATATCCCCTGGATTTCGACCTATCTGCCGAATTCCATCATGGGGCCGGAGATCATCACCAAATAGCGCTGTGAGCGTTTGCCAAATGGAAAAGCGCCCGGGGAGAGATCTCCCCGGGCGCTTTGCTTTATGGTTTGTGTCAGGGGCTTTGCCCCTCTGCGCTGCGCGCATTCACCCCAGGATATTTGGACCCAGAAGATGAAGTTGAGGGCGTGCCTTCATCTTCCTTAAAATATCCCCGCTGGAGGCAGCGCCGAGAGGCGCTTGTCTTAGCTTGCTGCGAGTGCGGCGATGATGGGGGAGAAATCCTCCGCCTTGAGGCTGGCGCCGCCGACCAGCGCGCCGTCGACGTTATGGACTGCGAAAATCTCCGCCGCATTGGTCGGTTTGACCGACCCTCCGTAGAGCAGGGCGATGTCATTGCCCGCCTCGCCAAAGCGTTGCAGGAGGGCGGCACGCAGGGAATCGTGCACTTCGCCGATCTGCTCTAGCGTCGGCACCTTGCCGGTGCCGATGGCCCAGACCGGCTCATAGGCCACAACGGTATTGTCGCCACTGGTGCCATCGGGAAGCGAGCCTGCAAGCTGCATGCCCACCACCTGCAGGGTGGCGCCGGACTCGCGCTCTTCCAGGGTCTCGCCAATGCAGACCACTGCGGTGAGGCCCGCCGCATGGGCGGCGAGGCATTTCGCGCGCACCATCTCGTCGCTTTCGCCATGGTCGGCGCGGCGTTCGGAATGGCCGAGGATCACATGGGAGGCGCCCGCGTCCTTCAGCATCTCGGCGCTGATGTCACCGGTATGGGCGCCCGAGGCGCGCGGGTGGCAGTCCTGGCCGCCGATGGCGACCGTTCCCGCCAGGGCGGCGGCGCGCGACAGGAGGGTGGCGGGGGGGCAGATCAGCACCTCGACGCCCGCGGGCAGGGCACCCTGGCCGAGCGTCTCCAACGCGCCAAGGCTTGCGCCGGTGCCGTTCATCTTCCAATTGCCTGCTGCGAGTTTGCGCGCCATGCCGCTCCCTTTCCGGTAAATCCCTGATGGGGTGGTGGTAGCACCGGCAAGGCCTGCGGGCAATCACGCCGAGGTCCGCACCCTGCTGGAATGCAAAAGGGCGACCCAAAAGGCCGCCCCGGTCCCGGAGTGCGGGGATGGTGTCAGTCGCCGACCTTGAAGGAGATCGACTCGCCGCAGCCGCAGGCCTCGGCCACATTGGGGTTGTTGAACTTGAAGCTCGAGTCGAGCAGCGTGGTCTCGTAATCGATCTCGGTGCCGAAGAGGAACATCTGCGCCATCGGCGCGATCAGCACCCGGGCGCCATCCTGTTCCACCACCTCGTCATTGGGGTCGGCGGCATCCACGTATTCCATGGTGTATTCCATGCCGGCACAGCCGCCCTTCTTGATGCCAATGCGCAGGCCGGCGTGGCCTGCCTTCTGCATCAGACGGGAGATCTGGCTGGCTGCGCGCGGGGTCATGGTGACCGCTTGTTTGCCGGGAATGCCGAACATGGGGGGCTCCGTTTCACTACGCTTCTAACCTAAGGCGGCGGGCGGGCCCCATCAAGGGGCGCGCCCGGGGCCTTTGTCCGCCTCAGATCAGCAGAGGCAGGTTTCCATTACATGAATCCGAGTTCGAGACGGGCTTCGTCCGACATCATGTCCATGCCCCAGGGCGGCTCCCAGGTGAGGGCGACATCGACGCTCTTGACCCCGTCGACGGGGGAGATGGCGTCGATCAGCCAGCCCGGCATGTCGCCTGCCACCGGGCAGCCCGGCGCGGTCAGGGTCATGGTCACTTTGACGTCGTTTTCTTCTGAGATATCAATCGTGTAGATCAGTCCCAGCTCGTAGATGTTGACCGGGATTTCCGGGTCGTAGACGGTGCGGCAGGCATCGACCACCGGCTCGTAGAGCGGATGGGACACGGAGGAGGGGGCGATCAGCGGGGCCCCTTCAAGCGGTTCGGATGCGTTGGTCATGAAGGCTCTCGGTCAGGGTATCTGACGGATTATATAGGGAATGTGCGCGCAAGCGTCCAGACATGGCGGAATTTTCCCCGTGACAGGGCGCGGCGCGCGCGCTGTGATCGCGGTGTTTAACGATCAGGAGATTTTTTAATGAGTAAGGAGTCAACCGCCCAGACCCTGGGCTGGATTGCCGTCGACGTGGCCACCCCGCAATGGATCAAGGATATCAAGACCCTGGAAGGGATCGGCAAGGCCGCCGCAGAGAGCCGCGGCAAGAAGGCGGCGGAGAAGATCGACAAGCAGCTGTCGGTGCACAAGAAGCCCTGGTTCGAGAAGTTCACCAAGGCGCTGAAGGCCTATCAGAAGCAGCTCGACCAGAGCAATGCCGCCAAGGCCGGATTGCCGCCCGACGATATTGCCGGGCTGGAGCAGAAGATCATCGCCGCCAAGAAGAAGGCCGCGAAGTCGCCGGCGGCGCAGAAGGACGTGGCCAAGGCGCATGAGGCGCTGCAGCTGCATGTCGGCCTCTACGTGATGAGCCTCTCGGCGATGATCAAGCGGATCGACAAGACCCGTGCCGACCTTGCCAAGCGGCAGAAGGACCTGACGCTGACGCGGGATGTGTTCAAACTGCTGGAAAAGGACTTCGGCGCCATTCTCTCCTCGGGGCTGGCCTCGGTGTTCTCCACCGAGATGGCGATCTACATGCTGCAATCGCGCGAGGCGGCGCTGGCCGCCAATGGCTGCCTGAGCGGCCTCGCCAAGCTGGACCGCAAGCTGAAGGCGCTGGGGGTCGAGGCCCGGGCGGAACTGAAGTTCGTGGAGAAACAGGCCAAGCATATCAACAGCAAGGCCTATGTGGAGGACCTGGCCTGGTAACGCGGCCAGGTGAGGCCCGCCCCGGATGCGGGGCGGGCGCACCCCCTCAGCCGTCGTTGATATCGCTGTCGAAGGTCTTCACCTGGCCCCGCGGCAGCGCAAAGGCGCGCCGCAGGCCCAGCCAGGCGATCAGCGACAGGCCGGCAAAGATCAGGAGCGCCAGCGGCAGGCTCAGGGGCAGGGCCAGCAGCAGCAGGAGCGAAACCCCCGCCGCCCCGAGGGCAAAGCCGAGGAAGATGAAACCGGGGAGCAGTACCTCGACGATGGCCAGAACCAGCGCCAGCGCCCCCCAGACCCACCACAGGGTCCAGAGCGCGCTCATGGCTTGCCCTTCAGCATCTTGAAGGCATCGGCAAAGGCCTCGATCGCCTGTGCCGGCACGATGATCGTCTGTTTGCCGGAGCCGTTGCCAAGCGCATTGAGCGCCTCCACCTGTTTCAGCGCCACCTGATATTGCGCCGCCGCCAGCCCGTTCTCGGCGATGGCCCTGGCCACCACCTCTGTGGCGAAGGCTTCGGCCTCGGCCTGGATCCGGCGGGCCTTGGCGGTCTGCTCGGCGGCATAAAGCTCGGCATCGGCGGCCAGTTCGACGGCGCGTTTCTTGCCTTCGGCCTCGGTCACATGGGCGCGGCGGGCGCGTTCGGCGTTGAGCTGTTGCAGCATCGCGTCCCGGGTGGCCTGATCGAGGTTGACGTCGAG
>CAKZRP010000011.1 GCA_937146765.1 uncultured Paracoccaceae bacterium | reverse complement strand
GACGGCCCTCGACAGCACACTGCCCGGCGCGATCCGCGCCATCGTCTCGGAAGACGTCCATTCTTTCGATGGAACGCGTATCCTGATCCCGCGCGGCGCGCGGCTGATCGGGCGCTACCGCTCCGATGTCGCACTCGCCCAATCGCGCGTCATGGTGGCATGGGACCGGATCATCTTGCCCGACAATCAGACCGTGCAGATCAGCGCCTTCGGTGGAGACGAACTCGGCCGTACTGGCACCACCGGGTTTGTCGACACCCGTTTCGCGCAACGCTTCGGCTCCGC
Source organism: uncultured Paracoccaceae bacterium (assembly GCA_937146765.1). Classification (GTDB taxonomy): domain Bacteria; phylum Pseudomonadota; class Alphaproteobacteria; order Rhodobacterales; family Rhodobacteraceae; genus Epibacterium. The sequence goes on along the minus strand of CAKZRP010000011.1, from coordinate 10,833 downwards.
CGCGCTGATCTCCTTGATCGGCGCCTTGCCTGCGGCTGCAGCGGGTCAAATCGACAGCGAGGCGGCGGCCGATGTTGCGAGTGATGTCGGCACCGACCTGCGCAATAGCACGCAAAGCGTGATGCAGGACTATCTGGCGATCCGGCCAGTGATACATGTCGATCAGGGTACACGGATCACGGTCATGGTCGATCGTGACCTCGAGATTTTCTGACATGGCTGCAAGTTATCTGGAAGCGTCGCTCGACCGTTTTGGCCCCGAGGTCCTGCGCGACGACACGATCGAGATCTGCATCAATCCCGACGGACAAGTCTGGGGCGAATTCCAGGGCGATCACTTCATGCGAGGTCTGGGCGGCCCGCTGAGCCAGACCGAGATCAAGGACCTCGGCAACCAGATCGCCTCCGCCGCCTCGACCACGCTCAGCACCAAGAAGCCTATCGTCTCGGTCTCGATCCTATATCGTGATCGCCCGATCCGCGCGCAGGTGATCCAGCCGCCGGCAGTCGAGGGCGGTTTCTCGATTTCTCTTAGGTTCTTCTCCTCCCTGCCGCTTGAGAAGGTCAAACTCGGATTCCTTTTCGGCAAGGAACGCAGCCTTGAGGGTCTGCGCCGGGAACGGAACGCCGCGCTGCGCGATGTGGTGAGGTCCGGCGACATCGACGCCGCGCTACGGTTTTGCGTCGAGAACAAGCTCAACATGATCGTTTCGGGCGGTACATCGACCGGCAAGACGGTCGCGGCGCGCAAGATCCTTTCGCTGATTCCGTCCGAAGAGCGGATCATCACCATCGAGGAGGCGGTCGAGCTGCGCCCCGAGCAGCCCAATGCCGTGACGTTGATCGCGGACCGGGACACGGATGCCCGCAGTGCCGATGTGCTCTTGGCCTCAACTCTTCGCATGCGACCCGACCGGATTGTCCTAGGCGAAGTCCGCGGTCGCGAGGCGATGACGTTTCTCGAGGCAATCAACACCGGCCACGGTGGATCGCTGACTACGCTGCATGCCGAGACCCCACAACTTGCTGTTCGCCGCCTCGCCATCGCCGCCCTGAAAACCGATGTGCCGATGACCTATGCCGACATGATCGATTACATTGAGGGCTCGATTGACGTGATCATTCAGGCAGGCCGCCATGAAGGCGCGCGCGGGATCACCGAGTTCTTTCTCCCGGGTCAAACCACAGATTTGAACCTCGACACGGTCGACGGCAGAGGCAACAAGAGCCCCTCCGTTGCCGCTGAGTAAAAAAGGAACCCCCCAGATGCGAAAACCAATTCTCGCACTCATGCTTGCCGCCTTGGCGGGCCCCCTTGTGGCGCAGACTTCGCCTCAGGTTTCAAACGATCTCACAGTGGATATGTCGCCTCAACAATACCGGATCTGCAACGATCGTCCGGCGCGACCGACTTGGATGGACGAAATCAATCCGCGTGAAGCTTACAAGGCAGCAGCTTTGATGGAGTTGTACGAAATTCGAGCCTGGGAGGAGATCGCTGAATCTGGCGACTGCGGCTGTGAAACCCGCTTTCCCGCTTGGGATAGCTCCGATGGCGAATATCATGAAAGGTATGCAGGCCTTAGCCAAGCCGAGCATTCAGCGTTTCGCCGCGACTGGATTGAAGTAAGGAAGCAACTCGAGCCGAGCGTGCGTACAATCTGCGAAGCTCAAGGCAACTGGTAATGGGCGTCGTCAGCTGGATGGTCGGAACGGCAGACGCGTTCCTTGTCGATGCGGCTGAGTCCCAGTTCGGGGCCGTGGCAAGCAATACCGGCACGATCGTCCTGCTGATGGTCACGCTTTCGCTAATCGGCGTCTGCATCAACATGGCATTCCAGTTCCGCAGCATGGATGGGGCCAGCTTCTTCTGGTACCTGATCAAGCTGACCCTTATCGGTCTGTTCGCCTTCAATTGGGCAAACTTCAATGCAGTAGCAAACGCAGTCATCGGAGGCTTGGACTACGTCGCTGGCGCACTGGTGTCTTCGGTTGGCGGCGGAGGAGCCGGAGCCACACACTTTGCCGGCGAATTCGACATCCTGATCGAAAAATTCAGCCAGTACCTGAATGCCATCGGCAGCAACCTGAACTGGATGACGGGCGCGATCCTAGGCGGCATCGGGCTTATTCTTTTGAGCCTCCTTGGCTTCATGACCGGCATCGTCCTCATATTCGCCAAGATGATGCTGACCCTCATGCTCGGCCTTGCTCCGATCATGATCGCATTGTCGCTCTTCGACGCGACCAAGGATTTCTTCCACAGATGGGTCTCGACGACGATCAGCTATGCCTTCTATCCAATCGTGATCGCCGCCATGTTCTCGACCGTGGTCGGCATGGCGAACTCACTGCTGGCGCAGCTCGGTGACCCAAACTCGGCAACCAACATCGGCGCGCTCGTACCGTTCTTCGTCATGGTCTTTCTGGCGAAGGGTTTCGTCGCAGCAACACCCCTGATCGTGCGCGGTATCTCGGGTAACCTGATGGTTGCTGCCGCGCCCCCCGTTGTCGCTGGATCGACAGGAATTATGCGCGGGCTCGTAAACACGACCGGTGTCAACGAGAGGTCGCGGATCGGTGCGTTGACAACTGGCGAGGCTATCGGACGGGGCGTGGTTCAGGCACCCGCAGTTGCGCGCGGCGCTGCGGCAATAGCCAGCACGCAAGTGGTTCGAATGGCAGAAAGGGCAAAGCGGCTGAGGCAGTGAAGAGGCAAGTGGTTGTGGAAGTCGATTCGACATTCGCGTCGAGAAAGGCGGGTTGCGGACCTCCACCGCGGATGCAATCCGATCACCCGACAATATTGGAAGCCGACATTCCGCGCGAACCAAGATCAAGGCTTGAGCTGCATGGCTGCACCGAACACAAACCGGTAATGGCAAACCAGAAGTCATTGCACACGCGGACTTTTTGTCGGCGGCGAGATAAAGCCGACTGAGTCGAGCATACGGTGACTTGGCTGCAGTGCGAACCGGCCGTCCGCTGTTGGCACATGTTCAAGTTATCCAAAGCTTTTTCGGACCCAGCTGCAAAATCCGGGGAACGAGCGTAAGCATTTGGCCCGCTACAGTAACTCTGCGCTGCGCCGCTCCCGCATCAAATCGAAATGGATCAAAAGCGCGATCGAGAACGGGAGGATGGCAGTTGCGGCAAGCAGTACCATCGTCGTTTGAGTACCAGCCTTGTCAATTAGCAACGCTCCAAGCGTCGGGGCGGCAGCGCCAGCCAACAGCATCGGGCGAGCCAGGCGTCCCATTACAGAAGCATAGCGCGCCGGACCGTAGAGCGCGAGCGGAAGAGCGCCCCGCGCGATCGACCAGAGGCCATTGCCTGCCCCATAGGCGACGAGAGCAGCGGCGGCAGGCAATCCTAGGTGCAGGCCAAGGAAACCAGCGAACACTAGCATGGTCGCCGCGATCATCGTCCATATTGGGTGATGTCGGCCCCCACCCATCATTTCGACGACGCGGGCTCCGACCTGGGATGGCCCGATCAGGGTTCCAACCGCGATCGCGGCAGCGGTGGTGTAGCCCCCGGCAGTCAGAATGGTGACCATGTGGATGGACCAGATCGTGGCGAGCAAAGTCAGTGCTACACCTGCAATGGCGATACAGAAAAACCGCATGTCGACAGCGCGGGCTGCGACATGCGGTTGCCCGATCCGATCAGGCTGCCTCGACCCCCATGCGGCGGAGGTGCGCGGCAAGGCCCACCAGCATAACGGCAGCGTTCCGAATATGTGGATACCTGCATAGACCAGACAGGTTGTGCGCCAACCGATGCTTTCGACCAGCCATGCGGAAAGCGGCCAGCACACGGTGCTGGCAAAGCCGCCCCAGAGGGTCAGTTGCGTGATTGCGGATCGTGCGTCACGCCCATAGGCGGCCCCAAGGACGGAGAAGGCGGCGTCATAGAGCCCGGCAGCCATTCCTAAACCGAGGATGCTCCAGCCAAGCAGGTAGACCCATGGGGTGTGCGCCATGCTGAGAAGGAACAGGCCAGTGGCCATAAGGGCCATCCCGAGGCATAGGGTCGTTCTGCCACCGCTCCGGCCGATCCAGTGGCCTATTTTCGGTGCCGCCAAGCCCGACATGAGCAAGGCGACCGATACCCCAGCAGAAATCAGGGCATGCCCCCAGCCGGTATCCTCCGCGATTGCACCGGCCAGCGGTGCCAGCAGGTAATAGCTGCTGCCCCAGGCGAAGATCTGGACGATCCCGAGCGAAGACACGACTTTTGTGCGCGGCGGGATCATTGGCCAGCGGTGTCCTCATCTGCACAGCACTCGTCCACCAAGAAGCCCACCAACGCCTTCATCGCAGGATATTCGGCGTGGCAATGGAGCGTGTTGCCGCTGCGCTCCTGTCGGATCAGACCGACATCGAGCAGCTTTTTCAGGTGATGCGACAGGGTCGATGCCGGAAGCCCAAGGGAATCCTGTACGCGACCGACCGGAGCGCCGCTTTCACCGGCGCGCACGAGTGTCCGGTAGATACGCAGACGCGTCGCGTTGCCGAGGGCGTCCAGTTGGCGGGAAGCTGTTTCGATGTTCATGGAAATAGATGCGCGCCAAATCTTGCGGTCGTCAATATCTATTTCCATTGGCGTCGAATTAGATCGTCTTGAGGTTCACCCGCGCCGACAGTTCGGCATGGCTTTCCTTCCGCTCGGAATAGCGGTCGACCAGATGATCGCGGATGTCGCGCGTCAGCAGGGTGAATTTCACCAGCTCCTCCATCACGTCGACGATGCGGTCGTAATAGGGCGAGGGCTTCATTCGCCCGTCCTCATCGAATTCGTTCCACGCCTTGGCAACCGAGGACTGGTTCGGGATGGTCAGCAGGCGCATCCAGCGCCCGAGAACGCGCAGCTGGTTGACCGTATTGAAGCTCTGCGAGCCGCCAGAGACCTGCATCACCGCCAGCGTCTTGCCCTGCGTCGGGCGCACGGAGCCGAGCGAGAGCGGAATCCAGTCGATCTGCGCCTTCATGATACCGGTCATAGCCCCATGGCGTTCGGGGGAGGACCAGACCATGCCTTCGCACCACTGCACCAGATCGCGTAGCTCCGCCACCTTGGGGTGATCGGCCCCGACGCTGTCGGGCAATGGCAGATCACGGGGGTCAAAGAACCTGATCTCGGCTCCAAGGCGTTCGAGAATGCGCGCCGCCTCTTCGGCTGCGAGACGCGAGAAGCTGCGCTCGCGCAAAGATCCGTAAAGCATCAGAATGCGCGGACCATGAGTGCTGCGCGTCGCAGGGAAAAGCGTGTCCGCGTCTGGCTGGCGCAGCAAGGTCTCATCAAGGTTCGGCGTTTCAGGCAAGGCGTTGTCCCTCTTCATCAAGGATCATTTCTCCGTCCTCCTTGAACAGCGGTCCGGGCGGCAGCCGGTCCAGAAGATCGAGAACGGTTTCAGACGGGCGGCACAGGCGCACCCCTTTGGGCGTGCAGACAATGGGCCGGTTCACCAGGATCGGGTGTTCGATCATCGCATTCAGGAGCGTGTCATCAGAGACACCCGGTTCCAGAAGGCCGAGCGCCTCAGCGGGAGATTTCGTTTCCCGCAGGGCGCTGCGCGGGGTCAGCCCTGCCGCATCGAACAGGGCCAGGAGCTGAGGACGCGTCCAGCCTTCCTTCAGGTATTCGATGACGACCAGCTCCTCGCCGGTCGCTCGAAGGATCGCCAAGACGTTGCGGGAGGTCCCACAATCAGGATTGTGGTGGATGACGATGCTCATGCCGCAGGCTCAGGAAAGCGTGCGCGGGTGCGATTGGCAAAAGCCACGAGCGACAGCATCACCGGCACCTCAACCAGCACGCCTACCACCGTGGCCAGCGCCGCCCCGGAGTTCAGGCCAAAGAGCGAGATGGCAACCGCAACCGCCAGCTCGAAGAAGTTCGATGTTCCGATCAGGGCGCAGGGCGCGGCGATCCGGTGCGGCACCTTGAGGGCGAAGGCCGCGCCATAGGCCAAGGCGAAGATGCCGTAGCTCTGGATGATGATCGGCACCGCGATCAGCAGGATCACCGTCGGCTTGGCGAGGATGGTTTCCCCCTGAAGGCCGAAGAGGATGGCGACGGTTGCGATCAGCCCGACCACGGACCACGGCTTCACACGCGCCGAAAACGCGTCAATCTCCGCCTTGGAGCCCAGCTTGCGACGGGTGATCAGACCGGCTGCCAGAGGCAGGACGACATAGAGCACCGTGGCCAGCACCAGCGTTTCCCACGGCACCGAAAGCTCCGTCACGCCCAAAAGAAGCGCCACGATCGGCGCGAAGGCCACCACCATGACCAGATCATTCACCGAGACCTGTACCAGCGTGTAGGTGGCATCGCCCTTGGTCAGCTGCGACCAGACGAAGACCATCGCCGTGCAGGGCGCGGCCCCGAGCAGGATCAGCCCCGCCGTATACTGGGCGGCATCTTCGGGAGAAATCAGCGGCGCGAAGACATGGTCAAAGAACAGCACGGCCAGAAGCGCCATGGTGAAGGGCTTGATCAGCCAGTTGACGACCAGCGTCACCAAAAGCCCCCTGGGCTGGCGCGCGACACCGGTGACCGCGCCGAAATCCACGCCCACCATCATCGGATAGACCATGGCCCAGATCAGCACGGCCACGACAAGGTTCACGCTCGCGATCTCGGTCGCGGCAATGGCCTGCACAAGCCAGGGCGCACCCTGGCCGATCAGGACACCGGCAATCATCGCGAGCCCGACCCAGACGGTCAGGTAGCGTTCGAAAATACTCATGCAGTCACCTCATTCGTCTGATCGGTCAGGCGACCCGAGGTCAGGGCTGCCAGGACGACCATGACCGCCGCCGTGCCCATGACGAGGGTCAACCCGCCGATCTGGTATGTCAGGCCGGAAAGAAGCGTGCCGATCAGCCGACCGCCCGCATTGGCCATGTAGTAAAAGCCCACATCCATCGTGACCCGCTCCGATTTCGAGAAGGCGAGGATCAGGTAGGAATGGAGCGAAGAGTTCACGGCGAAGAGCGCGCCGAAGGCCAGCAGGCCCACCACAAGCGTCACCGTCAGCCAGGTCTGCGGCGCAGGGGAGAGCGCCACGGCCACCGTCAGCGCGGCTGGCACGACAAACAGCGCAAGCGCCCAGCTGCGGGCGGCACGGATCAGCGCGCCCTCCGGGCGGCTTGCCGCGCGCAGGATTTTCGGCGCGCTGGCCTGCACTATGCCGTAGAGGATGACCCAGACCGCCATGAAGGTGCCGATCATGAAGAAGGCCGCGCGGTTGCCATCCTCGGTGCCGTCCGAGAGCACCGCATAGAAGTAGATCGGGATGCCCACGACGAACCAGACGTCGCGCGCCCCGAACAGGAACACCCGCGCCGCCGACAGCCAGTTGACGTTGGCCGATTTCGAGAAGACCTCGGAAAACTTGGTGCCCTTCTTGCCCTTGGGCAGGCCCGAAGGCATGAACAGCACCACCGCCGCGAGGATCACCCCGAGGACGATGGCCATGCCCAGCACGGCCCAGTCGAAGCCAAGCACCGCCAGAAGCGCGGCACCGAGCAGGAAGCCCAAACCCTTCACGGCGTTCTTCGAGCCGGTGAGAACCGCGACCCAGCGGAACAGTCCGCCATCGCCCGAGGGGGCCAGCAGCTTCACCGCCGATTTCGAGGACATCTTGGCGAGATCCTTGGCCACGCCGGACAGCCCCTGGACGCACATCACGAAGGCCACCGAAGCCGCGATGCTCCAGCCCGGATCGAGCTGCGCCAGCGCAAGCAGCGCCACCACCTGCAACCCGAGCCCGGCATAGAGCGTCGAGGTCAGGCCGAAGCGCAGGGCGATCCAGCCTGCCGCAAGGTTAGTGATCATCCCCGCCACTTCGTAGAGGATGAACAGGTAGGCCAGTTGCACCGCGCTGAACCCCAGCGTGTGGAAATGCAGCAGTACCAGCATCCTGAGCGCGCCATCGGTCAGCATGAAGGCCCAATAGGCCGCCGTGACGGCGATGTAGGCCGACAGGCCTTCAGGTTTGGTTTGGGTGGCGTTGCTCACAACGATGCACCGACCATCAGCGCCACATCGACCAGCCGGTTGGCATAGCCCCATTCGTTGTCATACCAGGCGTAGACCTTCAGCTGCGTGCCGTTGATCACCATGGTCGAGGGCGCGTCGATGATCGAGGAGCGCGGATCGTTGGTGTAATCGGTCGAGACAAGGGGACGTGTCTCGTAGCCGAGGATGCCTTTCAGCGGGCCATTGGCCGCAGCCTCGAATGCGGCGTTGACCTCTTCCGCCGTGACCTCGCGCTCCAGCTCGAAGACGCAGTCGGTCAGCGAGGCGTTGAGCAGCGGCACGCGCACGGCATGGCCGTTCAGGCGGCCCTTCAGTTCGGGGTAAATCAAGGTGATCGCGGTGGCCGAGCCGGTCGTCGTCGGGATCAGCGAGTTCAGCGCAGACCGCGCCCGACGCAGGTCCTTTGCCGGACGGTCGACGATGGTCTGGGTGTTGGTCACGTCATGGATCGTGGTGATCGAGCCGTGCTTGATGCCGAAGGTTTCGTGAACCACCTTCACCACCGGCGCGAGGCAGTTCGTCGTGCAGGAGGCCGCGGTGACGATACGGTGCTCGGCAGGATCGTAGGTTTCGTTGTTCACGCCATAGACGATGTTGGCCGCATTGCCGTCCTTCACCGGGGCGGAGACCACGACCTTTTTCACGCCCGCCTCGAAGTAGGGCGCGATCTTGGCCTCGGTCTTGAAGACGCCGGTGCAGTCGATCACCACATCGACACCGTCAAGCGGCAGATCGGCAATCGCCCGTGTGCCGATGAACGGCAGGCGCGTGCCATTGATCGTGACGCTGTCCGCGTCGTGCGAGAATGCGGCATCCCAGCGTCCGTGGACCGTGTCGAACTCCAGCAGATGCGCGTGCATCTCCGGATCGCCGACTGCGTCGTTGATCCAGGCGATCTTGGCACCGCTTTCGAGGAGGGGCTTCAAGGCGAGCTTGCCCATGCGGCCGAGGCCATTCAGTGCGTAGGTGGTCATGCGAGTGCCTCGGGGCTGGTACGGCCGATGTCGTCGACAAATTGCTGGATTGCGATACGGCTCAGGGTTTCGAGATTGAGCGCGGTAAAGAGGTCGATGCGATGCTTGAGTGCGCCATAGGCGTTCTGGAAGGCGAGCGCCTTCTGGGCGTCGTTACCTGTCGCCTTGACCGGATCGGGCATGCCCCAATGTCCGGTGACGGGCTGCCCCTCCCAGGCCGGGCACTCCTCGTTGGCGGCCTGATCACAGACCGTGAAGACGAAGTCGAAATGCGGCGCGTTCGCCCCTGAAAATTCGGAGACATCCTTGGAACGCAGAACCGAAACGTCATGCCCCTTGTCCTGCAGGACCTGCACGGCAAACGGGTTGAGCTGCGATCCCGGCCGCGTCCCGGCCGAGTACGCATTGAACCGGTCGCCCGCCGCCTTGCGCAGGATCGACTCGGCAAAGATGGACCGCGCGGAATTGCCCACGCAGATGAAGAGAACGTTGTACTTGCGGTCAGGCATCATGGGGACGGTTCCTGTGCTGAAAGGCATGCAGATGTCGGGACGGCCACGGCAGCAATCTCTGAACAGGTATCCGAACAGCCGTTGCACCGAAGTCATGTTGATCGAGTAGAGAAGCGACGTGCCCGCCCGCTGTTGGTCCACTAACTCGTCCCGCGTCAGAGCGGACAGATAGGTGGACATGGTACTTGCCTTGACGCCAAGCGTAGAGGCGATCTCCCCTGCCGCAACTCGGTCAGGGTAGCGACGCATCAAGAGCCGGAAGATCGCCAGTCGCTGCGGGTGGCCCAAGGTGGACAGTTGGTCGGGAATCTCTTTTTTCATATTTCACGGAATAGTAAAATAAAACACAACTGCCAAGTGAAACTTTTGTGACAGGACAATGAAAAAGGCGGCCAGCAGCAGCCTTCAGAAGAGGTCTAGTTCTGACAGGGCTAAAGAAGCCAACCACCCCTCAAGCCTGTCCGGGTCCGGCAACCCACCGGCATGCACCAGCTTGCCATCCACCGAGATACCCGGCGTGGACATCACCCCAGCCATAGCAATGGATTTGGGATCGGTGACCTTTTCGACATCGACGCCGAGTGTCGCAGTAGCGTCTTTCACCATGGCTTCGGTGGTCTCAGAGCGTTTGCAGCCGGGGCCAAAGACTTTGAGGGTTTTCATGTGAGCGATCCTTTCAAAAGATCAGGTTGAAGAGGAAGCCGACGGCAAGGATGCCGCTCGCCACGACACCGATGAAGACGGCGATCAGGCGCAGCGTCAGGACCTGCCGCAGGATGATCATTTCAGGCAGGCTCAGAGCGATGACGCTCATCATGAAGGCGAACACGGTGCCAAGTGCCGCGCCCTTGCCCAAGAGCGCCTCGACGATCGGGACCACACCGGCGGCGTTAGTGTACATGGGGATGCGCATGACCACAGCGGCGGGCACTGACCACCAGGCTGCTACGTTCTTTTCCTGAGCGCGTCGAGCGGCTATTACCGCGCTCAGAACCGAGCTGATGTCTCTGGGGAGGTGGTCTTTCAGGCGATAACGGATCCATTGAACTTCACGCCGATCAATTACGAGACCGACCTGCTTCAGGACCTACTTATGACGGGACATTCAACTTTGAGTGGCGCCGAGTCTCTTCATCAGTTCACAGACGCAATTCTCTTTGCCGTCATGTAAAAGGTAAACGGCCTCAAGTCGGGTCGACTCTGCCAATGCGGATAAGGTGAACCGCGCCGGGTTTGCCGGAGGCTCCAACTCATAAGTAGGATGGAGCATCATGACAAAGACAACGAACAAGTAT
>CAKZRP010000010.1 GCA_937146765.1 uncultured Paracoccaceae bacterium | reverse complement strand
GTCAGGTGGATCGCCTGTCCAAGATGATCCCGGTCGAAGGGGTCAAACCCGTCTCGATCGAGCAGGCGCTGCGCGACGAGCCGCGCCTGGCGGAAGAGGCGCGCAACGAACCCGTGGTGGATCGCTTGCTGACCTATGGCCAGCAGGTCGAGGGGCTGTTGCGGAACGCCTCAACCCACGCGGCGGGTGTGGTGATCGGCGACCGGCCTTTGGATGCGCTGGTGCCGCTCTATCAGGATCCGCGCTCGGACATGCCCGCGACCCAGTTCAACATGAAATGGGTGGAACAGGCTGGTCTGGTGAAGTTCGACTTCCTTGGCCTCAAGACGCTGACGGTGATTGAGAACGCCATGAAGCTGATCTTCAAATCGGGGCGCGACCTGCATGTCGCCGCCGATGGGACCCAGCTTTATGATCCCGCTGACGGAGCCGAGAACCAGATCAACGCCATCCCGCTGGATGACGTGCCGACCTATGACCTTTATTCCAAGGCCAAGACGGTGGCGGTGTTCCAGGTGGAATCCACCGGCATGATGGATGCGCTGAAGCGCATGAAGCCGACCTGTATCGAGGACATCGTGGCGCTGGTGGCGCTCTATCGCCCTGGCCCGATGGAGAATATCCCGGTCTATTGCGAGGTCAAGAATGGCCTGCGCGAGATCACCTCGGTCCATCCCTTGATCGACCATATCCTTGAGGAAACCCAAGGCATCATCGTTTATCAGGAACAGGTGATGCAGATCGCGCAGGTCATGGCGGGCTATAGCCTTGGCGGCGCCGACCTGTTGCGCCGCGCCATGGGTAAGAAGATCAAGGAGGCGATGGACGCCGAACGCCCGAAATTCGAAAAGGGCGCGGCGGAAAATGGCGTCGACAAGAAAAAGGCCTCCGAGGTCTTTGACCTTCTGGAGAAATTTGCCAACTACGGGTTCAACAAATCGCACGCGGCTGCCTATGCGGTGGTGTCTTACCAGACCGCCTGGCTGAAGGCGAACCATCCGGTGGAGTTCATGGCGGGCGTCATGAACTGCGATATTCACCTCACTGACAAGCTGTCGATCTACTTCGAGGAAGTGAAAAAGGGTCTCGGGCTGCCCTATGTGGCACCGGACATCAACCGATCCCTTGCGACCTTTGATGTGGTCAAGGGCGAGCTGATCTATGCGCTGGGCGCGTTGAAGAACGTCGGCGTCGAGGCGATGAACCTCATCGTTGACGCACGGCGCGAGGGCGGCGTGGACCGACCCTTCGTGAACATCTTCGACTTTGCCCGCCGGGTGGACTTGAAGAAGGTCGGCAAGCGCCCCTTGGAGATGCTGGCGCGGGCGGGCGCCTTTGACGTGCTCGACAAGAACCGCCGTCGGGTGTTTGAGAGCCTTGAGGGGCTGGTCGCCTATTCCGCCGCCATTCAGGAGCAGAAGAACTCCAATCAGGTGTCGCTCTTTGGCGAGGCGGGGGATGACCTGCCGGAGCCGCGCATGGCCGGGGTGCCGGACTGGCTGCCTGCCGAACGTCTGAGCGAGGAATTCAAGGCGGTGGGTTTCTACCTCACCGGCCATCCGCTTGACGATTATATGCCCGCCTTGAAACGCAAGGACGTGATGACGCTGGACGAGGTCATGATGAAGGCCGAGCGCGGCCCCTTCATGGCCAAGATGGCGGGCGTTGTGGCAGGCCGGCAGGAGCGTAAGTCCGCGCGCGGCAACCGCTTTGCCTTTGCGCAGCTCTCCGACACCACCGGCGCCTATGAGGTCACGATCTTTTCCGAGGTGCTGGAAAAGAGCCGCGAGTATCTTGAGACCGGCGCCAAGGTGGTGATCACCGCCGAAGCGACGATGGAGAGCGATCAGCTCAAGCTTCTCATGCGCTCTGCCGGGCCGGTGGATTCGGCAATTGCCGATGCGGGGCGCTCCAGCCTCCGGGTCTATCTCGACAGCGCCTTGGCAGTGGCGACGGTGGCCACGGTGCTGGAGGATGCCAAGAAGGCGGCGCGCAATGCCAGCCCGGGCGAGATCTATGTCTACCTGCAGGACCCGAGCCTGCCCGGCGACGTGGAGATGGACCTCGGTCAGCTTTTCCCGATCAACCCGCAGATCAAGGGCGCCTTGAAGAGCCTTGAAGGCGTGATGGACGTCGAGGAAATCTGAGGACCGCGCTGGGGGCAGGGGCCTTGCCACCCTTGGCCCTGGGGCCAAGTCCCCCAGGATATTTCAGCGCCAAAAAACGGAGGCGCTCGGCTTCCTCTTCATCTTCTTCCAAATATCCCGGAGCGCGAGGCAGAGCCTCGCATCCCCGGTCGCCTGCCGCGCTGTCAGTAGTGAGGCGGGCGCTCATTGCCGAGCACCATGCCGCCCGATCCTTCGGCCTCGCGTGCGGCTTCGCGTTCCATCAGCATCTGCACCCGGCGTTTCAGCACGTCGATGTCGCTGGCCTGAGCGGTGACGACCTCGTTCAACTCGTCCACGGTCCGGGTCAGATGGGCGATCTGTTCTTCGAGATGTTGCATCGGCTTTGCTCCTGTGTTGCCGCTGATGTAGCGGGGTCGTCCTGCCGCGTCCATGGGGCAGGGGAGGGCCCAGGAAGCTTGCTCACAAAAGCCCCTTGGGCTAGACGCTCAACCGAGAAACCACCCGCAAGGAGGCCACGATGGCCAAAGCCAAGAAACAGCCCCGTCCCAAGGCCGAGACGCCCAAGGGATTCCGTGACTATTTCGGCGAAGAGGTGACCCAGCGTACCCATATGCTGGCCACCATTGCGCGGGTTTATCATCATTACGGCTTTGACGCGCTCGAGTCCTCCGCCGTGGAGACGGTGGAGGCGCTGGGCAAGTTCCTCCCGGACGTCGACCGCCCCAATGCCGGCGTCTTTGCCTGGCAGGAGGCCGAGGAGGATGGCGAGGGCAACACGCGCGGCGACTGGATGGCGCTGCGCTACGATCTGACCGCGCCTTTGGCCCGCGTCTATGCCCAGCACCGCAACGACCTGCCGAACCCCTATCGCCGCTACGCGATGGGGCCGGTCTGGCGCAATGAGAAGCCGGGACCGGGGCGCTATCGCCAGTTCTACCAATGTGACGCCGATACCGTGGGCACCGCCTCGATGGCGGCGGATGCGGAGATCTGCATGATGCTCTCGGACACGCTGGAAACTGTCGGCATCCCGCGCGGCGACTATCTGGTGCGGGTCAACAACCGCAAGGTGCTGAACGGCGTGCTCGAGGCCATGGGCCTGCCCGAGGACGACCCCAAGCGCGATGACGTGCTGCGCACCATCGACAAGTTCGACAAGTTAGGCGTCACCGGCGTGCGCGAGCTGCTGGGCAAGGGGCGGCTCGATGCCTCCGGCGCCTATATCGACGGGGTCGGACTTGCGGATCATCAGGCGGAGCCGGTGCTGGCCTTCCTGACCTCCAAAGGCGCCACCGTGGGTGAGACCATGACCAACCTGCGCGCCGCCGTCGGCGACAGCGCGGTGGGGCAGGAGGGCATCGACGAGCTGGAACTGATGGGCGCGCTGTTTGCCGCATCGGGTTATGGCGACGATCGCATCCTGATCGACCCCTCCATCGTCCGCGGGCTTGGCTATTACACCGGCCCCGTCTTCGAGGCGGAACTGACCTTCGAGATCCTCGACGAGAAGGGCCGCAAGCGCCAGTTCGGCTCGGTTGCGGGCGGTGGTCGATACGATGGTCTGGTGAAGCGCTTCACCGGGCAAGAAGTGCCCGCGGTGGGGGTCTCCATCGGTGTGGACCGGCTGCTGGCGGCGCTGCGCGAGAAGGGCCGTCTGGCCGCGACCCCGACCGGCCCGGTGGTGGTCACGGTGATGGACCGCGAGCGGATGGCGGATTATCAGGCCATGGTTGCGGAGCTGCGTGCGGCGGGCATCCGGGCAGAAGTCTATCTCGGCAACCCGAAGAACTTCGGCAACCAGCTCAAATACGCGGACAAGCGCAACTCACCGGTTGCCATCATCGAAGGCGGCGAGGAAAAAGAGCGCGGTGTGGTGCAGATCAAGGATCTGATCCTCGGTGCCAGGATTGCCGAGAGCGCGACGCTGGAAGAGTGGAAGGAACGCCCGAGCCAGTTCGAAGTGGCGCGCAGGGATCTGGTCGCGAAGGTGCGCGAGATCCTTGCCAGCCAGTCCGGCACCCAATCCGGTCAGGAGGGGTGAACATGCCCAACCGGTCCCAGATCGAAGCCCGCGCCGCGCTGCTGCGCCAGCGCTTCGAGGTCGCGGGAGGCGTGGTTGTCGACCCGCCCCTTTTGCAATCGGCTGATGTGTTGCTCGACCTTTACGGCGAGGATATCCGGGCACGCGCCTATGTCACCTCGGATGCGCTCCGGGGCGAGCAGATGCTGCGCCCCGACTTCACCCTGCCGGTGGTCGAGATGCACATGAAGGGCGGCGCGGAGCCTGCGCGCTATACCTACTCCGGTCAGGTGTTTCGCCGTCAGGAGCATGATCTTGATCGCGCCAATGAATTCCTGCAGGTCGGCTACGAGGTCTTTGACCGCAACGATCCTGCCGAGGCGGATGCGGAGGTCTTTGCCCTCTTTCACCTGCAATTGCGTGGGCTGGAGCTGCGGGTGGCGACCGGCGATATCGGCATCCTGATGGCGGCGGTCGAGGGTCTCAACACCACCGAGGTGCGCAAGGCCGCGTTGCGGCGCCACATCTGGCGGCCGCGCCGCTTCCGCGCGCTTCTTGACCGGTTTGCAGGACGTACCGCGATGCCGGAGAGCCGCAAGAAGCTCCTGTCGACCTCCGGGCCGCTGACGGGCTCTGCGGTGGAAATCGGCAAGCGGAGCACTGCGGAGATTGATGAACGGGTCGAAACCCTGCGTCAGGACGCGGCAGCGCCGGTCATTTCTGAACATGAAATGGCCGCGCTGGAAGCGCTGCTGGCGGTGCGGGAAACCGTGCCCTACGCCATGGAGCAGATGCATGACATTGCGGTCGACCTGCCAGCGATCCTGCCTGCGCTTGATCGTCTCGAGGCCCGGGCCGCGGCGATGAAGGCACGGGGGATCGACGTCGACCGGCTCGATTTCGAAGCCTCCTACGGGCGCACTTCGATGGAATATTACGACGGGTTTGTCTTTGGGTTCTATGCCGAGCGTCGCCCGGACCTGCCGCCGGTGGCCTCGGGTGGGCGCTATGATGCGCTGACCCGGCTGCTGGGGCAGGGCAGCGAGATCCCGGCAGTGGGGGGAGTCATCCGTCCCGATCTGATCCTGACGCTGGAAGGGGAGGCACGAGCATGAGCATCAAGCTGGGCGTGCCGTCCAAGGGGCGGCTGATGGAGAAGACCTTCGACTGGTTTGCGAAACGTGGCATCACCCTGTCCCGCAGTGGCTCGGACCGCGAATATGCAGGTGCGGTGGACGGGGTCGAGGGGGTCGATCTGGTGCTGCTCTCGGCGGGGGAAATCCCGCGTGAGCTGGCGGCGGGGCGCATCCACCTCGGCGTGACCGGGACCGATCTTGTGCATGAGAAACTGCCGCGCTGGGAACAGCAGGTCGAGGAACTGGAGCCGATGGGCTTTGGCGAGGCAGACCTGATCCTCGCGGTGCCGCAGTTCTGGATCGACGTGGAGACGCTGGAGGATCTCGACGCGGTCGCCGCCGCCTTCCGTCGCACCCATGGCCACAGGTTGCGGATCGCGACGAAGTACCACCGGCTGATCCGCGAGTTCCTCACCGATGCGGGGGTGGCCGATTACCAGCTGGTCGACAGCCAGGGCGCCACCGAAGGCACGGTGAAGAACGAGACCGCGGAGATGATCGCCGATATCACCTCGACCGGCGAGACCCTGCGCGCCAATCACCTCAAGATCCTGTCCGACGGGCTGGTCCTGCGCAGCCAGGCGACACTCTGGCGCAGTCGGGTGGCGAAATGCACGGCGGCGGAGAAGGCGGCGCTGAAGACACTGCTGGCACAGATCGAAGCCTAGGTCGGATGCGAGGCTCTGCCTCGCGCTCCGGGATATTTTGGGAAAGATGAAGGGGGCCGCTCGCGCGGTCCCTGCTTCCTATTGCCTCAGATCACACCGATCTCCGCCAGAGCCTGGCTGAGTTCAGTCGGCAGCGGGTCTTCGCTCTCGCGGCCGTCCGGAAGGTCGCGGGGGGTGTCTTCCGCCTTCAGGTAGCGCCAGCCCTGGAAGGGGCGTTTCGGGGCGGTATGGGTGCGATGGACTTCCGGGTCGAGCACGATGGCGCAGCGGCGGATTTCATCTTCGCCGATGACCTCCTCGAGGCGCAGGATGCTCTGGCGGCATTGGATCAACCCCTTGATCACCCAGTAGATCGAACCGCCCGCGAGAATCTCCGCTTCGCGCTTGGGCCACATGCGGGTGACATGGCGGGGCAAGCCGTCCTCCCAGCGCTGCGCGTAGCTCGCCTGCCAGTCGATCAGGCTTTCGACGCTTTCCGAGCCGACAGAGAGCTTTACGAGGTTCAGGTGCTTATCCACAGGTTGCCCCCAGAGTCTTCCAGAATTTCACCGGATATTGTAGCTCAACGGTGGATGGCGACAAGGTATTGTGTTAATCTTTCGCTCAAGTATGACTTCGCCATTGAGTGTCCATGGGGATGTCACTAATGAGACCGCCTCTTTTGCAACCGACCACCAAAGGATTCGCCATATGAGCCGCTTCGACGCCCCCATTGCCGAGCAGATCTGGGACATGAAATACCGTTTCAAACAGGCGGACGGGGCGCCGATCGACCTTACCGTGGAGGATAGCTGGCGACGCATCGCGCGGGATCTGGCGCGGGCCGAGGCCGAGCCGGAGGTCTGGGAAGAGAAGTTCTATGCCGCGCTGGAGGATTTCAAATACCTGCCCGCCGGGCGCATTACCGCAGGCGCTGGCACCGCGCGCCAGGTGACCCTGTTCAACTGCTTTGTCATGGGCACCGTGCCGGACAGCATGGCGGGCATCTTCGACATGCTGAAAGAGGCCGCGCTGACCATGCAGCAGGGCGGCGGCATCGGCTATGATTTCTCCACCATCCGCCCGCGCGGCGCCGATGTGAAGGGCGTGGCGGCGGACGCCTCCGGCCCCTTGTCCTTCATGGATGTCTGGGACGCCATGTGCCGCACCATCATGTCGGCAGGCAGCCGTCGCGGCGCGATGATGGCGACCATGCGCTGCGACCACCCCGATATCGAAGCCTTCATCACCGCCAAATCCGACCCCGCCCGCCTGCGCATGTTCAACATGTCGGTGCTGGTGACCGATCCCTTCATGGAAGCGGTGAAGGCCGACGGCCCCTGGGAGCTGACCTTTGGCGACAAGGTTTATCACACGGTGCAGGCGCGCGATTTGTGGAACAAGATCATGCAGGCGACCTATGATTACGCCGAGCCGGGCGTGATCTTCATCGACCGCATCAACAAGGCCAACAACCTGAACTATGTGGAGCAGATCGCCGCCACCAACCCCTGCGGCGAGCAGCCGCTGCCGCCCTATGGCGCCTGTCTGCTGGGCTCGATCAACCTCGCCCGACTGGTGACGAACCCGTTTGAAAAGAACGCGGAGCTCGACCCCGAGGCGCTGAAGGAACTGGTCGCTACCGCGGTGCGGATGATGGACAACGTGGTCGACGTGTCGAAATTCCCGCTGCCTGCGCAAGCGCAGGAAGCCCAGAACAAGCGCCGCATCGGCCTCGGCGTCACCGGTCTTGCCGATGCGCTGCTGATGCTCGGTCTGCGCTATGGGTCTGACGAGGCGGCGCGTCAAACCGACCAGTGGCTGCACGCGATCGCGCGCGCCGCTTACCTGGCCTCGGTGGAACTCGCCAAGGAAAAGGGCGCCTTCCCGCTGTTTGATGCCGAGGGATACCTGGCTTCCGGCAACATGATGAACATGGACGAGGACGTGCGGGACGCGATCCGCACCCATGGCATCCGCAACGCGCTGCTGACCTCCATCGCACCCACCGGTACCATCTCGCTTTACGCGGGCAACGTCTCCTCGGGGATCGAGCCGGTCTTTGCCTACGCCTATACCCGCAAGGTGCTGCAAAAGGACGGTTCCCGCACCGAAGAGGAAGTGGTCGACTACGCGGTCAAGATGTTCCGCGACAAGTTCGGTGCCGAGGCCGTGCTGCCCGACTATTTCGTCAACGCCCAGACACTGGCCCCCTCGGACCACGTCAAGATGCAGGCGGCGGCGCAGAAATGGATCGATTCCTCGATCTCCAAGACCATCAACTGCCCGGAAGACATTTCCTTTGACGACTTCAAGGACGTCTACATGCAGGCCTGGGATCAGGGCTGCAAAGGCTGCACCACCTATCGTCCGAACGATGTGACCGGCTCTGTGCTGTCTGTTTCAGAGACCTCCGAGAAGGCGCCGGGCGAGGGTGCGGAGGCGCCGCAGGCGACCGAAGCCAATGGGGCCGAAGTGGTCTATATGTCCGAGCCGCTGGATCGTCCGCAGAGCCTGGAAGGCCATACCTACAAGCTGAAATGGCCGGATAGCGAGCACGCAATCTACCTGACCATTAACGACATCATCATCAACGGCCACCGCCGCCCCTTCGAGGTCTTCATCAACTCCAAGAACATGGAGCATTACGCCTGGACCCTGGCTCTGACCCGTATGATCTCGGCAGTATTCCGGCGCGGGGGCGATGTGTCCTTTGTGGTCGAAGAGCTGAAAGCAGTCTTCGACCCGCGCGGCGGCGCCTGGGTGCAGGGCAAATACATCCCTTCGATCCTAGCGGCGATTGGTGGCGTGATCGAGACCCATATGGTCAAGACCGGCTTTATCGAGGGCGTGGGCATGGGCTTGAAGTCCGACCCGACGGCGCAGGTGGTGAACCTGAACCAGCCGCGCGGAAAGGCCTGCCCGAGCTGTGGCCAATACGACATGCAAATGGTTGAGGGCTGCATGACGTGCCGCAGTTG
Organism: uncultured Paracoccaceae bacterium; assembly: GCA_937146765.1. GTDB lineage: Bacteria > Pseudomonadota > Alphaproteobacteria > Rhodobacterales > Rhodobacteraceae > Epibacterium. Next base: position 435 of record CAKZRP010000010.1, on the reverse strand, counting down.
CGGCCACTCGAAATGCGGCTGAGCCCGGCTTCCGGCTGAGATGTTTGTCGGGACACGTAATAAATTGCCATTATTGGGGGTTTTTTGCCATTTCGACACAAGATAAATTGCCACCGGCCGTTCTGCGGCCGGTGGTTTTCTTTTAAATCAAGGGGTTACGGAAGGCGTCATTTTCGAGGGCTTGGACTGGTCTATCGCCCCTCTGCGCCGTCTGCCTCCGTTGACGATCCAAAGCTCTTTGGGCATCCCTGAGGCCAAATCCGGCCGGGTTCTTTCCAACATCCCCCTCGTGCAGAACCTCTGCTCGAGGGCTTGGCGCGACGCGCCAGAAAGGACCTCCATGACCAAGATAAAGTTTATCGATGCCCGCTTCCCCGACGGAGGCCTCGACGAGATGGGTATCAAGCGCCGCTTTGAGGGACACCTTCGAAAGCT
>CAKZRP010000009.1 GCA_937146765.1 uncultured Paracoccaceae bacterium | reverse complement strand
TGGGCGCGGCGGGCGCGTTCGGCGTTGAGCTGTTGCAGCATCGCGTCCCGGGTGGCCTGATCGAGGTTGACGTCGAGGATCTCGGCGCGGGTGACCTCGATGCCCCAATTGTCCACCGCGTCGGCGACGCTCTCCTGGATCTGCCCGATCAGGCTGGCGCGGTTGGACTGCACCTCGTCGAGGTCCATCTTGCCGATCTCGGCGCGCACGATGCCGGCCACGGTGGTGGCGATGGCCCCGTCCACGTCCCGGATCCGGTAGACGGTCTTTTCCGGCTCGAGGATGCGATAGAAGACCGAGGTGTCGATCTGCACCAGCACGTTGTCGCGGGTGATCGCGTCCTGGCTGGCATTGGGCAATTGCCGTTCGAGGATGGAGATCTTGTGGCGCACCACGTCGAGGAAGGGGATGATGAAATTGATCCCCGGCCCCAGAACCGCCCTCAGGCGGCCAAAGCGCTCGACCACGAATTTCTCCGACTGGGGCACGATGCGCACCCCCTTCATCACCACGATGATGAGGAAGATCGCCGCGAGAATATAAAGAAGACCGCCCGAGAAGGCGTCGATGATGTCTTGTTCGGTCATGCTGAGGGCCCGCATCGCTGAAATTACCTGCAGGCATGGTTCCCCCGACCCCCTTTGGGGGTCAAGGGGAAAGGCGGTCGCGCGGCCTCCTTCTTGTGGCAGCTTTTACAGAGGCTTACTCGGCCGCATTGTCCAGCGCCTTGCGGCTGCGCAGCGGGATCGGGCGCACGTTGGCCTCGATCTCGTCATGGATCAGCTCGGCGATGTTCTTCTTGGAGGTCTTCTCGATCCCCTCAAGGCCGGGAGAGGAGTTCACCTCCAGCACCTTGGGACCGGTTTCCGAGCGCAGGAGGTCCACCCCCGCGACGCCGAGGCCGAAGCAGCGCGCCGCCCGGATCGCGGTCAGGCGCTCGTCCTTGGTGATGCGCACCGGCACGGCGCTGCCGCCGAGATGCAGGTTGGAGCGGAAATCCCCCTCCGCGCCCGAGCGTTTCATCGCCGCCACCACCTTGGAGCCGACCACGAAACAGCGGATATCCTCGCCCGCCGCCTCCTTGACGAATTGCTGCACGAGGAAGTTGGCGCGCAGGCCGCGGAAGGCGGTGATCACGGATTCGGCGGCCTTCTTGGTCTCCGCCAGCACCACGCCCTTTCCTTGCGTGCTTTCCAGCAGCTTCACGATCAGGGGCGCGCCGCCGACGATGTCGATCAGCGCATTGGTGTCCTTGGGCGAGGCGGCAAAGGCGGTGGCGGGCATGCCGATCTTGTGGCGCGCCAGCATCTGATGGGCATGCAGCTTGTCGCGGCTGGCGGTGATGCCGGCGCTGCCGTTCACGCAATAGGTGCCGATGGTCTCGAACTGGCGCAGCAGGGCGGTGCCATATTGGGTGATCGAGGCGCCGATGCGCGGAATCACCGCGTCATAGCGGGGCAGGCGCTTGCCGTCGTAATGGATCTCGGGCGCCAGCGCGTTGAGGGACATGTAGCAGCGGGTGGTGTCGATCACCTCCACCGTATGGCCGCGTTTCTCGCCTTCCTCCACCAGACGGTTGGTGGAGTAATTGTCCTCGCGGCTGAGGATGGCGATGCGCAGCGCCCGGTTCGGCGCCTTGCGGCGGATCGCCGGGGTGGCATAGACGGAATAGTCGAGCTCGGGCTGGCAATAGCGCTCCGCCGGCACCACGGCGACATTCTCGGTCAGCGCCTGTCGGCCCAAGAGCATATGCAGCGCCATGCCGCGCCGGTCGGTCAGCGTGACCTCGACCGGCCAGGACTGGCCGTTGATTTCCAGCGGCGTTTCAATCACATAGCGCAGTTCGCGGTCGCCGTTGGAGGAAATCACCTCGCGCCGGTCCTTGATCTCGGCCGAGCAGGGGATCAGGAGATCCTCGCGGCCGGGGATCGGATGCACGGTAAAGCGCACCTTGGGGGCGCGGCCGGGTCCGAAGGTTTCGATATCGGTGGCATGCAGCGCCGAGGTGCGCGCGCCGGTATCCACCTTCGCGCGCAGCGCAGGCAGCCCGAGGTCCGGCAACTTGACCCATTCTTCCCAGCCCAGTCGCAGGATCTGGTTCGGGTCATCTGTGGACATAGGGACGCCTCCTTGGCATTAGGGGTGAATCACCGCGGCTGCGGTGAGCAGAGTGACGCAGGAACATCAGATGGCAGAGCTTTTCAACTTTGAAATGACAGCACGCGACGGCAAGGCCCGGACCGGGGTGATCCATACCCCGCGCGGAGACATTCGCACGCCCGCCTTCATGCCCGTCGGCACCGCCGCCACGGTCAAGGCGATGATGCCCGAGAGCGTGCGCGCCACCGGCGCCGACATTCTGCTGGGAAATACTTACCATCTGATGTTGCGCCCGAGCGCCGAGCGCATCGACCGGCTGGGGGGCTTGCACAAGTTCATGAACTGGGAACGCCCGATCCTGACCGACAGCGGCGGCTTTCAGGTGATGTCGCTGGCGGGGCTGCGCAAGCTGACCGAGCAGGGCGTGACCTTCAAGAGCCATATCGACGGCTCGCGCCACGAGCTGACGCCGGAACGCTCGATGGAGATCCAGCGGCTTCTGGGCTCCGACATCGTGATGTGTTTCGACGAATGCCCCGCCTTGCCCGCCGACCGCGACCGCATCGCCGAGTCGATGCGCCTGTCGATGCGCTGGGCGGAGCGGTCGCGCGAGGCCTTTGGCGACCGGCCCGGTCATGCGCTCTTTGGCATCCAGCAGGGGGGGCTTGAGAAGGACTTTCGCGAGGAAAGCGCCGAGGCGCTGAAAAACATCGGCTTTGACGGCTATGCGGTGGGTGGCCTTGCGGTGGGCGAGGGGCAGGAGGCGATGTTCTCCTGTCTCGATTACGCCCCCGACATGCTGCCCGAGGACAAGCCGCGCTATCTGATGGGGGTGGGCAAGCCCGACGATATCGTGGGGGCCGTGGCGCGCGGCATCGACATGATGGACTGCGTGCTGCCCTCGCGTTCGGGGCGCACCGGGCAGGCCTTCACCCGCCACGGCGTGGTCAATATCAAGAACGCCCGCCATCAGGACGACCCGCGCCCGCTGGACGAGGCCTGCACCTGCCCGGCCTGCCGCAGCTATTCGCGCGCCTATCTGCACCATGTCTTCCGCAGCCAGGAGATGATCTCCGGCATGCTGCTGACCTGGCACAACCTGCATTACTTCCAGGACATCATGGCGGGCATGCGCGAGGCGATTGCGACGGGCACCTTCGCGGCCTGGCAGAAGCAGTTCCACGAGATGCGCGCAGAAGGCGATATCGAGCCGCTCTGAGCCCTGGCCGCAGAGGATTTGAGGGTGACGTGGGGGCAGCGGATCGAGGCGCTGCCCTCGCACATTTTGGTGAGGATGGGCGGGACTCCGCCCGTCCGGGTTTTCGCCTTTTTGACGGCAAAAGGCGGGTTTCCGCGCGGATTTTGCGCCTGTTTACATCTTTTTTGCAAAGATTCCAGTTTTCCCCCAGTCGGATGCATTGCGCCCTTGTGGTCCCATTGCCGCGCGGGCATGCTCTGGCGCAACCTCCGAGGCAGACGGTTGAAAAATCTTAACCGTCCGACCAGATAAACAATGCGAATGAGGAGACGACCGCGGTTGCCGAAGGATCGGGGCCTGGCCGTCTTGCCAAGATAAAGGATCGAGTATGCAAGAGCCTCTCAATTCCTCCTACCCCGTTCTGCCGCTGCGCGACATCGTGGTCTTCCCCCACATGATCGTGCCGCTGTTCGTGGGCCGGGAGAAGTCGGTACACGCCCTCGAGGAGGTCATGTCCGATGACAAGCAGATTCTCTTGTCCAGCCAGATTGACCCCTCCGAGGACGATCCGGATCAGGATGGGATCTACCGCACCGGCGTGCTGGCCAATGTGCTGCAGCTGCTGAAGCTGCCCGATGGCACCGTGAAGGTGCTGGTCGAGGGCCATGCGCGGGTGAAGATCACCGAATTCCTGGACAATGACCATTTCTTCGAAGCCCGCGCCGAGGCGCTGGTGGAGATCCCCGGCGATGTGACCACCACCGAGGCGCTGTTGCGCACCGTCGGCGACGAGTTCGAGCGCTATGCCAAGGTGCGCAAGAACATCCCCGAGGAAGCGCTGACCGCCGTGGGCGAGACCACCGAGCCGGCCAAGCTTGCCGACCTCGTGGCCGGTCACCTCGGCATCGAGGTGGACCGCAAGCAGGAACTTCTGGAGACGCTCTCGATCAGCGAGCGGCTGGAAAAGGTCTATGGGCTGATGCAGTCGGAACTCTCGGTGCTGCAGGTCGAAAAGAAGATCAAGACCCGCGTCAAATCCCAGATGGAGAAGACCCAGCGCGAGTATTATCTGAATGAGCAGATGAAGGCCATTCAGAAGGAACTGGGTGATGGCGAGGACGGCGCCGGCGAGATTGCCGAGCTGGAAGAGAAGATCGCCGCCACCAACCTGTCGAAAGAGGCCAAGGAAAAGGCCGAGGCGGAGCTGAAGAAGCTCAAGAACATGTCGCCCATGTCGGCCGAGGCCACCGTGGTGCGCAACTA
>CAKZRP010000008.1 GCA_937146765.1 uncultured Paracoccaceae bacterium | reverse complement strand
ATGGCCGAGCGTGGCATGGGCTCTGCCGTGGGGCAGGTGCCGGAATACATCCAGATGGTCACCGAGTGGTGCAAGCAGTACTACGACCGTCCGGTGATCGTGAAGCTGACGCCGAACATCACCGACATCCGCCACCCGGCGCGCGCCGCCCATGCGGGCAAGGCCGATGCGGTCTCGCTGATCAACACCATCAACTCGATCACCTCGGTGAACCTCGACGCGATGTCGCCGGAGCCGATGATCGGTGGCAAGGGCACCCATGGCGGCTATTGCGGCCCGGCGGTAAAGCCGATCGCGATGAATATGGTCGCCGAGATCGCCCGCGATCCGCAGACCCGCGGTCTGCCGATCTCTGCCATTGGTGGCGTGACCACCTGGCGCGATGCGGCGGAGTTCATCGCTCTGGGCGCGGGCAACGTGCAGGTCTGTACTGCGGCGATGACCTATGGGTTCAAAGTGGTGCAGGAAATGATCTCCGGTCTCTCCGATTGGATGGACGAGAAGGGCTATACCTCCATCGAGGACTTCCGCGGCATGGCCACGCCGAATGTCACCGATTGGCAGTATCTCGACCTCAACTACGTGACCAAGGCGAAGATCAGCCAGGACGATTGTATCAAATGCGGGCGCTGCTATGCGGCTTGTGAGGATACCTCGCACCAGGCGATTTCCATGTCGGCGGATCGCACCTTTACCGTGATGGATGACGAATGCGTGGCCTGTAACCTCTGCGTCAACGTCTGCCCCGTCGAGGGCTGCATCACCATGGAAGAGGTTCCGGTGGGCGCCACCGACCTGCGCACCGGCAAGGTTGTGACTGGCGAATATGGCAACTGGACCCAGCATCCGAACAACCCCTCGGTCACGGCCGCTGAGTAAAAAGGCAGGGCGGGGGCTCTCCCGCCCGTCGGGGATGCAGGTTTTGAACCTGCACCCCCTCCCGTTGGGCCAAAGCGCCGCGCTTCGCGCGGCGCTTTGGCGTTTCAGTTTTGGGGGCGTGACGTGTGGAGATCGGGTGTTTTTGCTGGGGAGGTCCATCAGGGGCACGTGTGCCCTGATGGACCAGATCAAGTGTGGGGCGGGCGCTGGCGCCTCAAGGGTAGACGCTGCTTCCGCAGCGCCGCTGCGCGGCCCTTGACCCGCCATCCCCCTTGCGGCGCGCCTCTGTCAGGGGTGGGGGGTGAGCATCCGGCGATAGAGGGTTTCCAGAAACTCCATCGCGCCCGCAAAGGGATCTTCGGGCTGCATCAGAACCTGCACCTGTACCTCAAAATCGGCGTAATGCTGAGTCAGCGACCAGATCGAAAACAACAGGTGGCGCGGGTGCACGCGGGCGATTTTGCCCGCCGCCATCCAGGCCTCGAACACCTGTTCCGTCTCATCCACCAAGGCGCGCAGATCGGTCGAGAGTTCCTCGATCATCCGGGGCGCGCCCTGCACGATCTCATTGGCAAAGAGGCGGCTTTCGCGCGGCATCTCCTGGCTCATCTGCAGTTTGCGCTGCACATAGGCGAGGATCTCTTCGATGGGTTCGCCGGCCGGGTCCAGCTCCCTCAAGGGATCGAGCCAAGTATCGAGAAGTTCGGACAGAAGTTCGGTGAAGATCGCTTCCTTGGAGGGGAAGTAATAAAGCATATTGGGCTTCGAGAGTCCCGCCGCCGAGGCGATCTGATCCACCGTTGCGCCGCGAAACCCATGCTGCGAGAACACATCCAATGCCGCTTCCAGAATGGTGGCGCGGTTGCGTTTCTGGATCCGGGTGGGGCTGCGGTCTTTGGGCATGAGGGGCCGGGTCCATTCGCTAAGAAAAGGTTCAACAAACTCGCCCGGTTTTCGCACAGATGTAAAGCAGGTCGATGGGAAAACGACAAAAGCCCTGTGCAAATTCTTGACTGAGTCTCATCTGGTGATAGCGTGAGTTTGACCAGTTGGTCAAATGTGAGCGATGCGCCGGGGGACAGGCCCCGCGGAAGGACGCTCTGGACCAACGGCCGTGACATAAAGCCACTGACCCATAAAGCTGGCATAGCTAGGATAGACCGCATCGCGCTTGGAGCCGAGCGGCAGACGACAGGGAAGGAAGCGTAGGGATGACCACGCCTGATACACAAACTCCGGGACAGAATCTCAAGGTGAACGGCGACCGGCTGTGGGACAGCCTGATGGATATGGCCAAGATCGGCCCGGGCGTCGCGGGCGGTAACAATCGCCAGACCCTGACCGATGCGGATGCCGAGGGGCGGGCGCTGTTCCAATCCTGGTGCGAGGCGGCGGGCATGACCATGGGGCTGGATACCATGGGCAATATGTTTGCCACCCGCGCGGGCGAAGACCCCGAGGCGCTGCCGGTCTATATGGGGTCGCATCTCGACACCCAGCCGACGGGCGGCAAATACGACGGGGTGCTCGGCGTGCTTGGCGGGCTTGAGGTGGTGCGCACCATGAACGACCTCGGCATCAAGACCAAACATCCGATTGTGGTGACCAATTGGACCAATGAGGAAGGCACAAGGTTTGCTCCGGCGATGCTGGCCTCGGGCGTTTTTGCGGGCAAGCACACGCAGGACTGGGCCTATGGTCGGGTCGATGCGGAGGGCAAGAGCTTTGGCGACGAGCTGAAGCGGATTGGCTGGGTCGGGGACGAGCCGGTGGGTGCGCGCAAGATGCACGCCATGTTCGAGCTGCACATCGAGCAGGGGCCGATCCTGGAAGCGGAGGGCAAGGACATTGGTGTCGTCACCCATGGGCAGGGCCTCTGGTGGTTGCAGTGCACGGTGACCGGCAAGGACGCCCATACCGGCTCGACCCCGATGAACATGCGGGTCAATGCGGGCCTTGGCATGGCGCGGATGACCGAGGCGGCGCATCAGATCGCCATGGCGCATCAACCCCATGCGGTGGGCGCGGTCGGCCATTGCGATGTCTTCCCGAACTCGCGCAATGTGATCCCTGGCAAGGTCGTGTTCACCGTCGATTTCCGCTCGCCTGATCTGGGCAAGCTGACCTCGATGCGGGCGCAATATGAGGCGAAGGCGAAGGAGATCGCCGCTGATCTTGGCCTTGGGCTGGAGATCGAGCCGGTGGGCCATTTTGATCCCGTAACCTTTGACGAGGGATGCGTCAGCGCGGTGCGAGCGGCGGCGGAGCGGCTCGGGTACAGCCACATGGATATCGTCTCAGGCGCGGGGCATGATGCCTGCTGGATCAATGACCTGGCACCGACCGCGATGATCATGTGTCCTTGCGTCGATGGGCTGAGCCACAATGAGGCGGAAGAGATTTCCAAGGACTGGGCGGCGGCAGGCACTGACGTGATGCTGCATGCGGTGCTGGAGACGGCGGAGGTTGTGGCCTAGCGCGGACAGACAGTCTTGGGGGCGCTGCCCCCAAACCCCCGGGATATTTGGGGAAAAGGTGAAAACGGGCAGGGCACGTCCCGCCTTGGATATGCAAAGGAGCAAAGGCGGCATTAGACCGCTGCTCCACAGGGAGATAAGACATGACCACAGTCATCAAGAACGGCACCATTGTGACCGCGGATCTGACCTATAAGGCGGATGTGCTGGTCGAAGGCGGTGTGATTACCGCCATTGGCCCGGATCTGAAGGGAGACGAGGTGCTGGACGCCACCGGCTGTTACGTGATGCCGGGCGGGATTGATCCGCATACCCATCTCGAGATGCCCTTTATGGGCACCTATTCCTCGGATGATTTTGAAAGCGGCACCCGGGCGGGATTGGCGGGGGGCACCACCATGGTGGTGGATTTTGCGCTGCCGAACCCCGGCGAGAGCTTGCTGGATGCGCTGAAGCGTTGGGACAACAAGTCGACCCGCGCCAATTGCGACTATTCCTTCCACATGGCGGTGACCTGGTGGGGCGAGCAGGTCTTTGACGAGATGAAGACCGTGATCGAGACCCGCGGCATCAATACCTTCAAGCACTTCATGGCCTATAAGGGCGCGCTGATGGTGAATGATGACGAGATGTATGCCTCGTTTCAGCGTCTGGCGGAGCTGGGCGGCATTGCCATGGTGCATGCGGAGAACGGCGATGTGGTGGCTGAGCTGTCGGCAAAGCTGCTGGCACAGGGCAATGTCGGCCCCGAGGCCCATGCCTATTCCCGCCCACCGCAGGTTGAGGGCGAGGCGACCAACCGCGCCATCATGATCGCCGATATGGCGGGGGTGCCGCTTTATGTGGTGCATACCTCCTGCGAGGAGAGCCATGAGGCGATCCGCCGGGCCCGTCAGCAGGGCAAGCGGGTCTGGGGCGAGCCTTTGATCCAGCATCTGACGCTGGATGAGAGCGAGTATTTCAACGCCGATTGGGACCATGCCGCGCGCCGGGTGATGTCGCCGCCCTTCCGCAATGCAAAACATCAGGAGAGCCTGTGGAACGGCTTGCAATCCGGCTCCCTGTCGGTGGTTGCGACCGATCACTGCGCCTTTACCACCGAGCAGAAACGTTACGGCGTGGGCGATTTCACCAAGATCCCCAACGGCACCGGCGGGCTGGAGGATCGGATGCCGATGCTCTGGACCCATGGGGTGACCACGGGGCGGTTGACGCCGAATGAATTTGTCGCGGTAACCTCGACCAATATCGCCAAGATCCTGAACTGCTATCCGAAAAAGGGCGCGGTACTGGTCGGCGCCGATGCGGATCTTGTTGTGTGGGACCCGGAAAAGACCAAGACGATTTCCGCCAGGAGCCAACAGTCGGCGATCGACTACAACGTCTTTGAGGGGCAAGAGGTCAAAGGCCTGCCGCGCTATACTTTGACCCGCGGTCAGGTTGCAGTCATGGACGGCGAGATCAAGACCCAGGAAGGTCATGGTCAGTTTGTCGAGCGTCAGCCCAATACGGTGGTGAACAAGGCGCTTTCCACCTGGAAGGAATTGACCGCGCCGCGCCCGGTGGAGCGCAGCGGCATTCCCGCAACCGGCGTCTAAATCTGCGTCACGGGGGCCTCTGTGCCCTCGTTTGTCCGACCAAGGTATGAAATGAATATGCATATGACCTCCCAGGTAGACAGCGCCTCAGGCGTCGTGCAGGCAGAAACGGTGATCGAGGCACGGGGGCTGGACCTCGTGTTCGGCTCTGGCGACACCTCGGTGCAGGCGCTCAAAGACATCAATTTGACCATCGACAAGGGGGACTTTGTCTCCTTCATCGGCCCCTCGGGCTGTGGCAAGACCACCTTCCTGCGTTGCATCGCGGCGCTGGAGACGCCAACGGGCGGCAGTCTGACCGTCAATGGCATGACGCCGGAAGAGGCCCGTCAGCGCCGCGCCTATGGCTATGTGTTTCAGGCGGCGGGGCTGTACCCGTGGCGCACCATTGCGAAGAACATCAAGCTTCCGCTTGAAATCATGGGATATTCCAAAGCGGAGCAGGAGAAGCGCGTCGCTGAAGTTCTGGAGCTGGTGGAGCTTTCCGGCTTTGGCGGCAAATTCCCCTGGCAGCTGTCGGGGGGCATGCAGCAGCGGGCCTCGATTGCCCGCGCGCTGGCCTTTGACGCGGATCTGTTGTTGATGGACGAGCCTTTTGGCGCGCTTGACGAGATCGTGCGGGATCACTTGAACGAACAGCTGCTGAAGCTCTGGGCGCGCACCGATAAGACCATCGGCTTTGTGACCCATTCGATCCCCGAGGCGGTCTATCTTTCGACCAAGATCGTGGTGATGTCGCCCCGTCCTGGCCGCATCCACGAGGTGATCGAGAGCACCCTGCCCAAGGAACGCCCGCTCGATATCCGCGACACGCCTGAGTTTATCAAGATCGCCCATCGCGTCCGCGAGGGTCTGCGTGCGGGGCATGGTTATGAGTGAGGGAATACGTCGGGAGGGCCAGGCATGAAGAGCCTTGTTGCAGTCCTCACCGTGCTCGCGGGGATCATCGGGATCTGGTATCTCGCCTGCGTGCCGATGAACATCAAAGGCGTGCTCGACGCTGCCGAACGTGGGGGCGAGGTGGTCGAGCCAGCCGAGGCACAGACACGGCGCGATCTGTCGTCACTGGCCTTGGCGGCACAGAACGGCTTTGCCGTGACCCGTGTGTGGTCGGTGGAGCGTCCCCGTCTGCCCGCGCCGCATCAGGTGGCTTGGGAGCTCTGGGACACTACGGTGATGAAAAAGGTAACCTCCAAGCGCAGCTTGGTGTTTCACGCGCAGGTGACGCTGTCGGCGACGCTCTTGGGCTTTGCCATCGGGACCGGCTTGGGCATTCTCTTGGCAGTTGGCATTGTGCATTCGCGCGTGATGGATATGTCGGTGATGCCCTGGGCGATCGTGAGCCAGACCATCCCGATCATCGCGCTGGCGCCAATGATCATTGTCGTCCTCTACTCCATTGGGGTGCAAGGACTTTTGCCCAAGGCGATCATCGCCGCCTATCTGAGTTTCTTCCCCGTCGTGGTGGGCATGGTGAAAGGCTTGCGTAGCCCGGATCACATGCAGCTCGATCTGATGAAGACCTATCATGCCTCCAAGGGGCAGGTGTTCTGGAAGCTCAGGTTGCCGTCGTCGATGCCCTATCTCTTTGCCTCGCTGAAGATTGCCATTGCCGCGTCCCTCGTTGGGGCCATCGTGGGCGAATTGCCTACGGGGGCCGTGGCGGGCCTTGGTGCGCGGCTTCTGGCGGGCAGCTATTATGGGCAGACCGTGCAGATTTGGTCGGCGCTTTTTGCGGCGGCAATCCTGGCGGCGGCCTTGGTGGCTCTGCTGGGACTGTTGGAGCGGGTGCTTCTCGGGCGCATGGGGGTGAAGGCATGAATGATGTGAGGATCGGGAGCGTGGCTCCCTTCGTGCAGGCGATGCCCTCCCGGGATGGTTCCGACCACAAGAAAGAGGGGGCGTGCTGATGGCCTTGGTTCTTCTTGCACTGGTGCTCTGGGGCGTGGGCTGGTGGATCAATGCGCGGCTGGCCAATGGGCCGCAGGCGGGTAGTCGGGCTGTAGGGCTTCTGGTGCCGGCGATTTTTGGCGTCACCATCCTTGTGGTCTGGGAACTGCTGGTGCGCGGCCTGGAGGTGCCTTTGGTGATCCTGCCGGCGCCCTCGCTGATTGCGGTGCGCTTTGCCGCCAGCCTGTCGATCCTGTGGCAGGACTTCAGCCAGACGATCCTGAAAGGCGCGCTGGGGGGCTATGTGATCGGCTGCGGTGCCGCCTTTGTAATGGCCATTCTGGTGGATCGCAGCGATTTCCTGCGGCGCGGACTGTTGCCGGTGGGCAATTTTGTCGCCGCGCTGCCGATTGTGGGAACCGCGCCCATTCTGGTGATGTGGTTCGGCTTTGACTGGGAATCAAAGGCAGCGGTTGTTGTCGTGATGGTGTTTTTCCCGATGCTGGTGAATACGGTGGCGGGCCTGCGCGAGACCGACCAGATGCAGCGGGATCTGATGCGCACCTATGCGGCCTCTTACTGGCAAAGCCTTGTCAAGCTGCGCCTGCCGGCGGCGCTGCCCTTCATCTTCAACGGCCTCAAGATCTCCACCACCCTCGCGCTGGTGGGCGCGATTGTCGCGGAGTTCTTCGGCTCTCCGACCGTGGGCATGGGCTTTCGCATCTCCACCTCGGTCGGCCAGCTCGCCCTCGATATGGTCTGGGCCGAGATCGTGGTGGCGGCGCTGGCGGGGTCGGCCTTTTACGGGTTGATTGCGATGCTGGAGAAGACATTGACCTTTTGGCACCCGTCACAGCGGGGCTGAGGACACCAACGGGCGCTCCTGCGGGTCACGCCGGGGCGCCTTATCATTTGCGCGCAGGTGCCTGAACAAGAGGGAAAAATTCCCCATCTGGTCCTGCGCTCAAAACCTGTGCTGGGCAAAAATTTTACCGTTTGGAAAACGATAAAACCTTTGAACGGTGGTCCCATTTCGCGCAGGCTCTCATCATAACCAACAGGGAGTTTTAACCATATGAAACATGTGCTCACAGCCGCCGCCATGGCACTGATGGCCGCCTCTGCCGCCCAGGCTGCGGATGAGGTCAAACTGCAGCTGAAATGGGTGACCCAGGCGCAGTTTGCCGGCTACTATGTGGCGCTCGACAAGGGGTTCTACGAGGAAGAAGACCTCGCAGTGACCATCCTGCCGGGCGGCCCCGATATCGCGCCGACCCAGGTGATCGCCGGTGGTGGCGCCGATGTCACCGTGGAATGGATGCCGGCCGCTCTGGCCGCCCGCGAAAAGGGCCTGCCGCTGGTCAATATTGCGCAGCCGTTCAAATCCTCCGGCATGATGCTGACTTGCTGGAAGGACACCGGCATCGCCGAGCCCAAGGATCTTGCCGACCGCACGCTGGGGGTCTGGTTCTTTGGCAATGAGTTCCCCTTCATGAGCTGGATGGGCAAGCTTGGCATCTCCACCGAAGGCAAGGGGCCGGAAGGCGTCGAAGTGCTGAAGCAAGGCTTCAATGTTGACCCGCTGTTGCAGCGTCAGGCTGACTGCATCTCCACCATGACCTACAACGAGTACTGGCAGGTGATCGATGCGGGGGTGACGCCGGAGGAACTGGTGACCTTCAAGTATGAGGATCAGGGTGTCGCGACGCTGGAAGATGGTCTTTATGTGCTTGAGGACAAGCTCTCCGATCCGGAGTTCGTCGGCAAGATGGAGCGTTTTGTGCGGGCCTCGATGAAGGGCTGGAAATATGCCGAGGAAAACCCGGATGAGGCAGCGGGCATCGTGCTCGACAACGATGCCTCCGGCGCGCAGACCGAAGAGCATCAAAAGCGTATGATGGGTGAAGTCGCCAAGCTGACCGCAGGCAGCAATGGGGCCCTGGACGAGGCGGATTACGAGCGTACCGTTGCCACTCTGCTGGCCGGAGGCTCCGATCCCGTGATCACCAAGGCGCCGGAAGGGGCCTGGACTCATGTGATCACCGATGCCGCGCTGAAGTGATCCTGCAGCCCCGGTGACCCGGCCAGCGTGAAGCAGCCGTGAGCCCATCCGTGAAAACGGGTGGGCTTCGTCAATTCAGGGCAAAGGTAATCAGTTGTTAACGATGTCGGCGCTTCCTTTCTCTTGCGGGCACAGGATGTGTCCCATTGGATTGGGGGATAGAATGTCCCGTGTAACGAGTTGTATTTGCTTCTGTGGGGCGGCGGTTTCCCGAGACGACCGCCGCTCTTCTCTTTTTGAGCGGGCCTGTCTGGAGGCGCGGCTGAGGCTGCAACTGGGCGACGGTCCCCAGGCCTTGGTTCTTCATTTCAATGCGCCACTGCCGCAGAGCCCTCCGCTGGTGCGGTTTGGGGCCTATACGGTGGCACGGCGACTGGCCTGTAACGCGCAGTGCCTTCTGGCCGAAGATCTGCTCGCGTTGCTCAGCCAGGGGTTCGACAGGATCTTCCTTGAACTTTCGCCTGATATCCGCCTGATCCGCCACCAGATCGATCTTGTCGAACAGATTGCGCGCAGTCCGGGGACAGAGGGACAAGTGGCGCTGTTTCATTCGGAGGCTGGGTTGCGGGCCTTGCTGGATCATCACGGGATCGATCAGCGGGCTTCATCTGGTTCTTGTGTCAGCGAGGTTACGTTTCATTCTTTCGGGCATGATCCCTTGCCCGCAGAGATCCCTGATAGAGGCGCAAATGACCCCTTTGCTCAGGACCTGGCGCGGCACTTTCCGGCTGGACAGTCTGCTTCCCGGTTCGGGTCGGAACCCGTGGTCGCGACGCTTGGCTCACGGGGGGCAAGAGAGGGCGAAGAGGGCGACCGCCGGCGCGGGTGGGTCGCGACCAATACAAGTGACACCGGCTGTGTCAGTCTTGTCTCCGATTGCAGCCTATGTGGCCAATGTGGCTGGGCCTGTCCAACCGGGGCCATTCACCTTGGAGAGGGCGGAGACAGTTTGGAGATTGTGGATGTGAACTGCATTGGCTGCGGCATTTGCGCTGCGGCCTGCCCGGATCAAGCCCTGAGCATCCTGCCCGTCGCGGACCTGCGGCATCGCAGGGCGTGAGTTCCTCTTGGTCGCCACTGCGAACCGCAGTGGCCTTGAAAGGGTCGACAGAAGGCTTGGAGAGGACTGGCTCAGAGAGGCCGGTTTTCGGGCCGAGGGAGGCGCGACTTGGCTCCTGCAGGGCGATGCGTCTTCAGCCGCTAAAGCGACCGTATTGGCCTTGATGGAAAACCAGGCCGGCGCCGAGATCCGCGCGTTGGGTCACCCGCAGGACTTCTCCCACCAGAATACTATGGTCGCCGCCGGGATGGGCGGCATGGTGGCCGCAATCCAGCCGCACTAAGGCCTGATCAAGCGCCGGGATGCCTTCTGATGTGCGGCTCCAGCCATGTTGGTCAAAGACCTCGCCGCTGCGGGCAAAATGCAGCGCCGTGTCGAGGTCACTTTCCGCCATCACGTGAATGGAAAAATGTGCAGCCTGCACAAAGGGATCGTGGCGCTTGGACTGAACGGCCGGGCACCACAGAACCAGAGGTGGATCAAGCGAGACCGAGGTGAAACTGTTGGCGGTGATGGCCAGCGGTCCACGGTCGGTCCAAGTGGTGACGACAACCACGCCGGTGGCAAAAGAGCCCAGGGCCGCGCGCATGGCAGCCGGATTTTCCGGGGTGGGAACAAAGCTTGTCTGCGTCATCCGGGCACGGCTCCGTGGTTGAGGGCGGGCAGGGCCCTTATGTCCACAACTGCCACAGGTTTCAAAAGAAATCAAAAAGACCCCGGGGACCGGGGTCTTTCCAATTCAGTTGTATCGCATTTGCGGTCAGGACATGACCGAGCCAACGACCCTTGCCATGTCACCTGCGACCTTGTCGATGGCGGCCATGGCATCCACCGATGTCAGGACGCCCGCAGCGTCATAATAGGCAATCAGCGGCGCGGTCTGGGCGTGATAGGCTTCCAGTCGGCTCGCCACCGTCTCGGCCCGGTCGTCGGCGCGGCGGGTGAGCTCGGTGCTGCCGCATTTGGCGCAGGAACCATCCGCAAGCGGTGGCTTGAAGGTGTCGTGATAGCCTTCGCCACAGCCTGCGCAGGTGGAACGACCCGAGATCCGCTCGACCATGGCGCCATCGTCGACGCGCAGGCTGATCGCGGCGTTGATGCGCTGACCGGTGCTGCGCAGCATGTCGTCCAGCGCCTTGGCCTGCACTGTGGTGCGCGGGAACCCGTCGAGGATCACCCCGTTGCGGCAATCTTCTTCGCTCATCCGGTCGTTGAGGATGGCAATCACGATCTCGTCCGAGACCAATCCCCCGGCATCCATGACCGCCTTGGCCTGCTTGCCTGCGGGCGTGCCAGCCTTGACGGCGGCGCGCAAGAGGTCGCCGGTGGACAATTGCACCAAGCCGAATTTCTCCTGCAGCATCCGGGCCTGTGTGCCCTTGCCGGCGCCGGGAGGGCCCAGCAGGATCAGAACGGCGGGGCGGGTCATTACGTCAACTGTCATGCACTCTTACCCTTTGCTGGCGCGATTTGCGATCAGGTCATCTACCACCGACGGGTCGGCGAGGGTGGAAGTGTCGCCAAGGCTGCCAAAGTCGTTCTCTGCGATCTTGCGCAGGATGCGGCGCATGATCTTGCCGGAGCGGGTCTTCGGCAGGCCCGGCGCCCATTGGATCACATCGGGGCTGGCGATCGGGCCGATCTCGGTGCGTACCCATTGACGCAGCTCCTTGACCAGTTCCTCCGAAGGCTCGCGGTCGTTCATCAGAGTCACATAGCAATAGATGCCCTGACCCTTGATCTCATGCGGATACCCGACCACGGCGGCCTCGGCCACGGCGGCATGAGCGACCAGTGCGCTTTCGACCTCGGCGGTGCCCATGCGGTGACCGGAGACGTTGATGACATCATCGACGCGGCCGGTGATCCAATAGTCGCCATCCTTGTCGCGGCGGCAGCCATCTCCAGTGAAGTAATAGCCTTTGTAATCCGCGAAGTAGGTCTTCTCGAACCGCTCGTGATCGCCCCAGACGGTCCGCATCTGTCCCGGCCAGCTGTCCTTGATGCAGAGCACGCCTTCGACGCCGTTACCCTCAATCTCGGCACCGCTGGTGGGGTCGAGCACCACCGGCTGAATGCCAAAGAAGGGTTTCATCGCGGCGCCCGGCTTGGTGGCATGGGCGCCCGGGAGCGGCGTCATCAGATGGCCGCCGGTCTCGGTCTGCCACCAGGTATCGACGATCGGGCAGCGGCCCTTGCCGACAACCTCATTGTACCAGTTCCAGGCCTCGGGGTTGATCGGCTCGCCCACGGTGCCGAGAAGCTTGAGGTCGGAGAGGTCGTGCTTTTCGACAAAGCTGGTGCCCTGGCCCATGAGCGCCCGGATGGCGGTCGGGGCGGTGTAGAACTGGTTGACCCTGTGCTTGGCGCAGACTTCCCAGAACCGGCCCGCATCGGGGTAGGTCGGCACGCCTTCAAACATCAGTGTGGTGGCGCCATTGGCGAGCGGGCCGTAAACGATGTAGCTGTGGCCGGTGACCCAGCCCACATCCGCCGTACACCAGTAGATGTCGCCGTCGTGGTAGTCGAAGGTCACCTCATGGGTCAGCGCCGCATAGACCAGATAGCCGCCGGTGGTATGCACCACCCCCTTGGGCTGGCCGGTGGAGCCGGAGGTATAGAGGATGAACAGCGGATCTTCCGCAGCCATCTCGGTCGGCTTGCAATAGTCCGAGGCCTCAAGCGCCATTTCGTTGTAGTCGTAGTCGCGCCCGTCGATCCAGGTGGTCTGGCCACCGGTGCGCTTCACCACGAGGCATTTCACGGTGTCCTTGCAGTGCAGAAGGGCGGCGTCGGCGTTGGATTTCAGCGGCGTCTTGCGGCCGCCGCGCGGCGCTTCATCGGCGGTGATCAGGACCTTGGCGTCGCAGCCGTTCACCCGCGCCGCCAGCGCATCCGGGCTGAAGCCCGCAAAGACGATGGAATGGATCGCACCGATCCGCGCACAGGCCAGCATGGCATAGGCCGCCTCGGGGATCATCGGCATATAGATCACCACCCGGTCGCCTTTGCCCACGCCCATGCTGGTCAGGATATTCGCCATCCGACAGGTCTTGAGATGCAGCTCCTTGTAGGAGATGTGCTTGGCCTGTTCCTGCGGATCATCCGGCTCCCAGATGATCGCGGTCTGCTCGCCACGCTTGGCCAGGTGACGGTCGATACAGTTGGCGGAGACGTTCAGGGTGCCGTCCTCGAACCACTTGATGTCGACCTTGCCAAGGTCAAAGGAGATATTCTTCACCTTGGTGAAGGGTTTGATCCAGGTGATCCGCTCTGCTTTTTCGCCCCAGAAGGCTTCAGGCGCCTCCAGCGAGCGGGCATATTCGGCGTCATATGTCGCCGCATCCACATGAGCGTTCTTCACGATGTCCTCAGACGGCGGGTACACCGCGCTCTCGGGCGTGGTCATGGAAAGTCCTCCCTCCAAATTCTCTTGCGCGGATTTCCACATGGAAGGCGGCGCAGAGTCAAACAGTCTCCAACCTCGCAGAGATAATAAGGAATGTTGACAAGATGTGAATAAACAACATGAAAATAAGGGCTTGCTTGTAAACCAATTTCCGAAACCAGAAGGTTGGTTGTAAAGTTCCGGTCGATTTTGCCGAAATTTACAGTCAGGATCGTGATTTTTTTTGTCAATTCCGGCCCTTGGGACGCAAGGATCCTGCGTCACTCCGGGCGAAGGGGCAGGTGACGGATCTGGTTTTGCAGGGCTGCCGGGGCAGGGGTGCGACGATTCTGCGCAGGGCCCTGGTCGGGGAGCCAGATCGGTTTTGCCCGGTGACAGGTGCCAAAGACCTGGCGCAGGCGGCCGGTTGCCATCTCCGGCCGGGCCAGCTGCGAATAGAGTCGCGCAACCGCACGCCGGGCGAGCGCCGGGTGGGCGGCCATCAGACCGGCGAGTTGCGGCAGCAGTCGGAAGAGATCCCGACGCGCCTCATCTGCCAATCCGCCCAGGGACCAGGGGCCGGGGTAGAAGCTTTCGGTTACGAAGCCTTCGGCAAAGATCACCTCGTGTCGCGGCAGGAGCAGATGCACATAGGTGACTCCGTCTTTTGGGCAGGTGGCGAGAGCCAGACGCGGCGAGATCTGCGCCAACTGATTGGCCCGCAGGAAGACTTCTTCTCCCTTGGCACAGCCCGTTGGTGGCTTCCACAACAGGCGATGCTGACGCGAGACGGTCACAGGCGCTGGGAGGTTGAGCGGTCCGCCGGGGAGCAGGACGATAGGGCGCAGATGGGGAGCGGCGAGCATGGCCTCGGGCCCCACATGGGTGATCCCCACCCAGAGCACCGGTTGCAACCCATTGTCGGCGGTCTCGAGCAAGTCCCCCGGCCGAAGGCACTCGACCGGACGCAATCCCTTGGCGGTGCGGAGCCGCGTGCCGGGGGTGAAGCAGGGAATGCCGGCGGCATGGAGGTTCGCCTGGCCGCTCATCTGTGCCGGAGTGACCCCTTCGAGCACAAGTTTCTCGCCCCCCGGGAAGGTCAGAAGCGCATTTCCGAACCCGTCATCCGTCACCAGCACATCTGCGGTAGTGATGCTGCCGCCGGGACCGCTGCCGCCGGTCAGGTCAGTCACATCCAGTTGGTCGTTGAAAAAGCCGTTGTCATCATCATCGCGCAGGTCGAAATCGGCAATCGTGTCCTGCCCGCCGCCGGTGGTCATCAGGAAAAAGTCGTGCCCGCCGCCGCCGGTCAGGCTGTCATCTCCGAGACCGCCGATCAACGTGTCGCTGTCCGCAGAGCCGGTCACCGTGTCGTCGCCAGCGCCTGCGTCGACCCAAATATCCGCCGCCGAGGAGCTGGCATCGAGCACATCCGCCTGGCTGGTCAGTGTCAACCGTTCGATATTGTCGAAGGTGATGGTATCGCTGCCATCCGTGAGGGCGCCATCCTCGCTGCCGGTAAAGGTGACGGTGACCGCCCCGCTGAGACCCGAAGCATCGATGTGGTCGCCTTCGCCCGCGCCGCCCAGGATAGTGTCATTGCCGAAATGATCCTCCAATACAAAGGTATCATCGCCCGCGCCGCCTTCTAGGTGGTCATCGTCGCTGATCGCCTCTGTCGGTGCTTCGGTGGTGAAGATCGCGCTGGCGGAAACAGGCTGGCTGTTGTCGTGGTAGATGCGAAAATGCTGCTGGTTGCCATTGGCGTAGGTGATTGTGATATCGGCCATGCCGGTGGTCGAGCTGATCGAAATCCCCGTGTAGGGTTCCTGCAGCACGATGCGGTCGATACCGATATCAAAATCGCCGATGGTCAGGGTGCCGGTGTTGTTCTTGCTGTCGACAAGGATGTAGTCCGGCGCACCGTCGCCATCGCCGGCATCCGGGGAGTTGTTCATCCGGATGGTGGCCGAACTGCCGCCGGCGGCGGTCCAGCGGTAGAAATCCTGCCCGCTGGTTCCGTTCAAATTGTCGCCATTGTTGACGGTGGTGTAATTGGGAGCCCCGGCCCCTTCATGCGAGCCACTGTAGATCACGTCGTCGCCGTCGCCACCGAGGATGGTGTCATCCCCTTCGGCACCGTCGATGGTGTCCGCACCTGCGCCGCCGTCGATGTAATCGTCTGAGGTGGTGATCACCTGGCCATCCACATCGGTATAACCCAACCCCATGGAGTCATCACCAGAGGTGCCATCCACCACGATGGCGTCCGGCACCCCGTTGATGACCGACATCTGCACGGTGCCACCGGGGTCACCCCAGTCGAAGTCATTGCTTTCATAGCCGGAAAGCACTGCGCCATCACCCGAACCTTCGAGCTCGTAGACATGGCCATTGCCATTGGTCACCCCGGCGGTGGCATCGCCGGCATAGCCATCGCTGTACTGAATGTCCTGATAGATGAACTCGATGTTGAAATTGCCATTTCCGGTATCTGTCAGGACCACCTGGAAGGAATTCCCGCCCGAGCCGGCATAGGGGGCCACATTGAGCCAGGTGGCGGTAAAGGTTCCGGCGGAGGGGTCGAGATCCCAGTAGATGTCACCGCCCTTGCTGACATCCACGTCGGTCCAGAATGGCACGATCGCGGGGCGGTCATAATTGGCCAGACCCTGGGGATCATAGGCGGTCTCGGCCGCACCGAAGGTCAGAAGACCATTGGAATTGAGGTAGAGACCGGTATAGCTGGTTCCGAAATAGTTGATCCCGTCGCCGCCAAAGACGGAGGTGAGATCAATATAGACGCTGCCGTCATCGAGGTTCCCGGTATCGGGCCCATGCGTGCCATAGCTGTTCTCGCCATAGCCAGAGGCCCCGCCCAGGCCGGAGTTCATAGTCGCCATATTCAAACCGCTCCCCCAAGAGGGAGGCCCAACTCGTCACCAAACAACCCGGCAAGACCCGCCGGTTGTCGGACTGTAGCGATGCAATGTTAATGGAGGTTTGAACACGGGGCGGGCAAATCATAAAACCGACGCAAGCGAGTTCAGGGTCCCAGCCTGCACGCTGAAGATTGGGAGGAGCCTTCTTCTCGTTTCTGCTAGGTGCTTTCGGTGGTGACAGTGCGTCCGCCGCTGCTCGGCTCAGATCCGCGGGATGGCTTGTCCGTACCAGGAGGTTGCAATGACCCGCTCCCCCACTCCGCCGCTCGCCCGGAAGGTGGAGTCGGCGCGTTATCCTATTTATTTAAATAAATTCAGTTTACTAGGCCGTGTTGACGGAAGGGATTCACAAGGGGGCGTTTGTCAATCTGAGCCGCGCCGGGATTACCGGAGGCTGGTTGTCGTTAGCACGCGGCCATGTCTTCATTTTCCGTAGCTGCGAAAAAGTTTGCCTCTGCCTCCACGGGCGGGATGTTCCCGATCGGCTCGGAAAGTCGGCGGGTGTTGAACCCGTCGATGGACCTTGACTGGGCTTTGGGAGGACAGCGTCGCCTTCGCCCGCTGTAAGCGTACCAATATAGCTGCCAGCTTCTTCCAGTAGAGAGGCTGCTGCAACATGCTGATACGATTGGCGCTTTTCGAGCGCCAATCCTTGTGTCTCGTTCTATTGAACGAGAGACCGGCGCAAGTAAATCTCACCTGAGATCATGCCGACTTGTTCCAGGCACGTGAGTTCCGACAATGCCGCATCAAAAGCCGAATGAAACGCGGTAAGGTTCTGCCTTATCGCCTCTGGACTGACTGTCTTGGTTGGATTGGTGGCCCCAAGTCGGACCAACTCCATCTCGATCGCTTGTTTCATTTGGTGTCCTTTCAAAGACTGAACTTGTGGTGCTGGTGTCCTACGGTGCGATTGGCCGTTGACCTTGGGCTCCGATCTGAAATCCTGCGGTAAAAGCGGCTCCCTCGAAAGCGGAGCGGGCGTCTTGTACGGATGCCATGCATTCCATAGCGGCTTCGACTTGTGCCAAAGCAACTGCACTGGCGCGGTCGGCAACTGGCCATTTTCGGCGAAGCCAGTGGTGGGCCTTTTCAATCGTCCCGAAGGACTCCTGATTTCCGGTTTCTTTTTCGATCAGGACCATCGGCGGTCCCCAATAAATTTCTATCATTTTCTCGTCTTGATTTTACCCAGAGGCCAACCTGTTCAGCTTGCCCTGGGGGATGAAGCACGCCCGAAGTGCCTTTGGTTGCGACACGCAAAGGCGCACGCCGGACAATTTTAGCTATCGCTCGCACGACGCCGGGGAAAAACGCCACGCAATCGGATCGAGAGGGGGTGTTTCCGCTTCTAGGCTCTGCACGGTGGAGCTGGTCACGCCTTCTTTTTCGGCGAAGACTGCGCATCTCAGACCAAGTTTCCCATGTGAACTCTCTGTCGAGCGATGGGACTGATACCTGAAACGTCTTGAATGAGCCCGTGGCGAGGGTGTCCCCGCCACGGGTCCTCCAGATGAGTTGCGGAATAATCGCCTCGTCGAAGGCTAAATGACTCGACGCACTCACTTGGAAAGCTTTGTACTTTACGCGCGATCACCCAGCAGACCTGGTGTGAAGAGGGAGTTGTTCACCCCCTCTATTTTGCAACGCGCCTAGTGCGAAACGCTCTGAGCCGAGCGTTCTTCTCAGCGTTTGCTTCAGCTTCCTCGTCCCGCAATCGCTTGACTGTGAGAGAGGTTCGATCAGCCGGAGACAACAGATGAGAAGCCTTTGATTTTGCCACAGAAACCGATAGATACCCGAAGATATCTGCAGTGTCCTTGTTTGCTGGGGTTTCGGTCATCTGTCCATCCCCCCAGGCTGTGGCTATCAAGCGAGTTCGAGATTGTTCGCCGAGGTGCGACCATCACGACCGCTTTCGAGATCGTAGGTCACTTTTTGGCCGTCATCGATGCGGGAAATGCCAGCACGCTCAACTGCAGAGATATGCAGGAAGACGTCCTGAGTACCATCGTCAGGCTGAATGAAGCCAAAACCTTTGGAAGAGTTGAACCATTTTACGGTGCCATTGGCCATATCCGTATTCTCCTATAAAAATCTGCCCGCAGGATCGCGACAGGTCGGCAAAAGTCGATCCAAGTCGATCAACCGTTACCGTTAACACGGGAGCAGAAATTCGAAGAGAAGAAACGTTAGCCACTCACAGATGGGCGTTTGCGGGACACATTGCAAGGATTCTTTTGCAGGGGAGTTCAAGAGGGCCAGGCTTGTTCGTCACCCTGAGCAGCCCCACTTGAGTGGTCCAAATTGAAAGTTAGTGCATGGTTGGCCTTTGGTCCATCGGGACGATGGCCTCTGGAGCCGGTGGGCGGTAGCCCAGAGCACTGTGGGGTCGTTTGGTGTTGTAGTGTTTCCTCCAGCTGTCGATGATGATTTGCGCCTCGCGTAGCGAGTAGAAGACCTCCCCGTCCAGCAGGTCGTCGCGCATGCGGCCGTTGAAACTCTCGCAATATCCGCTCTCCCAAGGTGACCCTGGTTCAATGAAAGCAGTTTTGGCCCCGACAGCTTTGATCCAGCCCCTGACGGCCTCCGCAATGAATTCTGGGCCATTGTCAGATCTGATATGGGCAGGGACACCACGAAGAATGAACAGGTCCGTCAGCGCGTCGATGACTTCGGTCGAGTTCAGCTTTCGTTTCACCCGGATCGCAAGACATTCCCGGCTGTATTCATCCAGGATGTTCAATGTTCTAAGCGCCCTTCCATCGTCAGTCCGGTGATGGACCTGTCGCGGGATTGTGCCGCTCCAGGTTCTCATTTACGCGGCCTGAGCCTCGAAGGCCAAGGGGCTTTTCCA
>CAKZRP010000007.1 GCA_937146765.1 uncultured Paracoccaceae bacterium | reverse complement strand
CCCCCCTCGGCCTCCGCCTCGGACACCTCCATCGCCGCGATCATGTCGCCGATGTTGAGGTCCGCTTCCGGTTCCGCTGCCGTGATCCTTTCGAGCCCAGCGAGAACATCCGCCGCATCTTCCTCCGGCTCCGGGAGCGAGGCCCCTGCCGCTGCCAGGTCGGCAAGGATGGCCGTAGAGCCCGGCGCCTGATCGGCCTCCGCTTTTCCCGCCTCCGTCGCGGCGAGATCCGAGAGGATTGCGCCGGTGTGATCCGGGGTTTCCTCGATCTCGGGAAGCTGGCCCACAAGCGAAGCAAGCGCGGCCGCGCTGTTGTCCACCGCCTCTGGCGCGATGGGATCAAGGGAGGCGAGGCTGGAAAGCGCCGTTGCAACCGCATCCCCCTCCACCTCCGGGGTTGCCTCCACCGCCTTCAGGCTCGCAAGGGCGCCCTCGGTCTCATTGTCCTCGGGTGCCGGTTGCGGCCCTCGGGAAGCAAGCTCCTGAAGGACGGCACCGCTCTTGTCTTCCGGTGCCTCGTCCGGAGCGGGCGCAGCCTTCAAGCCAGACAGAACCGCCGCCGCCTCATCCAATTTTGGAACATCCGCCGGAGACTGGGCGGCAAGCGCTGCCAGAACCGAGTCCGGGCCTGCGGGATTTGCCGCTTCGTCCTGCGTGCCGCTGCTGGCGCGCCGCAGGCTGGCCAGAGCATCCTCCGCCGCCGCGGCGTCCCCATCTGTCCGCCCCGCGAGCGAAGACAGCAGCGCCGGAGAGGTCAGGACCGTCTCGATCAGCGATTCAGCCCCGGTCTTGCCGTCCATATAGGTCATCAACTGTTCAAGCTGCTGACGCGCTTCCAGCAATGGGCGCAGGGCCTCGACCTTTGCAGCAACCGCTCCCGGGGTAAAGTCCGTCATGCTCTCAAAGGTCAGATCAATCGAGAGATTGCCCTCACCGGTCAGGGTATTGGGGACGGAAAATGCGGCTCGCGGAGCAAGCGCCCGCATCCTTTCGTCAAAAGTGTCGACGTCGATCTCCAGGAACTTGCGGTCCGCAATCGCCGGCTGCGCCACTTGCGACTGCCCGACAAGATCGGACAATACACCCATGACAAAGGGCAGCTGAACCTTCTTCTCGGCCCCATAAAGCTCCACATCATATTCGATCTGCACCCTGGGAGCACGATTGCGGGCCACGAATTTCTGTGCGCTATCAGCCATCTTGTCCCCCTCGCAGCGCCGCGACTTCGGTCCGCAGGGCCCGGATCTCGTCCCGCAGCTCCAGCACATGGGCATCGACCACGTCGGTCTCGCTCTTGACCAGTTCCTGCAGCTTGGTGATTTCCTCTTCGGTTTCCGCTTCCACGGCCGATTGCATCGTATTGACCAGAAGGCCGATAAAGAGGTTCAGCACCGAAAAGGCGGTGACCACGATGAAGGGCACAAAGAAGGCCCAGGCGAAAGGAAAGACCTCCATCACCGGGCGGACGATGCCCATGGACCAGCTTTCCAGCGTCATGATCTGGAACAGGGAGTAGAGCGAGCGTCCAAGGGTCCCGAACCACTCGGGAAAGGCCGGGCCATACATCAGGGTCGCCATCACAGCGAAAATGTAAAAGACGATTGAGATCATCACGATCACAGCGCCCATGCCCGGTAGGGCATCAAGCAGCGCCTGCACAACCGCCCGCATCTGCGGGATGACCGACAGGAGCCGCATCGCCCGCAGCACGCGCAGCCCACGCAGGGCAGAGAGGCCCTGGCGATCCGGCAGCAGGCCCAGAGCAACCACGATCAGGTCAAAGACATTCCAGGCCGAGGCAAAAAACCTCAGACCGTAAGCATAAAGCTTGAGGAACAGCTCCACCACAAAGACAGCAAGCACAACGCTGTCGATCACATCCAGAAGTTCCCCCGCATAGGCCTGCACCACAGCGGAAGTGCCAAGGCCCAGAGTGACCGCATTGAAGATGATCACCCCGAGGATCGCGTTGGTCACGCTGGGCCGTTCGATCACGGCCTGCGCCCAGGCCCGTGTTCCGAATGTGGGCGAAGCGGTCAATTCTGACACGACGTCTGTCTCCTGATACATCTGCACGTCACTTCGGACGGCGGCCACGAGGGTGGCGGTTTACGCTTCCCTGTCCCGGGGATGGACCTCCGCCAAAACGGCGAAGATCCCCTTTTTGTCGCTCCGATCAGTCGAAGCTGTAGGTGAAATCGCCCTCCGCCACGTCGATGGCGACCTTCTTCACTTCGGCCCCCTCCATCAGGCGGCGCAGGAATTCGTTCGAGATATCCGGTAGCATGGAGTTGGTGACGATGGCATCGATCATGCGGCCACCGCTCTCCAACTCCTGGCAGCGCGCCACGATGGTATCGACCACCGCATCGGAATAGGTAAAGGGCACCCCATGGGCCGCCTGCACCCGCTTCTGAATGCGACCGAGCTGCAGCTTGGTGATCTCGGCGATCATGTCCGGCGACAGCGGATAGTAGGGGATCGTCACCATCCGGCCCAGAAGAGCGGGCGGGAAGACCTTGAGGAGCGGATCGCGCAGCGCCTTGGCCAGGCCTTCGGGATCCGGCAGCAGGTCGGGGTCCGAACACATATCCATCACCATATCCGACCCGGCATTGGTCGTCAGCAGAATGAGCGTGTTCTTGAAGTCGATCACCCGACCTTCGCCGTCCTCCATCACCCCTTTGTCAAAGACCTGGAAGAAGATCTCGTGCACGTCCGGGTGCGCCTTTTCCACCTCGTCGAGAAGGACAACGGAATAGGGCTTGCGTCGTACCGCTTCGGTCAACACGCCGCCCTCGCCATAGCCGACATAGCCCGGAGGCGCGCCTTTCAGGCTGCTGACCGTATGCGCCTCCTGGTATTCGGACATGTTGATGGTGATGACGTTCTGCTCGCCGCCATACATCACCTCGGCCAGCGCCAGCGCGGTCTCGGTCTTGCCGACGCCCGAGGTGCCCGCAAGCATGAAGACACCGATGGGTTTGTTCGGGTTGTCGAGGCCGGCGCGGCTGGTCTGGATGCGTTTTGCGATCATCTTCATCGCATGATCCTGACCGATGACGCGCTTGGCGAGATGCTCCTCAAGGGTGAGGATGGTCTGGATCTCGTCCTTGACCATGCGGCCCACCGGGATGCCGGTCCAGTCCCCCACCACCGAGGCCACCGCCTGATGATCCACGATGGGCAGGATCAGCGGGCGGTCGCCTTGCAGGGTCACCAGCTCAGCGTTCTTGGCCTTCAATTGCGCCATCAGATCGGCACGGGCCTCGTCAGTCAGCGGGCTGTTTTCCGCACCCTCGACCGCGGGCGCATCCACCGGAGCCGCTCCCTCGCGCAATTTGGCGCGCAGGTCGAGGATCGCGTCCACACAGGCTTTTTCCTTGTCCCATTGGGCGGTCAGCTCCGCCAGGCGTTCTTCTTCCGCAACCTTCGCCACCGTCACGGCCTCGCGGCGATCCGCCACCTCGTAACCGGCGGTTTCATCCCGCGCGATGATCTCAAGCTCGGTGGTCAAGGCCTCGATCCGGCGTCGGCTGTCGTCCACCTCGGCGGGCACCGCATGCTGGCTCACCGCGACGCGGGCGCAGGCGGTGTCGAGCAGGCTGACGCATTTGTCCGGCAATTGACGGGCCGGGATGTAACGGGCCGAGAGCGATACCGCAGCCTCGATCCCCTCGTCCAGCACCTGCACGCGATGGTGTTTCTCCAGCATGGAGGCAATGCCGCGCATCATCAGCACGGCCTTGGGGATCGAAGGCTCCTCCACCTTCACCACCTGGAAGCGGCGGGTCAGGGCGGGATCTTTCTCGATATATTTCTTGTACTCAGCCCAGGTGGTGGCCCCGATGGTCCGGAGCGTGCCGCGCGCCAGGGCCGGCTTCAGCAGGTTCGCCGCATCGCCCGTTCCCGCCGCGCCGCCTGCCCCCACCAGAGTATGGGTTTCGTCGACAAACATCACGATGGGGGTCGGGCTAGCTTGCACCTCGTCAATGACCTGACGCAGGCGGTTCTCAAACTCGCCCTTCATGCTGGCGCCAGCCTGCAAGAGGCCCACGTCGAGCACCAGCAGCCGCACGTCCTGCAGGGCCGGCGGCACGTCGCCACGCGCGATCCGCAGGGCAAAGCCCTCGACCACGGCGGTCTTGCCCACGCCAGCTTCGCCGGTGAGGATCGGGTTGTTCTGACGCCGCCGCATCAGGATATCGACGATCTGGCGAATTTCCTCGTCTCGTCCCACGATGGGATCGATTTCCCCCGCCTTGGCCTGCGCGGTCAGATCCGTGCAGAATTGCTCCAGCGCCTCGCCCTTGCCCATGGCGCCCGGGGACATGGCGCCGGACGCCTCGCCCGGAACCGCGCCGCCACCCACATGGCTGCCATCCATCGCCGCCAGACGCTCCTCGGGCGAGCCATCGGTAGCGTCGTTGAAATTGTCCGCCAGATCATCCGCCTTCACCCGCGCCAGTTCCGAGGACATGGTCGACAGGATATTGCGCAGTGCCGGGGTCTTCAGCATCCCCAGCAAGAGGTGACCGGACCGCACCTGGCTTGCGGAATAGAGCAGCGAGCCCCAGACCCAGCCACGCTCCATTGCGTCCATCAGGTGATCGGAGAGATCCGAGATCGTCGAGGCCCCGCGCGGCAGCTGATCGAGCGAGCGGGTGAGTTCGGTTGCGATCTTGCCGGTATCGAGGTCGTAATGCGCGATGATGCGGTGAATGTCGCTGTCCTGCTGCGCCAGCAGCTGGTGCAGCCAATGCACCAGTTCCACATAGGGATTGCCGCGCATCTTGCAGAAGACGGTGGCGCTTTCGACGGCCTGATATCCCAGTTTGTTGAGCTTGCCAAACAAGGCCACACGGCTGATTTCGGTCATATCAGGTCCTTCCCCCAATCGATGTCACTGTCTCCCCTGCCCCGAGATGTGCGGGATACAGGTACAAATCACTTGCGTCCGTGCGCTCTGCTTCCGGGTCCGGACGGGTCCCGATCCAACTGGTATGGCCCAGGCGCGTGCTGCCCCCGAGGCTGGCACGCGGCACCTCATCCCCTTGCAGGATAAGGTTCACATCCCAGTCGAGGCAATCGCCCACATAAGAGCGCACGATTGCGCGCACTCGGGCGAGGCTCTGACCACCCGGTAAGAGCCTTTCGTAATCATTCAGTGAAAGCGGCCCGATGCGGAGCCGGAATTTCGCCGACCGGCTCCAGACCCTTTCGCCAATCGATGTCGTTTGGCCCAGCGAGCCCATGCCGAGCTGCCAGCGGTCGTCCGGCTCCAGATCAAGCCAGGAGCCGACAAATTCCTCAAGGGTGACCGGCACGCCCAGGAAACTGGACAGGATCGACACCAACCCCTCCGGATTGCGGGCCTGTTGGCCTAAATGACCCGCGTAGTGCAGACGCGCCATGTCGGGCATGGCATCGCGATCCTTTAGATGGTCGCCGTGATAGCCCGCAAGGGCCGCGACCTTGCGCGCCATCGGATCGTCTCCCCTGTCAAAGCTGACAGCGGGCGATCCCTGGGACCAGGCGCGATAAAGAAGGCTCATCATCCGATGGGTGAGCATATCGGCAAAAGCCACCATCGTGGGGTCGCGATGGTTGCGTTTACGGTCGCGTGCAAATTCGGTCAGATGCAGCGGCAGCGGACCGGAGGGCCCAAAGAGGCCAAAGAACCGGTTGGTGAGCCGGGCAGGCCCCGCCGCCGAGGCCGGTTTGAAATCGGCAATCGTCGACGGCGGAAAGGCCAATTCCGCCTCCTGCCCCAGGCGCAGAGCATCCTGCCGCGGCCGACGGCTTTCACCGAGGCGCGGGTGATCGGCAAAATGCGCTTCAAGCACGCGCAACGCCTGGAACAGGTGATGCTCCTGCGGTGCTGCGACGAGCTTGTCGAACAGGGTGGTGTCAGATCCGGTCACAGAATGCGACCCAGACCCTTCTCTGGTCGCCATCGGGCAATTTCCCCGCGTTTTTCCGTGGTCAGGACGGTTTCGGTAAAGGTGTTGATACTGGCATAGCCGCGGAAGAACCGCTCCAGAACCGCACCAAGCGCATAGATGTTGGTGCCTTCGAAATAGCTTTCGTCAAAGCCCAGGGAGACCTCGATCCCGCGGACGGCGGTGGAGAGGACCTCGTCACTCATCCGGCGCACAATGGGGCGGGTGGAGACCGACAGGATCCCCTCCAACTGCTTTTCGGTCACCCGGTTGCCCAGCGGTGCGTATAGCCCGATCAGCTCGCGCAGGGCGGCCGCCGATTGCCCGCGATCGCTCTCGGCGATGGAGAGGTAATTGAGACTGAGGTGAGAAATCAGCCGCCATGCGGTGTCGCCCTGCGCCAGGGTTGGATGCGGGCGTGTGGGGGACAGCGGCAGCGTGATCTTCTTCACCGGGCCGCCTTCCGGCAGGTGAAATGCATCCTCGTTGCCGGTGGCCAGCAACATGGGCAGGTCGCGGTTGGTGCAGAGCGCGGTGACAGCCAATTGCTCAAGTCCCGCGCGATAGGGGGCCTGTGCCCGGTCCACCAGGGTCAGATAGACCTCGGACCCGAGATAGGAGGACCGCACCCCGCGCAGGCGTTCCTTTTCCGAGCGCTGCCGCATCTTCCGCTTCACGGTGTAATAGGCCGGATGCCCCTCGCCCGCCGCCGTCAGATCCGTGGCAGAATAAAAGGGGCGGAAGACCACGTCATCTTCACCTTCGCCGCTGATCCCGGTGACTGATTTCAGGGCGTAGATTTCGAAATCAAGGCCGGCAGTCCGGTTCGGGATCACGTGATGTTCGGTCTCCCGCGACAGCACCCGCACCCGGTCGCAGCGTTTTTCAAACAGGTTCACCGCCGGAACTGCATGGGGCTCGAAAACCTCGGGAACCACAATCGGGGCAATGGATTTCATACCGTCGCGCAGCAGGATGTAGATGTCCACATCCGCGCCCTTTGCCGTCTTCAGCGCCTCGCGAATGCCGGTCAATTCGACAAAGCGGAACCGCTCCGGCATGGAGAAATATTCCTGCAGCAGGCGATAGCCGTCAAAGACGCGGCGCGGCACCGGCAGCAGCGCCTCCTCCGGGCTGAAGCCTTTCTGCACCACCCGGGCCCCGCGCATCGGCACCTGCCAATCGTCCCGCCGGTCGGTGCTGCGCCCGACAAGGCCAGTGACCTGCGTGCAGAGCAATTCGAGCAAGGGCCAGCTGTTGCCGGAGGCATTGGTCAGGAACAGGCTCAGGCGATCCATGTCCAATTCCCGGATCGGCTCGCCATCGCGACGCCGCAGCCGCAGCCGGATCCCGGCCCGCGCGTCGTAGCCCTGCGCGACCCCTGCCGCGACCAATTCGCCACGACCGTCGATATATTGCGCCTCGGCAATCTCGATCGGCCATAGGGTCAAATCCGACGCCGTGCGGAACTCAACCGCAGTCTGGATGCCATCCGTCAGGCTCGATCGCAGCATGGTGCCGCGTTGCAGCCGGTATCCGGCCTTGACGGCAGAATTGGAGATATCGGGTTCCAACCGCGCAATCATCATGGACGGTGTCGGCGACAGATAGTGGGGATAGACAATTTCCAGAAGGTTCGAGGTGAAGTTGGGATATTGCAGCTGCAACTCCAGCTGAACCCGCGCGGAAAGGAAGGCCACGCCTTCGAGCAGCCGTTCCACATAGGGGTCGAGCACCTCGACGCCTTCCATTCCAAGACGGGAGGCGATCTTGGGGTAGGCCGCCGCAAACTCCGCACCCATGTCGCGCAGATAATTCAGCTCGGTCTCGTAATGTTGCAGAAGCCGCGTATCCACGTTTACCTCCGCTCCATCTGGACTTCACCAGTGGTCAGGTCCACCTTGGAGCGCAGGTAGAGCTCCAATGGCATCGGCTGGGCCCACATGTCGGCCCGGATTTCCAGCGCTATCGTCATCTGGGTGGTATCTTCCGCATCGACCAGGACCACGTCCACGGAGCCATCGATGATGCGCGGTTCATAGGTTTGAATAGCGGATCGGATCGAGTCGCGGATCTCGCGCATCTTTTCCTTGGCCGTGAACTCGCCAGTCACCTCGTGCAGCCCGTAGTTCAGCACCGATTTTGCAACGGCAGGAAACCGTTCCTCATCGATATGAGAGGCACCGTTCTGCGTGTTCAGAAGCCAGGACAGGTCCCGCTGAATGATTTCCCGCAGGCGCACGATATCGATCACCCGCGAGTCGCGGGCCTCTTTCCGCTCGCTGGGCGCATCATCCTTGAGCCGATCCAGAAGCGACGGCTGCAGGCGCTCGGCGAGGGTCTTGTCAGCCATCTCCCGACGTGCCTCCGTCGATCTTCAACAGCCGCAGGTCCATCACCGCCACATCTTCCTGATCGGTGGTCAGCACCCGTT
Source organism: uncultured Paracoccaceae bacterium (assembly GCA_937146765.1). Lineage (GTDB taxonomy): Bacteria > Pseudomonadota > Alphaproteobacteria > Rhodobacterales > Rhodobacteraceae > Epibacterium. The sequence continues at coordinate 277,550 of CAKZRP010000007.1, read as the reverse complement.
GTCCTTGCCCGACAAACGTATCCGCCCCGCAGTCGATCCAGTTTGTTTCCCGCGCCAGGGCGATGAGCCCGCCGGCCTCGGCCGCACCGGGATAGCGGGTTGGGACCAGAACCGCGAGCGCCCCTCCGTCCTTGGGTGTGAGCGTGCCGGCCATCCAGACCGCATCGCGCAAATCGGCGGGCGCTTCCAGTTCCAGCGTGTCGATCTTGGAAAACGGCATCCAGAAATAGCGCCCGTTCACGATCACCTCGAGCACCGGACCAAGGCGCATGTCCGCATCCGCGATCCATTCGAACCGGGTGCCGTTCAACACACCGGACGAGGTCGGCGCGGCCTCGAAGGCCCGGGCGCGGATCTCGGCTGCCTTCTCCGCCTGCCCGGCGGCCAGTGCCTTTTGCGACTGGATCAAAAGCGCGAGCCATTCATCCGGTTCGCCAAAGATCAACGGATCCTTTTCACCCTTGAAGACCTTGTCGCGATAGACCTCGCAGATGATCGCCTCGCGGTAGGCCTGCGCCATGGTGGTGGCGGCCTTATCCATATCTGCGGAGAGTTTCAGTTGCGTCACCGCACGTTTCCAGTCGCCCAGGACACAGAGCAGTTGAAACAGGAAGATGCGATGCTTTGCATTCGAGGGATCCTTGCGCACCACCTCCTGCAACGCCGCCAGCGCGGCGGCGGGATCTCCAGCCTTCAGATGCTCTTGTGCTGACATGGACACGACGCGCTTCCCCCTGAAATTCTATCTTAAAATTCTTGTTTGTGGTCCCGGGCACGCAGGCGCCCGGGACTTTGACAACACGCAAGCGGCGTGGATTATTCGACCTGACCGGTCTGAACGTTCCACTTGAAGGTGTTTTCGGTCTTCAGCTTGGCGGTCTTCTGGTCGGTCGACTTGTACTCATGTTCGATCGCGGCATAGGCCAGGGTCCAGGTCTCTTCCGGGATCCCGTCTTCGGAGCCGGAGATCGAGTAGCTGTCGATCACCACGTCCTTCAGTTTCCAGATCGAATAGGCCTCGAGGCCGGCGGAGGCGCTTTCACCGGAGCGGCACATATGCAGCAGGATTTCCGGCCGCACGGTGCCGTTGGCAACCGAGGTTGCCAGCTTGTTGGAAGCGATGCCCATTTGCGAGGTCACTTCGATCTTGCCGAAGTTGGAGTTGGCATGGCCCCGCTGGGTGGAGCCGAGATCCGACATTTCCACAGCGCGCTCGACGTTCCAGCTCAAGGACTGGATGACGATCCACTTGTCGTGGCCTTTCTCGGTCGCGTCGCCAGGGATGTCCGAGATCTTTACAAACATGTTCGCAGCCATTGATCATTCCTTTCAGATCAGAAGATTTTTCGAGTTCGAAGTAAGGGTTTCGAGTGAAGATGAAATGCGGGTTCTGAAATCAGCCCTTCTCGGAGGGCAGTTTGGAAACCAGTCTCAAAGATACTGACAGGCCTTCCAGTTGGTAGTGAGGCCGCAGGAAGAACTTCGAGCTGTAGTAGCCCGGGTTGCCTTCGACCTCTTCGACAACAACCTCGGCCGAGGCGAGCGGCTTGCGCGCCTTTTCGGACTCCGAGGAGATGTCGGCATTGAAATCAACGTAATTGTTGATCCAATCCTGAAGCCAGGACTCCATGTCCTGACGGCTCTTGAAGGAGCCAACCTTGTCGCGGACCATGCACTTCAGATAATGCGCAAAGCGGCAGGTCGCGAAAAGATACGGCAGACGGGCCCCGAGGTTCGCATTCGCGGTGGCATCGGGATCGTCGTATTCGGCGGGCTTGTGCAGGGACTGCGCGCCGATGAAGGTTGCCACATCGGTGTTCTTGCGGTGGATCAGCGGCATCATGCCGTTCTTGGCCAGTTCCGCCTCGCGACGGTCGTCGATCGCGATTTCGGTCGGGCACTTCTGATCCACGCCACCGTCGGTGGTCGGGAAGGTATGAGAAGGCAAGCCCTCAAGCGTGCCGCCACTTTCGACGCCCCGGATCCGCGAACACCAGCCGTACATCTTGAACGAGCGGGTGATGTTCACCGCCATCCCATAGGCCGCGTTGACCCAGGCGTATTTGTTGCTGTCCGCACCCTCGGTGTCTTCCTCGAAGGCGAACTCCTCGATCGGCTCGGTCTTGGAGCCGTAGGGCAGACGACCGAGGAAGCGCGGCATCGCGAGGCCCACGTATTTCGCGTCTTCGCTGTCGCGCAGGGACCGCCAGGCGGCATATTCCGGCGTTTGGAAGATCTTGGTCAGATCGCGCGGGTTCGACAGTTCCGACCAGCTGTCCATCTGGAACAGGGTCGGCTTGGCACCGGTGATCAGCGGCGCATGGGCCGCGGCGGCGATCTTCGACAACTCGCCCAGGAGTTCGATATCCGGCGGAGAATGATCGAAATGGAAATCGGCCACCAGGCTGCCATAGGGCTCGCCGCCCAGCTGGGAGAATTCCTCGGTATAGATCTTCTTGAAGACCGGCGACTGGTCCCAGGCAGTGCCCTTGAACTTCTTCAGCGTCTTCGAGAGCTCTTTTTTCGAGACCGGCATCACCCGGATCTTCAGCATCTCGTCGGTCTCGGTGTTGTTCACCAGATAATGCAGACCGCGCCAGGCGCTCTCGAGCTGCTGGAAGTCCTCGTTGTGCAGGATCAGGTTGACCTGCTCGGTGAGCTTCTTGTCGATTTCCGCCACGATGCTCTCGATCGAGCGCAGCGCGTCGTCGGAAATCAGCGCGGAATTGGCAAGCGCCTGTTCCGCCAGGGTCTTGACCGCGCTTTCAACCGCGGTTTTCGCCTGATCCGACTTCGGACGGAATTCTTTCTGAAGCAGACTTGCAAACTCGCTGGAGCCAAAGGCAGAGGCGCCAGCAGCGGCTTCGGTCTGAAGGTCTTGTTCAGCCATCTATGTCCCTCCCTTAATCTTATTCGCCAGCTTTGTCAGCGCCACCGGGGGCGGGCTGAGCAGCCAGAGTTTTCAAAAGAGACGGGTCCTGAATGATCTTGGAAATGAGATCCTCGGCGCCCGTCTTGCCGTCCATATACGTCATTAGATTGGAAAGCTGGGTGCGCGCTTCAAGGAGTTCGCGCAAAGGTGCCACTTTTGCGGCGATCGCGGCCGGCTTGAAGTCATCCATGCTCTCGAATGTGATGTCCACAGCCAGATTTCCCTCACCGGTCAGGGTGTTGGGCACAGTGAACGCCGCCCGCGGCGCCATGGATTTCATCCGGTCGTCGAAATTATCTACGTCAATTTCGAGGAATTTACGGTCGGCAATCGCCGGCTGCTCCACCTCGGACTTGCCGACAAGATCGCTCATGACACCCATCACGAAGGGCAACTGGACCTTTTTCTCGGCCCCGTAGAGCTCCACATCGTATTCGATCTGGACGCGCGGTGCACGATTGCGCGCAATGAACTTCTGTGAACTGTCTGCCATCTAGGCCTCCTCGCTCGTCACTTCTTCTACGGCGCAGGATGAAGGATCCGTCGCGCCAATCGGAAATGGGTTTCAATCAATCGTCATCTTCGATGCCACCAACGAGGTGAACATTATCCAAACCACCGGGGGCCATATCCTGAATAATTGTCAGGAAATCGGCCCCCACCAAGCGCTTCGCCCGCTCAAGAAGCAAGGGCACAGGGCTCGATGGCTCTTCCCGCTTGTAGTAGGCAATGATGCGGTCAATGGTATTTGAGACATCGCTGAGGGAGTTGATCGCCCCCGGAACGCCAGCGGCAGCGGGTCGCCCGCCTGACGTCGGGACAGATACCGCCCCTTGCTCCTCATCTTGCGAGTCCCCCTCTTCTGCCGCGCTCTCGATACTACCATAGGCGCGCATCTTTTGCGTCATTTGCCGAAGCAGTTTCAGCATGGGGTCCAGTTCGGGCCCCTGCCCCGGCGTCTTCTCATCGAAAACAGCCGAGATCGCCCGAATATTCGCTTCTATTTTTTCCAGGGCCGCAAGTCGCGCAGTCAGCACCGCGTCATCGGTGTCCTGAAAGGCCGCGCCGATGCTGGCGGTATCCGGCAGATGCTCCATTCCGGCAGGAGCAGAGACCAACCCTTCGGCAATCTCGATGTCGCGCATGGAAAAACGGCCGAAGCCGCGACTGTCGGTCAGGGCAGCCCGCCGCAGAGAGCGAAAGGCCGGGGAGGCCCCGCCCATGCCGTCGGGCTGACCGCAGATGTCCTGCACCGCGTTGACCCGCATGGTCGGATCCCCGTCATCCTCGTCGAGGACCGGATGGCAGGTGTCCCAATAGTCTTCGAGCATCCCTCGCATCAGCGCGGTCACATCGGCAAAACCGGACAGGCCTTCCGACTGAAGAATCGCGTCAGACAAAAAGACTGCCGCGCGCAGGTCGTGCGCGCGTTCCAGAACCTTCAGGGCCTTGGCTTGAACCTCGCGATAATCAGGATCTGTGGCCGGCGTCACCTGGTCGCCGATGACAGTTTCCTCGCCCGGCTGGGCAGCCAGTTCCATTTCGGTGAAGTCCGGATCATACTCCGGATCGGAACCGCTGGGAGAATCCTCTCCCTTGGATTGCAACAGGATGGTGACATCCATTTGCTCTAACCCCCGTCAGCAACGCGTTTTTTGTTCTCTCGGAATTGTGAAGCATTCCAACGCGTGCCGCAACGAATAATACCGCGCAACAAAACAATAACTTGACCTAAAGTGAGCCTTATCGAATTCTGCTTGTCAATTGTTTTGAAACTTTGCTGGGGGGTCATGCATGAAGCCGACGCGCGTCGAGGGCAGCGACATCCGCACATTGGTGCGCGAAGGGGCCAAGCGCCGGACCAGTTTCGCCTTCTGCATGGACGACAAGAGCGATCCGTTGCTGATGATGCAGCCGGGCAACAAACCTGAACAATTGCGCCCACATCTGAAGCAGTTCGGTGGCAAGCCGCCGATGGCCTGGGGAACCTTCGTGGTGCGGTCCGGCGAGATGGAGATGACCTGCGAGCAAGCGCCCGCAAAGGCCATCCAGGGCCTCAAGAGGTTTCTCAAGGCCAACAATCCCAAGGTGAATGTCCTGTTTCGCGATGATGGCGGCAACCTCATCGACAGCCTAAAGCCCGAAAGCGCTGCCAACGAGGATGGCACGACCAGTCTCGACGAGGTGAATGCCACCGGCCTGGACCCGAAACTCGTGCGGCCCCTCTTGGTCCGCGCCAAGAGAATCAAGCCCCGGATTACGCAGGCCGAAGGCGGGCTGGAGCGCAAGCTGAAGAGGGGTCTGTCCAAAGCCCTGACAAGCATTAACGAGGGTCGGCTGGAAGAGGCCCAGACGCTGATCACCGTCATCGAACAGGCGGTTGCGCGGATCGGCGCGGATCGGGAATCGGCGGACGACAGCATGAAGCGGGCCGACCGGGAGGGGCGAAAGCGCACCCTTGGCGCCGACGTGATGCGTGCCAAGAAGCTGCGGGCTTCCATCAGCCGGGCCCCCGGCAGCCAGCGCAGCAAACTGGACAAGGCCGTCCATGTGGCGGCACGGCTCCTGAAACAACGCGACTTCGACAAGGCGCGCGTGGTCATGGACCGGATCGAAAAGGCGCTTGGCGCCATTGTATGAGCCCCTGGCCCAGCCCTCGCGGCGCCGGCCCCAATGCGGAGACCGCCAATGAAACCGCTGTTGAAGACCCTCGCCTGTATTGCCGCCCTCCTCTGTGCCACCCCGCTCTCGGCCGCCGAAGGCCGCCTCGGAGTGGAATTGAACAAGACCGAGGAGATCGAGACCGGCGGCTGTCGGGCGTTCTTCCTGTTTCGCAACGAAACCGGCAAGAGCTTTGCCGGGTTCGAGATGTCGCTTGCCGTGCTCGACGCGCAGGGCATCATCGACCGTCTTCTCGCCATCGACGCGGCCCCATTGCCCGTGGCCCGGACAACCTTGAAGCTTTTTGAAATTCCTGACCTGTCGTGCAGCAATATTTCCGAGGTCCTGCTGCACGACATGACCGCCTGTCAGCCGCAGAATGAAGAGGAAATGGATTGCTTCGCACTGATCGATCTGTCCTCGCGCGCTGCGACGCAACTGGTGAAATGACCCATGGGCGCTTGGCTTGAAACGCTCGGCACCGGCGGCCCGATCCTGCTGGTTCTCGCGGCCCTGTCGATCCTGTCGCTGAGCGTGATCGTGATCAAAGCCATCGAACTGGCAACTGTCCTGCGGGGCGAGGAGCTCCGCCAGCAGGCCCTGGCTCTCTGGAAACAAGGACGGCCGGGCGAGGCGCAGAAGCTCATCGGCGAGGACAGTCCAGCGGACCGGGTCCTTGGCTTTGCGATGAAGGGGCTATCGGGCCAGTTGCGCCCTGCCCTGTTGCAGTCGGAGCTCGAACGGCGCGGCAATGCGGAACTTTCGGCCCTCAGCCACCGCATTCGCCTGCTGGAGGTCATCGCAATGGTCTCACCGCTCCTCGGGCTTCTGGGGACTGTGCTCGGGATGATCCAGAGTTTTCAGGAACTCGAATTGGCGCAGGGCGCGGCCAATGCATCAATCCTGGCGGGCGGCATATGGCAGGCCTTGCTGACAACCGCTGCCGGCCTCCTGGTCGCGATCCCCGCTGCCGTGGCCGCAGGCCTGTTTTCCTCCCGCATCGACCGCGCGGCCCAGGCCATCGAAACCGCCGTGGGACGCCTGATGCTGGCTGATGAGGTGGCCCGTTCGCCCGGGGAGACGTGAGAGCAACCGGACATGTCACAGCCATGAACCTGACCCGCCCAGCCCGCGCCGCCAGCCTGATCTCGCTGGTGCCTATGATCGACGTCCTGTTGATCCTGCTGGTCTTTTTCATGGTCACCTCCACCTATCTGAACCTCGACATGATCCCGGCCCGGCAACCGGAAGACGCAAGTGCCTCTGCTCCGGCAACCGGATCCGGCGGTGCCACCCTGCTCATTCGCCTCGGAGCGTCCGGGGCTCCGGTGATAGGCGGGCGGGAACTCTCTCTGGCTGACCTGCAGAGCGCCCTGAGCGAGCGCATCACCTCTGACCCACAGACGCAGGTGCTGATCCTGCCATCCGGCCTGGCCCGGACCCAGGCCCTGATCTCCGTCCTCGATATCGCGGCCGAGGTCGGCGCAAGACACCTGCGGGTGATCCGTCTGGAGGGGCAGCCATGAAGCTCAAGCGCCCCGCACGCGGCCCCATGGGAGAACCGATTACCGCATTGATCGATGTGGTCTTCTTCCTGCTGGTCTTCTTCATGCTGATCGGGCGCCTCGACGCCACCGCTCCTTTTGAAGTGTCCCCCCCCCTTGCGCGCCATGGCCAGGACCTTCCGGCGGGCGGGGCGACCCTTTCTGTCTCTGCGACAGGGGATTTTGCGCTGGATGGGACGCCGATTGAGGCGGAGGCCATCGAAGCCGCCCTGCGCCTGCAACGCGCGCAGTCTCCTGACCTGCGGTTGCGGATCAACGCCCATCAGGAGGCCGAATTGCGGCGCGTCCTGCCAATCGTCGCCACCGCCGAGGCACTTGGCATAGGGGAGATCGTCATGATCGTGACCCCGGGCGACGGTCAGCCGTGAGCAACGTCCTTACCTTCGATGACCGGGTGCCGCGCGACCGGATCCTTGGGCTCTGGGGGTTGGGACTCTCGGGATCTCTGGTCGGCAATCTTGCGCTGGTCGCGCTGATCGCCCTCAGCCTGCGGCCGGACAGACTCCGCGAACAGGACCGACCAGAAGCCGAGTTTACAGTCAGTTCCGAGAGCATCCCGCGCAGCCAGGCGCAGACCGCTCCTGCCGAAGGATCAGACATCGCCGCAAGCAGCGGGTCGGCGCAATCGGTCGAGGCTGGCGCGATACCTCAAAGCACGGCGCGGCGCGCGCCCGCAAATGGCATGCCACTGGCGCAGACGCCCCCAGACGAGCAGCCAGTGGCAACCACTGCCGCCCCTGCCGAAAGCCTCGCCGCAGCATTACCCGCGAAGACTGCATTGCCGTCCTTGGGGGTCAAGGCGCAGGGCCTTCGCGCGGCGTCGCCGCCGCTGGAATCCCCCCCGGCTCCTCCGCCAGAAACACAGAAGCTGGCCTCGTCCCCCGTCGCCGCCACACCCGCCCTGCTGCCCGAGGTCAAGGACGTGGCAGGTGTCCCCCTTTCGCCCGCAAGCGGCCAAGTGGCCGACACGCCTGCCCAGAGGCCCGAGCCTGATGCGCTGACCGAAAGCGTGCCGTCACCCGATCCCCTGCCCACTGCCGCCGCGCCGAGCGAGGCCATTCGGGCGAGCTTTGCCTTTCCCGGACAAGATGCCGCTGACATCGATCCGACCTCCCTGACGGCCTACCGCCAGTTCCTTGACCCAGGCGCCGAAGGCGAGGCGCTGCGGGACGGGCTCGGCGGGGTGCTGGCAAGCCTGCCATGCGCGCGGGTGCAACTTTCCTTCGATCCCGAGACTGCAACTCTGGACCTGCGCGGACATCTTCCTGAGGACTCGGTCCGCGCGCCCTTCCTCGCCGCGCTTGCGGCCGAGATGGGCGCAGACATCACCCTTGCCGACAACCTGCGATTGCTGCCCAGACCCCAATGCGGCGCGCTGGCGGGGATTGCAGACGTCGGACTGCCGCAAAGCACCGACCAACTCACCAACCCCTTGCTGATCGGCGCGGATGCTCATGCCAGAACCCTCGCCTATACCGGCGGCGATCAGCTCTTTTTCGATCTGGTGGCCCCCGACTACCCCGCCTTTGTCTATGTCGATTACTTCGACGCAGGCGGCGACGTCCTGCATTTGATGCCCAACGATCTCGTCCCGCTTGAGCAGGCCATGCCAAAGGCCGGGTTGCGGGTCGGGGCGAAGGAGGAGACCGATCCCGGTTTGCGGATCATGGTGGCCCCTCCCTATGGTCAGGAGATAGCGGTTGCCTTTGCCGCCTCCCACCCGCTTTTTCCGCCTGACGCAAGCCGCCCCTTGCAGGAGCCCGCTGGACCCTATCTCGCGCAGTTGAAACAGGCGGTCGCAACGGCCCGGAGCACCCATGCGGGTTTCAAGGGAGAATGGGTCTATTTTCTGGTTGTCACGTCAGCACCCTGACACAGGACTAGACGCTGGCCACGACACAGGCCGCGCCCGGCGGCTTTACTGGCAATCGCCAGTTGCCCAGCTGCGCAGCGCCTGTTTCATCACACCGCCAAAGGGGTGTTGCTTGGACAGGGAGCGTTGCAGATCCGCCGTAAGATAGGTCCGGGCCTGGGTGCACAACGCCTCCTTGGTCCAGTTGTGGCAATTCGCACAGGTCTGTTCCTTCCAATATTCTTCCGGCAGGCCCGCAACCGGCGGGAACATTGGCGATTGGTGCACCAGTTCTTCGAGCGTAAGGCCATTCACCTGTTCAAGATCCGACTTCAACTCGCTTGCGAAAGTGATCGGGCCTGCCTCGATCTGCGCGCTCAGAGGGGCGTCCATCAGACTTGCCACGATGCTTGGTGCGGCAGCCAGATCCGGGTCGGTGGCGTTCCCGCTGCGACGCGCCGCCAGTTCTACTTCCGCAAGCTCGGCATAGCGCCCCTGCGGAAAGGACATCAGATAGGCTTCGAGCCCGGCGGTGCCCTCCTGCAGATGCGCTGCTTCGAACATCGCGGTTTCATCACTGCCATTGGTCGCGGTATGACCGGCGCTGCCGCCATGGGAGACTTCCTCCAACAGTGCGCGCGCTTCCGCGGCATGGGGGCTGCTCCCATAGGAACGCAGGAACAACATCAACTGAACCACGTCGCGGCTGTCCCGCGCCATGTTCCACAGTTCGCGCTCCGCAATGGCCGCGTCCGAGCCGGAGGGGGTCGAGGCCTCCACCCGATTGAAGACAAAATCACTCACCAGCGACGAGCTATCCCAGGGGGTCTGGCGTCCCTCGGTTTCGTCCAGAACCGAGCGACGCACCTGCTTCAGGGCCTGTTCGATCGGCTGGTTTGGCGCGGTGATCTCGCGCGCCAGAGCGCTGGTGAAGGGGCTGTTGCCCTCAAGCCCGTCCAGCGCCACCGCGCCGGGGGCGGTGGCATAGGCCAGGTAGGTGCCCGTCGGCGCCTGCATCTCCGCCAGACCGTTGTCGTTGAGTTCGGCAACGCTCAGGAACGGGTTGTTGCGGCAGGCGTCCAGAATCACGATATTGGTGGCATTGCGCGCCGAGGCCATCTGGCGCAACACCGATTGCGCCTCCACCGCGACAAGATCCAGATCCGCCGCATCAGCCAGCGCCACGTCCACCGGCAACAGGTAGTTGTTGCCAAAGCTCTGGACCCCGTGTCCCGCATAATAGAACAGACCCACCGTATCCTCGGCTTCGGAGCGCAGGGTGCGACCGAACTGGGCAATGGCGCGCTTCATTTCGATCTGGTTGGCATCCGTCAGAAGCGTCACCTTGAAATTCAGGCTTTCCAGGGTCTCGGCCATCAGGGTGGCGTCCCGTACCGGGTTTTCCAGTTCCGTCACCGAGCCATAGGCGGAATTCCCGACCACCAGAGCAAACCGCTCGCCGGCGCGTGCAGCCACGGCCCAGAGCATCACCCCTGCAAAGAGGAGAAGCATGGCCAAAAGCTGCATTGTGCTGAGTGATCGTCTCACGAATTCCATCCGTTCTCGTCTTGAAGGTCTTCCGGTCTGGCTTCGGCTTGGCCAAAACCGGGTCTGGCAGATCCAGTATCACCTGATTTTCTCAACGGGTAATTTACATGTCTTTGCAATTCGATACCACAGGCAGGCCACAGCGAGGCGACTTGCCTAGGGTGGAAATGTTACACTCTGACAAAGCACAAGGGCCGGCCCCAAAACCAAAGAGGACTCAGAGGCATGTTCAAATCAGTCTATTTGTTGTTTTTAATACCTTTTCTAGCCATTTCAGCCCCGGCGAGCGCCAATCCCTTTGAGGGTGGTTGGCAGCTTGACCGGCAAGAATCCTCCATCGGCTTTCTGTCGGTCAAGAAAGGAACAATCGCCGAGTATAGCGGATTTGCTTCATTTTCCGGCCAGATCGACCCCGCCGGACAGGCCGAAATCTCGGTCGCGCTTGATTCCGTGGACACAAAGATCGACCTGCGCAATGTCCGCATGCGGTTCTTGTTCTTTGAAACCTTCAAGCATAGCGAATCCCGGGTCACGGCCACTCTCGACCCCGCGCAGCTGGCCGATCTCGAACAGATGGGCCGCAAGACTCTGGATCTCAGCGTCACCCTGATGCTGCATGGGGTTGAGGCATCGGTGACCTCTCCGGTGGCCGTCACCCTGCTCAACAAGGACCGGGTGAATGTCTCCACCGTGCAGCCGATCATTCTGTCGCTGGCGGATTTTGACCTTCTGGCCGGATTGGCCAAGCTGGAAGAAGCCGCAAATGTGACGATCACGCCGGTGGGTATCGTCAGCCTCGACCTGACCTTCACCCGCAATGGCGCCGGAAGCTCCCCTGCACCAGCGGCTGTGGTCGCGGCAGGCAGCGCTACCGCACTGGAAACCACCGGAACATTCAACCGGGATGAATGCGTGGGGCGGTTCGAGATTCTGTCGCAGAGCCGCAGCCTGAATTTCCCTCCGAACACGGCCAATATCACCGCCGAAGCGCAGGGGTTCCTCGATACATTGGCGGATGTCGTCAATCGTTGCCCTGACATGAAGGTCGAGGTCGGCGGCCACACAGATGCCTGGGGCAAATCGGCCTGGAATCTGGAACTCAGCCGGCAACGGGCCGAGGCGGTGACCCGATACCTGATCGAGAAGGGCGCCGATCAGGGGCATCTCGTGGCCGTCGGCTATGGGGAAACCACCCCGTTGGTCGACAATGACACCCTAGAGAACCGGGCCAAGAACCGCAGGATTGAATTCAAGGTCCTGAACTAGGCTCCAGCCTCGGTTCGACCTTTGGGGGCTGACCGAGATATGCTGACGGCTGGACCTCAGGCGCGTGGGTGACATCGTGCCTGAGGTCCTGAATGCCTGCGCCCTCTACTGGCGCCGGGCCTCAGCCATCCGGCTGTGCCGGTTCGGTCCCGGCGTTGGTCATAGTCCCATAGCGCTCGCCCAAGAACGCGGGACATCCCGCGCAACGGACTTGCGTTTCTCCTGCAATTGTACGACTGTGCAATAAAGGCGGAGGATAAGATGACGGAAAACAAGCCAAAGTTTCGCCGCGAGAGCCCGGAGCTGCGCCGCGAGCAGCTGATCGAGGCCACTCTGCGCGTGATCTCCCGCAAGGGCGTTTCCGCCGCGACAGTGCGTGAAATCTCGACCGAAGCGGGTGTCGCCTTCAGTCTGATCCGCCATCATTTCCGCACCAAGGAAGACCTGATGTATGCCGCCTATGCGCACCATATGCAGAACATGGCGCATTTGTCTCTCGCGGCGGCCAATGACGCTACACGCCCCCTGCAGGAGCGGTTGCGCCAGTGTATCCATGACACGCTTTCGCCGCCGGTGACCAATGGGGATGCGTTGCAGGTCTGGGCTGGCTTCATCCAGATGGTGCCCCACGACGCGCGCATGAAGCAGATTCACCGCGAGACCTACCTCGGCTTTCGCAATGCGCTGGAACCCATGATTGCCGAAGCCCTCGCTCTGCGCGGGATCAGCGCGACGCCCGAAATTCTGGAGCGCAAGGCGATTGCCTGCAACGCAGTCCTGGACGGGCTCTGGCTGGAAGGATCGATGCTGCCGGAGATGTTCTCGCCCGACGATCTCAGGACGGTCGCCGAACAGACGCTGTTCTCCATTCTCGGACTTCCTCAGGACGATCTCGCCTGAACCAGACCCTAACAAAGGCAGATAGACATGAAAACCATAGGCCAGGCGCTCGCTCAAAATCTGGTGGACCGCGGCGTGGAAGTGATCTTTGGCATTCCCGGCGTGCATACGATCGAACTTTACCGGGGCATCGAAGGCGTTGGCATTCGCCACATCACGCCGCGCCACGAACAGGGCGCGGGTTTCATGGCTGACGGTTACGCGCGGGCCTGTGGCAAGCCGGGTGTCGTCTTTGTCATCACGGGGCCCGGCCTCGTCAATACCCTGACCCCCATGGCGCAGGCCCGCGCGGACAGCATTCCCATGATCGTGGTCACCGGTGTCAACCGCCGCGACAGCCTCGGCAAGGGACTGGGGATGCTGCATGAACTGCCGGATCAGTTGGGTCTGTCGCAGATGGTGGCGAAACACAGTGAACAGATCAAAGATGCTGCAGACCTCGAAGGCGCTCTGATCCGTGCCTATACCGCGCTGGAGGGACGTCCGGGGCCGGTTCACATCGAAGTCCCTACCGATGTGATGCCACTTGCAGCCCCCGAGACCCTGGCTGCGTCGACCACCAAGGCGCAAGCACTTCCCGAGCTTACCCCGGTTCTCGCCGCACTGGCGCAGGCACGCACTCCCGTGATCCTCGCGGGGGGCGGCTGCCGCACCCAAGACAAGGCATTGACCCAGCTGGCGGAGAAGCTCGACGCGCCCGTGGTGCAGACAGTCAATGGACGCGGCTTGATGCACGGGCATCCCCTGACAGTGGCTGCCAGCCCCTCCCTAGAGTCGGTGCGGGCCTTGATTGGTGCGGCTGATTGCGTCCTTGCCCTGGGAACCGAACTTGGGCCGACCGACTATGACATGTATGCCACCGGCACCTACCCGGCGATGCAGACCCTGATCCGGATCGACATCTGTGCCGAACAATGCGCCAGGCACCCTGCGGATCTGACACTGGTTGGCGACCTTGCGAGATGTCTGCCCCAGTTGGCGGAGGGCCTGGACGCCCGCCCCTCCGCCTCCGGCGCGGCGCGGGCCGAAGTGGCGCGAAATGCCAGCCGCGCCGAACTGGAAACCCTCACCAGCGGATATGGCGCCCTTGTCGCCCAGATCGAGATCCTGCGCAGCGCCCTGCCCGGTGCGATCATGGTCGGGGATTCCACCCAAGCGGTCTATGCTGCGAACCTCTGTTATGACCATGACCGACCGGGGGGCTGGTTCAATGGGGCAACCGGCTTCGGGGCACTCGGCTATGCCATTCCGGCGGCCATCGGTGCCGCTCTGGCCGCCCCGGAGGCCCCAGTCATCGCCCTGATGGGCGATGGGGGGGCCCAGTTCACCCTTCCCGAATTGGGCGTTGCCAGCGACGAAGCGCTGCCGATCCTCTTTGTGGTCTGGAACAACAACGCCTACCTCGAGATCGCAAATGCGATGGAAGCTTCCGGCATCTCCGCCACCGGCTGCCACCCGAGCGCACCGGAATTCGAGGCCGTCGCCCAATCCTATCGCCTTGGCTACAGACGCAGCTCTCCCGCCGGTTTGCAGGCGGCTCTGGCCGACTGCCTGCCGCTCTCCGGTCCGATGATCCTGGAAATCGACATGCGCAGCGCCGACTGATCCCCTTACTTGATCCCGGCGCGCATGAAGCTTTGCACGAACTGGCGCTGGAACAAGAGAAAGGCCAGAAGCAGCGGGCCTGAGGTCATCAACGTCGCGGCGTTGATGACACTCCATTCGACACCGGAATCGATGGCCGAGAACACGCTGAGACCGACCGTGACGGGCCGTGTCTCCACCGAATTCGTGACGATCAATGGCCAGAGGAAGTTGTTCCAATGATGGCTGACCGACACCAGCCCGTAGGCCAGATAAGTCGGAATGGCGGGGGGCACATAGACCCTAAGAAGGATGCCGAGGCTCGACAGTCCTTCGATTTGCGCAGCCTCTTCGAGCTCTTTCGGGACCGACAGAAAGGTCTGGCGCAAGAGGAATATACCAAAGCCGGAGGCGATGTAGGGCAAGGCCATGGCCGGTATCGTGTCCACCAGATCCAGGAGATGGATGGCCTTGTAGTTCTCCACGATCAGGATGTCGGGCATGATCAGCAGTTGCAACAGGACGAGGCCGAAAAGGATCCCCCGCCCCGGAAACCGGTAGCGGGCAAAGGCATAGGCCGCGAGGGTGCAGAGCAGGAATTGTCCCGCCAGAATGACCGTGACCAGCAGAAACGTATTGAGGAAATAACGCCCGAAGGGGGCCGCCGACCAGGCCTTGGCGAAGTTCTCCAGCGTCAACGGCGCCAGGAGATCAAACCGCGCCTCAAAGGCGGCGGGGTGAACTGCGGTCCAGACCGCGTAGGCCAGGGGCAGCACCCAAAGCAGCGCCAGTGCCCAGGCGCCAAGGGTGTTCAGGACGCGATCCCAGGTCATCGGTAGTGCACCCGGCGATCAAAGAGCACGAATTGCCCGATGGCGAGGATCATCAGAAACGCCAGAAGCACCACCGTAAGCGTGGCTCCATAGGCGGTATCCCAGAAGCGGAAGGCGACCTCGTAGATATAGAACAACAGAAGCGACGACGCATTGTCCGGCCCGCCTCCGGTCAGGATGAAGATGTGATCCACCATGCGAAAGGAGTTCACCACCGCGTTGATCGAGACAAACAGCGTGGTGGGCATCAGCAAAGGCAAGGTGATGCGACGAAAGATCGTCCAGCCGCCTGCCCCTTCGATCCGCGCCGCCTCGACGAGGGAGGGCGGAATGGTCTGCAATGCCGCAAGGTAGAAGATCATGAAGAAGCCGGCCTCCTTCCAGATCGTCACCACCATCACGCCCCAGAGCGCCGTATCGGCAGAGCCGAGAATATTGGTCTGCCCAAGCCCCAGCGCAGCCCCGATCTGATCGATGAGGCCAAAACCCGGCGTGTAGAAGAACATCCAGATATTGGCGACTGCAATCATCGGCAGGACCGTCGGGGTGAAATAGGCCATGCGAACTAAGCCACGGCCGGCCAGCTGTCGATTGACCCAGAGCGCCATCACCAGCGCGATCCCGATGGACAGCGGGATGGTTCCGGCCGCATAGAGCGCGTTGTTCTTCAGCACCTTCCAGAAGGTCGGATCGCTCAGAAGGGTCTCGTAGTTCTCCAGCCCCGCCCATCGCGCCGGGCGACGCCCGCGGGGGGTGGTGAAGAAGCTGTTCCAGATGGTGACGAGCGCCGGAACATGGGTAAAGGCGATGAGAAAGACAAATCCCGGCACCAACAGGAGCCAGGCCTCAATCCAGCCTCGGGTGCGCAGCATCTGTCCTCTCCATGGCAGGGTCCGCGCGCCGTCCGCCTTGCAGAGGAGCGGCGCGCAGATGGGGTTGTCAGCGATAGGGCTTCAGGATGGCGTCGGCCTGCGCCTGAGCGTCCTTCAGGGCCTCTTGCGAGGATTTCTGACCGGTGATCGCAGCGGCAAGGGCGTCGTTGAAAATGCTGGTCACACGCTGGTTCTCATAGGTGGAAAGCTCCGCCACCGCATGTTCCAGCTGGTCCCGTGCCACCAGAACCGCCGGGAATTCCGCAGCATAGGCTTTCATGGTCTCGGTCTCCCAGGTTTCCGGGCGCGGTGCCACATAGCCGGTTGCCATGGTCCATTTTGCCGATTGCTCGGGCTCGGAAATCCATTTCACAAAGTCAAAGGCAGCCCTGGCCTGCTCCTCGCTCGCGTCCTTGAAGAGGTAGAAGTTCCCGCCGCCCGTGGGGGCGCCACGACGCAGATGCGCCGGCAACATGCCGACCCCAAAGTCAAAGGGCGCATTGTCGCGCACATTGGTGAGGTTGCCGGTGGTGGTCCACATCATCGCCGCCTGTCCTTCAAAGAAGGCCTTGGGTGTCGCGCCCCATTCGATGATCCCGGGCGCCATGACCTCATGCGACTTGGACAGGTCCACAAGATAGTCGAGCGCCTCGACCACCTTTGGGTCGTCAAAATGCACCTCATTGCCTTCCGCATTGGCGAGGATCACATCGTTCTGGGTGGTCAGGCCCTGGAACAGCCAATAGGGAAAGCCGGAGGACGGGATCCGCACACCCCATTGGGTCACATTGCCCGAAGCATCCCTGACAGTCAGCTTCTTGCCCATCTCGACCATCTCGTCCCAGGTCGCTGGCGGGGTTTCCGGATCGAGACCCGCCGCCTTGAACGCCTCCTTGTTCCAATACAGCACCGGAGTGGAGCGCTGGAAGGGAATGCCATAGGTCTTGCCGCCGGTCTGGGAGTTTTCCATGAAGGCCGGGTAGAAGGATGCAAGCCAGTCCTTGTCTTCGGCACTGGTGGCAAAGGTGTCGAAGGGCTGGATCAGGTCTTCGTCCAGAAGGGTGAAGAGATCGGTCGACAGGATCACCGAAAGTTGCGGCGCATTGCCGCCGCGCGCCGCGGTCAGGGCCTTGGCCACGGTGTCCTGATAGGAACCGGTATAGACGGCCTCGATCGCGACGCCTTCGTGCTCGGCCACATATTGATCGGTCAGGGACTGGATCGTCTCCGCCGCGGCACCGCCGACGGCCACCGGAAAATAGAACTGCAGGTCCACATCAGCCGCAGCGGGGGCAGCGGCAAATGCCAGGGCAGCGGTGGCTGCCTTGAGGTTTGTCATCAGCATGGTATCTCTCCGTAGCTTTCACAGCCAGCCCTTGGCCGGCATTGAGCGCCCCCCAGTCGAAATCGGGAGCCATGGCAAAACCGCGCGACGCGCAAGGCAGACGAGCGGTTCATCTTGTCACCTTGGTGAGCGGAAGGGCGAAGGAAGCGTCCTCCAACCGGGTATTCGTCCTGAGATCAAAGACATGGATATCCTGCGGCTGCACAGAGAAGCGCAGGGTCTGCCCTGGCGCGACCCCGGCGTTGCCCGGCAGTTTTGCCAGCAGCCCCTCGCCCGCGCAGCGCAGCTCAACCAGGGTGTCGGACCCCAGGAACTCGCTTCCGATCACGCTGGCGTCGATCCACCCCATCGGATCCTGACGCAGGGCTTCGGGCCGAAATCCGATCCGCACCCCTTCCGCAGCCGGGCCGAACCGGGATCCGAAGGCAGCGCCGTTCAGCAGGTTCATCGGAGGCGTACCGATGAAACCCGCAACAAAACAGGTGGCGGGCCGCAAATAGAGGTCCCGCGGGCTGGCGACCTGCTCAATCCGCCCCTTGTTCATCAGCACAACCTGATCTGCCATGGTGATGGCTTCGGTCTGGTCGTGGGTGACATAGACCATCGTGAAGCCAAGCGCCTGTTGCAGGCGGCGGATCTCGCGCCGCATCTCGTCCCGCAGACGGGCGTCGAGATTGGACAGGGGTTCATCCATCAGGCAGACCGGGCGCTGCGAGATCACTGCCCGCCCCAAGGCAACCCGTTGTTGCTGACCGCCCGAGAGCGCGGCGGGTTTGCGGTTCAGAAAGGGAGCAAGCTCCAGAAGCTCCGCGACTTCAGCGAGACGCTTCAGGCGCTCCCGACGGGGCAGGCGTGCCACCTTCAGACCAAAGACAATGTTTTCAGCCACCGTCAGATGGGGAAAAAGCGCATAGGACTGGAACACCATGGAAAGCCCGCGCTGGCCGGGACCCTGCTGGGTCACATCCCTATCACCGACAAACACCCGCCCAGCACTGACGGCCTCCAACCCGGCGATGATGCGCAGAGTGGTGGACTTGCCGCATCCGGAAGGCCCGAGGATGGCCGTAAAGGAACCCGCCGGGATCTCGAGATCTATGGCGTCGAGCGTAAGTGTCTCACCCCAACGCTTGCTGACCCCCTCCAGCCGGATCGCCTGACCCTTTGATACGCCCGTCATCTCAACCCACCGCAGGGGGTTGAAAGGCCCGCTCGGCCTTGCCGGAGGGGGCCTTGGAAGAGGCCGGAGAGAGGATCGAGTCGCGTGTTTTCATATGAACTCCTTAGATGCTTCATATGAATGTATTGCGACATCCCTCCTTCCAAGGGCGCGTGGTATGGCGCAAATGGAAAACGCCGCGCCTTCCAGAGAAAGCGCGGCGTCAGGGCAGCCCCTTGGGGTCGTCAGACTTCGACAGCCACCTTGCCGATGGGATGCGAACAACAGGCAAGGATATAACCCGCCGCGATGTCATCCTCGGAAATCCCGCCGTTGTGCACCATATGCACCTCGCCGGAGGATTTCTTGACCTTGCAGGTTCCGCAGACCCCGAAGGTACAGCCCGAGGGAATGTTCAACCCATTGGCCCGCGCAGCCGCCAGAACCGTATCGGCCTGCGCCACCTTGGCGGTGACTCCGGAGGTGGCAAAGGTGATTTCCGCCTCGGTTTCATCCGGGATGACATCCTGCAGGTCCGGCATGTCCTCCTCGCGGGCCACCGGAGCCTGGAAGCTTTCCTGATGGTAATGGCCCATATCGAACCCAAGACCCGCCAGCGCCTCTCGAACGGCCTGCATGAAGGGCTCCGGTCCGCAGCAATAGACTTCCCGCTCCAGATAGTCCGGCGCCATCAGACCCAGCATCAGCTGGTTGAACATGCCCTGATACCCGGTCCAGGGACGGTAGGGATCGGGCTCTTCCACCACGAACTTCAGGTCGAGCCCCGGTGTCCGGGACGCCATATGCTCCAACCGCTGACGGAAGATGATTTCCGAGGGGCGCTTGGCGCAATTGACAAAGACGACGTCCAGTTCCTCGCCTTCGTCCCACATGCAGGTCGTCATCGACATCATCGGCGTGATGCCGGAACCGGCCGAAATGAACAGGAACTTCCGGGCCTTGCTGTCGACGTTGGAGAACAGACCCGCCGGCCCGATCGCGCGAATCCGGGTGCCCGGCTTCAGGTTGTCCAGCATCCATCGGGTGCCGATGCTGGTGGGCTGGGCTTTGGCGGTGATCGTGATGGAACGCGGCCGGGACGGAGCCGAGGAGATCGTGTAGGTCCGGTGGACGGTGCCGCCGGGTGCCGGGATCTCCAGGGTCATGAACTGGCCCGGGTTATAGTCAAACAGCGCTCCCGAAGGGGCCTTGAAGGTAAAGGAGGCTGTGTTGTCCATTTCCGGAATGACCGAAACGCATTCCAGCATTTCGGTGTCTTTCCAGATCGCACGGTCACTGTTTCGGGGCATCGGTCCTCACTCCGCCGCGACGGCTGTCGGGCCAGATTTGCGTTTCAGGGTGTCGAGGTACCACTGGACGAATTGCAGGACACCGGATTCCTGAATGCCGGAATAGGGGCCGGGCTCGTAAGCCGGGGAGTTGATCCCCATCTGGTTGAACTCGACCACTTCGCGGTCCTCGTCATTGGTGGCGATCCAGACTTCGGTCAGGCGTTTCACGTCGTAATCGACCCCTTCGACCGCATCCTTGTGCACCAGCCATTTGGTGGTGACCTCGGTCTCGGTCGGGCTGATCGGAGTCACCCGGAAGACGATCGAGTGATCCGACAGGAAGTGGTTCCAGGTGGTCGGGTAGTGGAACTTCAGCAGCGAGCCCGCATCCGCAAAAGGCACCCGACCCAGCCAACGCCGCACAGCGGTCTTGCCGTCCATCGTATAGCTCTCCGCGCCTTCCTTGAGCGGCATCCGGGCGACCCGGAACTGGCCATCCTCGTTCAGGTAGAAATTGGCGGGCATGCCAACCTTCTCGCAGCGATCGAAATGGGCCTGCAGATGCGGCGGGGTCACGCCATCCTCGATTCCGGTCACAGTGGGATCGTCCGGGAAGGTGCGGCAGAGCGCCGGGTGGTTGCCACCACAATGGTAGCACTCGCGGTTGTTCTCCCAGACCAGCTTCCAGTTGCCATTCTCGATGATCGAGCTTTCATAGGCGATCTTGGCGTTGTTGAGGTCGTGCACCTCAAGGTAGGGCCGCGCGATACTTGCGAAGTGATCGAAATCCGGCGCCTCATCCGCAAGGCAGATATAGACCAGCCCGGCCAGGTCACGGCAATGCACGGTCTTCAGACCGTGTTTGGAGGCGTCGAAATCCGGCCCCATGTCGCGCGCCCAGAGCAGGCGACCGTCGAGCTCGTAGGTCCACTGGTGGTAGGGGCAGACGAGTTTCGGGTTGTTCCCCTTCTTCGCCTTGCAGATCATCGATCCCCGGTGGCGGCAGGAATTGTGGAAGGCCCGGATCACATTGTCCGTCCCGCGCACGATGATGACGCTATAGGCCCCCACCTTATGGGTCACGTAGCTGCCCGGCTTTTCCACCTCGCATGCGGGGATCGCGAACAGCCACTCCTTGTAAAAGATTTCCTGCAGGTCGGTCTCATAGACCACCGCGTCATTGTAAAACGCCTGCTCCAGCGCATATCCGGGCTTCCGATTGGCAACCAAGGCCTTGATCTTACTGTTCATTCCCTAACTCCCTGCCGCCTTCCCTCTTGGGGAAACAATGCGGTTGGTTGAGATGCGGACAGCATAGACAAGCCAGGGACCATGGTGGAGGAAACCATAGCCATCGGGATGTCCAGACCGCCGCCCGCGGTTGACGATATCTGACGAGGCTGGTTTCCGGGCTCAGGAACTGGCCTGTGCAGGCCGAAGCGCGACGCCTTCCCGGGGTCCTCCTCCCAGTGGCCGGTTGTCACGCCCGCAGGTTCCATGACCGTTGCGGGGGCAGCGCCGGATTTACACCGGCTTCCCAATTCTCCGCCCTGCAAACAGGCGGCACCTCTCTGAGGTCGAGTTGTACTCGGATTCCCTGCGTTGGATTTCCAAATTACGACATAGTTTACCCGGTTAGAGACAAGCCCCGTCGAGAGGGCGGGAAAACGGCACTTCCGGCTGCATCTCCGCCCAGACCCTGCCCATTTTCTAGTCAGATCCCGGCGGCGGCCGCGCAGAACAGCGGGAGCGTCCCCCGTCACCACCTCTGCAATCGTTCAGATCATGGACTCCGGCGTCGCCAAAAGCTGTTTTTCTCGACATGCGGATCTCGGCCGCAGCAGCGATCCCTGCGCGCAAAGGTGGACCGCGACATCCTCAGCGACATGAGAACAACTGCCCTTCTGGTTGCATCCCGTCCTTTTGCACCAATGCCGGACCAATACCCCTGCGGTCACAACGCTGCAGCTTGAACCGTCGCCCCGGCATGTGACGCAAACCTTTCGCAAAATATGAAAATTAAAAGCGGATTTTGCCGCGGGAGTGGATCTTTTGAGCATCTTGAAAGGGGTTCATTAATTCAATTCGACAATTCTTTCCTGTGAATGGGCAGCTTCCGCAATGGTAGTATTGCGCAAGTGGACCGGGTTAAATCTGTGGGCCTGACCGGCTGATGGTTAGAGGTAGAAGGTCAAATCATGTCAAAGATCCAAGTTTACGATCACGCTCTGGCGTCGGGAACGAAACCGATACTCCTCAATGTGTTGTCCATCGATGACGACGAAATCGACCGCATGCGGCTGCTCAAGATCTGCCGCAAGGCGGGTCTGATGGTCGATTTTACCGAGGCTGCCAATCTCGACGAAATGCGCGAGTGCCTCGCGATCGAGACATTTGACCTCGTGTTCATCGATCACAACCTCGGCATGGACACCGGCCTCGACGCGCTCGGCATTCTGTTGACGCATGAGGATCAGGTCAACGCCATCCCCATCATGCTGACCTCCTCGGTCGATTACCACATCGCCGTCGAAGCCATGCGGCGCGGCTGCGCGGATTACATCGTCAAGGATGAGTTGACCGTGGATGCGCTGATCAAATCCGTCACCTCGGCCATCGAACGGCGGGCGCTCTACGGCGCGTTGACGGACGCACGCGCCTCCGAGTCCGAACTCAAGGGGATTTTCGAGCGGTTCATGGTGAGCTGCGGCCCGGAAATGCGCGAGCTCCTGCGCCGCAGCATGATGGGTGTTCGGGCTGTGAAGATACAGGCCCGCAGCGATGACAGTGTCGATCCGACCCTCCTGTCCAACCTGTCCATGTTTGAACGCAGCGCCAAGGATCTCGTCGCCTTCATGGACGATCTGGAAAGCGTTGTGGGCCAGGGGAGACGGCTCACCGTGAACGAGCTGCGCAAGCGGATCCAGTAACGCCCCTCCGATCCTGTTTATGTGTCGCGCGGTCCCGCTGCCTGCCGGGACCGTATTGTATGAGTTTCCGTCCGGGAAGTGACGTCCATGTCGCCGAAGTGGATCCCTATTCGTTACAAGGTCGCGCTGATCATCTGTCTGGTGTCTGGCGTGTCCTTCAGCCTGTTCTTCACGTTGAATTTTCGGGACACGATCGACCGGATTCAAACCCATACCCATCAGCTCATCGCCCGCAACCATCAGGTCCATGCCCGCCACATTGAAGAAACGCTCGTTTCCATGCAGCGGGATTCCGAAGCGATTACCGGCTTCCCACCCATCTCCGGGCTGGTGCGCACTCTGCCGACGCGGTCACAGGTCGACCCTCAGGACGGCGCCACCCTGGACCAGCTCCGCAAACGGCTCGAGACACTCTTCGTCAGCATGATCGCCTCCCGAGAGGGATACAGCCAGATCCGGCTGATCCTGGCGAAGGACAATTGGCGCGAGTTCACCCGGGTCGACATGATCGAGGGCAAGCCCCGCATTACCGCCTGGTCTGACCTGCAGCAAAAAGGTGAGGAGCCCTACATCAAGGCCCTGCTGGCAGTGGACGACACCCCCTTCCAGTTCTCCAACGTGACGCGCAACAGGGAGCTGGGCATTGTGACCGGCCCCCCCACCATCCGGTCCATGCGTCCGGTGAGACAGGCAGACGGCACCCTGATCGGGGCCATCGTCGTCAACGCAGTGATTGATGACCTGTTGCGACTGCCAAAATCGACCGGTCAAATCGGCAGCACGTTCTACGAGGTGGAAAACAAGCCGCTCCCGGGCGCGTCCCTGCCTGCGGAGGAGACGAGGTTCCTCGTCCACCCGGCCGAAGCGGAAACTCTGGCCGCGCAAACCCCACTCGAGACGGAGGATTATGGGACCTTGGTGACCCTGGATGATCAGGATGGTCTCTTTGTCACCGAAGTGGCGCTGGCGGATCTGAACACGCCCTTCATCATTCGCGTCGCGACGGTTGTGGACATGCATGCGCTTTATTCTGCGGCACGATCCGAATTGGGTAGAAACATTTTCAACGCGCTGGTCCTGACCTTTCTGGCGTCCAGCATCGGCTACGTTCTCACCGCCCGTCTCCTGCAACCCTTGCAGGATCTGCTTGACGACATCAGCACCGGCAGCACGACGCTTCAACCCATTAGCGCGACCTTTAAAGGTGAAGATGAGGTGGCCTTCATCGGCCAGCGATTGACCAAACTCACCAATGAGTTGATCCGGGAAACCCGCCGCCTCGACATGATCCTGGACAATGTGGCCGAGGGCGTGGTGACCCTTCTCTCGGATGGCCGGATCGAGGACCTGAACCCCGCGGCCGAACGCATTCTTGGCCAAACGGCGGCGGATCTGACGGGGCGGGACTTCGTCGCAATCCTGGGCGCCCCGGAGATCCTGAGCAGGGAGACCCTGCAGGATCTCGCCTTTCAGACCAACACCGAGAGCGCGCCGACCCTTGAGCTGCGGATGCGCCCGCCCGGTGGACAGGACATCATGCTGCAGATCCGCCTGCGCCACGCCCAATTCCCGGATGGCACCCGGTTCATCCTGATGTTGCGGGACGTGACCGCCCGAACCCGCGCGGCGGAACAGTCCGAAGCCTTGATTGCCGCCTTGAAACGCTCGAATGCCGAGCTCGATCAATTTGCCTATGTGGCGTCCCATGACCTGAAAGCACCGCTCCGGGTCATCAGCAATGCGGTCACGTGGTTGGAAGAAGATCTGGAGCCCTATCTGACCGACGACACCCGCGAAAGTATGCGCCTGTTGCAAAGCCGGACCAGCCGAATGGAGCGATTACTGAACGATCTGCTGCAGCATTCCCGGATCGGCAGGGTCGCTGAACCCAGCACCGAAGTGAGCGGGCAGGACATGGCCGACGACCTGCTTGAACTGCTCGAAATCCCCGAGGGTATGCGTGTCGACTTCTCGGCGGATTTCCTCAAGCTGCGGGTCAGGAAGCTGCCCCTCGAAACGGTTCTGGTCAACCTGATCGGCAACGGCATCCGGCATCATGACAGGACCGAAGGCCGGGTGCACGTGGATGTTACACCCGAGCCGAGCGGCCTGAGGTTCCAGGTCTCAGATGACGGTCCCGGCATAGATCCCGCCTATCATGATCGCATCTTCGAAGTCTTTCAGACCCTGAAGTCCCGCGACCAGCTCGACAGCAGCGGCATGGGGCTCGCATTCGTGAAGAAACACATCGAAGTGGTCGGGGGAGAAATCCGGGTGATTTCCGACGGCACCCGAGGTTCGACCTTTGAGTTTTTGTGGCCGATCGGCCGAACCCAGAACAAGGCGGCATGACAATGGACCAGATGGACCCCCGCGCCAGAGACGTGAATATCCTCCTTGTCGAGGATGATGATGGGGATGCCAAGGCCATTCGACGCGCCTTTGCCAAGGCCAAGATCGGCAATCCGCTGATCCGGTTTCAAAACGGCGTGGATGCCTTGGCCTATCTCAAGGGTGAAACCGAGCAAACCCCACCTCGGCAATATGTTGTCCTCAGCGACCTGAACATGCCGCGCATGTCCGGCATTGAATTTCTCGAAGCCCTGCGAAACGATCCAAGGCTGCGCAGCACCTTGTTCTTTGTCCTCACCACCTCGAATGACGAGCGCGACATTTCTGCAGCCTATTTCAACAATGTTGCCGGATATATCCTGAAATCCCGGGCCGGGGACATGTTCATCGAATTGATGTCGGTGATGGATAATTACTGGCGTTTCGTGGAATTGCCCGTGATCGAAAACCGGAGTGCCTCTCATGGTTGATAAGAACATCTTGATTGTCGACGACGATATCGGTGATCGAAAACTGATGCGGCGGCATTTGTCGGCCCTCTATCCGACGGCGACCATTCTGGAGGCAGAAAACGGAGAACAGGCAAGGAGTTATGCGGATGAGGAGATCGAAGTTGTCTTCCTCGACTATCTGCTTCCCGGCATGTCGGGCCTCGACCTTCTGTCCAGTTTCTTCCGCCTTTGGCCGCAGTCTGTGATCTTCATCATGACCGGTCAGGGCGATGAGGAAATTGCCAAGAGCGCGATTCTGAGTGGCGCCGCCGATTACATCTCAAAATCGGCGATTTCCTCCGGTGCCCTTCACAGGATGATCGGAAACGGGCTGCAAGTGGCGCGCATGAAATGGAGGATCGAGGAACACCAGAAAGAGCTTCAGCAATTCTCCGACGTGCTTGTGCACGATTTGCGGGCGCCCATTCGCGCCATCAAGTTTCTGAGCGATCAGATTCTTGAGGATTTTGAGGCAGGGGATCTGAACGAGGTCAAACGCGAGTTTGACATGATGAAGCGTTCCGTCACCAAGATGTCCGACCTGATCGAGCGGCTCGCAAGCCATATCAATCCCCATAGCGAAGGGGCGCCGGAATGCGTTTCGGCCGACAGCCTATTGGACTCCGCTTGCCTTGCGGTCGCTCAGGACATCGCAAATTCCGAGGCCGAAATCGTCGCCGACCTTGGCGGGCTGGAGGTCTTCTGCTTTCCGCCAGACATTTCACAGCTGTTGCAGAACCTGATCGGCAATTCGCTGAAATACCGCAGTTCCGCCGCCCCCCTCATTCGGGTCACCGCCAAACCGCTCAGCCTCGGTGTTCAGTTCTCGGTGTCGGACAATGGCATCGGAGTTCCCGAACAA
Source organism: uncultured Paracoccaceae bacterium (assembly GCA_937146765.1). Classification (GTDB taxonomy): domain Bacteria; phylum Pseudomonadota; class Alphaproteobacteria; order Rhodobacterales; family Rhodobacteraceae; genus Epibacterium. Next base: position 251,106 of record CAKZRP010000007.1, on the reverse strand, counting down.
TACCGGCGGCGGATCTTTGAACCCTTCAAGCGCTTGCAGCGCAGCAGCGATCTGCCTGGCACCGGCCTCGGCCTCGCGACCTGCGCCAAGATCGCAAAACGCCACAACGGGGACATCTGGTGTGACCCGGATGTGAGCGAGGGCACCACCATCCATTTCACGTTGAAACTGCGCCAGAACATCGAAGCGCTGTCAAAGAGCGCCTGAGGAATGCCCGGCGGGGTCTCCGCCGGGCAAAGCCTGATGATCATTTCGCGAGGCAATCGCGGAAACTGGTCCCAACCGTGGACAGGAGCGTCGGATAAAAGTCAGCGTCGGCCGGGATCTCCATACCAAGCGGATCGATTACCAGCGCCTTCACCTCGGAGCTTTCGGTCACGCTCTGCACCAGACCCGGCTTGAACTGCGGCTCGGAAAAGACGCAGGAGACGCCTGCTTCGGCCACGGCATCGCGCAATTCGGCAATCCGGGCCACACTCGGCTCGGAGGCATCGCTCAGTGAAATCGAGCCGAGAGAGGTCAGACCAAAGCTGGCTTCGAAATATTGGTAGGCGTCATGGAAGACGAGAAACGTCCCCTCATTGCCAGCAAGGGTCTGTGATACTTCCGCGACGATGGCCTCGATTTCGGCCTGCCCCGCCACCGCATTGGCGCGATACTGCTCGGCATGTTCCGGATCCAGCCGAGCCAGTTCTTCGGCGATCACAGACAGCCAGAGCTGGCCATTGGCCGGTGACAACCAGGCATGCGGATCGACGCCATGGTGGTCATGATCATGATGCCCGTGGTCGTCATGATCTTCCGCTTGGGCATGATCATGGTCGTGGTCATGATCGTGGCCCTCCTCATGGTCATGATCGTGCTCATGGCCTTCGTCATGCGCATGTTCGTGACCCTCATCATGCGCGTGATCGTGGTCGTGACCCTCTTTTGCACCGTGCGAGTGGTCCTCTCCATCCGCATGATCATGATCGTGCTCTGCGTCATGGTCGCTGCCAAAGGTGGCCTCGGTGCGATAGTCCAAGCGGACCGTGCCCGCCGCCTCCAGAAGGGCAATGTGGCTGGCGCCGGTCGCAAGTTGATCGATGGACTCTTCCAGCCAGGGGGTCAGCGCCCCGCCGATCCAGAACACCGCATCCGCAGAGGACAAGGCCCGTGCATCGGAGGGACGCAGGCTGAACCCATGCGGCGACGCACCGGGCGGCACCAGCACTTGCGGCTCTCCAATCCCGTCCATCACCCGGGCGACCAATCCGCGGACCGGGACAATATCGGTCACGATCTGGGGGACTTCGGCGATGACCGGAGTGGCCACAAGCGCAAGGGCGGGAATCAGGAATTTCACTGGCATGGGGCCTCCGGGCAGGGAATAGTCTGTTATATCATAACGATTGTTAGCCTTGATAAACGGCATGTTGTAACATATCAATCGCAAAATGACCAAAGCGCAGGACCCCCACATGGACAGCATCGGCTTTGCCAAGCACGATCACAGCAGATGCATCGGGAGCGGGATTGCGACGGTGGAAGCCTATTGCCAGGATCACCGTCTCCAGTTCACCCCGGTCAGGCGCCGTGTTCTTGAAATCCTGCTGCAGCAACACCGCGCCCTCGGGGCCTATGAAATCCTGGATTATCTCCGCGAAGAGGGGCTCGGCTCACAGCCGCCCGTTGCCTATCGAGCACTGGATTTCCTGGTCAAACATGGGTTCGTCCACCGCATCGAACGCCTGAACGCTTTTATCGCCTGCATGCATCCCGGCGAAACCCATACGCCCGTCTTCATGATCTGCCGCAAATGCGCCAGCGTCGCCGAAGCCCAGCGGGAACCGATGCAAGGCCAATTGGGCGAAGTGGCCCGTGCCGCCGGGTTCCTGATCGAACGTACCGTGGTCGAAGCCGAGGGGCTCTGCCCGAAATGTCAGGCTTGACCCCCATGCGTCTGGTGACCTTGCGCGCCGCCACCCTGCGTCACAGCGGGGCTCCGGTCCTCGAGAACGTCGACTTTCACATTGATCGCGGCGAGATCGTCACAATTCTGGGTCCAAACGGCTCCGGGAAATCGACCCTGCTGCGCGCCCTGATCGGCGCCCTGCCCCTGAGCTCGGGCACGATGGAGAAGGTCGCGGACCTCAAGATCGGCTACGTGCCGCAAAAACTGCACATCGATCCGACGCTGCCGCTCACGGTCAGACGGTTTCTCAGCCTGCCGAAACGGATCAGCAATGCGGCGGCTCAGACTGCCCTCGAAGAGGCTGGGGTTGCCGGATTGGGCCAGCGCCAGATGACCCAGCTGTCCGGTGGCCAATTCCAAAGGGTCCTCCTGGCGCGCGCCCTGCTCAGTCGCCCTGACCTCCTGATCCTGGATGAAGCGACCCAGGGGCTGGATCAACCCGGCTCCGCCGCCTTTTATCAGATGATCGCCTCGGTCCGTCGGCAACTGGGCTGTGCGGTGCTCATGGTCAGCCATGAGCTGCATGTGGTGATGGCGGCCTCCGACCGGGTGATCTGCCTCAACGGCCATGTCTGCTGCGAAGGCGCCCCGGCGCAGGTTGCGACCGCACCGGAATATCGCGCATTGTTTGGCACCGGAACGCTGGGCACCCTGGCGCTCTATCGGCATGACCATGACCACAGCCATGATGCCGCCGGCCACAGGCATCCGGGGACGTCCTGCGACCATCAGCATGGCCATTCCGGAGAGCCGCATGAACATGCTTGACGATTTCATGGTACGGGCCGCCCTGGCCGGGATCGGTGTCGCCCTGGCGGCCGCCCCGCTGGGCTGTTTTGTCGTCTGGCGCCGGATGGCCTACTTTGGGGATGCAACGGCACATGCCTCCATCCTGGGGGTCGCCCTGGCCCTGACCTTCGATGTGTGGATCTTTGGCGGTGTCCTCGTTACCGCCCTTCTGATGGCCAGCACCATCTCTGTCCTGAGTGGCCGTGGCTATGCCATGGACACGATGCTGGGCGTCCTCGCCCATAGCGCCCTCGCCTTCGGTCTGGTGGCGGTCTCCTTTCTCCAGGGCGTCCGGGTGGACCTCATGGCCTACCTCTTCGGCGACATTCTGGCGGTGTCGCGGATGGACATTGCCGTGGTCTGGAGCGGGGCTCTGCTGGTTCTCGTCCTCCTGTGGTGGCGCTGGTCGTCCCTCCTGACCGCCACCCTCAATCCCGAGCTGGCCCGGGCCTCGGGCATCGCGCCCCAGCGGGAGCAGCTGATCCTGACCCTGGCGCTCGCCATTGTGGTCGCCGTGGCCATCAAGGTGGTGGGTGTCCTGCTGATTGCCGCCATGTTGCTGATCCCGGCCGCCACCGCACGCAACTTCTCCTCGACCCCGGAGCGTATGGCCGTGCTTGCGACGCTGATCGGCATGGTAACGGTCATCGCCGGGATCGCAGGCTCGTTCCACCTCGACACGCCGACGGGGCCGACCATCGTCAGCGTCGGAACCCTGTGTTTCGTAGCGGCCAGCCTGCTGGCCCTCGCGCTCGGCAGCTTGCGCAGGAAAAACCCACAGCGCTAGGGGCACTTCGATCAGCCCGAGGATTTCACCGCCGCTGCGCCCCATTTCCCCAGTGCCGTCAGCAATGCCTTCTTGCGGATAGGTTTGCTGAGGAAATCGTCCATGCCGACTTCGCGGCAGGCTTCTTCGTGGCTCTGCATCACATTGGCGGTCAGGGCGATGATGGGGGCCCGTTTGCCGGTGGTGGTATCTTCCATCCGGCGGATCTCTTCGGTTGCGACCAAACCATCCTTGACCGGCATCATCATGTCCATCAGCACAAGATCCGGCTGCACTTCGCGGTACAGATCCACCGCTTCCTGGCCATTGGTTGCGATGATGATATCGACGTCCTCGCCCTGCAACATGCGGGTGATCACCACCTGGTTGGTCTTATTGTCCTCGGCCATCAGGATGCGCAGGGGCCGGGCGGTTGCAAGCTGCCCGATCTCCTTGGGCTGCGCGGGTTCCGCAGGGGCACTCTGGGCGCCAAGGGCCTGCCCCACCACCTGACGGAGCTGGTCGGCACGCACCGGTTTCAGCACCTGGAAACAGGTGCCGATCTCCTGCAACCTGTCCTGCGACAGGGCCGGATCGACCGAGGAGACAACGATGATCGGCACCGCTCCCATATTCGGCAACCCCCGGACCCGAGCAGCCAGTTCCGATCCGTTCACATCGGGCATGTTGAAATCGAGGAAAATCAGGTCGCAGGCTTCACCGGCGTCGCTCATCTCATCCAGCTTCAGCATCGTTTCCAGGGCCGAACCGGCCTCGGTCACGCGCAGCCCCCAGGAGCGCAGCCGCTCGCTCAGGATACGCCGGTTGAGCTCCAGATCATCCACCACCATCGCGTGAAGTCCGGCAATCGGTTGCTCCGCACGGAAGGCGACCGGCGCGCGCAGGCTGCGCGGCAATGAAAGCTCGACCGTGAAGACCGACCCCTTGCCCTCGCTCGACGTCACGTGAATCCGCCCCTTCATCAACTGAAGCAGGCGCGTTGAAATGGCCAGTCCAAGGCCGGTCCCCTCATAACTGCGGGTCGCCGCGCCATCGACCTGTTCAAAGGCATGAAAGATCCGATCGAGCTTGCTGGCCGGAATGCCGATGCCGGTATCGGTGACAGAGATCTGCAGGTCGCAGGTCTCGCCTCGCATCCCGCCGGTCACATCGATATGGACGGAGCCCTTGGCGGTAAACTTGATGGCATTGCCCACCACATTGGTCACGATCTGACGCAAACGCCCGGCGTCTCCTTCAAAAAGCTCCGGCAGATCCGGGTCATAGCGCAGCGTCAGCTCGACCCATTTCTCCACCGCCTTGGGCGCCAGCAGCGTCACCACATCCTCGATTACGGTGCGCAGATTGAAGGTGGCCGAATGCAGTTCCAACTTGCCCGCCTCAATTTTAGAAAAATTGAGGATATCGTTGATGATTGTCAGCAGAGCATTGCCCGAAGTGACGATCGTGTCGGCATACATTTCCTGATCCGGGGTCAGGTCGGTTTCCCGCAGGACTTCCGCCATGCCGATCACCCCGTTCATCGGGGTGCGGATCTCGTGGCTCATATTGGCGAGGAATTCGGATTTTGCCCGGCTGGCAATCTCGGCCTGCTCGCGCGCCCGCTCCAGCGCAACCTCGCGCTCATCCCGTTCGGCCAAGCTGTCTTCAAGCACACCGACAGAGACGTTCAGAGCCTGAAATTCGCGGCTGGCATAGCCAGGCAGGACAATCGTCCAGTCGCGCCCTCCGGCCACCGCGTTGGACATCCGCGCATGGACGATCTGCAAGGGGTTCAGCGCGAGACGATAGACCAGATAGAGCATCAACAGCGACATCGCCACGACCGCAAGCACCGTCCAGGTTATGGTTTGCCGCACCTTATCGCGGACCACCGCCTGCCCTTCTTCGGTGGACCATTGCACCACCATGGTGCCGAAGACAAAGCCTTCGAATTCCACCGGGCGACGATAGATCACGTAGTTCTCGGCCTGGGCAACCTCGGCATTGGCGGCCTCGGCGATCACTGCGCCTTCGCCGTTCTCGATGTGAATGGACAGGATTTTCGGATAGCGGGTGATGGCCTCCACCAGGCCGGTCTCCAGCACCGGCACATCCTCGACGATGATCGCCTCCAGCATCAGCCCGCTCAGGAGCGATACGGTCAGATTCGCCTGTTCGCCCAGCTGCTCACTGACCCGCTGGACCTCATAGCGCCGGGCTACGCCGCCGACGGCCACCACCACAAGAAGCGCGGCAAAGGACATGGACACCACGATCTGCAAGAGAATGCTGGTGCTCTGTAGTAGTTTCCGAAGGGATGCCTTCAAAAGTCACGGCTCCGTATCATCGACTGCCGAATGAAATCGTAGTCTGCATCGGTCCCGAACAGGAACCCGGTCTTGGACACACGTTTCACCAATTCTTCATTTTGCGACGACAGCATGATCTGCTGAATTGCCTCGAACACCCTCTTATCGAGCCCAGCCCGGGCAAGCCATGGTTTTGTCACGTTGTCGAAAGACACCAATGCCCGAATGGGCACGCCCTTGGCAACCAGGTCTTTGAACGTGCTCTCCTTCAGGGCTCCGGCGCTGAACTTTCCCGCGCCCACGGCCTCGCCCACCAGGTCGTGGCGGCCGAGATACTCGTAGCCGTGCAGATCCTTGGCATGGATGCCGGCCTCCAGAAGATAGGCCTGCGACAGGTACCGCCCGATGGTCGAGAGTTCGTCACCAAAGGCAAAGGACAGGCCGGCGAGATCCTCGACGCGCTTTATGTTGCTGTCCTTGTGCACCGCGATCACGCCCTTGAAGCGTTTTTCGCCCTTTTCGGATTCCATCGCGAGAATGTCGATCTGCGGGTTCTTTTCCATCACATGCACATAGGACGCCGGCCCGAACCGTGCAAAATCAACCCGCCCCTCGGCCAGATCCTCGATGCTGCCCTCGTAGTCCTTGGAAATGGAGAGGCGGATCGTCACCTCTTCCGCAATGGTCTCCTCCATCCGCTTTTCCAGAAAGGCCAGGAAAGGCCGGAACTCCCGAACGATCGCAGAGGGTTTGTCCGCCGCATAGGTGCCAAAGACCAACTCAATCTCTGCGCGAGCCGGGCCGGTTACGGCCAGAAGTGTCATGGCGACGCAAGCGACGACGTAGGGGAAACGGGCCTTCTGCACCTGCGACATCGCCGCAGAGATGTATTCCACCGCCAATCGACCCGCGCGAAGGAGCCAGCGAACAGCGCAATTCATGAGGTTCTCCTTTGCAGGCCCAGAATGGCGGATCACCCTGTGGCCCATGCCCGTTTCCGACCTGTTCCATGCCAAACTAAAGCCGAAAACGCGTTGAAAACTAAACAGGAAATACTCGCTGACCGCAAAAATTAACGATCCGGTAAGGATTATGACGTTTCTATGACGCAGCGCGAAGCCAGCACAGAACACCTTTCGGTTCAGAAGGACTACTTGTGAATACACCAAACCTTAACACTTGCATCATCCGGTCGGTTAAAATTTGTTTCAGTTTCTCAGTAGTTGCGACCTTTCTCGCCGTCGCGGCCTCGCAAGCCTGGGCGATTCCCTCGCCCGAACTTGTGCTGGGATCGGTATCTTCGATCTCACAGATTCTCGCAGTGGTTGCAGCAGGTGTGACCGGTTTCGGCGCCCTGATCGCAGCGCGGCTCGGGTTCAGGTCGCGCCCATCTGCGGGGCGCTATCCGCTGCGGCTGGTGCTGGGCCTCGCTGCACTGCCGGCTGGCCTCGCCCTCGCAAACCATTGGCAATGGCAGAGCCACCGGTCCAGCGAGCTGCAGCGCTTGCAGGCCACCCTGGTGCGACCGGCCCAGTTTGAAGGCAGCGCCATCAAGGATGCCGACCTCAAGGAGACGAGTTTCAGCGACCAGCAGACCCATGCGCAGGGATTGACCACCGAGGCGGCGGCAACCCTCCTGGCCGAGGGTGACGTCCGCTTCTTTGACATCCGGGAGACGGCGGAAAACGCCATGGGCACCCTGCCGGGAGCAACCCATATGCGGTTTCCCGATTTTCGTCAGTCGCTCCCTGTCTCTGTCGGCGATCAGGTGGTGTTGTTCTGTCACAACGGCAATCGCAGCTCGGAAACCTGTGCGGATCTGGCCAAGCTTGGCATCGATTGTCGCTTCATCGTCGGCGGGATCGAAAAATGGATCGTGGAGCAGAGGCCGTTTTCCGATGGCAACGTGCATGGGCTCTCCGATCTGCGCGCCATTCCCGACTATCCCAACAAGACCCGCCTGCTGAACACCGAGGCGTTTTCCTCGCTGTCGCAGGCCGGGCCGCTGCAAATCGTGGATACCCGTTATCCCGGCGACTTTGCCGCAGGTCATCTGCCCGGGGCCATCAACATCCCCTTGCGCGCAATGACCACCTCGGACCTGAACGCACGCCTTTCCGCGCTGCAGCCGGTGCCGACCGTGGCCGCCTGCTACGACCGCCGCAGCTGTTTCATGAGCGAAGTCCTGGGGCTTGAACTCACCAGGGCGGGCATCCCCTTCGAGGGTCGCTACACGGTGCCATGGGAATATTTCGTCGCCCCCAAGCCCAAGCCCCATATCCAGGACTGGCTGGCCGAGCAGGAAAGCGGGTATTGGGACAAGGCGGTTGCAGGCCTCAGCCGCGCCCTCCTTTGGGGACACGGCCAATCCCATCTCCTGATCAGCCTGCTGGTCCTCGCCCTGATCTCGCGCCTGATGGTCCTGCCCATCGCGATCAAGTCCGAACGGGATCAGATCGCCCTGCGCCACAGCAAGGCGTCGCTTGACCTCTTGAAACGGGACCTGGCTGCCGATCCGCTGCGAAAGTCGCGCGCCATCCGCGATTTCCACCGCAAGCTTGGTCTTACTCCCCTGCGCAACATGGCGGCCCTGCTCTTTCTGCCGGTCATGATGCTGGGCCTGCAGGCCGCAGAACATGCCGCGGCCGGGATTGTCGAGCCCTTCCTGTGGATTGCCGATCTTGGCGCGCCGGACCCGCTGTGGATCGCCCCGGCGATGACCTGCGGCCTTGCCGCGGCCTATATCCTGCTGGCGATTGCCCGAACCCGCCGCAGCGCGTTGCTCTGGCTTGGCCTGGGCGTTCCGGGGCTGTTCAGTCTGGTCCAATCCCTGTCGGCGGCCGGCAATCTCTATCTCTGCATGAGCCTGTTGGGCCTTTTGGTGCAAAGCGGCTGGATCAGCGGAACCTGGGCCCGGCTCTGGGCGCGCCGACCGCACCGCACGGGTTTGCCGCTGGGGGCCGTGCCCCTGCAGCAGACCGCGCGTCTGGCAACCGCAGGCAACAAGGCCCTGCGCCTGTCGCAACTGGCCAAGGCCGGCTTCCCGGTGCCGCCTGGCGTGGTGCTGACGCAGGACTTCCTGTCCGAGTTCCAGTCAGCCGACCCTGCGCGCCGCTCCCGGATGGCCCGCAGGGTCTGGCAGCGGATCGGCTCCGGCCCCTGTGCCGTCCGCTCTTCCGCCGGCCAGGAAGATGGCGCCGGCCAAAGCTTCGCCGGCGTGTTTGACAGCGTTCTGAACGTAGAGGCGGCCACTTTCACCAAGGCGGTGGAGACCGTCTTGGCCTCGTTCCAGTCCAGTCGCGCCGAAAGCTATCAAAAGGCCGGAGCTGGACAGGACAACATCCTGGTGCAGCATATGGTGCAATCCACCTATGCCGGCGTCCTGTTCACACAGGATCCCGGTGCTCCCGGGTTGATGCTGCTGGAATGGGTCGAGGGCTGTGGCGAGGATCTGGTCTCGGGGCGAAAGACCCCCGGTTCCGCGCGCTATGGCCGCTACAGCGGCACCTGCCTGCCCGCCGAGGCCCCCACACCGGCGTTTGACCCGCGGGATCTGCTGGCCATGGGCCGCGCCATCGAAGCCCTGTTTGGCACGCCGCAGGACATCGAATGGGCCTGGACCGACGGGCAGTTCCATATCCTGCAGTCCCGCGACATCACCACGATGGCAGTCGGCAGCGCCGAGGATCAGGCCGTGGCCCGCGAATGGCGGGGCTTCTTTGCCCGCTACGCCGACCGCGACCCGCAGGATCTGCTGCTGGAACAGGACGAGATGAGCGAGGTGCTGCCGCGGCCGACCCCCCTTTCCTTCTCGCTCGCAACGGCGCTCTGGGCACCGGGGGGCAGCCTGGACCTCGCCTGCCGCGCCCTTGGCCTTGCCTACGACCTGCCCGAGGGCAAGGACGCCCATCTGGTCCGGCTTTTCGGCAGGACCTATGCCGATACCGCCCTGAAGCGGCGTCTGGCCATGGACCTGCGGGGCACACGCGCCAATCGGATGCGCAGGCAGCTGCAGCCGGTTCTGGATCACTTCGAAACCGAAGTGGTGCCGCGCCTTCACGATCGGCTCCAGGACTGGCAGGCGCTCAACTACGAGGCCCTGCCGCTGCCAAAGCTGTTGCAATCCATAGCCCGGATCGAGCGGTTCTTCGTGACCGACATCTATGTGGAGGCCGAAAAGATCAACCTGCTGGCCGCCTTTGCCATGCAGGAGGCAACCGAGGCGACGCGGGACAGGCCCGACCTGCGGCGATACCTGATGCAGGCGGAACTCACCTCCTCTCCCGCAAGCCTTCTGGCGCAATGTGGAGGGGGTAGCGCCGAAGCCGAGGCCCAGGCGCTCGACGTGATGGGGCACCGGGCGATGTTCGACTACGAGCTGGCCATTCCCCGCTACCGCGAAGCTCCGGGCCTTCTCCTTGCGCTCCTCGGCTCCGATCAGCGGGCCTCCGGCCCGGCCGCCTGGCCGGATCATACCCCGCCCGCGCTGCGGCAGATCATCGAAAGGGCCATCGCCTGTCAGGATATGAAGGAACGCGCCAAACACGAAGCGATGCGGATCTACGCTGAGCTGCGCCGCGCCCTCAGCGCCCTGGCCCAGCAAACCGGCCTTGGCGATCTGCTCTTCCAGCTGACTTTCGACGAAGTCCTTGCGGTGGACCGCGCGCCGCTGGAGCAACTGCAACAGATGGCAGAAGCCCGGTTGCTGCAGGACAAGCTCTGCCGGGATCGCGCCCCAAATGGCGCGGGGCTGAGCCTTCTGGACGCCGAAATGCTCTCGGCCGGTTCGCTGAAACCGGCGGGGCAGGAGGATCTTGGCGGCACCTGCGTGGCAGGCTCCGGCCAGGTCACCGGCCGGGTGTTCCGGGTTGCGGAGGAGGATGCGTTTGGGGACGCCGCCTTTGCGGGCTTTGCGCCGGGCGATATCCTGCTTTGCCAGATGGTGAACCCCGCCTGGCTGCCGCAGGTGCAACAGGCCGGCGCCGTGGTCAGCGTCGTGGGCGGCTGGCTCAGCCATATGGCCATCGTTGCCCGCGAAAAGGATATCCTGATGCTGGTGGGGGCCAAAGGGACCGAAACCCTGACAGCGGGGCAGGTCATCACCGTCAGCGACAGTGGCGAGATTTCCTGTCCCGCCGAGGATCGGGCGACAGACGCAAGGCGCGCCTGACGCACCCGCCTTGTCCGCCCCAAAGGACAGGACCGCCCTTGAACAAGGGCGGTCCTGCATGTCATCAGCCGCGCTTCGGCCAGGCCTTGGGATCGAGGTCGAGGTCCGCGAACTCCGCGATATCCAGGACCGGACGATCGATGCCCGCCTTCAGCTGCTTGCGGAAGTCCTGCAGCACCCGCAGCGCGATCGGGAACAGCATCATCAGCGCCAGCAAGTTGACCAATGCCAGCAGCCCCATCAGCGGGTCGGAGAAGAAGAAGACCGAAGTGGCATTGGGGGCCACCGCGCCAAGGAACACCACGCCCACGACAACCAGTCTGAGCCCGATAACCGCCAAGGAGGAGCCACTCAGCACCGAGATCGCGTTCTCGCCCAGGTAGTAGTTGTAGATCACCGAGGAGAAGGCGAACAGCAGGATGGCAAGGGTCAGGAAATATTGCGACCATGTTCCCAGATGCGAAACCATGGCGGCCTGGGTCAGGGCCACCCCATCGATATCGGTGGCGCCGGGGACATAGACATCGCTCAGCAGGATCACGAACGCGGTGCAGCTGCAAATCAGGATGGTATCGATGAAGACCGAAAAGGCCTGCGTGATCCCCTGGCTGATCGGGTGATTGACCTCTGCGGTGGCCGCGACATTCGGAGCCGAGCCGAGGCCGGCTTCGTTGGAGAACAGACCGCGGCGCAGACCCTGTGCAATCGCCGCCCCCATGCCGCCGCTGACCGCTTCTTCAAAGCCGAAGGCATTGGCCAGGATGGAGGACAGGACCGAGGGCACCTCGCCGAGGTTCATCAGGATCACCACAAGGGCCATCAGGATGTACCCAAGCGCCATCACCGGCACCACGACCTCGGAGGCTTTGGCGATCCGCTGAATCCCGCCAAAGACAATGAACCCGGTCAGCAGCGCCAAGACGACACCTGTCCACAAACGATCAATGCCCAGGGAGGCCTCTGCCGCGCCGGCCACCGTATTGCCCTGAAAGGCATTGAACCCGAGGGCAAAGGAGGCAATCAGGCAGATCGCGTAGATGACCGCGAGCCAACGGTAGTTCTCGCCCAGACCGTGCAGGATGGCGCGCGCCGGGCCGCCACGGTACTGGCCGGTCTCCGGGTCGGCCCGCTTGTAGAGCTGCGCCAGCGAGCATTCCACCAGGCTCGTCGCCATGCCGACCAGGGCAATCGCCCACATCCAGAAGACCGCGCCCGGGCCGCCGAGGGTGATGGCCACCGCGACGCCTGCAATATTGCCGCCCCCCACGCGCCCGCCGACCGAAACCAGCAGGGCTTCGCGGGCGGACAATTGGCCCGTGCCCGTGCTGCCGCGGGTCAGAACCCGGAACATCCGACCAAAGAACTGGAACTGCACAAAGCCGGTGGCGACGGTGATAAAGACACCAAAGATCACCAAGATCGGAACGAGGGACCATCCCCAGGTCAGGTCTCCGATCAAACCGAAGAACTGTTGAAGCGCTTGCATCGCGACTTTCTCCACTCACATTGAAAACGCGAGCGGCATAGGCGTGTCGCAAACAGGATGCAATGGGCGAAAGCCCCAATCGTTCCCCATATAAGGGAAAGTCAAGTGGCCCATTCGCCGCAGAGGCGTGTTCGCAGGATCCGGCGGCGCTCCGAGGGGTCTTTTGTGACCGAAAGGGCGTGCAGTAGTTTGGCGTAGGCCGCCTCCACTGTCATGTCACGGCCATCGATGGCACCGGTCTCCTGCAGGAGCGCCCCCGCGGAATAGGTCCCGAGCGAAATCCCTCCTTCCGCGCATTGGCTAACCGCCAGAACCGGGATGTCTTGGGCCCGGGCCCGCTGCAGGGCCTTGCGCAGACCCAGCCCTTCCGGCACCGTGCCGGAGCCGTAGACGCGCAGGACAATGCCCTCGGCGCGCTCCGCCGCCAGGGCGACCAGATCGGCGCTCATGCCGGGGGCCACCGCGGTGATGAGGGCCGAGGCCCCGGAATAGGACACCATCGACAGGGTCTCGTCCTGTTGATGTGGCGGCATATCGGTCGCCGAGGCCTTGAAGGCGTCAAACTCCACCGAATGCGATTTGCGCACCCGCGCCCCATGCAGGCGCTGCCCGGCAAACTGCACCCAGACCCCGGCCGGTGCAGTTCCCGCCGCCAGAAAAGCCTCGGTGAGGTTGCGGGTGCCATCGCTGCCCTCTTCGCTGAGAGCCAACATTGCCCCGGTCAGAATCACCGGCTTTTTCAGCCCCTTGAGCCCGAAGGTCAGCGCCGCCGCGGTAAAGGCGAGGGTATCGGTGCCATGTGTCACCACAAAACCGTCGCAATGGTCATGCCGGGCGACAACCTGTTCCATGATCCAGTTCCAATCCGAGGGCATGGCATTGGCACTGTCGATCAGCGGCTGCGCTGCAACCAGCTGGAACTCGGCCGTAATCTCGCCCGCCGCGCGCAACCGTTCCAGTTCCGCCTCGACCAACCCCTCCTTCGGGGCAAACCCGGTCTCTGTCGCCACCATGCCGATGGTGCCGCCCGTATGGATCACACAGATCTTCATTGCTCTCTCCCGGGACCGCGACCGATTACAGCCGCAGGTCCGCTTCTTCCGCGCCCAGCACGTATTTCAGATCATAGATCAGCGCCCCTGCCTTGCCAAAAGCGCGGATCGCAGGGGCGCCCATCTCGCGGAACTCCTGATGCGCCACCGCCAGGATGATACCGTCATAGACGCCCTGCTCCGGCACCGTCAGCACGTCAAGCCCGTACTCGCGCTGCGCCTCTGCCGCATCGGCATGGGGATCAAACACATCCACCGCAATGCCGTAGTCCCGCAGCCCCTCGATCACATCGACCACACGAGTATTGCGCAGATCGGGGCAGTTCTCCTTGAACGTCAGGCCCATGATCAGCAGCCGGGCATCAACCACCGGACGCCGCCGCTGCAACATGGCCTTGACCATCTGCTGCGCCACATAGGACCCCATGCCATCGTTGAGCCGCCGTCCCGACAACAGGATCTCCGGGTGATAGCCCAGTTCCTGCGCCTTGTGGGTCAGGTAATAGGGGTCAACGCCGATGCAATGCCCCCCCACCAGGCCGGGACGGAAATTCAGGAAATTCCACTTGGTGCCCGCCGCTTTCAGCACCGCCTCGGTGTCCAGCCCCATGCGGTTGAAAATCTTCGCCAACTCGTTGATGAGCGCAATGTTGATGTCACGCTGGCTGTTCTCGATCACCTTGGCGGCCTCCGCCACGCGGATGCTCTCGGCCGGATAGGTGCCCGCCGTCACGATCCGCGCATAAAGTGCGTCGACCTTTGCCGCGGTCTGCGGCGACGACCCGGAGGTCACCTTTACGATTGTCGGCAGGCGATGGGTCTTGTCCCCGGGATTGATCCGCTCCGGGCTGTAGCCGACGCCAAAGTCCCGGTTGAGCCGCAGCCCCGACTGCTGTTCGAGGATCGGAACGCAGTCCTCTTCGGTGGCGCCTGGATAGACGGTGGATTCATAGATCACCGTATCGCCCGGTTTCAGCACCTGACCGACAAGGCGGCTCGCCGCCAGCAAGGGACCGAGATCCGGGCGGCGGTTCGAATCGATCGGGGTGGGAACGGTGACGATGTAGATCCTCGCCGCCCGGATCTCCTCGAGGTCGCAGGTCAGGCGCAGCGCAGGCACCGAGGCAAGGTCTTGGGCGCTGATCTCGCGGGTACGGTCTTCTCCCCGCTGCAGCTCTTCGATCCGGGTGGCGTTGATGTCAAAGCCGATCACCTGCTGAACGCGGGCGAATTCCACCGCCAGAGGCAGACCGACATAGCCCAGCCCGATCACGCAAATCACTTCTTCCGCCGGGTTGGCGCGTGCTTCATCGGCCATGACTGGCCCCTCCTGCGGCAAACGGGGGCACACCCCCAGGTGAACCCTCATAAAACGCCGCAGGCCCCGGTTTCAACCGGCACGCACCGCTTTGTGTAGCGCCGCCTATTCTGCGGCGGCCCGAACACGGGAAAAATTGCAGATCCGGTCGACCGCCCGGCTCAGCTCCGCGTCAGGAATGGTCAGGGCGAGACGGACCCAATCCGTCATATGCGCGCCAAAGGACGATCCGGGCATCACCGCCACCCCGGCCTCTTCCAGCAAGGCCCAGGCAAAGCGGTCGCAATCCATCGCCAGCGGGCTGACATCGAGAAGCGCAAACATGCCCGCCTCGGGACGATGCACCCGCAGCGGCGTTTCCGCTTCGATCCGATCCGCCAGATAGGCGGCCCGCCGGGCAAACCGCTGGCGCATTCCAGCCGCCACCGGGGACCCCTCGCGGATCGCCTGGGCGGTCATATCGGCAATGAAGGGCTGATTGCCGAACAACATGGTCTCGGAGACCGGCAGCAAGGCCTCGCAGAAGGACTTCGGCGCCACCGCCCAGCCGCTGCGCAGACCCGGCGCGGCATGGGATTTGGAAATCGACGAGACCGCGATTGTGCGGTCGGCCACCTCCGCCAGCGACAGCGGCGACAGGAAGGCATGACCGTCAAAGACGAGATCCTCATAGACCTCGTCGGAGATCAGCCAGAGATCATGGTCGAGGGCCAGCGCGGCAATGGCTTCCAGCTCGCTGCGCCGCAGGATGGCGCCGGTCGGATTATGCGGCGTGTTGAGCAGGATGGCACGGGTCTTGTCGGTAATCCGGGCCGCAATGTCCGCCGCCTGGATGCGAAACCCGTGCTCGGGATGCAGGGGAACAGGCACCACATTCGCCCCGGTCGCCCGGATCACGCCCTCGTAGGTGGCATAAAGCGGATCGCCGACGATCACCTCATCACCGGTCTCGGCCACGCCCTGCATCACCGCGTAAAGAGCGGTCTGGGTGCCGGGAAAACACAGGATATTGTCCCGGTCAAAGGCGCGCCCGCGCCGCTGCGCATAGGCTTCGGCCAGGGCATCGCGCAGATTGGCCTCGCCGCGCCCGTTAGAATATTGCGTCCGTCCCGCCTTCAGCGCCGCAATCGCGCTCTCCGCCAGGGCCTCCGGCAGCGCGACATCAGGCTCGCCGATGGTCATTTCGATCACATCCTCGCCCCGGTCCTTGCGCTCGCGCGCGGCCAGATGCAGATCCCATTTGGCCCCTCCGAGGCCTGCCAGACGTGTGGTGATGGAAGTGGTCTTCATGTGCGGTACCTTCTGCAAGACTCGCCAGCCCGGAGTTACCCCTCCTTATTATACAGTTGTGCGACAAATGCAAAGCGCGATCCGCCGGCTCTTCGCTCCACAGCCCTCACCGCACCGGACCATTGCATGACCCCGGAACCGCTCCAGCCGCCCCGGGGTCCGCAAGGCGTCAGCCGTCCTCAGGGACGCTGTGCGCGATAGGCCTCGACCGGCAGGCCGCCGATCCCCCAATCCTCCAACGGCACCTCGTCGATGACGACAAAGGTCGTGGCCGGTGCCTTGCCAAGGACATCGCGCAACAACAGGGTTACGCCCTCGATAAGTCGCGCCTTGTCCGCTGCGCTGGGACCCTTGCCCTCGGGGCCGCCTTCCCGCGTCACCTTGATGTTCACATAGGGCATGGGTCAGGTCTCCTGCGGGCTGAAGACAAAGACTTTGGCGACGATCCGCCAGTCCGCGCCCTCTCGGATCACCGTCAGAAGGTCGGTATAGCTGCGCCCCATCAGCGACATTCGGGCTGTCACCCGGGCCAGGCGATCACCGACAAAGGCGATCTCCAGCAGACGATCCGCCCGCGGCTGGCCTCGCAGGGCGGCCGGGTCGCGCCCATCGACCCGCGTCATGTAGCTGTCCAGATCGAGGTAGAGTTCCTCCCCTTCGGTGGCACAGACATAGGCCAGCCGCGGATGGAAGACCCTTCGCAACTTCGCGCTGTCCGCCTGATGAAGGCCCTCGAAATAGCCCTCCATCAGGTCGCGGATCTGTTGGTGATGCGCCGGGGTCATTGCAGCAGCCCTTCCGCCCGCAGGGCCGCCTGCGTGGCCGGACGCGCGGCACAGCGGTCCACAAAGCCCGCCAGATGCGGCCAGAGGGCGAGATCGATGTCGCAATACCCCGCCCAACGCGCCACCGTGAAGAGATAGGCGTCCGCCACGGAAAACCGGTTGGCCACCAGCCACTCGCGTCCATCGGCCAGATCCGCTTCGATCAGATCGAATTTCTGCGCCACCGCGGCCTGCGCCGCTTGCCTCCCCTCGGCGATGGTCGCCTCGCGAAACAGCGGACTGAAGGCCTTGTGCAGCTCCGATCCGATCCAGTGCAGCAGCTCCTGCAGCCGCGCCCGGTCCAGCGTCCCGGCCTGCGGTGCCAATCCGGCCTCTGGCCAGCGGTCGGCGAGGAACTGCAGGATGGCCGCGCCTTCGGTCAGCACCACACCCTCCGCCAGCTCCAGGGCCGGGACATAGCCCTTGGGATTGATGCGGCGAAAATCCTCGCCGCTGGCGGTCCGTCCGGTGCCGGTGTCGACCGCCTCGATGGCAAAGGGCTGGCCGACTTCCTGCAAGACGATGTGACTGGCAAGGGGACAGGCGCCGGGTTTGTAGTAAAGTTTCATCTGGGTCTCCTGGGTCTGTGGAACCCCTTCTGGCTACCCGGACTCATGAGCTGTTGATAATATCGAGTTCTCATACTTATGATCTATGAAACAGATCATGTGAGACCCCCGTGAGACACGACCAACTTCTGATGCTGGAGGCCATCGTGACCACCGGCACCTTTCGCGGCGCGGCAGAGCGTTTGAACAAATCCCAATCCGCGATCAGTCACGGCATCCGCCTTTTAGAGGACGAGCTGCAACTGGAGCTGTTCAGCCGCGCCACCTATCGACCGACCCTCACTCCGGCCGGCGAGGTGTTTTTTCGCGAGGCCGCGCGGGTGCTGCGGCAGATGCAGGATCTGCAGCGGACCGCAGCCCGTCTGCGGGCCGAGGAAGAGCCCGAATTGACGCTGGCCGTCAGTGCGACCCTCGATCTCGACCCGCTCTTGCCGGTGCTGGCAGAGATCGGCGGTCTTTATCCCGCCACGCATCTGCGGCTGCGCATGGAGATGATGGGCGGTCCGATTGCGCGGCTCATGGAGGGAGAGGCCGATATTGCCCTCGCCGCGCTGGACGGGGTGCCGGTCGATCGGGTTGATGCGGAACCCTTCGGCGAAGTGGTGATCCGCCCCGTCGCCAGCCCTGCGCTGGGTCTCACGCAGGGCGGCCGTGTCCTCTCGGTCTCCGACCTGCAAGGCAAGGTGCAAGTGGTCACCGCCGGCAGTGGTGGCGAGACCTATTCCCAGAGCCGCGACCTGCTGCCCGGCGGCCTCAAATGGACGGTGTCCGATCTCTCGGCCAAGAAGAAGGTGATCCTGGCCGGTCTCGGATGGGGCGGCTTGCCAGACCATATGACGGAAAGGGAACGCCGCTCCGGGGCGCTGGTCGCGCTTCCCCTCGAAGGATTTCCGGTCCGTCGCACCATGATCTTCAAGATGCGACGCCGCGACCGTGCCCCCGGTGTGGTGGCAGAGGCGCTCTGGACCGGGATCCGCGCCGCGACCGGATCCACCTGACGCCACATAAGGGTTCGGGCAGGGAAACGGTCTACCTGCCTTGCGGCTGAACACCGGCGCGGCGCGGTCCAGCGGTTGCACTGATGGCATAGCGATGCTCGGACCGACGCAGCAGCGATTTCTTCCAGCCCAGGGCCCGCGCCTGCGCGGCGTGGATCGCCCGCAGGTCGGTGTCGATGGTGATCTCGGTGAATCCCGCCTCTGCCAGCAATTCGGCCACGGCTTCGGCCCGGGCCCCCTGTGCGAAATGCACCCGCGACAGGATCGAGAGGTGCCGTTCCCAATTGCGCCCGGCGGGTGCGGGGGTCAGCCGCGCCAGCAGCCGGGCAAGCCAGCCCCGGCTGACAAAGTCGCCATCCACCAGCAGCAGACGCCCGCCCGGCACAAGGGCCCGGTGCCAGGCGGCAAAGGCCGCCGCCGGATCCACCAGGGTCCAGACCAGATGCCGGGTCACGATCACATCCATACTACCGTCGGCCACCAGCGGACGCTCCGCATCGGACTGCAGAAAGGTCGCCTCCGGCACTTTGGCCCGCGCCCGCGCCAGCATCGGTTCCGACCAGTCCAGCCCGGTGACCGCAAAGCCAAGGCCGCGACCGAGCCGGGCAATCTCACCGGTCCCGGAGGCAAGATCAAGTAGCTGCCGTCCCTCTGCAGCGCCGAGATGGCGGCGAAACAGGGCCTCCCAGGCCGCCATTTCCGCCCCTTCCGCAATCCGGTGACCAGGGTCGTCGTCAAAGGTGGCAGCCCTGTCGGACCAATATTCGCGGATCTCGTCGCGCAGCCCGTGATTGGACAGAAGAGGATTGGTCATGGCACACTCCGCAGGGTTCAACCCTGCCCTAGAATTTTCCGATTACTTCTGTCAAGTATTGCCGCTCCGCAGCGGACCCCCGAGATTGAAGCCCGCCGCAGCCGTGAGACCCGCCCTCGGTGGCGTGGCAGGTTTCGGGGCGAAACCTGCCCTGATGGGCTTGAGGGCGCCAGATCAGACGCTCAACCGCGGAGAGGACCGAAAGTGCGGGCGTGCTGATGGCATCGCCGAAGAACAGCGCCGCGCCGCGGACCCCGAGCAGAAAGACCAGGCCCCCGCGGGCCGGGGGCATCTGCCCGGCAAGGGGTTCGACAGGAGGAGCGGTCATCGGGCCAGAAACTCCACAATTGCAAACCCGCCCAGTGCAACCATCCCGGTCACCAGGGCGACGGAGGCAAGCGACAGCACGAGACCGGCTGCGAGCCAGTAGCCGTCCCGCTCGCTCAGCCCGAGGGCCAGCATGATGATCGACAAGGCGGGCAGACCATTGGCGAAGGGGATCGGCAGGAAGAGGAACACCGCCAGAAGCAGGGTGGCGCCTCCGATCAGACGTTCGGCAAGCTGAAAGGACGTCGGCCACCAGCGGGGCCGCGCCAGCCGCTCGATCCGCTCCACCCAGGGCAGCGAGGCCGCAACGATGCGGTCAAAGGCCCCCCGGTCCAGCGAGCGGGCGGAGATCACCCGCGGCAGCCAGACATCCGGGCGCCCCAGCATCAGCTGGATCCCCAGCACCATCAGGGGCAGGCCGGTGAAAACCGAGGAGCCGGGAATGAACAGGAACACATTGGGCGCCGCAAAGATCACCATGAGCGGTGCAAAGCTGCGGTCGCCAAGCGCGCCAATGATATCGCCAATGGAAATCCGCTCGCCCGCGCCGCCGGCCAGTTGCCGCAGCACCAGGCTGAGCCGTCGCCCCGGCACGCCGACAAGGAGCGACGGTCTGGTGTGAAGGAGGCTCATTTGCCGACCCCCCGGCTCCGCCGCGCCCGCTGCCAACTCTGCGGCCCCAGGCGGTGTTCGGGCCTGATCGCGGGTCTTCCAGAGCGACAGCATGACCCCACCCAGCAACAGGGCCGAGGTGACAGCCAAGGACAAGGGCGCCGGAACCTTGTCGATGTCATGAGTTTTGCGATGCAACACGCCGAGGTCAAAGGCGAGCAGGCCAGGGACCAGAAACAGGAAGGCGATCCAGGACCAGAGCGGGGTCCCGAGCCATTCCAGAAGCATAAAGGTCAATTGACCCTCCGAGAAGCCATCCAGCCCGGCCTGCGCTGCGGCCGGCCCAGGCGAAGCAGCCGCGGACTGTCCGCCGAGCCTCAGTCAATTGGTCATCGTCCCGGCAACAACAAGGGCGGCCCCGGAATAAATTTCCGCAGCATTCCTCGTGACGGGACTTACGCGTCGAAAGGTCTCTGGAGGGGCCCGCCGCGGACCATCCACGCCACCGCGCAGAACCGGGGCAAGATATCCCCTCGACACCGCCGCCTGACCCCGCGCTGCGATCCGGCGTCCCAAGGGCGAGCGCCAGATCGCAGGCCGGACAGGTGCCGGGCGGAAGCCAGAAGGCGAGCCGATCGTCACCGGTCGGCGCAAACTCGCCCAAGTGCGCGCCGCCCTTGCCTTTCTTGCGCCCCGATCCGGCTCTCGAGGATGTTCGTCACCGCCTCCATTTGCTAACGGACGCATATGGATATCGTTGTCGTCACCGCAATCATCGCGTCCCTCTTCCTCGTGATCGGAGCAGCCGAGCCGCTGGCGGCCCGGTTGCGGCTGCCTTACAGCGTCATTCTCGCCGTGCTCGGCACTCTGATCGCGGTGGGCGCCACCTTTTTTCTGCGCACCGAGCTCACCGATGCGCTGAACCCGGTGGCGGAGGCGATTCTCGGCCTGCCGATCCGCTCCAACGTCTTCCTCTACGTCTTCCTGCCGACGCTGCTGTTCCAGGCCACCCTCGGCATGGACCTGCGGCGGATGCTCGACGATTGGGTGCCGATCCTGATGCTCGCCATCGTGGCGGTGGTGGTGGCCACCCTGAGCGTCGGATACGCCTTGAACGCCACCAGCGCCCTGCCGCTGGCCGCCTGTCTTCTGGTGGGGGCGATTGTCTCCACCACCGATCCCTCCGCGGTGGTCTCGATCTTCCGGTCGATCTCCGCGCCCCGACGGCTGGCCCGGATCATCGAAGGCGAGAGCCTGTTGAACGATGCCGCCGCCATCGCGCTCTTCGGTCTGTTCATGGGCTTTGTCATGATGGGGCTGCCCGATCCCAATCTTGCCAGCGCCGTGGCCCGGTTTCCGGTTCTGATCCTCGGCGGCGTGGTCACCGGCTGGGCCATGGCCCGCGCCGCGGTCTGGGTCATGGCGCTGTTCAAGCGTCACGAGCTGGCGCAGATCTCCATCTCGGTGGCCCTGCCCTATCTGGCCTATATCATCGCCGAGCAGATCATCGGGGCCTCCGGCGTCATCGCGGTGGTGGCCAGCGGGATGACCATGAACCTGACGGCCCCGGGGCAGCTGCCGCCACAGGCCTGGTCCAACCTGCGCGATCTGTGGAACGTGCTGGCGCATTGGGCCGGGGCACTCATCTTTATCCTCGCCGCCTTGTTGATCCCGCGCCTGCTGGAGACGGTCCTGCTGCAGGACCTCGTGCTGACCGGGGTCGTGGTGCTCTCGGCCATCGCGGCGAGGGCGATCATTCTCTTTGGCCTCTTGCCCTTTCTCTCCTTCATCCGCCTCTCTCCCCGCGTGGAGCGGCCCTATCGGGTGGCGATCCTCTGGGGCGGGCTGCGCGGCGCGGTGACCCTCGCCCTTGCCCTCGCCGTCACCGAGAACTTCCGCGTCCCGGCAGAGGTGCAACGCCTGGTCGGCATCCTCGCCACCGGCTTCACCCTCTTCACCCTGCTGGGACAGGGCACCACCCTGCGCTGGATCATCGGCCGCCTCGGGCTCGACCGGCTGTCCCCGATGGACGAGGCGCTGTCGCGGCAGGTCATCGCCGTGGCCTTGCAGACCGTGCGCGAGGACGTGGCGGAAACCAGCGAGAACTACGACCTCAGCCGGGACACCGTGCGCACCGAGGCCATCCGCTTTGGCGAAAGGCTGGAGACGGCGGTCAAGGCAGCGGAGGACAGCGCCGACATTCTGGACCGGGACCGCATCACGCTCGGCCTCATCGCCCTTGCCGGGCATGAGCGCGACAGTATCCTCGCCCGGGTGCGCGAGCATACCATGTCCTCACGTATGGCCGAGCAGGCGCTGTTCAATGCCGACCGGCTCATCGAAGGGGCACGGGCGCAGGGGCGCAGCGGCTATCAGCGTGCTGCCCGGCGCAGCCTCGCCTATGGCCCGGCCTTCCGCGCGGCGGTCTGGATCAATGCCAAGCTCGGCCTCTCCGCCCCGCTGGCACGCTTCACCGCCGACCGCTTCGAATTGCTGCTGTCGCAACGCTTCCTGCTCAAGGATCTTGGCGATTTCATCGACAATCGCATTCGCCGCATCCATGGTCGAAGGGTCGCCGAGCTGATGCGCGAGCTGCTGGCGCGACGATCCGCGGCGGTCGATACCGCGCTGGAAGGGCTGAGGCTGCAATACCCCGGCTATGCCGAGGAGCTGGAACGTGGCTTCATCCGCCGCACCGGGCTGCGGCTGGAGGAACGCGAATATACCGCCATGCGCGAGGACGGGTTGATCGGCGCCGAGGTCTTTCTGTCCCTGATGCAGGAACTGGACCAGCGCCGCCTGCAAGCCGACAGCCGCCCGCGCCTCGACATCGCCCTGCAGCGCACCGCGCTGGTGCGGCAGCTGCCCCTGTTTGCCGATCTCGATGCCGCCTCGGTGCGGCGGCTGGGCCGGGTGCTGAAGGCGCGTCACATCAACCCCGGCGAGGTGATCCTGCGCAAGGACATGACGATCCGCAGCGTCTTCTTCATCGCCTCCGGCGCGGTGGAGCTGGAAACCGCCGGCCAGTCCTGGCGTCTCGGGCGCGGCGAGATGTTTGGCCAGATGGCCATCCTGGCCCGGAAATCCCTGCCGACCGAAGTGCAGGTGATCGCGCCGACCACCCTGCTGGAACTGGACGAAGACCGCTTTCGCCGCCTGCTGATGCGCAGCAGGTCGGTGCGGGACGCGGTGCTGGAGAGCGCGCGCAAACGGGGGGTGGTCCTCTCCGATATCGATGCGCTGGCCGCCGCCCCGCGTCGGCCCTGGTGGCGTGGCTCCGCCGCAGCACCGGACCCCGCGGCTGCGCCCTCCGAGACGGCAATGCCTGTTGCGTCGGACCGTCCGGAGCCGCCCTCCGCGGCTTCGGATCCCGGGCAGGCAGAGGTCTCGAAACAGCCCCCCGCATCCGACCCTTCGGCCGCCGAGGCCGCAGGCCATACCGGGGTCGCAGGCGATACCGAGGCTGAGATCCCAGCGGATCCGGCTTCCGGTCGGCAGGATTGAAAGTCACCTGGTCGCACCACACATGTTGCCCATGATGTCGCCGCCCGCGCCCCACTCCCTTGGCCTCTGGGTCAGAACCCTCTCGGTTCTGGCCCTTCTGGTGCTGGGGCATCTGATTGAGGCCACACCGGCACGGTCGGATCTGGCCCCGACGCAACGGGTGGACATCGCGGCCGCAGAGGCACAGACCCCGGATCTCTGGATCGCCGATCAGCTCCAGACCCTCTGCGCACCGAAACCAAGCACGGCAAAGGCCGACCCCGACCCCGACCAGCTGCCCCTGCCTGCGCCGCGGCCAGGAGTTTCCTGCCAAGGCGATGTGGGATTTACCCCCCGTGCCCCGCCCCGCGCACCGCAATCCGCGGTAAAGGCCAACCCGCCGCGCGCCCCTCCTCTCCGTCTGATCTGACCGCCTGTCGCCTGCGCCCCGCCTCTTTGGGGCAGGCGGCGGCATCCGCCTTTTCCAGACCATTCAACACCGACAGCCCCGCGCCCGAGGGGCCAACGGCTGTCGCGGAGAGATCATGAAACGACCCACCTTCCTGAAACGCCTTGGCGTCTGGGGCATCTGCCTGCTGTGCCTCTGGCTTGCCCTGCCCAATGCCTTTTATCCGCGCGTCGATGCGCTCAACACCAACTCGAGCGCCAGCAGCCCGGCATCCGGGAGCGAAACGGTCGGCTGGCCCGGTTTCCTGTCCTCCTCGCTCATCAACCTCGGCCTCGATCTGCGCGGTGGGGCCCATCTGCTGGCGGAGGTGGATGTCGAAGCGGCCGCCCGGCAGCGACTGGCCGGGCTCTGGCCGATCCTGCGCGACCAATTGCGCGAAACCGGGGGGGCCGACCTGCGTCTGAGCCGTGTGCCCACCGCCGAGGCGCTGCTGCGCATCCGCCTGTCCGATGCGACCTTCCTGCCGCAAGCCGAACAACAGGCCGCCGCCCTCGCCACCACGGTGACCACGGCCACCGGCCTTGCCGAGCCCGATCTCAGCATCCGCAGCGAAGGCTCGGACCTGCTGATCTCGTATTCCGAGGCCGGTCGCGCGGCACTGTCCGATCAACTGGTGGCGCAAAGCCTCGAGATCATCCGCAGGCGGATCGACGAGGCGGGCACCCGCGAGCCGAGCATCCTGCGTCAGGGCGAGGACCGCATCGTCATCGAGGTGCCCGGATTCTCGGATGCCGAGGCCCTGAAAGCGCTGATCGGCACCACCGCGCAACTGTCCTTCCACTCCGTTGTGGCACCGGGCACAGGCCGGGAACCAGGGACGCTGACCCTGCCCGACGCCACCCGGCCCGAGGTCAGTTACGACCTTGATCCGCGCCCCGTGGTCTCGGGCGAGCATCTGATCGACGCCCAGGCCGGGTTTGACCAGAACGGGCGGCCCGCCGTCACCTTCCGGTTCGACACCTCCGGCGCCCAGGCCTTCGGGACCTATACCGCGGGCCATATCGGCAGCCCTTTCGCCATCGTCCTCGATGGGCAAGTGCTCTCCGCGCCGGTCATCCAGAGCCATATCGGAGGCGGCACCGGCATCATCACCGGCCAGTTCACCGTCGAGGAGACCACCCGGCTTGCGACCCTGCTGCGGTCCGGTGCCCTGCCTGCGGATCTGACCTTCCTTGAGGAAAAGACCATCGGCCCCGAACTCGGCAGCGACAGCGTCGCGGCCGGACTCAGAGCCGGGATGATCGGGTTGGCGGCGGTGGCAGCCCTGATGGTGGCCTGTTACGGGGCGATGGGGCTGGTGGCGGTGGCGGCGCTGCTCATCAACATCGTGATCCTGATGGCGGCGTTGACCCTTGTCGGGGCCACATTGACCCTGCCCGGCATCGCCGGGATCGTCTTGACGCTCGGCATGGCAGTGGATGCCAACGTGCTGATCTTTGAACGCATCCGCGAGGAGCTGCGGCAGGACCGCAATCTCTGGCGGGCAGTCGGCAAGGGGTTCCAATCGGCCTTTTCCTCCATTCTGGACGCCAATCTGACCGGCCTCATCACCGCCGGGCTGATGTTCTGGCTCGGCGCGGGTCCGGTGCGCGGCTTTGCCATCACCCTTGGCTTCGGCATCCTAAGCTCCATGTTCACCGCCCTGGTGGTCACCCGGCTGATGCTGCAGACCTGGCTCGAGTGGCGCCGCCCCGATCGCCTCTCCTTCAGTGGCCTGTTCCGGTTTCTGGGGCGCCAGCCGCGCATCGACTTCTTCCGCCTGCAATGGCTGAGTTTCGGTGCCTCGGCGACAGCGATGCTGGGCGCGGTGCTGCTCGTGGCGACCCTCGGACTCAATCTCGGGATCGACTTCACCGGCGGAACCAGCATGAGACTGGAAACGCCCAACGTCCTCCGCCTTGAGGATACCCGGCAGGCGCTCACGGCGCTGGACATCGGGGATGTTACCCTGTCCGAAGTCTTTACCGCCGATGGCGACAAGGCGGTCCGGGTCGCCGACCTGCGCATTTCCTCCAAGTCGGAGGCCGCGGCCCTGACAGCGGGCGAAGCCGCCACGGTGCGGAGCGCGCTCCAGACCCTTGACCCGGACCTCAGGATCACCGCCAGCGAAAGCATCGGCGGCAAGGTCTCGCCAGAGCTGATCCGGGCCGCCACCCTGGCGGTTGCCGGCGGCGTGCTGGCGATCCTTGCCTATGTCTGGCTGCGGTTCGAATGGCAATTCGCCCTCGGAGCGGTGCTGGCGCTGGGGCATGACATCCTGCTGACGCTGGGGCTGTTCGCGCTGTTGGGATTGAAGGTGGATCTGGCCTTTGTTGCGGCCCTGCTGACCATCCTTGGCTATTCGATCAACGACACGGTGGTGGTCTTTGACCGGGTGCGCGAGAACCTGCACCGGCACCAGACGCTGCCGCTGCGGCAGATCCTCAACCTCTCTGCCTGCGAGACCCTGTCGCGCACCATCCTCACCTCCGCAACCACCCTGGTGGCCTTGCTGGCCCTGCTGGTCTTTGGCGGGGACGTGATCCGGGGCTTTGCCCTGGCGATCACCTTCGGGATCGTGGTGGGCACCTATTCCTCGATCTATGTCGCCAAGAACATCGTGCTGTTCCTCGGCATCGATCGGTCTGCCTTCACCGCCCGCCGCAAGACCACCGGCGCCTACGACCACATCAGCGCCTGAGCCTATAGGCCTGGACGAACAGGCCTGCCCCTCGGGGCCGCCCCCCTTTCGGCGGCCCCTCCCCATCGACGCGTCCGGCGCGGTCCGGCCTCATGCTGCGGGGCGCAATCATGCTGGCGCCGCGCGGGGGGATCCCGTAAGGAACCCCAAGACCTGACCCGGCCCGCTATCCGCCCGGTTGCAAGGAGGCTTCGATGATCCGCCAGTTCGCCGAATACTACCGTCCCTGGAAAACCCTGTTCCTGATCGACTTCGGCTGCGCGGTTCTCTCCGGCCTGCTGGAACTGGGGTTTCCGGCGGCGATCCGGGCCTTTATCGACGTGCTCCTGCCCCGTGGCGATCTCTGGCTGACGGTGCTGGCGGCGGTTGGCCTGCTGGTGGTCTATGCGCTCAACTCCGGCTTGATGGCGGTGGTGATCTACTGGGGCCACAAGCTCGGCATCAACATCGAGACGGAAATGCGCCGCCGTGCCTTCGACCAGCTGCAACGGCTGTCGTTCTCCTATTTCGACAAGGTGCGCACCGGCAAGCTGGTGGCGCGGGTGACCCGCGACCTCGAAGAGATCGGCGAAGTGGCCCACCACGGTCCAGAGGATCTCTTTGTCGCGGTGATGACCTTTGTCGGCGCCTTTGTGATGATGCTCGCCATCGACCCCCGGCTGGCGCTGATCACCGCCACCATCTTTCCGCTCTGCGTCATCATCGTGATGGTCTTTGGCGGCCGGATGACCCGCACCTGGCAAGCGATCTATTCCCGGGTGGCGGATTTCAACGTCCGGCTCGAGGAGAATGTCGGCGGCATCCGCGTGGTGCAGGCCTTTGCCAATGAGGAGCATGAAAAGCGCCTCTTTGCCCATGACAATGCCCGTTACCGCGACACCAAGCTGGCGGCCTACCGGGTGATGGCGGCCTCTTCCACCATCAATTACATGGGGATGCGGCTGGTGCAGGTGCTGGTGATGGTGGCGGGCGCGGTCTTTGTGCTGCGCGGCGAACTCAGCACCGGCGGCTTTGTCGCCTTCCTGCTGCTCACCGGCCTGTTCTTCCGCCCGCTGGAGAAGATCGCCGCGGTGATCGAGCTCTACCCCCGTGGCATCGCCGGCTTTCGCCGCTACCTCGAACTCCTGGCGATCGAGCCGGAGATCGAGGACAGCCCGCAGGCACGCCCAGCCCCGGAGCTGCGTGGCGCGGTGGAATTCGACCAGATCCACTTTGGCTATGACGATGCCCGTCCCGTGCTCAGCGGCATCACCCTCAAGATCGCCGCCGGCGAGACCATGGCCTTTGTCGGCGCCTCCGGCGCGGGCAAGACCTCGCTGCTGTCGCTCGTGCCCCGCTTCTATGACCCGCAATCGGGTGTGGTGCGCATCGACGGGCACGACACCCGCGACTTCACCCTGCGGTCCCTGCGCTCCTCCATCGGCATCGTCAGCCAGGACGTGTTCCTCTTTGGCGGCAGCCTGCGCGAGAACATCGCCTATGGCCGTCTCGACGCCACCGAGGAGGAGATCCGCGCCGCCGCCGACAAGGCCCGGCTGAGCGACTTGATCGCCAGCCTTCCCGCCGGCCTCGACACCATCGTCGGCGAGCGGGGCGTGACCCTCTCGGGCGGGCAGAAACAGCGGGTGGCGATTGCCCGGATCTTCCTGCGCAACCCGCCGATCCTGATCCTCGACGAAGCCACATCCGCGCTGGATTCCGAAACCGAACGGCAAATCCAGCAGGCGCTGGAGGATCTGTCGGTCGGGCGCACCACGCTGGTGATCGCTCATCGCCTGGGCACGATCCGCAACGCGGACCGTATCACGGTGATGGAGGATGGCCGGATCGTGGAGACCGGCTCCCATGCCGAACTGCTGGCCCGCAACGGCAGCTATGCGCGGCTGAGCGCAGCCTGACGCCCGCAGCCTTGCGCGCCAAAGCGGTCACCTCTGCCGCGCGGTACTCTGGCGGGCGATGACCTCATGGCCAAGGTCCACCACCCGCGGCCCCTGCCAGCCTCCGTCGAGGCGGGCGAGGATGATCTCGATGGCGCTGCGACCCATCTCGAACCGCCGCGTCCGCACACTGGTGAGCGAGGGATTGGCCACTGCCATCACCTCCAGATCGTTGAAACCGCAGATGCCGAGCCGCTCCGGCACCGACAGTCCCAGCCGCTGCGCCTCGAACAGCGCCCCGAGCGCAAGGTCGTCGTTGTTGCAGAAGATCGCATCCACCTCCGGCGCCTGTGCCATCAACTGACGCAGCATCTCCGCCCCCTTGGTCACCGATGAGGCCTCGGTCGAGGTGACGACCCGAGCCTCCGCAAAGACCCCCGCCGCCTGCGCCTCGGCGCGGAACCCCGCGAACCGCCGCCGGGTGCGCGGATCCATCCGCGCGCCAAGGAAGCCCGGCCGCCGGTAGCCCTGCGCCAACAGATGCCGCGTCGCCGCCTCGGCGGCGTGAAAATGCGACAGGCCGACACAGACATCCACCGGATCCTCGCCGGTTTCCATGATCTGCACCACCGGACAGTCCAGCGTTTCCAGCAGCTTGCGCCCGGCCTCCGTCTGATCGAAGCCGCTCACCACCATGCCCGCCGGTTTCTGGCTGGCAAAGAGCCGCAGCGCGCTTTCCTCGGTGTTGGCGCAATAGCGCGTATTGGCCAGCTGCACATCGTAGGGGCTGGTCTCGGAGGCGGCATAGATCCCCTTCAGCACCTCGGAAAAGACGTTGTTGGTCACCGAGGGGATCAGCACCCCGATCACGTTCGACCGTCCCGTCGCCAGATGCCGCGCCGCCGGGTTGGGCACATAGCCCAGCTCCGCCACCGCCGAATCGATCCGCTTGCGCACCGCCTCGGAGACCATCTCCGGTCGCCGCAGCGCGCGAGAGACGGTGATCGCGCTCACCCCCGCCAGACGGGCGACATCATCCAAAGTTATTCTTTTCTTTTCGGACATTGGCAGAATTCGCCCCCTTCACCGGAATATCTTTCTTGACGAATGACAGCGCTGTCAACATGATGACAGCGCTGTCATGACAATGATGGCGCTACCAACTGGCAAATTTCGGGGAGGCAGGCGGCAGGTGCGGCACATTCTGGTCATGGGCGTTTGCGGGGTCGGCAAATCGAGCGTCGCGGAGGCGATTGCACGCGAACTCGGTGCGCCCTTCGTGGAGGCGGATGGCTTCCACTCGCCCCGGAACGTCGCCCATATGCAGGCGGGCCGCCCGCTCACGGACGAGATGCGGCGCGACTGGCTGGAGGTGCTCGGTCAGGAACTGGCCCGCCAGACCCGGCCCGCCGTGCTCGCCTGTTCAGCGCTGAAACAGCGCTACCGCGACCTTCTGGTGGATCAGGCGGGCGAGATGACGGTGATCCACC
The DNA here is from genome assembly GCA_937146765.1 of uncultured Paracoccaceae bacterium. Classification (GTDB taxonomy): domain Bacteria; phylum Pseudomonadota; class Alphaproteobacteria; order Rhodobacterales; family Rhodobacteraceae; genus Epibacterium. Next base: position 220,826 of record CAKZRP010000007.1, on the reverse strand, counting down.
TGACAGGCACCCGCAGCCTGCTCGAAGCACGGGTGGCCGCCCGGCCCGGCCACTTCATGCCGCCCAGCCTCGTCCAGAGCCAGCTCGACGACCTGCAACCGCCCTCCGGTCCGAATGTCCTTCAGATCGACGTGGCCCTGCCGCTGGCAGAGGTGGTTGCCGAAGCCCTTGCCTTCGTCCGGAGCCCGCAAGGTGGCTCCGGTCACTGACAAAACACAGCCCATGATTCTCAGGGAGGAGAACCCCATGAAACGACTGATCACCGCGACCCTTGTGGCCAGCACCCTCGCCGGCGGCGCGCTGGCGCAGGACTATAGCCTGCGCTTCCAATCCTCGGACCCGGCGGGCAATCCGAACTTTCAGCTGCAAACCCGCTGGACCGAGATGGTCGCCGAAAAGACCGGCGGCAAGGTCGCGATCGAGTTGCTGCCGGTGGAAAGCATCGTCGCCCATAACGAGACCCAGGACGCCATTGCGGCGGGCATTTTGGACGGCCATGTCACCGACACCAGCTATTTCTCCGGCAAGGACCCGGCCTTTGGCCTGATCGCCAACCCGGTCGGCGCCTGGAGCGCGCCGGAGGAGATGTTCACCTTCATGCGCACCGGCGGCGGCAACGAGCTGATGCAGGGCCTGCTGGAGCCTTACGGGCTGCATTTCATCGGCGCCACCACGCCGGGGCTGGAGGCCTTTGTCTCTGCCGTGCCGCTCAATGGGGTGGAGGATCTCAAGGGGCTGAAGATGCGCGCACCCGAGGGGCTGGTGCAGCAGGTCTTTGCAGCCGCAGGCGCCGCGCCCGTGAACCTGCCGGGGTCGGAGGTTTTCACCTCGCTTGATAAAAAGGTGATCGAGGCGGCGGATTACACCGTGTTCTCCACCAACCAAGCGCAGGGCATGCATGATGTGGCCAAGCACCCGATCTATCCCGGCTTCCACTCCATGCCCCTGGTCGAGATTTCGATGAACAAGGCGAAATGGGACGCGATGCCCGCCGAGATCCAAGCCGCGCTGACCCAATCGGTTGAGGCGTTCGCCGAGCTGCAAGTCGCCACCCTGCGCGAGGCGGATCTGGCGGCGGTTGAAGCTGCGAAAGCCTCGGGCGAGGTGACCGTGCATGATTGGCCCGCCGAGGAACGCGCCAAGTTCCGCACCATCGCCACCGGCGAATGGGAAAAGGTCGCGGCGCGCTCCGAGAATGCGCAAAAGGTCTACGACACGCTCACCGCCTATCTGAAGGGCGCAGGCCTGTTGAACTGATCCCACCGGGATCACCGAGGGGGCCGGATCTGGCCCCCTTCTCTCTCACCCAGCACGGAATACCACGGGAGGACCGGCCTTGGCCGAACACGACCACGCAACCGCACGTGACGAGCAGGGACCGGGCCCGATCCCGCAAGCCGGCCCCCTGGGGCGCTGGATCGACCGCGGCGGGGTGATCTTTGCCACCGGCATCGTCCTTGCCATGGCGATCCTCATCCAGGAGGTGATCCTGCGCTATGTGTTCAACGCACCCACCATCTGGGCGCATGAGACGACGATTTTCCTCTGCGGTGTCGCCTTTGTCTATGGCGGGCTCTATTGCACCGCCCGCGACCGCCATATCCGCGTGGTGCTCATCTATGACGCCCTCTCGCCCCGCTGGCGGCGGCGGTTCGATGTGACGATCTCTGTCATCAGCGGCGCGGCCTCGGCGATGTTTGCCTGGGCGGCCTGGACCATGGTGGAGCGCGCGATCTTCATGCCCGACGGCAGCTTTCGCCTCGAACGCTCCGGCAGCGCCTGGGACCCGGTGTTTCCCGGCCTCTCGAAACTCTTCCTCTTTCTCGTGCTCGCCCTGATGGCGGTGCAATTCGCGGTGCTCGCGGTGAACTACCTGAAGGACAAAAAATGACCGAGCTGTTTGGCTCCTTTCAGGCGCTCGGGATCGAGAGCGCCACGCTGATGATGTTCAGCATGTTGCTGGTGCTTTTGCTGACCGGGATGCCCTTGGCCTTTGTCACGCTTCTGGTGGCGCTGATCTTTGCGCTGGGGTGGACCGGGCCGATGGTGGTGCCGCTGATCACCAGCCGGGTCTATTCCTTTGTCGCCAGTTTCGTCTTTGTCTCGGTGCCGATGTTCGTGCTGATGGCGGCCATTCTGGACCGCTCCGGCATTGCGCGCGATCTCTTTGACGCGATGCGTCTGGTCGGTGGACGGTTGCGCGGCGGGGTGGCGATCCAGACCATCATCGTTGCGGTGATCCTCGCGGCGATGTCCGGCATCATCGGCGGCGAAGTGGTGCTGTTGGGGCTGATCGCCCTGCCCCAGATGCTGCGGCTCGGCTATGACCGCAAGCTCGCCATCGGCGTGGTCTGCGCCGGCGGCGCGCTCGGCACCATGGTGCCGCCCTCTATCGTGCTGATCATCTACGGGCTCACCGCCAATGTCTCGATCGGGGATCTGTTTACCGCGTCCTTCTTGCCGGGGCTGATGCTGGCTGGCTTCTACGTCGCCTATGTGCTGATCCGCGCCTACCTCAACCCAAGCGTCGCCCCCGTGGTCGAAGCGGATGAGGTGCCATGGTCCGAGAAACTTCGCCTCCTCAAGGGGTTGATCCTGCCGATGGCGGTGGTCGCGCTGGTGCTGGGGTCGATCTATGGCGGCATCGCCAGCGTCACCGAAGCTTCTGCCGTGGGGGTCGCCGGGGTGATCCTGTCCACTTTGGTGCGCGGCGAGTTTTCTTTCGATCTGTTGAAAGGCGCCGCCCTTCAAACCCTGCAAACCGTGGGCATGATCGTCTGGATCGGCATTGGCGCCTCGGCCCTTGTGGGCGTGTTCAACTTCATGGGCGGCATCCGCTTTGTCTCCGCCCTGATCACCGGCGTGTCTGAAAACCCCTATGTGGTGATCCTGTTCATGATGGCGATCCTCTTTGTGCTCGGCATGTTCCTTGATTGGGTGGGCATCGCCCTGCTGACCATGCCGATCTTTGTGCCCATCGTGGTGAAGCTCGGCTTTGATCCCGTCTGGTTCGGCGTCGTCTTCTGCATGAACATGCAGGTGAGCTTCCTGTCGCCGCCCTTTGGACCCGCCGCCTTCTACCTGAAATCGGTGGCCCCGGCGGATATCAGCTTGGGCGAGATCTTCCGCTCCCTGCTACCCTTCATCGGCCTGCAGGTGCTGGCGCTGGCCATGCTGATCGCCTTTCCCGGCATCACCGGACGCTGACCACCCAGGTCTGGTACCCCCCCGAGACCCGCGCGGGTCTCGGAACCGGGCGGGCCCGTGGCCGCCATCCGATACCCTCCAACCCGGGTCCGACGGCGCTCTTTCGCCACTCCTGAGCCCGGATGGCGCAAACAATTGGCCCGGGGCGCGACTTCCTGTGCCCTTTGGCCGCCGGAGCCGCTATCAGCGTTCTGAAATCGAAAACGATTCGAAGGACATGGCAGATGGCGCAGGCCCCAACCGCCGGCAAGGTGCTCTGGATCAGGATCAAACCGCTCCTGCCCTATGTGATCACCGTGGCTCTGTTTGGTGCCGGGGCCTGGGCGCTTTATCACCTGCTGGCCCCTGTCGACCTGCGCGACGTGATGGCCGAGGTGCGCCGCACCCCGCTGCATGTGATCGCCCTGGCGCTGCTGACCACCGGCCTCAGCTATGCGACCCTGATCGGCTATGACTGGTCAGCCCTGCGCTATATCGACAAGGAGCTGCCCTTTCCGGTCACCGCCATGGGCGGTTTTCTCGGCTATGCCTTTGGCAATACCATCGGCGCCGGGCCGATCACCGGTGGTGCGGTGCGCTACCGGATCTATTCGGCCCTGGGGCTTTCCGCCTATGACATCGCGATGATCGCCGCCTTCGGCTCCATCGCCTTCGGCTTTGGCACCACCATCATCGGTTTTGGCGCGCTGGCCTATCACCCTCATGCGCTTGGCCATCTGGTTGCGCTGGCCCCGGAGACGATCCGCTGGGGCTCGCTCGCCATCGTGGCGCTGGCGCTGTCGATCCTCTTTACCCTCGCCCTGCGCCGGGCCGAGATCACCCTGCGCGGCGTCACCCTGCGCTCGCCCTCGCCGGGGATCATGGCGGCGCAATTCGTCTTTACCGCCACCGACCTCTTGCTCGCAGCGGTGACGCTCTACCTCCTGCTGCCGCCCAGCGACCTCAGCTTTGCCACCTTCCTCGCGGTCTTTGCCGCCGCGATCATGGCCGGCGTGGTCAGCCATGTGCCGGGCGGCGTTGGCGTCTTTGAGACGGTGATCATCGCCGCCCTGCCCGCCTCGGTGCCGGTCGAACAGGCCGCCACCGGCCTTCTCCTGTTTCGGATGATCTACTATCTCGTGCCCTTTGGCGTGGCGCTGGTGATCCTTGCCCTCACCGAGTTGCGCATGGCCACCGGGCGTCTCTCCCTGCCCGCACTGCAAGTGCTGACGCCGCTGTTGCGCTCGGTCAGCGCCATCGTGCCGCTGGCCATGGCGACGATGATCTTTGCCACCGGTGGCGTGCTGATGGCCTCCTCGCTGCTGCCACCCACCAGCGACATCGCCGAGGAATACGAGGAGCTGCTGCCACTCGCCTTCATCGAGGGCGGCGCCCTGCTGTCGAGTCTCATCGGCGCCTCGATGCTGGTGATTGCCCACGGTCTGCTGCGCCGGGTCGAAGGTGCCTGGTGGCTCTCGGTCATGGGTCTCGGCGCCGGCATCGCCACCACGCTGGCCAACGGGTTCGACATCGACGGGGCAGCCCTCCTTGGGATTGCCTTGCTGATCCTGCTGCCGACGCGGGCGGAGTTTTTCCGCACCACCCGGCTCACCCGCAATGTGCTCAGCCTGCGCTGGATGCTGCTGATCCTCGGTCTCGGCCTCGCCGCCCTCGGGGTCTTGTTCTTTGCCCATAAGGCGACGCCCTATGCCCATGAGATGTGGTGGCAATTCGCCTCCGACCAGAGCGCGCCACGGGCATTGCGCGCCGCCCTTGTCGGTTTTCTTGCGCTGACGCTGGTGCTGCTGATCAGCGCCCTGCGGCCTGGCACCCAGCGCCACGCCCTGCCCGGTCCCGCAGAGCTGGAGCGCGCCCGTGCCATCCTGATGGCGCAGGGGGATGCCAGCGCCAATATCGCCCTCACCGGCGACAAATGCCTGATGTTCTCGGACTCGGGGCGTAGCTTCCTGATGTATCGCATCCAGGGCCGCAGCTGGATCGCCTTGCACGAACCCTTCGGCGATCCCCGCGAATTTGCCGCCCTCGCCTGGGCCTTTCACGACGCCGCCTATGAGGCGAACGGCAGGCCGATCTTCTATTCCGTCAGCGCGGCCCAGGTGCCGCTCTGGATCGACATGGGGCTGGCGCTGATCAAGATGGGCGAGGAGGCGGTGGTGCCGCTGCGCAGCTTCAGCCTCGAGGGGCCAGAGCGCAAACGACTGCGCACCACTCACAATCGCGCCCTGCGCGACGGCTTGCGATTTGAGGTGCTCGATCCCCCCTTTGCGCCCGCGCTGATGGCGGAGCTGCAGTTGATTTCCGACGCCTGGCTCGCGGCCAAGACCGGCGGCGAAAAGGGGTTCTCGGTCGGCACTTTCGACCCGGAGGTGCTGTCTCGGGCCCCCATCGCCGTGGTCCGCCAGGACGGGCGCGTGGTCGCCTTTGCCAGCCTCTGGGTCACCGACCTGAAGCACAGCGCCACCATCGATCTGATGCGCCATGTGGACGACGCGCCCTCGGGCATGATGGAGTTTCTCTTTACCGAGCTCCTGCTGCATTTCGCCGCCGAAGGCTACGAGGAGTTCAGCCTCGGCAATGCGCCCTTGGCGGGGCTCGACGCCCGGCGCGGGGTGCCGCTGTCCACACGGCTTGGGGCCTTCGTCTATCGCCACGGGCGGCAGTTCTACAATTTCGAGGGTCTGCGCGCCTTCAAGAGCAAATTCGACCCCGACTGGCGGCCGGTCTATGTCGCCGTCTCGCCGCGCGCCAATATCATCCTGGTGGCCAGCGATATCGTCTCGCTGGTCAGCGGCGGGCTGCGCAGCACCATCACCGCGCCGACAAAACGGGACTAAGGCCTATTCGGCAGCGCTTTTGAGGGTTGCCATCAGCTGGTGGAACTTCTCGCCCTGCACCGCCACATGGCCGCGCAGGGCCTTGGCCGCCGCCTCGGCCTGGCCGGTTTCCAGCGCGCGCACGATCTCCTCGTGCTCCGCCATCGACTGGCCCATGCGCCCGCGAAACCGCAGCTGCTGGCGGCGGAAGGGTTGCAGGCGTTTGTGCAGTTTGGCGGCCTCTTGCGCGAGGAAGCTGTTGCCGGACTGCTGATAGATGATTCTGTGGAACCGCTCGTTCTCAAAGTAATAGGCATCCGCATCGCGCGCCTCGACCGCGCGCTGGCAGCTTTCGTTGGCCTCGCGCAGTTCGGTCAGCGCCAGATCGGAAATCCGCAAGGCGGCAAGTCGGCCACAGACGGCCTCCAGCTCGGCCATGACCTCGAACATCTCGATCAGCTCCACCGGGCCGGGCTGGCGCACAAAGGCGCCGCGACGGGGGATCAGCTCCAAGAGGCCAGAGAGCGCAAGCCGTTGAAAGGCCTCGCGAAGCGGGGTGCGCGAGACGCCGAATTGCTCGGCCAGACGCACCTCGTCTAAGCGATCCCCATCCGCATAGGTCCCGTTGAAGATCCGCTCTTCCAGCTGTTCGGCAATTTGATCGGCGCGACGTTTTTCCATGGCTTTGATCTTTACCTTTTCACCACGCAAATTCAAGCGCATCATTCTTGTATACAAAAACCTTGACTGCAAAAACATGTCGCGCTTACCCTAACGACACCTCCGGCGAGGACCGGGGGAACCAAGGGAGGAAATCATGAACACATTTCTGAAGGCCGCTGTTGCGGGCCTCGTGCTGGCGGCTGCCGGCAGTATGGCAAGCGCCACCGAGCTGCGTCTGTCGCACCAGTGGTCCAACACCGATGTGCGCCACAAGGTCGCCCAGATGGTCGCCGACGAGGTGGAGGCGGCCGGCGTTGATCTGCAGATCAAGATTTTTGGCTCGCAATCGCTGTTCAAGGCGCGCGAGCAGTATAAACCGCTCAGCCGGGGTCAGCTCGACATGACCGTGTTGCCGCTGTCCTATGCCGGCGGTCAGCAACCAGCGTTCAACCTCACCCTGATGCCCGGTCTGGTAAAGAACCACGATCACGCCGCCCGCCTGTCGGACTCGCCCTTTATGGACGCGCTCGAAGCCAAGATGGCCGAGGATGACGTGATGGTCTTGGTGCACGGCTATCTGGCCGGCGGCTTTGCCGGCACAGACCGCTGCATCACCAAGCCTGAGGATATGCAGGGCGTGCAAATCCGCGCGGCGGGCAAATCGTTTGAGCAGATGCTGGCAGGCGCCGGGGCCTCGATCGCCTCCATGGCCTCCTCCGAGATTTACAACGCGATGCAGACTGGCGTGCTGCAAGCGGCCAATACCTCGTCTTCGTCCTTTGTCTCCTATCGGATCTACGAGCAGGTGAAATGCTACACTCCGGCGGGCGATGTGGCACTGTGGTTCATGTATCAGCCAATGCTGATCAACAAATCCGCCTTTGAAGCGCTGACTCCGGAGCAACAGGCCGCCCTGCTGGCCGCGTCGGAAAAGGCGCAGGCCTTCTACCTGGACGAGGCCAAGAAAGAGGATGAAGCCTCCACCAAGGTCTTTGCCGATGCCGGCGTCGAGATTGCCCAGATGTCGGCCGAGGATTTCAACGCGTGGCGCGATCTGGCCAAGGAGACCTCCTACAAGGCATTTGTCGAGGAAGTCCCGGATGGACAGGCGCTCCTCGATCTCGCGCTCGCAGTCGAGTGATCTGATCCCCGTCAGGCGATCCTGACTGAACTGGGAGCGGCCCTTCGCGTCGCTCCCGCCTTTTCCTGACCTCTGACCTTCTCAGGAGGCCCAAATGGCGAGCCAGTCCTCGGCAGCTATTGCCCCTACGGGCAACAACCCCTTTTTGCGCGCCGTTGCCGCCCTGTCCACGCTGGCAGGCTGGTGTTCGGCGGCGATGATCGTCGCGGCGGTGGGTATCACCTGCCAGATGATCGTGATCCGCTTTGTCCTCAACGGCTCCACCGTCTGGCAGACCGAAGCGGTGGTCTATCTGGTGATCGCCGCCACGCTGGTCGGCCTTCCCTACGTGCAGCGGTTGCGCGGCCATGTGAACGTGGATCTGATCCCGCTCTCGCTGAAACCGCGCGCCCGCTATGTCATGGCGCTGGTGACCTCGGCCCTGTCGATTGCCATCGTGGCGGTGATGTTCTGGTACGGCTTTGAATATTGGCATTTTGCCATGGAGCGCGGCTGGAAATCGGAAACCGTCTGGGCCGTGCGCCTGTGGATCCCCTATCTGTCGATCCCCGTCGGCTTTGGCCTGTTGCTGTTGCAGCTGGTCGCGGACCTCGTGGCGCTGCTGACCGGCATCGACAAACCCTTTGGTCTGGAGGACAACTGATGGACCCGCTGTTGCTGAGTGGCATTGTCGCCATCGCCACCATCCTTGTGCTCTTTTCCGGCGTCTCCGTCGCCATGGGACTGCTGATCGTCTCGGCGGGCTTCCTTCTGATATTTGACGGCGCCCGCGCGCTGGAGCTGATGCCCGAGATCTTCTTTGGCAAGCTCGACAATTTTGCCCTGCTGTCGATCCCGATGTTCATCATCATGGGGGCCTCGATCGCCTCAACCCGCGCTGGGGCTGATCTTTACGAGGCGCTTGAACGCTGGCTGACCCGTGTGCCGGGCGGGCTGGTGGTCTCCAACCTCGGGGCCTGCGCGCTGTTTGCCGCCATGTCGGGCTCCTCTCCTGCCACCTGTGCCGCCATCGGCAAGATGGGCATCCCCGAGATGCGCAAGCGCGGCTATCCCGATGGCGTCGCCGCAGGCTCCATCGCGGCGGGCGGCACTCTTGGCATCCTGATCCCGCCCTCGGTCACCATGATCGTCTATGGCATCGCCACCGAGACCTCGATTGGCCGCCTGTTCCTGGCCGGTGTCATTCCGGGGCTGATGCTGGTCGGACTGTTCATGGTCTGGTCGCTCTATTCCACCTGGAAGTCCGGCGATGCGGCGCGGCTCAGCTCTGGCAGCTACACCTGGGCCGAGCGGTTCGAGATCCTGCCGCGCGTGCTGCCCTTCCTCGCCATCATCTTGGGCGTGCTCTACGCCATGTATGGCGGCATCGCGACGCCTTCGGAGACGGCAGCGGTGGGCGCGCTCCTCTGCCTTCTGATCGCGGTGATCATCTACAAGATGTGGAGCCCCAAGGCGATCTGGGTCGTGCTGCGCGACAGCACCAAGGAAAGCGTGATGATCCTGTTCATCATCGCGGCGGCCGGGGTCTTTTCCTACATGCTGTCCTCACTGTTCATCACCCAGTCGATTGCCGAATGGATCGGCACGCTGGAGGTGAACCGCTGGGTGCTGATGGGGGCGGTGAACGTCTTCCTGTTGATCGCCGGTTTCTTCCTGCCGCCGGTTGCGGTGATCCTGATGGCGGCGCCGATCCTGCTGCCGATCATCACCACCGCCGGGTTTGATCCGATCTGGTTTGCCGTGATCCTGACCATCAATATGGAAATCGGCTTGATCTCGCCGCCGGTTGGCCTCAACCTCTATGTGATCAACGGCATCGCGCCGGATATCTCGCTGAAGACCATTCTCACCGGTTCCCTGCCCTATGTGGCCTGTATGGTGCTGGCGATTGTGCTCCTCTGCCTGTTTCCCGGCATCGCCACCTGGCTGCCCGACATGGTGATGGGGGCGGCGCGATGAGCTTGCTGGGTGAACTTCTTGCCACCGTGTTTGACCGCCGCCAGCGCCCCGGCGCGGCGGCGACCCCGGACGGGCGCCCCTTGACCGAACTGGCCGATGCGCTGGTCGGCTCGGCGGGCGAAACCTCAGGGTTGGCGCTGGCCGAGGAAATCCTCGCCCGGTTTGCGGGGTTGAACGACGAGGGCAAGCTGGCCTTCTTCCACCACCTCGCCCGCGCGATGAACATCACGCCGGAGGTGGTGCGCGCCACGCTCGACACCTACGAGAAGGACCCCTCCAAAGCGTCTTACCGCGCCTTTATGGCCGCCTCGGAGCCCAAACGGCAGGAGTTGATCCGGCGTCTCAATCGGCTGCCCAATGCCACCGGCGCGCTGGTGCGGATGCGGGCGGACCTGTTGCGCCTCGGGCGTGGCGAGCCGGAGCTGGAGGCGCTGGATATCGACTTCCGCCACCTCTTCCTCAGCTGGTTCAACCGCGGCTTTCTGGTGCTGCGCCCCATCAGCTGGGAAAGCCCGGCGCATATCCTTGAAAAGATCATCGCCTATGAGGCCGTCCATGCCATCGACAGCTGGGACGACCTGCGCCGCCGGTTGGAGCCGACGGACCGCCGCTGTTTCGCCTTCTTCCACCCCTCGATGCCGGACGAGCCTTTGATTTTTGTCGAGGTGGCGCTAACCAAGGGCACGCCCGGCTCGGTGCAGGCGCTTCTGGCCGAAGACCGCGCCGCCATGCCCGCGCGCGAGGCGGATACCGCGACGTTTTACTCGATCTCCAACTGTCAGGCGGGGCTGGCCAGCATCTCCTTTGGCAACTCGCTGATCAAACAGGTGGCCTCTGATCTCGCGGCGGAGCTGTCGGGTCTGAAGACCTTCGTCACCCTCTCGCCCATTCCCGGCCTCACCAAATGGCTGACCGCCGAGGGCATGGCGTGGGACGTCACCAACCCCGAGGAAATGCGCACGCTCGCAGCCCATTATCTGTTGCACGCCAAGGCGCGCGATGGGCTTCCTTTTGATCCGGTGGCGCGGTTTCACCTCGGCAATGGCGCCATCGTGCATAAATTGCACGCAGACGCCGATACCTCCGACAAGGGCCTTGCCCAGTCCGGCGGCGCGATGGTGAATTACCTTTACGATCTGAAGAATATCGCCCAGAACCACGAACGTTTCGCCACCACGCAAGAGGTTCCCGCCTCGCCCGAAGTGGCCACCCTTGCAGGCGCGGCGCGCCCCGCACAGGCATAGAAAGGCTGATCCATGGCTAACCCTTTGTTTGACCGCCTCTTTGGCGCCCATACTGGCAAGGCGACCCCGTTTCTCTACCTCGCCGATGGCACGGTGCTGACCCATCAGGACTTCCTCGGGACCGCGGCACAGATCGCCCATGTGCTGACCCAGATCGGCCTCAAACCCGGCGATCGCGTTGCCGCGCAGGTGGAGAAATCCCCCGAGGCGCTGGCGCTTTATGCCGCCTGCGTGCAGGCCGGGCTGATCTTCTTGCCGCTGAACACTGCCTATACCGCGGATGAGCTGTCCTATTTCATCGAGAACAGCGGGGCCTCGGTGGTGGTCTGTGACAAGGGCAAGGAGGCCACCCTCGCCCCCATCGCCCAGACCCTTGGGGCCGCGCTGGAGACGCTGAACGCCGATGGCTCCGGCACCCTGATGGATCAGGCGGCGGCGATGCCGCTGTCTTATGCCACCGTTGACCGCGACGGCGAGGATCTGGCGGCGTTTCTCTATACCTCCGGCACCACCGGGCGCTCCAAAGGTGCAATGCTGACGCAGAACAACCTGCTGTCGAACTCGGAGACCTTGGTGCAGGAATGGCGCTTCACCGCAGATGACGTGCTGTTGCACGCGCTGCCGATCTTCCACACCCATGGGCTATTTGTGGCAAGCAACGTCTCGCTGCTCGCGGGCGGGGCGATGATCTTTTTGCCGAAGTTCGACCTCGACGTCGTGATCGAGATGCTGCCGCGCGCGACCACCATGATGGGGGTGCCGACCTTCTACACCCGCCTTCTCAGCGACGACCGTTTCACCGGCGATCTGGCGCAGCACATGCGGTTGTTCATCTCCGGCTCGGCCCCGCTGCTGGCGGAAACCCATGTGCAGTTCGAGAGCCGCACCGGCCACCGCATCCTCGAACGCTATGGCATGACCGAGACCAATATGAACACCTCCAACCCCTATGAGGGCGAGCGGCGCGCGGGCACCGTCGGCTTTCCGCTGCCCGGGGTGGAGCTGAAGATCACCGACCCCGCCAGCGGCGAGACGCTGCCACAGGGCGAGGTTGGCCAGATCGAGGTGCGCGGGTCGAATGTGTTCAAAGGCTATTGGCAGATGCCGGAGAAAACAGCCGCCGAGCTGCGCGCGGATGGGTTTTTCATCACCGGCGATCTGGGGCGTGTGGACGAGGATGGCTATGTCCATATCGTCGGGCGCAACAAGGACCTGATCATCTCGGGCGGCTATAACATCTACCCCAAGGAGATCGAGCTGGTGCTGGACGAACAGCCCGGCGTCCTGGAAAGCGCGGTGATCGGCGTGCCACATCCCGACTTTGGCGAGACGGTGCTGGGCGTTCTGGTGCCGATGAAGGGCGAGACTCCGGACACCGAGGCGATCATGGCCACGATCAAGGACCAATTGGCCCGCTTCAAGCATCCCCGCCAGCTGATCCTGCTCGACGAGCTGCCGCGCAACACCATGGGCAAGGTGCAAAAAAACATCCTGCGCGAGGCGTACAAGGACATGTTCGCCAGCTAAGGCCTCGGTTCACCCTCCAAGGGCGCGGGGAGTTTCCGCGCCCTCCTCCCCCTTGCGCCGCGATGGCGCCTCTCCCAAATCTGCTGTACAACTGACTGAGGTCACAGGGCTTTCGCCCTTCGCGAGAAGGCTGCGGCCTCGGTTCAAGTCAGGGCATGGAAGGGGGGAGGCGTCATGAAGAAGCTGGCACGGCGCACGGTATTGCTGGGCGCGGGCGGCGCGATGGGCTGGGCTGCGGCGCGCGGCTTCAGCGCAAAACTACCCACGCTCGACGGCACCCGCCGAATCCTCCCCGAAACCGGGGCGCAGATCCTGAACGACGCCAGTGGTCTGTCGCCCACGCCCGTGTTCAAACACATCACCCTGCGCGAAGACGCGGGCGAGGCCTTGGTCCAAACCCTGAGGTCCGAGATGCTGGCGGCGCGGCAAGACGGGCGCCCCTTCAACATCGGCGCGGCGCGCCATTCGATGGGCGGGCAAGCGATCCCGCGCGACGGAACCGCTGTCACCTTTCAAAACGGCAGCGTCGAGGTGGACAGCGCCAACCTCACCTACCGCGCCCATGCCGGAGCGCGCTGGTCCGATGTGATCGCCACCCTCGACCCGCTGGGCTTCTCGCCCAAGGTCATGCAATCCAACAACGATTTCGGGATCGCCGCCACCTATAGCGTCAATGCCCATGGCTGGCCGGTGCCCTTTGGCCCGATGGGCTCCACCGTGCGCTCCCTGCGGATGGTGCTGCCCTCGGGCGAGTTGGTGACCTGTTCGCGGCAAGAAAACCCGGAGATTTTTGGCCACGCAATGGGCGGCTATGGTCTCCTTGGCGCGATTGTAGATCTGGAGGTGGAGATGGTGAAAAACAGCCGCCTCTCCCCCACCTTCACCCGCCTGTCGGCCAGCGACTTTGCCAGCGCCTTCAAGGCGGCGCTCGACGATCCCGCTGTCACCATGGCCTATGGGCGCCTCAACGTGGAACGCGCCAGTTTCTTTACCGACGCCCTGCTGATCACCTACCGCGAGACGGAGGATCAAAGCGATCTGCCCGCCGCCGCCGGGTCAGGCTGGATGTCCCATGTGGCGAGCCGCATCTACCGCGCGCAATTGGGCAATGAGCGGATGAAATCCTTCCGCTGGTGGAACGAGACCAGTATTGGCCCCGCCTTGGGCGGAGGGGCCACCACCCGCAACAGCCTGATCAACGAACCTGTGGTGACACTGGATGACCGCAACCCCGACCGCACCGATATTCTGCACGAGTATTTCGTCGGTTTTGACCGGTTCGGCGACTTCCTGACCGCCTGCCGCGAGGTGATCCCGGCCTCCTATCAGGAGTTCCTCAATGTCACCCTGCGCTATGTCGCGCCCGATACGGAGAGCACCCTGTCCTATGCGCCAGTACCGCGCATCGCCGCCGTGATGTCCTTCAGCCAGGACATGAGCCACCGCGCCGAGGCCGACATGAAACGGATGACGCAGGAGCTGATCGACCGGATCACCGCCATCGGCGGCAGCTACTACCTGCCCTACCGCCCCCATGCCGATCTGGAGCAATTCGCCACCGCCTACCCGCGCGCCCCGGAATTTGCCCGCTTCAAACGAGAGATCGACACCGGGCGGCTCTTTGGCAACAATCTGTGGGACAGCTATCTGAGGCGCCTATGAGCATGGTTCAAAAAATCTGTTTCTTCTATTTTGCGGCGCTGATGGTGGCCGCCTCGCTGAACTATATCCCCGGTCTGACCGACGATCAGGGGCTGGCCTTTGGCATCTTCGCGCTCGACCTTTATGACGACGCGCTGCATGTGGCCTCTGCCCTCTGGGCGCTGATCGCCGGCCTGCGGTCGCGCAGGGCGGCGCGGATCTTCTTGATCCTGTTTGGCGCGGCCTATCTGGGCGATGGGGTGTTCGGGTTCTTCACCGGCTATGGCTTCCTCGACATGGGGATTTTCACCAATGCCTCGCTTGGGCTGGACCTCTCGCTGGGCCGTATTCTCGCCAACCTGCCGCATCTGGCACTGGGGGGATTTGCGCTCTGGGCGGGTCTGCGGGACGCGCGGTCGTGAGGTTGGTGTGGCGGGTTATAAAGGGCGCGCTGCTGGCGCTGGTGCTGCTGGCCCTCGTGCTGGTCGCCCCCATCGCCTATGTCGAGACCGCCTGTCGCGGCACGCCCGTCGCGAACACTTATACCGCGCTTCTGCCGCCAAAGGATCACCGCCCCGAGGCGCGCACCCTGATGACCTATCCCGAATGGCACATCGTGCATGCCTATGACGATTACGCCAAGGTCATCGCCACGGAGGATCCGCATGACTACGGCTATCTGCGCGCCATAACGGGCTATTGGTCCGCGCTCTGTGCCTTGACCGAGCAGTCGGCGGCGCATGGCGGGGTGGATACGCCGACCAAGCAGATGGTCTATGTGATCGGCTCCAGCTTCACGCTCGAGCTGCTATTAAAGGCCGCTTACGAGGAAACTCTGGGCCGGGTCGCGACGTGGATCCGCGGCCCGGAGCATGTGGCGGGCGATGAGATCTCTGCCCGCCAGGCCGCCGACTACGCCCGCTTCCTGCAGCAGGTGCCCTGGTACAAATGGGACTTTGCCCGCGACGCGGCCGAGTTGCGCGCTAATGAGCCTGAGACTTTCCGCGACCGTGAGCGCAGCCTTGCCCTCGGGATCGAGTTCGGCGCCAAGGCCGCCTATGCCGAGGTCATTGCCGCTGCCGTCGCCCAGACCGGCTTTGACGCATTGCGGTTAAAGATGGTGGTGCGGGGCCTTCCTGCGACAGAGATCGCAGGCCTCCCCGGCGTTGTGGTCCTCTCAGAGATCCCCGAGGGTGTGGTGATCGAAACGCCGCGCTACCGAGAACTCACCCATCTTCTGGTCGAGATGGCCACCAAACGCGCGGAGTTTGTCGAGATCGCGGGGAATGACGATATCCTGTTCACCGCCACCTCAGACCAGCCGAGCCATCCGCAGGCGCTCTACAGTTTTGCGCGGCAGGGCTACGGGGACTATCGCCATCTGATCCTGGTGAAGGTCGCGGATCTGGCGCAGGTCTTGCGCGACTTGCCCGCCTCCGGCCTCACGCTGGAACACATCCATGACTATTAGGCAACTCCTCTTGGCGCTGCCCTGTCTGGTCTTGGGATGGCTTGGGGTGTTGATTGCAGTCAGCTTTCTAACCGATGAAGCCCCCGCCTATGTGGTTCTTCTGCCTGCAAAAACCTTTGCGGGGCGACTGGACGCGGATATCGCCATCCTCTCGGTCACCGACAGCACAGTGACGGTTTCCGCCACAGCGCCGCATGTGGCGCGGCGGCTCTACCGGGCCGGGGCGCGGCTGGTCTTGCCCGCCGGCCTGCCCGGATGCCTGCCCGCGCCCGAGGTCCTTCGGGCGCAGGCTAAGTAGCGCTTACCAGCAGACGTAACCGCCATCCGCCAGCACGATGGAGCCGGTCATCAGGCTCGCTGCCTCGCCCGCGAGGAACAGCACGACCGCGGCCACCTCCTCGGGCTTGCCCATGCGACCCATCGGGGTGCCGCCGACCCAATGACGATACATCTCCGCGTCCTCATAGACATGGGTGTTCATCTCGGTCTCGATATAGGTCGGCGCCACCGCGTTCACCCGCACCCCCGGCCCGCCCATTCGGCAGCCAAGGAGCGGGTCAAGTGATGCACCGCCGCCTTGGAGGCGTTGTAATTCGCCTGCTCTTGCGGACGGTTCACGATCAGCGCCGACATCGAACCGACGTTGACGATGGAGCCCTTGCCGCGCGCGAGCATGTCGCGACCAAAGGCGCGGCAGCACCGGAACAGGCCATTGAGGTTGACGTCGATCACCTTGTTCCAGACCTCGTCCGGCGTGGTCTCTGCCGGGTGGTTCGAGATTGCGATACCTGCGTTGTTCACCAGAATATCAAGGCCGCCCTCTGCTCCCACCCGCTCCGCCAGCGCATCAACGCCAGCGCGGTCGGTCACATCCAGCGTCGCCGCCTCGGCACTGAACCCTTTGGCGCGCAGGCCCTCGGCTGTGGCCTCTGCTGCGGTGCCGAGATCGGTCAGGATCACATGCGCGCCCGCCTCGCCCAGAGCCTCGGCAATCGCCGCACCGATGCCACGGGCCGCCCCGGTCACAAGGGCGCGTTTGCCGGTGAGGGAGAATTTTTCCAGACACATGATGTCGTCTTCTTTGCGAGAAAGGTCAGCGTTTCAGGGCCGAGGTGCCATATTGCAGCAGCATTGCGCCGATGATGATAGCCCCCTTGAACACTTGTTGGTGGTAGCCGGGCACATTGGCGAGGTTCATCAGGTTAGAAATCACCCCAAGGATCACCACGCCGATAAAGGTACTGATCGCACCGCCGCTACCACCAAGCGGGCTGGCACCACCGATCACCACCGCCGCGATGGCGTCGAGCTTCGCGTCGACCGAGATGGTGGCCGAGCCGATGCCAGTCCGCGAGGCCGAGACCACGCCCGCCACGGCCGCAAGGCCGCCGGAGATCGCATAGACCGCAACCTCGTAGCGCGAGATCGAGATACCCGAGAGGCGCACCGCTTCGGCGTTGGAGGCAATAAGGGCAATGCCGCGCGTCAGGATCACAAACAGCATCCCCACCGACATCAACCCGATGCCCGCCACTTGCCGCAGCACGTTGAACATATTGCGCTGGGTCAGGAACACGTCCGACATCCAGGAGGCAAAGATCAAAAGCGCCAGCAGGATCAGCGCCGGGCCGATGGAATGGATCAGACCGGGCAGCCGGGCCTTAAGGGCACCGGAGCTGCGCGGGGTCTCTGTAGTCACTGTCGTCATGGTCGTCCTCTCCCCCCGTCAGGCGCCATCGCTTGCACCGGGCATGGCAAGCCGCAGCACGGTCGTCGCCGGGGCTGCGCGCTACATCCTCGCCAAAGAGATCGGAGCGCGCCCGGCCCACCATCAGGCGGATCATCTCGTCAATCGTCAGATCGGCGGTTGGCAGGGTGGTGACAGAGGCGCCATCCTTCAGCACCGTCACCCGGTCAGAGATCTGCAGCACCTCATCGAGACGGTGCGAGATATAGATGATCGCCACGCCCTTGGCCCGCAGCCCTTCGATGATGGCAAGGAGTCGCTGCGCGTCCTGCACCGACAGCACCGCCGTCGGCTCATCAAACACCATCACGCGGGCGTTTTGCGACAGAGCCTTGGCGATCTCCACCGCCTGTTGATGCGCCACCGAAAGGGAGCGTGGCGGCGCAGGTCGGGCCAGTTGATAGATCGTGGAAGTTCGCCGAGGAAGATGTTCTCGGCCACGGTGAGATCCCAGGCCAGCGCCATCTCCTGATGGATCACGGTGATGCCCTTGTCGATCGCCTCATGCGGGCCGCCAAAGGTGATCTGCGCTCCGTCAATCTGCACAGTGCCTTCGGTCGGCTGATGCTCGCCGCCAAGGACGCGCATCAGGGTGGATTTGCCGGCGCCGTTTTCGCCCACCAGCGCGCAAATCAAAATCGATGCCCTGCAAGGCACGGACGCCGCCGAAATACTTGTGGATGCCCGTCAGCCTGACGGTCTCTGACATCTCTGCCCCTCCCCCGGTCGTGGTGTCCGGGCAGGTCTCCCCGCCCGGACGGTCTTGCTTGGCGTCGATCAGAAGACCGCTTCGGGGATGTAGAAAGTATCTACGTTCTCTTGGGTGATCACGGCCGACTTGGTATAGGTCACTGCGGTCACATCGGTCATTGTGCCGGCCAGCACGCCCAAGCGGCGCTCACGGCCCTCTTCGTTGCCCTGATCGCCGGAAAGCAGCGCGATTTTCAGCTCTTTGCCGACGGTCTTATCCGCCAGCCACTGGCCGACCCGCATCCCATTGCGGGTGTTGGAGGATTGCACCAGCGTCACGATATCGGCCGCGGCGTCGATGGTGCTGTCAATCGCGACGACCGGCACACCCGCGGCAGAGGCCGCGTTCACCGCGGGGACCAGACCCTGGCTCTCGCGTACGTTGATGATCAGCGCGTTGACGCCCTGGGCCACCAGATCCTCGACATCGGCGATCTGCTTGTTGAGATCATTGCCACCATCGGCGGAAATCGGGGTGCAGCCGATCTCTTCGGCGCGCTTGCGGGCGGCAACGTCCTGGGCGGCGAAATAGGGCGCGTCCAGCGTCTTCATCGAGATGCCGATCTTGCAGTCATCGGCATTAGCCACGCCGGACAGAAGCACCAAAGTCAGAGCGGCCACAGCCGTCGTGTTCAGGATATTCATGGATATCCTCCCAATTCTTATTCTGCGGAGATGCTCCTCTGCCCCTTCGCAATTGGTAGTTTTAATTCCGAAATCACGATGCGTCAATAAAATTGCGGGTAAAACTACAGGATATACGGCGCAAAACTACAAAATCGGAGCGCGACAAGGGCGGCCCGTGTAATTTCACTACAGAAAATGCGCGATTTTCAAGGACGGCACTACAGGGTGCCTTGCCCCGCGCTCCTACTCGACGTCGCTGCGAATCCGCGCCAGACCGTCCTTCATCCGCGCGATCCGGTCGTGATGGCCCGCGCCCTTTTGCAGGCTGACAGCGGTGGAGAGAATGTCGATCACCACCAGATGCGACAGCCGCGAGACGGTGGGGGTATAAAGGTCGGTGTTCTCCAGCGTCTCCACCACCAGACCCACATCGCAATGCGCCAGGAGCGGGCTGCCGACCTGTCCGGTGATGCCGATGGTCTTGGCGCCGCGATCCTGCGCGGCCTTCATACAGGCGACCACTTCGCGGGTATGGCCGGTGCTGGAGATCGCCACCGCCACGTCACCGGGCTTCAGCATATCAGCTGTCATGAACATCTGGTGGGAATCGAGCGGCGCGCCGCAGGGCACCCCAAACAGGGGGAATTTCTGCTGCGCATCGAGCGCCACGATGCCCGAGGCGCCAAAGCCAAAGAACTCGATCCGCGCCGCCGCCGCCAGCACCGCAACCGCCCGGTCGACCGAGGCGATATCGAGCTTGCCCTGCGCCCAATTGAGGTTCGACAGGTTGTAATCAAACACCTTGGTCACGATGGTCGCCAACTCATCCGCGCCGGTGATCGCCGTATGCGAGGTGCTGCGGGCAAAGGCTAAGGAGCGCGCCAGCTTCACCCGCATGTCGCGGAAGCCTTCGCAGCCGATGGCGGAGCAGAAGCGGATCACCGTCGGCTCGCTGACGCCGGCGGTTTTCGACAGGGTCGCCAGCGTCATCGACACCACGCCCTCGGGGTTCTCCAGAACCACATCGGCAACCCGGCGGTCCGATTTGCGCAGTTCATCCTTGAGGCGGACAATCTCCTCCAGAAGGTTGTCATCGGAGGCGCGCGCAATCTGATCCATGGGTCGGTCCTTGGCGTTCAGGTCTTCAGCGACAGGCCCTCTCCGGCGTAGGGGCGGAGGATCTGCACCGAAGTGCTCTCTGCCGCGGCCCGGTCGATCTGGTCGATCTGGTCCGTGTCGATGGTATTAAACGCGAACATACCGAAGTGATGCGGCACGAGAAAGGGGCAGGGTTGCGCCAATGCCACTGCCTCATCCAGATGGACGTTGCCGGAGATGCCATGGGCGGCGCGGGTTGCGTCGCGGCCATTCACCGGCAGCAGGCAGATCTGTGGGGCAAATTGCGCCACCCGCTCCGCCAGCCCGGCAAAGGGGATACTGTCGCCGGAGTGATAGAGCCTGAGATCCCCCGCCGCGATACCATAGCCGAGGAACTTGTGATGACCCGCCGCATCCTGCTCCAACGCCTCATGCGCGGCGGGAAACACGGTCAGGCTCAGCCCCGGCAGAGGGGTCAGGACCTGATCCGCGTCGGCAGGGATCAAAGGCACCGCCTGCCCGATCCGCTCTCGCGCCAAGGCCTCGTAAGCGGCAGGCACTACAAAGGGCAGATCAGGAAAGCGCTGCACCAAGGGGGCCAGCGCCTCCGGGTCGAGGTGATCGGTGTGCCCATGGGTCACCAGCACCAGATCGGGGCGCGGCAGCTGATCGACCGTCAAGGGCGGCGGCATCATGCGTTTGTGGTCGTTGGGCTTTCCCGCGTATTTCTTGGCCAGTGAGTCCGACAGATAGGGGTCGACCAGCAGGCGATGCGCCCCCGTCTCGATCCAGAACCCTGCCTGCCCGAGCCAATAGAGCCCCGGCTCGCCCGGCTTAGGCAGGGCAAGAACGCGATCAATCAGCATGGGTCCGCAGCACCTCCAAGAGGTTGTCCACCGCCCGCTTGGTCGAACGATCGATGGAGGCATTGGCGAAGCCGCCGATATGGGTCGTGGTCACCACCAGCCCATGGCGCAACAGGTCCGAGGGCTCTGGCGGCTCGGTGTGGAACACATCGGGGGCATAGATGCCAACCTGACCCGCGTTGAGCGCGTCGAGCCTATCGGCGTCGCGCACCAGACCGGCGCGGGTGGTATTGACCACCATCGCGCCGGGAGCCAACCGCGCCAATCGCGCCCAAACCAATGACGCCCACCTGCGCGGCCAAGCGCCTTCGCGCATCCGGCATGGGTGGGCACCACATCACGCAGCCCCGCCAGCGCGAGGGTTAGGGCAAGTTCCGCCACCGCGCGAGCATTGGTGCCCTCGGCCCGGCGCAGCTCGATCCCGCGCGCGACCAGCAGGGCGACGGGCGGGTTGTCCACCCTGGTGCCATTGCGGGAAATCACCCGCAGGTCGGTGGCGGCGGCAATCACCGCCTCGGTCACCGGCGAGCAGGGCGCGTCCTTGCCAAACCCGGTGGCGTTGATCACCAGCGAGCCGGGTTTGAGCCCCGCCATCACCAGGTCATTGTCCGCCGCAGTGGGGGCCAGCACATAATCGCAGGGGATATGGCTGCCGATCTCGGCATGGATCTCGCGAATATGATCCAGCCGCGCCTGGCTGCGATTGGTCACCACGATGCGCGAGGGACGACCCGCCCCTCGCGAGGCCTGCATCAGGTGCCAGGTCAGCGCAATGGTCGAGCCTCCCGCCCGCATCGACAGCACCTCGGCGCCCGTTTTGGCAAAATGCCCCTCCGGCAGGAAACCATCCAGCGCCAGCCTCGAGGCGATCGGGTCCTTGGCATGGCAGATCAGCCGCCCGTCGCGTTTTGAGAGACAAGAGGTTCGGCCATCAGCTCTGCATGGGGGTCACTCTCGTCAAACATGTCCCGGCAGGCGGCAAAGAGGTCGAGCTTGCGTGTAGTGACCAAGGCTCCCAGCGACAGCGGATCCGCTTTCAAAAACGCCACCGTCGCGCGGTAGTTTTCCACCGAGTCATGCGGGATGAGGTCGATGCCCTTCATCTCCACGTCAGCAAGGCCGAGATATTCGGCCCATTCGGGAAACACCGACATGATCGAGGATTTTCCGGTGGTGACGCCAATGAAATAGAACGTCGGCTTGGTTGCGGGGGTCAGGTTCATTGCGCCCTCAGCTCCTTGAGCCGTGCCACCGCCTCGGCGGCATTGCGGGTGATCTTGTCCCAGTTGCCCGCCGCGATATCGGCGCGGCTGGCGATCCATGTACCGCCCACGGCCCGCACCTCGGGCAGGGCCAGCCACTCGCCCAAGTTGGCAAGGGTGACGCCGCTGGTCGGGTTGAAACCGATACCGGTATGGGCATAGGGCGCGGCGATGTCTTTCAGCATATTCAGCCTGCCCGCAGGCATCGCCGGGAAGAATTTCACCATGCCGCAGCCGTGCCGCAGCGCCAGTTGCAGATCGCTCGGCGTCATGATGCCGGGAGCAAAGGGCAGGCCGATCTTGGCCGCATGGGCCAGCACGGCGGCCAAGATCGGCGGCAAGGCAAATTGCGCGCCCGCCGCATGGGCGGCCTCAACCTGCGCCTCGGTCAGAACGGTGTCGGCGCCCACGATCATCTCAGGCCGATGCGCGGTCATCGCGGCGATGGTGGCCTGCGCGGCTTCGGTGCAGGCTTGGATATGGCCACGCGTCATATAGTATTCCGCACCGATCCGCCCCGGCTCCATCCAGGTGGTGCCAAAGATCAGGTCGCCCTTGGCCTGCGCCGGGCGCTGTTCAAAGACGCGATAGACCAAATGATCCGAGTCCTCTGCCACACGGCCAGCAAAGGCCGCCGCATCGGCGTAAAGCCCCTCCAGATCGCTGATCCGCTTTTCGTATCGCCCGCTGGCGCCACTCATTTCGCCCGTCAGCGGGTCGATCTGATGCGCGGTCGGTCTTTGATACATGACGTCCTCCGGCAAGTATGCAGTTAAACTACCAATTGACCACAAAGAGCGGAAGGAAAACGCAAGAGAGGCTTTGCGAGGCGCGCGAAAAAAGTAGCGTGCCACAGGGCGCGCCACGTGTGTTAGAATCACATTACCTTATGATTTTCAGAGCAATATACGTCTGCACCTTCCAAAACAGGCACCCGCGCACCGCGCAACCCCCGCCTTCACGCAAAAGTAGATTTACTACTAAATTCTCTTGATGCAGCCGCCAGACCGTTGCAAAACTCCCCAAAAGGGAGGAATCATGGCCCTGTCGCGCCCCAGATGCGAGCGCCCGCGCCTTCCATGACCTGCAACAGGATACGGACCCCCCCATGCGCGATCTCTACCTTGCCATCGACGTCGGCACCGGCAGCCTGCGGGCGGCCCTTGTAGATCAAAGCGGCCGCATCCTGGCCTTTGCCCATCGCGAACACGACCAGATCGTGCTGCGCTTTGGCCGGTCCGAACAAAGCCCCGCCGCCTGGTGGAGCGGCATCCGAGCGCGGTGCGCGAGGTGCTGACCCTGTTCGAAAATGCCGCGCCCCTGTGGCACCGATGCATTGCGGCGCGCCTTTCACGACAACCGCCGCAGCTATGCCGATGTGGCTTAGGCGGCCGCCTAAGCCCTTGGCGTCCGCGTGCTGCCCCGGATCACCGCCCTGGGGGGCAGGCGCAGCTTGCGGATCGCCTCATTGCCCTCGATCGCCTCGACCAATTCGCTGACCGCAACGGAGACCATCTGGTTCATCGGCTGGCGAATGGTGGTGAGGTTGAAGGAGGGCCAGGCCGCCTGCGGGATATCGTCAAAGCCAACCACCGCCACGTCCTCGGGGATGCGGAGGTTGAACTCATGCCGGATCACATCCATCGCGGCCATCGCCATATGGTCGTCGCTGACAAACAGCCCATCGGGGCGCTCTGGCGCGTCAAACATCCGCCGCGCCGCCTCCACCGCGTCGGAATAGTGGAAATTGCCATCCTCCCGCGCATAAACCTCGCGCCCGGCAGCCCGCAGCACCTCGGTAAAGCCCGCCTCGCGGTCCACCTGCGTCGACGTATTGCCAAAGCCGGTGATATGGCCAATCCGCGCGCAGCCGCTTTCGAGCAGGAGCCGCGCCGCAATCCGCCCGCCTTCGACGTTGTCGCTGGTCACCGCCCGCAAGGAATCGCCTGGCTGGTCGCGGTTGAACAGCACCACGGGAATGTTGTTCTCGCGACAGCGCTCCGCCAGCGTCGAGGACAGCGAGACCGAGACCATGATGATGCCATCGACCCGGTAGCCGAGGAATTCCTGGATCACCGGCTCCACATCGCCCACGGTGTTCGAGGCCATGAACAACAGCACGTGGTAGCCGTTTTCCTGCAAGGCGATCGAGAGCTTCTCCACCGCCTCGGGGTAGAACTGGTTTTCAAAGTAATAGACCACAAGGCCGATGATGCGGCTCTTGCCGGTGATCATCGCCCGCGCCAGCACGTTGGGGTGATAGCCCAGCTCCGCGGCGGCGACGCGGATCTTCTCCGCCATCTTCTTCGACACCGAGGCCCCGGGGGTATAGTAGCGCGACACCGCAGACTGGCTGACGCCGGCCTTGCGGGCGACGTCGATGGATGTGACCGGTCTGCTGCTCAAGGCGGGGTCCTCCGATGGGATGCGGGTTGATCTTCCCTAGGCCGTGGTCGAGAGCCTGTCACCCCCGGACCTGACGTCCAACGAAAAACGCGGTTCTGGCACCACAGAAATGGCTGAGGCCGACCCATACGCGGATCGGCCCCTTGCCTGCACTCTGCCTAAACCGCCGCGGATATTAGCCCGCGACCGCCACCGCGCTCTGTTGATCCGCGAGCTGCGCCAGCTTGATCTGCACCAGAAGCGACAGCTCGTCATAGACGGTCCACTCGTCGACGATCTTGCCATCTTTGTAGTGGTAATGGCTCATCCCCATCAGCTTCAGGTGCTTGCCGGTGGGCGCGCCGAGGCTTTCAAGGATGCCAAAGCCGAGGTGATGACCCTCCATCACCCAGCGCACCGCCACTTTGACGCCACCTTCGTTGCAGGGGGTCGAGCAGATGTGCTGCGGCATATAGACCGCATCGGGCATGGTGCCGACCAGACCCAGGGTCTGATGCATCACCGAGGTGGTGCCATATAGCTCCTTCATCAGGGGCCCGTGGAACATCGCGGTCGGCGCATAGACGTCGCGGATACGGCCAAACATCTTGCGGTTGAACACATCGTGCAGCCAGCTCAGAGTCTCGCGCTCGATGTCATTGTTGGATATCGACAGGTCCGCCTCGGAGCTCGGCTGGTATTGACCCAGCATCAGGCCAACCTCGCCGATATCCAACGTTTTGAAGCCCTGCGACAGACGTGCGCTGGCGATCTTTTCCGCGTAAGGGTGCGGGTCGAGGCCCAGTTGCTGCACAACGGCCATCTGATCGGAGACCACCCATTCGCGGTAGATCTTGTTGCGATGGATCATGCAGTCCGCGATGGTGCGGCTGACAAAGGGGCGGCCATTGGCGGGACCATAGTGGCCGTTCTGCGTGTAGCGCCCAGAGCCGGTGACGAGGTGCGAGGTATAGAACCCGTCCTTGTCGTCGCCGTTCCAAACCACATGGGTTGCCATGCCGCGACGCTCCGGCAGCGAAACGAGGCGCTGGATGGTGTCTCGCACCACGTCCTCGCGGTTGTAGATGGTGGTGGTCGGCAGATAGAGCACGATATTGTGGGTATAATGGGTATAGATCAGCCCCACGTCGCGCTCGTCCCAGATCTTGTGGGTGCAGCGGATGATGTAATCCACGATGTCGGAATAGCAGGGGTCGAACCCCTCCATGCCCTGCACCGGCGCGCGGCCCTCGGGCACCAGTTCCTCAAAATCCGCCCGCTCGACATTCATCACCGCGCCGTGAAAGGGCGCGTCGTCTTTCGGGGTTGCGGGCCTTGCCGCCTTTGTCGTTTTTGCCGCGTCGCCTTGCGTCGCCATGGCTCATGCCTTCCGTGATTGGGATCTCGTGCGGCGCGGGCCCTGCGCCGTCTGAGCCTCAGTGTGCCTGAGGTCAGGGCCGCGCTCAACAGATTTTTGCATACTTATTCAAAAATTCTTGGCCCAAGGGAAATCCTCTGGTAAACCCTTGTTTTAGAGGGCAAACATCGACCCACTCCGCAAGGGACTCCAGCACAAAGGTCAGAGGCGATGACGTTGGAAAGCTTCACGAAATTGCTAAGGGACGCGGGAATCGAACCGCCCGCAGCGGATCTCGCCGCCGCCTATGCCGCCGCCTGCCGCCTCGCCGAACAGGCCGCCAAGCTGAAGGAGGCGCAGCAATGACCGACTGGCTGACCCAACCCCTGCACGCCCAAGCCAAAGCCCTCGCACAAGGCGAGATTTCAGCGCTGGAGCTGGCCGAGGCGCATCTGGCCAAGATCGACGCCCGCAATGGCGATCTGCGCGCGGTGGTGCATCTGAACGACAAATTGCGCGCCCAGGCGCAGGCGGTGGATGCAACCCCGCTGGAGGACCGCGCGCCCCTCGCCGGTCTCTGCTTTGGGGTGAAGGATATTCTCGACGTTGCGGGTCAGCCGACCCTTTGTGGGTCGCACGCACATCCACAGGGCGAGCACTCTGATGCCGCCACCGTGGCCGCGCTGCGCCGGGCGGGCATGTTGGCCTTAGGCAAGCTCGCCACCTATGAATATGCCCTGACCGGCCCCGCCTATGACCAGCCCTACCGGCCCGCGCGCAATCCCTGGAACCTCGCGCATATCACCGGCGGCTCCTCTTCCGGCTCTGCGGCGGCGGTCTCGGGCGGGCTGATGCGGGTGGCTCTGGGCACCGATACCGGCGGCTCCATCCGCGCGCCCTCGGCCTATTGCGGCATCATCGGGCTGAAACCCACCGCCGGGCTGGTGCCGGATGCGGGGTGCTTTCCGCTCTCCCCCAGCCTCGATGTGGTGGGGCCGATGGCAGCTACGGTCGCGGACGCCGCGCTGGTGCTCGACGCGCTGGTGCCCGGCCATAATGCCAGCGCCGAGATCGGGCAGGAGATCAGCGGCCTTACAATCGGTTACGCCCGCGACTGGTTTGCCGAAGACCCCGCCGCCGACCCCGCACTGATCGCCGCGATGGACGAGACCGCCGGCCTTCTAAGCCAACTTGGCGCCCGGATCGAACTGATCGACCTGCCCGCCTATCAGCCCCTCGAGGATGCGGCGACGGTGATCCTGCAAGCCGAGGCCTATGCGATCCACCGCGATGGCTTGGCCCAGCGATTCAACGCCTACGGTGTCGACGCTCGCCGCAACCTGCTGACCGGCGCCGTGCTCACGCCCGAGGATGTGGAGGTCGCCCGCGCGGTGGGGCGTGGCTTTGCCGATCTGGTGGATCAGCGCCTGGCCCATTGCGCGGCCCTCTTGGCCCCCACCACGCTTGGCCCTGCGCCTGCCTTTTCGGACTTCGCAAACAGGCCGGTTTGGACCGCCATGCGCACCATGCCGTTCAACCTCTCCGGCCATCCGTCGATTTCTGTGCCCTGTGGCTTCACCCCCAGGGACCTGCCGCTTGGCGCGCAGTTCATCGGCAAGAAAAAGGGCGAGCGGACCCTTTGCCGCATCGCCCATGCGCTGGAACAGGCCAGCCTATACACCGCCCGGCGCGCCTGATGCGCCGGGGGTTGCCTTGGGTCACGCCTGCAGGCGGTCCAGTCGCATCTGCGCCGCGCGACGGTGGCCGTCAAGCCCCTCAGAGGCCGACTGACGGCAGGCGGGCGGGGCCACCTGAAACACGCCCTCTTCGTCCATCCACTGATGGGTCACCGTCTTGATATAGGTGCCGACCCACAACCCGCCGGTATAGCGCCCCGCGCCCATGGTCGGCAGCGTGTGGTTGGTGCCGCAGCATTTGTCGGAATAGACCACGCTGGCATTGGTGCCGATGAAGAGCGAACCATAGTGGCGCAGCTTCTTGGCAAAGCCCTTGGCGTCCTCGGTATGCACCTGCAGATGCTCTGCCGCCACAATATCGGAATAGGCGATCATCGTGGCCTCGTCCGGGCAAAGGACAATCTCGCCATAGTCGCGCCAGGCCTGACCGGCGGTCTCGGCGGTCGAAAGGGTTTCCAGCTGACGGTCCACTTCCGCCAGCGTCTCAGCCGCCAGCGTCGCGCTGGTGGTGATCAGGCCGACACGGGTGCGGGTGTCATGCTCGGCCTGCGCCAGAAGATCGGTCGCCAGCATTTCCGCATCGCCGGTGTGATCGGCAAGGATGAAGATCTCCGAAGGGCCGGCCAGCTGGTCGATACCAACGGGGCCAAAGATCTGCCGCTTGGCCTCGTTCACAAAGGCATTGCCGGGGCCGACGATCTTGTCGACCGGCGGTACGCTCTCGGTCCCCAGCGCCATGGCGGCAATCGCCTGCGCGCCGCCGATGCGAAAGATGCGATCCGCGCCAGAGAGGTGACAGCCCGCGATCATCGCCTCATGCGCATTGGGCGGCAGGCAGGCGATCACCTCGGAGACGCCGGCGACCTTGGCCGGAACGATGGACATGATCGGCGCCGACAAGAGCGGATAGCGCCCGCCGGGCACGTAGCAGCCGACCCGCTCCAGCGGGATATTGCGGTGGCCGAGATGCACGCCGGGGCGGATTTCGATCTCCAGCTCCGACAGGGTGCCAAGCTGCGCCTCGGCAAAGCGGCGCACGTTCTCGATGGCGAATTCGGTATCCGCGCGGGTCTGCGGATCAAGCCGCGCCAAGGCTGCTTCGCGCTCCTCTGCCGTCACCTCAAACCGCGTGAGTTCGGCCTTGTCAAAGCGAGCGGAATAGTCGCGCACCGCCGCATCGCCCTCGGCCTTCACACGCGCGAGGACCTCGGCCACCAGCTGTTCGACCGGGGCATTGTCGGCAATGGCATCGCGGCCGGGCGCCTTGATGAATTCGATCGTCTCGGGGATCGGGAGTCGGGTCATGGTCAAAACTCTCTGTCAGGTCCGCGCCCGCAGGCGCAGGGGGGTCTCGTCGGCTGGCTGACACGCAGCAAAGCAACTGCATCGTGCATACATATGCAATACGCCCGCGCCCGAGTCACCGCAAGAAGTTTTTGCATAGGTATTCACACGAGAGGAGGCACCTCGCATTGCGCTGCAAAAAAGGGCGCCGCAGCGCCCTTTGATCTTAGCCGACGGAGGTGGTGCGCTCCAACACATCCAACCCCTGCCCTTTCCAGAAATGCAAAAGGTCGATGAAGATCCAGTTCTCCGCCAGCTTGTCGCCCTCGCGGCGGTAAATGTCGATCACCCGGAACTCCGAGGCCTTGCTGGTCTCCGGCATCCCCATAAAGCCACCGCGCGGGCGGGCGGTGAAATTGGGCCAGCCGAAGAAGCCGCCAAACTTGCCCTCGCCAATGCGGCAGACATGTTTGGTGGTGGAGCGGTCGGTAAAGCCCGCGCGGAACGGGCCGGAGTGCTGTTTGGCATAGCGTTCAATGGTATAGGTCGCGCCGATCCCCGCCGGACCCCACCAGATCATATCGTCATGCCAGGTACGGGCGAGCTCTTCTTCCAGCGGGATCGCCCCCTGCCAGGTGCCGATATCCGTCACCATTCGCTGGATGAGGTCGAGAGTCTTCGCCCCCTCCTCTGGGTGCTGGGCGGTGAACATCAGCCCGTCATGGGTCTGCGGCCCGGGTTGCACCAGATGCGCGGCCGTTTGCGGCGGAAAGGGATTCATCCCCGCCTGCATCATCAGATGAGGAATATCGAAATACATTGCCGTCTCGGTGATCTTGTCCCCCTCGACCCGATGAAAGGCACAGTAGCGTAAGAATGCCATCTTGCGGGTGGGTCGAATGCCCAGCCACGGCGCGTCGAACAGCCCCATCAGATGCCCCATCGAACAGACCCAGGTGCCGCCCGGATCCGGATAGAGGTTCTCGCCCGCCATGAACACATCCAGCCTGCGCTGCATCCGTGTCAGGCTCTGGCGCAGCGGCTGCCAGAATCGTTCCGCCACCGCCTCCGGGCCGGTGATTTCGTTGAAGGGATGATAGCCCCGCCAGCGCAGATTCGGCGCGCAGAACTGCGCCATGACCGCAGGAATCGCCGCTCCCTCCGCCCCATCCAGCGCCGCGTAGAAGGCGCGCACAAGATCCTTGCAGGGTTGAAGTTCCGTCATTTTCTCGAACACTTTCATATCTTTGACGCCCAAAGTTCGGGGTCGTCTCTCCGGTCACTCTGCGCGCTGTTGAAAGCGCTTGCAAAAATATCTTGCCAGAAGCCAGATCTTGTCGCTACCCTGATTTTGCAAGCGCTTGCAAACGTCAAGAACAGAGCGCGGCACAACACTCGCGGGGAGTACCAATGGCTGAAATCCAACTGCGCAATGTCGGCAAGCGATGGGGCAATTTTGTCGGGGTGAAGAACTTTGACCTGACGATTGCGGATCGCGAATTCCTCGTCCTCCTCGGCCCCTCTGGCTGCGGCAAGACCACCACCATGCGGATGATCGCGGGGCTGGAGGATGTGACCGACGGCGAGATCCTGATCGACGGCAAGGTGGTCAACGATCTCGAACCCAAGGACCGCGATGTGGCGATGGTGTTCCAGTCCTACGCGCTTTACCCGAACCTCAACGTCTACGAGAACATCCGCTTTCCCTTGAAAGTGCGCGGCATCGACCCCGCCACCCATGACGAGAAGGTGCGCCGCGCCTCCGCCATGGTCGAACTCGACGAGTTTCTGCACCGCAAACCGGCCGAACTCTCCGGCGGCCAGCGCCAGCGAGTCGCCCTGGCCCGCGCCATCGTCCGCGAACCCAATGTGTTCCTGATGGACGAGCCGCTGTCGAACCTCGACGCCAAACTGCGCGTCTCCACCCGGGCCCAGATCAAGAACCTGAGCCACGAACTGGCCGTGACCACCATCTATGTCACCCATGACCAGATCGAGGCGATGACCCTCGCTGATCGGGTGGTGGTGATGAAAAAAGGCGTGGTGCAACAGGTCGGCTCGCCCACCGAGATTTACGACCACCCCGCCAATACCTTTGTCGCGTCCTTCATCGGCTCGCCCGCGATGAACCTGATCGAGGGCACCGTCACAGGCGGCACCTTCCGCGCCGATCACGTGGAGATTGCCGGCCTCAGCGCCAAGGATGGCCCGCTGACCCTCGGGTTTCGGGCGGAGGATGCGGCCCTCGCCCCTACAGGCGCAGGCCAGATCACCGCGCCGATCTACACGCTCGAACTCTTGGGCGATGCCACGATGATTTCCATCCGCGTGGGCGGCGCTCTGGTTTCCGTCAAGGCCGACAAGAGCTTCCGCGCCCAGATTGGCGAGTCTGTCAGCTTCTCCGTGCCCGCCGACATTTGCCACCTCTTTGACGCGGAGACAGGCGAGCGCGCCTGACCTCTACCTCGCGCCCCCGCCAACAGGAGGGCGCGCCAGAACAGACCGGGACAACCCGGCAGTCTTCCCCCCAAGCTTCAACCCCACAGGGAGCTAACCATATGAAACTCAAGACCATCCTGATGGCCGGGGCTCTGTCCCTGGTTGGTGCGGCGGCCTCCGCCTCCTGCGCCTTTGAAAACACCGTGCCGCTCAAATCCCTCACCGCAGGGTTCGAGGCCTGGAAAGCCGCCACCGACGCCATGGCGGAATGCGGCAATTTCTCTGCCTCCCTCGATCAGGAGTTCAAGGAAAAGCAGCCCGAGGCCT
Source organism: uncultured Paracoccaceae bacterium (assembly GCA_937146765.1). Classification (GTDB taxonomy): domain Bacteria; phylum Pseudomonadota; class Alphaproteobacteria; order Rhodobacterales; family Rhodobacteraceae; genus Epibacterium. Next base: position 189,321 of record CAKZRP010000007.1, on the reverse strand, counting down.
TTGCCGCCAACCCGGCCCTCTACCAGATCGGCGGCGTCGCGAACGAGACTCTGATCCCGCTCCTGAACGCCGGCACCATCCGCCCCCTGGATGATCTGGTGGCCAAATACGGGGCAAATCTGACCCCGAACCAGCTCATCAAGATCGACGGCAAGACCATGGCGATTGCCATGATGGTGAACGCACAACACCTGATGTACCGCGCCGATATCCTCGCCGATCTCGGCATCGAGGAACCGAAGACCTATGCCGATGTCCTCGCCGCCGCCGAGAAGATCAAGGCCGCAGGCGTGGTCGACTACCCCCTGGGCGGCACCTTCAAGACCGGCTGGAACCTCGCCCAGGAATTCGTGAACATGTACCTCGGCGAGGGCGGCAACTTCGTTGACGCCGACAACAATCCCACCATCAACACGCCCGAAGGCATCAAGGCGCTCGAGACCCTGAAGGCGATGACCGCCTATATGGACCCCGAGTATCTGGTCTCCGACTCCACCTATGTGCAGCAGCAGTTCCAGCAGGGCAAGATCGCCATGGCGAACCTCTGGGCCAGCCGCGCCGCCGCGATGGAAGACGAAGCCGAGAGCCAGGTGGTCGGCAAGGTCACGATGGCCGCCGCCCCGATGGGCTCCGTCGCACCCGCGACCTCGATCTGGTGGGATGGCGTCGTGTTTGCAACCAACATGACCGATGCCGAGGCCGAAGCCGCCTTTCAGGTAGTGATGGAAGGCATCGATACCGAGATGGTCAAGGCCAACAATGACGCCGCTGTCTGGCTGATCCCGGGCTACGAGGCCGGACCGCTCGCCGCCGGGGCCGCCGCCTCTGCCGCCAATGGCGCCCGCGCCTATCCCGCCTCTACCGCCCTTGGCATCCTGCACTCCGCCCTCGGCAATGGGCTTTCGGCCTATATGACCGGCGCCAAGGATGCGGCCACCACCCTGGCGGATATCGAGGCCGATTACGTGACAGCCGCCAAGGAAGCCGGCCTGTTGAACTGATCCCTCTCTCCACGTCGGACTAGGGGAGGGTGCGCCCTCCCCGCTTTTCCCCTCAACAGATCCTTGAGCAACAGACCCATGAGAAAGGCAGAGACATGAATTTCCGCACCTTTGCCGCCTTTGTCGGCCCCTCTGTCTTTATGATGCTTCTGTTCATCGCCTTCCCGCTGGTCAGCGTCTTTGTGCAGAGCTTCTATGTCACCCAGACCGTCTACGAGGTGGTCGAGGTGGAAACCTGCACGCCGGGCTTTCTGACCCAGACCTGCACCACCGAGCAGAAATCCGTGCCCCTCTTGGATGAGGACAGCCATGTGATGACCCGCACCGAATTCGTCGGCCTGCAAAGCTATCGCAACGTGCTGGAACTGGACCGCGCCTGGGCGGCGCTGAAGGCGGGTAGCTGGTCGGCTTTTCAGGCTATCGACTTCTGGAAGGCGCTGCGCTTTACCCTCACCTTCACCCTGATCACCCTGCCCCTCAATATCGGGCTTGGCCTCGGCATCGCGCTGATGATCAACAATGCCGCCAAAGCGGTGCGCGGGCCGGTGATCTTCATCTCGCTCCTGCCCTTCATCATCACGCCGGTCATCGGCGCGCTCTCGATCAACTGGCTGTTTCGCGGCGACGGCATCTTGACCGCGGCGATGGAATGGTACTCGGGCCGCGATATCGCCATGTTTGCCCAGGCCTGGACCATCGAGCTTCTGATGATGCTCTACCGCGTGTGGCATGTCGCCCCCTTTGCCGCGATCGTCTTCTATGCCGGCCTTCAGACCGTGAATTCCGACAGTCTGGAAAGTGCTGTGATCGACGGGGCCTCGCGCTGGCAGCGGCTGCGCTTCATCGTGATCCCGCATCTGATGCCGCTCATCATCTTCGTGTCGATGATCCACCTGATGGACGCCTACCGGGTGTTCGAAGAGGTGGTCGGCTTCTCCTCCCAGGGTCACGTGATCTCGCTGCAATGGCTCACCTACGATTTCTTGGTGCCGGATCAGGCGGGCAACCGTTCGGTCAGCCGCGCCTCCGCCAGCGCCATGCTGACCATGATCGGCATCACGCTCCTGCTCATCGCTCCCCTGCGCCGCACCTGGCGCGACCACAAAGGAGGCCACTGACATGACGTCCCGTGCCATGCGCCAGCCCCTCAGCCTGCGTCTGACCTCGAACGGTCTCCTGATCCTGTGGTGTCTCATCGCCGCCTTCCCGATCTTCTGGATCACGGTGATGAGCTTCAAGACACCGGTGGATGCCTTTGACGCCAATGCGCTCAACGTGATCTTCGGCCCCGCCACCCGCGCCAAGGGGCATGGCATCTCGGTCTTTGACATCCTGCTGCTGCTCGTCACCCTCTGGGCGCTCTGGCAGGTTGCCGCGAAACGCCTGCCCTCGATGGTGCGCAGCTATGCCCCGGCAGGCGCGGTCTGGCTCGGCTGGCTGATCGGGATTGCCGCCTTTGCCCTTGTGGCCCTGGTCACCCTCTTCGGGATCATGCCGGCACTGGCAGCGGCGCTGAACCCGGTGCTGGGTGCCCTCGGGGTGGATGTGATCGGCCTCACGACCGAGCATTACAAGACCGTCTGGATCGACCGGGGCTTTTCCAACAACTTCCAGAACTCGCTGATCGTGACGGCGGGGGTGGTCTCGGTCTCCCTCACCGTCGGCACATTGGCGGGCTACGGACTGGCCCGGTCGGGATCGACGCTGGCCTTCTGGATCCTGATCGTCGCGCTGGTGTTCCGCGCCCTGCCCCATTCGGTGCTGGTGGCGGGCTATCTGCCGGTCTTTATCAATTCCTCCGAATGGCTGGCTCCGATCCTCGGGGAGAATGCCCCGACCCTCTATGGCAAGCCGATGGCGGTGATTGCCGTGCTGGTGGCGATCAACCAGCCCTTCACCATCTGGATGCTGCGGTCGTTTTTCCAGAACATCCCCGCCGAGCTGGACGAGGCGGCGCGGGTCGATGGCTGCAACCACTTCCAGGCCTTTCGCCGGGTCATCATGCCGGTGATGTGGCCGGGGGTCATCACCACCGGGCTGTTCTCTTTCCTCTTGGCTTACAACGACTTTCTGGTGACCTCGCTGCTCTTGGATGCGCAGAACCAGACCATGGTGCCGGCCATCGCGGGCATGTTCAACCGCGAGACCACGACGACCGATCAGGTGGTCGCCGTTGCCGCCGCCGTCTCGATCACCGCGCCCCTGTTCATCCTCGTGATGGTCTTCCAGCGCCAGATCGTCTCCGGCCTCACCGCAGGGGCGGTCAAGGGATGAGCTCGGCCTTTCGCCACAGCGCCGCCAGCCGGCATCCGGCGCTGAACCGCCTGCCACGGGATTTTCTGTCCACGGGGAGCCTGCCCTCCCTCACCACAGAAACCGCATTACAGGAGTGACCTCATGAAAGGTTCCCGCCCCGAACAGGCCGTGCTGACCCGTGACACGGATATGACCAAGACCGAAGAGACCCGCGCCGTGATCGAAGGCATGGTCGATGGTCTCAACGACCACCGCATTGCCGACATCGGCGAGTTCTTTGCAGAAAACTTCCGCTGGCTCGGCAATCAGGGCTGCGGCACCAAGACCGGCCTGCGCGAGTTTCAGGACAATTGGCAGCGCCCCTTTCAGGCGGCCTTTTCCGACAAGACCTGCATCGACGAGGCGCGTCTTTACATGGGCGAATGGGCGGCCGCCTTTGGCCGTCAGGAAGCCACTCACAGTGGCGAATTCCTCGGCATTCCAGCCACCGGCAAGCGGGTGGAGATCCGCTACATGGATTTCTGGAAGGTCCAGGACGGCAAGATCGTCGACAATTGGGTGAGCGTCGATTTCGCCCATGTCGCCGCCCAACTCGGCGTGGACCTTTTCAATGGCCACGGCTGGGAAGCCTATGACCGCGGCAAGAAAACGCCGCCGCGCCCGGAACCTCGCCCCGACACTCCGCGTACCGACACCCAAGGATAAGACCGATGGCCATCACCTATCTCAAACGCGGCAAATCCGCCGCCGCCCGCGCCGAAGACAATGCCAAGACCCGCGCCACGGTAGAAGGCACCCTCGCCGATATCGAGGCCCGCGGCGATCTGGCCGTGCGCGACCTCAGCGAGACATTCGACGGCTATGCGCCCGAGAGCTTTCGCCTCAGCCAGGCGCAGATCGACGCGCTGATCGGCGAGCTGACGGAGCGCGAGATCGCGGATATCAAGTTCGCGCAGGAGCAGGTGGTGGCCTTTGCCCGCGCGCAGCGCGCCTCCATGCTGGATATCGAGGTGGAGACCCTGCCCGGCGTCATCCTCGGCCACAAGAACATCCCGGTGCAATCGGTGGGCTGCTACGTGCCGGGGGGCAAGTTCCCCATGGTGGCCTCGGCCCATATGTCGGTTGCGACTGCCAAGGTCGCCGGCGTGCCGCGTATCGTGGCCTGCACGCCGCCCTTCAAGGGCAAGCCGAACGCGGCAGTGGTGGCCGCGATGCATTTCGGCGGTGCCGATGAGATCCATATCCTCGGCGGCATCCAGGCGGTGGGCGCCATGGCCATCGGCACCGAGACCATCGAGCCGGTGCATATGCTGGTCGGCCCCGGCAATGCCTTTGTCGCCGAGGCCAAACGGCAACTCTTTGGCCGCGTCGGCATCGACCTCTTTGCCGGTCCCACCGAAACCATGGTGATCGCCGACGAGACCGCCGCCGATCCCGAACTCTGCGCCACCGATCTCCTCGGTCAGGCGGAACATGGCTATAATTCCCCCGCCGTTCTGGTCACCAATTCCCGCGCCCTGGCCGAGGGCACGTTGGGGGAGATCGACCGGCTGCTGCAGATCCTGCCCACCGCCGACACCGCGCGGGTCAGCTGGGCGGACTATGGCGAGGTGATCCTCTGTGACACCTATGAGGAAATGCGCGAGGTGGCCGATGAGATCGCCTCGGAACATGTGCAGGTGATGACCGACCGCGACGACTGGTTCCTCGACCAGATGACCTGTTATGGCGCGCTCTTCCTCGGGCCGCGCACCAATGTCGCCAATGGCGACAAGGTGATCGGCACCAACCACACGCTGCCGACGCTGAAGGCCGGGCGCTATACCGGCGGGCTCTGGGTTGGCAAGTTCCTGAAAACCCACAGCTATCAGAAGATCATGACCGATGAGGCGGCAACCCTGGTGGGCGAATACGGCTCCCGGCTCTGCATGCTCGAGGGGTTTGTCGGCCATGCCGAGCAATGCAATGTGCGCGTGCGCCGCTATGGTGGGGTGAATGTGCCCTATGGCGCGGCGGCCCCCTATCGCGCGGCGGCGGAGTAAAAAGGGGGCGCTGCCCCCGGCCCCTCCCGGGGCCTCCCCCGGGATATTTTTGAGAAGATGAAGGCAAGAGCCATGGATGTTCACACACAGAACAAGGCGCTTATCGCGACGCTCCGGGCGGCGATGTATGACTTTGACGAGACCGGCGTACGGGCGGCGCTGGCGCAGGTCTGCGCGCCGGATGTGCTGTTTCGGTTTTGCCACCCGTTTGGGGATCTCGCCGGCGTAGAGGCTTTTTACGACGCGGTTTACGCGGGTCTCTTCGAGGCCTGGCCGGATCTGGAGCGCCGCGACACCATCGTGATCGCCGGGCCGGATGAGTTCGGCAACGATTGGGTGGGCGCGGGCGGCTATTACACCGGGGTCTTTTCCGCACCCTGGCTCGACATTCCGCCGACCGGCCATCAGGTCACCCTGCGGTTTCACGAGTTCTATCGCATTGTCGACGGCAAAGTGGTCGAGGTGCAGGCGCTCTGGGACATTCCCGAGGTGATGATGCAGGCCCACGCCTGGCCGATGGCCCCCTCGCTGGGGCGCGAATGGCAGGTGCCGGGGCCGGCGACCCAGGACGGGCTGGTTCCGGGACCCTATGATGCCGCAAAAGGCGCCGCCACCTGTCAGCACATCATCGACATGCTGGAGCATCTGACGAAACACCCCGCCCAGGGCGGCCCGGAGGTGATGGAGATGGCGCGCTTCTGGCATCCTCGGATGAATTGGTACGGCCCCGCGGGCATTGGCACCGCGCGCGGCATCGCGGGCTTTCGCAACTGGCACCAGATCCCGTTTCTGAACGCCATGCCGGATCGTGGCCAGCATGTGGAGGAGATCACCTCTCATTTCTTTGGTGATGGCGATTATGCCGCCGTCACCGGCTGGCCCAATATGATCCAGACCGTCACCCGGGACGGCTGGATGGGGATTGCGCCCGCGGGCCGCAAGATCACCCTGCGCAGCCTCGACTTTTGGCGGCTGGAGCACGGTCGCATCCGCGAGAACTGGGTGCTGGTCGATCTGCTGGATGCCTATGCGCAGCTGGGGGTGGATGTCTTTGCCCGCCTGCGCGAGTTCAACAAGGCCCGCAACCTGGGCCGTATCGCGATCCCCGACGGGATGGGCCGCTGATGCCCCGGCGCCGCTTTGATCTGGCCCTTCGCGCCCGGCTGTCGCAGATTATGCGCCAGCCCGGACCCCCAGAAGGACAGCACGCGCCATGAACGAGAAAGTCACCATCCTGCAGGTCGCCGAACGCGCCGGAGTCAGCCAGTCGGCGGTGAGCCGCTTCTTCACCCCCGGCGCCTCGGTCAGCAAGAAGACCGCGGCCAAGGTGCAGGCGGCGGCCGAGGAACTCGGCTACCGGCCCAATGTGCTGGCCCGCGCCATGGCCTCGGGCCGGTCGCGGATCATCGGCCTGGTGGTGGCTTACCTTGGCAACCCCTTCTACCCCGAAGCCTTGGAGAAACTGTCCAACGCCTTGCAGAAACGCGGCTATCACGCGCTGGTCTTCATGGCCTCGCGGACGGCGGGCAATATCGACACTGTGATGCAGGAGATCCTCGACCATCAGGTCGATGGCATCATCCTCGCCTCGGTCGCCATGTCCTCGGACATCTCCAGCCGCTGCCGCCAGCTCGGCGTGCCGGCGGTTCTGTTCAACCGGACCCAGGATATCGAGGGCCTCACCGCGGTCACCTCCGACAACCGGGCCGGCGGCCGGGCGGTGGCGGAGTTCCTGATGGCCGGCGGCCACCGGCGCATTGCCCATATTGCCGGCTGGGAGGGCGCCTCCACCCAGCGTGACCGTGAGGCAGCCTTTCGCGCCGCGCTGGAGGCGGCGGGGCAGTCGCTCTTTGCCCGCGCCTGCGGTCAGTTCACCCTCGAAGGGGCCGCAGCCGCCACCCGCGAGATCTTTGACGTGCCCGCCGAGCGGCGTCCCGATGCGGTCTTTGTTGCCAATGACTATATGGCCTTCACCGTGATCGACGTGTTGCGCCATGACCTCGGGCTGCGGGTGCCCGAGGATGTCTCGGTTGTGGGCTATGACGACGTGCCCCAGGCCCGCCTGCGCAGCTATTCCCTCACCACCGTGCGCCAGCGCGCCAATGTGATGGTCGCCGAGACCGTCGAGGCGCTCTTGGAACAGATCGAATCCCCCGAAACAGCCCAGCCCCGGCATATCCAGATCAAGGGACCGCTGATCCTGCGCGGATCGGCGCGGATCCCTGCGGGCTGGCCCCAGAAGGACAAGACAGATGTTAGGCTTTGACAGCAAGTTCCGCGACTTCCCCGACTATATCATCGGCATCACCAAGGAGATCTGGGAGGATCGCGGCATCGCCACCCTGCATCGCTATTACGGTGACGACATCGTGGTGCGCTCGCCCGCCTCGGTGGTGCAGGGCAATCAGACCGTGATCGGCGCCACCATGGCGACGCTGGCGGAATTCCCCGATCGCGAGCTTCTGGGCGAAGACGTGATCTGGTCCGGCACCCCGGAGGAAGGGATGCTCTCCTCGCATCGGATCATCTCCACCGCCACCCATTCGGGCGATGGCGTCTATGGCAAGGCCACCGGCAAGAGGCTGCGCTACCGCATCCTCGCCGACTGCCATGCCATCAACAACCAGATCAACGACGAATGGCTGATCCGCGATCAGGGCGCCATCGTGCGCCAGATGGGCTGGGAGCCCAGGGCCTATGCCGCCGATCTGATCGCCCGCGAGGGCGGGCCCGAGGCCTGCGTGCAGCCGCTGAGCCCGGCCACCGACCGCCCCGGCCCCTATCTGGGACGCGGCAATGACAACGAATGGGGCCAGCGCCATGCGGAGATCCTGACCCGGATCATGGGCGCCGACATGACGGTGGTCGAAGCGGCCTATGACCGCGCCGCGCAGCTGGAGTATCCCGGCGGCGTGACCGGCCACGGCTGGGGGGCGGCGGATCGCTTCTGGATGGGGCTGCGCGCCGCCTTCCCGAATGCGACCTTCACCCTGCACCACCAGATCGGCCGTGCCGACCCGATGATGCCGCCCCGCTCCGCCCTGCGCTGGAGCCTGCATGGCAAACACGAAGGCTGGGGCGCCTTTGGCATCCCCACCGGGGCCGAGGTCTACATTCTGGGAATCAGTCACGCGGAATTCGGCGCCCTCGTCGGCGGCGAGGTGAAACTGCGGCGCGAGTTCACCCTCTTTGACGAGACCTCGGTCTGGAAACAGATCCTGCTTCAGACCGGACAGGACTGATTTCATTTCACAATTCTGCCTCCCCAAAACCTCCGCAGGGCCCGCCCGCGGGGGTTTTCCGCCTGTCTGAAGACTGACAAGACACCGCGCCAGGTCCCTCCATCCAGGCACCTCCCCGTTGCAACCGAGCAGAAATCCCCACTTGGAATCTCCAATCATTGCAAACGCACCCATATGCTCAATATGTTGAATTTACTAAATTTATTTTATGATTATCGCGTCAAATCCCACAAATGAAAGAAATTTATTGCAGACGTATTCACTGAGGGTTACCGTGACCCCAGGGCACCGCTGCGGCGGCCCTCCGGAACCCCTTGCAAGCGCCACGCCACCCAAATGAGCGAAAGAGCGCCTCATCCCGACGGGAGACTTCGACTATGACCACTTTCTTCAAGACATCGGTTGCAGCCATCGCCCTGATGGCCTCTGCCAGCCTCGCCAACGCCGATTGCGGCATCGAAAAGGGCTCGGTGCGCATTCTGTCCAACGATTTCACCGCCCTGCGGGTGATTGCCGACTGGGCCGAGAAATGCGCCACCGGATCCGTCACCGTGACCCGCAACCAGACCCAGGAACACAAGAACATCCAGACTCCGGCCCTGACCACCAATCCGGCGAGCTATACGGTCGCCATGGTGGCCTCCAACTCCATCGTGCCGCTCCTGAATGACGACCTGATCCGCCCGCTCGACGATCTCGTCGCCAAATACGGCCAGCAGCTCAACGACAGCCAGAAGATCGTGGTCGACGGCAAGATCATGGCGATTGCCTTCATGGCCAACTCGCAGCAGCTGTTCTACCGCGATGACATCCTCGCCGAACATGGCCTCACCCCGCCGACCACCTATGCCGAATTCTTCGCCGCCGCCGAAAAGCTGCGCGCGGCCGGCGTGATGGCGACCCCGGTCTCCTCGAACTTCAAACCCGGCTGGAACGTGGCGGCGGAATTCGTCAATACCTACCTCGGCACCGGCGCGGACTTCTTTGCCCCCGGTACCGCCGCGCTGGCGCTCGACCATGACGCCGCCGTCGAAGTGCTCGACAACATGAAGACCATGACCGAATACATGAGCGCCGATTGGGCGACCTATGACTCCAACGCCCAGAAACCGGTCTGGGAGGCGGGCGAAGCGGCGCTGTCGATCGCATGGGGCTCCATCGCGGGTTCCTACATCGCCGAAGACAACCCCTCGCCCGAGATCGCCAAGCACACCTCCTTTGCCGCCGCACCGACCATTGGCGACCACGGCATCCCGGCGGTTGCGCTGTGGTGGGACGGCTTCACCATCGCCAAGAACATCTCCGACGAGGATGCCGAGGCCTCCTTCCGGGCGATGATGAACGGCATCTCCGGCGATATGCTGGCGGAAAACCAGGAGGCCGCGGTCTGGCTGATCGACGGCTATGAACCCTCCAAGACCTCCGCCGGCGTGCTGGCCAACCTGCAAGGCGGCGCGCGGCCCTATCCGATGCTGCCCTACATGGGTCTGCTGCACACCGCCCTTGGCGACAATCTCGCCGAATTCCTGCAGGGCAAGGAAAGCGCAGATCAGGCGCTGGCCGACACCGCGGCCGCCTATAACACCGCCGCCAAAGAAGCCGGTTTCCTGAACTAAGCCCCTTCTCCCCGGAAGGCGGCTCCACCCCGCCTTCCGGACCCCTTTGGAAGATCTGTGCCAACAGACGGCACGGTGAGCGAGCTGTCATGAAACACAAGACCTTCATGGCCTTTATCTGGCCATCCCTTCTGGCGATGATCCTCTTCATCGCCCTTCCCATTGTCTCCGTCGGCTATCAGTCGCTGTTCATCGAACACGAGCAGGTGCTGAAAGAGGCCAAGAACTGCGGCCCCTTCGGCTGCACCACCTCCGTCAGCGTCGATGCCGAGGCGATGAACGCCCTGCGCGAGGAACAGCCTGCCGGGCGCTACAACGGGCTTGGCACCTATGCCAACGGCAGCCATCTGGCCTTTGACGAGATCACCGAGATTTTCGCCTCCTCGCAGAACTTTGGCGAGATCCGCACCAGGATCATGAACCTGCCCTTCTACAAGGCGCTGATCTTCACCCTGGCCTATACGTTTATCGTGACACCCCTGGTGATCATCCTCGGGTTCATCATCGCGATTGTGGTGAACTCGATCCCCAAGGCGCTGAAAGGTCCGGTGATCTTCTTCTCCCTGCTGCCGATGCTCGTCACCCCGCTGGTCGGCTCCCTCGTGCTGTTCTGGATGATCGACAGCCGCGGCGTCATCGGCGCGCTCTTGCAGGCCCTGTTCCAGGACCCGAGCCTGTCGCTCAAGGCCTCGCCCACGCTCACCTGGATCACGCTCTTTGTTTACGGCGTCTGGCACTCGGCCCCCTTTGCCTTTGTGGTCTTCTATGCCGGTCTGCAAACCGTGCCGCAGGACACGCTCGAATCCGCCATGGTCGACGGCGCCAGCCGCTGGGAGCGGGTGCGCTTCGTGACCATCCCCTATCTGATGCCCCTCGCGACCTTCATCGCGCTGATGCAGCTGATGGACAACTTCCGCGTCTTTGAACCGATCATCGGTTTCTCGGCGGCGGCCAATGCCACCACCCTCAGCTACCTGATCTACAACGATCTGCGCGCGGCTGAATCGCCGCTCTTCGGCTCGGCGGCGGCGACCTCCATGCTGACCATCGTCGGCGTCATCATCCTGCTGTTGCCGGTCCTGCGCCGCAACTGGCGTGACTTCAACCGCAAGGCCTGACGGAGGCGACCATGTCCATTCCCGCCCATCGCAAACCGCCTTCGCTCATCCTCCTGTCCACTGGCTTCGTGCTGTTCTGGCTGGTGATCGCGGCCTTCCCCTTCCTGTGGACCATGTGGGGCTCGTTCAAGGTCGAGGGGGATTTCTTCTCCCGCGCCGACTGGATGAACGCCCTCACCGGCCCGGTCACCGTGAAACAACACGGCAGCGCCTTTACGCTTGACGGCTATGAAGGCGCCTGGATCCAGCAGGAGTTCTGGAAGTCGGTCATCAACACCGGCATCGTGACCTTCTTTGTGGTGACCATCTCGCTCACCCTCGGCACCCTCGGCGGCTATGCCCTCGCCCGGTCCGAGTTCAAATATACCTTCTGGATCCTGATGGCCGCGCTGGTCTTCCGCGCCATGCCGCATGTGACGCTGGTGTCGGGCTACCTTCTGCCCTTCTTCGAGATGAACATCTGGGGCTATCTGCCCACCACCATCATCGTTCTGGTGGCGATCAACCAGCCTTTCACCCTGTGGATGCTGCACAGCTTCTTCCTGTCGATCCCCAAGGATCTCGATGAGGCCGCGATGGTCGATGGCTGCACCCGCTTCCAGGCCTTCCGTCTGGCGATCATCCCGGTGATGTGGCCCGGCGTGGTGACCACCGGCCTGTTCAGTTTCCTTCTGGCCTATAACGACTTTACCGTCACCTCGATGCTGCTCAATCAGGACAACCTGACCATGATCCCCAAGCTCAACGGCTTCCTCGGATCGACGCAGGAAGACGGCAAGGTCATGTATGCCGTGGCCGCCGTGGTCTCTGCCATCGTGCCGCTCTTCGTTCTCATTCTCTTCTTCCAGCGCCAGATCGTAAGCGGTCTGACCGCCGGCGCTGTCAAAGGTTAAGGAGGCCCAACGCCCATGGCCCGTCTGCAACTCAAAAACGTCAACAAGCGCTGGGGCACTTTCCTCGGCGTGGACAACTTCGACCTCGATATCGCGGATCAGGAATTCCTCGTGCTGCTCGGGCCTTCGGGCTGCGGCAAATCCACCACCATGCGGATGATCGCCGGGCTTGAGGATGTGACCGATGGCGAGATCTGGCTCGGCGACCGCATGGTCAACAATCTCGACCCCAAGGACCGCGACATCTCCATGGTGTTCCAGTCCTACGGTCTTTATCCGAACCTCTCGGTCTACGAGAACATCCGCTTCCCGCTGCGCGTCCGCAAGGTGCCGAAGGAGCAGCATCACGAGATGGTCATGAAGGCCATCGAGATGGTAGAGCTGGGTGACTTCATGCACCGCCGCCCGGCGGAACTCTCCGGCGGTCAGCGCCAGCGGGTCGCTCTGGGCCGCGCCATCGTGCGCAAGCCCACCGTGTTCCTGATGGACGAGCCGCTGTCGAACTTGGATGCGAAACTGCGGGTCTCCACCCGCGCGCAGATCAAGAACCTGCAGTCCAAGCTCAAGACCACCACGGTCTATGTGACCCACGACCAGATCGAGGCGATGACCCTCGCCGACCGTGTGGTGGTGATGAACAAGGGCAGGATCCAGCAGGTCGGCACCCCGACCGAGATCTATGACAACCCGGCCAATACCTTTGTGGCCTCCTTCATCGGCTCGCCCGCCATGAACCTCGTCGAAGGCCGCATGGCCAATGGCGTGTTCGAAGGCGACGGCGTGCGGGTCGCGGGGCTGGACCCCCAGTTCTCCGGCAATATCACCCTTGGCTTCCGCGCCGAGGATGCCGCGATTGCCGCAGGCGCCGGTCAGATCGCCGCGCCGATCTACTCGATCGAGCTTTTGGGCGAGGCCTCGATGATCTCCTGGCGTCTGGGTGGGGCCTTGGTCTCTGTCCGCGCCCCCAAGGACTATCGCGCCGAGATCGGCGAGACCGTCCATGCCACCATTCCCGCCGACATCTGCCACCTGTTCAACACGGACACCGGCCTGCGGCTGACCTGACCTCCTCCAGCAGGTCGCGCCCTCGACCTCGGGGCGCGGACTGCACCTAACGCCCGCACCGCGTTGGCGCCGGGCCAGACCTCTTCTCGCCCTCTCGCCCTGGCGCGACAGGGACCGCGCTTCGGCCAGCCGTCGGGGCGTGAGCAACTCTTGCTGCCTGCGCCCTGGCACTGGCAGCCCGACCCATAGCTTTGACCAGAGCAAGGACCTGACATGACCATCACCTATCTGAAACGCGGCAAGCCCGACACCGAACGCGCAGAAGACGACGCCAAGGTCCGCGCCACCGTCGAATCCACGCTGAAGGCCATCGAAGAACGCGGCGATGCCGCCGTGCACGAACTCTCGGAGAAATTCGACACTTATAGCCCGGCCAGCTACCGCCTCAGCGCTGCCGAGATCGATGCTCTGATCGCCGAAGTCTCCGCCAGCGATCTGGCCGATATCAAATTCGCACAAGCGCAAGTGCGCAACTTCGCGCAGGCGCAGCGCGACTCCATGCTCGACATCGAGATCGAGACCATGCCCGGCGTGATCCTTGGTCACAAGAATATCCCGGTGCAATCCGTGGGCTGCTACGTTCCGGCCGGCAAATTCCCCATGGTCGCCTCGGCGCATATGTCGGTTGCCACCGCATCCGTGGCCGGCGTGCCGCGCATCATCGCCTGCACCCCGCCATTCCAGGGCAAACCCAACGCCGCCGTGATCGCGGCAATGCACCTTGGCGGCGCGCATGAGATCTATGTGCTTGGCGGCATTCAGGCCATCGGCGCCATGGCGATCGGCACCGAGACCATCGCGCCTGTGGATATGCTCGTCGGCCCCGGCAACGCCTTTGTCGCCGAAGCCAAGCGCCAGCTTTATGGCCGCGTCGGCATCGACCTCTTTGCCGGCCCGACCGAGACCATGGTGATCGCGGATGAGACCGTGGACGCCGAAATCTGCGCCACCGACCTCTTGGGTCAGGCGGAACATGGCTACAATTCTCCCGCCGTGCTCTTGACCAACTCGCAGAGGCTGGCCGAGGAAACCCTCTCCGAGATCGACCGCATCCTCAAGATCCTGCCGACCGCCGCCACCGCGCAGGTCTCCTGGGACGAATACGGCGAAGTGATCCTCTGCGACAGCTATGACGAGATGCTGGAGGTCGCCAATGACATCGCCTCCGAGCATGTGCAGGTGATGACCGACCGCGACGATTGGTTCCTTGAAAAGATGCACAGCTACGGCGCGCTCTTCCTCGGTCCGCGCACCAACGTCGCCAATGGCGACAAGGTGATCGGCACCAACCACACCCTGCCGACCAAAAAGGCCGGGCGCTACACTGGCGGTCTCTGGGTGGGCAAGTATCTGAAAACCCACAGCTACCAGAAGGTCACCACGGACGAGGCCGCGGCCCTGATCGGCGCCTATGGCTCGCGCCTCTGCATGCTCGAAGGCTTTGTCGGTCACGCCGAACAATGCAACCTCCGCGTCCGGCGCTATGGCGGGGTGAACGTGCCCTATGGCACCGGCGCCCGCCTGCCCGAGGCTGCGGAATAACGGACCATCGATCCCCGGCAGCCGCCCGCCCCCGCGCTCTCCCGCGCGCCGGGGCGGGTCCTTTCAGATCAGACACCCCGCCACACGGCGCAGGAGGAGCACCCGATGACCCAGATCAAGACGACCCATGTTGGCTCGCTGCCGCGCACGCAAGAGGTGGTGGATTTCATCTTCGCCCGCGAGGGCAACACGCCCTATGACCCCGCCGCCTTTGACGCCGCGATGACCGCCGCCGTCTCGGAGACCGTGCGCAAACAGGTCGCCGCCGGGGTGGATATCGTCAGCGATGGCGAGACCTCCAAGATCAGCTACGCGACCTATGTCAAGGACCGCTACACCGGCTTTGACGGCGACAGCCCGCGCAACGCCCCGGCTGACCTGAAACTCTTCCCCTCCTTCCTGCAGCGCCTCGCCAATGATGGCGGCACACCCCAATACGCCCGCCCCATGTGCGTGGGCGAGGTGACCTCCAAGGGGCAGGGCGAGCTGGAAAAGGACATCGCCAACCTCAAGGCGGCAATGGCCGAGCATGGCGCTGCCCGAGGCTTTATGAACGCCGCCTCGCCGGGGGTGATCTCGCTGTTCCTGCAGAACGCCTATTACCCGACGCGCGAGGCCTATCTCGCCGCCCTCGCCGATGTGATGAAGGCCGAATACGAGACCATCGTCGCCGCCGGTCTCGATCTGCAACTCGACTGCCCCGATCTGGCGCTGTCGCGTCACATGCTGTTCACCGATCTGACGGACGAGGACTTCCTCAAGGTCGCCGCCAGCCATGTGGAGGCGCTGAACCACGCCCTCTCCGGCATCCCGCGCGAGAAGGTCCGCATTCACATCTGCTGGGGCAACTACGAGGGGCCGCATATCTGCGACATTCCGATGTCCAAGATGTTCGACACGCTGATGAGCGTCGAGGCGCAATATCTGCTGTTTGAAACCTCCAACCCGCGCCACGGCCACGAATGGACCACCTTCCGCGACCGCAAGGCGGATATCCCCGAGGATCGCGTGCTGGTGCCGGGCGTGGTGGATACCACCACCAACTTTGTCGAACACCCGGAGCTGGTCGCGCAACGGCTGAAGAATTTCACCGATATCGTCGGGCAGGAGCGGGTGATCGCGGGATCGGACTGCGGCTTTGGCACCTTTGCGGGCTTTGGCGCGATTGATCCCGAGATCGCCTATGCCAAGCTCGCCACCCTCGCCGAAGGGGCAAAGCTCGCCTCCGCCTGAGCCGCGTTCAAGGATACGCCACCCTAATTCCCAGTGGCGGGATGTGCGCGCCAAACACTCTGCGCGACACATCGAACTCCCCCTGCCCCGCGTGGCGCAGGGGGTTTTTTGCTCCTTACCGCCCGAAATCGAAATTTTCAATAACATCATGTGATATTTGTTATTACAAATTGCCCAAAAGGAGCAAACCAACGCTGCCACGCCCAGGACGGGCCGCGCAAGGTGCTGAAATCACACCATTTGGAGGAGAGTCACACCGCCAGCGCGCTATCCACCTGCGTGGCAAAGCGATCCAGCCCCGCACCAAGTCCGCGAATATCCGCCTCGATCTCCGCCCGCGCGGCGCGCGACTCGCCGACGCGAATGGCCCGGATCAGCCGCAGATGCGGATGCTCGCCCTCATAGCCCGGCACGCCCTCGTCATAAAGCCGCGACAGGATCGGCCCGCAGCGCACCCAGAGGCTTTCGACGATGTCATAGGTCACCGGCTGGTCGGCCAGCCGACACAAGCACAGGTGGAATTCGGTGTTGAGGTTCACCGCGCGGGCAAAATCCTCCGCCTCCAGCGCTGCCATGATGCCGACGTGAATCTCCTGCAGCTCATCCGCACCGGGATCACCCGCCCGCTCCGCCGCCCGCGCCGCGCAATCCCCCTCCAGCATCAGCCGGATGCCGCGGATTTCGCGCAGCTCGGTCAGGGTCAGCTCCGGCACAAAGGCGGTGCCACGCGCATCCAGTTGCAGGGCCTTTTCATTGACCAGCCGGATCAAGGCCTCGCGCATCGGGGTGGCACTCACCCCAAAGTGCGCCGCCATCTGTCGCAGCCGCAGCTTGGTGCCCGGCGCCAGTTGCGCGTGCATCAGGGCGGCGCGGATCGCATGATAGGCGGTCTCGCTCAGGTTCTCTTTCGAGAGTTTCCGCGCCCAGGTACCGCTGAACTCCGGCTCGTCCCGCTCTGCCATGCTCTGTCCATCCTGTTATATGATATGACAGGTAGCGCGCTTGGCGCTAAGGGCTCAAGCCTCTCTCTGCGCCGCTTGCGCGAGGGCCGCCAGAAAAGCCGCCATCGCGGGACTGGGCATCTGGCGTTTGCGTTGCACCAGAAACAGCCGCCGCACCAGCGCGAGGTCGCGCACCTCGACAAAGCAGATCGCTGGGTCATTGAACAGCTCCAAGGCGCGGCGCGGCAGGAGCGCGACTCCGCCCCCGGCGCGCAAAAGGCAAAGCTGCGCGATGGTGGAATAGCACCTGAGCGGACCGGTCTTGTAAGCGGCGGGCAGGTTTGGGCAATCCGCCAACAGCCGTGCGGTGCCGGTATTCGCATCGAGATGGATCAACTCGGAGGGGTCAATCTCCGCCACCCGCACCGCCCCACGCCCCGCCAAAGGATGCCCGCGCGGACAGCCAAGGCCAAAGGGATCGGCGGCAATCTCCTCCTGCACCAGATCGGGCGAGCTTTGCGCGCGGCCCGCGATGGCAAGGTCGAGCCGCCCATCCGCCACCCGCTCCGCCAGTTCCTCGGCCACATCATCGTGCAGGGTGATGACCAGATCCGGGTGCTGCGCCCTGAGCGCCGCAATCGCCGGGGCCACGATGGGCGAAATCGCCGAGGGCGCCGCCCCGATCCGCAACACCCCGCCCTGCCCCCGCGCCCGCTCGCGCAACCGTTGCAGGCTGAGGTCAAGGTCATCCAAGAGCGGCGCCGTTTCGCGCAGGAAATCCAGCCCCAGCGACGTCGGCTCCGGCGGGCGCGAGCGACGGTCAAACAGCACTCCGCCCGCGATCTCCTCGATCTGGCGCACCGTCTCGGTCAGGGCCGAGGGCACCACCCCCAGCCGCTCCGCCGCGCGGGCAAAGCTGCCTTCGGCCCAGATTGCATGGATCGCGCGCAGGTGCCGCAGGTTGAAGTTCGTATTTTCTGAATCTGTCTTCATAACTTTCTATTTCAAAGAAGTTGCGGCAGCGGTCAATATCCCGCCAAACGAAAGGCCGCCCCGATGACGCAGACCGCTCCCCTCTCCGCCCTTCCGGACGCCCTGCGCGCGGCGGGGTTTCTTGGCGATATCGACCATGACAGCGCCCTGCGCGCCGCCATGTCGACGGACAATTCGGTCTATCGCATCACCCCCGATCTGGTGCTCGCCCCGCGCGATGCGGCGGATGTGGTGCGGCTAATGGGCGTGCTCGAACAGCCCGCCTTTGCGCAGGTGCCAGTGACCGCGCGCGGCGGCGGCACCGGCACCAATGGGCAGAGCCTCAACCACGGCGTCATCCTCGACATGCGCCGCCATATGCACCGGCTGATCGCTGTTGCCCCCGATGCCACCTGGGCCGAGGTGGAGCCGGGCATGGTGCTCGATGACCTCAACGACCAGCTGCGGCCTCATGGGGTGTTCTTCGCGCCAGAGACCTCGACCTCCACCCGCTGCACCCTCGGCGGCATGGTCTCCACCGATGCCTCGGGCAAGGGCAGCCGGGTCTATGGCAAGACCTCCGACAACCTTGTAGGGGTGGAGATCGCGCGGGGCGCCGGGTTGCTCGCCAGTTGGTCCGAGCCCCCCGCTTGGGCCAAACTGATGCTGGCGCAGGCCGAGGCGGCTGCTCGCGCCGGGCGCGACACGTTTGTCGCGCAGACCCCGCGCCTCAACCGGCGTTTTACCGGCTACGATCTGGAGCGTGCCTGCGCGGATGAGACCACCTTCGACTGGGCGCGGCTCCTGCCCGGCTCCGAAGGCACCCTCGGCCCGCTCACCGCGATCCGGGTGAAACTGCGCCCCCTGCCCGCCGCCAAGCGCCTGATCGTGGCGGGCTTTGCCAGCTTTCGCGACGCCCTCGCCTCCGCCACGCCCTTGATGCAAGACGAGCCCACCGCGATCGAGGTGATGGACGAGCGGGTGCAAGCCCTCGCCGCCAGCGCCGGGCTGCTGAACGGCCTGCCGGAGCCGCTGCGTCCCAGCGGCGACCAGCCCATGGCCTATAGTTTTATCGAGATCGCAGGCGACGTGGATGAGGTCGACATCCGCGTCACCGCCTGCCTTGCGCGGCTCAACACCCTGCCCGGCCTCATCACCCAATATGTGGCGCAAGGCGCGGAAGAGATCAAAACCCTCTGGGCGATCCGCTCCGCCGGGGTGGGGCTCTTGGGCAAGGTCGAGGGCCGCGCCCGCCCGGTCGCCTTTGTCGAGGATTGCGTGGTGCCCCCCGAAGAGCTGCCCGCCTTTCTCGACAGTTTTCTCGAAATCCTCACCCGCCATGGCCTCAGTTTCGGCATCTACGGCCATGTGGACGTGGGCTGCCTGCACATCCGCCCCGCGCTCGACCTCGACAGCACAGTCGGGCGCGAGACGCTGAAACAGGTTTCGGACGAGATCTTTGCGCTGGTCAGCCACCACGGCGGCATCTTCTGGGGCGAACATGGCAAGGGGGTGCGCGGCGCTTACCTGCGCGATTGGATCGGGGCGGAGGCCTATGCCGCGCTGCAGGGGGTCAAGGCCGCCTTTGACCCCGAAGAGCGCTTCAATCCGGGCAAGCTGGTCTCCAACCGCGATGCGATCATGGGGATCGCCACGACGCCCTTCCGCCCCTTCAACAGCCCGGCCGGGGATGCGCTGGAAAAAGCGTTTCGCTGCAATGGCAACGCGCAATGTCTGAGCTATGCCGCCGCGACGCCGATGTGCCCCTCGTTCAAGGCGACGGGCGATCTGCGCCATTCGCCCAAGGGCCGCGCCGATGCACTGCGCGCCTGGGCCGAGGGGCGACGGACCGGCCAGCCCACCGTGGAGGAAGACGACCTGCGCGGCATTCTCGACACCTGTCTCGGGTGCAAGGCCTGCGCCTCCACCTGCCCGGTACAGGTGGATATCCCGGCGATGCGGGCGGCCTTTCTGGCTGATTATCACAGCCGCCACGCCCGCCCGCTGGAGGATCGCCTAAGCCTTCTGGCCGAACGACTGAGCCCGCTGGCACAGCGCCTGACGCCATTGGTGCGCCCCCTCTGGCCCGTGGCGCGCCGCCTTGCGGAGCGGCTGCTTGCGCTCAAGGACCTGCCCGACCTCGCCGCCCCCCTGCCCCGCGCGCGGCGTCTGCGCGTGGCGGAGCTGCCCGCGCGCAGCTTCCCCGAACACACCGTCATCGTGGTGATGGACTGGTTCTCGGCGCTGTTTGACGGCGACACCCAGCGCGACGTGCTGCGCGGCCTCAGCGCGCTGGGGTTTCACCCCTTGATGCTGGAGATGCGCCCCTCGGGCAAACTCGCCCGCGACTTGGGCGACACCGCACAGGCCGACCGCATGGCCCGCGCCCTGATCGAGGCCTTGCAAGCGGTCACCGCCAAGGGCCTGCCACTGGTGGGCCTCGACCCGGCCTTTGTGATGGCCTTTCGGCAGGATTATCCAAAGTCCGGCCACCCCGCGCCCGAGGTGCTCTTGCCGCAAGAATTCCTGTCGCGCGCCCTGCAAGCGGGTCACCGGATGCCCAAAGCCTCGGGCGGCCCCGTCACCCTGATGACCCATTGCACCGAAAGCACCGGCGCCCCCAAGGCGCGCGGCGACTGGGCCGAGGTCTTCACCGCGCTGGGGCTTGAGGTCAGCACCCCCGCGACGGGCTGCTGCGGCATGGCAGGGATCTTCGGCCATAAGGCCCGCCATCAAGAGATCTCGCGCCGCCTTTTTGACCTGTCGTGGCAGAAACCCACTGCCGAGGCACCCGACCTCGCGGTGACGGGATTCTCTTGCCGCTGCCAGGCCGAGCGCCTGTCACAGGCGAAACCACGCCATCCGCTGGGGTTGATTGCCGACCGCCTGACCTGATCCCGCAAAATTTTGCGCATCCTGCGGGGCCGCTAAGGCCCTGCATTTCCTGGCCCCTCTCACTCATGTTTGCATACGCACCCATAGAGAGACGGAAGTAGATGCGGATTTTACTTTCTTAACGTCACATCTCTTGTCATATTGACCTTGCAATCGCTTGCAAAGCGCGCTGAGATACCCGTCACGCACCCCCTCTGGATACCACGCCAGACCGGGGTTGCGCGCGACAAGAGTGACCCGCCCTGCCCCGATGAACTGGACCCCGAGATGACCGAGCTGCCCCGCCCTCCCTCCTTTGACCTCACGGGAAAACGCGCCCTTGTGACCGGCGCCTCGTCGGGCATCGGACAGGGCTGCGCGGTGGCTCTGACCTCGGCCGGGGCGCATGTGACCTGCGCGGCGCGCGGCGCGGAGCGTCTGAACGAAACCGTCGCCGCCCTGCGCGAGGCAGGCTATTTGGCCGAGGCTCTGGTGCTCGACCAAAACGACCTCGCCGCGCTGGAACCGGCACTGGCGAATGGCAAGTTCGATATCGTGCTGAACTCCGCCGGCCTTGCCCGCCACACGCCTGCGCTGGAGACCACGCCCGAGGATTACGACGCGGTGATGAACGTCAATCTGCGCTCCGCCTATTTCCTGTCGACCTGGGCGGCAAAGGCGATGATCGCGGCGGGCAAACCCGGCTCGATCATTCACATCTCGAGCCAGATGGGCCATGTCGGCGGGTTGGACCGCGCGGTCTATTGCGCCTCCAAACACGGGCTTGAGGGCATGGTCAAGGCGATGGCGATGGAATGGGGCAACAGCAACATTCGCATCAACACCATCTGCCCGACCTTCATCCGCACGCCCCTGACCCAATCCACCTTCGACAACCCGGAGCGCGCCGCCTGGATCCTGTCGAAGATCAAACTGCCCCGCGTCGGCGAGGTGGAGGATATCATGGGTGCCGTGCTCTATCTGGCCTCCAATACCTCGGCCATGGTGACGGGCACCTCAATTCTCATTGACGGCGGATGGACGGCAGGCTGATGAGCGAAAAAGTAACCTCCCTTCAGGTCGCCGAACGCGCCGGTGTCAGCCAGTCCGCGGTGAGCCGCTATTTCACCCCCGGTGGGTCGGTCAGCAAGGCCACCGCCGCCAAGGTGAAGAAAGCCGCCGAGGAGCTGGGCTATCGCCCCAATGTTCTGGCGCGCGCCATGGTCTCGGGCCGATCGCGCATCATCGGCCTGGTGATAGCCGACCTCAAGAACCAGTTCTACCCGATGGCGCTGGAACTCCTGAGCCGCGCCCTGCAGGAACGCGACTATCAGGTGCTTGTTTTCTTTGCCGAAAACTCCACCGAGAGCGTCGAACCCGTGGTGCAGCGCTTGCTCGATTATCAGGTGGACGGGATCATCACCGCCTCGGTTGCGGTCTCCAACCACCTGACCGAGCGTTGCACGGCGGCCGGCATTCCAGTGGTGATGTTCAACCGCGGTCAGGATGACGCCCGGCTCAGTTCGGTGACCACCGACAACGTGGCCGGGGGCCGGATGGCGGCCAATTTCCTCGTGGGCGGTGGACATGCCCGCATCGCGCATATCGCCGGCTGGCAGGGCGCCACCACCGGCCGCGACCGGACCCTGGGATTTGTCGAAGGCCTGCGCGATCTCGGGCATGAGATGGTGGCGATGGAGGACGCGATGTATGACCGCGACCGCGCCGCCGAGATTGCCCGCACCATGTTCTCCGGCGCCGACCGCCCCGATGCGGTCTTTGTCGGCAACGACTATATGGCGCTGTCGGTGATGGATGTGCTGCGCTTCGAGCTGGGCCTGTCGATCCCCGATGACGTCTCGGTCCTCGGCTACGACGATGTGCCGCTTGCCGATTGGCCGACCTACCAGCTGACCACCATCCGCCAGCCGGTGAACCGCATGGTCACCGCCACGGTGGACACGCTCCTCGACCGGATCGAGGGCGATATCGAGCCACGCCAGATCCTGATCTCCGGCTCATTGAAGATTCGCGCCTCAGCGCGCAGACCGAAGGGCTTCACCGCATGAAGCCCTTCACCCCCGAAATCGACGTCCCCGGCCCCTACACAGGGCGCGGTAACGACAATGAATGGGGGCAGCGCTACGCCGACAGCCTCCATCGGATCATGGACGCGGATTTCAACCACGTTCTGACCGACTATGACCGCGGCGTCATGGGGTTCTATCCCGGCGCGCAAAGCGTCGTCAGCCGCGAAGAGGTCAATGGCTTCTGGCTCGGCCTGCGCTCCTCCTTCCCCTCCGCCACCTTCACCATCCACCACCAGATCGGCATGGGTGGCGATATGATCTCCCCGCGCGCCGCGATCCGCTGGTTGCTCGACGGGGTGCATGAGGGCAGGGGCAGCTTTGACCGCCCGACCGGCGCCCGCGTCCATGTGATGGGGATGAGCCATGCAGAATTCGGCCCCTGGGGCCTGCGCCGGGAATGGGCGCTTTATGATGAGGTCGCTGTCTGGAAGCAGATCCTCATGCAGAGCGGAGAGATCTAGATGCCGCTCCGCTCCTTTTTGAAACTGGACGCTCGCGAAGGCACCCGGCGCTATCACGCGCATCGGGCGTCGCTGCGGGCCCGTCGGTTGAACCTGCGCCCGCCGGGAGCAGACCGCTTCACCTGACAAAATTCCCGTTTTAAATCAAAGGACTAAACAAATGTCTACCCTCAACGATCGCATCGTCCGCTATGGCGAGCTGCGCCCCTGCAAGACCGCCTTTATCGACGCCCATACGCCGGGCTCGAACCAAAAGGAAAACTTCACCATCATCGGTGGTGGCGTCTCTGAATCCCCGGATCAGCACGTGCATATCCGCGACACCCCCGGCTTTAACATCGGGGCCGCCGGCCAACCGCCGAAGTGCCGCAACAGCCTGCACAGCCACACCACCGCCGAGGTCTTCTTTGTCCTCAAAGGCCGCTGGCGCTTCTTCTGGGGCCGCAACGGCGACGCGGGCGAGTTCATCGCCGAAGAGGGCGATATCTTCAACATCCCCACCGGCATCTTCCGCGGCTTTGAAAACGTCGGCACCGACTACGGCATGATCATGGCGATCCTCGGTGGCGATGATGCCGGCGGCGGCGTCACCTGGGCGCCACAGGTGATCCAGGAAGCACAGGCACACGGCCTGATCCTCGGCAACAACGGCGTGCTTTATGACAGCAAAAAGGGCCAGACCCTGCCGCATAACGTGCAGCCGATGCCGACCTTGACCGAAGAGCAGATGAAAGCCTACCCCGAAGTGCCGGTAGAGGCCGTGGTGCCCCGCTATGTCGCGCGCTACTGGGACCTGATGGCCCTGTCTGGCAAGAAACCGGCCAAGGTGATCGGCACCGATGCGCTCCTGAAGGACAAGCCCGGCTTTGAGGTTGATTTCCTCTCCCGCAACTCGCTGGGCGAAGACGAGCTTGTCACCCCGGAGAAACACGTGGTCCTGATGCCGATGCGCGGCACCTGGGCGCTGCAAGTGGGCACCTTTGAAACCGTGCTCAACGCGGGCGACACCTGCCTGTTGAAACCGGGCGAGGCCTATACCCTCGCGCCCTCGATGACCGGCGAGGCCAGCCTCTACCGCGTGACCGAGACCGAGGACCCGGCCGGCGCCACCTGGACCGGCAACTGACACCACCCCGAGGCCGCGCGCATCCCGTGCGGCCTCTTCCCCGTAAAG
Source organism: uncultured Paracoccaceae bacterium (assembly GCA_937146765.1). Classification (GTDB taxonomy): domain Bacteria; phylum Pseudomonadota; class Alphaproteobacteria; order Rhodobacterales; family Rhodobacteraceae; genus Epibacterium. The sequence goes on along the minus strand of CAKZRP010000007.1, from coordinate 164,801 downwards.
GAGGCTGGTGTGACACCGCTACTTTTCCTGCCGGGCATGATGTGCGACGCCCGGCTCTTTGCGCCCCAGATCGCAGCGCTCTCGGCGCAACGGATGGTTGCCTGCGCCGCGCTGACCACGCATGACACGATGGAAGCCCTGGCGGCTGAGGTCCTGTCCAAGGCCCCTGCCCGTTTCGCCCTCGCGGGCCTCTCGATGGGTGGCATCCTCGCGATGGAAGTGCTGCGCCAGGCACCCGAGCGGGTGGCGGGGCTTGCCCTCTTGGACACCAATCCGCTCGCGGAGCGGGAGGAGGTCAAAGCCGCCCGTGGCCCGCAGATCGACACGGTCAAGGCCGGCCATCTGGGCGATCTGATGCAAGAGCTGATGATCCCCAATTACCTCGCCACGCCCGACCCCGCGCATCCGATCTCCGCCCTCTGCCTCGATATGGCGCTCGCCCTCGGACCAGAGGTCTTTGTCCGCCAATCGCGCGCCCTGCGGGATCGCCGCGACCAATGCGAGACGCTGAAATCCTACGACGGGCCGACGCTGATCCTCTGCGGCGACAAGGATCGGCTCTGCCCGGTCTCCCGTCACGAGTTGATGCACGACCTGATGCCGCAGAGCCGCCTGATGATCCTGCGCGACTGCGGCCATCTGCCCACGCTTGAATTCCCAAAAGAGACAACGGCGGCCCTGTCCCGCTGGCTGGAGGATATATGACACCCACCCTTCTGACCCTGCTCCGGCAGGTCGACACCCCCACCGTCTGCAACGCCATCGAGGTGGCGCAGGGCAAGCGCGGCTTTGACGCCTTTACCCGCGGCACCATGCTCTGCTCAGCCCCGGACGAGCCCGCGATGGTCGGCTATGCCCGCACCGCCAAGATCGCCGCCGTGACCCCGCCGGACGAGGCGCCCGAGGTGATCAGGGCGCGCCGCATGGCCTATTACAAATACATGGCCGAGGCCCCCTCCCCCGCTGTCACCGTGGTTGAGGATCTCGACTACCCCCATGCCATCGGCGCCTATTGGGGCGAGATCAACACCACCGTGCACAAGGGTTTTGGCATCTCAGGCGCGCTGACCAACGGGGTGATGCGCGACCTTGGCGACCTGCCCGATGGCTTTCCGGTCGTCGCAGGATCCATCGGGCCGAGCCACGGCTTTGTGCATGTGAAGGAGATCGACACGCCCGTCACCATCTTCGGCCTCACCATCACACCGGGCGATCTGGTCCATGCGGACCGTCACGGCGCGCTGGTGGTGCCGCCCGAGGTGATCCCCGAGCTGGAAACTGCAATCAGCAAGCTCTTGAAAACAGAGAAGATTGTTCTGGACCCTGCCCGCCAGCCCGGGTTTGATTTCGCCCGTTTCGAGGAAGCCTGGTCCGCGTTTGAGAGGTCCCGCACCTGATCACTCAGCCAAATCATTGAAATTAAACACTATATTCAACCGCCGGGATTCATTCTCCCGGCGGCGGTTTCGTGGCGAAACCTGCCGCTTCCCCCACCTCTTCCGGTCGATCACAAGCCCTGCGCAAGATCACCGTTGACCTTTCGTAAATGACTTTTTGAATATTAAGGGGAGACAGTCTTCAGTACGGCGATTTCAGGACCACAGGATGACCGAGCCCGGCGCGTTTCCCGGTATTCCCGACGACCAGAAGCGCCTGGCGCTGCTGGCGGAGCTGAAGATCGATTTCCGTGATCCCATGCCGGAGATCCAGGCGCTCTGCGATGTGGCGGCCCAGGCCACCGGCCTGCCGATGGCGCTGGTCTCCATTGTCGGCGAACGCGAACAGGTGCTGATCGCCCGCTCCGGTGCCGATGTCGACAAGCGGATCCCCCGCCAGCTCTCCTTCTGCGGCCATGCGATCGCCGCCTGTCAGACGCTGGTGGTGCCCGACACGCTGAAGGATCCCCGCTTTGCCGCCAATCCGATGGTTACCGGCACGCCCCATATCCGCGCCTATGCCGGTGCGGTGCTTGAGGTGGTTCCGGGCCAGGGCATCGGCACGGTCTGCGTCCTCAGCGACCAGCCGCAGGAGTTCGCACCCGAGGTGATCCGCTGCCTCGAAGGTCTCAGCTCCGCCATCAGCGCACTGCTCATCGGGCATCGCGATCGCCAGCGGTTGGCCGAACAGGCCCGCCAGAATGCCCAGGGCGCCTTCTGGGGCAATATCATGGAAGAGAGCCTGGAGGAGATCTATGTCTTTGATCCCGCCAGCCTGCGCTTCGTGATGGTGAACCGGGCAGCCCGCGACAATATCGGCTATTCGCTGGCCCGGCTGCAGCAGATGACGCCGCTCGACATCGACCCGGACCTGACCGAGAACGGGCTGCGCGCCACCATCAGCCACCTCTCGGCCGGCACCCGTAGTTTCAGCCGCATCCGCACACACCTGCATCGCGCCGATGGCAGCAGCTACCCGGTGGAGATCACCCTGCAGGCCATGTTCCGCGACAGCCCGCTGATCGTCGGCTATGTGCAGGACACCACCGCCCGAAACCGCGCCGAAACCGCCGCCCGCGATGCCCATGGCCGCTTGCAGGCGGCGATCGACGCCTTGCCCGATGGCTTTGTCTATTTCGATGCCGAGGAACGGCTGGTGCTCGCCAATGCCCGCTACAAGAGTCTGTTCCCGAAAGAGACCGCCTCCTTCGTGCGCGTGGGCCAGACCTTCGAGGCGATGCTGCGCCATGGGATCGAGGCCGGTCTTTATGCGGACTCCGCCGGGCGGGAAGAGGCGTTTTATGCCGAACGGCTGGAGGCGTTCCGCAATCCCCAGGGCTCCTCGGTGGTCCGCATGTACAACGGGCGCGCCTTTCGCATCTTTGAATGCGCCACCCCGGACGGCGGTCGCGTCGGCCTGCGCGTCGATGTCACCGAACTGAGCCAGGCCCGCGCCGATGCGGAGGCGGCCAATGCCGCGAAATCCGCCTTCCTCGCCAATATGAGCCATGAGATCCGCACCCCGATGAATGGCATCCTCGGCCTGGTGCAGCTGCTGGCGCGGACCGATCTCGACCCCGATCAGCGCGACATGGTGGCGCTGGTGGAGGCCTCGGGCCAGGGGATGATGCGGATCCTCAACGACATTCTCGACCTTGCGCGGATCGAGGCGGGCAAGGAGCTCTGTGACCACGACCCCTTCTGCCCGGCCGAGATGCTGCGCGAGGTGCATCAGATCAACACCGCCACCGCGCGCCAGAAGGGGCTGACCTTCAGCCTCGAGATCGCACCGGAGGCGCAGGGCTGGCACCTGGGCGATGCCCGTCGGGTGGGACAGATCCTGCACAATCTCTGCGGCAATGCGCTGAAGTTCACCCAGGCCGGCGGCGTCTGGCTGCGCCTCGGGCTCAGTGCCGAGGGCGCGCTGGTGATGCAGGTGCGCGACAGCGGCATCGGCATCAGCGAGGAACAGCTGCGCAGGGTGCGCGGCAAGTTCGAGCAGGCCGACAATTCGATCACCCGCACCTTCGGCGGCACCGGCCTCGGTCTCGCCATCGTCACCGAACTGGTGGAGCTGATGGGCGGCAGGCTGGCGCTGTCCTCGCGACCGGGCGAGGGCACCGAGGTCACCGTCACCCTGCCCCTGCCCGCCTGCGCCGCCCCGGACCTGCCGGTCAGCACCACGCCCGAGCCGGAGACCGGTTTCGCGGCGAAACCGTTGCGGGTGCTGGTGGCTGAGGACAATGCCACCAACCAGCTCATCATCCGCAAGATGCTGGAGCGGCTCAATCACGAGGCGACGCTCTGTGGGGACGGTCAGGAAGCGGTGGAAATCTGGGCGCCGCAGAACTTCGACTGCCTGCTGTTCGACATCTCCATGCCCCGGCTCAGCGGATTGGAAGCGCTGCATCTGATCCGCGACCGCTCCCGCACCCTGGGAGCGCCGCCACCGCGCTCCATCGCGCTCACCGCCAGTGCGATGCCGGAACAGGTGGCGGAACTGCGCGCCGCCGGCTTTGACGAGGTGCTGGCGAAACCGGTGCGCCTCAGCGAGCTGGCGCGGCTCCTGGGCGAAAGCCAGGCCTGATCAGCCGGCCTCGCCTTCAAAGGCCTCGGGTTCGCGTTCCTGCCAGAAGGCGATGATGGTGCTGGCATTGAGCGCGGAGCGCCAGCCGTGCTGGCGGAAATGCTCGCGGTCCAGATCGCTGTCGAGCCGGGTCAGGAACAGCCGCCGATCCGCATCGCGCTGGGTGGGGTTTCGCCGCGAAACCAGATCCTCGACAATATCGAGATGGCGCGCCCGGATGCGCCGTTCGGTGGCCCGCGCGTCAAAGGCCGCGGCTTCGGCGGCCTCTTCGCGCGCGCGGGCGGCGCGGGCCTCGGCGAGCCTTGCCTCCGTTTCAGGGTCGAGCGGCACCACCCGCGGCGCCCCGCCGCCAAGGCTGTCGAGGGTATAGTCGCCGGTGATCGCAGCCCTGAGATAGCCGGCGCGGGATTTCACTTCGCCTTGGCCTGCCACATAGTCGAGCTTTTCCTGCACATAGTCCTGCCCGTGTTCGGTGATCCACTGGCGCGCCAGCCGGTCCGCGATGCCCTGTTCGCGCAGCGCCTTGTAGACCGCGAGATTGCGCAGCCCCTCGCCATCGTCGATCTGGAACATCGCCATCTGCGGATTCTCCTTGATCAGAAAGCGGATCTCGGAAACCGCGCGGCCTTTCTTGCGGATCTGCGGCTCGATGATGATGTCGGAGCTCTTGTTCACCTCCGCCACCGCCGGCTTGATGATCTTGGCATTGAGGTGCTTGAAGGTCTCGTAATAGGCGGAGCCATCCACCCCCATCAGCTTGCGGAAGATCTCGAGGCTCCACCAGCCGGTGGAGCCTGTGCGCACGAAGCGGTAGCAATTCTCGTAGAGCGCCAGCCCGTGTCCCGAGGTGAAGTTGCGCTGGATCTTCACGTTGATCAGCGCATAGATCTTGGGGTCGTGCAGCTTCTGCGCGAGGGCAGGGGAATAGGCATATTCGCAGACGCCGTTCTTCAGCTTGGCAAAGCTGAGGAGGGCGGAGACCCCCCATTCCTGATGACCCTGCTCGTCGAGCATGTCCCATTCCGCCACCGTCTCGGCGAGGGCGCGCAGGCTGGCGCGCAGACTGTCCATGTCGTTGGAATTGTAGCCCACCATCATCGCAAGGGTCCGCGCATCGATGGTATGGCTGCGCGCCGAGGTCAGCGTGTCATAAGCATTGAGCAAGAGCACGTTCGACAGCTTGCGCTGCAAAAGGGTCAGCTTGCCGCTGATGTGGATCGCGGCGACATTCTTCTTTACCGTCTCGCGGGTGAGCGCGCCGGTCAGCCGGTCCATATCGAAGGCCTGCTCTGCCATGGAATCATCTGCCCTTTTGTTTTTGCGCAAGACTGCCATAAAGGCACCCATGGGACAATCATCAATGGGTGCCTTTGCCTCAGCACCACCGGGGCCGAAGCCAGACGGATCGAGACCGCGCAAAGGTACCCATCCACGGGACGACCGGGGCCTGCGTCGCGCTTGCCTCGAATCGGCGGGGCAGGGCAGGCTCTCCCAGAGCCCCGGAGCGCGCCGCAGGGCGCAGGGTCTAAAAAGGGGCTTCAGTGTCTGATAAATCACAACAGAGCCTCAGGAAACCCAGCCCGCCGCGCTGCGCATCTTTCCGAAGCAGGACGGGGCCATCCCGAGAATCGGAACCTTTCGTCCCGGATTTCGGCACCCCTCATCCTGTATCCGGGTACCTTTGATCCCGCAGATGGGTGCCCTTTAACCTGTATCAAGGTGCCGAAACTGATCTAAGCTATTGAAATAAAATCTGTTCTGAGACGCAAAGATTCCAAAGACTCTGAAAAAGACATAAAGGTTTACTGTCTGCCATCTGTGATTTTAGAAGGGAAACTCCCATCCTTGCGCAAGTTTCGTGGCGAAACCTCCCTGAGGCACCCGAAAAAATGCAATCGCGGGTCCATCCGCACTATGCTTTGCACAAGATGTTCTCTATTCTCTGCCATATAAGCAAAAATACAAAACACGAGCAGAGAACGAGCACCGTCATGACAGCGCCTGCGCTCCCCCCGTATTTCAATCTGGACCCGGCCAAGGCCGCGGCCAAGCTTCCCGATCCCGCCCAGACCACCCGCTTTGCCAAGGCCGCCGCCCTCTGCACCAAGGGGCGCGAGGATCTGGCCCGGCGCGGCTATGCCCCGGACGGGGAAAAGCGGCTGCGGAAATTCTCTACCTGGGAGATCACCCGCTATCTGATCCCGGTGGCCCCGCAGCATCTGCGCCGGGTGCTGAAGGCACACCCCGATCTGCCGCAGGGCGAAGGGGAGGGGGGCTCGAAATGGTTCACCCTCGAAGAGGTGCTGATACTGCGTCAGCATTTCGCCAGCGAGGGGATTTCGACCAAGGAATATCTGCCCTATCGCCCCAAGGGCGTGCCGGCCAAGGTGACGGCGGTGGCGAACTTCAAGGGCGGCGTCGGCAAGACCTCGACCGCCGCCCATCTCGCCATGTCCGCCGCGCTGGATGGCTACAAGGTGCTGGTGATCGATCTTGACTCCCAGGGCTCGATGACCTCGATCCTCGGCGGCAAGGTGGAGGACGAATGGTCGACCATCTTCCCGATGATCGCCAAGGATTATGCCCGCGCAGTGCTCGAGGAAAACGCGGTGCGCGCGGCGGCGGGCGATCCGGAACTGCAGCTTGACGAGACCCTGAGCGAGGCGCTGACGGTTTCGCCGCGAAACGTCATCCAGAAAACCCACTGGCCCAATATCGACCTCATTGGCGCCCAGCTCAATCTCTACTGGGCCGAGTTCCAGATCCCGGTCTGGCGGATGGGCTTGCGCAGCTGGCCGCTCTGGGATGCGCTCAACAACTTCCTGCAGGAAGACGGCATCCTCGACGACTATGACATCGTCTTTCTGGATACCCCCCCGGCGCTTGGCTACCTCACGATCAACGCGCTCTCTGCGGCGGATATCCTGCTGGTTCCGCTGGGGGCGTCCTTCCTGGAGTTTGACTCCACGGGGCGGTTCTTCGACATGCTTTATTCCACCTTCGCCTCGATCGAGGAGGGCGAGAACGTTGCGCAGCGTGCGGCCGGTTTGCCGGAAATTAAGTTCGAATGGGATGTAGTAAGGGCGCTGATCACGCGCTTTGACGCCAGTCAGCAGACGGATATGGCGAATGTGATCCAGGCCTACTTCGGCGATTTCATGAATGCCTACCGTCAGGATGTCACGGCCCTTGTGGGCCAGGCAGGAGAACAGGTGAATGGCATTTATGAAGCGGATTACCGCGACTTCAACCGCGATACCTATGTACGCGGGCGTGAAACCTTTGACCGGACCTATGCCGAGTTCAAGGAGCTTCTTATCGGCAGCTGGTGGCGCGACGTCCAGATGGAAGGAGCCGCATAAGATGGCCAAACGCAGGAGACTGATCGCCCCCGACGCCGCCGAGATCGAGAAGATCGAGGAAGGTTTCGCGACGAAACCGGGGATCAACCCCTTTGAAGGCGCTGCGAATAGCGCGCCGCCGATTGCCAAGGTCTCGGCCGAGGCGGCGCAGCTGCGGGCGATGTCGGCGGTGACCGACCGGGTGGAACAGGCGCGCGACAAGGCCGATGCCGCCAAATGGCGCGAGGCCGAAGAGGCCGGTCAGGTGGTGGTGCTGGTGCCGCTGGCCAAGATCGACCGCGACTATCTGCGCCGCGACCGGATGCAGGTCGAGGAGGAGGAGCTGCAGGAGCTCATTGCCTCGATCCGCGTCAATGGCCTGCGCAGCCCGATCGAGGTAGTGGCGCTGGAGGAAGGCGGCTATGGCCTTGTTTCCGGTTTCCGGCGGCTGGAGGCCTTTTCGCGGCTGAACCTCTCGGTGGAAGGGTTCGACGAGATCCCCGCCTTCCTGCGACGCGGGGCGGAGAGTGCGGCCGCCTATGTCTCCATGGTCGAGGAAAACGAGCTGCGCGCCAACCTCACCCCCTATGAGCGCGGCCGGATCGCGGTGCTGGTGGCGGGGCAGGGGGTCTTTGCCTCGGTCGAGGAGGCGGTGGAGCAGCTCTTTGCCGCCGCCTCCAAGGCGAAACGCTCCAAGGTGCGCAGTTTTGCCGCCGTGCATGAGGGGCTTGGCGACCTGCTGCAGTTTCCCAATCTCCTGTCCGAAAAGGCCGGGTTGAAGCTGGCCGCCGCCTTGCGGGCGGGCGGGCAGGGGGCGCTGCGCAAGGCGCTCTCCGGCGGCGCGCAGGATGCCCGCAGCGAGGCGCGGTTGCTGGAAGAGGCCCTGGCCGGGCTGGAGCCTGCGCCGAAGGAAAAGGCCCGGGGCGGCCGCCCGCGCCAAGTCAGTCGCCTGCCGGCGCGCGCCCTGCCGGGGGGCGGCGACCTCAGCGCCGAGCTGAGTACAAATGCGCTGCGCATCGACCTCAGGGGCAGGGATCTCGACCGGGCCGAGGTTGAGGCTCTGATGGCGGCAATAGAGACACATTTCCGCTGAGCGGCGCCACCGCCCGTAGAGTCTGCTACGGGCGGTTCTCGACCCGTCATCGCCGCCGGAACGGGCGGTGAGACGGTGCGGGAGGTCAGAACACGCCCGGGGCGCATTGCAGGCAGATCAGCCCTTCGCTGCGCCAGAAATCGACCACGCTGGCGCGGTCGTCGAACACGATCCAGGGCTCAAACCCATCGGCGCGCATCTGCGCCAGCAGCGCGCGCTTGACGTCTGGATCGCTCAACTCGTCCGCGCCTGCGGGGCGCAGGTAGATGCCGTCAAAGGGCAGATCATTGGCGCGCAGCCAATCCTCTGTGCGGGCGACCCAGCCTTCGGGGCGACCGGAGCAGAGCACGATGGTTTCGCCCCCGGCCTTCAGATGCCGCAGCACGCGGGCAACGGGGGCGATTTCCGGCGTCGTCGCCATGGCGTCGTGAAAGGCGTCCCAGTGTTTTTCCACCCCATGCACCAGCGGGCCAAGCGCCTCGGCGTCGAATTCCGCCAGCGTGCCGTCGATGTCAAAGACGGCGCAGGGGCGGGTGGTCTTGGGGGTGTCAAAGCTCATGTTGGGTTTCCTCGTGGTGGTCGCCGGTGGGGCGATAGTGCAGGGGGCGCGCGTTGGGCGCACGGTCTCCGACGCTGGCCTGGCCGGTCAGCAGCCGTGTCGCGCGGATCACGCCGGAATGGCAGATCATCACCGGCAAGGCGGGGCCTGCCTCGATGAGGCAGGTGGTCAGGGCGGCATGGACCCGCAGGATCATCGCCCGCCAGCCCTCGCCCCCCTCAGGGGTAGCCTCGCGCGGCGGCAGGTCGGAGAGGGCGCACCCCTCAAAGTCCCCCCAATCGCGTTCGCGCAGGTCCGGGTGCAGGGTTACCGTCTGCCCTGGAAACCCCAAGGCGGCAGTGTCGCGGGCGCGCGACAGCGGGCTGGAAAACAGCGCGAGGGGCTGGTCCCAGCGTAAGCGTTGCAAGGCCAGTGCCTGCGCGCGACCTTTTTCGGTCAGGGCCACATCCAAACGGCCGGCGATGATCTGGTCGCGATTGGCGGTGGTTTCGCCATGGCGGATCAGCACAAAGGGGCGCGCGGGCAGGCGGGGCAGATCGGTCAGCACGGCGTTCACAGCGTCACCGTGTCGTGCAGGAAGACCTGCGCGCCAAAAGCCGCCTCGACGAGGTAGTCCTCGGGCAGGGTGCAAAAGGCGGGGGCAAAGCGGCGCGCGCCAAGGCGGCGGATCATCGCGATCTGATCCGAGAGCGGCGGATGCACGTTCCAGCGGCGGAAATGGCCGCCCTCCACCGTCTCGATCCCGCGCGCATGGGCGGTCATATGGCCGGTAAAGACCACATGGGCATCGCGCCCCAACCGCCCACTCTCGCGCCAGGCCCGCACATAGGCCCAGGCGGCACCGCCGTCGGCGTTGGGCGTGTCGCAGATCAGAAACCGCGCGGCATCCAGGGGGCCACGCTCCAGCAGCGGTGCGATCTCCTGCGCGGTGGGGGCGACCGAGCCGGAGGCCAGTGCGGCGCGCAGGGTCTGGCAGCATTCCGGGTCCAACAGCACCGCCTCCGGCCCAAAGCGGCGCATCAGGTGCAGGGCCAGCTCGCCCGCGCGCCCCGAGGGCGGGACCGGGAACAGGATCTGACCGGGCAGGGTGTCAATCAGCGCATCCAGATCGGCAAGGCGCTGGGACTGCGGCACGTCGCTCAGGTGATAGGAGCAGTCGATGATCGCGGTCGCGGCCTTGGGCGGCAGGTCAAAGGCGAACCAATCGCTCTCTTCCGACCAGTCACCGGAGTAAAACAGCCCCTGTCCAAGGTCGAAATGGAACCAGACTCCGCCAAGCGCATGGCCATTGCGCCCGGTGGTGAGGCGGATGCCGTCGATCTCGGTCACGCCCTGTTCAGGGAGTTCAATCACCTGCGCCGAGGGCGGCAGCGCCTGCGCGGTGCGGCGGGTGGCGTGGATCGGCAGGCCTGCCTCCACCGCATAGGCCGCGCCGCCGATGTGGTCGATATGGTCATGGGTGACAAAGACCGCCTCGACGCCGTCGAGCCAGGCTGGGTCGAAATTGGCATTCGCCTCGGGGCCAAAGCCGCAATCCAACAGCCAACGGTGGCGGCCCGTCTCAAGCCGCATGGCGGCGGGGCCCTTGTCTCCGATGCCGGAGAGAATGGTGATGGTGCTCATAGGGGGGGTCCTGTCAGGCGGCGGCAAAGGCCCAGGGCGCCGAGAGCGCAAGGCCGATCTGGTCGCCGGGGGAAAGCCGTGTGGCGGATTGGGTGACTAAAGCCTCACCACTGGCGGCGGTGAGGTCGAGGCGATAGCGCCCTCCAAGGTACGTCACCCGTTCTACCCTTGCGCGGATCTGGCCGGTTTCGGCGATGGTCAGGTTCTCGGGTCGGAGACAGGCGAGGGCGGGTTGCTGCGTGTCGGTTTCGACCTTCAGGCGGGTGCCCAACAGCGTGGCCTCTGCCCCCCGATCGCCATGGGTCGCGCCCGTGAGGGGGACCACCGCGCCCTCGCCGATGAACTCGGCGACAAAGCGGCTGCGGGGGCGGGCATAAAGCGCCTCTGGGGTGTCGAGTTGCACAATCGCGCCATGGTTCATCACCGCGATGCGGTCGGCCATCGCCATGGCCTCGGCTTGATCATGGGTGACATAGACCATGGTGGCCCCGGTGCGGCGGTGAAAATCGCTGAACACCTCCTGCATGGAGGCGCGCAGGGCCACATCGAGGTTCGCCAAGGGCTCGTCCAGCAGCACGGCGGTGGGGTCGGAAACCAGACAGCGCGCCAGCGCCACCCGCTGCCGTTGCCCGCCAGACAGGTCCGAGGGCATCCGGTCGCCGAAGGGTTCCAGCGCAGTGGCGGCAAGGGCGGCGTCGATGCGCGCCTCCCGCTCCGCCTTGGGCAGGCGGCGGATCTCCAGCGGGTAGCCCACGTTGCGGCGCACGGTCATATGCGGCCAGAGCGCATAGGACTGGAAGACAAAGCCGATATTGCGCGCCTCGGGGGCCACGTTGACGCGGGTGGCGGCATTGGCGACCTCCTGCGCGCCGATGTGGATGCGGCCTTCGGTGGGCTGGTCAAAACCTGCGAGGAGCCGCAAGAGCGTGGACTTGCCACAGCCTGAGGGGCCGAGCAGCGCCAGAAACTCGCCATCGCGTACGGTGGTGGTGACGGATTTCAACGCGGCTGCATCGCCGAAATACTTGGCGACTTGGGTCAGGGTCAGCTCTGCCATGGCACAACTCCTTTGGGCAGGCGGCGGGAAGTGGCCTGGATCACCGCCATCAGGATGAGGACGACAAAGACGATGGTCATGGCGACGGCGGAGGCCATCACCGTCTCGCCGCTGTCGTCGAGGTTGAAGATCACCACGCCGAGGGTTTCCGTGCCCGAAGACCACAGGAGGGCGGAGACGGTGAGCTCGTTGAAGGCGGTGAGGAAGACAAGGATCGCCCCCGCCGCCGCCGAGGGGGCGGAGAGCGGTAGGATGATGTCCTTCAGGCGTCTGAACAAAGGTGCGCCGACAGATTGCGCCGCCTCGTCCATCGAGGGGTCAAGCTGTCGCAATGAGGACTGTACGGGGCGAAACATCACCGCGAAGAACCGCGCCAGATAAGCGAGGAAGATGATCCAGATGGTGCCGTAAAGGGTGCGGTCGGTGAAGGGCAGGTTGATCAAGAGAAGGATCATCGCAATCGCCAGCACCACGCCGGGCAGCGCATAGGGCAGGTCCAACAGGCTGTCAAAGACGCGCCCCAGCCGGGTCTTGTGGCGGTCCATCAACCACGCCAGCGGTAGGCAGAGCGCCATCAGAAGCGCGGCGGCGCTGGTCGACAGCAGGAAGGAATTGAGGAAGGCCCGCTGGGTCACCGGCTGGCGGAACAGCGCCTCGTACCAGCCATTGAGCGAGATTGTGTCGAGCCGAAGCGGCACGCCGTAGGCCGGCACCAGCGAGGTCGCCAGCAGCCCCAGCATCGGCAGCAGCAGAATGATGGCGATCACCGCCCAAAGCGCGATCTCGACGGGCAGGCGCGCGCGGCCGAGCGGAATGGCGAGCGGGCGCCCGGTGCTGCCCACCAGATGCACCCGCTGGCGGTGCTGGAAGAACCGTTGCAGCAGAATGCCGCCGGTGGCGACGGCGCCGATGACGATGGCGAGCACCGCGACCTCGGCCAGGACGGTGGTGCCCATGCCCGCAAGCCGTTGATAAATCAGCGTCGGCAGGGTGGAGTAGCCCGCCGGAATGCCCAGCATCGCCGGAATGCCGAAATTCCCCAGCGCCGTGACAAAGGTGATGGCGATGCCAGCCAGCAGGCTCGGCAGGGTCAGCGGCAGCACGATCTGGCCCCAGATGCGAAAGCCGCGCGCGCCGGAAATCCGGGCGGCCTCCACCACCTCTTGCGGGATGGCGCGCAGACCGGCGCGCAGCGTCAGGAAAATGATCGAGGTATGCTGGATGCCCAACAGCAGGATGATGCCGAAGGGGGAATAGAGGGGCTGCGGCGCGCCAAGCGGCGGCGCAAGGCCGAGCGTCTTCAGGAACACCGACGAAGGACCCATGATCTGCGTCCAGGACAGGGCGGTGATCTGCGGCGGGATCATCATCGGGATCATCAGGCAGAACACCAGCGCGCCCTTGCGGCGCAGGTCGGTGAGCGCCACGAGAAAGGCAAAGGCGCCGCCGATCAGCACTGAAATCACCGTGCCAAGACCTGCGGTCACCAGAGAATGGGTCAGCGCCGAGAGGGTCGCGGGCTTCGCCAGCACCTGCGCAAAATACCCGAGGTTCAGGCTGCCCCCGGCGGTGATGCCCTCAAGGAACAGCCGCGCGACGGGGGCGAGGGTGATCAGCACCGCCAGCGCGAGGACAAGCGACAGCAGCCGGCCCTCGGACCGGCTGCTGCTGGAATGTGTGGACGCGAGGCTCATTCGGCGCCGAAGAGCTCGGTGAATTTCGCCTTGTTGGCTTCGGCATCGGCCAAGGCTTTTGCAGCGTCAAAGGACATCAGCTTGATCTCTTCGCGGGCCGGGAAGCCTGCGGGAACGCCCATGTCGTTGCGCGCCGGGATGTAGCCCATGTCGAGCACAAGGTCCTGGCCCTTTTGCGACAGCACGAAGTCGACGAATTTCTGCGCGGCGTCGACGTTCTTGGCGCTCTCAAGGATGGCGACCGGCTCGGTCACGTAGGACACGCCCTCTTTCGGGAAGACGAACTCCACCGGCGAGCCATCGGCCTTGCTGCGGATCGCGAGGAAGTCGACGACAACGCCATAGGGCTTCTCGCCCGAGGCGACGGCCTTGAACACGCCACCGTTGCCGCCTTGGGCGCGGGCCTCTTGCGCGGCGAGGGTGCTGTAGTACTCCCAGCCGAGGTCCTTGTCGCCGGTCAGCGTGGCGAGGTGGATGAGGGCTGCGCCGGAATAGAGCGGCGAGGGCATCACGATCTGACCTTTGAGGCTCGGGTCCGCGAGGTCGGCCCAAGAGGTCGGCTGCATCGCCGCACCGGTGTTGTAGACGATGCCGGTGGTGATCAGCTTGGTCGAGTAGTAGTAGCCCTCCGCCGAATAAAGCGCCGGGTCATAGGCCGCCGCTTCGGGCGACTGATAAGCCTTGAGCTGACCGGCCTGCGCCATGCCCTCGAGGGTCACGGTGTCGGCGATCAAGAGCACGTCAGGCTGCGGGCTGCCGGCTTCGATCTCGGCCATCAGACGGGCCATCAGCTGGGTGGTGCCATCGCGCACCCATTCCACTTCGATGCCGGGGTTGGCGGCCATAAAGGCGTCCACGGTCATCTGCGCATCGGTGTTGGGCTGCGAGGTGTAAAGGGTCAGCGTCTCGGCAAAGGAAGCCGAAGCAACAAGGCTGAGGGCGGCGGCGGTCAGAAGGGATTTCATCCGAGGTCTCCGGTGTTGGCTTTCGTACGAAAGTTGTGACGCGGCCCTTATTGCCTGAGTCTGCAACGGATTTGTGACGTTTTATCAAACTTATTATTATCTTGCCCGAGGAGGATGGAAGTTGTTAGGAGGCGGTGAGGAGAGTTCACTTTCAAAGGAAAGCGAATGCGGAAGACGGATATGACCCGGCGGCGCGATGAGATCATCGGGCTGTTGTGCGACGCGGGCGAGATGTCGGCGGCGGATCTGGCGGCGCGGCTCGAAGTCTCGGTGCAGACCATCCGCACCGATCTGCGCGAGCTCGATGAGGCGGCGCTGGTGCAGCGGCGCAATGGGGTGGTGCGGCTGCGGCAGCCGTCCGAGAACATCGGCTATGCGCCCCGCATCAGTCAGGCGCGCGGCGAGAAGAACCAAATTGCGATGGCAGTGCGGGACCTGGTGCCCGATGGCGCGCGGGTGGCGCTTGGCACCGGCACCACGGTCGAGGCCTGCGCGCGGATGCTGGCGGCCCATCGCGAGGGGCTGTTTGTGGCGACCAACTCGATCCATGCGGTGATCGCTCTGCAAGGCGCGCCGGGGGCGGTGGTGACGCTGGCGGGCGGCACGGTGCGGCTGCGCGATCTGGATATGATCGGCAGCGCCTCGACGGCGTTCTTTGCCGATTACCTCGTTGATATCGCGGTGTTCAGCTGTGGCGGCCTCTCCGAGGCGGGCGAGGTTCTGGACTATAACACCGAAGAAGTCGCCGCCCGCAGCGCGATTGCGGGCTGCGCGCGCAAACGGGTGCTGGTGATGGACCGCGCCAAACTGGGGCGCGAGTTGCCCTGCCGCAAACAGATGCTCTGGGACTACGATGTGGTGGTGACCGGGGCGGTTCTGCAGCAGGATCTGCTGGCGCGCTGCGCCGAGGCGGGTTGCACCGTGTTGCGGGTCGAGACCGAGGACTAGCGCCAGCCTCAGCCCGCCGGGCCGCGATGGGCCGCCACAAGGGTCAGGAGTTCCTCCTTGGTGCGGGAGATATGGGCCCGGAGCGCGGCGCAGGCACCCTCCACATCGCGGGCGATCGCGAGGTCCAGAAGGGCGCGGTGTTCCCGCTTGGCCGGTTCGCGCTGTTGCATCACGCTGAGGTGGATGCGGATGAAGCGGTCCGAATGCAGGCTGAGCCCCTGCAGGATGTCATTGGTCAGCCGCCGTTGGGCGGCGGCATAAAGCGCCGCGTGGTACTGGTGATTCAAAGCGCCCCATCGGGCCACGTCATCGGCGGCGTAAGAGGCCTCCATCTGCGCCAGAAGCGCCTCGCAGGCGGCAAAATCCGTTGTGGTCATCCGGGGGATGGCGCGGCGGAACAGGTCCACTTCGACCAAAACGCGCAGATCGAAGATCTCGGCGATCTCTTCCAGCGAATGCCGGGTCACGCGGGCGCCGCGGTTGTTGGTGAATTGCACCAGACCTTCGGCATCCAGCCGCTTCAGCGCTTCGCGGATCGGCATCCGCGAGACGTCGTATTCCTCCGCCAGCACCTCTTGCCGGATCAGCTCGCCCTCGGCCAGATCGCCGCTGAGGATGCGTTCGCGCAGGTCTTCGGCGATCACATCCGGGAGCGAATTGCGGGAGACGGCGCGGGTGCCTGCCATGAGGGCCTCGTGTCGGCTGGTGTCGGTATTTTGGATACGTTTACGGGGCTTTCCGGGGCTACTCAAGCTGGAAGGGGCATTTGCACGGTTCAGGTGCCCTCGGCGGAGCTTCCCGGCGCATCCGCTGGTTTCGGGCAGATGGCCGGGGTGTCGCCCGGGGTGGTCTGGCCGCTGCAGATCGGCGGCGGGCCTTTCGGAGTCAGAAACGGGTGGCGGAGAAGGGCTGCATCGGGATCGGCGGCGGGTTGCCCTGTACCAGCGCGGCGACCAGTTCGGCGGTGCCTGCCGATTGCGTCAGCCCGAGATGGCCGTGGCCAAAGGCGTAGAACACCGAGGCCGCGCGGGCGGAGCGGTCGATGACCGGCAGGCTGTCGGGCAGCGAGGGGCGGTAGCCCATCCACTGGCTGCCGCCCTCGGTGCGCAGACCGGGCAGGAAGTCCCGCGCCTTGTCCAGCAGGATCTCGGATCGGCGGAAGTTCGGTGGCAGGTCGAGCCCGCCCAGTTCAACCGCCCCGCCGATGCGCACGCCGCCGCTGATTTTCGACGCGACAAAGCCATGGGCGGAGAAGGTCAGATGGGTGCGCAGGTCAAAGGCGCCGGGGGGCAGGGTGGTGTTATAGCCGCGCTCGGTCTCGAGCGGGAAGGGTTCGTCCAGGGTGCGGGCGAGGTGATGCGACCAGGCCCCGGCGGCGACCACCACCTCGGCGGCCGTGACCGGACCGGTGTCAGTGTGAACAATCGCGCCATGTTCGGCGGGCTCAAGGGCGCGGGCCACGCCGATCTCGATCTGGCCGCCGCGGGCGGTGAAGGCCTTGGCCAGATGTTCGGTCCAGCCCTTTGGGTTCACGGTATTGAGCCAGCTCGGCGTAAAGCCGGCATGGGTGAACCGCGGCGACAGGCCCGGCTGGATCTCGGCAATGGCGCCGGGGCTTTCTAGGAGATCGAAGGGGATGCCATGGCTGCGGCGGACCTCCCAGGCGGGCAGGGCGGCGCGATAGGCGCGGGCACCTTCGTAGAGCTGCAACTGGCCGTCGCGCATCATCAGGTGCTCGCCCGCGGTGGCGGCGATCTGGCGCGGCAGGGCGGCGGCGCAATGGGCCATCAGGGCGACCTGCGCGGTGACGGCTGCCGCGTAGCGGTCCCGCCAGCTCGCCCGCCAGAAGCGCAGCATCCAGGGCGCGATTTTCAGCGCATAGGCGGGCGGAATCGACAGCGGCCCCAGGGGATTGAGCAGCCATTTCGGCGCTTTCAGCATGATGCCGGGGGTGGCCAGCGGCTCCACCTCGGGAAAGGCAAAGGCGCCGGCATTGCCCGCCGAGGTCTCGCCTGCGACGCCCTTGCGGTCGAGGACGGTGACCTGACGGCCCTGCGACTGCAGGGCCAGCGCGGTGCTGATGCCGATGATGCCGGCTCCGATCACGAGGATGTCTTGGGTCTGGGTCATGCGGGACTCCGAGGGCGAGGGCTGTGCTGGCAAGGAGGAAACACAAGTTCGGGGGCGGACGCCAGCCAAGATCTGGTTCCGGAGCCGCGCCGCTTGGGCGTTTCAGGCCGGGATACCGGCGCGAAACGGATCGGCGGGGTGGAAGAGGAGCCGCGCCTCACTCATCACGAAGGCCTGCCCGGTGAGGGACGGGATCACGCCGCCCTGCGGCCCCGGCTGGTAGGAGAGGCGATAGGGCGAGCCGATGATGCTCTCTTGCACGATCTCCTGCCCCGGTTTGAGACGCCCATCGGCGGCGAGGCAGGCGAGGCGGGCCGAACTGCCGGTGCCACAGGGGGAGCGGTCGTAGGTGTCATCGGGGCAGAGGACGAAATTGCGCGCGTCAATGCCGGGGGTCGGCGAGGTGGCCTGAAAGATCACGTGATCAATGGGTTGGCCCAACTCGCCCCCGATCCCTTGCGCATTGGCGGCAGTACGGATCGCGATGGCAAGGCAGGTGAGCGCGCCGATATTGGCGGGCACCAGGGGCAGCGGGCTCGGCTCCACGATCAGGAACCAGTTGCCGCCATAGGCCACATCGCCGGTGACGGTGCTGCCATCGCCCATCCGCACCTCGGCGGCACGCTGGATGCGGCGGCTTTCGACATTGGTGACGGTGACGGTGGACTCATCCTCCAGCGCGACGGTGACCACGCCCGCCGGGGTCTCGATCCGATGGCACCCGGGAGTAATCACGCCGAGATAGCCCAAAGTGACCGCAAGGCCGATGGTGCCGTGACCACACATGCCCAGAACCGCGCCCGCGTCGAAATAGATCACCCCGGTGACGCAGCTGGCATCCTCCGGCTCGACCAGCAAGGCGCCCACCATGGCGGGCTGGCCGCGCGGTTCGCGCAGCACCGCGTTGCAGAAGGCCATGTGATCGCGCGCGAGCCTTTGGGCGCGCTCCGCCAGCGAGCCAGACCCAAGGTCCGGCCCACCGTCCAAGATCACCCGCGTCGGCTCGCCGCCGGTATGGCTGTCGACTACATGCATTCGGCGATCACCCCGCCCTGCGCGCTCCAATCGGCAAACCAGCTGCGGAACAGGCGGTATTGCTGTTCGCAATAGGTGCGCTGCGCG
The DNA here is from genome assembly GCA_937146765.1 of uncultured Paracoccaceae bacterium. Classification (GTDB taxonomy): domain Bacteria; phylum Pseudomonadota; class Alphaproteobacteria; order Rhodobacterales; family Rhodobacteraceae; genus Epibacterium. Next base: position 146,246 of record CAKZRP010000007.1, on the reverse strand, counting down.
TCCGACAGCTCGTCGGTCTCGTTGAAATGCAGGCGGTATTCCTCTTCGCCGTTCAGCACGAGGAGGTATTTGTAATAGAGCACCAGATCCGGGCCTTCGTCGAAGGTGGAGAGCACATGGATCGCCTCGGTCAGCTCCTGCGCGCGCAGGCGAGCCTCGGCATGGCCTGCGGCCGCGCGTTGCGACAGGCGCGCGAGCAAGAGCGCCTCGCGCGGCAGGGCGCAGCCGATGCCGGTGATCGAGCCGGTGGCACCGCAATTGACAAAACCGTGGTAGACCTCGGTATCGACCCCGACCATCAGCGTCACCTGATCGTCCTGGCTGGTGATGTGTTCGGCCGCGTAGCGCAGGTCGTCCTTGCCGCCGAACTCCTTGAAGCCGATGAGGTTCTTGTGCTCGGCGCGCAGGGCAAAGAACAGGTCGGCGCGCGTGGCAAAGCCATAGTAGGGGCTGTTGTAGATGATCGCCGGGGTCTTTGGCGCGGCGTCGAGGATGGCCTTGAAGTGGTTCCTTTGCGCCGCGACCGAGGTGCCGCGCGACAGCACGCGCGGGATCACCATGAGGCCCACGGCCCCGACCTCCTGCGCATGGGCGGCATGGGCCACGGCGGATCTGGTGTTGATCGCGCCGGTGCCCACGACAACCGGCAGGCCGGCGGCCACGAGGCGGGCGACCCCTTCCATGCGCTGTTCGTCGGTCAGGAGCGGCCAATCCCCCATCGAGCCGCAATAGACCACGGCGGACATGCCGGCGGCGATCATCTCCTCGCCCTTCTTGACCAGCGCGTCGAAATTCGGACGCCGGTCGGCGGTGCAGGGGGTCATCAGGGCGGGCATGGTGCCGGTGAAGACGGTGGGCGACATGGCGATCTCTCCAGAAGGGTGTCCATCGGGCGGATGGAGGCAATAGGTGGAGAGATACAGGATAATGTATCCATAATCCATTTTAATCGTGACGCTGCGTGATCGCCAGGCTGAAGCCTTGCGGAACAAGGGGTTAAGGGCAGGGGGCCTCCTCATCCGGGGAAAGAAGGCGGCGCAATTCCGGCTCTGACAGCGGTTTGGCCAGGGTCTGCGCCCGCAGCCCGGGCGGGGGGGATTCGAGCCGCCGGGTCGACATCACCAGCAGGCGCGCCTTCGGATGGGTGGTTTGGGTCAGGGCGGCGAGATCCCAGCCGGAGGTGCCGCGGTCGAGGTTGAGGTCGCTGAGCAGGAGGTCGAGGTCGGCGAGATCCCGGATCCTCTTGGCGGCCTCCTCGAAACTGGCCGCACGGGTGACGGTGAGGCCGAAGCTTTCCAGCGCGGCGGCGGCGGCTTCGAGATAGGTCGCGTCATCATCGACCACCAGCGCGTGACCCTGAAGGGCGGCGTATTGTGGCTCCACCGGCAGGGGCGGGAAGGTCAGGGTGACCGTGGTGCCCGCGCCGGGGGTGGAGGCCAGCGCCATCTCGCCGCCCGATTGATGCACAAAGCCATCCACCATCGAGAGCCCAAGCCCGGTGCCGCTGCCATCGGCGCGGGCGGTGAAAAACGGCTCGGTCGCGTGGCTCAGCACCTCAGGCGCCATACCGCAGCCGGTGTCGGCGATCTCCACCTCGGCGCCGCCTTCTGGGGTCTGGCGCACGGTGATGCGGATGTCGCCCACTTCGGCAATCGCTTGGCCGGCGTTGACGCAGAGGTTGAGGATGGCGCTTTCCAATTGGCCGGGGTCGATGCGGGCAAGTACGGGCGCGGGCGGCACCACGATGTCCAGCGCGACATGTTCGGGCAGGGCAATTTCCAACAGGTCGCTGACCCCTTCGACCAGCTGCGCCACATCGGTCACCTGCGGCTCCAGATGTTGTTTGCGGGCAAAGGCGAGCAGGCGTTCGGTCAGTGACACCCCAAGGTCGAGCGCGGCACCGATGCGGTCGCGGATCGCCCTTGCGTCTTCCTCTGAGGCCGCCGCCAGAAGGTGCATATTGCCCGAGATGCTGGAGAGGATATTGCCAAAGTCATGCGCCACCTCGCCCGTGACCTTGCCAAGCGTCTCGACCCGGCGAATTTCCTCCAGCCGCTCGTCAATCCGTTTGCGCTCGGTGGTTTCAGACAGCAGCCAGACCGCGCCGCCATCGGGCAGGGGGGAGTGACGCAGCTCCAGCACATGGCCGGCGGCGTCGGCATATTCCTCAAACCCGCCGCGCTCGCCGGCGGTGGCCTGCCGGGTAAAGGCGGAACGGGCGATGAGCCGCGCCATGTCGCTGGGGGCACCATCAGAGGCGGGCAGGCGCAAGAGCGCGCGCAGCTTGTCGTTCTCCGCCTCGATCCGGCCCGAGGCGCCGGTGATGGCGATGCCGTCCTTGATATTGCGAAAGACCCGTGAAAACAGCGCGTTCTGACGGCGGATTTCGCCGGTGCGGCGGTCCAGCTTGCGGGCATTGTCGCGGAACACCTGAAAGGCGGCAAAGAGCTGGCCGATCTCATCGCCGCTGACCCGCGCGCGCGGCAGGTCGCTGCGGTGATCGCCGGCGGCCAGTTTGCGCATCGCATCGGCAATCCGGCGCAGGTTCTTGGCCACATGGTTCGACACATAGGCGGAGGAGGTGACGGCGACCAAAAGGCTCATCAGGGTGAGGGCGAGGAAGGAGTTCTTGGCAAAGCCGAGGTTGTTCGAGGTTTCGGTGCGGGCCTGCGACAGGCGCGCCTCGGCCTGCGCGACCTTCTCCTCGGCATAGGTGGAGATGCGGGCGGCCTCCTGACGGATGCGGAAGAGGGCGTTTTCGGCGTCGAGTTGCGCGGCGATCTCGCGGTGTTTCAGCACAAAGAGGCTGTCGGAGCGGATCAGGGCGGCTTGGATCTCGTCATAGGTCGGCTGATGGGCGGGCCCCAGCCGGGGGGCAAGCCGGTCGCGGGTGGTCATGTACTGGCGGGTGAATTCCCCAAGTTCAATCAAGGCACTGGCCCGCCCGGCTGCGATGGCGCTGGCGGTCAGCTGTTGGAGCTCAGCCCAAACCTCGCGCTCCGCCAGCGGGTGCGAGGTCTCGCCTGACTGCCGGCGGGCGCGGGCGTGCAACCTTTGCAGATCGCGGTCGATGGCGGTGAGGTCGGATTTGCGCGCCGCTTGTGGCGCCAGCGCGGTGGTGAGGTCGCTGATCGCCAGCCGCAGCCGGGCGAGGGGCAGTTCCAGCGTCGGATCCCCCGCCGCGTGGGCCTCGATCCGAGCCAGAGTGTCGCGGACCTTTTGCGCCTCCTGTTCGAGCTGGAAGGGCGGGAAGAGCGCATAGAGGAAGGGTGCGGAGGTAGCGAGATCAGCAGCACTGCGCGACAGGTCCAGCGCGTCGGAGACCTCGGCCAGGGTCTCCTGATGCAGCACGTTCATCCAAGTCTCGGTGCGATTTAACACCCGCATGCCAATCAGGCTGACCAGCAGAATGAGCCCGAAGAGCACCGCAATCGCGGCAGACAGACGAAACCGGACCGAGAGCGCCGAGAGCATGGTCAGCTGCCCGACAGCTGAAAGACATAGCCCTGCGCCCGGCGGGTTTGCAGATGCATGGGTTTCGAGGGCACCGGTTCGATCTTGCGGCGCAGGCGCAGGATCAGCACGTCGATGGTGCGGTCCACGTAGCGTTGCATATCGGAGCCCAGCTCCTCCAGCAGTTCAGGGCGCGGGATCACCCGATCCGGGTTGCGGGCGAAGTATTCCAGCAGGCGGTATTCCGCATTGGTGAGCGGGATTTCCTCGCCCTCCGCATCCAGAAGCCGCCGGGACTGCACGTCGATCTTGAGCGCGCCAAAGGCGATCTCTTGTCCCGGGTTGGCGCTGGGGCGGGCGGTGCCGTGACCATAGCGGCGCAGCACGGCGCGGATGCGGGCGACCAGCTCGCGCGGGTTGAAGGGCTTGATCATGTAATCATCTGCCCCGGTCTCGAGCCCGATGATCTTGTCGATCTCGTCCCCCACGCCGGTCAGCATCACGATGGGGATCTCGTAGCGCTCGCGGATGTGGATCGCCAGCGTCAGACCAGACTCGCCGCGCAGCCGCAGGTCAATGAGCGCCAGATCGACGGGGGGCGGGTCGCCAAGCGCGTGAAAGGCGGGGATATCGGCGCAGCAAACAGCGTCAAACCCGCTGTCCCGCATCAGGGCAGAGAGCGTGTCACGCATGTTTGGATCATCGTCGACAATGGCGATGAGCGGCTCTGTCCGGCCTGCCTGCATGTGAACCTCCTCCTGTCACCTGCGGCTGTGAGGTCGCTTGGGGGCGCCGCACGCCCCTATGAGTGCCTCAAATCGGGATCGGGTTTAAGGGGATCTGGCGGGGATTGTAATACTGTTAACAGGAAAGCGCCTCCCGGCAGGTTTCGTTAACAGAACGCGGCTCGCATCACCGCCGCGCGCCCCCCTATCGTAACAGGGTCAGCGCCTGTATCGACCGGGGAGGAAACCGGCAGGCCAGGCGTATCAAGGGAGGATACCATGACGAAGATTTTCACCCGTGCCGCAACGGCACTGGGCGCTCTGTCGCTGAGCGCATTTGCAGCCGCCGCCGCCGAGGACTGCGCGGAGCGTGGCGCGCTCGACGTGCTCTATTGCGATGCCAATGGCGATCTGGTGGCGGATACGCCGACCGACCCCGCGCAGCTCAGCAACCCCGACACGCTGGTCTTTGCCTATACCCCGGTCGAGGACCCGGCGGTCTATGCCGATATCTGGGAGCCCTTCATCGCGCATCTTTCCGAGGTGACCGGCAAGGATGTGCAGTTCTTCGCGGTGCAGTCGAACTCTGCCGAGGTTGAGGCGATGCGCTCCGGTCGTCTGCATGTCGCAGGCTTCTCCACCGGGCCGACACCTTTTGCGGTGAACCTCGCCGGGGCGGTGCCCTTTGCGATCATGGGCGCCGAGGACGGTCAGTTCGGCTATAAGCTGCAGGTCTTCACCCAGGCGGATAGCGAAATCCAGGAGATGAAGGATCTTGCGGGCCGTCGCGTTGCGCATACCTCGCCGACCTCCAACTCCGGCAACCAGGCGCCGCGCGCGCTGTTCCCGGGTCTGGGCGTTGAGCCGGACAAGGATTACGAGGTGATCTATTCCGGCTCGCACGACCAATCCATGCTGGGCGTGGTGGCAGGCGACTATGACGCCGCGCCCGTGGCCTCCGAAGTGGTGGAGCGGATGGCGGAACGCGGTCTTTATGACCCGGCCGACGTGCGGATGATCTGGGAGAGCGATCCTTTCCCGACCACCTCCTTCAACGTGGCGCATAACCTCGACCCCGAGTTGGCGGAAAAGATCAAGGAAGCCTTCTTCTCCTTTGATTTTGCCGGCACCAAACTGGGTGACGAGTTTGAAGGCGTGAGCAAGTTCATCCCGATCACCTATCAGGATCAATGGGCGGTGATCCGTCAGATCCAGGCCTCCAACGGGGTGGAATACACGCCGCAGGGCCTCGCCGGGAACTAACCCCCTTCACAATCGAACCAGCCCGGTCACCATAGGTCGACCGGGCGCCTTTCGCGGCCCTGCGCGCGTCTCTGTCCCCAGTGCCAGACACTGTACCAGAGGGCATCGCGGCAGAGGCAGGGCCGTGCTATGTCCGGGAGACCGTCATGCTCACCATCACAAAACTCACCAAACGCTACGGGTCGGGCGATCCGGTGCTGAAGGAACTGGACCTAAGGGTCGAGGGCGATCAGCTGACTTCGGTCATCGGCTCTTCGGGCGCGGGCAAGAGCACGCTGTTGCGCTGTATCAACCGTCTGGTGGAGCCGACCTCCGGCACCGTCGACCTCAACGGCACCGATTTCACTAAGCTGAAGGGCCGCGAATTGCGCACTGCGCGGCGGCGGATTGGCATGGTCTTCCAGAGCTTCAACCTCATCGACCGGCTGACGGTGATGGAGAATGTGCAGTCCGGGCGACTGGGCTATATCTCCACCTGGGCGGCGCTGACCCGGCGCTATCCGCGCGAGGATATCCGCCATGCCTACGAGTTGATGGAGCGGGTGGGCATCGCCCATTACGCCAACAAACGCGCCGACGAGCTGTCCGGGGGCGAGCGTCAGCGGGTCGGCGTGGTGCGCGCCCTGATGCAGCGCCCGGAGATCCTGCTGGCGGATGAACCCACCGCCTCGCTCGACCCCAAGACCTCGGAACAGATCATGACGCTCTTGCGCGATCTGGCGAGCGAGTTGAAGCTGCCCGTCATCATCAACATCCACAACGTGACCGAGGCGAAGGAATTCAGCGACCGCATCGTGGGGATGCGTTACGGGCGGATCATTTTCGACAACCAGCCTGCCGCGCTTGGCAAGGCGGAGATGGACGAGATCTACGCCGGCGTGCCGGCCGAGGATCGCGCGCAGGTCGGGGCAGCGGCATGAGCACGGTCAGGGACACTTGGAAGAAACCGCCCTTCATCGCCAACCCGGTGCTGCGCTACGGGCTTTATGCGGCGGTGGCGACCTATGTCGTCGTCACGCTTGCCACCCTGCCGATCGACTGGGATCGCGTCTCGGACGGTCTGACCCGGGCACAACGCATCTTCAACGGAGCCTTCCCGCCGAGTTTTGAACGCACGGGCCTGCTGATTGATGGCTTTATGGAGAGCCTGAAGATCGCCATCCTCGCCACCGTGGGCGGCATTCTTCTGTCGGTGCCCTTGGCCTTTATGGCGGCGGGCAATATCGCGGCAAAGCCGATCTACCTCCTTGGGCGCGGCATCATCATCGTGGCGCGCAGCTTCCACCCGGTGATCGTGGCGATCATCTTTGTCAAAGCGGTGGGCTTTGGTCCCTTTGCCGGGGCGCTGACTTTGGTGGTCTATTCGGTCGGTTTCGTTGCGAAACTGCTGGCGGAACGGATCGAGGAGATCGACTTTGGCCAGGTGGAGGCGATGCGCTCTGCCGGGGCGGGATTCATCGCGACGCTGGCCTATGCGGTGATGCCGCAGATCATGCCGCGCCTCGTCGGCCTTGGCATCTATCAGCTCGACAGCAACCTGCGCGCCTCCGCCGTGGTGGGCATCGTGGGGGCCGGTGGGATCGGCGCGACGCTGGCCAATGCCTTTGGCCGCTACGACTATGACTTTGCTCTGGCGATCACCATGGTCATCGTCGGCGTGATCCTCCTCTCCGAGGCGGCAAGCGGATTTATCAGGAAGCGGATTGCATGATGACCAGCCAATCACTGACCCAAACGCTGGACAGCTGGTCCCGGTTCACCCTGCGCCAACGCGTGATGCGCTACGGCGGCTTTGCCCTCACCCTGTTGATCGTCGCCTGGGCGCTGAGCAGCATCGACGTGATCTGGGCATGGGTCTGGGACTCGCCGGAACAGATGGCCGATCTCTTTGGCCGCATGATGCCGCCCGATCCCAGCAACCTGCCGACCATTCTGGAGGCGATCTGGCAGACGGTGAACATCGCCACGCTGGCGACGCTGATCGCCATCGTTGTCTCTCTGCCCGTCGCCTATATCGCGGCGCAGAACACCACGCCGAACAGGTTCGCCCTCTGGGTGGGGCGGTTCATCCTCGTCTCCTCGCGGTCGGTGAATACCATCATCTGGGCGCTGCTGTTCGTGGCCATCTTTGGCCCCGGCATCGTGGCGGGGATCGTGGCGATCATGTTCCGCTCCATCGGCTTTCTCGGCAAGCTTCTGGGCGAGGCAATCGAGGAGATCGACCGCAAACCCGTCGAGGCGCTGGAGGCCTGCGGCGCCTCGCGGTTCAAGATCGTGCTTTATGCCATCGTGCCGCAAGTGATGCCTGCCTTCTTTGCCGTGGCGATCCTGCGCTGGGACATCAACCTGCGGGAATCCACCGTGCTGGGCCTCGTGGGGGCCGGCGGCATCGGGATGATCCTGCAGGGTGCGATTGACACCTTCAACTGGCCCGAAGTGTCGATGGTTCTGCTGACCATCCTTGCGCTGGTGGTCTTTGGCGAGGTGGTCTCCTCCTACCTGCGCAAGAAGATCCTGTAACGTCCTCCTCCCCGTTATCAGGTCATGGAAAAGGCCCCGGAGCATGCGCTCCGGGGCCTTTTTCCGTCGTGTTTGTAGCCTCTTACCGCCAGCCGAGCGCCGGGGCCACATGGGTCAGGATGCTTTCGATCACATGGGCGTTGTAATCGACGCCCAGCATGTTCGGCACCGTGAGGAGGAGCGTATCCGCCTCGGCAATCGCCTCGTCGCTGCGCAGCTCCTCGATCAGCTTGTCGGGCTCCGCCGCATAGCCACGACCAAAGATGGCGCGGGTATTGGCGTCGATCATGCCGATCTGGTCGCGCTCCTTGCCGCCGCGACCAAAATACATCCGGTCGGTGTCGTTCATCAGCGCAAATATCGAACGGCTGACCGAGACGCGCGGGCTGCGGTCGTGACCAGCGGCCTCCCAGGCGGCGCGATAGGCGCGGATCTGTTCGGCCTGCTGCACGTGGAAGGGCTTGCCATTCTCGTCGTCCTTCAGGGTCGAGCTTTGCAGGTTCATCCCCATCTTGGCGGCCCAGACGGCGGTCGCATTCGAGCCCGCTCCCCACCAGATGCGGTCGCGCAGACCCGGCGCATGGGGTTCCAGCCGCAGCAGGCCCGGCGGGTTCGGGAACATCGGATTGGGGTTCGGCTCGGCAAAGCCTTCACCCTTCAGATGCTCAAGAAAGATCATCGCATGGCGGCGCGCCATATCCGAGGCATCCTCGTCCTCGCCCGGCTGATAGCCGAAGTGGCGCCAGCCGTCGATCACCTGCTCGGGCGAGCCGCGGCTGATGCCCAGTTGCAGACGCCCCCCGGCGATGAGGTCGGCGGCGCTGGCGTCCTCGACCATATACATCGGGTTCTCGTAGCGCATGTCGATGACCCCGGTGCCCAGCTCGATCTTCGAGGTCTTGGCCCCGGCAGCGGCCAGCAGCGGGAAGGGCGAGGCCAGTTGGCGGGCAAAGTGGTGGACGCGGAAATAGGCGCCATCCAGCCCCAGCTCCTCGGCCGCAACGGCGAGGTCGATGGATTGCAGCAGCACATCGGAGGCCGAGCGCACGTTGGAGCCGCGTTCGGGCGACCAATGGCCGAAGGAGAGAAAACCGATCTTTTTCATCACAGGGGGCCTTTGGGAAGGTTTCAACGGTGCCAACCTAAGAGGCGGCCGGGGCAGGGACAATCCGTGGTGCTGCACAGGCTCTGTGCGAGCGGGCCAGGGGACAGGACCGCTGCCGACGGAGCGGCGACTGACCCGCGCCGACGCCGGTGGGGCGGGGCCGTGCAAGGCGGGCAAAAAGATAGTCCGCCTAGGTCATTGAAAGGCCCGGGACGGATCGCCACCTGCGGGGCTGCGCAGGCAGATGTTCCTGCGGATGGGAGACAGGACATGATGGAGACTTGGGGGCCGCTCCTGCTGGGGCTGGTTCTTCTGGTGGCGGGCGGCGAGCTGCTCGTCCGGGGGGCGGTGCGGGTGGCCGAGCGGTTGGGGATGTCGCCGCTGGTGATCGGGCTGACGCTGGTGGGTTTTGGCACGTCGATGCCGGAGCTGGTGACCTCGGTGCAGGCCGGGCTGTCCGGCGCGCCGGGGATTGCCTACGGCAATATCATCGGCTCGAATATCGCCAATATCCTGCTGATCGCAGGGGTGTCGGCGCTGTTGTGTCCGGTGCTGGTGACGGCGGCTGCGCTGCGGCGCGATGCCGGGGTGATGCTGGCGGTGGCGGCGGGGTTCACCCTGCTGGCCATGGTGATGCCGATGGGCCGGGCCCTGGGCGCGGGTCTCCTGGTGGTGCTGGGCACCTACCTCTGGCTGGTGATCCGGCAGGAGCGGCAGGTGGCGGCCGAGGGCGCGGTGCATGACAAGAGCGAAGCGCTGATGGCGGCGGATCCGGGCCTGCGCCCGACCGGCGCGGCGGGCGGGCTGGTCGCGCCGCTGCTGATCGCGCTTGGCGGTCTGGCGCTGGTGGTGGCGGGGGGATCCTTCCTCGTCAGCGGCGCGGTGGCGCTGGCGCGCGGCTTTGGCGTCAGCGAGACGGTGATCGGCCTGACCATCGTGGCGGTGGGCACCTCGATGCCGGAGCTGGTGACCTCGGTCATCGCGGCGCTGCGGCGGCAGGGCGACGTGGCCTTTGGCAATGTGGTCGGCTCCAATATCTACAACCTTCTCGGCATTGGCGGTGCCACGGCGCTGATCGCGCCGGGGGCGGTTCCGGCCGAGCTGGTGGGCTTCGACGCGCCGCTGATGGTGGCGGTCTCGCTGCTGCTGGTGGTCTTTGCCGCCACCGGGCTGCGCATCGGCCGCCGCGAGGGGGCGGTGCTGCTGGCCGGCTATGGCAGCTACCTCTGGTGGCTGATGCCCTGAGGGGAGAGGCTGCCTGCCCGGAAAGCGCCAAAGGGCGTTCCGGGCAGGCGGCCTGCGTCAGGCGTCAGGCGTCAGGGCTGGAGGGGCCAGAACACCGGCGCCAGCAGCACGGTGATGATCCCGGCGATGATGTTCATCGGCAGGCCGAGGCGCAGGAAGTCGGTGAAGCGGTAGCCGCCGGCGTTATAGACCATGGTATTGGTCTGATAGCCGATGGGGGTGGCGAAACTGGCGCTGGCGCCGAACATCACCACCACCACGAAGGCGCGCGGATCAAGGCCGAGGCTGGTCGCCACCCCAACCGCAACCGGGGTCATGATGACCGCCACCGCGTTGTTGGTGACCACCTCGGTCAGCACCGAGGTCACCGCGTAGATCAGCGCCAGCGCCAGCACCGGGCTCAGATGGCCGAGCGGGCCGGACAGGCTGTCGACGATGAGCTGCATGGCACCGCTGCGGTCCATCGCGGTGCCGAGCACCAGCATGGAGACGATCAGCAGCAAGAGCCGCCCGTCGATGGCGCCTAGCCCTTCGTCCGGCTCCACGCAGCGGGTGAGCAGCACCACCGCCGCGCCGATGATCGCCAGCGGCAGGATCGGGGCCAGTTCCAGCGCCGCGCCGATCACCACCAGCGCCAGCACCGCCAGCGCGATAGGTGCCTTGGTGCGGCGGAAGGCGCGGGCCTGCATCGGGGCGAGCAGGATCAGGTCCTCGTCGCGGGCGAGACGGGTGATGCTCTCGGCGGGGCCGTCCAGCAGCACGGTGTCGCCGGGGCGCAGTTCGAGGCTCTCGTCGCTGATGTCCACGGCGCTGCCCTGCCGGTGCACCGCAATGGGATAGACCCCGTGGCTGCGGCGCCAGCCGAGGTCGCCAAAGGCGCCCTTGCGGTCCTTCACCAGCGCTTCGACCACCTGATGGCGGCGCGCATTGGCGGGTTCGAACCCGGCGATGGCCAGACCCTTGCCGGGGGTGTCGCGCAGGCCGATCACCTCATTGTCGGAGGTATGCAGCACCACCCGGTCGCCGGCGGCCAACACCACCTCGGAGAGGGCGCGGCGCAGCGAGACATCCTCGCGGATGAGGTCGACGAGGCGGGTGCCGCTGCGGCGGAACTCGGCCACCTCGCGCGGGGGGCGGCCGATCAGCGGCGAGCCGGCGGGCACGAAGACCTCCACCTGCCAGCTGCGCCGCGCGCCCAGCACCTCGCTGTCGCCGAGCGGGCTGCGGTCGGGCAAGAGGCGCGGCGCGGCGAGGCTCAGAAAGAGCGATCCCCCCAGCCCCAGCGCAAGGCCCAGGGGCGCGATCTCCAGCAGCGAGAAGGCGGGCAGGCCGAGGTCGCGGGCCACCCCATCCACCAGGAGGTTGGTGGAGGTGCCGATCAGGGTGCAGGTGCCGCCCATGATCACCACGAAGCTGAGCGGCATCAAAAAGCGCGAGGCGCTGGTGCCGAGCTGGCGGGCGAGGCCGATCACCACCGGGATCAGGATCATCACCACCGGCGTGTTGTTCATGAAGGCGGAGGCCAGCGCCGCCAGGGCAAAGAACATCACGATGGTGCGGCGGGGATGGCGGGCCATGCCGCGGCCGAGGCCTTCGGCCACCTCTTCCAGCACGCCGGTGCGCACCAGCGCGGCGCTGAGCACGAACATGGCGCCGATGGTGGCGGGGGCGGGGTTGCTGAGGGCTTTCAGCACGTCGTCAGTGCTGACCAGCCCGAACAGGAGCGCCAGGGCGACACCGCCAAGCGCGGTGACCTCGGCGGCAAAGCGTTCGCTGAGAAATAAGGCAAAAACCGCCCCCACCAGAAGGAGCGCGCCGAGGGGCGCGGAAGGGCCTAAATCAAAAAGCATGGGGGCTGACCCGCACAAATGCCACTCTGGTCGGCGCCGAGGGCGAGGCGCAGGTGGCGGGTCCGATCACATCGGGCGAGGCCACCGGGGTTCGCCGCCTTATGCCACAGGCAGAGGCCAGCCTCCTAGCGCGATCTTTGCCCGCGCCGCAAAGGGCGCGCTGCGGCCGGGCGCTTGCCTGTTTTGCGATCAGGGCCGGGCGCCGTCCGCGCCGGTCTGATCCCGGAGAGAGGTGGCGGTTGCGGCGCGGCGGGGGCGGAGCGGATTGACGACAGGGGGCGGCGCGTCGGCTCTATGCTCTGCGCCTCTGAGCGCCCGCGCGCGCCGCGCCGAGAGGGCAGCGCCCTGTTGCCACGGGCAGGAGGCCGCCAGAGTGCGACGAAAACGCGACAGGGGTGCGATCAGAGTGCGAGCCGGCGGTGGGGCCCGGGCCGAGGTCGTCGGCCCGAGTGGGTCAGTGCGGTATCGGGCCCGTCACTCGGCGGGCTGGGTCTGGGGCTGGGTCTGGGGCTGGGGGTCGGGACGGCTGTCCTCCTCCGTCTCCTGCGCGGTGTGGTCCTTGTGGAAGATCGGATAGATCAGCAGGAAGCCGGCGGCGATCAGATAGCCGGCGGAGACGCCGGTCAGCGTCGGCCAATGCAGGCTGGCCCCATGGATCACCCCGATCGCCGACATCACCGCCGCCGCGAGGGCAAAGCCTCCGGCATTGCGGAAGTTGCCGTCGATGACGCTGGCGACAATCGCGCCCCAGATCAGCCCGGTCAGGATCGCCCCCTGCGACAGGGCAAGGTGGCCGGTGAAATGCGCCCCCTGCTGCAACAGGGCCGCGGTCAGCGCCGGATCTCCGAGTTGCGGCAGGGCGGCCACGCCGACGGTCCCAAGCGCACCCAGCATCGCGGCCCATTTCACCATCAGGAAGGCGGAGACATGCGGCATCATCGCGATGGTCACTGCCGCCATGTGGTCGGTCTTTACCGAATGGGCGGTATTGGTGATCAGGCTCAGCGCCACGAAGACCAGCACCGGCGCCGCCGCCGCCACCGGGATCAGGCTGTTGAGGCAGGCAAGCAGGCCGAAGATCGCCGCAAGCGGGATCACCGTGCCGACACCGATGATGTAACCGGCGCGGGCGCCCATCTTCTTGTAGGCGGGGTGACCGATATAGGCGGTGGTGGGGAAGGGCGAGCCGAAGACCGCGCCGATCATCGTGCCGAGCCCGTCGGTGATCTGGCAGGTGGCCACCGGGTAGTGGTCGCCCGCCGCCTCGGCGCTCTCGACGTTGTTCATCGTCTCGATGAAGTTGTAGATCTGCACCGGCACCAGAACGAGGAACAGTTCGGGGTTGGCGAAGAGATACTGGATCCCCGCCACCAGGTCGCCGATATAGGGCAGCGGCGGGTAAAAGCCGATCCCCTCGACCGAGAGGCGGGCGGTGCCCATGCCAAGCGCCACCACGGTGCCGACGATCAGCGCCAAGAGACCGGCGGGAATGTTGAAGGGCAGGCGGAACTGGCCGACCAGACCCCAGAGGATGATGATCATCGAGGCAAAGCCGACAAAGGGATCCTCAAAGACCGTGGCCAGGGGCACGGTTCCGATGAAGACCAGCGCAATGCCGCAAAGGGTGCCGAGCATGCCTGCGCGCGGGGTGACCCGTTTCAGCCAAGGGCCGATCACCGCGCCGAAGGCGGCGACGATGCCACCCATGAAGCCCGCACCAATGCCCACCTGCCAGGCCAGAACCGGGTCATTGGTGGCCCAGTAGATCGGGCCGATCACGCCGAAGAGATAGACGAACATCACCGGGGTCGAGATGCCATAGGGCATCGCGGTGACATCGCGGCCATGGCGGGCGGCGGCGCGTTTGGCCAGTCCCACATAGGCGATGATGCCCGCCAGAATGGCCACGGCGGCGCCGGGTACGATGCGGCCATAGACGATCTCGGCGGGCATCTGGAAGACGAACTGGCAGACGCCCGCCAGCACCATCAGGTTGATCAGATTGTCGGTGAACAGCGCCCAGAACGCGCTGAAATCGCTGCGGTGAAACAGCTTGTACGTATAACTCCCATCCCTCATGGGGACCTCCCTTTGATGGCCGGCCGTCGGGGGCGGTTCTCCTCCCTCCCCAATCGGGCGCGGCGGTCTGCTACTGCGCTGCGATATGCAGGGCAGCCTCCCCGAATGCGGGGCACTGTGCGGCAGTTTCAGAGGTCAGCGCCGTGATCACTTCGGCCACCACAAGGGCGGCGATCACGGCTGGCCGCTTGTCGCGGCTACCGCCTGCCCCGATGGGGCAGATGAGATCTGCGACAGAAAGCCCGTCGCAGTGGTCATGGGTCCAGGCGGCGAATTTCGCCCGCTTGGTGGCCGAGCCGATCAGCCCGACATAGGCCGCATCGCCCCTTTGCAGGGCGGCGGAGGCCAGAAGGAAATCGAGCCCATGGTCATGGGTCAGCACGATGAAGGCGCTGCCGGGGGCGGCGTTCATCACGTCGATCTCGGGGATGGCGCTTTGGCGGCGCTCGACCGTGGCGTGGCATTGATCGAGCTCCACCTGCCGCTGGTCGATCAGCACCGTTTGCACCGGCAGGTGCTGGAACAGATCGGCCAGCGCGCGGCCCACATGGCCGGCCCCGAGGATGTAGACCGCAGGCAGCTCTGCCTCGCGGGCCTCGGCCTCGCGCAGGGCGAGCTCCTTGTCGCTGGCGCTCATCCTCGTGAGAGCGATCTCCACCCGCCCGCCGCAGCATTGGCCGATCTCGGGGCCAAGCGGCACGTCCATGTGATGCGAGAGGTTCCCCGCCGCGAGCAATTCCCGCGCTGCCGCGATGGCGAGGTGTTCGAGCTGGCCGCCGCCGATGGTGCCGCAGAGGCTCTCGGCGCGCACAAACATCTCGGTGCCCGTATTGCGGGGGGAGGACCCCCGCACGCGGATGAGCCGCAGGCTTGCCACCGGGCCGGGGGCGTCGAGGAACTGGCGCAGGCGGGCGGCCTCTCTCATGGTTTCAGACCCCGGCCTTCAGCCGTTCGACCGCCATCAGCACCCGTTCCGGCGTGGCGGGGGCCTCGAGACGCGGGCATTCGCGGTAGTCGGCCACCGAGGCCACCGCCATCGACAGCGCCTCAAAGACCGAGATGCCCAGCATGAAGGGCGGCTCGCCCACCGCCTTGGAGCGTTTGATGGTCATCTCGCGGTTCTCGGACCAATCGGCGAGATTGACGTTGAAGATGCGGGGTCGGTCGGAGGCCAGCGGGATCTTGTAGGTGGAGGGCGCATGGGTGCGCAGGCGGCCCTCCTTGTCCCACCACAGCTCCTCGGTGGTGAGCCAGCCCATGCCTTGGATAAAGGCGCCCTCGACCTGCCCCTTGTCGAGGATCGGGTTCAGCGAGCGGCCCACGTCATGCAGGATGTCGGTACGCTCCACCCGGTATTCGCCGGTGAGCGTGTCGATGGCGACCTCGGAACAGGACGCGCCATAGGCGTAGTAATAAAACGGCCGCCCCTTGCCCGCCGCGCGGTCCCAATGGATCTTGGGCGTCTTGTAAAAGCCCGCCGCCGAGAGATGCACCCGCGCCATATAGGCCTCGCGGATGAAGGCGGCGAAGGCGACGACCTCCTCGCCGATGCGGATCTGGTTGGGGCCAAAGCGCACCGCGCTTTCCTTTACGCCGCGGCTCTCGGCGGCGAATTTGACCAGCCGCGCCTTGATCTGCTCGGCGGCATCCAGCGCCGCCATGCCGTTGAGGTCCGAGCCGGACGAGGCTGCGGTGGCGGAGGTATTCGGCACCTTCTCCGTGGTGGTCTTGGTGATCTTGATGCTGTCGAAATCGACCTGAAAGGCCTCGGCCACCACCTGCGCGACCTTGGTGTTGAGACCCTGACCCATCTCGGTGCCGCCGTGGTTCAGGTGGATCGAGCCGTCGTTGTAGATGTGGATCAACGCGCCGGCCTGATTGTACCAGGTGGCGGTGAAGGAGATGCCGAATTTGACCGGCGTCAGCGCGATGCCGCGGCGGATGATGCCGCCCTTGGCGTTCTCGGCGATGATTGCGGCGCGGCGGGCCTGATAGTCGGCGCTCTCTTCCAGCTCCTCGACGATGCGGCCAATCACATTGTCCTCCACCTCCTGATGATAGGGGGTGAGGGTGCGGCCATCGCCGGGCTGGCCGTAAAAGTTCGCCTTGCGCACCTCCAGCGGGTCCTTGCCCAGTGCATAGGCGATTTCCTCGATCATCCGCTCGGCGGCGACCACGCCCTGCGGACCGCCAAAGCCGCGAAAGGCGGTGTTGGAGACCGTATTGGTCTTCTGCGGGCAGGAGGTGAGCCGGACGTTGGGGTAGAAATAGGCATTGTCCGCATGAAACAGCGCGCGGTCGGTGACCGGGCCGGAGAGGTCGGAGGAATAGCCGCAGCGCGCGGCAAACTGGCTGTCCACCGCCTGAATGCGCCCCTCGCCGTCAAAGCCCAGATCATAGTCGATCACAAAGTCATGCCGCTTGCCGGTCGCGGTCATGTCCTGATCGCGGTCGGGGCGGATTTTCACCGGGCGGTTCAGTTTCTTTGCCCCGATGGCGGCCACGGCGCAGAAGAGGTTCATCTGGCTTTCCTTGCCGCCAAAGCCGCCGCCCATACGGCGCACGTTCACCACCACGGCATTGGAGGGCACGCCGAGCACATGGGCCACCATATGCTGCGCCTCGCTCGGGTGCTGGGTGGAGCAATGCACCACCACATCGTCATCCTCGCCCGGGATGGCAAAGGCGATATGGCCTTCGAGATACATGTGATCCTGCCCGCCGACCGTGATGCGCCCACGCAGGCGGTGCGGCGCCTCGGACAGGCTGTTGTCCACGTCACCGCGTTCCAGCTTCAGCGGGTCGGTGACCATCGGCATGCCTGCAAGCCGCGCAGAGACCGCGTCGATGGCATGGGGCAGCACCTCGTAGTCCACGTTGGCCAGTTCGGCGGCGCGGCGGGCCAGATCGCGGGTCTCGGCGATCACCGCAAAGAGGGGCTGGCCGTGGAATTCCACCTTCTCGGTCGGAAACACAGGCTCGTCATGTTTGCCGGTGGGGCTGACGTCATTGACGCCGGGGATATCCTCGGCGGTGAGCACAGTGACGACGCCGGGTGCGGCGCGCACCGCAGACAGGTCCATGCCGCGGATGTTCGCATGGGCGACGGTGGAGACGCCAAGATAGGCGTGCAGGGTGCCTGCGGGCTCGGGGATGTCGTCGGTGTAATCGGCGCGGCCCTGCACCTGCTTGATGGCGCTGTCGTGCTGCAGGTTCTGATGGGCGGCACCCTTGATCTGCGGGTTGCCTTCGGGGGTGGTGTTCAGGTCTTTCATCTCGCTCTCCTCCCTCAGGCGATGGCCAGACGCACGGGCGCGTCTGCGGGGCTGCTCTGTTCCAGGTAGAAGCGGCGCAAGAGGTTGGCCGCGACGGTGATCCGGTAGTCGGCACTGGCGCGCCAATCGCTGAGCGGGGTGAAATCGCCCTTCAGCGCCTCTGCTGCGGCGTCAAATGTCGCGGCGGTGAAGGGCTGGCCGACCAGCGCGGTCTCGGCCCCGGTGGCGCGTTTCGGTGTGGCCGCCATGCCACCATAGGCCAGACGCGCGGCGGTGATCCTGCCGCCTTCGACGGTGACACTGATCCCGGCGGCGACGGAGGAGATATCCTCGTCCCGGCGTTTGGAGATCTTGTAGGCGGCGTCGATCTGGCCCGCTTTGGCGCGGGGAATGCGGATGGCGGAGACAAAGTCGCCGGGCTGGCGGTCCTGCTTGCCATAGGCGATGAAGAAGTCTTCGAGCGGCAGGATGCGGATGCCCCGCACGCTTTGCAGCAGTACCTCGGCCCCGAGCGCGATCAGCACCGGCGGCGTGTCCCCGATGGGCGAGCCATTGGCGATATTGCCGCCAATGGTGCCCATATTGCGCACCTGCCAGCCGGCGATGCGGTCCCAATAGGCACCCAAGTGCGGGAAGGCCTCGCGGATCGCCGCCTCGCTTTCGGAGTAGGTGACGCCGGCGCCGAGGGTCAGACTGTCGGCGCTGAGCTCGATGGTCTTCAGCCCCTCCAGATGGGTTATGAAAACCACCGGCGAGATCGGGCGCATGAATTTGGTAACCCAAAGGCCCACATCGGTGGAGCCTGCCACGATCGTCGCCTTCGGGTTTTCCGCCAGAACCTGCGCGAGATCCGCCACATCGGCGGGCAGGATGGCGCGGTCGTCCTCGGGGCCGGTGACGATGCGGGTCTTTGGCCGCAAGGCCATCAGGCGGGCGGTCACCTCCGAACGCTCGCGCGTCAGGTGGTCATGGGCGGGGGAGCCATAGTGGGTCACCGCCATCGCCGCCTTCACGATCGGCTCGTAGCCGGTGCAGCGGCAGAGGTTGCCTTGGATCGCGGTCTCGACCTCCTGCACGGAAGGTTCCGGATTGCCCATCCACAGCGCATAAAGCGACATCACAAAGCCCGGCGTGCAAAAGCCGCATTGGCTGCCGTGATACTCCACCATCGCCTGTTGCACCGGGTGCAGGCGCCCTTGCGGGCCGGAGAGATGTTCGATGGTGACGATATGGCAGCCATTGAGCGAGGCCAGAAAACGGATGCAGGCATTCACCGTCTCGTACCGCAGGCCCCCTTGATGCAGGCGGCCCACCAGCACGGTGCAGGCGCCGCAATCGCCCTCGGCGCAGCCTTCCTTGCTGCCGGTCAGCCGCTGGTCTATCCGCAGGTAATCCAGGAGGGTCAGCGTCGCCTTCACATCGGATATGCGCTTTTCCTCTCCGTTCAGAAGAAAGCGGATGTCGTGTTGATGAGCCATTGATCCTCCCTAGTCTGCCCGGCCTTTTGGGCGTGGAGCAGAGAGTATCCCTTTCGACTGCCCTGAAATATGGTAGGCTTCGCGAAATACTTTCAACGATGTGTTGATAATCCGGGGCGCAAATCCGCGCTATGCCGGGTGCGGTGCAACAATCGAGGTTTTAGAATGGCTTATATGGAGAGCCTGCGTCTGTTCTGCCGGGTGGTGGAGCTGGGCAGCATCACATCGGGCGGGCGCGACGTGCGTCTGACGCCCGCCGTGGCCAGCAAACGCATCAAGGAATTGGAGGAACATCTGGGTGTGCGGCTGTTCAATCGCACCACGCGTTCGCTGACGCCGACCGAGGCGGGCAAACGATTCTACCTCGAAGCCTTGAAGATTCTGGAGGTAGTGGAGGAGGCGGAGGGCGTTGTTGCGCAGTTCTCGGGCCACCCCCGCGGGACGTTGAAAATCACCGCGCCGCTGGCCGCCGGGCGGCGGATCATCGCGCCGCTGATCCCTGATTTTGTTGAGGCGCACCCAGAGATCGACGTGCAGATGCGAATGTCGGACCGGCGGGTGGATATCCTTGCCGATGGGCTTGATCTGGCGTTCTTTGTCGGCACGCCCAGCGACTCCAGCCTCAAGATGCGCAAGATCGCCGGGGTGGAGCGGGTGCTCTGTGCCTCGCCCGCCTATCTGGCGCGGTATGGCACGCCGAGGGTGCCGCAGGACCTGATGGGCAAGCACAACTGCCTCCTGCTGCGCTATCCGCGCTCGCCCGAGTATTTCTGGACCCTGAACACCGAGGCCGGATTTCGAAAATTCGAAGTCAGCGGCAAATATGACGCGGATGACAGCGAGGTGCTGCTGAACTGGGCGCTCGATCACCGGGGCATTGTGAACAAGCCGCTGTTTGAGGTGGCGGAGCATCTGGAAAGCGGCGCTTTGGTGGAGATCCTGCCGGAAGCGCGGCCTATGGCGGCGAGCTTTGGCTGTCTTTATCCGCATAAGAAACTGCAGGACCCGAAGGTGCGTCTGTTGGTGGATTTCATCACCGAACGCGGGCAGGCCTATCTGGAGGCGCAATAAAAACGCCCCGGCGGGGAGGCCGGGGCGTTTTGCTGCCGTGATGGGCTTTGATTAAAAGTCGACCTCGATGGCGATGCCCTGCTGCACCGCGAGATCCACCACCGAGGCGGCAACCGCGAGGTCCTGCAAGCCGACGCCGGTGCCATCAAACAGCGTGATCTGATCGGCAGAGGTCCGCCCCGGATGCGCGCCGTTGATCACCGCGCCGAGTTGGTGGATGTCGCCCTCGGTGATCAGCCCCTGAGCCACCGCGTGCTGCGCCTCGCCGATGGTGATCGACTGCGCCACCTCGTCGGTAAAGACGGTTGCGCGGGTCAGAAGGGTCGGGTCCACCTCCTGCTTGCCCTTGGTGTCGGTGCCCATGCAGGCGAGATGGGTGCCGGGGCTGACCTGATCGGCCTTGAGGATCGCCTCAAACGACGAGGTGATGGAGATGATCACATCCGCCTCGCGCAGCCCGTCCAGCTCCACCGGTTCAAACGGCAGGTCAAACTCCGCCGCGACCTCGGCGAGGTTGGGCAGCATCTCCGGGTGCAGGTTCCAGCCGATCACCTTGTCGAAGCTGCGCTGTTCCAGCGCGGCGCGCAGCTGGAATTTCGCCTGATGGCCGGCGCCGACCATGCCGATCACCTTGGCATCCTCGCGCGCCAGATGCTTGATCGAGACGGAGGAGGCCGCGGCGGTGCGCAGGGCGGTCAGGAGGTTACCGCCGACCATGGCGCGGGCCTTGCCGGTGTCGGGATCAAACAGGAAGACGGTGGACTGGTGATTGATCAGCCCGCGTTTGTCCAGATTGTTGGGCCAGTAGCCGCCGGCCTTGAGGCCAAGGGTCAGGCCTGCGCGGTCAAAGCCGCCCTTGAAGCCATAAAGCGCGTCCTCATGGCCGATGGCCTCGCGCACCACGGGAAAGTTATAGGCGTCACCGGCGGCCATGGCGGCAAAGACCTTCTCCACCGCCTCAAAGGCGGCGGCGCGGGTCATCAGATCGGCAATCGCCCGTTCGGGAACGATATACATGGGGTGTCTCCATTCATCTGGCGCGGGCTGAAAGCCCGGGCCGCGCCCGACCCTCCCCCCGGGAGGGCGCTTGCGCACCCACCCAGGCTCGGGCGCGACCCTATCGTTGGGGTCACGAGGCAAAGAAAAAGCCGGCGGAGGCGTCGGGGCACCTCCGCCAGTTGGGGGTCGTCAGTAGGCCTTGCCGCGGGCGGAGACCGGCCAGAGGCATTCGACCTTGCCGTTGCGGACGCCGACGTACCAGTCGTGCACATTGGCGGTCGGGTCGCAGTGACCGGGCACCAGTTTCAGCTTGTCGCCCACTTGCAGCACGCCCTCTGGGTCGGAAATCACCCCATGTTCGTCGGAGCATTTGACATAAGTGACATCCGTGCGGCCAAAGATCACCGGCAGGCCGCTGTCCACCGACTGCGCCTTGAGGCCGGCGTCGCAGATTGCCTTGTCGGCCTTGGCGTGGCTCATCACCTGGGTCAGGATGAAGAAGGCATTTTCCCATTCCCCCTGGTCGATGCGCTTGCCGTCCTGATCGAGGATGCGGCCGTAATCCGCGTCCATGAAGGCGTAGGAGCCGCATTGCAACTCGTTGTAAACGCCGGAGTTCGACTCGAAGTAATAGGAGCCGGTGCCGCCGCCGGAAACCAGTTCACAGGTGAGACCCGCCGCCTTCAGACCCTCGACCGCATCGGCCACCTGCGCGATGGCGATGTCGAGTTTCGCCTTGCGGTCGGTGTAGGAATCCATGTGCTGCATCGCGCCCTGATAGGCCTGGATGCCGGTGAATTTGAGGCCCGGGGCGGCGTCGATGGCGCGGGCGATTTCCACCACAGCCTCGGTCGTGGTCACGCCGCAGCGCCCGGCGCCACAGTCGATTTCGACGAAACATTCGATCTCGGTGCCGTGCTTTTGCGCTGCCGCCGACAGATCCGCCACATTGGCCAGATCATCGACACAGACGATGGTGCGCGCGCCCAGTTTCGGCAGGCGGGAGAGGCGGTCGATCTTGGCGGCGTCGCGCACCTGGTTTGACACCAGAATGTCCTTGATGCCGCCGCGGGCAAAAACCTCAGCTTCCGAGACCTTTTGGCAGCAGACGCCGACCGCGCCGCCGAGGCTTTCCTGCAGCTTGGCCACATCGACCGATTTGTGCATCTTGCCGTGGACGCGGTGACGCATGCTATGGGCGCGGGCATAGTCGCCCATCTTCTTGATGTTGCGCTCCAGCGCGTCGAGGTCGAGGACCAGCGCCGGGGTCTGGATGTCAGCCTCGTCCATGCCGGGCAGGGCGGGGACGTCAAAACCAACTTCGAGATTGTCGAAATTCACGGGTGCATTCATTGGGGTCACTCCCATATCAGGGTCTATTTAGGGGCAAACAGGGTGTCAGATCATCCAGGGCAGGCGGTCGAGATCGACATTGCCGCCGGTGAGGACGATGCCGACACGCTTGCCTTTGAAACGGTCGGGGTTCTTCAGGATGGTGGCGAGGGGCACCGCCGAGGAGGGCTCCATCACCACGCGCAGGTGCTTCCAGATCAGCTTCATCGCGTCGATGATCTCCGGGTCAGAGGCGGTGAGGATGTCGGACACATGGGTCGAGACAAAATGCCAGGTCAGATCTTTGAGCGGCACCAAAAGCCCGTCGGCGATGGTCTTGGGGGCGTCATCGGCGATGATATAGCCCGCCTTGAAGCTGCGGTAGGCGTCATCGGCCTGCTCGGGCTCGGCGGCGATGATCCGGGTTTCCGGTGCCAGCGTCGAGAGCGTCAGGCAGGTGCCGGAGATCATGCCGCCACCACCGATCGGGGCGAGCACAAAATCGAGCCCATCGGTCTGCTCGACAAACTCCTTGGCGCAGGTGCCCTGGCCCGCGATCACGCGCGGATCGTTGTAAGGGTGGACAAAATCGCCGCCTGTCTGAGCCTGCACGCGGGCAAAGGTCTCCTCCCGCGAGGAGGTCGAGGGCTCGCATTCGGTGATCTGGCCGCCATAGCGGCGCACGGTGTCCTTTTTCGCTTGCGGCGCGGTGCGGGGCATCACCACGTTGCAGGGAATGCCGCGCAGCATCGCCGCGTAAGAGAGGCAGGAGGCATGATTGCCGCTGGAATGGGTCGCGACGCCCTTGGCCGCCTGCGCCGCATCGAGACCAAAGACGGCGTTGGTGGCGCCGCGCACCTTAAAGGCGCCCGGCTCCTGAAAATTCTCGCATTTGAAGAACAGCTCGGCGCCGGTGAGTTCATTGAGATAGGCGGACTGGCGCACGGGGGTGCGGCGGATATGGGGCGCAATCCGCTCATGCGCCGCCAACATGTCCTCATAGGTGGGGATATACATCGGGGTGTCCTTCATCACGCGGCGTCCTTCTGTGCCACCAGCGCGTTGCCGCGGTAATAGTCCTGCGCCGCCGCCACGCCGGAGCCGAGTTTGATATCAAGGCCGAGGTCGACCATGCACATCTCGGCGGTGGCGAGGCCGGAAAGCATCATCACATCCGTCAGGCTGCCGAGGTGGCCGATGCGGAACACCTTGCCCGCAACCTCACCCAGACCAACCCCAAAAGCGACGCCGTATTTGCTGGCCGCATGGGTCACGATGGAGGTGGCGTTGAAGCCTTCGGGCGTGCGGATCGCGCTCACCGTGTCGGAATAGAGGTCGGGCGCGGCGGCGCAGAGTTCGAGCCCCCATGCGTTCACGGCGGCGCGCACCCCTGCGGCGATGCGGGTGTGGCGGGCAAAGACGGTCTCCAGCCCCTCGGCCAGCAGCATCTTGCAGGATTCGTTGAGCCCGTTCATCAGACCCACGGCGGGGGTATAGGGGTAGGCATTGTTGGCATAGCCCTTGGCCATGTCATGCACGTCAAAGAAGGTGCGCGGCAGGCGGGCGGATTTGGTCGCCTCCATCGCCTTTTGGCTGAAGCCGACGATGGCGAGGCCAGCGGTCAGCATGAAGCCCTTTTGCGAGCCGGTCACGGCCAGATCGACGCCCCACTCGTCCATGCGGAAGTCCATCGAGGCAATCGAGGACACGCCATCGACAAACAACAGCGCCGGATGACCTGCGGCGTCGAGCGCGCGGCGCACGGCGGCGATGTCGGATCTCACCCCTGTTGCGGTCTCGTTATGGGTGGCCAGAACCGCCTTGATCTTGTGGCCCTTGTCGGCGGTCAGGATCTCCTCGTAGCGGTCGGCGGGCAGGCCCTGACCCCAGGGGGTCTCGACGATCTGCACCTCCAGCCCGTGGCGCTGGCACATGTCGATCCAGCGGTGGCTGAACATGCCGTTGCGCGCCGCGAGGATGCCGTCGCCCACTGAGAGCGTATTGGAGAGCGCGGTTTCCCAGCCGCCGGTGCCGGTGGAGGGGAAGATGAAGATCTCGGCGCTCTCGCTCTTCAGCACCTTGCGCACGCCTTCGCGGGCGGGGTGCAGGATCTGGCCGAACAGCGGCGAGCGGTGGTCGATCGTCGGCATGTCGCAGGCCTTGCGCAGGCTCTCGGGGATATTGGTCGGGCCCGGGATGAAAACGGGATTCTGAAAGCTCATGGAGGGTCTCCTTCGGTCTAAGAGTGACCATAGGCGCCTCCGGAGCGGAGGAAAATTTTTTTGAAATCGTTTTTCAAAACAGCTGCGTTTGGAAATTTGTCATACTTGTCAGATGTTTGAATTTTTCATATGGTGAAGTTAAATTTCATATTGATGAGAGGGTGCGGGATGGATTCGCAGACAAGCAGCTCCAAGGGCACTCGTCGGGCGCGTGGACGGCCGCGGGACTGGCATGATAAGACGGCCCAGAACACCATCAAATCGCTCGACCGCGCGATGGAGGTGTTCGAGTTCCTGAGCGAGGCGCAGGGCAAGCCGCTCAGCACCATTGCCGACGAGATGGGGCAGTCGCCCTCGACTATCTACCGGGTCTTGGTCACGCTTGAGGGGCGCGGGCTGGTGGAGTTTGATCCCGAGGATCAGCTCTGGCACATCGGGGCGCGGGCCTTTGTGATCGGCGCGCGGTTCCTGCGTCGCACCAGTCTGGTGGACCGCGCGCGCCCGATCCTGCGCTGGCTGATGGAGGAGACGGGCGAGACCGCCAACCTCGGCATCGAGAAGGAAGGCCATGTGCTGTTTGTGAGCCAAGTGGAGACCCACGCCAATATCCGCGCCTTTTTCCCACCGGGCAGCCTGTCGCCGATGCATGCCTCGGGCATTGGCAAGGCCTTGTTGGCGCAGATGGACGCGCCCCGGCTGGCGCGGCATCTGAAGGTGGCGCGGCTGGAGAGTTTTACCGCTCTGACCATCACCGATGCGCAGGCCTTGCAAGGGGATCTGGAGGCGATCCGCGCGCGTGGCTATTCCTTTGACAATGAGGAGAAGAACGCCGGGATGCGCTGCATCGCCGCCCCGGTCTTTGACATGAACCGCGAGGCGGTGGCGGGGATTTCCGTCTCCGGCCCCAGCAGCCGGATCAGCGAGGGCGAGGTGGAACGGCTCAGCCGTGCGGTGATCGACGCGGCAGAGCAGTTGACGCAGGCGATTGGCGGGGCCAGCGCGGCCCCGGCCTTTAGTGATTAGCGGCGGACCCAGCCGCCATCCTGCTTGGCGCTCTCCAGACAGGCGGCGATGAACCACATGCCGTCCAACCCTTCCTCCAGCCCCGGCAATTCCGAGGTCTGGGTGCGGCCCGCGATCAGATCGGCGGCCTCGGAATAGAGGTTGGCAAAGCCTTCGAGGTAGCCTTCGGGATGGCCGGGCGGAATGCGGGTGCCGCTGGTGGCCTCGCCCGTTCCCCGGGTCAGGATGCGCGGCGCCTCGCCAAAGCGGCTGAAGCGCATCTGGTTGGGGTTTTCCTGTTCCCACTCCAGCCCGCCCTTGTCGCCGTAGATCCGCAGGCGCAGGGCGTTTTCATTGCCCACGGCGACCTGGCTGGCCCAGACCATGCCGCGCGCGCCACCGGCCAATCGCAACAGGATATGGGCGTTGTCGTCGACGCTGCGCCCCGGCACAAAGCTGTGCAGATCCGCCGACAGCGCCTCGGCCCGCAGGCCCGTGACAAAGGACAGAAGGTTGAAGGCATGGGTGCCGATGTCACCAATCGCGCCGGCCCCGGCGCGGGCGGGATCGGTGCGCCAATCGGCCTGTTTGTTCTGGGCGGCCTCGGTGAGCCAGTCCTGCGCATATTCCGCCTGCACCACCCGCACCTCGCCCAGCTCGCCGCGCGCCACCATTTCGCGGGCAAGGCGGATCAGCGGGTAGCCGGTGTAGTTATGCGTCAGGATGAACCGCGCGGAGGAGGCACGGGCGGCAGCCGCAAGGGCCTCGGCTTGTTCCTGCGTCGCGGTTAGCGGTTTGTCGCAGATCACGTGGATGCCCGCGTTGAGAAAGGCAATCGCGGGGGCGGCGTGCAGGTGGTTGGGCGTCACGATCGCCACCGCGTCGATGCCATCTGCGCGGGCCGCCTCGGCGCGGGCCATCTCCTCAAACGAGGGATAGCTGCGGTCGCTGGCGATCCCCAGTTCCTCGGCCGAAGCTGCCGCGCGGGTGGGGTCGGAAGAGAGCGCCCCCGCCACCAGATCCCATTTGCCGTCGATCCGGGCGGCAATGCGGTGCACGCCGCCGATAAAGGCGCCCTGACCGCCGCCGACCATGCCGAGCTTCAGACGTTTTCCCGCGCCGCTCATAGGCCGAGCATCCGCTTCAGGGTGGCCTCGTCCCGCTCCGATCCTGCGAAGTCGTCAAAGGCCTTGCCGGTCACATCAATCAGGTGCTGCGCGATGAAGGGCGCGCCCTCGGTTGCGCCCTGTTCGGGGGATTTGATGCAGCATTCCCATTCCAGCACCGCCCAGCTCTTGTAGCCATATTGGGTCAGCTTGGAGAAGATCGCGCCGAAATCCACCTGCCCGTCGCCGAGCGAGCGGAAGCGGCCCGCGCGGTTGGCCCAGGATTGATAGCCGGAATAGACCCCCTGGCGACCGTCGGGATTGAACTCCGCGTCCTTCACGTGGAAGGCGCTGATGCGGTCGTGATAGAGGTCGATAAAGGCGAGGTAATCCATCTGCTGCAGCAGGAAATGGCTGGGATCGTAGTTGATCCGCGCGGCCTCGTGCTCTCCCAGGGCATCAAGGAACATCTCCCAGGTGGCACCGTCAAACACATCCTCGCCGGGGTGGATTTCATAGCCGATATCCTGGCCAAGGTCCTTGTAATGGTCGAGGATCGGTCCCCAGCGGCGGGCCAATTCGGCAAAGGCTTCCTCGATCAGGCCGGCAGGGCGCTGGGGCCAGGGATAGAGGTAGGGAAAGGCGAGCGAGCCGGTGAAGCTGACCGTATGGCTGAGACCAAGGCGCTGCGAGGCATTGGCGGCCTTTTTCACCTGATCCACAGCCCATTCCTGTCGCGCGGCGGGATTGCCGCGCAGGTGCTCGGGCGCGAAGGCGTCAAACGACAGGTCATAGGCGGGGTTCACCGCGACGAGCTGGCCCTGCAGGTGGGTCGAGAGCTCGGTGATCTCGACGCCCGCCTCGGCGCAGGTGCCCTTGATCTCGTCGCAATAGGTCTGGCTCTCGGCTGCGGTGTCGAGGTCAAAGAGGCGGGTGTCGAAGGTGGGGATCTGAACCCCCTTGTAGCCAAGGCCAGCCGCCCATTTGCAGATATTTTCCAGAGAGTTGAACGGGGCGTCATCCCCGGCGAACTGGGCCAGAAACAGCGCCGGTCCTTTGATGGGTGAGGTCATCCTTGGGTCTCCAATTCCGGGACTGCCCCCGCGCGTGTGAGGACGCGGGGGCTAACACGATAGGGTCAAGCGAGCAGCGCGCGCGCCTCTTCAATGCCAAGAGCGGCAGGGCGGTCGCAGGCGGTCTCGATCTCGACAAACTGGCCGGTCTCGCCGGAGGCGAGGATCGAGGTCATCACGTCCACCACATGCAGCGCAAATTCGAGCGAGCAGCGATGGCCACGGCCCGACTGGATCGCCTGCGCCATATCGGCAAGGCCAGCGGCGCGGTAATTGGCGCGCTCGCCGTCGTTTGCCTTGCCAAAGGGGTGATCCCAGGCGGGGGTGCCATTGGTGAAGCTGCCCTTCTCGGTCATGCGGATCTCGCCGCCAAAGAAGTTGGGGTCGGGCACATGCAGGGTGCCGAGGGTGCCGTAAAGCTCCATATTGGAATGGCCGTGCTGCCAGACGTCCCAGCTGGCGCAGTAGGTGATCTGCGCGCCGGAGTGGAACTGCATCACCGCGTGGATCGTGGTCGGGGTTTCGACCTTGATCTTCTCGCCCGAACGAGGCTGCGAGGTGATGGTGCGGTAGTCCTGCGCAGAGGACGACATGGCGCAGACGCGCTTTACCGGGCCGAGAAGCTGGATCAGGTTCGACAGGTAATAAGGCCCGAGATCGAGGATGGGGCCTCCGCCGGGCTGGAAGAAGAAGTCCGGGTTCGGGTGCCACATCTCCATCCCTGGGCTTTGCACGAAGCAGGTGCCGGAGGTGATGGTGCCCACCGCCTTGGCATCCACCAGATGCCGCGCCAGCTGATGCGCGCCGCCGAGGAAGGTATCGGGGGCCGAGCCGACGCGCAGGCCCTTTTCAGCGGCGATGCGGGCGAGTTCCTGCCCCTCTTCGCGGCTGAGCACAAAGGGTTTTTCCGAATAGACGTGTTTGCCGGCCTCAAGGATCTGTTTTGAGACCTTGAAGTGCGCCGCCGGGATGGTGAGGTTCACCACGATGTCGATGTCATCCGATGCCAAAAGCCCGTCAATGGTATCGGCGCGCAGTCCGAATTCGGTGGCGCGGGCATGGGCCGCCTCTGCATTGAGGTCGGCGCAGGCGCGCATTTCGATGCCGGTGAACATCGGGGCGAGGCGCATATAGGCGGCGGAGATATTGCCGCAGCCGATGACGCCGATGCCGAGTGTCTTGCTCATTTTGGACCTCGTCAGAAGGATTTAAAGGATGTGATGGAGCGGCTGGCGAAGCGTTCGGTGTCCGCGGGCTTGTCATGTTCCATGACAAAGACCTCGACGCCGATGCCGCGCAGGGCCGCGGTCAGGGCCGGCCAGTCGAGGGTGCCATGGCCCACATCGGCCCAGCCGTCTTCGTCCACACATTCGCCCACTGTGGCGATGTCCTTGACGTGGGCGGCGGTGATGCGGTCCTTGTAGCGCTCGATCCATGCCATCGGGTCGGCGCCACCGCGTACCACCCAAGCCACGTCCATTTCCCACTCGATCGAAGGCGCGGTCTCGAGGATCAGCTCCATCGGGATCTCGCCGCCGGGCAGGGCCATGAACTCCCAATGATGATTGTGCCAGCCAAAGCGCAGGCCCGCGTCCTGCACCCGTTTGGCGGCGACTTCCAGACGCTGGGCCAGTTCGGTCCAACCTTCCAGCGTGCCGTTCTCGCGCAGGTCATCCTCCGGCGCGGGGCAGTAAAGCTGCTTCACGCCAAGCGCCTTGGCCGCCGCGATGGTCTGGACGAAGTTTTCCTCAAACTCGCCAATCGGGAAGAAATGCGCGGTGGGCATGGAGAGGCCATTGGCCGCCATCAGGCTGCGGGTCTCGTCGAGGTTCTGATAGACCCCGCCAAAGCCTTCGACCTGCGTATAGCCGAGCTTGCCCAGAAGCTCGAAGGTGTCTTTCCACGAGGTATGTTCGCGGGCGGAATAGAGCTGAAATGAAACGTCCATATCGGTGATCCTGTTGGGTTGGAGGTCTGGGGCGGGAGCGGTCAGAGCCGCGCCTCGCTGGTTTTGTCAAAAAGGTTGCAGCGCACGGGGTTGAAGCCGATGGGCAGCGCGTCGCCCTCGTGGATTTCCACCCGTCCGTCGAGGCGCACCCAGAAGCGCTGGCCGCCTGCAGCGACCCGCACCAGCGTGTCGGAGCCCAAGGGTTCGACCAGCTGCACGGTGGCCTCCATGCGGATGGCGCGGCTGGCGGCCTCGGCACCGGAGGCGATATGCTCGGGACGAATGCCTAGCCAGGCGGCCCCGGCGGTCGGCGCGCCGTCAAAGGCATAGCCGTCGAGGGGGAAGGTGCCCGCAGCGGCGGTGAAGGTCGCGCCCGTCGCCGTGGTCGCGATCTGCCCTTCGATGAAGTTCATCGAGGGCGAGCCGATGAAATCCGCCACATATTTGCAGTTCGGGCGGTTGTAGATCTCCTTAGGCGTGGCCAGTTGCAGGATCTTGCCGCCGCGCATGATGGCGATGCGGTCGGCAAGGGTCATCGCCTCGATCTGGTCATGGGTGACGTAGATCATCGTGTTGCGCAGGGTCTGGTGCAGTTCCTTGATCTCGGCGCGAAGATCGGTCCGGAGTTTGGCGTCGAGGTTCGACAGAGGCTCGTCAAAGAGGAACACATCCACGTCGCGCACCAAGGCACGGCCAATCGCGACCCGCTGACGCTGCCCTCCGGAGAGGGCACCCGGTTTGCGCTTCAAGAGGGGTTCGATCTGCAGGATGCGCGCGGCCTTGGCAACGCGCTCGGCCACCTCTGCCTTGGAGAACCCGGCGTTTTTCAGACCAAAGCTGAGGTTCCCCTCCACCGTCATCTGCGGATAGAGCGCGTAGGACTGGAACACCATGCCGATGCCGCGATCCGAGGGCTCCTCCCAGGTGACATTCTTGCCCTGGATGAAGATCTGCCCGTCGGACACATCCAAGAGCCCGGCGATACAGTTCAGCAGAGTGGATTTGCCGCAGCCGGAGGAGCCGAGGAGGACAAGGAATTCGCCCTGACCAATGTCGAGATTGAGGTCCTTGATGACCTCCACCGCGCCGAAGCTGAGGCTGAGGTCCTTGATGTTGATGCTTGCGTTCATGGTCATGTCTTCAGCCCTTCACCGCGCCGGCGGCGATGCCGCGCACGAAAAGTTTTCCGGAAATCAGGTAGATGACGAGGGGAACAAGGCCCGTCAGCAGGGTCGCGGCCATGTTGACGTTATATTCCTTCACGCCCTGCACCGAGTTGACGATGTTGTTGAGCTGCACGGTCATCGGGTAGAGGTCGGGCTTGGTGTAGATCACCCCGAAGAGGAAGTCGTTCCAGATGCCGGTGACCTGCAGGATCATCGCGACCACAAAGATCGGCAGCGACATCGGCAGCATGATCTGGACGTAGATCCGCCAGAACCCGGCCCCATCGACGCGCGCGGCCTTGAACAACTCCTCCGGCAGCGAGGTGAAATAGTTGCGGAACAGCAAGGTCAGGATCGGCATGCCAAAGATCGAATGCACGATCACAAGGCCGGTCAGCGTGCCATAAAGGCCGATTTCGCGCAGCAGGATCACCATCGGGTAGAGCATCACCTGATAGGGGATGAAAGCGCCGAAGATCAGGATGGTGAAGAAGGTATCCGCGCCCTTGAACTTCCAGTTGGCGAGCGCGTAGCCGTTCACGCTGGCAATCGCGATGGAGACCACGACCGAGGGCACGGTGATCCGTACCGAGTTCCAGAACCCGCGCGACAACCCGTCACAGTTGAGACCGGTGCAGGCCTCGGACCAGGCCTTGACCCAGGGCTCGAAGGTGATCTCCAGAGGCGGGGCAAAGATATTGCCCATGCGGATCTCCGGCATCCCCTTGAGCGAGGTCATCACCATCACCCAGAGCGGCACGAGGTAGTAGAGCGACACCATGATGAGGGTGCCATAGAGCAGGATATTGCGGCGCGAGAAGGACTTGCGGGGCTTGGCGCCGCGTGGGCCGGGTTGGAAACCGGATTTCCGGTCTCCCTGCGCTTCGGCTGCGGGGCGGGTCTGCGGAATGGTCTCGGCATGAGCCTGAAGATGGGTGGAGAGATCAGCCACGGTTCTTGCTCCCGAATTCCATGTAAGCCCAGGGGATGACGACGATCAGCACGGCCAGCAGCATCATGGTGGAGGCGGCAAAGCCCTGACCCAGGTTCTGTCCCCCGAACATGTAGTCATAGACATATTTGGCAGGCATCTCGGTCGCGATGCCGGGACCACCGCCGGTCTGGGCGACCACGAGGTCATAGACCTTGACGATGGCGGCGGCGACCAGCACCAGCGTGGTGATGAAGACAGGGCGCATCATCGGGATGATGATGAAGACATAGGTCTTCCAGGCCGGGATGCCGTCCACGCGGGACGCTTTCCAGA
Source organism: uncultured Paracoccaceae bacterium (assembly GCA_937146765.1). Taxonomy (GTDB): domain Bacteria; phylum Pseudomonadota; class Alphaproteobacteria; order Rhodobacterales; family Rhodobacteraceae; genus Epibacterium. The sequence continues at coordinate 114,067 of CAKZRP010000007.1, read as the reverse complement.
TGTCCTGGTCGATGCCGCGCAGCCCTGCCAGCATAAGGACCATGATGAGGCCCGAGCCCTGCCAGAGGGCCGCGATCAGCACGCCATAGATGGCGATATCGGCGTTATAAAGGGGATCGAAGGTGAAGCTTTGCCAGCCGAGCGAGCGGACGATGCCCTGCACCCCGAACTCCGGGTTCAACACCCATTGCCAGACCAGTCCCGTCACGATGAAGCTGAGGGCATAGGGGTAGAGGATGATGGTGCGAAAGGCGCTCTCAAACCGGATCTTCTGGTCCATCAGCGCGGCGAGGACAAAGCCGATCACGAAGCACAGCACCAACATGCAGAGGCCGTAGATGAAGAGGTTCTCGATCGAGACCATCCAGCGGCGGGTGTCCCAGAGGCGTTCATATTGGTCGAGGCCGACGAATTTCCATTTCGGCAGCAGTTTGGAGCTGGTGAAACTATAGGCGACGGTCCAGAGGGTGCCGCCGACAAAAACGACAAGGGCTGTCAGGATCATCGGGATCGCGGCGATCTTGGCCGAGAGATTCCGGAACAGAGAAAGGGGTCGTGAAGCAGCCATCTGGCGCCTCCCGTAAGTATGCGTGAAGCAGGGTGACACTGGTCCCGGCCTGCCCGCCGAAGGCTCGGTTGGGGAAGGCCGGGCAGGGAGGAGCGGTTACTCGGCGTCCGCGATGATCCCGGCGAAGCGCTCTTGCGCTGCGGCCGCGGTCAGCGACGGGTCGGCGAAGAACTCGACCATCAGATCCTCGATCTGCTTGGTGGTGTCCTGGGTGATCAGCTGATCGGCACCGGGCAGCGGCTCGGCATCTTTCAGCACCGCCAGACCCTTTTGCATACAGTCGTTGGCGGAGGAGAGATCGACATCGCCCCGCACCGGCAGCGAGCCTTTCTTGAGGTTGAAGGCGACCTGCACTTCCGGCGAGAGCATCAGCGCGGCCAGTTCGCCCTGTGCTGCGGTTTTGTCGGCGTCGTTCAGAACCGGAAAGTAGAAGGCATCCCCCCCGGTGGTCAGGATGTTCTTGTTCCCGAGCCCCGGCAGGCAGTGGTAATCGGTGCCCGCCACCTTGCCTGCGATGGCGAATTCGCCCTGCGCCCAGTCGCCCATGATCTGCCCGCCTGCCTTGCCGGTGATCAGCATATTGGTGGCCTGGTTCCAGTCCTGGATATTGGAGTCCGCGGCCATGGCACGGGCCTGGTCGATGGCGTCGAAGATCTTGGCGACCTCAGGGCCTGCGGCCACCTCGGCATCCTTGTCGGAATAGACCTTGAGGTAGATGTCATTAGGCAGGAGCGCGATCATCAGAACGTCAAAGGCGCCCTTTTGCTGCCAGCCTTGCTGGCCCATGGCCATCGGCACGATCCCGGCCTCTTTCAGGGCAGGTGCCGCGGCGACAAATTCGTCCCAGTTGGTCGGAACCGGCACGCCTGCGGTCTTATAGGCGGCATCCGACAACCACAGCCACTGCCAGGAGTGGATATTGATCGGCGCGCAGTAGATCTTGCCGTCCACGGTGCAGGCGTCGAGCAGCGAGGGCGGGTTCACGATATCCTTCCAGCCCTCGGCCTCGGCCACCTCGGTGAGGTCGCGCATCAGCCCGGCCTCGACCAGTTCCTCGGCCTGTCGGCCATGGTTGAACTGGGTGGCGGCCATCGGATCGCCGCCGGTGATGCGCGAGATCATCACCGGGCGGGCGGTATTGCCGCTGCCTGCGATGGCGCCATCCTTCCAAGTGTGGTCTGTTTTCTCGTCAAAGGCCTTGGCAAGCTCGGCAACCGCCGCCGCCTCACCGCCGGAGGTCCACCAATGGGTGACTTCGAGCTCTGTTGCTTGGGCCGCGCCGACAGCGCAGAGCGCGCTGGTCACGGTCAGGATCGTGCGAATGGATTTCATTGTCTTCCTCCCTTGTGGGTCTCTCCTCAGGGACCCGGCTTTGGCCTGCGGATTATTTTTTGTGCAAGCCGCAATCTGAAAACGATTACATCGCCAGATAAGCAAAGTTTTCCTTTCTTGTAAACGATTACAAGCGCGACTGCGGAGTCGCCGGGCCTGTAACCCGACGCGGGCTGACCTGCGGCGTCAGTTCAGCCGAGGGTTGTGGGAAAACATGTGACAAATCAGTCGGATGACCCCACGGCAAGGCCAAGGGGCGAAGCTGAGGGGGGACCGGGCAGGTCAGAGGCACAGGCACAGCAGCGGTCTCCGGCGCGGCAGCCGTGACAGCGCCGGGAGCGAATCACACTTACTCAGGGCCAGGCGGCAAAGGACTGCGGCTGGCTGGTGCCGGGTTTGCGGTGCGCCTTGCGAAAGGCGGCGGGGGTCTGTTCGGCCTGGCGCCGGAAGAAGCGGGTGAAATAGGCCGGATCACTGAAACCGAGGCGAAAGGCCACCTGGCTGACCGGCATGCCGGTATTGGCCAAAAGCTCCATCGCCTCGCGGATCAGAAGCCGGTGCAGATAGGCCTGGGGCGACAGGCCGGTGGTGCGTTTCACCGCCGAGCCGAGGCGGTCGCGGCTGACCCGCAGTTCGCTGGCGTAGCGCTCCACCGTCCAATGGTCCCGGGCGCGCTGTCCCGCAAGCAGCACGAAGCGTTCCGACAGGCCCTGCGGCGCCCGGCCCAGCACCACCAGATCTGTGCGGGCGATGCGCCAGAGGGAGAGCAGCACCAGCGTCAGATAGTGCCGCTGCGCCAGTTCGCCCCCCGGCTCGCCCGCGCTGGCCTCGCGCCCGAGCCCCTCGAGCAGGTCGCTCAGCGCGGCGGAGCCTTCGGGGCTGACGGAGAGGTCCTGCGACAGGGTGCGGCGCATCTGATCGCCGATCGGGGTGGCGGGCAGGGCCTGGGTCAGGGTGCCGGCAGGCACGGACAGAAGGAGGCCGCGACTGCCGGCGGAGGCGATCAGCTCGCGCGCCTCGCCTTCGGCCCACCACAGGAGGCGCGGTGCCGTCTGGTCGGCGCTGCGTCCGGAGGGGCTGCGCAGATGCACCGTGCCCGCGTCCAACACCAGGAGATGCACCGCACGGGCCGGCAGCGCATAGGCGACCCGGGCAAGCGGGCTGCGGATCCGGTTGAGACTGCAGATCGGACGCTGCGAGGCATTGGGGCGCATGGGCAGGGACATGGCGCCGAGAATGGCAGGCGAGCGGCAATAATCCAGTCAAAAGTGCAATTATTGCCCCCGCAAGTGCATTTATGGCGAGGACCTCTCCCGTCTATGCTGCATCCCAGCTGTGCAACCGAGCCGGGGAGGGTCGGGCGCGGCGACGGATGACCGGGATCAATCCGGTCTCGAGGGAGGACATCATGACGACATTCACACGGCGCGCCACGCTTGGCGCGCTCTTGTTGACGGCTGCCAGCAGCCTTGCGCTGACCGCCGGGACGGCGCAGGCCGAGGGCGAGACCATCACCATTGGCTATGCGGTGGCCCGCACCGGTCCCAGCGCCACCGGGGCCGGCATCACCACCATCCCGAACTATGAACTTTGGGTCGATACCGTGAACAAGGCCGGCGGATTGAAACTGCCCGATGGCAGCCAGAAGATGATCGAGGTGGTGGAATACGACGACCGGTCCTCGAACGAGGATCTGGTGCGCGCGATCGAGCGTCTGGCGGCGCAGGACAAGGTGGATCTGATCCTGCCGCCCTGGGGGACCGGGCCCAATCTGGCGATTGCGCCGCTGATGGCGCGGTTCGGCTATCCGCAACTTGCGGTGACCGCAGTGACCGACAAGGCGCCGGAGTTTGCCGCCCGCTGGGATCGCAGCTACTGGATGCTGGGGGGCGGGCATGACTATGCCAAGGGGCTGGTCGATGTGCTGGCGGCGGCGCGTGATGCGGGCACCATCAACAACAAGGTCGCGGTGGTTTCCGTGGCAGATGGCTTTGGCATCGACCTGATCAACGGCGCGCGCCCCGCGTTTGAGGCGGCGGGGTTTGAGCTGGCCTATGACGCGACCTATCCCCTTGGCACCTCGGATTTTGCGACCCTTTTGAACGACGCGCAGGGATCGGGCGCGGATAGTTTCGTGGCCTTCTCCTATCCGCCCGGCTCCTTTGGGATGACCAAGACGGCGCAGTCGATGGGCTATAACCCCAAGGTGTTTTACGTCTCGGTGGGCGGCGCCTTTCCGATCTATCCGGGCATTGCCGATGGCAATGCCGAGGGTGTGATGGCGATTGGCGGCGTCGATGCGGACAGTCCCGCGATACAGGACTATTTCGCCCGCCACACCGCATTTGTCGGCAACCCGCCGGACAGCTGGGCCTCGGCGATCACCTATGCCTCGCTCGAGATGCTGGCACAGGCGGTGGAGCGTGTTGGTCTCGATCACGCGGCGCTTGCGGCGGAACTGTCCAATGGCACGTTTGAGACCGTGATCGGCGAGGTGAAGCTGGAAGACAACCAGCTGCGCGATCTGTGGTGGGTGGGCCAATGGCAGGGCGGCGCCTTCCGCGCGGTCAATCCCGGCGACAAGGCGGGTGCCGCCACCCCGGTCATCCCCAAGCCCGAGTGGTAAGGGCCTCTGCGCCCTCTTCCCCTGCGGCAGAGGGCGCGGGTTTCGACGGAAAGAGACTTTGATGATAGTGACGACACTCATCCTCGGCCTTGTGCTTGGGGGGACCTATGCGCTGCTGGCGCTGGGGCTGACCCTGCAATATGGCATCGCGCGGATCATGAACCTTGCCTATGGCGAGCTGACCCTGATCGCCGCCTTTGGGCTGGTGGCGCTGTTCCAGCAGGCGGGGATTTCGCCGCTGCTCTCCCTCCTGGTTCTGCCGGTGCTGGGCTACGGGCTTGGCTGGATCCTCTACCAAGGGATGATGCGTCCACTGGTGGCGCGCTCCGATGGCACGGGGCGGCTGGAGGTGGACAGTATCCTTGCCACCTTTGGCCTGTTGTTCCTGATCCAGGGCCTGCTGCTCCTGGCCTTTGGGGCGAATTTCACCTCGATCTCCTACCTCGATCGCGGGGTGAGCATTCTGGGCGTCTCGGTCGCCTTGAACCGGCTGATCGCCTTTGGCATCTGTGTCCTGAGCGGCGGGGCGCTGGTCTGGGCGCTGAACCGGACCACCTGGGGCCTGCGGATGCGGGCGGTGGCGCTGACGCCGGGCTCGGCGCCTTTGGTGGGCATCGATGTCAACCGGATCGCGCGGCAGGGGTTTGCGATTGGCACCGCCTTGGCCTGTGTCGCGGGGGCGTCGATCTCGATGTATCAGACCTTTTCCGCCACCGGCGGCGTGATCTTCACCATGAAGGCCCTGGTGATCGTCATCATGGGCGGCGTCGGCAATGTGCCGGGGGCGCTGATTGCCGGGCTGGCGCTCGGCCTCTTGGAGACCTTTGTCGCCACTGCCATCGACCCCGGCCTGACGCTGGCGGCAACCTTTACGATCTTTCTCGCTGTGCTTCTGTGGCGTCCGCAGGGCCTGTTTGGAGCGCGGTCATGATGCGGATTATCCTTCCTCTCGCAGGGCTTGTCCTGCTGGCGCTGTTGCCGCTCTGGCTGTCGGACTATGGGCTGGGGCTGATGGTGGGCGCGGCGACCTATGTGACGCTGGCCTCCGCCTGGGCGTTGTTTTCCGGCCATACGCACTATGTTTCCCTCGCCACGGTCGCCTTTTACGGCATCGGAGCCTATACGGTTGCGGTGCTGAACGAGGTGCTGCCCTATCCGCTGGTCCTGATGGTGGCGGGCGCGATGGGCGCGGGGCTGGCGCTGATCGTGGGGTTGTCGACCCTTCGGCTCAAGGGCGTCTATTTCGTGATCTTCAGCTTTGGTCTGGCCGAGCTGATCCGCCAGCTGATCACCTGGTATGAGGTCAATGTGACCGGCACGCTGGGGCGGTACATCTTCCTCGAGATCACCACGGCTGGGATCTATTGGCAGATGCTGGGGCTTGGTGCGCTGACCCTTGCGCTGACCGCCTGGATCCATCGCAACCGCCTTGGCCTGGCCCTGCGGGTGATCGGCGATGACGAGGCGGTGGCCGCCCATTCCGGCATCCATCTGGCGCGGGTAAAGCTCATCGCCTTTGTGCTCTCGGCGGTGATCCTGACGCTGGCCGGCGCCATCACCTCGCCGCGCTATGTCTATGTGGAGCCGTCGATCGTGTTCAACCCAACCGTCAGCTTTCTCACCGTGATCATGGCGCTGTTGGGCGGGGCGAACCGGCTCTGCGGGCCGATGCTGGGGGCGGTGCCGCTGTTCTTGCTGTTCGAATGGCTCTCGGCGCATTTCCCGGACAGCTATCCGATCTTCCTTGGGCTCATGTTCATCGCGGTGGTCTTTGTGCTGCCAAACGGGGTGATCGCCGGGGTGGAAACCCTGCGCCACAAGCTGCGGGAGGCGCGGTCATGAGCTTTCTTCAGATCGACAAGGCGGTGAAGCAGTTCGGCGGCCTGCGGGCGGTGGACGGTGTCAGCTTCGCGATGGAGCGGGGCGAGATTGTCGGGCTCTTGGGGCCAAATGGCTCTGGCAAGACGACACTCATCAACCTGATTTCAGGAGCTCTGCCGACCACGTCGGGCGCGATCCATCTGAACGGCCAGAACCTGACCGGGTTGCGGCGGGACCGGATCGCCCGGGAGGGGGTCGCGCGGACCTTTCAGCTGGTGCGCATCCTGCCCTCGCTCAGCCTCCGCGAGAATGTGATGATCCCGGCGGTCTTTGGGCGCAAGGCCCATTGGGGGGCGGAGGCCGAGCGCATCGCCAGCGCCGCGCTGGATCGTGTGGGGTTGGCCGGTCGCGCCATGACGGCGGCCGGGGACCTCACCTATATCGACCAGAAGCGGCTCGAACTGGCGCGGGCCTTGGCGGCGGAGCCGGAGGTTCTGCTGCTCGACGAATGGCTTGCGGGGCTGAACCCGACCGAACTGCGCGATGGGGTGGCGCTGATTGGGGACCTCAAGGCGCAGGGCCTAACCATCCTGATGGTGGAACATATCATCGACGCGGTGCGCGCGCTCTGTCCGCGCGTGGTAGTGATGAACTCCGGCCAGTTGATCGCGGATGAGGCGACCGAGGTGGCCCTGGGCGATCCGCGCGTGATTGCCGCCTATCTTGGGGAGGAGAGCGATGCTTGAGATTTCGAATCTGCGGCTGTCGTACGGCAAGCATATGGCGCTGGATGGGGTGTCGCTTGGAGTGGAGCAGGGGCAGATGGTGGTGATCCTTGGCACCAATGGGGCCGGGAAATCCTCGCTCCTGAACGCGGTGGGCGGGCGGGTGCGCCCCGCCTCCGGCGCGATCCGCTACAAGGGGCGGTCCCAGACCGACCTTGCGCCGCATCAACTGGTGGAGGAGGGCATCGCGCTGGTGCCCGAGGGGCGCGGCATCTTTCCCGCGCTCAGCGTCGAAGAGAACCTGCACCTTGGCAGCCTGCCAGAGCGGGCACATACGGGACGCGCGGCGCGAATGGCGGAGGTGTTTGACCTCTTTCCCAAGCTGGCACAGCGGCGCGGCCAACTTGCGGGCACCATGTCCGGGGGCGAGCAGCAGATGGTCGCGATTGGCCGCGCGCTGATGTCGAACCCGGAGCTGTTGTTGCTCGATGAGCCCTCGCTCGGCCTTGCGCCCATCGTGGTCAAGGAGGTCTTTGCCGCGCTGGCCCGCATCCGCAGCAGCGGCCTCACCATCCTGATCGTGGAGCAGAACGCCCGCGCCACGCTGAACCTTGCCGATTACGCCTACCTGATGGAGGTCGGACGGATCTCCGGTCAGGGGGCGGCAACTGATATCAAATCCGATCCCGCCATCGTGCGCGCCTTTCTTGGCGGTGCTTTGGCCGAGACGCATTGACAGGAGAAAGTCATGGAACGTCTGAACCTTTACATCAACGGCGCCTATGTCCCGGCAGAGGGCGACCGCACCTTTACCCGCAGCAACCCGGTGACGGGCGATGTGGTGACCGAGGCCGCGGCCGCCTCGCTCGGCGATGTGGCGCGGGCGGTGGATGCCGCTGCCGTGGCCTTTGCCGAGTGGTCCACAACGGGGCCGGGCGAGCGGCGGGCCAAGCTCCTGGCGGCGGCGCAGAACCTCCTGGCGCGGGGTGATGATATCGTCGCCGCGATGAAGGAGGAAATCGGCGCGACCGAGGCCTGGGCACGGTTCAACGTCAAACTTGCCTCGGATATGCTGGTGGAGGCTGCCTCCCTCACCACCCAGATCAAGGGCGAGATCATCCCCTCGAACCGCCCCGGATCGACCGCGATGGCGATCCGTCAGCCGGTGGGGGTGGTGCTGGCCATGGCGCCCTGGAATGCCCCGGTGATCCTCGGCGTGCGTTCCATCGCGACGCCCCTGGCCTGTGGCAATACGGTGGTGATGAAGACCTCGGAACTCTGCCCGCGCGTTCATGCGCTGATCATTGAGGCGGTGGCCGAGGCTGGGTTCCCAGCAGGGGTGCTGAACGCGGTCTCCAACGCGCCGGACGAGGCCCCGGCGGTGGTCGAAGCGCTGATCGAACATCCGGCGATCCGGCGGGTGAACTTCACCGGCTCGACCCGCGTGGGCCGCATCATCAGCGAGTTGGCGGGGCGCAACCTGAAACCGGCGCTGCTCGAGCTGGGCGGCAAGGCCCCGATGATCGTGATGGAGGACGCGGATATCGACGCCGCCGTCGCCGCTGCCGGCTTTGGTGCCTATATGAACCAGGGTCAGATCTGCATGTCGACCGAGCGGATCATCACCGTGGGCGCGGCGGGCGACCGTTTTGTCGAGGCTTTCGCGGCCAAAGTCGCCAGCCTCACCGCAGGTGATCCGCGCGAGGGGAGTTGCCCGCTCGGCTCGCTGGTCAATGAGGGGGCAGCGGACCGGGTGCGCGACCTGATTGCCGATGCGCGCGACAAGGGCGCGACGCTGATCGCGGGCGGCGGCGAGGGCACTATCCTCAACGCCGCAGCGCTTGACCATGTGACGCCAGAGATGCGGATTTACAGCGAGGAGAGCTTTGGTCCCGTGGTGGCGATCATCCGCGCAGGCTCGGTCGATGAGGCGGTGCGGATCGCCAATGAGAGCGAGTTCGGCCTTTCCTCCGCCGTGTTCAGCCGCGATGTCATGGCGGCGCTTTCGGTGGCAAAACGCGTCGAAAGCGGCATCTGCCATATCAATGGCCCCACCGTGCATGACGAGGCGCAGATGCCTTTTGGCGGGGTCAAGGCCTCGGGCTACGGGCGGTTCGGCGGCAATTGGGGGATCGCGGAATTCACCGAATTGCGCTGGATCACGATGCAGGACGGCCCGCTGCACTACCCGATCTGAGCACAGGGGGCAGGCGCGCGCCACTGCCTGCCCCCGATCAAGCCTCCGGCGTGGATTTCCTGCAAAATGCAAGAAATTTCAGAAATCAGAAAAATCTTCCACTCGAATTGATCGGCCCGCCCGGATCCCGTTAAGTCGGGACGTGCAAGATATCGCGGGGAACTGAAATTCCTTGCGATCGGCAGTTGAGGAGCTGCCAGGACCGCGCACGGCTTTGACCGAGGGAGGAAAAACATGCCGAATATCAAAGGGATCGTCACCTGTGCCAGCCTGTCGCTGGCCGTGGTTGCCGGGGGAGCGCAAGCGGATACGCTGAAATGCGCGCCGGGGGAAACCTATATCATGAACGTGATGGTCTCGGGCCATCCCTATTGGATCCCGGTCTATCAGGGCTTCAAACAAGCGGCCGAGGCCTTTGGCTGCGAGACGGTTTTCTCCGGCACGCCCGACTATGACATCACCAAGCAGATCGCGTCTTTTGAGCAGGATCTGGTCAAGAGCCCGGCGGGCGTGCTGCTGCACCCGATGCAGGCGGATCCGTTCATCGAGCCGATCAACCGCGCGATCGACAATGGCACCCAGGTGGCGACCTTTGCTGCCGACTCGCCGAATTCCAAGCGCACCGGCTATGTGACCTCCGACAACCTGGCCGAGGCGAAATTCGCCGCCGAGGAGTTTGTCGCCGCCCTGGGGGAGGAGTTCGAGTTCGCCGTGCTGGAAAACCCCGGACAGAGCAACCACGACCTGCGCGTGACCGCCTTCCTTGACTATATGGCCGCGCATTATCCCAAGGCAAAACTGGTGGGCCGTCAGGCGACCAATCAGGACAGCAACGCCGCCTATCGCGCCACTGCCTCCATCGTGCAGGCGAACCCGGAGCTGGATGCGATGTGGATCCCCGAGGCAGGCTCGGCCGAGGGTGCGGTGGCCGCCGTGCTCGAAGCCAAAGCCAAGGTGATGATCATGCATGCCGATATCACACCGACCACGCTCGAACATATCAAGGCGGGCAACATCCATGCTGCGCTGAACCCGAACCAGGGGATGCAGGGCTTCATGGGCTTTATGGCGACCTTCCTTGCCGCCCATTCCGACGTGTTTGATCCGTTCAACGACTACAAGGTCTCGGGCTATAACCCGATGCAAATTCCCTTTGTCGACAATGGCTTCTCGGTGATCACCAAGGAGAATGCCGACAGCTTTGACCTCAACGTCTATATGGCCGGCCGCAACCCAAGCTGAGGGGCGCTGTGAGGTGAAACAAGGCCCTTCGCGCATGGCGCGGGGGGCCTGTAGGCGGCGAATAAAAGGGGGAGGGGTCATGGCGGGCGACGTCATTCTGGAAATCTCGGATCTGTCGAAAAGCTTCGGCCCGGTGCGGGCCCTTCGCGGTGTGAACTTCGAGCTGCACCGGGGGGAGATCCACGCGCTGGCGGGTGAGAACGGCGCGGGCAAGTCGACCTTGATGAATATCATCGACGGCATCCTGCAACCGGACCGCGGCGAAATCCGGCTGGACGGAGAGCTGGTCCGCATCGCCTCGCCCGCAGCGGCGCAGAAGATGGGCATCGGTTTTGTGCATCAGGAGATTGCGCTCTGTCCCGATGTCTCGGTCGCTGAGAATATCTTTATGGCGACCACCAATGCCAGTCGCTCTTTCCTGATGGATTACAAGGGGCTGGAACGCCGCGCGCGCGAGGTTTTTGCCCAGCTTTCGGACATTGATCCCGCCGTTCTGGTGCGCGATCTGTCGATTTCCAATCAGCAGCTGGTCGAGATCGCAAAGGCGCTGACGCTGGAGTGCCGCGTCCTGATCCTCGATGAGCCGACCGCCGCCCTGACCGAGGCGGAGGCGCAGGTGCTGTTCCGCATCATGCGACGCCTCGCGGATCAGGGGATTTCGATCATCTATATCTCGCACCGGATGGTGGAGATTTTCGACAATTGCGACCGCGTGTCGGTGTTCCGCGATGGCCGCCATGTCAGCACGCGCACCGTGGCGGATATCACACCGGGAGATGTGGTCGCGGCCATGGTCGGGCGCGAGATCAGCGACCTTTACCCAGAAAAGCTGCGCGAGAGCGAGCGCAGCCGCCGCGAGGTGTTGCGGGTCGAAAACCTGAGCGAGGTCAAGCGGTTCCGCGATGTGTCCTTCACATTGGAAGAGGGCGAGATCCTCGGGATTGCCGGGCTGATCGGCGCGGGGCGCAGCGAGATCGTCAAGGGCATCTGTCGGCTGGAGGGCGAGGTCACCGGCGAGGTCTGGCTGCAGGGCGAAAAGCTTTCCTTGCGCGATTATCAGGACAGTATCGAGGCCGGCATGGTCTACCTGTCGGAGGATCGCAAGGGTGACGGGGTGTTTCTGGACATGTCGATTACCGCCAATGTCTCTGCGCTCAAACCCGAGCAGGTGGCCAACGCATTGGGCCTGATCCAGACCCGGCGCGAAGAAGAGCAGGCGGGCACCTTGGGGCGCAAGCTGAACCTCAAATGCGGCAGGCTGCAGGACCCGGTGTCCTCGCTTTCGGGGGGCAATCAGCAAAAGGTGGCGCTGGCCAAGATGCTCTCGGTTAACCCCCGGCTGATCTTTCTCGACGAGCCGACGCGGGGGGTCGATGTGGGGGCCAAGGTCGAAATCCACCGCATCCTGCGCGATCTGGCGCGCGACGGGGTGGGGATCGTGGTGATCTCCTCGGAACTGCCAGAGCTGATCGGCATCTGCGACCGGGTCATGGTGATCCATGAGGGCCGCATCCGGGGCGAGGTCAGCGGGGCCGAGATGACGGAAGAAAATATCATGCACCTGGCCTCGGGCACCACCCGCGCCACAGGGGCAGCGCCGCAAGCGGCGAAATAAAGGGGGGAGAGAATGGACCATACAGTCAATATGCCGACCACAGCCAAGGCCGATCCCAGCGTCTCGTTGGTGAAGCGGTTGTTGAAGATGCGCGAGACCGGGCTGATCCTGATCATCCTTGCGCTGTTTATCGGCATGTCCTTTGCCTCGCCCTATTTTCTGACCTGGGTGAACATACGGGCGATGACCATGGCCTTTGCGGTTGAGGGCATCGTGGTAGTGGGCATGACGGTGCTGCTGATTTCGGGCGGCATTGACCTCTCGGTCGGGTCGGTCACGGCGCTCTCGATGGTGATCGCAGGCTGGCTGTTCCTGAGCGGCATCGACCCCTGGCTTGCCTCTGGCCTGTCGATCCTCGCCTGTACCGCCATCGGCGCGTTCATGGGGTTCTTCACCACCCGCATCGGGCTGCATCACTTCATCGTCTCGCTGGCGGTGATGGTGATTGCGCGCGGCGCCTGTCTCCTTGGCACTGGCGGGCGTCCCTTGGGGCTTTATACCCTGCCGCCGGAGTTCAAATTCATCGGGCAGGGGTCGATTGGGCCAATCCCCATCGTGATCGTGATGTTCTTTGTCGTGGTCATCGCCTTTGATTTCATGCTGCGCCGCACCACCATGTTCCGCAAGGTGTTCTATACCGGCAGCAATGAGAAGGCCGCCGCCTATTCCGGCATCCGCACCAAGAAGGTCGTCTTTCTGACCACCACGCTCTGTTCCGCGCTCTGCGGTGTGGCGGGCATCATCTACATGGCGCGCTTTGGCTCTGCCCAGCCGACCTTTGGCCTCGGGATGGAGCTCAACGTGATCGCCGCCGCCGTCATCGGGGGCGCCAGCCTCAAGGGCGGCTCGGGGTCGATCTTTGGCGCGATCCTGGGCGCGGTGCTCCTTTCGGTGGTCTCAAGCTCGCTCGCCCTGTTGGATGTCTCGGTCTATTGGCAGGACATCATCCGCGGCTCCATCCTGCTGACGGCAGTGACGGTGGACCATTACCTCAACAAATCGCGCGGCTGAGGGAGAGGCACATGCAAGAGCGTCCCCCCGAATACGAAACCATCCGCCAGATCCAGACCGTGCTGGTGCTGCACTTCATCGAAGGGCGCAAACAGTCCGAGATCGCGGAGCAGTTGAACCTCTCGACTTCAAAGGTGAACCGGCTGATCACCCAGGGGCGCAAGCTCGGCATGTTGAAGATCGAGGTGGAAAGCCCGTTTCAGCGGCTGGTCGATCTGGAAAGCGCGCTTGTCGGCGGCGGGGGCCTCAGCAGCGCCATGGTCACGCCGACGATGGAGGCGAGCGAGAAGGCCACCCTGCAGCAGGTCGGCCAAGCGGCGGCGAGCCATCTGGCCGAAACCCTGCGTGACGGCGATGTCATCGCGATCACCGGTGGCAAGGCGGTCAACGCGGTGGTCGAAAGCCTCGAAACCGATCGCAAATGGGACGTCACCGTGGTGCCGATGACCGGCGGCGTGCAGGGGAAATACTTCACCGATGTGAACCACCTCGCCACCCGTCTGGCCGAGCGGCTGGGCGGCAAGACCCTGCTGCTGCACGCGCCGCTTTTTGCCGAAAGCCGCGCGCAGCGGGACATGCTGATGGGGGTGAGCTCGATCCGCGAGGTGCTGGATCTGGCGCGCAGGGCCAATGTGGCCTTGGTCGGGGTCGGTTCGGTTCAGCCTGCGGAATCAAGTTATTACGACCTGCATCCTGTCCCCGAAGCCGACCGCAAGATGCTGGTCGGAACCGGCGTGGTGGGTGAATTCCTCGCCCATCTCATCCGCGAAAACGGCGCGGTTGCCAATTTCGCCCTCAATTCGCGCCTCGTGGCGTTGTCCCCGCATGAGCTGAGCCAATGTCAGCGGGTGATCGGCATCGCGGCGGGCGCAAGCAAAGTGCTGCCGATCACGGCGGCGCTGAACGGGGGCTACCTCAATTCCCTCATCGTTGACGAGGCCACGGCCGAAGCGGTGCTGAAGCAGAGAGAAGGAAAAGAACATGTCGCATGAAATGTTGAAACGCGAGATTGGCCGCTCTGGTATCAACGCCTCGGCCATCGGGCTTGGCACCTGGGCGATTGGCGGCTGGATGTGGGGCGGCACCGACGAGGCGCGTTCGATCAATGCCATTCAGGCCTCGGTGGATGCGGGTGTCAGTCTGATCGACACCGCCCCGGCCTATGGGCAGGGCGTCGCGGAGGAGATTGTCGGCAAGGCCCTGAAAGGGCGTCGGGACAAGGTGGTTCTGGCCACCAAATGCGGCCTGGTCTGGCATGTGCAAAAGGGCAACCACTTCTTTGACTACGACGGCGCGCCGGTGCATCGCTACTTGGGCAAGGACGCGATCATCCACGAGGTCGAGCAAAGCCTGCGCCGCCTCGGCACCGATTACATCGACCATTACATCACCCATTGGCAGGACCCGACCACCCCGGTCGCCGAGACGATGGAGGCGCTGGAGGCCTTGAAGACCGCTGGCAAGATCCGCTCCATCGGGGCCAGCAACTGCACCCCTGCGGATCTGCGCGCCTATCTGGCGGCAGGCCAATTGGATGCGGTGCAAGAGGAATACTCCATGGTGCAGCGCGGGCTGGAGGCGGAGATGCTGCCGCTCTGCGTCGAGGAGAACGTTTCGGTTCTCAGCTATTCCTCGCTGGCCTTGGGGCTGCTGACGGGCAAGGTTGGCCCGGACCGGGTGTTCACCGGCGACGATCAACGCAAGGATAACCCGCGGTTTTCGCAAGGAAACCGGGTGAAGGTCGCGGCCTTGATGGATCAGATTGCCCCCATTGCCGAGGCGCATTCCGCGACCCTCGCGCAGGTGGTGATCGCCTGGACGCTGCAACAGCCGGGCATCACCTTCTCGCTCTGCGGTGCGCGGGATGCGGCCCAGGCGGTGGAGAATGCCAAGGCCGGATTGCTGCGCCTTTCGGCAGAGGAGTTGGCCGCGATCAGCACGGCAGCCGGGGCGTATCTGACCGACCTCGACAGCTAAACGAACCCACCTTTCAGACTTCTAGCAACGCCGGAGTTCTTCCGGCGAACGGAGACCTCATGCCCGATCAGCGCAAGACAGATTGGCAAGCCCTGGGCCAAGACGGCGCCTTTGACGTGGTTGTCGTGGGCGGCGGCGTGAATGGCATCGGCACCTATCGCGAGCTCGCTCTGCAGGGCCTGCGGGTGCTCTTGGTGGAGCGGGGCGATTTTGCCTCCGGCTGTAGTGCCGCGCCGTCGCGGATGATCCACGGCGGGCTGCGCTATCTGGAGAATGGCGAGTTTGATCTGGTGCGCGAGTCGCTGCAGGAACGCGACGCGCTGTTGCGCAATGCGCCGCATATGGTGCGCCCCTTGCCGACGCTGATCCCGATTGCCTCGGTGTGTTCCGGCCTGTTCAACTCTGCCGCCAGTTTCCTTGGGGTGGGGGGCAAGCCGAAACCGCGTGGCGCGGTACCGATCAGGCTGGGGCTGGCGCTCTATGATTGGCTGACGCGGCATCGCCGCTTGATGCCTCGGCATTCGTTTGCGGGCCCTGCGACCACCCGGGCGATGTGGCCGGAGCTCACGCCCAAGGCGCGGTTCTCTGCGATCTATCACGACGCCTGGATCGGCTATCCGGAGCGGCTCTGTATCGAGATGCTGCGCGATGTCGCCCGTGATGCGCCGGGCTCGATTGCCCTCAACTACACGGAGATCACGCCAGAGGGCGAGGGGTTCAGCTTGCGCGACGTGCTCTCCGGGGCTTGCCTGCCTATTCGCCCCAAGCTGATCGTCAATGCCACCGGGGCCTGGCTCGACGAGACCGCCCGCAGCCTTGGCGGGGTGGCGCAAGCGCGGATGGTGGAGGGCACCAAGGGCTCACATCTGATCCTCGATAATCCGGCGCTCTTTGCGGCGTTGCGCGGTCACATGGCCTATTTCGAGAATGAAGATGGCCGCGTCTGTATTTTTTTTCCCTTCCATGACAGGGTCTTGGCCGGGTCGACCGATATCCGCGTCACCACCCCGGGTCGCGTCGCCTGCGAGGGGGAGGAGCGCGATTATATCCTTGGCGCGCTGCAGGGGATCTTTCCCGAGATCCCGGTCCGCGCCGATCAGATCGTCTTCAGCTACTCGGGCATTCGGCCATTGCCGCAGAGCGATCAGGACTTTACCGGGCGGATTTCGCGCGGCCATGACCTGCGCGAATTGCCGGGCGCGGTGCCGCAGCTCTGTATGATCGGCGGCAAATGGACCACCTTCCGCGCCTTTGCCGAGCAGGTGACGGATGCGGTTCTGACGCGGCTTGGCCGCGCGCGCCAGGTCGGCACCTTGACCCGGGCCATTGGCGGCGGGGCGGGGTTTGATGCGGAGACCTTGCGTGCGGAGCTGAGCCACTTGCCGCCCACGCGCGCAGAACATCTGGTGTCCCGCTACGGCAGCGCCGCCGGGACTGTGGCGCGCGCCTGCACGGGCAAGGACCGCCCGCTTTCGCCCGCCACCGCGTACAGCCGGGACGAGATCGCCCATCTGATCCGGTCCGAATACGTCCAGCACCTGTCGGACCTTGCCCTGCGACGCACCGATCTGGCGATCTCCGGCATCCTGTCGGCCGAGATCATCGCCAGTCTGGCGGAGGTTCTGGCCCAGGTGGGCAAACTGACCGAAGCGCAGATCACACAACAGATTTCCGAACTGGAGCAAGAGCTTGCCCGGTTCCATGGCGTCACAGCCGAGACCCTCACAACACGCGACACACAAAGGAGAGCCAAATGCGGATCAGTCAGAAAGCACGCATGAACCGGATGTTCACCAACGGAGGCTGCCTTGATGTGGCCATCGACCATGGCGTCTGCAATGAGCCGAGCTTTATGGTCGGCCTCGAGGACATGCCCGCCGTGATGAAGACCCTGATCGACGCCCGCCCGGACGCCATCCAATGCGCCTATGGGCAGGCCGATCTGCTGCAAAGCCGCCCGGAAAAAGACAAGCCCGCGCTGGTGATGCGCATCGACATGGGCAATCCCTACAATGACCAGCGCCACCGGGTGATGTGGTCGATGCTGCAAAACGCCGAAGAACCGATCATCGGCGCGCTGGAGATGGATGCGGCGGCGGTAGTGGTGAACCTGTTCATGCTGCCGGACGAGCCGGAACTGTTCCGCCAATGTGTCGAGAACATCAGCCGGGTGCGCGCCGCTTGCCAGAAATACGGCATGCCCTTGATGATTGAACCCCTCGTGATGCTGCCAAACGACGTGCGCGGCGGCTATCAGGTGGACGGCAATGCGGAAAAGATCGTCACCCTGACCCGTCTGGCCAGCGAGATGGGCGCTGATATCATCAAGGCCGATCCCACCGAACACCCCGAAGATTTTCACCGCGTGGTCGAGGCGGCTCGGGTGCCGGTGCTGGTGCGGGGCGGTGGCAAGGAAGACCTGAAAACGGTGCTGACGAAATCCGCAGCCCTGCTCGCTCAGGGCGCAAAGGGGATGGTCTATGGCCGCAATATCTACCAGCATGAGAACCCGAAGGCGGTGGTCAATGCGCTGATGGCGATGATCCATCAGGGCGCGAGCGGCGAAGAAGCATGGGATATTTATAACCGTGGCTGAGACGGACAGATATCTTCTTGGGCTCGATGCCGGGAATACGGTGATCAAGGCGGTGCTCTTCGACCTCGAAGGGCGCCAGATCGCCATGAGCGCGCTGGACGGCCAAAGCACAACCCCCGCCCCCGGCCAAGTGGAGCGCGACCTCAACGAGCTTTGGCGCAATGTGGGCACGGTGATCCGCGCCTGTATCGCCGAGGCGGGCATCGCGCCCGGCCAGATCGCCGGGGTCGGCTGTGCGGGCCACGGCAACGGGCTTTATGCGCTGGACGCGGCCGGGGAGCCTGTCCTCGGCATCCAGTCGCTCGACACGCGCGGCGCGGATCTGGCGGCGGAACTGGCGGAGGCCTCGGGTGCGGCGCTGCATGGCTTGTGCCTGCAAAAGCCCTGGCCTGCGCAGACGCCGGTTCTGCTGGCTTGGGTCAAGCGGCATCGGCCCGAGGTCTATGCACGCATCGCCACCGTGTTGATGTGCAAGGATTTTGTCACCTATCGCCTGAGTGGCGAGCGGGTCAGCGACACCTCGGATATGTCTGGTGCCGGGCTGACCGTGATGCCCGACTGCACCTATGATGCCGAGATGATGCGGCTCTATGGTCTGGCGGATGCCACCGAGATGTTGCCGCGCCTCATTCGTCCGGCAGAGATCGCGGGCCATGTGACGGCAGAGGCCGCCGCGCAAACCGGTCTGGCCGAGGGAACGCCGGTGATTGGCGGTTATTTCGACGTGATCTCTTCAGCGCTGGGGTCCGGCGCTTGCCGCGCGGGCGAGGCGTCTATTATCGCGGGCACCTGGTCGATCAATCAGGTCTTCTCGGAGGCGCCGGTGGTGAACCCATCGGTCTTCATGGCCTCGGGCTTTGACGCGGGGCGGTTTGTGAACATCGAGTCCTCCGCCACTTCGGCTGCCAATCTCGAATGGTACGTGCGCGCGCTGGTGGAGCGCGGCACCCATCACGAGGACCCTTTTGGCCATTGCAACGATGCGGTGGGGCAGGTGGTGCCCGCGCTCGATGACCCGCTCTGCCAGCCTTTTCTTTATGGCTCCGGTCAGGGGGCGGAATTCCGTGGCGGTTTCTTCGGGCTGGCGGGGTGGCACGGCGAAGGCCACCTGCTGCGCGCCCTGTTCGAGGGCGTTGTTTTTGAACATCGCCGCCACATCGAAGTGCTGCGCGCGGCGGGCGTCAGCTTTGACAGCGCGGTTCTGTCCGGCGGGGGTGCCCGCAGCCCGCACTGGCCGCAGATCTTTGCCGATTGCCTCGGGGTGCCGATCCGCGTTGCCGAGGCGCGCGAGACCGGAGCCCTGGGCGCGGCGATCGGGGTTGCGGTCGCGGTCGGATTGCAGCCAAGCTACGAGGCGGCGATCACCCGCATGACCCGCACCAAGGCTGAATTTCTGCCCAACCCGGACATGCGGTCGCATTACGACAGGCGCTATCAGATTTACAGTGATCTCAATTCCGCCCTGCGGCCGCTTTGGGCGCAACTGGCAACCCTCAAAGGCAAGTAACGCATATGACTGGCACTTTTGCGACCGCGGACAGCTACGACTATATCATTATCGGGGGGGGCACCGCGGGATGTGTGCTGGCCAACCGGCTGAGCGCGGACCCAAAGGCAAAGGTGCTGCTGCTTGAGGCCGGCAAGAGCGACAACTACCATTGGGTGCATATTCCGGTAGGCTACCTCTATTGCATCGGCAATCCGCGCACCGATTGGATGATGAAAACCGCCTCTGAACCGGGGCTGAATGGCCGCAGCCTGACCTATCCGCGCGGCAAGGTTCTGGGCGGCTGCTCCTCGGTCAACGGCATGATCTACATGCGCGGGCAGGCGGCGGATTACGACCTTTGGCGGCAGCTCGGCAATCCCGGCTGGGGCTGGGACGATGTGCTGCCCTATTTCCTCAAGTCCGAAGACCACCACGGCGGCGACAGCGCGATGCACCGGGGCGGCGGCGAGTGGAAGGTCTCCAAACAGCGGCTCAAATGGGACATTCTGGAAGCGGTGCAGGAGGGGGCCAGGGAGTTCGGCATCGCGCCGCGCGCCGATTTCAACGATGGCGACAACGAGGGCTCCGGCTTCTTCGAGGTGAACCAGAACAAGGGCGTGCGCTGGAACACGGCAAAGGCGTTTTTGCGTCCGGCGATGGGGCGGCCCAACCTGCGGGTTCTGACCGAAGCGCATACCTCGCGGCTGTGGCTGGAGGGCAAGCGGGTGCGCGGTGTCGAGTTCCTGCGCGGCGGGCAGACCCATCGGGCCGAAGCGCGGGCGGAGGTCGTGCTGGCGGCAGGCGCGATCAACTCCCCCAAGCTGCTGGAGCTGTCCGGGATCGGCCGGCCCGAGGTGCTGAGCGCCCATGGGATCGATGTTCAGCACGCGATGGCGGGGGTGGGCGAGAACCTGCAGGACCATCTGCAAATCCGCACCGTCTATAAGGTGCAGAACGCCAAGACTCTGAACACCATGGCCAATAGCCTGTTTGGAAAGGCGAAAATCGCGCTGCAATATGGGCTGACGCAAAGCGGGCCGATGTCGATGGCGCCGAGCCAGTTTGGCATGTTCACCAAATCGCGCCCCGATCTGGCGACGCCGGATCTGGAATACCATGTGCAGCCCCTGTCGACCGACAAGCTCGGCGATCCGCTGCATCCCTTCCCGGCGATCACCGTTTCGGTCTGCAATCTGCGTCCCGAGAGCATCGGGGCCAGCCATATCCAAAGTACGGATCAGGCGCAGCAGCCCGATATCCGGCTGAATTACCTCTCCGCCGAAGGGGACAAGGCGGTGGCGCTGGCCTCGATCAAGCAGGTGCGCGAGGTGATGACCGCCCGCGCGCTGGCGCCCTATGCGCCACAGGAGATCCTGCCGGGGCCGGGGTGTCATTCTGATGCGGAGATCCTGTCGGCGGTGGGCGATATCGCCACCACGATTTTTCACCCGGTTGGCACCTGCAAGATGGGCACCGACAGCGCCGCCGTGGTGAACCCCGAGCTGAAGGTGCATGGGCTGGAGGGGCTGAGGGTCGTCGATGCCTCGATCATGCCGCGGATCGTGTCCGGCAATACCGCCTCTCCGGTGGTGATGATCGCCGAGAAGGCTGCCGATATGATCCGCTCCGCGCGGCGCTGACGCGCGCGGAGCCGGAGATCAGGGCAGAAGCCAGGAGGGGTCCTCGATCTGTACCAGACGCTTGGAAGCGCCCTGGCCGAGTTCCACCAGCTGCTGCGTCGGACAGGTGCTGGCGGCACCGGTTGCGGTTTGAAAGCCCTTGATGCGGCCGGTGTCGATCGATTTCATCGCCTCTACCGCGAGGCCGAAGTGATGGCCGTCCTTTTCCAGGATCAGGATCCCGGCTTCGGAGCCGAAGTCGCAGGAGCCGTAACCGCGCCGCGCCGCGCAGTCGTAGACCGGCATCAGGCGGTTGCGATAGGAGAGATTGGCCAGGTGACCGTCGAAATCCGCAAAGCCGAGATCCCCGGGCACCCGCATGATCTCGCTCACGGCCTCGATCGGAACGGCAAAGTCGCCGCCCGCCGATACGGTGAGATAGCGGTTGGACCGGGACTCGAGGCGGATCGCCACGTCGTCGAAGCCGAAGGGATCGTCTTCGATCTCCTCGGGAACCGCTTCATCCTCCGCGGCATGCCTGTGCAGCCGCGCATCCTGTCTGTTCTGGGTGGCTGGATCGGCCTTGGGCGTTTTTGAGGTCCGATGGGAGGCCGCAGCCAGTTTCAGCAAGTCGGGATCCGCGCGGCAGGCGGGCACATCGATGACAAAGCATTGGTCGCCCTTCTCGTCGATATGGACGCCGGAAAACAGGTAGGAGCGCATGGTGACGCTGGGCGGGAAGGCATGGATCGCGCCCTCCTCGATGTTCATCACGCTGACCACCTGGTCGACATTGAACGCCAGGGCGCGATCTCCGGGATATTCCAGAATGATACCGGCCGCTTCCGCTGGTCGCTCTCCGGGATAACCGAACCCGAGATTGGACAGCGTGTCGAGCATCGGCATGTCCATCCCGTGTCGATGGATGATGCCGAGGCAACTGCCGCCGCTTACCGGCCAGGGTTTGAGCGGGCTGGTCGGGATGGTGGAGGCGATATCCTTCATCGCCACCAGGAAACTCAGGGCCCCGACACGGAAGCGGATATAGGGGATGCGATTGACCCGGGCCCGCCGACGCGCGGTCTCGGAAATCTCATCCGAGGGGGTCAGCGGGACATTCAGCAGTTCCGCCACCGAGAGCAGCGAGAAATGCCCATGGGTGTCGCAGATGTAGCCGCCGCAAATCAGGTCGTCCTGTCCCTCCGGCAGGTTCTGGGCCCAGGTGTCGCCCAGTTGCAGCAGACAGCGCACGGCGTCGACCAGAAGTCCGGCCACACGCCCTTGGGAGCGCACAACGACGATGACGCCGCATTCGGTGCTGGCCGTGTCCCCGACCGCGACGATGCCTTGCGTTTGCGCCGGAGGTGGCTGCAGCCCCAATCGACGGTGCAGGGCCTGCACCGGGATCGCCTTGCCGCGCAACAGGACGCCACCCAAAAGGTCGGGATGCTGGCTGGGCAGGCGCTGGAAACGGGCCGGAGCCGGGATCACCTCGCGGACGTTCTCGATCGGAATGGCAAAGAGCATTCCGCCGATGTCGACCACTCCGACCAGGTTGTCCGCCTCTTCTGCCGTGGCCCCTGCCGGGGTGACCTGCGCCTCAGTGTCGTGAAGATCTTCTGACACTGGCGTCACGCGACCTTGGGCTGGTCATGCAGCTGGCTGATCAACTTCACCACTTCCTTGGATGCGGTCAGCTGGTTCTCCGCCGCCGAGGAAATCTGATCCACCGACTGTCCTGTCTGGGTGACACTTTCGACGATGCGAGAAAACGCGTCTCGGGCGGCGACGGAGCGGGTTGTCCCCTGATCGACGCGCACCGCGGATTCCGCGATGAGGCGAGAGATCTTCTGGGCCGCCTCGGAGCTGCGCTCCGCCAGCTTGCGCACCTCTTCCGCAACCACCGAGAAACCGACGCCATGCTCGCCCGCCCGGGCTGCCTCGATTGCGGCATTAAAGGCCAGCAGGTTGGTCTGATTTGCAATCTCGCCGATGACCTTCACGATTTCGGAAATCTCGCCGGAGGAGCGCTGCATCATCTCGATGGCCTCGATGGTGTGGTTCAGCGCCTCAAACCCCTGATTGGCGTTCTGCGCGGTGTCGGTCGCCTTGCTGCGGGCCTCGCTGGTGGCAAAGGAAATGTCGGAGATCGCCTCGCTCAGCGAGTCGACCACGCGGGTCATCTCGGCCGCCTTTTCACGGATCACCGCCTCGCGCGCCACTTGTTCCGTGACGTCGGTCGCGTATTTGATGACCCCGATCGGCTTGCCATGCAGGTCCATCAGCGGCGCATAGGTGGCCTGGATATGCACATCGCGGCCGAACTTTCCGACGCGGTGATAGCGGCCGGTCTGGAACTCGCCCCGGTTGAGAGCCAGCCAGAAATCGCGGTAGGTCTGCGACTTGAGATGGTCCTGGGTGCAGAACATCGAATGATGCTCGCCGATGATCTCGCGCAGCGAATAGCCCATCACACTGAGGAAGTTCTCGTTGGCGGAGAGCACATTGCCATCAAGGTCGAACTGCACCACCGCCTGGCTGCGATCCATCGCCTCGATCTTGTTGTTGGCATCCACCGCGCGCAGTTTGGTTTCGGTGACATCGGTGGCGTATTTCACCACTTTCACCGGGTTGCCGCGCAGGTCGAAGATCGGGTTGTAGGTGGCCTGGATCCAGATCTCCTTGCCGTCCCGACCGAGGCGGCGGTATTCGCCGCTGGCAAAATCACCGCGCCGCAGTTGAGCCCAGAATTCACGATAGGATTCGCTTTCGGCGTATTTCGGCTCGCAGAACATGACGTGTTTCTGGCCGATGACCTCTTCCGCTTCATAGCCGGTCAGGTTCAGGAAATTCTCATTGGCGCTGAGGATGGTGCCGGTGAGGTCGAATTCGATCACCGCCTGGCTGCGGCTGACGGCGGCGAGCTTGGAATCGGCCTCCACCGAATGTTCCTTGGTCTCGGTCAGGTCATTGGCGAATTTCACCACCTTGATTGCCTTGCCATCGAGATCGAAGACAGGGTTGTAAGTGGCCTGGATCCAGAGGTCGGAGCCATCCTTGCGCAGGCGCTGGTAGACGCCGCTGGCAAATTCGCCGCTGCCGAGCTTGCGCCAGAAGCTGACATAGTCGCGGCTGGTGGAATACTCCTTGGTGCAGAAGATCCGGTGATGCTGGCCGTAGATCTCCTCCGGGCTGTAGCCGGTGAGGTTCAGGAAGATCTCGTTGGCCCAGAGCACGGTGCCATCAAGGTCGAATTCGATTACCGCCTGGCTGCGATAGGCGGCTTCGAGCCGGGCTTCCATCTCGGCGCGCTTCTGATGGGCCTCGCTGACGTCATTGGCGAATTTCACGATCTTGAGCAGGGTTCCGTCGGCCCCGTAGACCGGATTGTAGGTGGCCTGGATCCAAACCGGCGAGCCATCCTTGCGCAGTCGGCGGAATTCGCCACCCTCGTGTTCGCCGGCAGCCAGCTTGCTCCAGAAAGAGGTGTAGCTTGCGCTTTTGACGGTGTCGGCGTCGCAGAACATGCGGTGGTGGTGTCCCACCACCTCCTCGCGGGTGTACCCGGTCAGGGCGAGGAAATTGGCATTGGCCTCCAGCACGGTGCCGTCGAGGTCAAATTCGATGATGGCGCTGTTGCGGCTCAGCGCGTCGAGCTTGCCGGCGCTTTCGGCCTGCTGCTGCTTGCGCGGGGTTACGTCCATCGCATATTCGACGATCCGCACCACATGGCCGTCGCGGTCGAAGATCGGATTGAAGGCGGCGCGCACCCAGATCTGGTTGCCCTTGCGCCCGATGCGCTGATATTCGCCCTGGACGCCGTGGCCCTTCATCAACTCGTCCCAGGGGGCGAGGTAGCCATCCGGCTTGTCGGCCAGTTTCGGCCAGAGGATGCCGAGGTGGGCGCCGATCAGATCGCTTTTCTTGTGACCGGTCAGGGCGCAGAACTTCTCGTTCACGCGCATGATGGTGCCTTCGGTGTCGTATTCGGCAATGGCCTGTGCATTGTCGATGGCCGCGACATAGCCGAGGATCGCCTCGTCCGGCTCCACGATGGACCCGGTGAGGAAGACGTGGTCGTCATGGGATTTCTGCATGATGCCGCAGAATTGCGGGGACACCGGCGTGTCGCTCAGCCGCACCCGATAGGTGAAAGTGCCGGCCCCCTCGTGGGTGGCGGCGATATCGCGGCGCAGGCAGCCCTGATCGACCACGAGATCGGTCAGCGCGGTATCCTCGGCGGTCTTCAGGCGCGGAAACTTTTCCGCAGCACTGCCGCTCACCGCCACGACGTTCAGCGTGTCCGGGTGGACCTTGATGATGATCGCGTGATTCATCAGGGCTTCGCCCGCGCCTTTCAGGTCGAGTTCGACGATTTTCTTGACCATTTCGGCAGAGTCCCTTGCTTCGGGGCGCGGATCGAGGCGCCTTAGATGTTGCAACAATTTATCGGGATTACTGCACGGTTGCGCTTAAGAAGCGGTAAAACCTGACTGCGAGACTCTCCTTGTCCGGTGGAAATTTTTGCGACGCGCACGCTTTGCAGAAAACGCGCGCGATTTGGCCGTAAGCTTTCTGCAAAATCGCACGCGTTCGTCGGGGCAATCGGGGTGAGGCCAGACGCCTCGTGGACGGGGGGCGAGCCTAGCGGGTCAGGGCGAGAACCGCCATGGCGGGCAGGCGCAGCACCTCATGCGCCAGTTCCACGCGCTCGGGCGTGTAGTAGCCCTCTTCATGCAGGATATTCACGGTTGCCACCATCTTGCCGCCGAGGATCACCGGCAGGTTGATGACTGAGCCGCAGCCAAGCTTCCCGATCAGCTCCGCATCGGGGAAGACCGTGTCAATGTCGGCCAGCGTGTTGGAGACAAAGGTCTCGTGGCGGCCGTGCACCTGTTCGAACCAGCGGTTCATCTCGATTGGCTTGGTACCGGTGGTGGGGTAGTTTTCCGCATCATCGGTATAGGTGCGGCGTGCCAGCATGGCGTCCATATCGGCGGTCATCACCGTAAAGAGTTTTGCGCCAACGGTGGCCTTGGTCAGCGCGCAGAGCGCGTCATAGGCTTGTGTCTCGTTGGTGGCCTCAGCGAGGGCTTGCTCGAATGTGCGGCGGGCGGTTGTGATATCCGTCATGGTCATTGGTCCTTGCGGTCGGGATTGCCACCGGAGGCGGCGTAGAGGGATTGCGTGTAGGGGTCGGTGAAACTGCCGTCATGCAGGGCGGAGGCGGGGGCAATCTCGACGATGCGACCCTTGTTCATCACCGCCATGCGGTCGCACATGAAGCTGACGACCGGCAGGTTGTGGGTCACCATCAGATAGGTCAGCCCCTGTTCGCGGCGCAGTTTTTTCAAGAGGTTGAGGATCTCCGCCTGTACTGAAACATCGAGCGCCGAGGTCGGCTCGTCGAGGAGCATCACCTTGGGTTCCAGCATCAGCGCGCGGGCAATGGCGACCCTTTGGCGCTGCCCGCCGGAGAGCTGATGCGGGTAGCGAAAGCGGAACCGCTGGTCGAGGCCGACCGCCGCCAGCATCTCCAGCACCCGCGCGTCGCGGTTGGGGAGGCCGTGGATCCGGAGCGGTTCGCTGAGGACCGCATCCACCGTCTTGCGCGGATGGAGCGAGCCATAGGGGTCCTGAAACACCATCTGGCAGCGGGTGGCAAAGGCGTGGTCGACGCGGTGACCGCGTTTTTCACCCAGCACGGTGATCTCGCCCGTCCAGTCTGGGGCAAGGCCCGCGATGGCCTTCAGGATCGTCGACTTGCCCGAACCGCTTTCGCCGACAAGGGCAAAGCTCTCGCCCGCTGCGACTTCGATGTTGGCGCCTTCGACGACCTTGGTGGTGCCATAGGAAATGTCGAGATTTTTCAGAGAGATCGCGCTCATGTGCCGCTCCATGCGCTACGGTCGAGGGTGGGGAGTTCCGCGCGGGTCTCTTCCATCCTCGGCACGGCGGCCAAGAGGCCGCGAGTATAGGGATGGGTGGCGTTTTGCAGATCGGCGGCGGCGCAGCTTTCCACCACCTCGCCGGCGTGCATCACCAGAATGCGGTCGCAGTAGCGCGCCACGAGGTTGAGGTCGTGGGAGATCAGGATCAGCCCCATGCCCTTGTCGCGCACCAGCTCGTCGATGAGATCCAGAACCTGTGCCTGCACCGAAACATCCAGCGCCGAGGTCGGCTCGTCCGCGATCAACAGGTCCGGGCGCGGGATCAGCATCATGGCGATCATGACGCGCTGGCCCATGCCGCCGGAGACCTCATGCGGGTAAAGCTCCATCACCCGTTCGGGGTCGTTGATACGCACGGCCTCCAGCATCTCCAGCACCCGGGCGCGGATGTCGCGGCGGGCGAGTTTTTCATGCGTTTTCAAAGCCTCGGCGATCTGCGCGCCGATGGTCATCACCGGATTCAACGAGAATTTCGGATCCTGCATGATCATCGAGATCCGCGCGCCGCGCAATTCGCGCATCTTGCGCTCGGAGAGGCGTTGCAGGTCGATACCGTCAAACACCATGCGATCCGCCACTTGCGCGCCGGGCGTGCGTACCAGCCGCAACAGGGCGCGGCCGGTCATCGACTTGCCTGATCCGCTTTCGCCAACGATGCCCAGACGCTCGCGCCCCAAGGTGAACGAGAGGCCCTTGACGACCTCGATCCGGCCCTTGGGGGTGGGGAAGCTGACGCGGAGGTTTTCCAGTTCCAGAAGGGGAGAGGGGCTCATGATTTGCTTCCCTGTTTTGGGTCCAGCACATCGCGCAAGCCGTCGCCGAGGAAGCAGAAGCCGAGCGAGACGATGATGATGGCAAAGCCGGGCATGGTGGCGACCCACCATTGGTCGAGGATGAAGGCGCGCCCGCGCGAGATCATCGCGCCCCATTCCGGCAGCGGCGGCTGCGCCCCAAGGCCGAGGAAGCCAAGGCCCGCGGCGGTCAGGATGATCCCGGCCATATCCAGCGTCACCCGCACGATCATCGAGGAGGTGCAGAGCGGCAGCACATGGCGGGTGATGATCCGCGTGTGCGACGCCCCAAGGAGACGCATGGCGGAGATGAACTCGGAATTGCGGAAGGTCAGCGTTTCCGCCCGCGCAATCCGCGCGTATGCGGGCCAAGAGGTGATGGCAATGGCGATGATCGCATTCTCGATCCCCGGCCCGAGGGCGGCGACAAAGGCCAGCGCGAGGATCAGCTTTGGCATCGACAGGAATACATCGGTCACGCCCATCATCACCTTGTCGGTCCAGCCGCCGAAATAGCCCGAAATCGCGCCGATCAGCAGGCCAAGCGGCGCGGAAATCACCGCCACCAGTGCTACGATCAACAGGGTGATGCGCGCGCCGTAGATGACGCGGCTGAAGATATCGCGCCCCAGCTCATCAGTGCCCATCCAATGGGTGGCTGAGGGGGGCAGCAGGCGTTGGCCGAGGTTCTGCCCCAAGGGGCTATGCGGTGCGATCCAGGGCGCGAAGATCGCCGCCAGCACCAGAGCCAGCAGGATCAGCGCGCCCACCACCGCAAGCGGGTTGCGCATCAGCATTCGCCCCATGCGGTAGCTGTGCCCCAGCGAAGCCTGCAGGCGGGAGGTCGGGGAATCGTCTAAAAGCCAATGGGTCAGTGTCGTCATTGCCCCCTCCTATCGGCTGCGCGGGTCGAGAATGCGGTAGAGCACATCCGACAGCTTGTTGATGAGAATGAAGACCGAGCCGATCACCAAGGTCGCGCCAAGCACGGCGTTCATATCGGCGTTCAGGAGCGCCACGGTCAGGTAGTTGCCGATGCCCGGCCAGCTGAACACGGTTTCGATCATCACCGAGCCTTCGAGGAGGGCGGCATAAGACAGACCAATGACGGTGATCAGCGGCACCCGGATCGGGCGGAAGCCATGCGCCCAGATCACCCGCCACTCGGACACGCCCTTGACGCGGGCGGTGGTGATATATTCCTGCCCGAGCTGGTCGAGCATGAAGCTGCGGGTCATCCGCGCGATATAGGCGAGGGAAAAGAACCCAAGGATGGCGGCGGGCAGGATCAGGTGGTCAAGCGCGTTCCAGAACACCTCCCAGTCGCCCACCAAGGCGGCGTCGATCATCATCAGGCCGGTGGTGGGCTCCACCAGCCCTTCGTAGAAGATATCGACGCGCCCGGGGCCCGCGACCCAACCCAGACCGGCGTAAAACACCACCAGCCCGACCAGGCCGAGCCAGAAGGCGGGTACCGAATAGCCCAGGAGCGCAAAGACGCGGATCACCTGATCCACCCAGGTGCCCTGTTTCGCCGCCGCCCAGACGCCGAGCGGCACGCCCAGGCCGACCCCGATCACAATACCTAGCGTCGCCATCTCCAGCGTGGCGGGAAAGACCCGCGCCAGATCCTCGGCCACGGGCCGGTTGGTGGAGACGGAATGGCCCAGATCGCCCTGAAACACATCGCCCACATAGGCCAGGAACTGTACCAGCAAGGGTCGATCCAGCCCCATGGCGACACGCGCAGCGTCATATTGCTCCTGCGTCGCGCGATCCCCGACCACGGCCAGAACCGGGTCAATCGGAATGACGCGACCGATGAAGAAGGTGATCGCCATCAGCCCAACAAAGGTCAGCAGGGTGACAATCACAAACCCAGCCAGCGCACCAAGACTGGGACGCAAGGCGGCGGGGGAGAGCAGGGCGAGGCGCAAGGCGGTCCCTTTCGTGGCGGGCTGTGTGGCCATAAAAACAAGGGCTTTGACAGCGGTGGAGCGGCGGCAAAGAAAGGCTCCTCTGCCGGATTTCGCCTCTCAGGCATAAAGAAGTTTTAAAAAAGTGCAAAAAAATTTTTGCCTCACAAAAATTTTTTTTGTAGCGTGGAGAGGAAGCCAAGCCTGCGTCGCGATGCGCGAAACAGGGGCAAGCCAGATGCCTAACCGCAGAGAAGACACGCGAAGATGACGCAAGACAAAGCCATTTCGGAGCCAATGATCGGCCCCGCGATTCGCAAACGCCGCAAGCAGTTGAAGCTGACCCTGCAGGCGCTCTGCGACAGGTCTGGCGTCTCGGTCGGCTATCTCAGTCAGGTGGAGCGCGACAACGCTACACCTTCACTCGGGACGCTGGCGCAGATCGCGGCGGCGCTGGAGGTGGGGCTCGATTACTTCATCTCGGCCTCCAAACCCTCGGACGGGCTGACCCGGGCCGGGGCGCGGCCGCTCTTTGCGCTCGACAATTCCTCGCTGCGGTATGAGGCGCTGGGCGCGGATTTCCCGGGCTCCGAGATGTCCGGCTACGTGCTGCATATCCCCGCGGGCTACACCTCGGAAACGGTGAGCCACGAGGGCGAGGAGATGATCTTTGTCCTTGAGGGCGAGATTGAACAGACACTCGGCGCGCAGACCTTTCGCATGGGGGTGGGCGATTGCCTGCATTACAGCGGCGAGACCTCGCACGCCTGGCGCAACCCCACCGATCAGACCGCCCGCATCCTGTGGACCGGGACTCTGACCGTTCTGAACCGCAAGGGGGCCATCGAGCTGCCCGAGCTGTCCCAAAAACAAGACGCCTGAACGCGCGTGACATTGAATTCCAACATGGAGTGATCGCTGTGAGACATCTGAGAACCGCCCTTCTGGCCAGCGCGCTTGTGCTGCCGCTTGCTGCCCCCGCCGCCTTTGCCGAGACCCCGGCGGACGTGCTGGTGGTGGCGCAGAACATCGACGATATCGTCGCCATCGACCCCGCGCAGGCCTATGAGTTCACCTCTGGCGAGCTGGTCACCAACCTCTATGACCGTCTCGTGCAATATGACGCGGATGACACCACCGTGCTGGCGGCGGGTCTGGCCTCTGACTGGCAGACGGATCCGGAGGCAAAGACCATCACCTTCACCCTGCGGGATGGCGCAACCTTTGCCTCCGGCAATCCGGTGACAGCCGAGGATGTGATCTATTCCTTCTCGCGCGTGGTGAAGCTGAACCTGACGCCGGCCTTCATCCTGACCCAACTGGGCTGGAGTGCCGACAATATCGGCGAGATGGTCACCGGCGAGGGCAACACGGTCACCGTGAAATACGCGGGCGATTTCTCCCCGGCTTTCGTGCTGAACGTGCTGGCGGCGCGGCCGGCCTCCATCGTCGACAGCGTGCTGGTCAAAGAGCATGAGGTCGATGGCGACATGGGCAACGCCTGGCTCAACGCCAATGCAGCAGGCTCCGGCCCCTTCACCCTGCAGCGTTACACAGCCGGCCAGATGGTGCGGATGCAGGCAAACCCGACCTATTTCAACGGCGCCCCCAAGGTGGAGAGCGTGATCCTGCGTCACGTGGCCGAAAGTGCGACGCAGCAGCTCCTGCTGGAGCAGGGCGACGTCGACATGGCGCGCAACCTGACGCCGGACCAGATCGCCGGGCTGAACTCTGGCGAGATCAAGGTCGAGACCTTCCCGCAGGCCGCCGTCCACTTCCTGTCCTTCAACCAGAAAACCGAGAGCCTGACCAATCCGGCTGTCTGGGAGGCCGCGCGCTATCTGGTGGACTACAAGGGCATGACCGACACGATCATCAAGGGTCAGATGGAGGTGCATCAGGCCTTCTGGCCGAAGGGCTTCCCCGGGTCTTATGACGAGACGCCGTTCTCTTATAACCCGGAAAAGGCCAAGAGCATCCTGTCTGAGGCCGGGATCGAGACGCCGATTACCGTGTCCCTCGACGTGATCAACGCCGCGCCCTTTACCGATATGGCGCAGTCGCTGCAGGCGAGCTTTGCCGATGCGGGTATCAACTTTGAGATCCTGCCGGGCACCGGCAGCCAGGTGATCACCAAGTATCGTGAGCGCAGCCATCAGGCGATGCTGCTCTATTGGGGGCCGGACTTCATGGACCCGCATTCCAACGCCAAGGCCTTTGCCTATAACTCCAACAACGCGGACGACGCCTATGCGGCGACCACCACCTGGCGCAATGCCTGGGCGGTGCCTGAGGAGATGAACAAGAAGACCATGGCGGCCCTGTCGGAAAGCGACGCGGGCAAGCGGCTCGAGATGTACCAGGAGTTGCAGCAAGAGGTGCAGGAGAGCTCTCCCGTCGTGATCATGTTCCAGGCGGCCTACCAAGTGGCGATGAGCGAGCATGTCTCGGGCTACGTGAACGGGGCCACCTCGGACTTCGTCTATTATCGCCTCGTGGCGAAAGACTGATACCTCCCCGACTGCGGGCCGCTGCCTCGGCGCGGCCCGCATTTTTTTGAACCCTTTCAACGGATCAAACCGGAGCGCCCCCCTAGATGACCGCCTATCCCCAGACTGAAGCCCGCCTGTCCGCCCTGCGCGCGCTGATGGCCGCGCGCGAAACCGACCTCGTGGCCCTTGGCCCGTCGAGCCATATGGCCTGGCTCTCTGGCGTGCACCCGCATGGCGACGAGCGTCCGGTGATGCTGATCGTCACACAAACCTACGCGGGCTTCCTGATGCCTGCGCTCAATGCGGCCGCCGCGCGCAAGGACACCGATCTGCCGTTCCACCCCTGGCGCGATGACGAAGGCCCGGAAGCCGCGCTGGCGGCGCTGCTGGCCGAGGCGGGTGCGGATCGCGCAAACCTCTCGGTTGTGCTGGACGAGACCATGCGCGCCGACTTTGCGCTGCGGCTGCTGGATGCGCTCGACAGCCCGCGCCGTCGCTTTACCGAGGACACCGTGGGCCTCTTGCGCGCCGCCAAGGACGTGAGCGAGTTCAAGGCGATCAAGGCTGCGCATCTGTTGAATGACCGCGCGGTCAAGGCGGCCTTTGCCAGCCTCAAGGTGGGCATCACCGAGAAAGAGGTGGTTGAGGGGATCAAGGCCTTCTACGGTCAGAATGGCGCTGCTTTGGAGTTCTGCTCGGTCTGCTTTGGGGCCTCGGGGGCCTTCCCGCACCACACGCCGGGCAGTGATACCCTGCAAGAGAACATGGCGGTGCTGATTGACACCGGCTGCCGGATCGACGGCTACCCCTCGGATATGACCCGCTGCGGCTACTTCGGGACGCCGAGCGAAGAGTACACAAAGGTTTTTACCGTGGTCGAACAGGCGGTGCAGGCGGCGATTGCAGCGGCGAAGCCCGGCGCCTTGGCGCGCGACGTGGACAAGGCGGCGCGCGATGTGATCGCGGCGGCGGGCTATGGCGACCGGTTCCTGCATCGCACTGGCCATGGCCTCGGCGTTGATATCCACGAGCCGCCCTACATCGCCGCCAATTCCGACGTGGTGCTCGCCGAAGGGAATGTGTTTTCCATCGAGCCGGGCATCTACCTTGAGGGCAAGTTCGGCATCCGTCTGGAAGAGATCGTCATCCTGCGCGAGAGCGGCGCGGAAATCTTCTCGGAAATGCCGCGCGACATGGTGGTCTGCGGCTGATCTGCTTCTAAGGTGATGTGTTTTGGGCGATGCCGAGGAGGTCCCTCGCATCGCCCATTTTCTTAGCGCAGCCCGCGGGTTGCGATGTCTTGCGCCAGTTTCGCCAGCGCGGCAGAACGCGCAGCGGCAATGGCCGGGATGCCTGCGGTGGCATCGTATCCTTCGGTGATCTCGAAACTGCGCGAGCGATCCGCGCGGCCCGCATCCTCCGGCGCGATGAAGTACATGCCGCGCAGGGTGAATGTGCCCGCCGCATCGGCGACAAAGCTCTCAAACCGCACATCCACCGTCACATCGGGACGGTTGAGGAAGGGCCAGGGCGCCGGGGCCACCCGCGCATTGGTCACATCACTCAGGCCCTGGGCCAGGCTCAGGGTTACCGCGCGGGTGCCCTCATCCGCCCAAAGGCTGTCCGACGCGGGGCTGATCTTGCCGGTCGTATCGGCCACCGAAATGTCCTGCGAGGCGGCATAGGTCGGCAGGGAAACCTCCTGCACCGCGACGGAGGCATAGGAGATCCGCACCTGCTGCACCGCCTCGGGTTTCGGCGCGACATAAAGGTCCGGGTCGGTGCTGCAGGCGGCCATCAGAGTGGCGGCACAAAGGGCAGAGGCAGTCAGAAAGGCTTTCATGATTATCGTCCCAGAATAATGGAGTTGGGGCGGCGTTCCAGCGCCCGGGCAAGGCTTTCCACCGCCGAGGCCGCGCGGCTGAGCGCGGTCATGGCGGCGCGGGCGCTGCGGTTGATTTCCGATCCCTGATCGTAACCCGCCAGCGTGGAAGAGGCTTGCGACAGCAGACGCTGGATGCGGTCGCTGATTTGCGGCAGTTCAGTCGTCGCCTGCTCAATCGCCGCCGCTGCGGATTGGGCCGAGGCGAGGGTTTCGTTCAGCGCCGTGACGCTGCCGCCCTCGCGCAGCTCGGTGAGCGACAGGCGCACTTCCTCCAGCGCACCATTTAGCGTCTCGGGCAGGGCGCGGGTGCCGGGTTGTTCCAGCAGGGTCTCTGCATCGGCGACGATGGCGCTGACCCGGTTCACCAGCTCCTCCAGCGGCAGGGCGCGGGCGGTGTCGGCGGTGGCGGTGAGGCTGTCGATCAGGCCGGGCACCCCGGTGATGCTGGCCTCTGCCGCCTCAGCGGCGGAGCCTGCGGCCTCGACCGCATTGACCAGTTTCTCCACCGCGCGGGCTTCCTCGACCTGCGCCACAAGGCCGCGCAGGTCACTGACCGTGCCGTTCAACTCTTCCATCAGCGTGGCCGCCTGGGCGGGCAGCCCCTGTACCTCGGGCGCGCCGACCACTCCCCGCATGTCGCCGAGAAGGGCGCGCACATCGCCGGGGATCGCGCGCACCTCGCCATCCTGCACGAGGCTGGAGGTCTGTGCCGCAAGGCCGGAGGCATTATCGAGGAAGCGCACCGCCGATTGCATCAGCTCCTCGATCGGCAGGTCCGCGACCCGGGTCAACATGCCCTGCGCGCTGGCGCTCGCGTCGGAGATCTGGCTCTCGGTGGTGGGGATCAGCGGATAGGGGCTGTTGGCCCGGTCAAGCGTCGCCCGATCCACTGTTTCCAGATCCACCAGTTCAAGCTTCAACCCGGTGGACAGGAGACCGGTGGAGACCAGTCGGGCCCGCATTCCTTCCTCAACCCTCTGGGCGATGAAGTCCTCCACCTCGCGGGTGGGATCGTCCACCGGGGTCAGGCCCAGCTCGCCGGGGCGCAACTCCAGACTGACCTGCAGCCGAACCCGCCCGTCGCCAAAGCGCAAGGGGTCCACGATGCCGGTGATACCTGTCACCTCGCCGATACGCAGGCCGCGCACCTCGACCGGGGCACCGGCCTCCAGTCCGCTGACGTTCTCCTCGAAGATCACGGTGAAGGGCACGCCAGTGCCACGGCCGGCATCAAAGACGTTCTGGCGCGCTTCGCTCTGCGACGCAAAGACCTGGAACGCGGCCCGATCCCGTACCCCGACACCGCCGGAAATCACCGTGTCGAAACTGATGCCGCCCGCAATCAGCGAGGACAGCGAGGAGAAATCCAGTTCCGCGCCGCCCGCCCCGATGGAGAAGGAAAAGCCCGAGGTATCCCAAAACCGCGTGGTGGATTGCACCAGCCGGTCATAGGGCGCGTAGATCACCGCCGGGGCGATGGCCGAGAGCCGGTCGCGCGAGAGCTCCGGCGTGCCGACCATGCCGACCTCGAGCCCCTTGTAGGTGATCGGCGAATTGGCGGTAAGCGCAACGCCGTTGGCCGCCTGCAGGGTCAGCAGCAGCCCGTCGCGTCCCGGCGGCAGCAGTGGTGCCTTCGGTTGGCCCTCGTGGCGCAATTTGGTTTCGCCCGGTTCGGTGTCCCAGACCCCGGCGATGAAAACGCCAGACAACACCGTGTCGAGCCCGCTGACGCCGGTGGTGGTGACCTCGGGTTTGACCACCCAGAATACCGCGTCTTCGTCCACATAGGGGGCGATGGCCTTGTCGAGCCGCACGTGTACCGCGACCTTTTCCAGGCCGGGCTCGAATTCCAGCGCCTCGACCTTGCCCACGGTCACGTCGCGGAACCGCAGCTCGGTGGAGCCTGCGGCGACCCCGGAGGCTTCGTCAAAGATGATCTCGATCAGCGGGCCGCGCGCGAGATAGGTCTGCAGCGCCAGCCCCAGCGCGATGGCCAGCGCCGTCACGGGCACCAGCCAGACCAGCGAGGCCCGCTGGCGCAGCGGGCGGCGGGCGGGGAGGGTCTTGGCTTCGGGCAGGTCGTCAGTCGGCACGGATCGGGTCTTTCTCTTGGTCGTCGTCAAGCTGATCCCAGATCAGTCGACTGTCAAAGCTCTGCGCGGAAATCATCGTGAAGACAACCGTCAGCGCGAAAGTGAGGCTCGCCGGGCCGGGCTCGATGGAGGCGATGCTTCCCAGATGCACGAGCGCGGAGAGGATCGCCACCACGAAGACGTCGATCATCGACCAGCGACCGATGTATTCCACCACTTCATAAAGGATGTGGCGGGTGTGCTGGGAGGCGGAAGAGGGGCGCGAGACGCTCACCGCCAGATAGGCGATGGCGAGGAATTTGAGGGTCGGGATCACCACGCTCGCAAGGAGGATGATGGCGGCCACCACGTAGGAGCCGTGTTCCGCGAGGGTGATGGCGCCACCGACGATGGTATCCTGCGAGACCGAACCAAGGGTGCTGGTGCGCAGCATGGGATAGAGGTTGGCGGGGATGTAGCAGAGCAGGGCCACGAGCCACCAGGCCCAGACCTTCTGCAGGCTTTGCCGGTCGCGCGAGACCAGCTTGCTGCCGCAGACACCGCAGCTCTCGGTGCCTGCGGGCCAGGCGCGGGTGCAATAGCGGCAGCCGACCATCCCGGATTGGCGTGCGGTGCGGAGAGGAGAGGGGGCCACGGTCACGCCCGGCTGGCTTTCGACTGCAACGGGGGTACGGCAGAGCCGCCAGCCTCCAGCGCGTCCCAGACCGATCGGCTGCACAGGTTGCGCTGTACCTGGGCCACCAGCAGCACGAGAACGGCAAACATCCAGAAGGCGGGACCGAATTCCACATGCGCCAGATCCTTGACCTTGATCAGCGCCACGGCGCAACCGATGGCAAAGATCTCGGCCATCGACCAGGGTTTCAGCCGTTCTGCCAGCAGGAAGGCGGCATGAGCATGGCGGCGCGGCGGCGTATCAAAGACCAGCGGGATCAGCACATAGAGCAGGAGCCCCATGCGCAGGGCGGGAATGGCCAGAATGCAGCCGGCTGTGAACAATACCAGCAGGGCCAGCTGGCCACTGGTAAAGGCCAGTACCACATCGAGCACCGACGTGGCATTGCTGAGCCCGGCGGCGGAGATCTCGAGGAAGGGAAAGAACAGCGTTGCGATCAGCAGGACAAGGCTGGCAAAGGCCAGCGAGATGATCTGCATCCCCGCCTTGTGGCGCGGCGCAGCCAGCACCTGACCGCAACGGGGGCAGGCGGCATCCTCGCCATGGGCCAACCGGGGCATCCGACACAGCGCATCGCAGGACGGGCAGACCACCAGGGCAGCCGGGCGTGCCACTGTCGTCTTGGCCGGAGCCTGAGCGGGTGTCTGCCCCTCTGTCTGCGCCATGATGGCTCTCTCTCCGTGATCTGGCCCCGTTACCTGGTGCGCCTGTTGCGGATCTCCGGGGAGAAAAGGGGGCAAAACCGCGCAAGGTCAAGGCTCTGGCCGCATTTCGCGTGGTGGGCGATACCGGAATGCACATCCGCCGCCGACCGGGATCAGGGGTGCGATCTTTTGGTTTGGGGCGGCAGATTGCGCCAATACCCCGGCCCTTGGAGCTGCGAAGGCAGAAGAAATTGCGCTTTGACCGCAAGCCCTTGCACTGGGATTGCGGATGTTGAACAAGTCTATCGCCGGGCCCGGGGCCCGCGATGTCAGTCACAGGCTTTGGGAGGAGCATATGGATCACTGGACAGAGGCCCTGCGCCAGCATTGGGGGATTTCCGCTGACCTGCACCGGCTGGACGGGGAATATGACCTCAACTTCCTGGCCGAGACACCGGAGGGCGCGGGCTATGTGCTGAAGGCGATGCGGCCGGGCTGCGCCTCTGAATTGGTCGACTTGCAGATCAAGGCGCTGGATCACGTGGCGGTGCACGAACCCGGCCTGCCGGTGCCCGAGGTGGTGCCGGCGGTGAGGGGCGAGAAGCTGCTGCGCCTGCGTGACGAAAGCGGCGCCGAGCGACTGGTCTGGCTCATCGCGCGAATGCCGGGGCGTTGTTATGCCCATGCGGCGCCCAAGACCGAGCCGCTGATCGCAGAGGTCGGCGCGGTGCTCGGGCGCACCACCCGAGGCCTGTCGGGTTTTGATCACCCGCATCTGGCGCGGGACTTCAAATGGGATCTGATGCGCGCCGACTGGATCGCGCGCGAGCTCGACTCTATCACCGACCCTACCCGCCGTGCGCTGCTGGAGGGGATCTGCGAGACCTTCGGGACGTTGAAGCCGACGCTTGAGGCCCTGCCGCAGCAGGCGATCCATAGCGATGCCAATGACTACAATATCCTCGTGACCGGAGGGGCGGGAACCGGGGCCGCGCCACGGGTCTCGGGTCTCATCGACCTGGGCGATATGTGCCGCGCGCCGCGGATCTGCGATCTGGCGATTGCGGCGGCCTATCTGGTGCTGGATCACCCAAAGCCTGAGGCGGCGCTGGCCGCGCTGGTGGCCGGATATCACGCGGAATATCCGCTGACCGCGCCGGAGGTGGACCTCCTCTGGCCCCTCTTGCGGATGCGGCTTGCAGTCAGCGTGGTGAACTCTACCCTGATGGCGGCAGAAAACCCCGATGATCCCTATGTGACCATCTCGCAGGCTCCGGCCTGGCGTTTCCTTGAGGGATGCACGCTGCATGGTGGCCTCTTGAACGCGCGGCTGCGTGCGGCCTGCGACCTGCCGGTGGTCAATGGGGCGGAGCGGGTCATGGCCTGGCTCGACAGCCAGCGCGGCCAGTTCGCGCCCTTGATGGGCGAGGATCTGTCGGACGCCCCGATGGGCTCGCTCTCGGTCGAGCACAGCCTTTGGCCGCAGAACCCCTTTGACATGCCGCTGGCCGAGGCCGCGCGGGTGGGCGAGGAGTTTGAGGACGAAGGCCGCATCTGGCTTGGGTACTACCACGAACCGCGCCTGATCTACGCCGAACCCGCCTTCCGCAAGGGGCCGTGGAAAGCGAGCGACCGGCGCACCGTGCATCTGGCCGTTGATGGCTTTGCCCCCGCAGGCACCGCGCTCCATGCGCCCTTGGATGGCGAGGTTTGGGTGGCCGAGGACCGCAAGGGTCATCTGGATTACGGCGGCGTCATCATCCTGCGCCACCGCACCCCGGCGGGCGATCCGTTTTATACGCTCTACGGCCATTTGGACCCTGAGGCTGTGCAGCGGCTCAGCCCCGGCGACCGGGTGGCGCGCGGGCAGGCCTTCTGCCGCCTTGGCACAGCCGGGCAAAACGGCGGCTGGGCGCCCCATGTGCATTTCCAGCTTGCCCTCAGCACCGAAGGGATCGAGGCCGATTGGCCCGGCGTCGGCGATCCGGACGAGATGTACCTCTGGCGCGCGCTCTGCCCGAACCCGGCGGCGCTCCTCAACTTGGCCGACGAGAAGGTCTGCTATCAGCCCACCGACAAGGCGGAGGTTCTGGGCAAGCGGCGCGCGCATTTCGGCGGCAACCTCAGCCTGACCTATAGCGATCCGGTGATGCTGGTGCGCGGCTGGAAGCATCATCTGTTCGACGAATGGGGCCGCCCCTATCTCGACGCCTATAACAACGTCCCGCACGTGGGCCACGCCCATCCGCGCATTCAGGCGGTTGCGGCGGATCAGCTGCGGCGGATGAACTCCAACACCCGCTATCTGCACCCGGCCCAGACCGCCTTTGCCGATAAGGTGCTGTCAAAGCTGCCGGATCACTTCGAGGTCTGCTTCTTTGTGAACTCCGGCACCGAGGCGAATGAGCTCGCCCTGCGGCTGGCCCGCGCCCATACCGGCGCCAAGGG
Source organism: uncultured Paracoccaceae bacterium (assembly GCA_937146765.1). GTDB lineage: Bacteria > Pseudomonadota > Alphaproteobacteria > Rhodobacterales > Rhodobacteraceae > Epibacterium. The sequence goes on along the minus strand of CAKZRP010000007.1, from coordinate 74,353 downwards.
GATGGTGACCCCGGATCACGGCTATCATGGCAATACCACCGGGGCGATCGACATTTCGGCTTACAAGTTCAACAAGCCGGGCGGTGTCGGTAAGCCGGATTGGGTGGAGCTGGTGGAGGTCGCGGATGACTATCGCGGCAGCTTCCGCCGCGACGATCCCGCCCGCGCGCAGAAGTTTGCGGATCTGGTCGATCCGGCGATTGCCGCGCTCAAGGACAGAGGGCACGGGGTTGCGGGTTTCATCGCGGAGACCTTCCCCTCGGTTGGCGGGCAGATCATCCCGCCCAAGGGCTATCTGCCTGCGGTATATGAGAAAATTCGCGCGGCGGGCGGGGTCTGCATCGCGGATGAGGTGCAAACCGGTCTCGGACGGCTGGGTGACTATTACTTCGGCTTTGAGCACCAAGGCGCGCTGCCCGATATCGTGGTGATGGGCAAACCCATCGGCAACGGCCACCCGCTGGGCGTTCTGGTCACCACCAAGGCGATTGCGGAGAGTTTCGACAATGGGATCGAGTTCTTCTCGACCTTTGGCGGCTCTACCCTCTCCTGCCGCATTGGCAAGGAGGTCCTGGACATCGTCGATGACGAGGGCCTGCAGGCCAATGCCCGCGACCGTGGTGCGGAGCTGATCGCAGGCCTGCGCGAGCTTGAAGCGAAATATGCTTGCGTCGGCGATGTGCGCGGCATGGGGCTGTTCCTCGGGCTGGAGCTGATCCGCGCCGATGGCTCCGAGGCGACAGAGATATGTTCCTATGTCAAAAACCGGATGCGTGATCACCGTATCCTGATCGGCAGTGAGGGGCCAAAGGACAATATCCTGAAGATCCGCCCGCCCCTGACCATCGAGGCGGAGGATGTTGAGATGATCGTCGCCGTTCTCGACAAAGTTCTGGCGGAGGTGCCTGTTTAACCCGCTTTTGGGCAGGGATGTTTTCTCTTTGTTCCGCGTGCGATCCAAGGCTATACAGGGGGCATGACACGCCCCCTGATTTCCAACCGGGACGCCCGGCGCCTTTTCCTTGACCGTCATCTGCTGCTGCGCCCGACCAGCGGGTCGGGCAAGGGGCGCGACCTTGATCAGCTGCTCGACAGGCTGGGCTTTGTGCAGGTGGACAGCGTCAACACGCTCGCCCGCGCCCATGACCTGATCCTGTGGTCGCGGCGCGGCCAGTACCGGCCGCAGAATCTCGAACGGCTGGTGGCCAAGGACCGCACCGCCTTTGAACATTGGACCCATGATGCCTCGGTCATCCCGATGCAGTTCTATCCGATGTGGCGGCTGAAGTTCACCCGCGACGAGGCGCGGATGCAGTCGCGCTGGTGGCAGGGCCGCCGTGAAGGCTGGATGGCCGAGACGGAGACCGTTCTGCGCCATATCGCCGACCATGGCCCGGCCTGCTCGATGGATGTCGGCGAGGAAGAGACCAAAGGCTCCTCCGGCTGGTGGGATTGGCACCCGTCCAAGACCGCGCTGGAGTATCTTTGGCGGTCGGGGCAGCTGGCGATCTGCCACCGCTCCGGGTTCCGCAAGTTCTATGACCTCAGCGAGCGGGTGATCCCGGCAGAGTATCTGAACAGCCACCGCTGCGATGCGGAGATCGTCGACTGGGCGATGTCGGCGGCGCTGGAGCGGCTCGGATTTGCCACCAGCGGCGAGCTGGCCGCGTTTTTCGAGATCACCACCCGCGAGGAGGCCAAGGCCTGGTGCACGGCGGCGCTGGCCCAGGGGCGCATCCTCGAGGTGGATGTGGAACTGGCCGATGGCAGTCGCCGCCGAAGTTTCAGCACCGAAGCGGTGCTGGCCAGTTTGCCGGACCTGCCGGATCCCTCATCCCGGGTGCGGCTGCTGTCGCCTTTCGATCCGATGCTACGCGACCGCGCCCGAACCGAGCGGCTGTTCGGATTTCACTACCGGATCGAGATTTTTGTGCCGGAGGCAAAGCGCCGTTTCGGCTACTACGTTTTCCCGGTCTTGCAGGGGGATCGGCTGATCGGCCGCATCGACATCAAGAGGGCAGAGCGGGCGCTGGACCTGCGCGCCTTCTGGAGCGAGCCGGGAGTGCCCCTCGGCAAACTGCGCCAGGCGGCCCTGATGAGCGAGTTGGACCGGCTCAAGGGGTTGGCCGGGACCGAAGAGCTGCGCCTGGGTGCGGATTGGCTGCGCAGCGCCTGACAGCTGGGTCCCGTCACAGGCCTCAGCGAAGAGGGATCCCCGGACAAGCGACTGCCCGGGGTGATGTGCAGGGTGACCTCAACCGAGGGCCCGGGCGGCTGCCGGGTCAGCAGGCCGCCTGATAGGTGCCACCGGTCTGCGGGTTGCGATAGGTGCAGAGGTTGCCTTTGGTGGGCTGATTGGCCCCGACCTGTGCGCCCACTGCGGCCCCCACCAGCGTGGCGGCCACGCGACCGCTGCCAGAGCCGACCTGAGTGCCGGCCGCGGCCCCGAGGAGGGCACCGGAAGCGGCATTGATTTCCTGATTGTCAGTGCAGGCCGAGAGGAAAGCCGAGCTCGCCAACAGAACTGCAACCATACCAACGGTTTTCATCATGAAAGTTGATCCTTTTTGCGTCAAAGCCCAGTCCCGACTGATTTAGACCGAAGCCTGGCTCCTGCGAGGCGCAATCGAGCCGTGATCCCAAAATCTTGCGTCAAATCAGGCGCGAGGGCCTCATCGCCTTCACTTAGCCTGCGCCATGGCTTTGGCAAGTCCAGCTCTTGCCGGGCCCCGTGTCTCGGCGGGTTCCCGCAGGCCGGGTCCGGATCAGGCGAGCGGTTCGGCGAGCGGGAAGCGCAGCAGGATCAAGGTTCCTCTGTCGACCTGCCCCACATGCACGCTGCCGTTGTGCAATTCCGCCACCTGCTGCACGATGGAGAGACCCAAGCCGCTGCCCTGGCCGGGTTGCAGCTGGCCAAATCGGCTGAACGCCTTGGGTGCATCCTGGGAGGACATGCCGATCCCGTCATCCTGGACTTCGATCACCGCCATTCCGGCTGCGCGGCAGCTGCGCAGCCGCACCTCGCCCATGTCCGGGCCGCCATGGCGCAACGTATTGTGCAACAGGTTTCCGATCGCCTCGCAGATAAAGAACCGGTCGCCCGCGATCACCAGTGGTTCCGGGCTGGGCTCGAAGGTGAATTGCAGGTCACGCGAGAGGAACTCTGGCGCAATATCGGTGCAGACTTCCGCGGCGGCGGAGGTCAGATCGAATGTTGTCTTGTTCATCTCGCCGCCATGGCGCAACCGCTCCATCGACAGCAGCTGTTCGGCCAGACGGGCCGCCTTGCGCGCGGCGGAGATCAACTCCTGCTCTCGTCGCGCCCGCTCTTCGGGAGAAGCGACCGAGGGCAGGGTTTCCGCCAGCGAGAGCAGGGCCGAGGCGGGGTTGCGCAGCTGGTGCGCCGCGTCGGAGATGAAGTTCTGATGCGCTTCGATGGACTGTTCGACCTGGCGCAGCAGATGGTTCAGGGTGGCCACGATCCCCTTGACCTCGACCGGCACCGCACGCCGGATCCGTGACAGGTCGTTGGGTGACCGGCGCCGGATTGCGTCCTGCAGGTCGTCGAGGGGGCGCAGGCCCAATTGCACCCCAAACCAGACCACCAGGGCGAGGGTCACCATCAAGCCGCCGATCAGGGAAAAGGCCCGCCAGGCCAGCGCTGCGGCAAAGCGGTTGCGGTCGCTCACCCGCTGCCAGACCGTGACCACGGTCTGCCCGATGGTGCCGCCGATCTGGGTGGGTTCGGACATGCGCAGCACCCGTACTGGCTCGCCACGATAGGCCGCGACGCTGTAGATGGGGTCGCCTTCCAGTGCGAGGCCGGTGTGATCGGTGGGCGGATAGGCATAGCCGGTTACGTAGATCCCGTCTGGCCCGGTCACATGGTAGAACACTTCGCCCCCGCCGGCGTCCGAGATCAACATGCGGGTCCGGGGCGAGAGCGCGTCGCCTTCGGATTGGATGACATCGCGCGAGATCGCCAAGGCCGCCGCCAAGAGGCCGCGATCGAACAACTCCTGCGCCGTCGCCTGAGCCTCCTGGAACCGCCAATAGCCGAGAAGGCTCGCCACGATCAGAAGCGGCCCCAGGATCAGCACGAAGAGCCGCAACCGCAGCGAGGGCTTCAGGCCGGACAGGCACGGGATCACCCGTCGGTCTCCAACATGTAGCCAAGGCCGCGTGCGGTCTTGATGCGGATGCCGAACCCCTCGAGCCGCCGCCGCAGGCGCGAGACATGCGGCTCCACCGCGCTGTCGTCCACGTCGGCCCCGGTGCCGTAGACATGGGTGGTGAGCTGATCCTTGGAGACGATGCGCCCGCGCCGCTCCAGCAGGCATTCCAGCACCGCGATCTCGCGCCGGGGCACATCCACGGGAACCTCCTTGTCGAGCAGCTGGCGGCTGGTGCGGTCGAACACCAGCGCCCCAAGGGTGTCGCGGGCGGCAAAGACCAGATCCTTGCGCCGGGCCAGGGCCCGCAGGCGCGCCTCCAGCTCGTCCATCTCGAAGGGTTTCGTGAGGTAGTCGTCGGCCCCGGCATCGAGCCCCGCCACCCGTTCCTGTGTCTCGCCGCGCGCGGTGAGCAGGATGACCGGCGTGCCGTCCCCTGCCGCGCGCAGGTCGCGCAGCACCGAAAGTCCGTCCCGCCCCGGCAGGTTGATGTCGAGCACCACCAGATCGGCACTCTCGTGGCGCAGGAAACGCGCGGCCTCCTCGCCATCGTGCAGAAGGTCGACAGAATGACCCCGATCCCGCAGCCGATAGGCTATCGCATGGGCAAGTTCGGTATTGTCTTCGATGACCGCTATTCTCATCTGCCTCATTTTCTCTCGAATTGCGCAAGTTTCGCGCAAGGTTGAAACCGCAGGGTGATGTGCATCGGAGGAGGGATTCGGTCCCTGACATGAATCACGAAGGTATCCGCGGACCAAACCCGCTAAGATACGTAAAGTCTATGGGAGGACTTACATGACCATCAAGCACATCGCCCGCACGGCGGCAGCGCTTGCGTTGCTGACCACGCCCGCCGTTGCAGAGGTGGATTTCTCGGGCAAGACCATCGAGTGGGTGATCCCCTTCTCGGAAACTGGCGGCTCGGCGAAATGGGCGAACTTCTTTGCCCCGCTGCTGTCGCAGGAACTGCCGGGCCAGCCCACCGTGGTGGTGAAATACATGCCCGGGGCCGGCTCGACCAAGGGGGCCAACTGGTTCCAGGAACAAGATCACAAGGACGGCACGCTGCTTTTCGGCACCTCCGGCTCCACCCAGTTCCCCTATCTGCTGGGCGATCCGCGGGTGCGCTATGAATACACCGAATGGGTTCCGGTCATGGCTTCGGGCACCGGAGGTGTCGCCTATCTGAATGCCGAGGATGGCGCCAGGTTTGATGGCTCTGCCAACAACCTCAAGGACGTGGATTTCATCTACGGCTCGCAGGGCGCGACACGTCTCGATCTGGTGCCGCTGCTGGCCTGGCAGATGCTGGGCATGAAGGTGGAGCCGGTCTTTGGCATCAAGGGGCGCGGCGACGGTCGGCTGATGTTCGAACGGGGCGAGGCCACCATCGACTATCAGACCTCCTCGGCCTACCTCGGCGCTTCGGCCGATCTGGTGGCCTCCGGCAAGGCGGTGGCGATGATGACCTGGGGCGCGTTGGACGAATACGGAACCATCGTGCGCGACCCCACCTTCCCGGACCTGCCGACCTTCAAGGAAGTCTGCGAAGCCACCGAGGGCTGCGAAACCTCGGGCGAGGCCTGGGACGCATGGAAAGCCTTCTTCGTCTCCGGCTTCCCGGTGCAGAAGATCGCCTTCCTGCCCGCAGGCACCCCGGACGAGGTGACAGAGACCTACACCAAAGCCTTCGAGGCGGTGCGCAGCCGCCCCGACTTTGCCGAAATCGCGGAACAGGAAGTCGGCAAATACGATATGTTCCTCGGGTTCGCGGCCAAACGCGCCACCATTGCCGGCACCACGGTTTCGGCCGAGGCCAAGGCCTATGTGCTGCAATGGCTGAAGGACGCCTATGGCGTGACATCGCTGGAGTAAGCCACTCCCCCGGCTGAGCCGACAGCGACGGGGGGCGGAACCTCAGTGGTCCCTCCCCCACCCAATCCCCAACATTCCCATAAACGAAAGCCGGTGCGATGGATGTATTCGCCACCGCCCTGCCTGCGCTTGCCGAGGCATGGGCCCTGATCTTGCAACCTGTTGTCCTCGGATACCTGATCCTCGGTGTGGTGATGGGCCTGGCCGTCGGGGTCTTTCCCGGACTTGGCGGCATCGCCGGCCTGTCGCTGTTGCTGCCCTTCATGTTCGGGATGGAGCCGGTTCTCGGCCTCGCGCTGATGATCGGCATGGTGGCCGTGGTGCCCACCTCGGATACCTTCTCCTCTGTCCTGATGGGCATTCCAGGCTCCTCCGCCAGTCAGGCCACGGTGCTGGACGGCTTTCCCCTGGCGAAAAAGGGACAGGCGGCGCGGGCGCTCTCGGCGGCCTTTACCTCCTCGCTGTTTGGCGGGTTGGTGGGGGCGCTGTTCCTGACCCTTTTCATTCTGGTGGCGCGGCCCATCGTGCTGGCCTTTGGTCTGCCGGAAATGCTGATGATGACCGTACTGGGCCTGTCGATGGTGGCGGTGCTTGCAGGTCGGGTCGCGCTCAAAGGGTTGGCGGCGGCGGGTCTGGGTCTGCTCCTCGGCACCATTGGCGAGGCGGATGCCGGCGGTTCACTGCGGATGGCGACCTACGACATTCCCTATCTGACCGATGGTCTTGATCTGGTGATCGTCGGCCTCGGCATCTTTGCGATCCCGGAGATCATCGGCCTGCTGCGGCAAGACCGCGCCATCGCCAAAGACGCCACGCTGGGCGCCGGCTGGGGCGACGGGGTGCGTGACTGGGTGGCCAACAAATGGCTCTCGGTGCGGTGCTCGCTGATCGGAGTGCTGGTCGGGATCATTCCGGGCCTCGGCGGCTCGGTGGTGGACTGGATCGCCTATGGTCACGCGGTGCAAACCACCAAGGACAAGAGCCAATTCGGCAAAGGCGAAATCCGCGGCGTGATCGGGCCGGAAAGCTCCAACAACGCCAAGGAGGGCGGCGGTCTGGTGCCGACCCTGCTGTTCGGCATCCCCGGCTCCGGCTCCATGGCGATCTTTATCGGCGCGATTGCGCTCCTGGGTTCCGGCGATATCGAGGTCGGCCCGGCGATGCTGCGCGACAACCTCAACATCACCTATTCCATCGTCTGGCTGCTGGCGCTGGCCAATGTGGTGGGAACTGTTCTCTGTATCGCCGCCTCTGGCGGGATCGCGAAGCTGACGACCATCCGCTTCACCTATCTCGCGCCTTTCCTCTTCATGCTGATCAGCTTTGCCGCCTTCCAGTCTGGGCAGAACTTCGAAGACCTGCTGGCGCTGGTCGCCATCGGCCTGATCGGCATCTTCTTGCGCCGGTTTGACTGGTCGCGTCCGGCCTTTCTGATCGGCTTCGTGTTGTCGAACCCGGTGGAGAAATTCTCCAACCAGGCCTTCCAGATCGCCTCGTTCCGCTTTCGTCAGAGTTTCGGCGAGGGGATCGAATACCTCTTCTCGCCCATCGTGATCGTGCTGCTGATCGTGACCGTGGTCTCGGTGGTGATGGGCATCCGTCAGGCCAAGAGCATCCGGGTCGAAGGCGATGTGCAGTCCGGTTCCAAACGGGCACCGATGGTCTTCCTCTTCGTGGTGACCGCCTACACGGTCTGCGCGCTGATCAACGCCAATATGATCCCCGACTACAACCTCACCGACAAGATCGTGCCCCTGCTGGTCGGTGGGATTACCCTCCTTTGCTGTCTGATCCTGACGGTGCAGATGATCCTGCGGCCCGAAACCGATGCGCTGTTTGCCGATAAGGAAGCCTTTGGCGAGGACGCGGATGCGCCCTACGGGCTGTGGCCGACGCTGGCCTGGTTCGGCGGGTTCATTGCCGCAACCTGGGTGCTGGGTTTCATCCTGGCGCTGGCGGCCTTCCTCGTCACCTTCCTGCGGGTGCGGGCGCAATCGAGCTGGCCGCGCACGCTGATCCTGACCGCAGGGGGTATCGCGCTGATGTGCGTGATGGCAGGCGCGCTCAATCGCGACTTCCCGCCGGGCTTGCTGCAATCCGCAATCGATCTGCCCTGGCCGCTGAACTGAGGAGACTGACGTGGCACAAACTGCTATTCCCTACCTCTTCTTGCGCGGTGGCAGCTCTCGCGGCCCTTACTTCAACCGCGCCGACCTGCCCGAAGATCGCGACCAGCTGGCGCAGGTGCTGATTGCCGCGCTCGGCTCTGGCCATCCCCTCAATATCGACGGAATTGGCGGCGGGGCAGCGGTAACGACCAAGGTCGCCATGCTGTCGCCTTCGGAGGATGACTGGGCCGATGTGGACTATTTCTTTGCGCAGGTCTCGGTCGAGGAGCAACTGGTGGATTTCAAACCGACCTGCGGCAATATCCTCTCGGGCGTCGGGCCAGCCGCCATCGACATGGGTTTGGTGACACCAACCGGCGACGTGACCGAGGTGCGGATCCGCGCGGTCAATACCGGTGCAAAGGTGCTGGCACGGGTGCAGACACCGGGAGGCGAGCTGACCTTTGACGGCGGAACGGAGATTGCCGGCGTGCCAGGCACCTCCGCGCCGATCGAGCTCAGCTTCATGGGGGTGGTCGGATCTTCCACCGGGGCGTTCCTGCCCACCGGCAACCTGCGGGACGAGATCGACGGGATCGAGGTCACCTGTATGGATGTGGCAATGCCGCTGGTGATTGCCCGCGCTGCTGATTTTGGCCTCAGCGGCTATGAAAGCGCGGCTGAACTCGATGCCAACCGGGAGTTCTTTGACCGGATGGAGGCGATCCGTCTGGAGGCAGGTCAGCGTATGGGCATGGGCGATGTGTCGAAGTCGGTGACGCCGAAGTTCGGTCTCCTCGCCCCCGCGCGCGATGGCGGCACCATCGCGACGCGGTATTTCATGCCCTGGAACACCCACCCCACCATGGCGGTTACTGGCGCGCAATGTCTGGCGGCCTGCGCACTGACCCCCGGGTCGGTCTCTGATGGGCTGCTGGAACGCCCGACGCAAAGCCCCGCAAATGTGACGCTGGAGCATCCTGCGGGCACCATCGACGTGCTGGTGGAGTTCGACAGCGCCGAGGGGTTCTCGCTGACTTCCGCCGGGCTGTTGCGCACCGCGCGCAAGCTGGCGGAGGGCAAGATCTTTATCCCCGAACGGATCTGGAAGGGTTGAGACCATGGCCATGTTGAACCTGCTTGTCGCCTTTAACGGTTCTGCCTCCTCGGAAGCGGCGCTGCGCTATGCTGCAGCCCTGGCCCGCCGTCAGGGGGCGCATGTAACGGCGCTATTGGCGCATTCCACCCATGACACGCTCGACACAAGATCGCGCTGGATCCCGGACCGGGCGCGCGCCTTGCTGGCGGAGGCCAAGAGCGGGTTATTGCAGGAGATCGAGGCGCGGCTTGATGCCCTGCGGCCCGAGTTGGAGCTTGGGGACGCTTTGAGTTTTCGCGCCGTGTCGGGGCGGGTCAATACGGTGATCGCCGCCACCGCGCGCTGTTTTGATATGGTCTTGACCGGCCGCCCGGACCACACGGAGGACGAGCATATCGGCCTCCACCCGGACAAGATTGCGCTTCTGTCGGGACGGCCGGTCATCGTTGTGCCAGAAGGCTACGATGCCGATGCCCGCCACCGTCATGCGGCGCTCGCCTGGGACGGCGGGCGCGCGGCAGCCCGGGCGTTGTCGGACAGCCTGCGCCTCCTTGAAGACCAGGGCAAGGTTTCGGTCCTCTCCATCGGCCCGGCGCCTGCACGCGACGACCTCGCCGCGCATCTGGACCGTCACGATGTTGCAACCGAGTTTGAGGGCTGGCCGGAGGGGCACCCGATCGCCGAGACCCTGCTTGGTTATTGCGCCCGGCACGACCCATCGCTGTTGGTGATGGGCGCCTATGAGCATTCTAAATTCCGCGAAGATCTGCTTGGCGGCGTCACCGGCGAGGTGCTGCGCAACAGTTCGATCCCGGTTCTTCTCTCCCATTGAGGTCCGCACAGATGTCAGACTACGATAAGCTCCGCGCCATCGTTTCCCAGCTGGAAGAGCTGCGCGCCGAATTGACAACCAAGATCCAGAGCCGCGAGGGCGATCTGCGCATTGTCACCGACCTGCACAAACGGGTCAGCGAGGCGCTGAAGGCGCTGTCGGGGCAAGGGTAGTCGCAACGGGAGACAAAGATGCGCGTTCATATCCTCGACGATTGGCACGACACTTTGCGGGGCTTGCCCTGCTTTGAGCGCCTATCGGGCCATGAGGTCACGGTCTGGACCGATGCGGCAACCGGCCCCGCGCTGGCGGAGCGGTTGCGGGGGGCCGAGGCGCTGGTGCTGTTTCGCGAACGCACGCCCATTACAGAGCCGCTTTTGGCAGCACTGCCGGGGCTGAAGCTGATCTCGCAGCGCAGCGTCTATCCGCATGTGGATGTGGCAGCCTGCACCCGTCACGGGGTGCTATTGAGTTCCAACATGGGCAAGGACGGGCCAAATGTGGCGGCGGCGGAACTGACCTTTGGGCTGATCCTGTCGGCCCTGCGACAGATCCCGCAGCAGATGGCCGCTTGCAAGGCCGGCGACTGGCAGATCGGTGTCGGCAGGACTGCGGCGGGGCGTAGCCTTGGCCTCTATGGCTACGGGCGGATTGCGCAGTTGGTCGCCGGCTATGCCCGTGCCTTTGGCATGGAGGTGATCTGGTGGGCCTCAGACGAGGGGCGCGCCCAAGCGTGTGCCGATGGCGAAACCGTCGCCGAGAGCCGCGAGGCGTTTTTTGCCAAGAGCGATGTGATTTCGCTGCACCTACGGCTGACGGAGGCGACAAAGGGGATCGTGACGGCCTCTGATCTGGCTCAAATGAAGCCGACCTCTCTGCTGGTGAACACCGCCCGTGCCGGGCTGATCGCGCCGGGGGCTCTTTTGCAGGCGCTGGAGGCCGGGCAACCGGGGATGGCGGCGGTGGATGTCTTTGACGTGGAGCCGCAGCGCGATGCCGGAGATCCGCTCCTGGCGCATCCGCGTTTGATCTGCACGCCCCACATCGGCTTTGTCACCGAGGAAGAGCTGGACCGGCAGTTCTCTGATATCTTTGATCAGGTGAACGCCTATGCCGCCGGGGCGCCGATCCATATGATCAACCCCGAGGTTCTGACATCCTCCTTGTGATCAACCTGGCGACCAAGGGCGCCCCCACGATGACCAGAATGATCCGGGTCAGGTGGTGGGTGATGACAAAACCGAGGTCAGCGCCGGTTACAATCGCCAGCACCGTCATCTCGGCCTGACCCCCGGGGGCAAAGGCGAGGAAGGCTTCGACTGGGTGGCCAAGGCCAAGGGTCGTCACCAGACCGGAGAAGCCAGCTGCCAGCACCGCCAGCACCAGCACATAGGCCACGCCCGCCAGCACCACGCGCGTGAGTTCACCCGAGGTGATGCCGAGGAATTGCACCCCGATCCCGCAACCGATCAGGAATTGCGCGGTCAGGATCGCCTCTGCCGGGGGACGGATGTGGATGATCCCCGCGAGCGACAGAACCGCCGTCACGATCATCGGCCCGAGGATCGACGCGCCAAAGAGACCAATCCGCTCGCCGCCTTTCCAACCGACCAGCGCGGCCACCACCATCAGCGCCAGCTCGTGAAGGGGGATATCCACCGCCCGCGCGCCGATGGGATTGGTGAGACCGACGCCGTAGACATGGCTGAGGAAGAAGGGCGCAACCGTCACGATGATCAGCACTCGTGTCGCGTGAATCAGGGACAGGGCGCGTGGATCGCCGCCCGCCTCGGTGCCGAAGATCACCATGTCCTGCAAGCCGCCCGGCATCGCCGCGTAATAGGCAGTCGGCGCGTCAAGACCCCAAAGCTTGCGAAAAAACGGCACGCCCACAAGGCCGATCAGCGCGATAAAGACCGGCACCAGCGCAATCGACAGGGCCATGCGGGGCAAGGCGTGGAACAGATCTGGCGTGATCGAGGCGCCCACCGCGACCCCGAGGATGGTGCGCGCAGCAACCGAGACCTGACCGAAACCCTTCAGCGGCAGATGGAGCAGCGCCCCGGCAAGGCAGAAGGCCATCGGCCCGAACAGCATTGGCAAGGGCAGATCGAGCCCCCAGAACAGGGCCGCCCCACCCGCCGCCAGGCCAAAGGTCAAAGCCCGCCGCGCGTGAGGCGAGAGGGCGGATTGCGGGGCGGTGGGATGATTGCGCAAACGGGTCTCCGATTCCTGATTGACCTCACTTGTGTCCTTTTGTATCCATCTGTATGCAATTTGCAAGAGGACAGCCATGATCCCCGAGGATGACAGCCCGGCCCCGCAAGGAAACTCCGCCTATCGCCAGCTTCTGGACGAGATTCGCGAAGGGCGCCTGATGCCCGGCGATCGCCTGCGCGAAACCGAACTGGCGACGCGCCTCGGGGTGTCGCGCACTCCGATCCGGGAAGCGATCCGACAGCTGGAGACCGACGGGCTGGTTGCCCATGTGCCGCGCATCGGGGCCTCGGTCCGCCAGCTCGATTATGCCGAGGTGATGGAGCTTTATGAAATGCGCGCGGTGCTGGAAGGCACGGCGGCGCGGCTCGCAGCACGGGCGGCCTCTGAGGTGGAGATGCAGGAGTTGATCGTGCTGAACGACCAGCTCGCCGAGGCGGGCAACTCGCCCGAGGCGGCGCGGCTGAACCGGATTTTCCACGCCACCCTGCTCGATGCGGCCAAGAACCGGTTCTTGTCGCGCTCGATGCTCTCGTTGCAAAAGGCGCTCTTGATCCTCGGGCCGTCTCAGCTGTCAAATACCGCCCGCTCAGCAGAGGCGGTGGAGGAACATCGCCGCATCATGGTGGCCTTGGCCGCCCGCGATGGTGCCGCCGCCGAAGTGGAAATGCGCGCCCATATCGAGGCCGCACAACGGATGCGCATCCGCTCGCTGCGCGAGCGGGATCGCGGCTTGGACGACAGCTGACAGGACAGGGTGATGCTCAAGCGGAATGAACAGTACGACGTCGTGGTGATTGGCGGGGGCAATGCCGCGCTCTGCGCCGCGATGACAGCCGCCCGCACCGGCGCAAGGGTCCTGATCCTGGAAAGCGCGCCCAAGGCCTATCGCGGGGGCAATTCGCGCCACACCCGCAACTTTCGCTGCATGCACGGCGGCCCCCTCGGGCCCTTGGTCGAGAGCTATTCGGAAGAGGAATATTTCGCCGACCTGATGAAGGTCACCGGCGGCAAGACCGACGAGCATCTCGCCCGCCTAGCGATCCGCTCTTCGGAGGAATGCCTGCCGTGGATGATCGAACATGGGGTGCGGTTTCAGCCCTCGTTGTCTGGCACCCTGTCGCTGGCGCGCACCAATGCGTTTTTCCTGGGCGGTGGCAAGAGCCTCGTGAATGCCTACTACCGCACCGCCGCGCGCCTCGGCGTTGAGGTGCAGTACGAGGCCGAGGTGACCCATCTGGAACTCGACGGCAACCGCGTCGCGCATATCGACTATCGCAAGGACGGTCAGGCCCGCCGGGTCACTCCGAGTTCTGTCGTGGTGGCCTCGGGCGGGTTTCAGGCCGATACCGATTGGCTGGCCCGCGCTTGGGGGCCTGCGGCAAAGAACTTCCTGATCCGAGGCACGCCTTACAATCGCGGCTTGGTGCTGGCGGATCTGTTGGAGCAAGGCGTGGAGCAGGTCGGCGATCCAACCCAATGCCACGCGGTCGCAATCGACGGGCGCGCGCCGAAATTCGACGGCGGCATCGTCACTCGGCTCGACTGTGTGCCCTTCTCCATCGTGGTCAACAAGGACGCAGAACGGTTCTATGACGAGGGCGAGGATGTCTGGCCCAAACGCTATGCGATCTGGGGCCGACTGGTAGCCGCGCAGCCCGATCAGGTGGGCTATGTCATCATCGACGCCAAGTCGCTGAACCTCTTTATGCCCTCGGTCTTTCCGCCGATTGCGGCCAACACGCTGGAGGAGCTGGCCGACAAGATGGGCCTGCCGCCCGCCAAGCTGCGCGCCACGGTCGAGGGGTTCAATGCCGCCTGTGGCGACACCTCGGCCTTTCACCCGACCGAGCTGGACGGCGTCACCACCCAAGGCCTCACCCCGCCGAAAACCAACTGGGCGCGGCCGATCTCCGAGCCGCCCTTCTACGGCTATTCGCTGCGCACCGGCGTCACCTTCACCTATCTCGGGCTCAAGGTCGACGAGAAGGCGCAGTGTTCGATCCATGACACCAAGATCAACAACCTCTGGGCTGCAGGGGAGACCATGGCCGGTTCGATCCTCGGCCAGGGCTATCTCGCCGGTTTTGGCATGACCATCGGCACCGTCTTTGGACGTATCGCAGGCAAGGAGGCCGCCGCCCATGCATATGCAACCTGAGCTTCTGCAAGAGGCCCGCCGTCAGGCCGAGATCTGCAACGCCTGCCGCTATTGTGAGGGCTACTGCAGCGTCTTTCCGGCGCTTCATGCCGAACGCGCCTTTGCGGATGGAGACCTGACGCAGCTGGCCAACCTCTGCCACAACTGCCGGGGATGCTACTACGCCTGCCAATACACCGCCCCGCACGAGTTCGCCCTGAACCTGCCAGCTGCCCTGGCCGAGGTGCGGCAGGACAGCTGGCAGGCCCATGCCTGGCCGCGTGGCTTTGCCCGGCTGTTTGATCGGGCCGGCCTCGCCATGATGGTATTGCTCGTTCTTGGATTTGCAGGCCTTTTTGCCCTGTCGCAGATGTTGCGCCCCGAGAGCGGGCATGGCTTTTATGCCTATATGAGCCACGGTGTGATGGTGGCCATTTTTGTCCCGGCCTTCTTCCTGCCGCTCTGCGCCCTCGCAGTCTCCTTGCGTGCCTTTTGGCGCACGGTGGGCGGCGGCGCGGTGACGTTGAGCGCTCTGGTGCAGGCGCTGCAATCGGCGGGACAGATGCGCAACCTCAAGGGTGGCCATGGCGATGGCTGCAATTTCGAGGCGGAAGACCGGTTCTCCCACGCGCGCCGCCATTGCCATCAGGCGGTGCTCGTCGGGTTTCTTCTGTGTTTTGCCGCAACCGGATCCGCGACCTTGATGCATTATCTCTTTGGGCTGGAGGCCCCCTATGGGCCCCTGAGCCTGCCCAAACTGCTCGGTGTTCCGGGCGGGATCCTTCTGTGCTGTGGGGCGGCGGGCATGGTCTGGCTCAAGCTCAGGGCGGACCGGACCCTGGGTGCTGTGGCATATTGGGGTGGCGAAATGGCTTTTGTCCTGCTGTTGTTCTTGGTCGCCGCAAGCGGTCTGGTGCTTTGGGCGGCAACGGGCACTTCTGCAGTCGCAGTCCTGCTGCCCCTGCATCTTGGCGCGGTGCTCAGCTTTTTTCTGCTGACGCCCTATTCCAAGATGGCGCATGGTTTCTACCGAATGGCGGCCTTGTTGCGCGATGCCTTGCGCAAGGATCCAGGGATGCGCTGACCCCGATCCGGGCAAAGGCCCCCGCGGGGTGCGGGGGCCTCAGTTGGTGGTGCTGAAGCGGGACCTTAGCTGCGGAAGCGGCGCGCTGAGGGCAGGTTCTGCATCAGAAGGTAGTAGCTGATCCCAGCCGGTATCAGGCTGGCGTACCAGGAAATGCCGGAAAAGATCAGCGCCGCCGCCACGCCAATTCCCATGGCGATCACCGCCGCCCAATTGACGCCCTGATAGGGGCCGGTTTCGTCATAGAGCTTCTCCAGATCCAGCTCCTGACGGCGCAGCACGAAGTAGTCCACCACCAGGATCGCGAAGATCGGGCCGAGGAAAGCGGAGTAGGTGCGAATGAACAGGTTGAGCCCGGCGGCACTCTCATCTTTGACCAGTTCCCACGGGAAAGTGGCAAAGGCGAGCAGGCCGACGATCACTGCCGCGGTCTTGAAGTTGATCTTGAAGATATCCATCAGCGCATAGGCCGGCGGCACCACGTTGTTGAGGATATTGGTTGTCACCTGCGCAAAGGCGATGAACAGCAGGGTGATGACCAGGAGCGGTTTGTTGTCGACCGCGCTGGAGAAGACCTTGATCGGGTCCACCTCGCCGGTGGCGCCGGAGACCATGAGACCGATCAGCCCCATGAACAGCGTCGCAGGCAGGATGGAATTGGCATAGATCGCCACCTGGCGGAAGGGGCCGACCGAGTGGCGCAGCTCGCGCGAGTAGTCGGAGACGTTGAGCATCATGGTGCTGTAGATGCCAAGGAACAGCATGGTGGCCCCCCAGAAGGGCGCGCCCCAGGTGCCGTCGACATTGACCAGATTGGCCGAGATCTCCTCGCCATATTTGCTGATAACGCTGAAGAACATGTAGACCAGCGCGCCGATGATGAAGACCGAACCGATGTTCTCCAGCCATTTGATGCCGTGAAAGCCGAGCACCGAGAGACCGATCTGCAACAGCTGGAAGCCGATGAAGAAGACCACGATATTGTCGTAGCCGAACAGCGTGTCGGAGACGAGGTTGAGTGCCCCGGCGCCGATCCAGCTCTGAAAGCCGAACCAGACGATGGCGGGCACCGACCGCACCAGTGCCGGCAGGCGGGTGCCGGTAAAGCCGAAGGCGGCGCGGGCCTGCACCATGAAGGGGATGCCGTATTTGTGTCCGGCCTGACCGTTGATCATCAGCGCAAGGCCAATGACGGCGCATCCGATGGCGATGGCGACAAAGGTCTGCAACAGATTGAGTGTACCGACCAGGCCCGAACCGATGGTAAAGGTGCCGATCGACACGCATCCCCCCAGCCAGGCAAAGAGATAGGACCACGGATCCATGATCCGGGTTTCCTGTGGTGCAAGGCTCTCCTCCCCGATCCCCTTGCTGATGTGGTCCGATGTGGTCGAGGCCCCGCCTGCGGCGGCCTCCAGGTCTGCATTCATGGTCATGTCGTCCTCCCTGACATTCTAGAATGGTTGCGCCTATTTCATGTTGGGTTTCGCATAGGCGTTGATCTTGCTGGTTCCGAGGCCGCATCCGGCCAGCGCCTCCACCATCCGGGTGGCGACGGTGACCCCGTCGATCACCGGAATGCCGCATTCCGCGCTGAGCCATTGGGTCAGGTCCGCCATGCCCGCGCAGCCCAGCACCACTGCCTCGCAATGGTCCTCCTCGATGGCGCGCAGGATCTCAGCGCGGATCTTGTCGCGGGCGCCGGAGCCTTCCTCCTCCAGCGCCAGAACCGGGATCGCGGCTGCGCGCACCCGACGGCAGCTGTGGCTGAGACCGTAACCGTGGATCAGGTGTTCGATCACTGGCACCGATCGGGGCAGGGTGGTCACCACGCTGAAGGATGTGGCGAGCATGCTGGCGGCCTTGACCGCCGCCTCGCAGATCCCGAGCACCGGCCCGCTGGCCAATTCGCGGCAAGCACCAATGCCGGGATCGTCGAAACAGGCCACCACCACCCCGTCGACGCCCTGTTCCTCGGCCGCTGCCACCTGCATCAACAGGCCCTGGAGCGACATGGCCTCGTCAAAATGACCCTCGATGCTGGCGGGCGCTCCGGCCGCTGTGGCACCGAGGATGGTGACGCCGGGGCTGGCGGCGGCCTGCGCGGCAGAGACAATCTTGTCCGTCATCGACTGGGTCGAGTTGGGATTGACGACCAGAATCTTCATGGCTTCCTCCATTTGTCATCATTAATTGTTAACAATACATGTTAGCAAGTCAAGCCTGCCGAGGGTCTCCGCCATTGCAATGGCCGGTGCGGCCACGTAAGTTGCGTTGGTCCAAGCAAAGTTTTCGAGGCCGCGATGTCGGAGCTGGTTGAAGATTTGATCGTGAACGCGGTGCTCGACGCGATTGCGGAGCAGCGTCTGCCCGCAGGGACCAAACTCGGCGAGCAGCCTCTGAGCGATCTGTTCAGCTGCAATCGCGCCAATGTCCGCCGGGCCTTGGCGACCCTTGCGGCGCAGCATGTGGTGGAACTGCGTCCCAACCGTGGCGCCTTTGTCATGACGCCCTCCCCGCAGGAGGCCCGCGATGTGTTTCAGGCGCGGCGCGCCATCGAAAGCACAATCGCCCGGCAGGCTGCCGGACGGGCCTCGGTCGAGGATATCGCCTTCCTGAGAACCAATATCCAGGACGAGGCGCAGGCGCGCACTGACGGTGACAAGCCGGCCGAACTCCGCGCATCGCGTCAGTTTCACATGCGTTTGGCGCAGATCGCGGGCAACCTCGTTCTGGAACGGTTCCTGTCGGAGCTGACGATGCGCAGCACCCTGATCCTGGGGCTCTATTCTGCAACCGGGTCTTCGTCCTGCGCGGCGGATGAGCACGACCGAATCGTGGATGCGCTTGAGGCAGGGGATGGGGGTGAATTGATCCGGCTTACGGATATTCACCTGCGGCACCTCGAGGCGGGGCTGAATTTTGATGCGCCACCCGCTGCTCCGATGAGCCTGCGCGACCAGTTGCTTTCCGGCGGTTGAAATCTTTTGTCCTGTGGGCCTTTAGCAACCTGCTGTCGGCGACAGCAGCGTGACCGTGGCTGCCTGTTTTTTCGGCATCAGCAGTCTTGCTTGATTTAACGATTAATCTTTCAGTTGACGCCTGAGTTTTGCTTAGCTTAATCGTTAAATCAAACTTGGGAGCTTCACATGGTCAGCATCAAGCAGATTGCAGCGGATATCGGCGTCTCGGCGGCGACGGTGTCCAATGCGCTGACCGGCAAGGGGCGCGTATCGGAGGAGATGGCGCGCCGCATTCGCCTGCGGGCCGAAGAGCTTGGATATCGCCCCAACGTGACCGCCCGCGCCTTGAAGCGCGGGCAGACGGGCATCCTCGGCCTCGTGATGCCCGACCTGACCAATCCGCTGTTTCCGCGCATCGCCCAGAGCCTGTCAGAAGCGGCGGATGCACGTCACCTTGGTATCCTGATCGCGGATTCCCGAGGCAGCGCGGGCGAGCAGCGCAATGCGATGCGGCGGCTCATCGACCGCGGTGTCGACGGGCTATTGGTGGTGCCGCAGAAAGGCTCCGCGCCCGAAGCGCAAGCGGTGCCCATGGTGGTCATCAATACGGCCTCGGATCCGCAAAACACGGTGTCGTCGGATCATGTCGGGGGCGGGCATCTAATCGGAACGCATATCGCCGAGCTTGGCCACCGCTCGGTTGTTCTCCTCGGCGGCGACGCGGTTTCCGAGGTGCAGCAGGACCGGATTGCCGGGATGCGCGCGGCACTCTCAGGGCGCGCCGAAAGTGCGGTGCGCTGGGGGGCGGCGGGGATTGAGGATCTGCCTGCCCTTATCCGGGACGGTGCGACGGCAGTCTTGACGACCTCTGATCACTTGGCCTTGCAGGTGCAATCTGCCTTGGCGCAGGCGGGCTTCAGCGTGCCGCGCGATGTCAGCCTCACGGGCTTTGACGATCTGCCTCTGGCCACGGCCATGCACCCGGCATTGACCACTGTGGCGCAAAACGTTCCTGAAATCGCGATGCGCGCCATCGACGCGATCTGCGCAAGGATCGCTGGTGCGCCTGCGTCCGCCGATAGTCAGACCGTGCCGACGCGGCTGGTGCAGCGTGCCTCCACCCGATCTCTCCACCCCACCGACCCAACCTAATCCTCTGCCAACCGGGAGCCTTCACCAATGAAAACCAGCATTTCCACCGCCGCCCTGCTCTGCGCCATTGCGGGCATGGCCCATGCGGAAAAGACCCTGACGATCTCTGTCTATTCCTTCGCGCAGGACGCCTACAAAGAAGCGCTCTACGATCCGTTTGAGGAACTCTGCGGCTGCACCCTGGTGGTTGAGACCGGCAACAGCGTGGAGCGGATGGCGAAGATCGAGGCCAATGCCGCGGATCCTGTGATCGATATGGCAGTGCTGTCGACGCAAGACGCCCTCGGCCTCGCGCAGAAGGGTCTGATCGCGCCGATCGACCCGGCGACGCTGACGAATTTCGACAAGCTTTATGCCTCGGCACAGGATCCGATCGGCGGTCACATGGCAGTGGGCTATACCTATTACGCCAGCTCCATCGTCTACCGCAGCGATCTGGTGACGATCGAAAGCTGGGGGGATTTGCTGGGCGAGGCGGTGAAGGGCCGTGTCGCTCTGCCGAATATCACCGGCACCCAAGGGCCGCTGACACTGATGATGCTCGACAAGGCAGCAGGCGGCACGGGCGAGGATCTCTCTGGCACCATCTCCGCGATTGGCGCCAAGGCCGACGACATCGTGACCTTCTATTCGCGCTCCTCCGAACTCACCCAGCTGATGAGCCAGGAAGAGGTGATCGCCGCCCCCATCGGCCGGTTCGCCTGGGGCCATTTCAAACAGTCCGATCTGCCCTTCGCCTGGGCAGAACCCAAGGAAGGTCAGGCCGGCGGCATGAACGTCATGGTGATGACCAAGGACAATGGCAACGAAGAGCTGGCGCTGCAATTTATGGACTATTGGCTGTCCACCGAAGTGCAGACCCGCGTTGCCGAGGCGCTGATCGACAGCCCCGCCAACAAGGAGGTCACCGTCAGCGATGAGGTGGCCGAGAACCTGACCTATGGCGCCGATCTGATCAATGCCCTCAACATCATGCCCGCCCAGACCGTGATCGACAATCGCGAAGCCTGGGTCGAGCAGTGGAATGCGGATGTGATCCGCTAAGGTCCCCGAAAGACCTCCCCCCTGGCGGCCTGCCTCTCAAGGCGGGTCGCCCCTTTTTCCCTTAACCCCAAGGGCTCCACCATGTTCATGAACAAGAAAGAAGGGCTGATCCTCGCCTTGCCGGCGGCCCTTTTTGCCACGCTTCTGTTTCTCCTGCCGGTGATGATCCTTCTGTCCGAGGCTTTTCGGATTGACGGCAGCTGGAGCCTGCAAGGCTATGTCGATTTCTTCGCCAAACCGCTCAACCAGGTGGTGTTCCTGCGCACGCTGAAGCTGGGCGTTCTGGTGGCGGGCACGGCTGCGGTGATCGGCTATGCCGCGGCCTTTTGCATCGTGAACCTGCCGGCAAAGTCGCGCGGTCGCGTCTTTGGTCTGGTGGTGCTGCCCTTGATGATCTCACCTGTGGCGCGGACCTATGCCTGGATCGTGATCCTCGGGCGCACTGGCATTGTGAATGATGTGATCCTGGGCCTTGGCCTGTCGGACACGCCGGTGCGGCTGTTGTTCACCGAAACCGCGGTCTTCCTTGGCCTGTTGCAGCTGTTTCTGCCCTTGATGATTATCTCTCTGGTCTCCGCGATGGAAAACATCCCCCGCGATGTGATCCCCGCCGCCCGGGTGCTGGGTGCAAGTTGGCTGCAGGTCTTTTTCCGCGTGATCCTGCCCCTGACAAAAGAGGGGCTGGTGGTCGGCGGCACGCTGGTCTTCACCGGGGCGCTCACCGCCTATATCACCCCTGCGATCCTCGGCGGTTCCAAGGTCTTGATGCTGGAAACCCTGCTCTATCAGCGGGTGAACGTGGCGAATGACTTCGTCTCCGCCAGCGTCATCGCAATGATCCTCATGGTGATGTCCTTCTCGGCCAATCTGGTCCTGAAGCGCATCGCCTCGGCCCGGAGCTAAGAGATGCAGATGCGTTCCCTCTCCACATGGCTGATCCTCGGTCTCACCCTGACCTTTTTGATCGGCCCCTTCATCATCATCATTTTTGCGGGCGCCTCAGCGGGCAATTCGCTGGCCTTCCCGCCCGATGGGCTGTCGCTGAAATGGTATCTCAAGGTCTTTACGGTCGAGAGTTTCCGCGCCTCCTTCTTGTTGTCGATGTTCTTGGCGGTGGTGGGCACGCTCTTTGCCCTCGCGCTGGGGGTGCCGGCGGCCTATGCGCTCAACCGCTACAAGCTGCCCGGCGACGAGCTGATCCGCACCATCGTCGCCGCGCCGATCATCGTGCCCGGCATCATCGTTGGCCTTGCCCTGCTGCGGTATCTGGTGGTGCCTTTAAACTTTACCGTCGGCATGGCGCTGTTCTTTGCCCATACCGCGCTGATCCTGCCCTATGCGGTTCGGGTGGTCTCCTCGAGCCTCAACAACCTGCGCTCGGATATGGAGGAGGCGGCGGTGCTTCTGGGCTGCACCCGGGTTCAGGCCTTCTTCAAGGTAGTATTGCCCAATATTCGCGGCGGCGTGCTGGCGGCCTTCATCTTGGGTTTTGTCACCAGCTTCAATCAGGTGCCTGTCTCACTGTTCCTGTCAGGACCCGGCGTGCGCACCCTGCCGATTGATATGCTGAGTTACATGGAGATCACCTACGACCCTTCGGTCGCCGCGCTCTCTGCTCTTCTTGCCTTTATGTCGGTGGCGATCGTGTTCACCGCCGAACGTCTGCTTGGATTTTCCCGCTATGTCTGATGCCTTTGTCCGCCTGCGCGACTTGACCCTGTCTTATGGCAATACCGTCGCCGTGCCCGCCCTCAACCTCGACATTCGCGAAGGCGAGCTGATCGCCCTCCTCGGCCCCTCGGGCTGCGGCAAGACCACCACGATGCGCGCCATTGCCGGCCTCTTGTCGCCGACCTCCGGCAGCATCGAGATCGACGGGCGCGATGTCACCCGGCTGGCCGCCAACAAGCGCGGCATCGGCCTTGTGTTTCAGTCCTATGCCCTGTTTCCGCACCTCAATGCCTTTGAAAACGTCGCCTTTGGCCTGCGCCTGCAAAAACTGCCCGAGGCGGAGATCCGCGCCAAGACCGAAGCGGGCCTTGCCACCGTGGGCCTCACCGGGTTCGAGGCGCGCAAGCCGGCAGAGATGTCCGGAGGGCAGCAACAGCGTCTGGCGCTGGCGCGCTCCTTGGTGATGGAGCCGAAGGTTTTGTTGCTCGATGAGCCCCTCTCCAACCTTGACGCCCGCCTGCGGCTGGAAATGCGGACCGAGCTGCAGCGGGTGCAAAAGGAAACCGGCGTCACCATGGTCTTTGTCACCCACGACCAGGGCGAAGCCCTGGCGATGGCGGACCGCATCGTGCTGATGCGCGACGGCAAGATCGAACAGCTTGGCACCCCCGCCGATCTTTATGATCGCCCCGAAACCGCCTTTGCCGCCGAATTCATGGGGTTTGAGAATATCCTGCGCAGCGAGGGGCGTGAACTCGTCTCCGACCAGGGCCGCGTCACAGTGGGCTATGAGAGCGCCGCGCCGATGCTGGCCTGGCGGCCCGGCGCGGTCGAGATCGGCAGCGGCCCCCTGCAGGGGCGCGTCATCGCCAGCAGCTTTGCCGGTGGGCACCGCGAATATGTGCTCGACACCGCGCTGGGGCCGATCAAGGCGGATGCGCCGGTCTCGATCCCCGAGGTGGCGCTCGGCGAAACTCTTGCCTTTGACCTGCCCGAGGGCACCGCACGGCCCTTGTTTGCATGAGCACCAGCATCACTCTTTGGGTTGATACCGACTACGGGTTTGACGACCTTTGGGCATTGTTGGTCCTGGCGCGCCATGGGCGGACCCCGGCGGGGATTTCGCTTGTCGCAGGCAATGCGCCCTTGACCCGCGTCATCGCCAACGCACGTGGCGGCGCGGCGGCCTATGATCTGCAGGCCCCGCTCTATGCGGGCGCGGCACAACCCTTGGTTCGCCCGCTTGATACCGCAACCCGCGTGCTGGGCCCCAAAGGCATGAGCAGCCGTGGCCCCATGCTGCCCGAAATCCCGGGCGCCGCCTTGCCCGACGCGATCCCCGCTCTGGCCGATTGGCTGCTCGCCGCCGCGCCAAACGCGCCGCGCGAAATCCTCGCCCTTGGCCCTTTGACCAATATTGCCCGTCTCCTGACCGAAGCGCCGGAGGCCGCGCAAAAGATCACCCGTCTGGTCTGGATGGGCGGCAGCAACGGCCCCGGTAACCATTCGCCGCGCGCCGAGTTCAACGCGCTGGCCGATCCCGAAGCCGCCGCACAACTCGCCGCCGCAGGTCTGCCGCTGGAGGTCGCGGACCTGATGCTCTGCCGGCAGGTGACTTTTGGTCCCGAGGATATGCCCGCGACGGACGTGCTGACTGCGGGACTGTTGCAGGGCTATCTCGACATTGGTCTCAGCCGCGGACGGGCGGGGATGGCGATCTACGATCCGGTGGCCGCCATGGTCTATTTGCGCCCCGATCTGTTTCAGAGCCGCCCATGTGACCTCAGCGTCTCGACCACCGATGACGACAGCTATGGCGAGACCACGTTCGCGCCCAACCCTCATGGCACAACCCGGCTTGTCACCGCCGCCACGGATGATATCGCGCAGGCCTGCCTTGCCTGCCTCAGCGGATGGACGATCCCATGACCCATGACCCAAGCCTTTCCGACCCAACCTTGCGCGGGCGCGCGGTCTCGGCTGCGCGCGGCGAGGGGCCGTTTGACGTGCTTATCCATGGCGGGAGACTCCTTGATGTGGTGACCGGACGGCTGCGCGCGGCGGATGTGGGCCTTGTCGGCCCGCTCATAGCGAGCGTCCACGCACCGGACCCCAGCCGAGCCGCCCTGACCCGGATCGACGCCACAGGGCTCACCGTGATGCCTGGCCTCATCGACACTCATATGCATGTGGAAAGCTCCATGGTCTCGCCCGAGGCCTATGCCGCCCATGTGCTGCCCCTTGGGGTCACCACCGCCTTATGGGACCCGCACGAACTGGCCAATGTCTGTGGTCTGGCCGGGGTCGATTATGCCTGCGCCGCCGCCCTTGCCTCGCCCATGCGGCTCTTGGTGCTTGCGCCCTCTTGCGTGCCCTCGGCACCGGGCTTTGAGGCGGCGGGCGCCGATTTCGACGCCTCTGTCATCGCTGACCTCTTGGCGCGCGACGATGTGCATGGGTTGGCGGAGATGATGACCATGCAGCCGCTCTTGTCTGGCGATGCCCGCGTCAAAGGGATCGTTGATGCCGGACTGGCCAGCGGCAAGCGGGTCTGTGGCCATGCGAGGGGGCTCACCGGAAGGGACCTCAACGCCTATGCCGCCGCCGGGGTGGAAAGCGATCACGAGCTGACCTCCGCCGCCGATCTCATTGCCCGGCTGGAAGTGGGGCTGACGGTCGAGCTGCGCGGCTCGCACGAACATCTCCTGCCGGAGTTTGTCGCCGCGCTCAACGCCCTTGGCCATTTGCCGCAAACGGTGACGCTTTGCACCGATGATGTCTTTCCCGATGACCTGTTGCACCGCGGCGCGCTGGACCGTCTGATGCGGATCTTGATCGCAGAAGGCCTGCCGGTGGATTGGGTCTGGCGTGCTGCGACGTTGAACGCGGCGCGTCAGATTGGCCGCCCGGACCTTGGCCTTGTCGCGCCGGGTCGGCGGGCTGATCTGCTTCTGGTCTCCAATCTGGCGGAAGGGACGACCGAGACCGTGCTGGTCAATGGGCGGGTCGTGGCAAGACAGGGCGCCCTGATCGACGCCCCGGAACCTGTCGCCCTTCCCGCGAAACTGCGTCAGACAGTGGACCTGCCGCCCTTTGTGCCGCAGGATTTCGAGATCCCCGCCAGAGGTCCCCGGGCCCGGATTGCGACTCTCATAAAACCGCGTTTTCCCGAATGGGGCGAGCGCCTTGTCTCGGTTGAAAACGGCGCCCTTGTCCTGCCTGAGGACATGATCCGCATGTCGGTTAGCAACCGATACGGCAGCGGCGCGCCGACGCGGGTCGCCGTGTTGGAGAGCTGGGGCAGGTGGCGCGGTGCCTATGCCGCAACGGTGTCCCATGACGGCCACAACCTGACCTGTTTTGGGCGTGAGCCAACCGATCTCGCCGTCGCCGCCAACGCCGTGCGCGAGATGCAGGGCGGTCTCGCTGTCGTGGAGCGGGGCAAGGTCGTTGCCCGCCTGTGCCTGCCCACCGCCGGGCTGATAAGCGATGCCCCCTTGGCGGAGGTGGCCGCCGACTTCGCGGATCTGCGACAGAGGCTTGATCGTCTGGTGGACTGGTGTCCGCCTCTGCTGGTGTTCAAGGCACTGTTTGGTGCCTCATTGGTATGCAACGCCGGGCCGCGGCTGAGCGACATGGGGCTGGTGGATCCTTTTGCGGGAATATGTCGGACGGGATGCGTGTTGGAGGAGGGCCTGCCCATACCCGGTTGAGGGCAGGCCCGTTATGATCAGACTGTAAAGGCGGCGCGGAAGGCCTCCAGCGCCTGTTCCGGGGTGTCGGAGGCAAAAGCCTCCATCGCCACCGGGCCCATGTAGCCCATGGACTGAAGCGCCCGCGCGATCCCGGCGTAGTTGATCTCGCCAGTGCCCGGTTCGCAGCGTCCTGGCACATCGGCAATCTGAATTTCACCGATCCAAGGCAGGCAAGCCTGACAGAGCTCGATCAAATTCCCCTCGCCGATCTGCGCGTGATAAAGATCGAGGTTCAGGCGCAGCTCTGGCCGATTGACCGCTGAAACCAGCGCCAGGGTCTCCTCCGCACGGGCAAAGGGCACACCGGCGTGATCGACGGGCAGGTTCAGGTTCTCAAGGGTGAACTGGACCTCCAGCTCCTCCGCCAGATCGCAGATCCGGTTGAGGGTATCGAGCGCCTTGACCCATTTCAGCGGGGTCGCGACCTCGGCCAATTTCGGGCGACCACCATCGCCCAAACCCGTGCCATGCAGGTTGAGGCGCGCCACCCCAAGCCGCTTGCCCACCAACGCGGTTTCCCGCGCGGAGGCCAGCAGCAGATCGGCGCCTGCGTCATCGGCCAGACGCCCCTCCAGATAGCCGTTCATAATCGAGAATGTCGCGCCAGCGGCGGCGAGGGCGTCAAGATCATGATCCGGCCAGTTCCACAGACCGACCTCAAACCCCATCTCATTGAGGCGCGCGGCCCGCCACGCGATGGGGCGATCCTGCCAGAGCATCTCGGCGCAGGCGGCAAGGGTAAAACCCATGGCTCAGGCTCCCGTCAGCTCGGAGGTCACCGCGACCGGCCGCCCCTCAGCGAGCGAGCGATTGGCGGCTTCGGCCAGGGCCAGCGCGTTGACACCGTCCTGAATGGAGGCGGGCACCGGCTTGCCTTCGACCACGGCATCGACAAAGGCGGACCATTCGATGGCATAGGCGCGCATGTAGCGTTCAAGGAAGAAATAGACCGGCTTGGCGGATTGCACCCCTGCGGTGGTGGACTTCACCACGGTGTTCTCCACTTCATTCTCGGCGGCCAAGGTGCCCTCGGAGCCCAAAACCTCGACCCGCTGGTCATAGCCATAGGGCGCGCGGCGCGAGTTGCGGATGGTGGCGATGCGCCCGTCGGCATAGGTCAGCACCACCACGGCAGTGTCGATATCGCCCGCCGCGCCGATTTCAGGGTCGACAAGGCAAGAGCCATGCGCCATCACGCTGACCGGCATCCCGAAGAGGAAGGCGCACATGTCGAAATCGTGGATCATCATGTCCCGGTAGAGGCCGCCGGAGCCCTTGATATAGCTGACCGGCGGCGGCGCCGGGTCATAGGAGGTCACGGCGAGCATTTCGCCCTTGCCGATCTCACCCGCCTCCAGCGCGGCCTTCACGGCGGCAAAGTTCGGATCAAACCGGCGGTTGAAGCCCATCATCATCGGCTTGTCGTGCGCGGCGGCAATCGCCCGCACCTCCAGCGCGCGCGAAAGGGACAGGTCGATGGGTTTCTCGCAGAAAATCGCCTTGCCCGCCGCAACCCCCGCCGCGATCAGGTCGGAATGGGTGTTGGTCGAGGAGGCGATCAGGATCGCGTCGATGGAGGCATCGGCAAAGATCTCCTCCGGGCTACGCACCGCGATACCGTGTTCCTTGGCCAGCGCCTCGGCAGCCTCCGGCATCACATCGGTGACCGCGACCAGCTCTGACCGCGGGTCCATCTTGATGGAGGCTGCGTGGACCTTGCCGATACGGCCCGCGCCAAAAAGAGCAACTTTCATGTGGGGAATCCTTGTCTAGGAAGAAGGGTCAGAGCGTGACGCGGCAGCCTTCGCGGGCCGAGGTGTCGATGGCGTGGATGACGTGCTCTATTGCAAGCGCGTCGGTGAAATTGGGCGCGGCCTCTTGCCCGGCGGCAATGGCGCGCAGGAAGGTGGCGACTTCGATGGTCTTGAGGTCGCCAAAGCCCAGCTGATGGCCCGGCGCGGGGCAGAACTCGCCATAGGGCGCGTGCTCGGGGCCCGTCAGGATGGTGCGAAAGCCCTGCTGCGCCTTGGGGCCTTCGTTCACGTAGATCTGCAATTCGTTCAGGCGCTCCTGGCTGAAGGTAATCATGCCCTTCGTGCCATGCACCTCCCAATCGAGCTTGTTCTTGCGGCCCCAAGCCGAGCGCGAGGTGCAGAGCGTGCCCTGCGCGCCGTTCTTGTAGCGCAGAATGGCGGAGGCGGTGTCTTCGTTCTCCACCGTGCCGTGTCCGCTGCCATCGGGCAGGGGGCGGGTTGGATGCACGGTCTGGGTGTCGGCGATCAGGCTGTCGATTTCGCCCATCAACAGTTGCGACATGGACACGAGGTGGCAGCCCAGATCACCCAGGGTGCCAAGCCCTGCATGGACGCGCTGTGCCCGCCAGGTCCAGGGCAGCGCGGGGTCGGCCTGGTAATCCTCATCCACCCAGCCGCGGAAATGCACGAGGCGACCAATGGTGCCCTCCGCGATCAGGCGGCGGGCATGGGTCACAGCAGGGTTATGGGTGTAGTTGTAGCCGACCATGGTGCGCACCCCGGCACGGCGGACGGCCGCTTCCATCTCGATCGCATCCTCCAGCGTCAGGGCCAGAGGCTTCTCGCAATGGACGTGCTTCCCGGCGGCAATGGCGGCCAGTGCCATCTCCTTGTGCAGGGCGTTCGGCGTGGTGATCGACACGATGTCGACCTCCGGCGCAGTGACCAGCGTGCGCCAATCGTCGGTCGCCGTGGCAAATCCGAATTGCGCTGAGGCCTGCTCCGCAGTCGCCATGGGCGTGTCGCAAAGACAGGCGAGGCGCACCGGCGCCACGTCAGAAAAAACGGCCGCAGCCGCACGATAGGCCAGCGCATGGGCCTTGCCCATGAAGCCAGTCCCGATCAAACCAAGACCTAGAGTCACCATTCCCTCCCTAATGGAATTTTCATTCCAATTTGGTTGATGAGGGAATAGACTGACTCTGTCAAGTGAGAGGGATCTGAATGAGCGAGAATGAGGGGGGGCTGGTGGCGCCGACGAATATCACCGAGACCATCGAGCGGCTGGATGCGGTGAGTGACGACCTGCCCAAGCGTCTGAAGCAATGCGCGACTTTCACGCGTCGGCATCTGCATTTGATTGCGGTCTCCACTGTCTCGGATATGGCGGCGGCCTCGGGGGTGGCACCTTCGGCCTACATTCGTTTCTGTCAGGCGGTCGGCTTCAGCGGATACTCCGAGATGCAGGCGTTGTTTCGCGCCCAGTACACCACCTTTCGCCCCGACTATGAGCAGCGCCTCGCGCAACTTGGACCGGAGCTGGTGCGTGACAGCGGCCAGTTGCAGGCCGAGTTCGCCGAAGCGGGTCACAAGTCTCTGCTGTCAATTGGAAACTCTGTTACAAATGAAGGGCTTGCGCGTGTTGCGGAGGGCTTGGCACAGGGGCGTGTCCTGCATCTTCTGGGGATGCGCCGTGCCTACGCGGTGGTCAGCAACATGGCCTATCTCCTCGGCAAGATGGATGTGCCTGTGCTGTTGCACTCCGGGGTGGCGCGGTTGGATGTTGCCCCCTTGATGACAGCCGAGGATTCGATGTTGGCGGTAACCTTCGCGCCCTTCTCCGAAGAGGTCATTGCCGAGGCGCGTGCGGCGGCAGAGCGGGGTGTGGCGGTTTACGGTTTGAGCGATTCCGAGGCCTGCCCGTTGTTTGAGTTCGCGCGCGAGGTCTTGCTGGTGCACGAGCATGAGGTGGCGGGGTTCCGGGCGCTTAATGCTTCGATCACGCTGACCACGGCTCTCTCGGTTCTGGTGGGGGCAAGACGGGCGGAGCATTGACAGGCTTGGGTGTAAAATGGAATAAATGTTCCATGGGCGCGATTCGGGGAGAGTGCTCGACCAATCAGACCGGCGGGAGGCCGGCCGGAACACAAGTGGATGTGTCCGGAAATTGGTCGCAGCACCCGGAGGGCCCAAAACCTGTCTGAGGGAGGACAAATTGAAAAAGATCATTCAAACCGCCGCCGTTGCCGCCAGCCTCGCGCTTGCTGCCCCCGTTCTGGCGCAGGACATCATCGTTGTGGCCCATGGTCAGGCGAATGATCCGTTCTGGTCGGTCGTGAAAAACGGGGTCGAAAAGGCGGCCGCCGACACCGGCGCCACCGTGGATTTCCGCTCGCCCGAGACCTTCGACATGGTGCAGATGAGCCAGCTGATCGACGCCGCCGTGAACCAGGAGCCGGATGGCATCGTGGTCTCCATCCCCGATGCCGACGCGCTGGCGCCCTCGATCCGTCGCGCGGTCGAGGCCGGCATTCCGGTGATCTCGATGAACTCCGGCTCTGACGTCTCAAAAGATCTGGGCGCGCTGCTGCACGTCGGTCAGGACGAATATACCGCCGGCAAGGCGGCGGGCGAAAAGCTTGCCTCCATGGGCGGCAAAGTCGGCATCTGTGTGAACCAGGAGGTCGGCAACGTGGCGCTCGACCTGCGGTGTCAGGGCTTCTCTGACGGGTTTGGCGGCTCGGTCGAGGTGATCCCGACCCAGAACGACCCGGCAGAGGTCGAGGCCAAGGTCAAGGCGGCGCTGGAATCCAACCCGGATATCGACACCGTGATGGGCCTCGGCGCGTCCTTGGTGGGCGAACCTGCGATCCGCGCGGTGGCCGCAGTGGGCCGTACTGGTGACGTGAATGTCGCGACCTTTGACCTCTCGGCGAGCTTCCTTGAAAGCGTCTCCAAGGGCGAAGCGGCCTTTGCCATCGACCAGCAGCAGTTCCTTCAGGGCTATTTGCCGGTTTCCTTCCTCGCGCTCAACGCGAAATTCGGCCTGATCCCCGGCGGCAACGTGCCCTCCGGCCCGAACCTGATCACGCAGGAAAAAGCGTCGCAAGTGGTTTCGCTGAGCGCCGAAGGCATCCGCTAAACCCCACTCGCCTATCGCGAACCTATGACAGGGGGCCGTGGCGCAGAAAGCCGCGCCACGGCCCCATTTTGTCCAGAAGTTAGGAGCCCGCCATGGCCGACACGGCCCAGTCCATTCAAGACGAACGTCTGAAGAAAGAGGGTCTTGGCCCTCGGTTGATGAAGCGCCCGGAGCTGGGTGCGATCGCCGGGGTGATCCTTGTGACCGCTTTCTTCCTCGTCACCGCCGACAGCACCATGTTCACTCTCTCCGGCATCATGAACTTCATGACGCCCGCCGCGCAGCTGGGCATCCTCGCCATTGGCGCGGCGATGCTGATGATCGGCGGCGAATTTGACCTGTCGATCGGCTCCATGGTGGCCTTCGCCGGGCTGATCTTTGGCGCCTGCGTGGTGACGCTGGGCCTGCCCCTGATCCTTGCGATCCCGCTGACGCTGGCGGTGGCGGCGGGGCTTGGCGCGCTGAACGGCATGATCGTGCTGAAGACCGGGTTGCCCTCCTTCATCGTGACGCTGGCCTTTCTGTTCGTGCTGCGCGGTGCTTCGTTGGTGGGGCTGAAACTGGCCTCCGGCGGCTCGACCCAGCTGCGCGGCGTGCGGGACGCAGTCGAGGGCGATTGGCTGGCGCCGATGTTCTCTGGCGATGCCTTTGGCCCGATCTTTGCCTGGCTTGCGCAAATCGGCCTGATCGACACCTTCAAAAGCGGTGCGCCCAAGGTGCCGGGCATTCCGGTCGAAATCCTCTGGTTTATCGGCCTCGCGCTGGTGGCGACCTATGTGCTGCTGCGCACGCCGCAGGGCAACTGGATCTTCGCCTCGGGCGGGGATCGCAACGCGGCCTCCAACTCCGGTGTGCCGGTGCGCAAGGTGAAGATCTCGCTCTTTATGGTGACCGCGCTCTGCGGGGCCTTGGTGGCGATCATCACGGTAATGGATGCCGGGTCCACCGATGCGCGTCGTGGCTTCATGAAAGAGTTCGAGGCGATCATCGCGGCGGTGATTGGCGGCTGTCTGCTGACCGGCGGTTATGGTTCGGCGATTGGCGCCTTCTTCGGTGCGATCATCTTTGGCATGGTCACCATCGGCCTGACCTACACGAACTTCGATCAGGACTGGTTCCAGATCTTCCTCGGCGCCATGCTGCTGATCGCAGTGCTGTTCAACAACTACATTCGCAAGCGCGTGACGGGGGAACGCTGAGATGAGCCAGCTGAGGACCGAGGACACGACATTCCACCATGGTGCGCCCCAAACCGGGACCAAGCCGATCATCGAAATGCAGAATATCGAGAAGCATTTCGGCAATATCATCGCGCTGGCGGGTGTCAGTTTTGACGTGCGGCCGGGCGAATGCCACTGCCTGCTTGGCGACAATGGCGCGGGGAAATCGACCTTCATCAAGACCATGTCGGGGGTGCATAAGCCCACCAGGGGCGCCATCACCATCGACGGCAAACCGATGGACTTCGACAGTCCACGCGATGCGATGGAGGCCGGGATTGCCACGGTGTTCCAGGACCTTGCGATGATCCCCTTGATGAGCGTCACCCGCAACTTTTTCATGGGGCGCGAGCCGCTGAAAGGGTCTCGACCCTTCCGGCGGATGGACATTGAGCGGATGAACGACACCACCGTGGAGGAGATGCGCAAGATGGGCATCAACCTGCGCGGACCCGATCAGGCGGTCGGTACGCTTTCGGGCGGCGAGCGGCAGACGGTGGCGATTGCGCGCGCGGTCTATTTCGGCGCGCGGGTCTTGATCCTCGACGAGCCGACCTCGGCGCTGGGGGTGCGGCAGACCTCCAACGTGCTGGCGACCATCGACCGGGTGCGCAAGCAGGGCGTCGGCGTGGTCTTCATCAGCCACAACGTCCGCCACGCACTGGCGGTCGGGGATCGCTTTACCGTGCTGAACCGCGGCAAGACCCTCGGCACCGCCAATCGCGGCGAGATTACCCCGGAAGAGCTGCAGGACCTGATGGCCGGCGGGCAGGAAATGGCGCAGCTCGAAGGCTCGCTCGGAGGCACCGTCTAATGGCCAAGGATCTCGACCTCATCACCATCGGGCGTTCCTCTGTCGACCTATATGGCGCGCAGGTGGGCGGGCGTCTTGAGGACATGCGCAGCTTCGAGAAATACGTCGGCGGCTCGCCCACCAATATGGCGACGGGCACCGCGCGGCTGGGGCTGCGCTCTGCTCTGCTGACCAAGGTGGGCGACGAACATATGGGCCGCTTCCTGCGCGAGGAACTGGTGAAGGAGGGCGTTGATGTCACCGGCGTCCTCACTGACCCGGAGCGGCTGACCGCGCTGGTGCTGCTCGGCATTCGCGATGAGGAACAGTTTCCGCTGATTTTCTACCGCGAGAACTGCGCCGATATGGCGCTGAGCGTGGCGGATGTGGACGAGGGGTTCATCGCGCGGGCGCGGGCGGTGGTGGCCACCGGCACCCATCTGTCGAACCCGCAGACCGAAGCGGCAGTGCTCAAAGCGCTCGATCTGGCGCGCAAACATGGTGCGCAGACCGCGCTCGATATCGACTATCGCCCGAACCTTTGGGGCCTGTCGGGCCATGGCGACGGCGAGAACCGCTTCATCGCCTCGGCGGCGGTGACGGAAAAGCTGCAATCGACCCTGCATCGCTTTGACCTCATCGTCGGCACCGAAGAAGAGTTCCATATCGCGGGCGGCACCACCGACACTGTGGCGGCCCTGCGCGTGGTGCGTGCGGTCTCAAACGCGACCCTTGTATGCAAACGGGGCGCGGCGGGGGCGGTGGCCTTTACCGGCGCGATCCCCGACACTTTGGACGAGGGGCAAAGCGGCCCCGGTTTCCCGATCGAGGTCTTCAATGTGCTGGGCGCCGGCGATGGCTTTATGTCGGGCCTGCTGAAAGGCTGGCTCGATGGCGAAGACTGGCCGACCGCGCTCAAATACGCCAATGCCTGCGGGGCCTTTGCGGTCAGCCGTCATGGCTGCACGCCGGCTTATCCGAGCTGGGAAGAGCTGCAATTTTTCCTTGCGCGCGGGGTGAAGGACAAGGCCTTGCGCAATGACGCGGAGCTAGAACACCTCCATTGGGCGACCACCCGCAAGGGCGCTTGGGAGGACCTCAAGGTCTTTGCCTTTGATCACCGGATGCAGATGGAAGAGATGGAGGGCGCGACGCCCGACCGCATCGGCGCCTTCAAGGAACTCTGCCTAAAGGCGGCGCTGACGCAGGCTGCGGGGCGGTCTGGGTACGGTATCCTCTGCGATGGGCGCCTCGGGACCCGCGCGCTTTATGCGGCGGCGGGGCAGGGGCTGTGGATCGGTCGCCCGGTGGAATGGCCCGGCTCGCGTCCCTTGCGGCTGGAACCTCAGGTGGGTGAGGGGGCGGGTGGCCTCAGGGAATGGCCGTCTGAGCATGTGGTCAAATGCCTCTGCTTCCCGCATCCCGACGACGATGAGGCGATGTGGGCCGACCAGATCGCGACCATCACGCGGGTGTTTAAATCCTGCCGTCAGAACGATTTGGAATTTCTGCTCGAGGTGATCCCCTCCAAGGTTGGCCCCTTTGATGATAAAACCACGCCCGCCGTGATCCAGCGTGTGTACGATGCGGGCATTTACCCCGATTGGTGGAAGCTGGAACCCTTCCGGTCCGAACCCGCTTGGGCCGCAAGCTGCGACGCGATCGAGCGCAACGACAAGCGCACCCGGGGCATCGTCGTCCTGGGCCTTGATGCACCGGAAGCGGAACTGCGCGAGAGCTTTGCCCTCGCGGTGCGCTTTCCGCTGGTCAAAGGCTTTGCCGTGGGGCGGACGATCTTTGGGGATGTGGCACGCGACTGGTTTGCAGGTCGTGTCGACGACGCAGGCGCGGTGGCGCGGATGACGGAGAATTACGCGCGGCTCTGCCAGATCTGGGCGGAGGCGCGGGCAGAGGTGCGGGAGGCGGCACAATGAGCACGATCCGACTGACAGCAGCGCAGGCGATGGTAAAATACCTCGCCGCGCAAATGACCGAGGAGGGCGAGCCTTTCCTCGCCGGGATCTGGGCGATCTTTGGTCATGGCAATGTGGCGGGACTCGGCGAGGCGTTGCATGGCGCGCGCGAGACCTTCCGCACCTATCGCGGCCATAACGAGCAGACCATGGCCCATGCGGCGATTGCCTATGCCAAGCAGTTGGGGCGCAAACGGGCGATGGCGGTGACCTCCTCCATCGGCCCCGGCGCGACCAATATGGTGACCGCCGCCGCGCTGGCGCATGTGAACCGGCTGCCCTTGTTGCTGATCCCCGGCGATGTCTTTGCCAACCGGGGGCCTGATCCGGTGCTGCAACAGATCGAGGATTTCGCCGATGGCACGGTCAGCGCCAATGACTGTTTCAAGCCGGTGACCCGCTATTTCGACCGCATCACCCGGCCGGAGCAGCTGTTGACCGCCCTGCCGCGCGCCTTTCGCACCATGACCGATCCAGCGGACTGTGGCCCGGTATGCCTGTCCTTTTGTCAGGATGTGCAGGCGGAGGCCTTTGACTGGCCCGAAGCGTTTTTTGCTCCGCGCGTCTGGCATACCCGCCGTCCGCGCCCGGATGAGGGCGAGCTGGCCCGGATCACCGACCTGTTGAAAGCTGCAAAATCCCCGGTGATCGTGGCGGGGGGCGGTGTGCATTACGCCGAGGCCTGCGCGACCCTGCAAGCCTTTGCCGAGGCGCACCAGATCCCGGTGGTCGAAAGCCAGGCCGGCAAATCCGCGCTTGCCTGGGATCACCCGTTGAACCTTGGGCCGGTGGGCGTGACCGGAGCGGGTTCCGCCAATGAGGTCTGCGCGGCGGCTGATCTTGTGCTCGGTGTGGGGACAAGGTTTCAGGACTTTACCACCGGCTCTTGGGGGCTGTTCCGCAATCCGAACCGCACCCTCGTCTCGCTCAACGTCGCCGCCTATGACGCGATGAAACACGGCGCGGAGCCCCTGTGCTGTGATGCCCGCGTCGGGCTTGAACTTCTGAGTGCGGCTCTGGGCAACCATCGCTTCACCGCGCCGTCTGCGAGTTTGAAAGAGGCGTGGTTCGGGGCGGTCGATCCGCTGACCGCGGCCCCGC
Organism: uncultured Paracoccaceae bacterium; assembly: GCA_937146765.1. Taxonomy (GTDB): domain Bacteria; phylum Pseudomonadota; class Alphaproteobacteria; order Rhodobacterales; family Rhodobacteraceae; genus Epibacterium. The sequence continues at coordinate 38,255 of CAKZRP010000007.1, read as the reverse complement.
GCGAAGACATCCAGCTGCCGACCGATCAGCAGGTGATCGGCGCGGTGCAGCGCACCTCTGGCGCCGATACCGTGGTGATGTGCGCTGCAGGCACCATGCCGGGTGAGTTGCACAAACTGTGGAAAGCGCCGCGTCCCGGCGCCTATCACATGGAATATGGCTATTCCTGTATGGGCTACGAGATCGCCGGCGCCATGGGGATCAAAATGGCTCAGCCCGAGCGCGACGTGATCTGCATGATCGGCGACGGCAGCTATATGATGGCCAACTCGGAACTGGCGACGGCGGCGATGCTGGGCATCGACATGACCGTAGTGGTGACGGACAATCGCGGCTACGGCTGCATCAACCGGCTGCAGATGGGCACCGGCGGGGCGGAGTTTAACAACCTCCTTGATCACTCCTATCACGTGAACCCCTCCAACATCGACTTTGCCGCCCATGCGGCCTCGATGGGGGCGACGGCGATGCAGGTTTCGACCATTGCAGAACTTGAGGCGGCTTTGCAGCGCGGCAAAACCGCCAAAGGGCCTTTTGTGGTGGTGATTGACACCGATCCCTATCCCTCGACCCCGGATGGCGGTCATTGGTGGGACGTGGCGGTGCCCGAGGTCTCTACCCGTGCGGAGGTGCGCGCCAAACGCGCCGAGTATGAAAAACAGATCAAGGCCCGCGCGCTCAACTGACGCGCGAGCCCTGCCTTTCCGGCACGCGTCCTCCCGCGTGCCGGAGGGGTCCTATCCCCGAATTCTGGCGCCCGGATGCGCCCTTAGCGAAAGACTGTGACCATGAGCGTCAAGATCGGCATTTCCCCCATTGCGTGGCAGAACGACGACCTACCCGACCTCACCGCCGCCTATACGATGGAGCAGGCCCTGAGCGAGGCCCGCGAGATCGGCTATACCGGCGTTGAGCGCGGTCGCCGGATGCCGCAGGACACCGAAGGGCTGCGCAGGTATCTGAACGAATACGACATCTCGCTCTGTGGTGGCTGGTGCTCGGGCAATCTCTTGGTGAATGACGTCGGGACCGAAAAGGCCGCCATCGCAGAGCAGGTCGAACAATTCGCCGCCCTCGGCGCGCCCTGTCTGGTCTACGCAGAATGCTCCAACACGGTGCAGGGGGACCGGTCGATCCCGGTGAACAACCGACCCAAACTGTCCCGCGACGAGGTGCGCGCCTATGGGGCCAAGCTCTCTGAAATCGCCAAATGGATGACCGACAAGGGGCTGCCCTTGGCCTATCATCACCACATGGGCGCCTTCATCGAGGATCAGGACGATATCGACGCGCTGATGGAGGGCAGCAGCCCCGAGGTGACGCTGCTTTATGATACCGGCCATCTGGTGTTTGGAGGCGGTGATCTTCTTGGCACGCTCGACAAATGGGGCGACCGGATCATGCATGTGCATTACAAGGACCTGCGCGCCCCGATTGCGGCACAGGCGCGGGCAGAGAATTGGTCCTTCCTTGATGCGGTGATTGCCGGGGCCTTTACGGTGCCGGGCGACGTTGAGGGCTCCATCGACTTTGCCGCCGTGACCGAGCGGTTGGCGAAGATGAACTATCAGGGTTGGATCGTGGTCGAGGCGGAACAGGACCCGGCCAAGGTCGCGCCCTATGCGGCCTCAAGACTGGGCTATCAGACCATTCACGACCTCTGCACCCGCTACGGGCTGACGGTCGCAGGCTAAGGCGCAAGAGACAGGACCAAGGAGGCAAACCCATGAGCGATCTGCTGCGAAAACCCTTCGGCACCCATGGCGAGGTGCATCGCATCACGCCCGAGAGTGCGGGCTGGCGCTACGTGGGCTTTGCCCTCCACCGTCTGCGGGCGGGCGATCGGGTCAGCGATGCCACCGGCGACCGCGAGGTGATTTTGGTCATGGTCGAAGGCAAGGCAAAGCTCCAGGCCGCCGGGCAGGAGTGGGGTGAATTGGGTGAGCGGATGAGCGTGTTTGAAAAGACCCCACCGCATTGCCTCTACCTACCGAACGGCAGCGAGTGGCGGGCCGAGGCCACCTCCGATTGCACCATCGCCGTCTGCTCCGCGCCGGGCAAAGGCGGTCATGCGGCGCGTCGGATCGGGCCGGATGGCATCACCCTGACCGAACGCGGTAAGGGCACAAACACCCGTTATATCAACAACATCGCGATGGAGAATGAGGACTATTGCGACAGCCTTCTGGTGACCGAGGTCTTCACCCCCGCCGGGCATTGGTCCTCTTACCCGAGCCATCGGCATGACGAGGATGATTTTCCCCGGATTACCTATCTGGAAGAGACCTATTACCACCGCCTGAACCCGGCGAGCGGCTTTGGCATCCAGCGGGTCTATACCGACGATGGGCAACTCGACGAGACGATGGCGGTTGCGGATGGCGATGTGGTGCTGGTGCCGCGCGGTCACCACCCCTGCGGCGCGCCTTATGGGTTTGAGATGTATTACCTCAACGTGATGGCCGGCCCCCTACGCAAATGGCGCTTTGTCGCCGCTCCGGAGGTCGAGTGGATCCTGGAGCGCGACGCCTGAGGTCCGCGCGATACCGGTTGGGCTGCGAGTGGCCCGTTCCTTGACGTGGTCCTGTCCTAGCTTCAGGGCGAGGACAGGACCACTGGAGGGCTTTCCTCCTTTGGAAAGCGGGCTCGCGTTCGGTTGGCCAGGGCCACCAGGGTCAGCATTACCGGAACCTCGACCAGAACGCCGACGACCGTTGCCAGCGCCGCCCCGGAGTTCAGGCCAAATAGGCTGATCGCCACCGCTACGGCCAGTTCAAAGAAGTTGGAGGTCCCGATCAGCGCGCAGGGCGCCGCGATCCGATGCGGAATTCGGAGAGCATAGGCCGCCCCATAGGCCAGAAGGAAGATGGCATAGCTCTGGATCAGGATCGGGACCGCAATCATCGCAATCACCATCGGGCGGTCCAGAATGATCCGGCCCTGTAGGCCGAACAGGATCACCACGGTGGCAATCAGTCCGACCATCGAGAGCGGTTTAATCCGGGTGAGAAAACGGTCGATCCGCTGCGCGGAGCCAAGGCGCGACCGGGTCCACAGACCAGCGCCCAGTGGCAGGGCGACAAACAGCACCGCCGAGAGGACCAGCGTGTTCCAGGGCACCGTGATATCGGTGACGCCGAGCAGAAAGGCCACGATCGGCGCAAAGGCAAAGACCATGATGAGGTCGTTCACCGAGACTTGCAGCAGGGTATAGGCCTCGTCACCCTTGGTGAGTTGCGACCAGATGAAGACCATGGCGGTGCAGGGTGCGGCCCCGAGCAGGATGAGCCCGGCAATGTATTGCTGGGCATCCGCAGGCTGAATGAAGGGGGCAAAGATGCTGTCGAAAAAGAGCACCGCAAGGGCCGCCATGGAAAAGGGTTTGACCAGCCAATTGATGATCAGAGTGATCGCCAGTCCCTTGGGCTGGCGGGCCACATCCTTCAGGCTCGACGGGGTCACCGCGATCATCATCGGGTAGACCATAGCCCAGATGAGGACCGCGACCACCAGGTTGACCGAAGCCAGCTCTGCCGCCGCGATTGTCCTCATGAGCTCGGGCGAAACGGTGCCGAGGGCGATGCCGAAAACGATGGCCAGCGCCACCCAGAGGCTCAGGTATCTCTCAAAGACGTTCATCCGGCGACCTTTTCTTCCGGGGCAGACAGGCGGCTGGCCGCCAGAGCGCTGATCGCAACCATGGCCGTTGCGGTGGCAAGACAGGCCGGGACGCCTCCGATCTGGTAGCTGAGGCCAGAGAGCAAGGTGCCGATCAGCCGCCCGGCGGCATTGGCCATGTAATAAAAACCCACATCCATCGTGACCCGCTCTTCCTTGGAAAAGGCCAGGACCAGGTAGGAGTGAAGCGCGGAATTGACCGCAAACACCGCTCCGAATACCAACAGGCCAAGCCCGAGAAACGCGGTCAGCCAGGGGGCTGGGCCATCGGAGAGGAGGGTCGCAACCGTCAGCGCGGCGGGCACCAGCGCCAGCCCGGTGGCCCAGTGGCGCGCGGCGGCGACAAGCGCATGTTCGCTGCGGGTCTTCGCCTGCAACAGGCGCGGGGCAGCCGCCTGGACCGCGCCGTAGCAGATGATCCAGAGCGCCATGAAGGTGCCGATCAGAAAAAAGGCCGTCCGGTTGCCGGCAGCGGTGCCATCGGAGAGTACGGCATAGAAATAGACCGGAATGCCGACAACGAACCAGACATCCCTGGCTCCAAAGAGGAACAGGCGGGCGAGGGACAACCAATTGATGTTGGGAGACTTCGAGAAGACTTCGGAGAATTTGGCCCCCTTGCGCCCGCTAGGAAGGCCCCTGGGCATCGCCAGCAGGACGGCCGCAAGGATCACGGCAAGGACCAGCGCCATGCCGAGGGTCGCAACGGTGAATCCGGCGCTGGCCAGCAGCGCGGCACCCAGCAAGAAGCCGAGACCCTTGACGGCATTCTTCGACCCGGTCAGCACCGCGACCCAGCGGAACAGCCCGTCCCCTGCTTTGGGGGCCAGCAGCTTGACCGCCGATTTCGACGCCATCTTGGCCAGATCCTTGGCCACGCCGGACAGACCCTGCACGATCATGACAAAGGTGACCGAGGTGGCCAGTTGCCAGGTCGGGTCGAGATAGGACAGGGACACCAGGGCGACCACCTGCAGGCCAAGCCCCGCATAGAGGGTGCGGGTCAGTCCGAAACGGGCGGCGATCCAGCCTGCCGAAAGGTTGGTGGCCATGCCGGCCGCCTCATAGAGCACAAAGAGATAGGCCAGTTGCACCGGGCTGAACCCAAGCGTGTGAAAATGCAGCAGCACCAGCATCCGCAGGGCGCCATCCGTGAGCATGAAGGCCCAATAGGCCGCCGTCACCGCCACATAGGCGGCAAAGCCCTCGGGGGCGGCGGCTTTGCCGTGCTGGGGTGCGGTTGTCACAGGCTTTGTCCCACCATCAGGGCCACATCGACGAGACGATGCGCATAGCCCATTTCGTTGTCGTACCAGGCGTAGATCTTCACCTGAGTGCCATTCACCACCATGGTGGAGGGGGCGTCGATGATCGCGGAGCGGGTGTCATTGGTATAATCCGCCGAGACCAGCGGGCGTTCTTCATAGCCGAGTATACCAGCCAGCGGACCTTCGGCGGCGGTCTTGAACAGGGCATTGACCTCTTCCGCCGTGGTCGGGCGGGCCACCTCAAAGACGCAATCGGTCAGCGATGCGTTGAGAAGGGGCACCCGGACCGCATGGCCGTTCAGCTTGCCCTTGAGCTCCGGGTAGATGAGGGTGATCGCAGTGGCAGAGCCGGTGGTGGTCGGGATCAGGGAATTCAGCGCCGAGCGCGCCCGCCGCAGATCCTTGGCCGGGCGATCCACGATGGTCTGGGTATTGGTGACATCATGGATGGTGGTGATGGACCCGTGCTTGATGCCGAGCGTCTCATGCAGGACCTTCACCACCGGGGCGAGACAATTGGTCGTGCAGCTGGCGGCGGTGACGATGCCGTGTCGGGTGGGATCATAGGTGGCCTGGTTGACACCGTAGACGATATTGGCCGCGTCGCCGTCCTTGACCGGTGCGGAGACCACGACCTTTTTCACTCCCGCCGCGAAATAGAGAGTCAGCTTTGCCTCGGTCTTGAACACCCCGGTGCAGTCGATGACCACATCCACCCCTGCCAACGGCAGATCCTCGATCCGATGGGCCTTGTGCACCGGAAGGCGGGTTCCGTTTATGGAGATGGAGGTCTCGTCCGAAGAAAAGTCCGCTGTCCAGCGGCCATGCACGCTGTCGAATTCCAGCAAATGCGCGTGCAGGGCCGGATCGCCGACAGCATCGTTGATCCAGGCGATCTCGGCGCCGCGCTCCAGCAGCGGTCTCAGAGCGAGTTTCCCCATCCGGCCAAGGCCATTGAGAGCATATACGGTCATGGTGTTGGTCCTTGGGATATGGGCAGAGTGTGTCGCTCGAAGTGAGCTCAGTGATCGCGCGCGATGGTGTCGACGGCATGTTGCAGCGACACCCGATCCAGTTCGGCAAGGGGCAGCGCGGCGAAGGCGCGGATTCGGTTCCGCAGCAGGCCATAGGCCTGTTGGAAGGCGAGGCTTTTCTGCGCATCCGAACCCTCGGCCTTGACCGGGTCGGGCATGCCCCAATGACCCGAGATCGGCTGGCCTTCCCAGGCCGGGCATTCCTCGTTTGCGGCCCGGTCGCAGACCGTAAAGACGAAATCGAATTTCGGTGCGCTATCGCCGATGAATTCATTCACATTCTTGGCGCGCAGAGGGGTCACGTCATGGCCCTTCGCTCGCAGGACTTCGACGGCAAAGGGATTGAGGTCCGACGAAGGTCTGGTGCCGGCGGAGTAGACATTGAAGCGGTCTCCTCCCTCGGCGCGCAGGATCGTTTCCGCAAAGATCGAGCGGGCAGAATTGCCGGTGCAGAGGAACAGCACATTGTACTTGGGGTCAGCCATTTGAGGTGCTTTCGTTTCCAGAGAAGGTGAAAAGGACAGGCAGAGTTCCGGTCGCCCGCGACAGCAATCGAGGACAAGCGCATTCAATGTTTCCTGCACGCCGCCCATGTCAGCCTGGTATTGCAGCCAGGTTCCGTCCCGCGTTTGGGTGACGAGACCGGCCTGCATGAGGGCCGACAGGTAGGACGACAGGGTGCTCGCCTTCACATCGAGGGCGGCGGCAATCTCGCCGGCCGGGACACGGTCGGGATAGCGCCGCATCAGCAGCCGAAACACGGCAAGGCGCTGGGGGTGTCCAAGAACGGAGAGGCGGAGGGGAATCACTGTTTCCATAATTCACGTTTTGTCGAAATAATAGGATTTGGCAAGTCACCGATTACAGATCCGGGCTGAATCTTGGTTCGGCGATCGAGACAGGAGGCGCGACGCGGCGAGGTCTATCGCCTTGTCAGGAACCGGAACGCGGCGGCCTTTGCGGTCATCCTCTGCTCTTCAGGCTGGAGACATAGTCCTGCAACAGAGCCAGACGGGGGCGGGCGTAGTCCAGGATCTCCGTCGCGAGCGCGATTGGACAGGTTGCAGGCAAGTTGGCCAGGACGCGATCAAAAGCTGCCGGAGCCTGCTCTGCCAGTTCGGTCATGGCCCTATGTCGCACGTGCAGTGGCACCTGCGCACGGGCTGCCGTTTCCTCAAAATGTCTGGGTGCGATCTGATCCAGGCGGTAGTGGCCGCGCCGCCCCACGGACATCGCCATCTGCAGGTCATTGTGCCGAAAGGCTTTGCGGATATGGGCGGGGGCGGCGCTGATGATGTCGTAGAGCGGCGCGAGCCGGAACCCGTCGCCTTCCAGGAAGATCGAATAGTTCTTGGCGTGCCCGTCCACTGCGGCAATCATCCAGTTGAAGAGCTGCGCCTTGAGAAACCGGATCTGGTCGCCGATCGGATCGTCCGACTGCCGCAGGAAGATCAGGCAGTCCGTCATCGAGGGTCCGCCATGCTGCTGGTATTTTTCACCAGAGAACCTGCCCATGGCCTGCAGGAAATCCTCTTGCGGAACACGCACAAGCCCGCCTGCCGCGCGAGGGCGACGATCAAAGCGGGTGACGACCAGAGCCACCTGTTCCTTGAAATGCTGGATTTCCGCCTCGGCAACGTCGAGTCCCAGCTCCCGGGCGAGTCGGAGACAGATGTATTCGTTTTCGACGCTGCCGGTCAGGTCGAGCCCACCGCCGATGATCCCCATCGGACGTTTGAAGATATGGCTGGTAGGGGTCAGACCACGCGGTCGCACCCAGTGCCCCTCATGGCGGAGGTAGGCCGTCTTCTCCTGCGCCCCGGCCAGCGAGATCCGAAAGGGTTCGTCCGGGTCGATCCCGAGGGGCATGGTGCTGAGAAGGCGCAGGGTTCTGGCAATCTCGGCCGGGCTCTGCCTCTCGCCCTCGATATGAAAGGGGCTCTGCGGTGCGGGGCTGCCATGAGGCAGGAACTGCAGGGCGCCAACGCAGTCTTGTCCGATCGCCGCCAGCAGGTCGTGCGGGCGGTCGCTGAGCGCCGCCGTGCGTTCGGCGATGGCTTGTCGCAGTTGCGTCACATCGGGAAGCAGGTTTTCAAAGACCGCCTCCACGTGGTCGCCGTGCTGCACTGCGGATGTCAGGGGCAGGCTGCGGGAAATCGGGAACCGAAATTGCCATTCGAGCCAGCCTTGGTCATATCGGAAATGGGTGCCAGTCCCGGCCCGATGGCTGTAGTATCCGGCTAGACGGCCGTTCAGGTAGACATCCAGAACGCGGGTCAGCGGGCGACGCCCCATCAGAAGATGTCCTCGGGCCGGGGGCGGGCGGTTTCGGGATGCGCACCGGCGCGGGGGACCAGCGCGAGGTCCAGCTCAAGTGCAGAGACCACGCGCAGCAGGAGCGACAGCGTTGGCTCGTGAGCTGCGGTCTCGATCCGGGAAATCTGGCGTGGGTCGGTTCCGGCCAAACGCGCCAGATCGCCCTGCGACCAACCCCTTGCCTTGCGCGCATCGCGGATCGCATGTCCAAGGTGGGAGGCATCGCGGAAGGGAGATATGGACATGAAGGATCATACTCCAAAGCTGTAGATTTTCTGATTTATGCCATCCTTGTGGAAAAGTCAATAATCTACAAGTTTGTCCTGATCTAGGCTGATCTTCGGCAAGAACGCGGGACGACGCAGAAAAGCAGAAACTACGGGTAGGGGGCGAGATACAGCAGATCTTTTTGTCGACCCCGGTAGATAAAGGGGGCAAGAGGTCCTTATAAGGACCGGTGGCCGGTCTCGCAAAGAGACGTCGACGAGAGAGTCCCCTTGTTGCGCAAAGAGGTTAACCCATGAGTCTTGATCCGGACGCCAGTGAACTCGCCCTGCCGGAGGGCAGCGCCGCCGAGATGCCTGCCGAGGCACTGGCGCGCAACCGGGCCTTCATGCGCCGTGAGGCGCCGAAACTGGCCAGCGACTGGATGCAGGTCGATATCTACAAGGCCCGGATCGAAGCCATCGACCTCGCCATGGTGGAGCGGCTGCACGAGTTGACCGTCAGCGTGTTCTGGCCGCATCGCGCCCCCGACATCGCGCTGATGGTGGGCCTCGGCAAGGGGTACATCGCGCTGGACGAGATCGGTCGACCGCTGAGTTCGGCGATGGGGTTTCCCAGCGCGGACGACTTTACCATGCTGGGGATGATGGTCACCACACCGCGCCTGCAGGCGCAGGGCACCGGCGGGCGGCTGTTGCGGCGGGTGATGCGTGAACACGCGGGGCGCGACATGCGGCTCTCGGCCACGCGCGAAGGCTACCGGCTTTATGAAAGCGCGGGATTCACCCCGGTCGGGCTGGTCTCGCAGCATCAGGGCGTGGCGCGCAGGATCCGCCGCCCCGACACCTTGCCGGGGTTGGTGCTGCGACCGATGGAGCCGGGCGATCTGGAGGCGGTCCAGGCGCTGGATGCCCATGCCTATGGCGCCACGCGCGACCGGATCCTCGATGCGCTGCTGGCGGTCTCGGAGGTGCTGGTGGCCGAACGCGGCGGCGCGGTCGAGGGTTATGCGATGATCCGCAACTTCGGCAAGGGGCGGGTGATCGGCCCGCTGGTGGCAGAGCAGGACACGGTGGCGCTGCAATTGGCGGCGGAGTTCATCCTCGCGCATGAGGGGCAGTTCCTGCGGCTGGACACCATCATCGACAGCGACGGGTTCGAGGCCTTCCTCTCGGCTGCCGGCCTCGGGGTCTATGACACGGTGACCGACATGCGCTATGGCCGCAGGCGGCGGGCGCTGAGCGGCCCGCTCACCTACGGGCTGGCGATGCAGTCGCTGGGCTGACCGCGCCCGTGTTAAGGATCAGGGGCGGGCGCGGTTGCCGAGGTCAGGACAGCCGGTCCTTGAGCCCGAAGTAGAGCCCCACCAGCGGCAGGAACCAGGGCTTGCCGGAATGCAGCGGCACCTTGGGCCAATCGAGCCCCTGCAGCGGGTTGCTATCCTCGCGCCCCATTGCCAGATCGGCCAGAACCTGCCCCATCAGGGTGGAGATCTGCGCACCATGGCCGGAATAGCCCATGCCGTAATGGACCCCGTCCGCCGTGCCTGCGCGCGGGAAGCGGTCGCTGGTCATGCCGACAAGACCCCCCCAGCAATAGTCGATCTCCACCCCGGAGATCTGCGGCAGCATACGGGCCAGCGCCTCCTGCAGCACCCGGCCGGATTTGGCATCCGAGGTTTGGTCCGAAGTGGCGGAAAACCGGGCGCGGCCTCCGAAGATCAACCGCCGGTCCGGCGACAGGCGGAAGTAGTTGCCGATGTTCATCGAGGTGACATAGGTGCGGTCACCGGGCAGGGCGGAGGCCACTTCCGCCTCGCTCAGTGGGCGGGTGGCGACGATGAAGGAGCCGACGGAAATGATCCGGCGCTTGAAATATTCCAGTTGCGCCGCAGGCACGCTGGCGGAATAGGCATTGGTGGCGGCGATGACCCGATCCGCCCGGATCACCCCCTTGGGGGTCTCGATCCGCCAGCCGGTGCCGTCACGCCGACGACCGGTCACCGGCGCGCCTTCCCAGATCCGCGCGCCGTGTCGATGGGCCGCCCGCGCCAGCCCCTGAACGTAGCGCCCCATATGCATCATCGCCGACTTGCCGTAGAGCATGGCGCCGTGGAACTGGTCGGACAGGATCTCGTCGGCCAGTTCGGATTTCTCCAGAAAGCGTGTGTCGCGGTCGACCTCGCGGTGGATCAGCTCGAAATTGGCCCGCAGACCGGCGACATGGCTCGGTTTGGAGGCGAGTTTCAGCTTGCCCGAGCGGCGGAAATCGCAGGCGATGCCCTCTTCGGCAATCACCTCCTCAATGAGGTCTATGGAGCGGTCATAGGCCTGCCAGAGGTTCTTGGCACGTTCCGCCCCCAGATGCGCCTTGGCCTCGCCATAGCCATGGGCCATGCCGTTGTTGAGATGGCCGCCGTTGCGCCCGGAGCCGCCAAAGCCGACGTGACGGGCCTCCAGCACCGCGACGCTGACGCCGCGTCTGGCCAGGTGGAGCGCGGCGCTGAGACCGGTGAAACCGGCCCCGATCACCACCACATCCACGCGCCCCTCGACCGGGCCGGCCTCGACCTCGGCAAAGGCGGTGGAGGTGGCATGCCAATAGGATTGGAACTGCATCGCCGCGCTCCCGCTCAGAGGCCGACGACGCCGGGCAGGCCGGAGATGTCGGCGATTTCCGTATAGCCGTAATAGGGGTTGGCGGGCTCGTGGCCGCGGTTCACCCAGACCTTGTTGCGGATGCCGATATCATGAGCGGTCATCAGATCGTAGCGGAAGGAGGAGGAGACATGCAGCACGTCCTCCGGCCCGCAGCCCAATTCGTCGAACATATACTCAAAGGCGCGCATCTGCGGCTTGTAGGCGCCGGCGCTCTCGGCGGTGAAGACATGGGCAATCGGCGCGCCGAGCCGGGCGATATTATGCGGGATCTGCGAATTCATCGAATTGGTCAGCGCCACCAGCGGAATATGCGGCGCGATCCGGGCCAGCCCGGCCGGCACGTCCGGGTTCGGCCCCCAGGTCGGCACCCGGTCGTAGACCTGCGCGGCGACGGCGGGGTCAAAGGCCAACCCATGCCGTTTGCAGCTGCGTTCCAGCGCATTGTGCACCACCTCCGCATAGGGTTTCCAGGCGCCCAGCACCTCGTCGAGGCGATAGGCGGAGAAATCGCGGATGAAGACCTCGATCCGCTCCGGGCCGAGCACCGCGCCGTAGAAGTCACGCGCCGCGCCGGCCATGTCGAAGTAGATCATGGTGCCATGGCAATCGAAGGTGATGAATTTGGGGCGGAAGGTCATGTCTCTCTCCGGGTGTTCGTGATGTTCCCATCCTGACCCGGCTCCCGCCACAGCGCCTGCCGCGTTTGCCGGTTTCAGCGCAGGAAATTGCGTTTGTCGGCGGCAGCGCGGCAGGGTCTGCCGTCGCGATGCCGCCTTTGGTGACCGGTGCGGCGCAGGCCGGGGCAGAGTGGCGCCATCCCATATCACCGCCTGACCGGAGAGAGACATGAGCCTGCTTCTACCCCTTGAGACCTTCCCCAGCTTTGCCGCCAAGGAGAGCACCGCCGCGCCCGACCGGCTGCTGGAGGGAGCGCCCGAATACAAGACCTGGGAACTGGACTGTGCGCAGGCTGGCGCCGCCGGCTGGAACCAGATCCGCACCGGTGTCTGGGAGACCACCCCGGGCAAGACCATCTCGATGAAGGTCGAAACCTTTGAATTCTGCCATATCCTCTCCGGTGTCTGCGAGATCGCCGAGGAGGGCGGCGCCAGCCATGTGTTCCGCGCGGGCGACAGTTTCGTGATGAAACCCGGCTTTGTCGGCACCTGGACCACGCTGGAGACCCTGCGCAAGATCTTCGTGATCGCCTCCTGATGCGGGCGGCGGAGATCCTCGCCGAGCTGGTGGCCTTCCCAAGCGTGGTGGGCCATCCGAATGGCGCGCTGATGCAGCATATTGCCGACTACCTGTCGGCCCATGGCGCGCGGGTGAGCCTGCTGCCGGGGCCGGAGGGCAACCGGTTCAACCTCTTTGCCACCTTGGGCGATGCGGCGCGACCGGGCTATGTGCTGTCGGGTCATGTGGATGTGGTGCCCGCCGCCGAGCCGGGTTGGCTGGGAGACCCCTTCTGCCTCAGGCGAGAGGGGGCGCGGCTGATCGGGCGCGGCGCCTGCGACATGAAGGGCTTTGTCGCCGCGGTGCTGGCGGCGGTGCCGGAACTGTCGCGCATGGATCTGGCCGCGCCGGTTCATATCGCGCTCTCCTACGACGAGGAGGCGGGCTGTCGCGGGGTGCCGCATCTGCTGGCGCGCCTGTCCGATCTCTGCGCGCCGCCGCTGGGGGCGATCATTGGCGAGCCCTCGGGGATGGTGCCGGTGCTTGCCCACAAGGGCAAGGCGGCCTTGCGGCTAAGCGCACAGGGGCGCGCGGGCCATTCCTCGCGCCCGGATCTGGGGCAGAATGCCATCCATGCGCTTGTGCCCGCCCTCGTCGCGGCGGCGGATCTGGCCGAAGCGGTGGCGCGGGGCCCCGAGGACGCGCGGTTCGAGCCGCCCCATTCCACCGTGCAGATCGGGGTTCTGTCGGGCGGACAGGCGGTCAATATCATCCCTGACCGGGCCGAGGCTCTGGTGGAGGCGCGCGCCATTGCCGGGGTCTCGCCGCAGGAGATCCTCGCGCCGCTCCTCGGGATTCCGGGGGTGACGGCGGATTGGCTCTCCTCCTATCCGGCGCTGGCTCTTGCTGCGGATCATCCGCTGGCGCGTCGCGTCGCCGATCTGAGCGGCGCAGCGCCGTTGCAGGCGGTGTCCTATGGCACCGAGGCGGGGCTGTTCCAGCAGGCCGGGGTGCCGGCTGTGGTCTGCGGCCCCGGCGACATCGCCCGCGCCCACCGGCCGGAGGAATACATCACCGAGGCGGAACTGGCGGCGGCGCAGGCGCTGGTGCTGGCGCTGGGACGGTCCCTGACCTGAGGGCAGCATTTCCTGCGGTGGCCCGGGCACTGCGCAGCGGCAAACTGCTGCGCAGTGCCCGGATCAGGCCGAACCTGCCGCTGCTGCTGCTCTAGTCTGATCCCGACAGGAAAAAAGAAGAGAGAAGCCCGATGACCGAGCTTTCCACCCCCGCACCTCGCGCGCAGCCCGCGCCCGAGATCACCCTTGCCCCCTTTGACGCCGCCCATATCGCCGGCGCCCTGCGGCTGTCGCAGGCGGCGGGCTGGCCGCATCTTGCGCAGGACTGGGCGCTGACCCTGTCGGTCTCGCAAGGGGTAGTGGCGCTGAAGGGCAGCGAAGTGGTCGGCACAGCGCTCTGTTCCGCCTTTGGCGATGTGGCCTGCCTCAACATGATCATCGTTGATGCGGACCTGCGCGGGCAGGGGTTGGGACGGCGGTTGATGGAGGCGGTCATCGACCTTGCCGGGCCACGCGAATTGCGGCTGACCGCCACCGCCGAGGGGCTGCCGCTTTATGAAAAACTGGGGTTTGTCGCCATTGGCGAGATTTACCAGCATCAGGGCATCGCCCGGGATGCGGAGCCGGAGCTGCCGGTGACGGTGACGTCCGGGCTGGAGGCGGCAGAGGGGCTTTCCCGTCTTGCCGAGCAGGATCTGGCGGCCTCGGGCATGGCGCGGGGCACCTTGATCGCGGCCATCGCCGCCGGGGGCGAGGTGCTGCGCTGTGCGGGCGGGTTTGCCCTGCTGCGGGTCTTTGGCCGGGGCCGGGTGCTGGGGCCGGTGGTGGCGCGCGACAGCGCCCAGGCCCGGGCGCTGATCGCCGCCGGGGCCCGGCGGGCGGCGGGCTGCTTCCTGCGCCTTGATCTGACCGACCCGGCGCTGGCGCCCGAGGTCGAAGCCCTTGGCCTCGTCCATGTCGGCGGCGGCACCGCCATGGTGTCTCGCGCCCAGAACGCCGCGAACGCCGAAACGGCCCCGGCCCGAGAATTCACAACCTATGCCCTTGCCTCGCAGGCACTGGGCTGATCGCGGAGCGTATGATGCGGACCAATTCCCCGGCCAATTCCCTTGTCGAGCTGGATCGCCAGCACCTGATCCACCCGGTTTCCTCCTTCCGGGGCCACGAGGCCCGCGGCGTCCGGCTGCTGCGTTCGGCTTCCGGCGCCACGGTGACCGATGCCGAGGGGCGCGAGCTGCTCGACGGGTTTGCCGGCCTCTGGTGCGTCAATGCCGGCTATGGCCATGAAAGCATCGTCGCCGCCGCCGCCGAGCAGATGCGCAACCTGCCCTATGCCACCGGCTATTTCGACCTCGGCTCCGAGGCGCCGATCCGTCTGGCGGCAGAGCTGGCAGAGCGCAGCCCCGGCGATCTCAACCATATCTACTTCAGCCTTGGCGGTTCGGATGCGGTGGACAGCACGATCCGCTTCATCCGCTACTACTGGCACGCCAGGGGTCAGCCGCAGCGCGACCAGTTCATCTCGGTCGAACAGGGCTATCACGGCTCCACCACCATGGGCGCCGGTCTGACCGCGTTGCCGGGCTTTCACGACGGTTTTGGCGTGCCCTACCAGTGGCAGCACAAGATCTCCTCGCACTACGTCTACCGCAATCCGCTGAGCAGCGATGAGGAGATCATCGCGGCCTCGGTGGCGGAGCTGAAAGCCAAGGTTGCCGCCCTGGGCGAGGACCGGGTCGCCGCCTTCTACGTGGAGCCGATCCAGGGTTCCGGCGGGGTGCTGGTGCCGCCCAGGGGCTGGATCAAGGCGATGCGCGAGGCCTGCGCGGCGCTGGACATCCTGTTTGTCGCCGATGAGGTGATCACCGGCTTTGGCCGCACCGGCCCGCTGTTCGCCTGCGCCGAAGAGGGCATCGTGCCCGACCTGATGACCACCGCCAAGGGGCTCACCTCCGGCTATGTGCCGATGGGGGCGGTCTTCATGCGCGATCATGTCTATGAGACCATCGCCGAGGGGGCAGGGGCCAAGGCAGTGGGCCATGGTTTCACCTATTCCGCCCATCCGGTCTCGGCGGCGGTGGCGCTGGAGGTGCTGCGGCTCTACGAGGGCGGATTGCTGGAGAATGGCATCCGCTTGGGGGCGCGGCTGCAGGCTGGCCTGCAGAGCCTCGCCGATCATCCGCTGGTCGGCGATGTGCGTGGACGCGGCATGTTGGCGGCGGTGGAACTGGTCACCGACAAGGACAAGAAGACGCCGCTGCCCGCCAGCCTGCAACCGGCGACGCGGCTCTTTGACCGCGCCTGGGAGCAGGGGCTGATCCTGCGCAGCTTTGCCCAGGGCATCTTTGGCTATGCGCCGCCGCTGTGCTGCACCGAGGCGGAGATCGACGCCATCGTTGCTCGGACCCTCGCGGTGCTGGATCTGACGCTGGAAGATCCCGAGATCCGCGCGGTCCTCGCCTGATGGCGCTGCTGTTCCTCTCCTATCCCGAGCGCGGCGAGGTCTGGAAGCGGGTCTTCGCGGCGGCGGGGGAGGAGATCTTCCTCGGCATCGAGGAGGTCCGCGATCCGGCTGCGGTGACCCATATCGCCACCTGGGTTCCGCCCGTGGACCTCTCGGCCTATCCCAACCTCGAGGTGCTGATTTCGATCGGTGCCGGGGTTGACCAGATGCCGCGGCTGCCTGAGGGCGTGCGCCTGTCGCGCACCCTTGCCGCCAGCGTCGACACGATGGTGCGCAATTGGGTGGTGATGGCGGTCCTGATGCTGAGCCGGGACATGCCTACCTATCTGGCGCAGGCGGCGCGCGGCGACTGGCGCGCACAGCCCATCGTTCCGGCCGCAAAGCTGCGCATCGGGATCCTCGGTCTGGGCCGGATCGGCCAGATGGCGGCGGCGGCGCTTTTGGCACTTGGCTACCCGGTCGCCGGCTGGAGCCGCTCGGGCCGCCCCGTCGAAGGGGTCGAGGTCTATGGTGCGGCACAATTGCCGGAGTTCCTAGCCCGCAGCGACGTGCTGATCTGCCTGCTGCCGCTGACACCCGAAACCCGTGGCCTGCTTGATGCCGCGTTCCTGGCGCAATTGCCGATGGGCGCGCGTCTGGTGCAGGCGGGGCGGGGGGCACAGCTCGACATGGGGGCGCTGCGGGCGGCGCTCGACAGCGGGCGACTGGTCTCTGCCATGCTCGATGTCACCGATCCCGAACCGCTGCCGCAGGACCATTGGGCCTGGACCGATCCGCGGGTCATCGTCACCCCGCATGTGGGTGGCCAGACCGATGCCGAGGAAGGTGCTCAGCACGCGCTGGCGGTGATCCGGGCCGGGCGGGCCGGGCAGCCGCTGCCGGGGCTGGTGGAACAGGCGCGCGGCTACTGAGCCGCACAGGACCCCGCCCGGAGCCGGTAAAGAGAAATGCCGTCGGCTCCGGCAATACAGAAAAAAATGCCGCGCCCCCGCCCGCATTCGGAGATTCCGATGCCGGAATTCGGGGGAAGCTGAAGAGACAAAGCCCAAGGAAACAGGGATCCGACCCCGGCGCACTTGACGCCGGGTCATCGGAACAGGGGCCGCGATCAGGACCGCAGAAAATGCTGGACGCACTCCGGCGCAGAACGGCGGCACCGGGCAAGGCTACGTTGCAGAAAGGACTGCCGGGATGGCAACCACCACCGCCACAAGACCATTGACCGCCTTCAGCTATGTCACCTTTGACGTGGTCGGCACGCTGATCGACTTTGAGGGCGCCATCAAGGCCGGGTTGGCGAAGATTGCAGCCGCCGAGGGGATCGACGTGGATGGCGAGGCCGCGCTCGCGGTCTATCGCGACGCCCGGTACGAGCCCGGCGCGGGCCTGTTTCCCGACGACCTCGGCCGCTGCTACAGCCGCATTGCCGCCGCCTTTGGCCTGCCGGACACCGAAGACTATCGCCAGCTGATGATCGACACCGTGGGCGAGGCGGAGCCCTTTGCCGACAGTGTTGCGGCGATGGCCCGGCTGAAGGCGCGCTACAAGCTGATCGCGATGACCAATGCGCGCCGCTGGGCGTTCGAAAAATACGCCGAGAAGCTGGGTCACCCCTTCTGGGCCGGGTTCACCACGGATGACACCGGCTGCGAGAAACCCGACCCGCGCTATTTCGAGCAGGTCTTTGCCCATGTGGCCACCGATGGTGGCAGCAAGGGCGATATCCTGCACACCGCCCAGAGCCAGTATCACGACATCGGCATCTCGCGGGCGCTGGGGATGACCAATGCCTGGATCCAGCGGCGCCATGCCCAGAAGGGCTATGGCGGCACCATCGAGCCGGAGAGCTTTACCGAGCCCGACTATCACTACCACGCGCTGATCGAGCTGGCGGAGGCCGCTGACGCTGCCTTTGCCGTCGAGACCTGACACCGGGGCGCGATCCAGACCGGCGCCCCGCACCCCTCTCTCACCCGGTCCGAGACGGCAGCAAGACCGTCCGGACCTGTCCACCCCACCACAACAGGGAAGCACCACATGACCAAGACCCCCACCAATTGGACCCTCCGCGATGATGCGATGGTCGAACAGATGATCCGCCGCGGGGCCTCGCGCCGGGATCTGCTGAAGATGCTGATGTCCTCGGGCATCGCTGCCTCGGTCGGCGGCAGCCTGCTCTTGCGGGCCGATGCGGCGGTGGCCTCCACCCCGGTCACCGGCGGCACGCTGAAGGCGGCCGGCTGGTCTTCCTCCACCGCCGATACGCTGGATCCGGCCAAGGCCTCGCTGTCCACCGACTACGTGCGTTGCTGCGCCTTCTACAACCGGCTGACCTTCCTCGACGAGGCCGGTCAGGTGCAGATGGAACTTGCCGAGAGCGTCAGCTCCGACGATGCCCAGACCTGGGAGGTGAAACTGAAATCCGGCGTCACCTTCCACGATGGCAAGACGCTGGCGGCGGAAGATGTGGTCTTCTCGCTGAAGCGGCATCTCGACGAGGCGGTGGGCTCCAAGGTGAACTCCATCGCCAAGCAGATGACCGAGATCTCCAAGGTCGACGATCTGACAGTGAAGATCGTGCTGGCGGCGCCCAATGCCGACCTGCCGACCATCCTGGCGCTGCATCACTTCATGATCCTCGCCGATGGCACCAGCGATTTCTCCACCGCCAATGGCACCGGCGCCTTCATCTGCGAGGCCTTCGAGCCGGGCGTGCGCTCCATCGCGGTGAAGAACCCCAATTACTTCAAGGGGCAGGGTGCCTATCTCGACAGTTTCGAGTTCTTTGGCATCCCCGACAACAATGCCCGCGTCAACGCGCTGCTTTCGGGCGATATCCAATACGCCGCCTCGGTGAACCCGCGCTCCTCGCGGCTGCTGGACGGCAATGACAGCGTCGCGACCCTGGTCAGCACCTCCGGCAACTACACCAACCTCAATATCCGCAAGGACCTGAACCCGGGTCAGGCCGAGGGGTTCATCGAGGGGATGAAGTACCTGCTCAATCGCGAGGCGATCCAGAAATCCGCCTTCCGCGGTTTTGCGGAGATTGCCAATGACCAGCCGGTCTCTCCCGCGAACCGCTATCACAATCCCAATGTGAAGCCGCGCGACTTTGACCCCGAACGCGCCAAGTCGCTGTTCGACAAGGCCGGGCTGCTCGGGGTGGAAATTCCGGTGGTGGCCTCGGATGCGGCGACCGCCTCGGTCGACATGGCGACCATCCTGCAGCAGTCGGGCAGCGAGATTGGCATGAACCTCAAGGTCGACCGGGTGCCCTCGGATGGCTACTGGTCCAACTATTGGCTGAAGGCGCCGGTGCATTTCGGCAATATCAACCCGCGCCCGACACCGGACATCCTGTTCTCGCTGCTCTATTCCTCGGACGCGCCCTGGAACGAGAGCCA
Source organism: uncultured Paracoccaceae bacterium (assembly GCA_937146765.1). Classification (GTDB taxonomy): domain Bacteria; phylum Pseudomonadota; class Alphaproteobacteria; order Rhodobacterales; family Rhodobacteraceae; genus Epibacterium. The sequence goes on along the minus strand of CAKZRP010000007.1, from coordinate 18,951 downwards.
GTACAAGTCGGAGAAATTCGACAGCCTGCTGGTGGAGGCGCGCGGTGCCCTGGACGAAGAACGGCGCACCGCCATCTACTGGGAGATGCAGGAAATGGTCGCCAATGAGGCCGGCACCGCAATCCCGGTCTATATTTCCAACATGGATGCCTTCTCGGCCAAGCTGGGCGGCCTGAAACCGAACCCGCTCGGCGGCATGATGGGCTATGCTTTTGCGGAATACGTCTGGCTGAACGCCTGACCCGCGCCCACCTTTCGGGATCCGCGTCACCGGCGCGGGTCCCGATCCCGAATTCACCCCCGGCCGAAAGAGGTGCCCCTCGTGTCCCCATCGCTTCTGCCCTGGTTTCTGGTGGTCCAAAGGCTCGGCATTGCGCTGCTGACGCTGGTCATCGTCTCCTTTGCCGTCTTCTTTGCCACCGAACTGCTGCCCGGCGATGTCGCCGAGATCCTGCTGGGACAGGCGGCGACCCCCGAAGCGGTGGCCGGTCTACGCGCCGCCATGGGCCTGGACGAGCCAGCGCTCAGCCGCTTTGTCGGTTGGCTGGTCGGGCTGGCGCAGGGCGACCTCGGCACCTCCTATGTCAACAACATGGAGGTGGTGGAGCTGATCGCTGGACGGCTTGGCAATTCGCTGCGGCTGGCAGGCGTGACCACGCTCCTGTCGGTGCCGGTGGCGCTGTCGCTGGGCATCGGGGCGGCGATGTATCGCGGTTCGCTGTTTGATCGCATGGTCTCGGTGCTCACCATCTCGGTGATCTCGGTGCCGGAGTTCATGGTGGCCACGCTGGCGGTACTGATCTTTGCTGTCTGGCTCGACTGGCTGCCTGCCCTCAGCTACGGGGCCGATGTCAGCTCGATCGGGGCCATGCTCAAGGCCTATGCGATGCCGGTCATCACCCTGTCCTGCGTGATCTCGGCCCAGATGATCCGGATGACCCGCGCGGCGGTGATCGAGACGCTGAACACGCCCTATGTGGAAATGGCGCTGCTGAAGGGGGCCTCGCGCCGCCGCATGGTGCTGATCCACGCGCTGCCCAATGCACTGGGGCCGATCGCCAATGCGGTGGCGCTCTCGGTGAGCTACCTCGTCGGCGGTGTCATCATCGTCGAGACGATCTTCAACTATCCCGGCGTCGCCAAGCTGATGGTGGATGCGGTGAGCACCCGAGACCTGCCGCTGATCCAGTCCTGCGCGATGATCTTTTGCGTCAGCTACCTGTCGCTGATCACCCTGGCGGATCTGATTGCAATTCTCTCCAACCCGAGGCTGCGTTGATGATGGCTGATACTCCTTCCTCCACCACACCCAAGGGCACCACCCGCGACCGCACGGCCCCCAAGGGGCCGGGTTGGCGGTTCAACTGGGTCGGGCGCATCGGCCTCGTCATCATCCTGTTCTGGGGGCTCGTCGCCCTGGTGGGGCCGGCCTTTGCTCCCTATCCGCCGGGTGAGATCGTCGACTGGGATTATTTCGGACCCGTGACCGGGAAATTCTGGATGGGCACCGATTACCTTGGCCGGGACATCCTGTCACGGATCCTGATGGGGGCACGCTACACCGTCGGCATCGCCCTGGCCGGTGTGACGCTCGCCTGCAGCCTCGGGGTGATCCTCGGCATGATGGCGGCGGTGGCCGGCGGCTGGTTCGACATGATCCTGTCGCGGCTTCTGGATGCCTTCAACGGCATCCCCTCGCTCCTCTTCGGGCTGGTGGTGGTGGCGGCGGTGGGCTCCTCCATTCCGGTGCTGGTGCTGACGCTGGCGGCGATCTACATGCCCGGCTCCTACCGGTTCGCCCGGGCCCTCGCGGTCAATGTCAACACGATGGATTTCGTCACCGTTGCCCGGGCCCGGGGCGAAAGCACGCCCTACCTGATCCTGCGCGAGATCCTGCCCAATATCCTCGGGCCGGTGCTGGCGGACCTCGGGCTGCGCTTCGTCTTCATCGTGCTGGTGCTTTCGGGCCTGTCCTTCCTCGGCCTCGGGGTGCAGCCGCCCAATGCCGATTGGGGCGCATTGGTGCGCGAGAATATCGAAGGCCTCAGCCTCGGCGCGCCGGCGGTGATCTTTCCCTCCATCGCCATCGCCTCCCTCACCATCTCGGTGAACATGTTCATCGACAATCTGCCCAGCAAGATCCGCGACAGGAGCGAATGATGACCGATCCCCTCGTCACCGTCGAAAACCTCGTGATCGGGGCCACCACCGATGCCGGCCGCCACGTCGAGATCATCAAGGGCGTCAGTTTCGAGATCGCCCCGGGCGAGATCGTTGCCCTGATTGGCGAGAGCGGATCGGGCAAGACCACCATCGCGCTGTCGCTGATGGGCCATGCCCGCAGCGGTTGCCGCATCGAGGGTGGGCGGATCCGCCTCGACCGATCCGAGATCACCGCGATGACCGAAGCCGAGCGCGCCCGGCTGCGCGGCACCGAGGTCTCCTATGTGCCGCAGTCGGCGGCGGCGGCCTTCAACCCGTCCAAGCGGATCATGGATCAGGTGATCGAGATTTCCGCCATCCATGCGCTGATGCCGCGCGCCGAGGCGGAGGCCAAGGCGGTGGAGCTGTTCCGGGCGCTGGCGCTGCCCGAGCCGGAGGTCATCGGCGCGCGCTATCCGCATCAGGTCTCCGGTGGCCAGTTGCAGCGGCTCTCGGCGGCGATGGCGCTGATCGGCGATCCCAAGCTGGTGATCTTTGACGAACCGACCACCGCGCTCGACGTCACCACCCAGATCGAGGTGCTGCGGGCCTTCAAGTCGGTGATGCAGCAGGGCGGCATCTCCGGGGTCTATGTCAGCCACGACCTTGCGGTGGTGGCGCAGATCGCCGACCGCATCATCGTGCTCCGGGGCGGAGAGGTGCAGGAAGTGGGCGGCACCGAACAGATCCTCAAGGCGCCGCAACACCCCTATACCCGCGATCTTCTGGCCGCCTTCGAGCCGGTGCCGCATCAGCCGCTGAGCGCGGCCGAGGCAGCGGCGGGCATCCTGCGCCCGAAACCGGTCCTGAAAGTCCAGGACCTTTGCGCCGGTTATGGCCATGTAAGCAAGGGTGAACCCCGGGCCAAGGTGCTGAAAAACGTGAGTTTCACACTCGAACGGGGCCGCAATCTCGGAGTCATCGGCGAGAGCGGCTCGGGCAAGTCGACCCTGGCCCGGGCCATCGCGGGCATCCTGCCACCCTATCGCGGGACGGCGCTGTTTGATGGCACCGAACTGCGCCCGGATCTGCGCAACCGCAGCAAGGAGCAGCTGCGGCGGCTGCAGATCGTGTTCCAGCTCGCCGATACCGCGCTTAATCCCAATCACTCCATCGGCAGCATCCTTGCCCGACCGCTGACCTTTTACGAGGGGCTGCGCGGCAAGGCACGCGAGGCGCGGGTGATCGAGCTGCTGGACATGGTGCACCTGCCCGCCAGCCTGCGCCACCGGCTGCCCGGCGAATTGTCCGGTGGCCAGAAGCAGCGGGTGAACCTTGCCCGTGCGCTGGCGGCCAGCCCGGAGCTGATCCTGTGCGACGAGATAACCTCCGCCCTCGACACGGTGGTGGCGGCGGCGATCCTCGAATTGCTGAAGGAACTGCAACGCGAGCTGAACCTCAGCTACATGTTCATAAGCCATGACCTGTCGACGGTGGAGGCGATCTGCGACGATGTGCTGGTGATGTACAAGGGCGCTGTGGTCGAGGCGCTGCCGGCCGCGCGCATGTCCCGCGAGGCACAGCATCCCTATTCGCGGTTGCTGATCTCCTCGGTGCCGCAGCTTGATACCGGCTGGCTGACCGGTCTGGAGCAGGATCCCGAGCTGGTGGCGCAATTCGCACGGCGCTGATAGCGAGATTGCCGGGAAAAGATTGGAGCGACATTCGGCATTGCGCGGGGGATGCACCTTTTGCGTGTAATTCCGAATGTCTTGCCAATTCAATCTAATTCAAAAGGAGGCAGGACACTCAGTCAATCCAAGATTGACTCTTGCGATCAACTCGTGTTTACAAAACATGTTTGAAGACGGGCGGATGTGACCCCATCCGCCGAAATGCTTGCCTTGTAATAGGCAAGTCCAAACGCCGCGGTCATGCACGCGTTTCCTTTTGGGACGGGTGAGAAGGCGTTTGGGTATCATTCATGCTGTCTCCTCCGATCCAGAATCCGACGCATGCCTTTGAACAGGCCATGGGCCTGACGTTTTGTGTGTTTTGAATGGAGGATCGGAATGGCTCTGATTTATGCATATGACAAGATGCTGAGCAACCCGACAAATGCAATTAGACGACAGCGGGCGAAAGCCGAAAAAGCCTTGTTGAAGAAGAATGTACCGCAGGAGGCATCAACCGGCTTCCTGGATGGAATCCAGCGCGACGGCGACATCAAGGCTGCAATGCTCGCGCTGCAAAATACGGTCACAAAAGCGAGAAGCAAGAGCATCGGCATTGATGTGCTTGAAAAATTCATGCTCAATCCAAAGACGCGAAAGAGCCCGATCACCAAGATCTTTGCCCAGATCGTCGGGCGACAATTGCAATTGAAACTGAGTGACGTTGCCTTGGAAATTCACGCCAAGGCAAATACCCTTGAGCTCTGGTTCAAGGCAAAGGGGGGCGGCAAGCGGATCCTGTATTCTGCCAATATTGGCTGATACAGCCCTTAGTTGTAGCGAGTGACCGAGGTTCGGAAGGCCCCGCAGCCCGTCTGCGGGGCTTTCCTGCGCGGGCCTAGGCGGCTTCAGAGCTTGTCGGCAAAAAGATGAGTCAGCGGCATCTGGGTCTTGGAGAAGGGCGTCTTCATCACCACAAAACTGAAATACTTGTCGATGCCGATATTGCGGTCGATCAGCGCCTCGATGATGGTCTGATAATCCGAGATCGAGGCAGTGACGAATTTCGCCAGATAGTCGTAGCCGCCCGAGACGAGATGGCATTCGACGCAGCAATCGACCTTTTCAAGCGCTTCCTGAAAGCGGGCAAAGTCGATCTGGCGGTGGTTGCTCAGGGTGAATTCGGTAAAGACCGTCAGCGTTTCGCCCAGTTTCGCCATGTCGATCTGGGCCGCGTAGCCGGTGATATACCCGGCCTTCTGCAGCTTTTTCACCCGCATCAGGCAGGGCGAGGGGGACAGATGCACCAGATCCGCGAGCTCGACATTGGTGATCCGCCCGTTGCGCTGCAACTCGGCGAGAATTTTCAGGTCGATCCGGTCCAGCTTGTAGGCGGGGGTCATGTTTCGCGGTCCTTGCAGTCTGCGCACCCTGTTTGTCTTGTGAAGGCCAGAGCGTCCGGCGAGTCAACCGCATTCGACAGGAAATGCCGTGCAGGCCCCGCGATCCGGCAGAAGCATCTGACCGGGCCAGCATAAAAGGAAAGCGACCTAGAGGAGAAGACCATGGCCGCCCCCCTGCTCAAACTTGAAACCCAGACCGAAATGCCGGAGACGGCGGATTGCGTGGTGATCGGGGCCGGTATCGTCGGCACCTCGGCCGCCTATTGGTTGGCGCGGGCGGGGCTGCGGGTGGTGCTGCTGGAAAAGGGCCGCATCGGCGCCGAACAGTCGAGCCGCAACTGGGGTTGGTGCCGCCAGCAGAACCGGGATGCGCGCGAATTGCCGCTGTCGACCAGAAGCCTCGGCCTCTGGGAGGAGATGGCGGCGGATATCGGCGAGGATCTCGGCTTTCGCCGCTGTGGTCTGCTCTATCTCTCCAACGACCCGGCCGAGATCGAGGGCTGGGCGCGCTGGGGGGCTTTTGCCCGTGGCGAGGGGGTGGATACCCGCATGCTGAGCGCCACCGAGGCCAGCGAACGCGGTCAGGCCACCGGCCAGAGCTGGGCCGGGGGCGTCTGGTCGCCAAGCGATGGCATCGCCGATCCCGCCCGCGCCGCGCCGCTGATCGCCAAGGGGATCCTGCGCCATGGAGGCGTGGTGCTGCAGGGTTGCGCCGCCCGCGGCATCGAGCGCACCGGTGGGGCGGTCTCGGCGGTGATCACCGAGAAGGGCCGCATTTGGACGCCGCAGGTGGTGATGGCCGGCGGGGTCTGGGCGGGAAGCTTCCTGCGCCAGTCCGGTCTTGTCTTCCCGCAGGCGGCGGTGCGCAGCTCCATCCTCTCGGTTGCACCGGGGGCGGAGGGGCTGCCGCAGGCGCTGCACACCGCGCGGGTCTCGGTCACCCGGCGCGGCGATGGCGGCCACACGCTGGCGATCTCCGGTCGCAGCCAGCTGGACCCGACGCCGAACATGCTGCATTTCGGACGCCAGTTCCTGCCGATGTTCGCCAAGCGCTGGCGGGCGCTGTCGCCGGGCGGGCTGCAGGCCTGGCAGGCCGGGTTCGAGACCCGCGAAATCTGGGCGCTGGACCGCGAGACCCCGATGGAACGGGCGCGCATCCTCGACCCGCGCCCCTCGGCTGCGCTTCTGCGCAAGACCCTGGCGCGCGCGCGCCAGTTGCTGCCCGCCCTGCGCGGCGTGCCGCTGCAGGCGGGGTGGGCCGGCTATATCGACAGCACCCCCGACGGGGTGCCGGTCATCGACAATGATATCGGAATTCCCGGGCTGACGCTGGCGGCAGGCCTGTCGGGTCATGGTTTTGGCATCGGCCCCGGCGTCGGCCATCTGGTGGCCGATCTCTTGCTCAATCGCCGCCCGATTACCGAGACGGCGCAATACAGGCTCAGCCGGTTCCAGGGGTCGCAATGGGGCAAGGTGGCGACATTCTGACCTCGGGCCCCCTGTCGGCGCCCAGGGCTTGCCCGATCCTGCGGCAGGTCTCATGGGGTCGCGCCATTGGCGAAACGGTGGATCGCCATGGCTCCGATCGGCGTCTCGGTGGTGCCGGTGGCGATCAGCTCGGCCATCACCGCGCCGACGCCGGGGCCCAGTTGGAACCCATGGCCGCAAAAGCCGAAGGCATGGAACAATCCCGGTGTGGTGGCAGAGGCCCCCATCACCGGCAGCATGTCTGCCACATAGCCTTCCGACCCGGACCAATGGCGGATGATCGCCACATCCGCCAGCGCCGGGCAGAGCCGCAGCAGTGGCGCCAGTTGCCGGGCAAGACCGGCGGGATCATAGCGTGCATGGCCGCTGTCGGGCACCGGCACCCGGGACACGCCGCCGCCAAAGACGATATTGCCACGTTCCACCTGCCGGAAATAGGCACCGCCATCGCGCGCCCACATGCCGACCACCGGCAGGATACGATAGGGCAGGGGTTCGGTCACCCCCATCTGCGGGCCGTGGATCTCCAGCGGCACCGCCTCGCCAAAGTGCCGGGCGATCGCAGTCCCCCAGGCCCCGGCGCAATTGACCAGCACATCGCCCTGAAACCGCCCGCGCGCACAGGCAACCTCGAACCCCTGCCGATTGCGGGTGATTTGCACCTCGCCCGCCTGCGTCTCGATCTCTGCCCCCAATCGGGCGGCGGCGCTGGCAAAGGCTGGGCTGACCAACCGGGGATTGGCGCTGCCATCCTGCGGCGAGAAACTGGCCCCGAGGGCGTCTGGCCCGAGACCGGGAAAGCGGCGGTGAAGCTCCGCCGCGGTCAGCTGTTCGAGCTGGAGCCCATGCGGCTGCGCGGCGGCGGCATAGGTGGCCAAATCCGCCGCGCCCTCAGCATCGAAGACCAGCCGCAGATGGCCGGTGGCGCGGAATTCCACATCCTGTCCCAGCAGGTCCTGCAATCGCCCCCAGAGATCCAGCGACCGCCGCGCCAGCGGCAACTGGCAGAGCGCCCGCCCACTGCGGCGGATATTGCCGAAGGAGGCCACGGTGGCCCCGGCACCGACAAAGCCGCGCTCGATCAGCTGCACCTTGACCCCGCGCCGGGCAAGGAAGAATGCCGTGGACGTGCCCATCAGCCCACCGCCGAGTATGATCACCCGCATGAGGTCTCCTTTGCATCTGGGTCCAGAAGACCCCGGCGCGCCCCCTTGGGTCAAAGACGGGAAACGGCTAACCTCATAAGTGCAACCTATGGAGTGACGGATGCGCGCCCGCCAGCTTGAAGTCTTTACCGCCGTGATGCGGGCCGGAACCGTCACCGAGGCGGCACGGATGCTCAATATCTCGCAACCGGCGCTGAGCCAGATCCTGCGCCATACCGAGGATGAGCTGGGCTTTGCCCTGTTCGACCGCGAGAAGGGGCGGCTGTTTCCGACGCCGGAGGCCCGCGAGCTCTACCCCGAGGCGGAGCGGCTCTTTGGCGAGCTGGAAGGGCTGCGGCGCAAGACCGCCGACTTGAAGCTGGGGCGGGCCGGTCTGGTGCGGATCGGCTGTTCGACGCCACCGGCGATGTCACTCCTGCCCCGGGTGATGGCGGCGTTTCGCGCCCGCCACCCGGATATCGCCCTGCGTTGCAACGTGGCGCCGGTGCAATCCCTGCGGATGATGCTGCGCGAAGGCGATGCCGCCATGGCACTGGCCCTGACCGACGATATGCCGGAGGAAATCGAGGTGGAAGTGCTCGGGGTGACCGGGTTCTGCTGTCTTTTGCCCGCAGACCATGCGCTGGCGCAGGAGGCGGCGATCAGCCTGCCGCAGCTGGTGGAGGATTTCCTGATCTCCTACCGGGCTGCCACCCGCCCCTTTGATGCGCTCGACACCGCTGCCCGGCGGCAAGGCTGCCGGTTTGAACCGCGGCTGGAGATCGACACCTCGATCTCTGCCGTGGGGTTCGTCCAGGCCGGACTGGGGATTGCGGTGGTGGATTCGCTACTGCCCTGGGCCCAGTTCGACGGCATCGCGGTGCGTCCGCTCATTGCCTCGCCGCCCTTGCCGCTGTCGCTTCTGACCCTGCGCGGCAAGTCTCTGTCGCGGGCGGAGGAGCTGATGCGCAGTCAGATCCGTGCCCTTTTGCCCGAAGGACTCACCTCACCATAAGCGCGCCTTATGACCCCTCTCCGCATCCGACTTGGACCGCCGCGCGCGGCTCTGCTCGATTGGGGCAAAGGCAACAGAAGGCGATGAGTGATGGATGGTCAGACCCCTGCGGAGGACTGGAAGATCGGTGTCGATATCGGCGGCACCTTCATGGATTTCTGCGCGCTGGAGGTCCGCTCGGGGCGAATCGCCTCGCTCAAGGTGCTCACTACGCCCGAGGATCCGGGCGCGGAACTGGGCACCGGGCTCGACCTGCTGGTCACCCGCGAGGGGCTGCGGCCCGAGGCGGTCAGCCGCTTCGTGCATGGCACCACGGTGGGCATCAACACGATCATCCAGCGCAAGGGCGCGCGGCTGGCGATGGTGACCAATGCCGGGTTCGAGGATGTGATCGAACTGGCGCGTCTGCGGATGCCGGAGATGTATTCGCTGTTCTGCCAGCGCCCGGATCCGCTGGTGACCCGCGACATGATCTTTGGCCTGCCGATCCGCATGCGCGCCGATGGCAGCCGCCGTGAGCCGCCCGCGGCAGAGCTGGACGCGGCGGTCGCCGAAATCCTGTACAAGGCCCGCGCCGCCGGGGCCGAAGGGATCATCGTCGCCCTGCTGCATGCCTGGCGCGACCCGGCGCAGGAGGCGGCGATCCGGGCCCGCATCGAGGCGCAAGCACCGGATCTCTTTGTCTTCACCTCGGCCGAGGTCTGGCCGGTGATCCGCGAATACGAGCGCACCTCCACCGCCATCCTCAACGGCTATGTGCATCCGCGTGTGGCCGGGTATCTGACAGCGCTGGAGGCGCGGTTGCAGGCGCGCGGAGTTCCGGCGCGGGCGATGCTGACGAAATCCAACGGCGGCGTGATGACGGCCGCGGAGGGGCGGCGCGACTGCGTGTCGATGCTGCTCTCCGGCACCGCCTCGGGGGTGATCGGGGCCGCCTGGCTGGCGCGGCAGGCGGGCGAGCGCCGCATCCTGACGCTGGATATCGGCGGCACCTCGGCGGATTTCGCGCTGATCATCGACGGCGAGGTGCAATTCGGCTCGGACGAGCTGGTGGGCGAATTTCCCCTGCATATCCCCTCGGTCTCGGTCAGTTCGATCGGCATCGGCGGGGGATCCATCGCCACGGTGGATGACCATGGCGTGCTGCGGGTCGGTCCCGAAAGTGCCGGCTCGCTGCCGGGCCCGGCCTGTTACGGGCGCGGCGGCACCCGCGCCACGGTGAGCGACGCCATGGCGGTCTGCGGCTGGCTCGGCCATTCCGACATGGCCTATGGCCAGTTGGACATGAAGGTGGACCTGGCCCGGCAGGCGGTAGGAGATCTGGCGCAGCGGCTTGGCCGAAGCCTTGAGGAGACCGCCCAGGCGATCATAGACATCGCGGTGTCGGAAATGTTCGTGGAGGTGGAAAAGCTGGCCTCCCGCGCCGGGGTGGACCTGCGCGATTTTGCCCTGATGCCCTTTGGCGGTGGCGGGCCGATGCTGGGCGCCTTTCTCGCCCGCGAGCTTGGCATGCCCCGGCTGATGGCGCCGCGTCGCCCCGGGGTGGTCTCGGCCCTCGGCGGGTTGGTGGCGGATCTGAAGGGCGATTTCATCCGCACCGTCTTTGCCGATCTCGACGCGACGCGGCTGCCGCACTTGCAGACGCATTTCCGCGCGCTGGCCGCCGAGGGGCAGGCCTGGCTTGCCGCGCAGGGGCATGAGGGGGCGCTGGATCTGCGGCTCTCGGCCGATATGCGCTATGCCGGTCAAAGCTACGAGATCGAGGTGGCGCTGGAGCCGGACTGGCTTGGCGATCTCGCCCGGATCGAGGCGGCGTTCCACCAGACCCACCGGCGGATCTATGATTTCGACGATCCGGAGGGCGCCATCGAGGTGGTGAACCTGCGGCTCTGCGCCATCGGGGCGGGGCCAAAGCCCGATCTGGCCGAACTGGCCGGAGCGGCGGCGGGCGAGAGCCGCGCGGTGCAGGTGCATATCGGTGGCTGGCGCGCGGTGCCGCTCTATGCCCGTGCCACGCTGGCACCCGGCAGCCGCTTTTCCGGCCCGGCCATCGTCGCGCAGGAGGACACCACCTTTGCCATTCCGCCGGGCGCCGAGGCCCGTGTCGACGCTGCCCTCAATATCCACCTTCAGATCGGAGAGTGACCGATGTTCGACAAGATGACCCTGCAGGTGCTTGCCAATCATGCCCGTGCCGCCGCCGAGAACATGGCCCATACGCTGCACCGCACCGCCCATTCCGCCTTTGTGAAGGAAACCCAGGACTTTACCGTCATGCTGATGGACCGGGAGGGCGACACCTTTGCGGTGCCGATGGATCTGGGCGCCACCTGGTATCCGGGCCTGACCTATGGCCGCGCCATCACCATGGTGGAGGAAGGCTATCGCCCCGGCGACATCGCCTTTACCAATGATCCCTATTCCGGCCATGTCGCCACCCATGCGCCGGACACCCACCTGTGGAAACCGGTCTTTGCCGAAGACGAGATCGTGGCCTGGACCGGGGGGCATATCCACAACACCGACATGGGCGGCGCGGTGCCGGCCTCGCTGTCACGCTCGCTGACCGAGATCCATCAGGAGGGGCTGCGGTTCCCGCCGATGAAACTGGTGCGCGAAGGCGTCTTTGATGCGCAGATCCTGCGGATCATGGAAACCAACGTGCGCAAGCCTGCGCTCAACATCGGCGATATCAAGGCGCTGGTCGGGGCCCTCAACACCGGCGAGCGCAAGGTGCAGGCGATGATCGCCCGCTTTGGCAAGGCCGGGTTCCTCTCCGGGGTGGCCGCGCTGAAGGATCAGGCCGAGGCACAGGCGCGCGCCCTCCTCGCCGCCATTCCCGACGGCGACTACAGTTTTGCCGATTACGCCGACGAGGACAGCGACGCGGCCAACCCCTGTCGGCTGAAACTGGTTCTGAAGATCCGCGGCGATGCGGCGGTGCTGGATTTCACCGGCTCGGATCCGCAGCTCTCGTCCTCGCTCAACGTGCCGTCGGGGGGCGATCCGCGCCACACCATGCTGTTGGTCGGCGTCTACTACGTGCTTTACACGCTGAACCCGCGCATCCTGCTCAACACCGGGCTTACCCGCCCGTTCACCTGCATCGCGCCGGAAGGCACGGTGCTGAACCCGGTTGAACCGGCGGCGGTGGGGATGCGCTCGCTCACCTGCGCGCGGCTGCGGTCGGTGATCTTCGGCGCCTTTGCCCAGGCGATCCCCGAGCGGATGCCGGCGGCTCCCGCGGGCAACAATTGCATCGTGAACGTGATGACCCGCGACGAGCGCAGCCAGAAGGTGGTGATCGCAGCGGTGAACCCGGTGGTTGGCGGCGGTGGCGGCATGCCGCATCGCGACGGCACCAATGGGTCCGGCGCCGATGCGGCCTATCTCAAGAACACCCCGATCGAGATCACCGAGACCGAGGTGCCGGTGGAATTTGTCAAATACGGCCTGGCGCAGGACACCGGCGGGGCAGGGCGCTGGCGCGGTGGGCTGGCGACGGAGATGGCCTTTCGCGTCTTCACCCCCGACAGCCGCATCACCGCGCGCAACCGCGATCGCAGCTTCTTCCGTCCCTGGGGCACGCTTGGCGGGCGGGCGGCGGGGCTCGCCGATATGGTGGTGAACCCCGGCACGCCGGAGGAGCGCCGGATGGGGTCGAAAGACACCGCCATCCTGCAGCCGGGCGATGTGCTGGAGGTGCGGTCCGCCGGCGGCGGCGGGCGCGGCGATCCGCGCGAGCGTGAACCCTGGCGGGTGGCGCGGGATGTGGCGCGTGGCTATGTCTCGGCAGAGGCGGCCCGGCGCGACTACGGGGTGATCCTGAGCGGATGCGAGGTGGATGAGGCGGCAACCGTGGCCTGCCGCGCGGCCTTGCCGCCCGCCTCGGAGGCCTTCTTTCACTTTGGCCCCGAACGCGAGGGCTTTGAGACGCGTTGGACCCCCGCCGCCTATGACCGGCTGACCGAGATCCTCGCGGCGTTGCCGATCCATTGGCGGTTTTTCACCAAGACCGAGATCTTTCGCCGGATCGAGGGCAATGGCGCCGCGGCGGTCGAGGCCGCCTTTGCCGCCACCTGCGCGCGGTTTCCCGAAGTGCCGCGCCCGCAGGCCCGGGTGGAGGCGGCGGAATGACCTGCCCCTCGGGCCGCCTGCACCGCCTGGCCGAGACGGGGCGGGCATCGCTGGCCTTCACCTTTGACGGCGCGGCGCTGACCGGGCTGGAGGGCGACACGGTGCTTACGGCCATCCTTCTCTCCCGACCGGCCCTCAGGCAGGCGGAGTTCGGCCCCGAGGCGCGTGCGGGCTTCTGCCTGATGGGCGCCTGTCAGGATTGCTGGCTCTGGCAGGAGCAGGGGCCGCGGCTGCGCGCCTGCACCACGCCCCTGCGGGCCGGACTGCGCCTGCGGAGCGATGCCGGGGCGGACTGGCCCGGAGCGCCGGAATGAGCCGGGTCCTGATCGTGGGGGCCGGTCCGGCGGGCATCCGCGCCGCCGAGACTCTCGCAGCGGCGGGTTTGCATCCCATCGTGGTGGATGAGGCCGCCCGCGCCGGTGGCCAGATCTACCGCCGCCCGCCCGAGGGGTTTCGCCGCCCGCCGCAAGACCTTTACGGCTCCGAGGCACAAAAGGCCCGCGCCCTGCACGCCTGTTTCGACGCGATGGCGGCTGCGGGGCGGATCTCTCATCTTCCGAACCGGTCGGTTCTGGCCCTGGCGGATGGGGTGGCGCATGTGCTGGGGGCGGAGGGCGTGACGCAGATCGCCTATGACCGGCTGGTCCTGGCCACCGGCGCCACCGACCGGCTGGCCCCGGTGCCGGGCTGGCAGCGGGGGGGGGGTCTATACGCTTGGGGCGGCGCAGATCGCGCTCAAGGCGCAGGGCGTCGCCCTCGGGCGGCGCATGGTGCTGGCCGGTTCCGGCCCGCTGCTGACGCTGCTCGCGCATCAGCTGATCGCTGCCGGGGGCACGGTGGTGGCGGTTCTGGATACCGCGCCCCTCGGTGCCCAGATCCGGGCGGGACTGGCTATGGCGGCGGCGCGACCGGGGGTGACCCTGCGCGGCCTCGGTCTGCGCGCGCGCCTCGGGCGGCGCTATCGCGCGGGGGTCTCGCTGGTCGAGATCGAAGGTGATGCGGCGGGTCCTAAGGCGCTGACCTGGCGCGACGCGCGGGGGCGCCTGCAGCGGGTCAACTGTGACATGGTGGCGCTTGGCTGGCATCTGCGCGCCGATGGCACGCTGGCCGATCTTGCCGGGGCGGATTTTGGCTGGGACCGGAGTTTCCAGCAATGGCTGCCCCAGGCCGATCCTCTTGGGCGCGCGGGCGCGGGGCTTTACCTTGCCGGCGACGGGCTGCGGATCCTTGGCGCTGACGGGGCGGAGCTGGCCGGGCGCGCCGCCGCCATCGCCTGCCTGCAGGATCTTGGCCTGCGCCATCCCGATCCGGCCCCGATCCTGCGCCAGCTCAGGCGGATGCGGCGCTTTGCCGAGGCGATGGCCCGGGCCTTTCCCTGGCCCGCCGAAGCCATCGCGGCCTTGCCCGATGATGCGGTGCTCTGCCGCTGCGAGGGGATACGGGCGGGTGAGGTGCGGGCGGTCTTGCCGGAGAGCGGGGTCGAGGCCAATCGGGTGAAATCCCTCTCCCGTATCGGCATGGGGCGATGCCAGGGCCGGTATTGCCAATTGGCCGGGGCCGAACTGATGGCCGCCGCCACCGGCGCGCCTGTCGCGCAGATGGGTCGCCTCAGGGCGCAACCCCCAGCCCGACCGGCCCCGATGGGGGCCTGCTGCACAACCCGGAACGAGGGCGTGGCAGAATAAGCTGCCAGCCCGCCTGCTGCCGCAGAGAATTCTGCCGCTTGGGCGCTTTCGGCAGTTTCCGCCGTCCGGATGCGCGCAGTCTGCTGGCAAGAACCCAAAGGAGTCAAAGCCATGTCCGGCGTCGATCCCCGACTGTTGTCCGCCCATTTCATTGACGGTCGCTGGCACCCCGCCGAGGCTGAGATCGAGGTGATCTCGCCTTCGACCGGCCTGCCGCTCGGCGCCATCCCGAGGGCCGATGCGGCTGTGGTGGATGCGGCGGTCCGCGCCGCGCGCGCGGCCCTTGCCCGGTCCAACTGGGGCGGTATCGCCCCCCGCGCGCGGCTGAAGGCGCTCCATGCCTGGGCCGACCTGATCGAGGCCGAGGCTGAGACCCTCGCCTGGCTCGAGGCGGTCTGTTCCTCCCGCCCGCTGCATCAGGCGCGGGCCGGAGACGTGCGCGTCACTGCTGAGCAGATCCGGTTTTTCGCCGAATTCGCCGACAAGGAAGGTGGCGCGCTGGTGCCCACCGCCGACACCGCCTTTGGCTATATCGAGGATGCGCCCTATGGGGTGATCGGGGCGATCACGCCCTGGAACTTTCCGATTTCCATGGCGGGTTGGAAACTGGCGCCTGCGTTGGCGGCGGGCAATGCGGTGGTGCTGAAACCCTCCGAGATGACGCCCTGGAGCACGCTCTACATTGCCGAACTGTCGGTGCGCGCGGGCCTGCCCGAGGGGCTGGTGAACGTGGTTCTGGGCGACGGGCCGATGACCGGCGCGGCGCTGATGGCGCATCCGGGCGTCGACAAGGTCTCCTTTACCGGCTCTACCCGGGCGGGCGCGGCGATCATGGAAAACATCGCCCGCAGCGGGATCAAGCCGATGACACTGGAACTGGGCGGCAAGAGCCCGATGGTGGTCTTCGCCGATACCGACCTTGACCTCGCGGCGGACTGCCTCGCCCGGGGGATCCTGCCCAATGCGGGGCAATTCTGCGTCGCAGGGTCGCGCCTCCTGGTGGAGGACAGTATTGCCGAACCACTGGCGGCGCGGCTGCGCGACAGGTTTCGCGCCGAAACCCCCGTCGAGACCCTTGCCGGCAGGGACGGGCTCTCGCCGATCATCTCCGCCGCGCAGATGGGCCGGATCCACGGTATCGTGACCGCAGCGCAGGAGCGGGGGGCCGAGATCCTCTGCGGCGGCGCCCCTTTTGAACGGGCGGGGAGTTTCTATCAGCCGACCTTGCTGGCCGGTGTCGCTGCTGACAATCCCGCCGTGACCGAAGAGATCTTTGGCCCCGTGGCCACCTTCCAGACCTTTCATGGCGAGGAGGAGGCGATGGCGCTGGCGGCCCATCCGACCTACGGGCTGGCGGCGGGGCTGTTCACCCGCGACCTGAGCCGGGCGCTGCGGCTGACCCGGCGGCTCGAGGCGGGCACGGTCTGGGTCAACCGCTATGGCCGCTCTCAGGATCATATCCTGCCCACCGGCGGCTGGAAGGCCTCCGGGCTCGGCAAGGATCTCGGTCGTGAGGCCTACCTTGCCAACCGGCGCAGCAAATCCGTACTGATCGGCCTGTGATCCGAGGAGTAGACACGATGAAGACATATAACCTTGCCCTGATCCCCGGTGACGGGATCGGCGTCGATGTGACGGATGCCGCGATGGAGGTGCTGAGTGCCGTCGCCAAAGGGCGCTTTGCGGTGGAAACCCAGCGATTTCCCTGGTCCTGCGCCTATTATCTCGACCATGGCCGGATGATGCCCGAAGACGGGATCGAGACGCTGCGTGGCTTTGACGCGATCTTTCTCGGTGCCGTCGGCTGGCCCGCCACGGTGCCGGATTCGGTCTCGTTGCACGGGCTCCTGCTGCCGATCCGCAAGGCCTTCAACCAATATGCCAATATCCGTCCGCACCGGTTGCTGACCGGGGTCGAGGGGCCGCTGCGTGCCGAGGGCTTCGACATCCTCTGCATCCGCGAGAACACCGAGGGCGAATATTCCGGTGCCGGCGGCCGGGTGCATGAGGGCAAGGACAATGAGGTGGCGGTTGAGACCTCGGTCTTTACCCGCGCCGGGGTCGAGCGCATCCTGCGCTTCGGGTTCGAGCAGGCGCGGGCGCGGCGCAAGCATCTGACCTCGGTCACCAAGTCCAACGCGCAGAAATACTCCATGGTGTTCTGGGACGAGGTCACCCGTGAGCTGGCCGCCGAGTACCCCGATGTCACCGTGAGCCACATGCATATCGACGCGATGGCCGCCAAGATGGTGATGGCGCCGCAGGATCTCGACGTTGTGGTGGCCTCCAACCTCTTTGGCGATATTCTCACCGACCTTGGTGCGGCGATCCAGGGGGGCTTGGGATTTGCCGCCTCGGCCAATATCAACCCGGACCGCTCCGCGCCCTCGATGTTTGAACCGGTGCATGGCTCCGCCCCCGATATCGCGGGCAAGAACATCGCCAATCCGATTGCCGCGATCTGGTCCTGCGCGCAGATGCTCGACCACCTGGGCGAGGGCGAGGCTGCAGAGCATCTCCTTGCCGCCATCGAGGCTGCCACCGCGCGTGGGATCGGCATTCGCCCCGGCCTCAACACCACGAACGAGATCACCGCGGCCGTGATTGCCGCCCTGGAGAGCTGACATGACCCAGCACGCCCCCCTTGCCGCCGATATCCGCCAAAGCCTTGCCGATCCGGACCTGTTCCGCGAAGCGGCACTGATCGACGGCACCTGGATCGCCCGCGCCGATATGGCGGTCGGCAATCCGGCCACCGGGGGTGTGCTGGGCCATATGCCCGATTGCAGCGCGGCAGAGACCACCCGCGCCATCACCGCCGCCGAGGCGGCAATGGCAAACTGGAAATCCCGCACCCATCTGGAGCGCGCCGACCTCCTGATGCGCTGGTATCAGTTGATGCTGGATCACGCGGACGATCTGGCCCTGATCCTGACCGCCGAGCAGGGCAAGCCCCTGGCCGAGGCGCGGGGCGAGATCCTCTATGGCGCGTCCTTCGTGCGCTGGTTCGCCGAGGAGGCCCGCCGCATCAACGGTCACATCATCCCGAGCCCGGTGCCCGGCAAGCAGATCCTTGCGATGAAGGAACCCGTGGGCGTCTGCGCCATCATCACGCCCTGGAACTTTCCCAATGCGATGATCACCCGCAAGGTCGCGCCCGGCCTCGCTGCTGGATGCACCATGGTGATCAAACCTTCTGATTTCACGCCCTATTCGGCGCTGGCGCTCTGCGTGTTGGCCGAACGCGCGGGCATTCCCAAGGGGGTGCTCAACGTGCTGACCGGTCGCCCCGAGGAGATCGGCGCCACCCTCACCGCCTCGGCGGTGGTGCGCAAGCTCTCCTTTACCGGGTCGACCCGGGTCGGGGCGCTGCTGGCGGCGCAATGTGCGCCGACGCTGAAGAAGATGAGCCTCGAACTTGGCGGCAATGCGCCCTTCATCGTCTTTGACGATGCCGACCTCGACGCGGCGGTGGAGGGGGCGATGGCCTCCAAGTTCCGCAATGGGGGCCAGACCTGTGTCTGCGCCAACCGTATCCTGGTGCAATCGGGCATTCACGACCGGTTCGTCGCGGCCCTGGCGGCGCGGGTGGATGCGCTGACGGTGGGTCCGGGCCTGGCCGATGGGGTGATGATCGGTCCGATGATCAATGCGGCCGCCATCGCCAAGATCGAGGCCCATGTGGCGGATGCGCTTGCCAAGGGTGCCCGCCGCGCGACCGCACCACGTGAACTCGCGGCCCAGTTTGCCGATCCGGTGGTGCTGGTCGGGGCAACCGAAGAGATGCAGTTGGCGCGCGAGGAGACATTCGGCCCGGTGGCGCCGATCTTCCGTTTTGAGACCGAGGAAGAGGCCCTTGCCCAGGCCAATGGCACCCCCTTTGGCCTGGCGGCCTATTTCTACACCCGCGACATGGCCCGTGCCTTCCGCTTTGGCGGTGCGCTCGAGGCCGGGCTGGTGGGGCTCAATACCGGTTTGGTCTCCCATGCGGAGGCACCCTTTGGCGGCGTCAAGGCCTCCGGCCTCGGGCGCGAAGGGGCGCAGGAAGGAATAGAAGAGTATCTGGAGACCAAAGCCTTTCACTTTGGCGGCCTGTGACTCGCGCATCAATTACAGATCATGTTGCAACCAAGTTGAAACATCACTTGGTTTGCAAAACAGAAATGTCACCAAAAGCGCTGGGGGATGCTGTGCTACCGGAAGTGTCCCCACTCGGGGCTAGATTTTCCGCCCTTTGATCACACAGACGGGCTGGATGCGTCT
>CAKZRP010000006.1 GCA_937146765.1 uncultured Paracoccaceae bacterium | reverse complement strand
AAGGCGCAGAGCGTGGTGGCGGTGGAGGAGACCACCGGCCAGAACATCCGCTGCGCTGCCTCCACATAGGCGTGCATCGGCCCGGTGCCGTCGGAGATGCGCTTGTCGGCATATTCCACCACCACGATGGCACCGTCGACCAGCATCCCCACCGCGAGGATGAGGCCGAACATCACGATGTTGGAGATCGAGATCCCCATCAGGGCCAAGAAGGCAAAGCACAAAAGAAAGGACGTGGGGATGGCGAAGCCGACCAGAAGCGCCGCCCGGCTGCCAAGGGAGGCCAGAATGACGATCATCACCAGCGCCACCGCGGTCAGCACGGAGCCTTCAAGCTGGCTGACCATGGAGCCGACAACGCGGCTCTGGTCGTTGGAGGTGCCAAGGGTGATCGCTGCCTGCAGCTCCGGCGGCCACTTGGCGCGGGATTCCTCCAGTTTGGCCTTCACCTGATCCACGGTGTCGATCAGATTGTAGCCCTTGCGTTTCACCACCTGCAGGGCCACCGTTTCGGCCCCGTTGAAGCGGGCGGTGCCTTCGCGGTCCTCGAAGGTGAAGTTGATCTGGGCGAGCTCGCCCAGGGTCACAACGCGGTCGCCATTGGTTTTGACCGGCAGCGCGTAGATATCTTCGACACTGTCAAAGGAAGAGGGGATCTTGACCGAGAAGCTGCCCTGATTGCTGTCCACTTCGCCGGCTGCAATGAGTTGGTTGTTGTTCTGGACAACCGAGATCAGCTCCACTGCGGTGACGTTATACGCCTCAAGCTTCAAAGGGTCGATCAGCACCTCGACCATTTCGTCGCGATTGCCCGCGATCCCGGCTTCCAGCACCGCGTCCAGCGCTTCCAGATCGTCCTGCAAGTCCTTGGCAATACGTGCCATTGTGCGTTCGGGCACAGGCCCGGACATGCTAACGATCACAATGGGGAATTCCGAGAAGTTGATCTCGGTGATGGAGTATTTCTCCGCCCCTTCAGGAAACTCTGCCTCGGCCTTGTCCATCGCGTCGCGCACATCGGCCATCACGGCGGTCTTGTCCCAGCCGAATTCGAACTCGAGCGCCACACCGGCATAGCCTTCGGCGGCGGTAGAGGACATCTTGTCGAGCCCGTCGAGATCAGCCAGCTCGGTTTCCATCAACCGCACTAGCAGGGTCTCGGAATCTTCGGCGGAAATGCCGGGGAAGGGCACCGAGATGAACAGCGCCGGGATCTCGATATCCGGCTCGCCTTCCTTGGGCAGGCTCACATAGGCGAACCCGCCCACAAGGAGCGAGATTGCTATGAAGGCCAGGACCATGCGTGCACGGTCTGCGGCCCAGTTGACGACACCGATCATTTGCTCGTCTCCCGATAGGTCGGATCAACCTTCACCCCGTCGGTGACGAAATCCTGTCCAACCACAATCACATCCGCCTGTTCCGGCAACCCGTCGAGCCAGACCCCCGCAGCCTCGTCCCGCAGCAGGGTCACGGGCACAAACCCGGCGGTGCTATCCGCGCGCACCACCCGCACGCCCAGCTGGCCCTCGTTGTTGAGGGTCAGCGCGGATTGCGGCAGCTGATGCGCCTTGGTGCCTTCGGAGGCGATCATGATCTCGGCCGTCTGGCCGTCGCGGATCGCCAGATCCGGGTTGGGCACGGTGATCTCCACCTCGAAGGTGCGGGTGTTCTCATCGGCAGATCGGCTGATGAAGGTCACCTTGCCGCTGACCTGCTGGCCTGTGACCAGCCGGGCCGCCGCGTTGGACCCGAGGCTGAGCCGGTTGATCGCGGCCTCTGGCACGTATCCCACCAGCTTGATCGTATCGAGCTGGATCACCGTGGCGCAGAGCGACCCCGGTTGCAACAGGCTGCCCACCTCGGCGGTGTCAGACTCCAGAATACCATCAAACGGCGCATGGAGCACCAGTTGGTCGATTTCCTTTTCGGCTGCGGCAACGGCGGCTATGGCGGATTCGATCCCGGCGCGGGTGGTTTCAAGACCGCCGGTGGCGGAGGCGATCGCGGCCTGAGCGGTGCGCTCGGCCGCCTTTGCCGAAGCCAGCCGGGTCTCGGAAGCATAACCGCCCTCGGAGAGTTTTTGTGCCGCAGTGAGGTTGATCTGGGCTTCTTCCAGCACCGCATGGGCTTCTTCGAGCCGGGCTTCAGATTCGGGGACCTTGGCGCGGGCCTCCAGCAAGCGGGCCCGGGCCTCCTGCAGCGAAGCGGGCCGGGTGCCGGGATCCAGCTCACAGAGAATGTCGCCGGCCTTGATCGAAGCCCCCTTGCGCAGCGGCTCGGAAATCACTGTCGAGGTTGTTTCGGCCATCACGTTGACTTCACGCAGGGCGCGGGTCTGGCCGCGCAGCACAACGGCATTGTCGATGGCGCGGGCCTGGCTGTGAACGGCCACGACCGCGACATGGACAGTGCCATCGGTAGCCTGGGCCAACTCGGTCTGCCCCGGAGCACTCTCGTCCTCGATGGTCTGCACGGTTGCGGGCTCTTCCCCGCGGGCAAAGGCCAGCAGGGTGTCACGCTCCATGACCAGCGCATAAAGGCTGCCGGTGACGACCACAGCGGTCAGGGGGGGGATAATACGCATCTGAAACGGTGTCTCCAAATTGAACACGTTTTTGTGACTAATACCCTGTTCCGCGACGTCACACTGTGAAGCAGGTCACAGTTCCTTCGCACGGGGGCACAGGAGCCCATTCGGGCGCGCCGGGCTCTGGCTCGGGCGAGCGCAGGTGCTGGGGGGCGCGCCGCGGGGCAGGGGCTGATCCTTGCACGGACCATGGGCGATCTCGCGCGTAAACAAAATGGGAGAAAACGCGCTTGTCACGCAAAATGATGCGGCAGCGCGAAAATTCTCCCTCTTTCTTTCGGTCAGAGAGGTCCTGAACCGGAACAAAACCGATTTCGTCGAGCTTTCCGCAGGACTTGGCTTGTCTGGGAGGGCAGGCTATGAGAGATCACCAAACAGGACAACCGGGCCTTTGACCCGGCGAGACAGACACGAGACAGGCAAGGGCCGACATATGAGCGATACCGACAGTTTCATTGACGAGGTCACGGAAGAGGTTCGCCGCGACCGGCTGTTCCTGATGCTGAAACGGTATGGCTGGATCGGCGCGGTCGCCGTGGTGCTGATCGTTGGTGGGGCCACCTGGAAAGAATACCGCGACGCTCAGGCGCGTGCCGAGGCCCAGGCGGTGGGGGATGCGATGACAGCAGCGCTTGCGGCCAATGACGCGGCTGCGCGTGCAGCGGCCCTGGCCGATGTGACGCCGCAGGAGGCCGGTGCGGCTGCGGTTGTGGCTTTGGCCCGTGCGGCGGCGCTGGCAGATGCCGGTGATATTGCCGCCGCTGCGGCCTTGTTGGATCAAGTGGCCGCCAATGGCGATTTGGCGCAGATCTATCGCGATATCGCCGCCTTCAAATCGGTGACTCTGCAGGCCGGGACACTGGCGGTCGAGGAGCGGCGGATCCGGCTGGACGTTCTGGCCGCTCCGGGCGGGGCGCTGCAGTTCCTGGCCGCCGAGCAATTGGCGCTGCTTGATATCGAGCAGGGACGCACGGAGGAGGCGCTCAACCGTCTGCGCGAGATCGCCGCTTCGGCGGGCGTGTCGCGGGACTTGCAAGAGCGGGTTGCGCAAGTGATTGTCGCCCTGGGCGGTTCAGAAGAGGCTATCGCGCAGGAAGGGTGAGGTCCGCGCGGGCGCGGATCTGATGCCAGGACGGAAATACAGACCCAGGAATAAAGACAGGGGCAGGGGAATGACGGTACGTCGACACGGTTTCGGCCTTCGCGCAGGTGTGATGAGCACGGCTGTGGCAGCTCTTTTGGTCGGCTGCTCGGAGCCCGAAGTGATCCTTCGTGGCGAGCGGGAAGACATTCGCACGACGCAAGGGCCCGAGGCCACCCCTGGCGCCCGGGCGATCCGTTTGCCTGCGCAGGTGCGCAACACGTCCTGGGAACAAAGCCCCGGTCAGGCCACCACCCGGACCGACCATGCTGCCCTTGCGGCGGCGCCGACCCTCGCCTGGTCGGTCAATATCGGTGCCGGTGACAGCCGCAAGCAGCGCATCACCGCCGCACCTGTGGTCGGCGGCGGGCGGATCTTCACGCTGGATGCGTCCTCCAAGGTCTCGGCGGTTTCGCCGACGGGGGCGGTGCTCTGGCAGACCTCTATCGCCCCGTCGAGCGACGGGGAAGGGGATGCCACCGGTGGTGGTCTCGCCTATGCCGATGGTGTGATCTATGTCTCCTCCGGCTTTGGAGTCCTGACGGCCCTCAATGCCGAAACCGGCGCCGAAGTCTGGCGGCAGGAACTGGAGGCCACCGGCTCTGGCAGCCCGACGATTCGTGACGGTCTGCTTTACCTGGTGGCCGGAGATGACACCGGCTGGGTGATCCATACCAAGGATGGCCGGATTGCATGGCAGCTGGAAGCGACCCCGAGCGCCTCCAACATTCTCGGGGCCCCGGCGCCGGTGGTCAGCTCCGAGATCGCGGTCTTTGCCTTCGGATCCGGGGATCTCGTCGGCACTTTCCGCAAGGGTGGGTTCCGCCGCTGGATCGCTTCGGTGACCGGCGCGCGCACCGGCAGTGCCATCTCCAGCATCAGCGATGTGACCGGCGCCCCCTTCCAGGAGGGCAATCGGGTCTTCGTGGGCAACCACTCCGGACGCACCGCAGCCTTTGACATCAAGACCGGCGAGCGCCTTTGGACGGCCTTTGAGGGCACCTTTGGCCCTGTCTGGGTCGCCGGAGGCAGCGTGTTCCTGGTCAATGATCGCAGCAACCTGATGCGGCTGGACGCAAATGACGGGGCGACGATCTGGTCCGTGGATCTGCCCGGCTATGTCAAGGACAAGCCGCGCAAACGGGCCGAGATCGTCGCCCATCACGGCCCGGTACTGGCGGGTGGACAGCTGGTGGTGGCCTCCAACGACGGCCAGTTGCGCTTCTTTGATCCCGAAGGCGGACAGCTCCTGCGCTCGGTCGAGATCAAGGGCGGCGCCACCACCGAACCGGTTGTGGCAGGCGGCACTCTCTACGTGGTGACGGCCGACGGCAATCTCGCCGCCTACCGCTGATCCTCTTCCGCCAAGGCGGAAGCAGCTCTGGATGTCGATGCGTTGAGGCGCATCGCAGGCGGGTCAATCCCGGCTGAGACGGCAAACCTCGCCTTGCAATCAGGTCTTTGCACGGCGGGAGCGTCGTGATTATTTACTGGCAAGCCGCCGGAAGATGCGCTATGCGCCCGGTTCACATCACGGAAAGTCCGAGTGCCATGTCCTTTACCCTCGCCATCGTGGGGCGCCCCAATGTGGGCAAGTCCACCTTGTTCAACCGTCTCGTCGGCAAGAAACTGGCGCTGGTCGACGACCAGCCCGGAGTGACGCGCGACCTGCGGGAGGGCGAAGCGCGGCTGGGCGATCTGCGCTTTACCGTGATCGACAGCGCGGGTCTGGAAGATGCCACCGACAACAGCCTTGAGGGGCGGATGCGCCGCCTGACCGAGCGCGCGGTGGAGATGGCTGATGTCTGCTTGTTCCTGATCGACGCGCGCACCGGGGTGACACCCACCGATGAGGTCTTTGCAGAGATCCTGCGCAAGAAGTCGGCCCATGTGATCCTTGCGGCCAACAAGGCTGAGGGCAATGCCGCCGATGCGGGCGTGCTCGAAGCCTGGGGCCTTGGCCTTGGCGAGCCGATCCGCCTGTCGGGCGAGCACGGCGAGGGGATGAACGATCTTTATTCGTACCTTCTCCCGGTCGCCGAGAAATTCGAGAAGATCGCGGAGGACAATGCGCCGATCACAGATGTGATCCTCGATGAAGATGAGGATGCGGAATTTAATGAAGGCGAACAGATCGCCTCCACCCCGTTGCCGACCCGCGAGAAACCCTTGCAGGTGGCCGTTGTCGGGCGTCCCAATGCGGGCAAGTCGACGCTGGTGAACAAGATCCTTGGCGAGGAACGCCTGCTGACCGGCCCCGAGGCCGGTATCACCCGCGACGCCATCAGCCTGCGCATCGACTGGAACGATGTGCCGATGCGGATTTTCGACACTGCGGGCATGCGCAAAAAGGCCAAGGTGCAGGAGAAGCTGGAGAAGCTCTCTGTCTCTGACGGCCTGCGCGCGGTGAAATTTGCCGAGGTTGTGGTGGTCCTTCTGGACGCGGCGATCCCCTTTGAGCAGCAGGACCTGCGGATTGCCGACCTTGCCGAGCGCGAGGGCCGGGCGGTGGTCATCGCGGTCAACAAATGGGACATCGAAGACGAAAAGCAGGAGAAGCTGAAGGAGCTGAAAGAAGCCTTCGAGCGTCTGTTGCCGCAGCTGCGCGGCGCGCCTCTCGTAACCGTTTCTGCCAAGACCGGGCGGGGCCTTGAGCGCCTGTTTGAGGCGATCATGAAGGCGCATGACGTCTGGAACCGCCGGGTGCCGACGGCCGCCCTGAACCGCTGGCTCGCGGGGATGCTGGAGCAGCACCCGCCACCGGCACCGCAGGGCAAGCGGATCAAGCTGCGCTATATGACCCAAGCCAAGACCCGGCCGCCGGGATTTGTCGTCATGTGCTCGCACCCTGACAAGATGCCGGAGAGTTACAACCGTTATCTGGTGAATGGTCTCCGTCAGGATTTCGACATGCCGGGCACGCCCATTCGTCTGACCCTGCGCGGTCAGGGCGACAAGAACCCTTACAAGGGCAAGAAGAAGTCCACGCCCTCTCGGTTGCGCAAGCACATCGAAGCTCGCAAGGGTTGAGTCCGCCGCCCGCACTGCGCGCGAGGGACGTGCAAGACCCGGACAGGCACTGCGTCGCGGTCCGGGTCACCTGCACAAAGACATGCAGGTCACATGTCGCTGCGCCACAGGGTTCGGCTGACGGATCTTTCCTGAACAGCTCTGCACGGCGAGCCTGCTTTCGGGCTGTGGCCATTCGGTCAAATCTTGGTCCGCGCTGGCCCATCCAAGGCCGTGGCTCTCCAATCTATCGCTCCTCCGACATCCGCGGACAGAAGGCATTTGCACTCCACCCCACTGCGGGGCGGACTGCACCCCGTCTGTCCTCGGTACGCTTTCGCCAAAGGGGCAAATCCTTGCCTAGGCGCGATTTTCCTTATCCTTGCCTCTTGTCATAGGAGGTATGCATATTACCTGAGCAGGGTGCAATTTCACCCGCTCCCGCACGTCATGCGGGCGTCATACAGCGTATTTATGGGGTCAGACATGGATCTGAGAGCCTACACACGCCAGTACACCGAAAAGGACAACCGGCTTGCCGCGTTGAGCTACTTCGGAACCTTTGCCGTCTACTTCACGGCCCTCGCGCTGGCGATCACCTATTCACATCTGTGGTATGTGATGCTGTCGGCCGGTGTGGTCTTTGCCTTTGCTGCGGTGCGGCTTTATGTGCTCCAGCACGACACCGGCCACCATTCGCTGTTCGAGACTCGGGCACAGAACGAATGGGCTGGTCATGCACTGTCACCTTTTACCTTTGCGCCCTTTGAGGTGATGAAGCAGAATCACAATCTGCATCACGCCAATATTGGCAATCTCGAGCACCGAGAGACGGGCGAGATTCACACGATGACGCTGGCGGAATGGCAGCGGGCCGGATTCTGGCAAAGGCTGCAATACCGCCTCTATCGCAATCCTTTTGTGTTGGTGCCACTGGGGGCGGCCTTCACCTATTTCATCCGCTATCGCTGGCCGAAGAACACCCTGCGCTTCGGCGTCGGGCAGGTTCTTCTGCACAATCTGGTCATCGTAGGTTGGCTCTCGCTGCTCTATTGGACCACTGGAGGAGTGGGCCTGCTGATCTGGCTCGGCTTCTCCTTTCTCGGCGGAATGATCGGAGTATTTCTGGTCTATCTGCAGCATAATTTCGAAGACACCTATTGGGACCGCCGCCCGGATCTGAACCCGCAGGTGGCCGCCTTGCAGGGCTCCTCCTGTCTCGACTTCGGGTGGTTTTTCGATTTCGCGGTGGCCAATATCACCTTGCATGACATTCATCATTTCAATGCGCGCATCCCGAGCTACCGGCTGCGGCAATGCCACTACAATCTTCCGGCCGAGGTGGCGCCGCGGCGGATCAAGTTTGGGGAAGCAGTGCGCGCACTTGGGCTGAAGCTCTGGGACGAAGAGCAGGGACGCCTTGTCCCATTTCCGGGATAAGCGCCATCCTCACGGGACCTAACCTCATGTGCCATTGGACAAATTGGAAATCCGAGTGATAGACTGCCGGCGGGAACACCAAGGTAACTCGGGAGCAGGACACAAGCATGACCCCAATTTTGAAGCTGCCCGGCGTCGGGCCGGCATTGGCGAAGGCTTTGCAGGATCACGGCGTCACGTCGGTTGAGGATCTGATGGCGCGCAGTGATGCAGATCTCGCGGCGGTGCCCGGAATGGGGACAAATCGGATCGCGCGTCTGAAAGAAGCGGCAAAGCTCTTGACCTCCGGCAAGAAGGCTCCGGTCCAGGCGGCTCCCAGTCGGCGGACTACGGCGGTGCGTCCGGCAGTGAAGGCTCCGGTAAAACCTGCGGCAAAGCCCGCGGCAAAATCGGCTTCGAGCCCGCGTAAACCGCGACGCCCCGGGGTACCCACAGGCGCTGCCAAACCCGACGCGAGCCCCCTGGTGAAACAGCCTGCAAAAGTCGCGGTCGAGACCGCTGCAGCCACTGTCTCCGCAACCACAGAATCTGTTCTGGATGGTGCCGTCGTGGCCGCACAGGCTGCACAGTT
The DNA here is from genome assembly GCA_937146765.1 of uncultured Paracoccaceae bacterium. Lineage (GTDB taxonomy): Bacteria > Pseudomonadota > Alphaproteobacteria > Rhodobacterales > Rhodobacteraceae > Epibacterium. The sequence goes on along the minus strand of CAKZRP010000006.1, from coordinate 29,965 downwards.
GGCTGCCGAAGAGAAGGCCGCCAAGGCCGAAGCCAAAGCCGACAAGGCTGCGCGCAAGGCCGAGGCGCTGATTGCGGAATTCGCGGCTGCCAAGGAAAAGGCCAAGACCAAGGCGAAAAAGGAAAAGTCCAAGGATAAGAAGGATATCGCCAAGGAAAAGGCCAAGGAAAAGAAGATCCTTTCCGATAAATCCGGTAGCAAGAAGAAAAAGAAGAAAGACAAGAAAGCCAAGTGATCCGCCCCCTGTCGCGCGGGGTTCGGCTAGGTTGCACATGGAAAGACCGGCGCTCCGCAGAGCGCCGGTCTTGTTTTTTCTCCGGTGATTTTCCTCGGGTGACGGGGCCCCTTGCCCCTCGAACGCCCCAGAATGTGTCAGGCCAATGGGAGGATCAGACCAGCGTGCCTTCGGACGAGAGGGTGAGCTTGCCGCCGAGATAGGGGGCAAGGGCTGCGGGCAGCTTGACCGAACCGTCTTCCTGCTGGCCGTTCTCCAGCACTGCGATCAGGCAGCGCCCCACCGCAAGACCGGACCCATTGAGCGTATGCACGAATTCCGGCTTGCCGCCATCGGCCGGCTTGAAACGCGCGTTCATCCGCCGAGCCTGGAAGGCGCCGGTGGTGGAGACCGAGGAAATCTCGCGGTAGGTGTTCTGGCCTGGGACCCAGGCTTCGATGTCGAAGGTGCGCCGTGCACCAAAGCCCATGTCGCCGGTACACAGGACCACGGTGCGATAGGGAATGCCGAGTTTTTCGAGGATGCCCTCGGCGCAGCCCAGCATCCGTTTCTGTTCGTCGTCTGAGTGATCCGGGTGGGTGATCGAGACCATCTCCACCTTCTCGAACTGATGCTGGCGCAGCATCCCTGCGGTGTCCTTGCCCGCCGACCCCGCCTCGGAGCGGAAGCAGAGCGTGTGGGCCGTCATCCGGATCGGCAGGGCGCTTTCCTCGAGGACCTCTTCCGCCACGGTATAGGTCAAAGGCACCTCGGAAGTCGGCACCAGCCACCAGCCGTTTGTGGTCTGATAGCTGTCTTCGCCGAATTTCGGCAATTTGTCAGTGCCATACATCGCCTCGTCACGCACCAGCACCGGCGAGTTGACTTCGGTGAGGCCATTCTCGTCCACATGGGTGTCGATCATGAATTGCGCCAAGGCGCGGTGGATTCGGGCGACAGCGCCTTTCAGAACCACGAAACGGGCGCCGGAGATCTTGGCGGCGGTTTCGAAGTCCATCGCGCGGGCGACGCCTGCGATCTCGTAGTGTTCTTTCGGGTTGAAGGCGAACTGCGGCAGGTCACCCCAGCGCCGCACCTCGACGTTACCACTTTCATCGGCACCCTCGGGCACGTCCTCGGCAGGGCTGTTGGGGATCCGCGCCAGCTTGTCGGTCAACTGGGCGTCGAGATCCTTGGCCTCGGCCTGCATCGCGGCCACCTCGGCCTTCTTCTCGGCCACAGCGGCGCGCAGGCGCTCGAATTCCGCCTCGTCGCCCTTGGCCTTTGCGGCCCCGATTTCCTTTGCGGCCTTGTTCTGCTCGGCCTGCGCAGTCTCAGCCGCGAGGATCTTTGCGCGCCTCGCCTCGTCGAGCGCGAGGATCTCGGAGGACAGGGCAGACTCTCCACGACGCGCCAGGGCGGCGTCGAAAGCGGCCGGATTCTCGCGGATTGCGCGGATGTCATGCATGGGTCTGCTCCTGTCATGCAGTTTTGAATCAGTGCCCCCAGCTATGCCCGAGAGGGGCGAAAAGAGAAAGAGGGCAGGGCCGAACGACGGCAGAGATGTTGCACGGGAGACCGAACCCACGGGGAAGTGGGGGAAATGGAGATGGACTGCGGCTGCATCGCCTTGCAAAGACCCGAGGCACCGCATAGGTTCCCGGCAAAATCAAGGCACCCCGTGCCCCCAAAAACAGAAGGAAACACCCCATGGAAGGTGGCGCAATCGCCCAGTTTATTCCGCTGATCCTGATCTTCGCGATCATGTACTTCCTGCTCATCCGGCCGCAGCAGAAGAAGATGAAGCAGCATCAGAACATGGTCGAGGCCCTGCGCCGGGGCGACCAGGTGCTGACCCAAGGCGGTATCATCGGCAAGGTCGCCAAGGTCAAGGAAGACGGCGAGATCGAAGTAGAGATCGCCGAGGGCGTGAAGGTGCGGGTGGTCAAGTCCACCATCGCCCAGGTGCTGAACAAGACCGAGCCGGCCGCCTGATCGCGGCCCGCTGCTCCACGAAGAAGGCAGGGCAATGCTGCAAATTGATACCTGGAAGAGGGTGCTGATCTGGCTGGTCTGCGTGGCCGGCCTGCTCTGCGCCTTGCCGAATGCGTTCTACACCCGTGTGGAGCAATCCAATGACGCCCGCGCCGCCATCGAGAGCGCGGGCGAAACCCCCGAGCGACTGACATTGGCCGGGCAATGGCCGGAATGGATGCCGTCCAACCTGGTCAACCTCGGGCTCGACCTGCGGGGCGGAGCCCATCTGCTGGCCGAAGTACAGGTGGCGGATGTCTATGCCGCCCGGATGGAGGCGCTCTGGCCGGAAGTGCGCAATGCGCTGCGCGACGAGCGTGCGACCGTGGGCACCTTCCGCCGCATTCCCGAGGCTCCCGCGGATCAGATCCGCCTGCGCCTCGCCCAGGAAGACGGGCTGACCCGGGCCCTTGAGGTTGTGCGCGGCCTTGCCAATCCTGTGACCTCGCTCACCGGGGCCGGCGCCAGCGACATTGTGGTCAGCGGGCAGGGCGATGAGATTACCATTCAGCTTTCCGACGAGGAAAAGCTGGCCTCCGATGACCGCACCGTGCGCCAGTCGCTGGAGATCATCCGCCGCCGTATCGACGAGGTCGGCACCCGCGAGCCGACGATCCAGCGTCAGGGCAGTGACCGCATCCTGATTCAGGTGCCCGGTATCGGTTCGGCTGCCGAGCTCAAGGAGATCATCGGCACCACGGCGCAACTGACTTTCAGCCCGGTGGTCGGACGCGGCACCGACAAGGACGCCAATCCCGGAACCGGCAACAAGGTGATCCCCTCCATCGACGAGCCGGGCACCTATTACACCGTCGAGGCCGCGCCGGTCGTGACTGGAGAGGAACTGGTCGACGCCCAGCCCGCCTTCGATCAGAATGGCCGCCCGGCGGTCAACTTCCGGTTCAATACCTCTGGTGCGCGCAAGTTCGGTGACTATACCGCAGCCAATATCGGCGCGCCCTTTGCCATCGTGCTCGATGACGAGGTGATCTCCGCACCGGTGATCCAGTCTCATATTCCCGGCGGGTCTGGCATCATCACCGGCAATTTCTCGGTTGAGGAAAGCACCCAGCTGGCCGTTCTGTTGCGCGCGGGCGCCCTGCCGGCCAAACTCGATTTCCTCGAAGAGCGCACCATCGGTCCGGAACTCGGTCAGGACAGCATCGACGCCGGCAAGGTCGCGACTCTGGTGGCCTTTGTCGCAGTGCTGGTCTTCATGGTCTTGAGCTATGGCCTGTTTGGGGTCTTTGCCAATGTGGCGCTGATGATCAACATCGCGATGATCTTCGGCGTGCTGAGCCTGATCGGCGGTACTCTGACCCTGCCCGGTGTGGCCGGCATCGTGTTGACCGTCGGCATGGCGGTGGATGCCAACGTGCTGATCTTCGAGCGGATCCGCGAGGAGTTGAAGGCGGGTCGTACTCCTGCCCGGGCCATCGATGAAGGCTACTCCAAGGCGCTGTCCGCCATTGTCGATGCAAATATCACCACCATTCTTACCGCGGTGATCCTCTTTGCCATGGGCTCCGGCCCGGTGCGGGGCTTTGCCATTACCCTCGGCCTTGGCATCCTGACCTCGGTCTTCACCGCGATCTATGTCACCCGGTTGATCATCGTGATGTGGTTCGATCGTCGTCGTCCCAAAACCATCGAGGTATAAGCGCATGCGGTTGAAACTCGTTCCCGAAGTCACTTCTTTTGACTTCTTCAAACGCTGGAAGCTCTGGCTGGGCATCTCGGCCTTTATGATGGTGCTGGGGTTTGCTTCTTTTCTGTTGCAGGGCCTGAACTACGGTATCGATTTCCGGGGAGGCACAACCATCCGCACCGAAGCGACGCAGGATCTCGATGTGGGCGCCTATCGCACGGCTCTGGCGCCGCTTGACCTCGGCGATATCTCCATCACCGAGGTTTTTGATCCCAGTTTTGCTGCCAACCAGCATGTTGCCATGATCCGCATCGAGGCCCAGGCCGATGGCGAGGCTCTTCCGGCCTCAGTGATCTCCGATGTCCAGAGCGCCCTCGACACCGTTGCACCCGGCATCAAGTTCGTTCAGGTCGAGAGCGTCGGTCCCAAGGTTTCGGGCGAATTGATCCAGACTGCGGTCTTGGCGGTGGTGCTCGCCATCGGGGCGGTGCTGGTCTACATCTGGTTGCGGTTCGAATGGCAATTCGCCCTTGGCGCGGTGGTTGCACTCGTGCACGACGTGGTGCTCACCATCGGGGTGTTTTCCGAACTGCAGATCCGTTTCGACCTCGCCATCATCGCCGCCTTGCTGACCATCGTCGGCTATTCGCTCAACGACACTGTTGTGGTCTTTGACCGGGTGCGCGAAAACCTGCGCCGCTACAAGCAAAAGCCGCTGGCGGAGGTGTTGAACCTCTCGATCAACGAGACCCTGAGCCGCACGATGATGACCTCGCTGACCACATTGCTGGCCCTGATTTCGCTTTATGTGCTGGGAGGCGACGTGATCCGCGGTTTTGTCTTCGCGATGATCTGGGGCGTGGTGGTCGGAACCTATTCCTCGATCTTCGTGGCCTCGACCATCCTGCTGTGGCTGGGGGTCAAGCGCGACTGGACCAAGAACAACGACACCACCGGCAACCAGTTTGCCAATATCGACGCCTGATTGGCGCGGGATTGAAAAAGCGACAGCAGCCTCGGAGGATCTCCGGGGCTGTTTTTCTGTTTGAGGCGCGGCGTCGCTCGGGGGCGCTGCCCCCGGACCCCCGGAATATTTGGGGAAAGATGAAACGGGGCTTTCATTGTCCTAAATACTACTGAGCGCGAGGTAGGGCCTCGCAGGAAACTGATCGGCGGGTGGTTCCGGCGGCGCAGGGAGCGTGCTATCTGACACCAACGCCTTTTTGACGGAGACCTGTGATGCGCCTCAACGAAGTTGTTTACACCGATGCCCAGCCGATTGACGGCTATGGTCCGGGGTTCTTTCGGGTTGGCGGCAAGGTGCTGGAGGGGGCGATGCTGACCGGGCCTGCGGGCACCAGCCCATGGGGCGGCTATGAGGATATTGCTCCGCTCTTGGCGTTGGCGGGGGGCACGGACGTGCTCTTTGTTGGTACCGGGGCGGAGATTGCCCATCTCCCCAGCGATTTGCGCCATGCTCTGGAACAGGCTGGGCTAGGGGTGGAAGTGATGAACTCCCCCTCGGCCTGTCGGACCTATAACGTGCTGCTGTCAGAGGGGCGCCGGATTGCCCTTGCGGCGCTGCCGGTTTGATCTGCCGCAAGGCGGAAGTGGCCAAATGCCGCTTTTCATACGCGCGAACAACGCGGTAAGCGGTAGGGGAAGCCACGTGGGGACAGTATGATCGAGGGGCGAGACGTCAGCGTAGGCCGGGGCTCTGTGCCGGTACTGGAGGGGTTGAATTTCACGCTGTCCGCGGGCGAGGCTTTGGTGCTGCGTGGCCCCAACGGCATTGGCAAGACCACCCTCTTGCGTACGCTGGCGGGGTTGCAGGCCCCGAGTGCGGGCGAGATCCTCTGTGATCGCGACGCGCTGGCCTATGCGGGCCATGCGGATGGGTTAAAGCTAACCCTGACGGTGGCGGAAAACCTGACCTTCTGGGCCAAGGTTTTTGGCGGCGGGACGATTGAAACCGCTCTGGAGGCGTTCAATCTTGGCGGCTTGCGGGACCGGGCGGCGGGCGGTCTTTCGGCGGGGCAAAAACGGCGGCTGTCTCTGGCGCGGCTCACCGTCACAGGGCGCGAGATCTGGATTCTGGACGAACCGACGGTGAGCCTTGATGCGGCTTCGGTGCAGCTCTTTGCGCAAGCGATCAGGGCGCATTTGGCGGCGGGCGGGGCCGCGATCATGGCCACTCATATCGACCTTGGGGTCGAAGGACGCCTGCTCGATCTGGCACCCTTCAAGGCCAAGCTGCCAGAGATCGACGCGGATGACGGGGGCTTTTTATGAGCGCTTTGTTGATCCGCGATCTGCAGCTCGCCTTTCGGGCGGGCGGGGGCTTTGGCCTTGGGCTGGCGTTCTTTCTGATCGTCACCGTGATGGTGCCCTTCTCGGTCGGTCCGAATTCTGCGACGCTCTCGGTGATCGCGCCGGGGGTTCTGTGGCTGGGGGCGCTGCTGGCTTGCCTCTTGTCGCTCGACCGGCTTCTGGCGCTGGATTGGGAGGATGGCACGCTTGATCTCTTGGCGACCGCGCCGTTGCCCTTGGAGGGTGTGCTCAGCATCAAATCCCTGGCCCATTGGCTGACCACCGGGCTGCCCCTCGTGTTGGCGGCACCTCTCTTGGGCGTGTTGTTGAACCTGCCGACGCAGGGGTTTCTCTGGATCACGCTGTCGCTGTTGATCGGCACGCCGGCCCTGTCGGTGATTGGCACTTTTGGCGCGGCCCTCACTGTGGGGCTGAAGCGCGGCGGGCTTTTGCTGTCGCTCCTTGTGATGCCGCTTTATGTGCCGACGCTGATCTTTGGTGCGGAAGTTGCCCGGCGCGGTGCAGAAGGGATGGCGGTGGAGACTCCGCTGTTGATGCTGGCGGGGATCACCCTTGGCACTATCGCCCTGCTGCCCTTTGCCTCTGCCGCCGTGTTGCGCGTCAATTTGCGCTAAGTGGCAGAGATTGTGATGACCGAAAACAAGAGCTAAATAGCCACCATGTCGATCTGGGAATATGCCAATCCGAAGAAGTTTCTCGCCACCAGCGAGCGCGTCCTGCCGACCCTCTGGGTCTTGTCGGGGGCCTTGATCGTGGGCGGGTTGATCTGGGGCTTTTTCTTCACGCCGGATGATTACCGGCAGGGCTCCACCGTCAAGATCATCTACCTGCATGTGCCCGCCGCGCTGATGGCGATCAATGCCTGGTTCATGATGCTGGTGGCCTCGCTGATCTGGGTCATTCGCCGCCACCATGTAAGCGCTCTGGCCGCCAAGGCCGCCGCACCCGTGGGCGTAGTGATGACGCTGATTGCGCTTGTCACGGGCGCGATCTGGGGGCAGCCGATGTGGGGCACCTGGTGGGCCTGGGACCCGCGTCTGACGTCGTTCCTCGTGCTGTTCCTGTTCTACCTCGGCTATATCGCGCTCTGGGAGGCGATTGATAACCCGGATACTGCCGCTGATCTGACCTCGATCCTTTGCCTCGTCGGCTCGGTCTTTGCGGTGCTCTCGCGCTATGCGGTGAATTTCTGGAACCAGGGGCTGCATCAGGGCGCGTCGCTCTCGCTCGATAAAGAAGAGAATGTCGCCGATATCTTTGCCTTCCCGCTTTATGCCTGCATGGCGGGGTTTGGGCTCTTGTTTCTGGTGCTGGTGCTCTATCGGACCGGGACGGAAATTCGCGTCCGCCGGATGGCGGCGCTGATCCAACGCGAAAGGATGGCGGCGGATGCCTGATCTGGGGAAATATGCCGATACGGTGCTTTCGGCCTATGGGGTGTCGATCCTGCTTCTGGTGGGGCTGCTGGTCTTGACCCTGTGGCGGGGTGCCAAGGTACGCGCTGCGCTGAAAGACGTCGAAGAAAGGATGCGTCGCAATGGCTAGGTTCTCGCTCCTGATGGCTGTGCCCGTGGTGGCCTTTGCGGGCTTTGTCACGCTGGCGCTGGTGGGAATGGGCCGCGAAGATCCCGAGAGCCTGCCTTCGGCGCGGGAAGGCAAGGCGGCGCCACCTGTCGCGCTGGAGGAGTTCCCCGGCAAGGCCAGCTTTGATGACGCCACCCTGCGGGATGGCACTGTCAAGTTGGTGAACTTCTGGGCCAGCTGGTGCGGTCCTTGCCGCGCGGAACATCCGCATCTGGATGACCTGAAGCAAGCGGGCGTGCAGATCTACGGCGTGAACTACAAGGATCAGCTGAACAACGCCGAGAGTTTCCTGACGGAACTCGGCGACCCCTATACCGCCATTGGGCGCGACGAGAAGGGCCGCATGGCGCTCGACTGGGGGCTTTATGGCGTGCCGGAGACCTATGTGATCGACGGCGAGGGCAAGGTGGTTCTGCGCTTTGCCGGGCCGATCACCAGCCGCGTGCTGGAAGAAACCATCCGCCCGGCCATGGAAGAGGCCGCGAAATAAACCGCTTAGGAGGCCAGCTCGCGGCTGTCGTATTCGGCGCGCGACTGGCGGATGGCGGATTGATTGGCCTCGGCCCAGCCCGACAGGCTTTGCAATGCGGCGTGCAGGGACGCGCCGCGCGGCGTGAGGCTATATTCCACCTGCGGTGGCGACAGGTCGAGCACTTGGCGCGCCACCAATCCATCGCGTTCCAGATTGCGCAGGGTGACCGCCAGCATTCGCTGCGAGATTGCATCAATCACTCGTCGTAACGCATTGAACCGACAGGGCCCCTTGGCCAGTTCAAGAACCACAAGCGCGGTCCAGGCATCGCCGATGCGGTCCAGCACATCGCGAATGGCGCAATCATATTCCAGCGAGCGACGGCGGCCCATGGTGGTTCCTTTCACGTAACTATGTGCCCAAAACATCCGTATTCCGGGGGCGGGTCTCTGCCCCTAGGTAGTTCTCATCAGTAACTAACAGTCTGGAGAGACCAAATGAAGATTTTTGTTCTGGGTGGCACGGGAATGATCGGCAGCCGCATCGTGAATGAGGCGCTGTCCCGCGGCCATGAGGTGGTGATCAGCAGCCGAACCCCCGATTCGGTTGCCGCGCGTGAGGGTGTCTCGGTGGTCTATGCGGATCTCTCCGACCCGGCGTCGATCACCGCAGCGGCGGATGCGGCGGATGTGACGATTGCGGCGGTGGCGCCGCGTAGCTCGGGCAATGGCACCGCGGATTTCATTGCCTATGGCGACACGCTGATCGGCGCGCTTGGCCAGAACCGTCTGGTACTGGTGGGCGGCGCGGGCTCCTTGAACTTCCCCGATGGCAGTCCGGTGGCAGATGTGGTGCCCGAAGCCTACCGCGCTGAGGCGCTGGGGATGCGGGTGGCCTATGAGAATATCGCCGCCAGCGATCTCAACTACACGGTGATGACCCCCGCCGCATTGATCCAGCCGGGCGAGCGGACTGGCCGTTTCCGCATTGGCGGTCGCGTGCTGATGACCGATGCGGAGGGGAACAGTCAGATCTCGGCGGAAGACTACGCCATTGCGCTGCTGGACGAGGTGGAGACCCCGAAACATCCGCGCGGGATTTTCCACGCGGCCTACTAAAGCCAGACCTCGACAGGGACAGGGCCATGAAGATGGCCTTGTTCCCGCCCGCGACGTCAGCCGCCGAATTTCAGCATCGCAACATCCGAGAGAGATTTGTCGGCGTTTGAGGTGCTGACGGTGTCATAGATCTGAGTGGTAATCTCGTGCCGCAGGTGCTCGGCCTGAAAATCGAACAAACAGTCATGTTCTATCACCAGATCGACGAAGCTTTCGAACGCCTCCTGGCTTTCCCATAGGCTCACGGATTTGATCTCGCAGGTTTCGCGCGACGAGAAGAGACGGGTCTCGCAACACCCTTTGCGTCGCCCACGTTTGTCTTCGGCGACTTCAATTAGCGCATTTAGAACCAAGTCGAACGAGGCCCTGTGCGGAAGATACTTGATGATGACTGCGATCAATTTCCCGACTCGTTCTGGCTTTTTTCGTTGGTGACAGAGAGCGCTCGTGTACTCTTGTTGATCTTACAAAACTATCATTAACCTATCGCAAAAAAAGGACAGCCCCAAAAGCTGCCCTTTCCCTACATATTTAAGAAAGTGCCGCCAGCTCAGCTCACGGCAAGTTTGCGTAGCACGTAGTGCAGCACGCCACCGTTCTCGACGTATTCGATCTCGGGTGCCGTATCGATGCGGCACTTGAGGGTGATCGTCTTGGTGGTCCCATTGCCGTAGGTGATGTCGCAGGCCACATCCTGTAGCGGCTTCACGCTCTCGAGCCCCTTGATACCGACCGTTTCGTCGCCTGTGAGCCCCAGAGATTTGCGGGTGTCGCCGCCGGTGAACTCAAAGGGAATGACCCCCATGCCAACGAGGTTGGAGCGGTGGATGCGCTCGAAACTTTCGGCAATCACCGCCTTCACCCCCAACAGCGCGGTGCCCTTCGCAGCCCAATCGCGCGAGGAGCCGGCGCCATATTGCTCGCCGCCAAAGATCACCAGTGGGGTGCCTTCGGCTTGATAGGCCATCGAGGCCTCATAGACGGAGGTCTGCGCCCCATCCGGACCCTTTGTATAGCCGCCCTCAACCCCGTCGAGCATCTCGTTCTTGATGCGGATATTGGCAAAGGTGCCGCGCATCATGATCTCGTGGTTGCCCCGGCGCGAGCCGTAGGAGTTGAACTCGCGCGGCTGCACTTGCCGCTCAAGCAGATACTGTCCCGCCGGTGTGGTGGTCGCAAAGGAGCCCGCGGGCGAGATATGGTCGGTGGTCACCATATCGCCAAGGATCAACAGGGGCTTGGCGCCGTGGATGCTGTGGATGGTGCCGGGTTCTGCTCCCATGCCCTGGAAATAAGGCGGGTTCTGGATATAGGTCGAGGCGGCCGGCCAGTCGTAGGTCTCCTGATCCGGCACGCTGACGCCCTGCCATTTCTCGTCGCCCTTGAACACATCGGCGTATTTCTCTTGGAAGGCGGCGCGGGTCACCGTGGCCTCGACCAGATCGGCGATTTCCTTGGTGCTGGGCCAGATGTCTTTCAGGAAGACGTCCTTGCCGTTCTGATCCTGCCCGATGGGGTCGCGGGTCAGGTCGATGTTCATATCGCCCGCGATGGCATAGGCCACCACCAAGGGCGGCGAGGCGAGGTAGTTGGCGCGCACATCCGGGCTGATCCGCCCTTCAAAGTTGCGGTTGCCGGACAGCACCGCCGTGGCGATCAGATCGCCCTCGGCAATCGCCTCGGAAATCTCCGCCTGCAGCGGGCCGGAGTTGCCGATACAGGTGGTGCAGCCATAGCCCACGAGGTTGAAGCCGATCTTGTCGAGATCCTCTTGCAGGCCCGCGGCCTCCAGATAGGCGGAGACCACCTGCGAGCCCGGCGCCAGCGAGGTTTTCACCCAAGGTTTGCGGGTCAGCCCCAGCGCGGCGGCCTTGCGCGCCACCAGACCGGCGCCGATCATCACGTAGGGGTTCGAGGTATTCGTACAGGAGGTGATCGAGGCGATCACCACGGAGCCATCGTGCAGGCTGTAGTCCTCGCCCTTCACCGCCTGGCTCTTTTGCGGATTGAGCGGCGCGGTGGGGGCAGGGCCTTCGTCTGCCATATCTTGCGCATCCTTCGAGGCATCGGTGCCGCGATAGTCCGAGATCACCTTGGCAAAGGAGGCCGCCGAGGCGCTGAGCGCCACGTAGTCCTGCGGCCGTTTTGGGCCGGAGATCGCGGGCACAATGGTCCCCATGTCGAGCGAGAGGGTGGTGGTGTAGATCGGCGCATAAGAGTCATCCCGCCAGAAGCCATTCTCCTTGGCATAGGCCTCGACCAGCGCGATGCGCTCTTCGTCACGCCCCGTATTGCGCAGGTAGCGCAGGGTTTCTTTGTCGATCGGGAAAAAGCCGCAGGTCGCGCCATACTCCGGCGCCATATTGGCAATGGTGGCCCGATCGGCGAGCGGCAGATGATCGAGCCCCGCGCCGTAGAATTCGACAAACTTACCCACCACGCCGAGCTTGCGCAGCATCTCCACCACTTTCAGCACCAGATCGGTGCCGGTGGTGCCTTCGACCATTTCTCCGGTGAGCTCAAAGCCGACCACTTCGGGGATCAGCATGGAGATCGGCTGACCCAGCATCGCCGCCTCCGCCTCGATCCCGCCGACGCCCCAGCCCAGCACCGCGGCCCCGTTGACCATGGTGGTGTGGCTGTCAGTGCCCACAAGCGTATCGGGATAGGCGACCTCAAGCCCGTCCTGATCCACATCGGTCCAGACGGTCTGCGCCAGATATTCAAGGTTCACCTGATGGCAGATCCCAGTACCCGGCGGCACCACGCGGAAGTTGTTGAACGCCGTCTGACCCCATTTCAGGAAGGTATAGCGCTCCATATTGCGCTCGTATTCGCGGTCCACATTCATCTGAAAGGCGCGCGGGTTGCCAAATTCGTCGATCATCACCGAGTGGTCGATCACCAGGTCCACGGGCACCAGCGGGTTGATCTTTTTTGCATCACCGCCAAGCGCCTTGATCCCATCGCGCATCGCCGCAAGGTCGACCACGGCGGGCACCCCGGTGAAATCCTGCATCAAGACGCGGGCCGGGCGATAGGCGATCTCGCGCGGGTTCTGGCCGCCGTTCTTGGCCCACTCGCCAAAGGCTTTAATGTCATCGGTCGAGACGGAAAAGCCGCCATCTTCAAACCGAAGCAGGTTCTCGAGAACCACCTTCAAGGCGGCAGGCAGGCGGGAGAAATCGCCCAGCCCGGCTTCGGTGGCGGCGGGAATGGAATAATAGGAAATTGATTTACCGTTCACGCTGAGTGTTTTGCGTGTCTTGGCTGTGTCCTGTCCGACGGTGATAGGCATCCTGGCCTCCCTCTCAAATGACAATTCGGGACTTCGCTGCGGTTTGTCTGCATCATGCAGGCGCGTCGTTCAACTCAAATAGGTGGTGATTGGACTTTTTGTATACCGTCGTACACAAAAATTTCCAATTTCCTGTCATCTCTCTCAAGAATGATTGATTGGCCATTGAGCCGGGCGACGCTTACACCCAAAAGCCTAACAAGCTCGCGGACGACTCATGCGTTTTTTTTCAGTCCCCTCCCTGATTTTCTCGGCGGTTTGCGCGGCGGCTGCGCCGGTTTATGCCGATCCGTCGCCCGTGGTGGTGGAACTCTTTACCTCGCAGGGTTGTTCCTCCTGCCCGCCGGCGGATGAACTGTTGCACCGACTTGCCCAACGCGAGGATATCTTGGCCCTAGCTTATCACGTGGATTATTGGGACTACATCGGCTGGGCCGATGTCTTTGCCGCCCCTGAATACACCAACCGTCAACGGGGATATGCCCATGTCGGCGGGCGCAACATGATCTATACGCCGCAAATGATCGTGATGGGGCGCGAGGATGTTGTGGGGGCCGACGCCATGCAGATCGCCGAAGCCATGGAAAATTACCTTGGCCACAAGCCGCGGGTAAAACTCTCCGTCACGCGCAGCGGTAGTCGCCTGAACATCTCCTTGCCCGCAATGGGCGAGGTCGCAGATAAAGAGATGCGGGTTCAGCTTGTCCGCTACATGCCCCTGCGCCGGGTGGATATCAAACGCGGAGAACTGGCTGGCCATACCCTCGACTATGCCAATGTGGTGGAGAGCCACGAGACGCTGGCGGATTGGGATGGCAAGGCGGCGCTGGATGTCAGCGTGACGTTGCCTGATGACCTGCCGGCCGCGGTTCTGGTGCAGGAATGGCCCTTCGGCCCTATCGTGGCGGCGGCCCGCGCCGAATAGCCGGACTTCGTTTGTCAGGACCCGGATCTGCACCTGCGGGTTGTCCGGCGCTGCTGCGCATTCCGGTCAATGCGCCTCTGGATAGTCCGGGTGCGGGACATCCTGGATCGGCTTCCAGCGCCGATGCACCCAGAACCACTGTCCCATGTGGGATCGGATCTGCCGTTCCAGATCGTCACAAACCGCCTGCGTCATGGTGATCGGGTCGGACGGTGGGATCTCCGCCGACAGCACCACATCGAAGTCGAGCCCGTTGGCCTTTCGAATCCCATAGACCGGGATAAAGGCCGCCTTGTACTTCAGCGCCAGTTCGGCAGGGACGGTGGAGGTCAGGGCCGGGCGGCCGAAGAAGGGCAGATACTCGCCCCCCTGGGCATGCATATCCGCCACGATGGCGATATTGCCGCCGGACTTCAGATGCCGGACCATCTCCACCATGCCGCGCTTGCCCTGTTCAAACATCGGTCTGCCCGTGGCCGAGATCGCGTCCACATAATGTTCGTTGAAATACGGATTTGCCATGCGCCGATAGAGAGAGCCCATGTTGAACCCCATCTGAACCAGTTTGGAACGGGCCGCATCATAGTTTCCGAAATGCCCGGTCACCAGCACCACCGGGCGCCCCTCGGCGCGCGCCTGTTCCAGTGCCGCCAGTCCCGGACCGGAGATTGCCGCTGCCTTGGCACGTTCCCAGAAAGGCTTGCCGGCATAGAGCTCCGCGAGGGTACGCCCAACGTTGTCGGCAACCTGATGGCACAGGGCCTCGACCTCCGCGCTTGTAAGGTCCGGTCGGGTGTAGGCCAGATTCCGACGCACGCGCTTGTAAAATCCGGCCAAGGGAGCCAGCCGACGCAGGATCCATCCCATCGCGGGCACCCGCCAGCGATAGGGGATCAATTTCAGCCCACCGATCAGGCCGCGAAGGGCGAGATTGACGGCGAAATATCTGGCGCGCGCGGAAAGGCTGAGTTCCGACGGGGCTTTGGGCATGGGGTATGGCCTGCTCTTGGAGGCGGATGGGCTCCGCAATCTTGTGGCAGGGATCATAGGCCCGGCGGGCGCAAGGTACAAGAAACCCGCGCCGATCCGACGCGGGTTTCAAGTGTTTCAACCGTTTGGCAACAGGCGGGTCAGGCGCCGTCGCAGCGGGGAGGAGCCCCAGGCTTGCGGTCAGCTTTCTTCTTCTTCCGATTTCAGCTCGATGTCGCCGTTGACGACCATCTCGCGCAACATGTTGACGATGAGACCAAAGGCCGCCTCGCCGTCGGCGCGCTTGATGCGGCCCAGTTGGTTCGCTTCCTCGCGCAGGTTGTTGGCCATGCGGGAGGACATGTTCTCCAGCAGGAAGGTGACCGAGGCGACATCGTCCTCTTCGGTGGCAAAGGCGATCGCGGTGGTGATCTCCTGCGGGCCGAGGGCACGGACCAGTTTCGGCACGTCGACGGCTTCGACTTTCTTTGCAATCAGCGCGAAGGTGAAGATGGACTTGCGCACGTCGGTGGCAAATTCCTTGTCCTCCTCGTCCAGAGCGGTCAGCACCTCTTCGCGTTTTGCGGCCTGCGACTGGGTCAGAATCGCACCGACACGTTGGCCCGGGGTTTGCTCGAAGGCGACCTGCGGGCGCGCCTCGATTTGGGCCGCCAGCGACAGGCCGATGCGATCCACCGTTTCCGGGGTCACATTGCTGGTCTGGCTCACCGCATAGGTGATGCGCCGGGCAAGCGGACCGGGCAGATGCTGGAGCATCTCGGCGGCCTTGTGGGTGTCGATCTTCGACAGCAGCACGGCGGCCACCTCGGTGCTTTCCGCCTTGGCGAGTTCTGCCAATTCCTCTGGCGGCAGCTTGCGCAGCCGCTCCCAGGGATCGCCGAACTGGCGCACTCCGGCTTCCTTGCGCAGGCGGTTGTGGGTGTGGCGGCTGATCTTGCCCTCCATAGCGGTCAACGCACCGGCGAGACCATTTGGGAAGGACAGGCCGATGTTTTCCAACTGCTCTGCAAATTCATTGGCAACCGCATGAAGCGTCTGGCGATCGACCAGACGCATCTTGCCCATCTGCTGGGTCAGTTCGAGCTGAAGCTCGTCCGGCAGATCTTCAAGCGGTATGTCGGCCCCTTCATTAAGAAGAAGACGCACGACGATGGCGGCCTTGGCTTTGCCGCTCAACTGGGAGGCGCCCCCGGACAGGGACGGAGCAGGCGACGAAAAGCCGCCGAAATCCAAACCCGGATTAGCCATGGGGAGCGCTAAGGCTGATGATTGTTCCATTCTTGAACCTTGACCCGAAAAGATTCTCTTTCTGTCAGGTACGAAGATAGGCCGTCAGCAGTAAAGAAAGCCTGAAGCTTAGTAGTTAACCGTGACACCCGTCATGATCGCGTTGCGCAGCGAGGCTTCTGCCCATGTGCCGGAGCCGCCGCGGGCCTGGATTTCCTTCCATTGGGCCAGGGCCTGAGCGTATTCCCCATTGGCGACAAAGCCTTGCGCCATATAGCTGCGCGCGAGGATGTTGTCGGGGTTCTGCGCGATCGCCTGGGCGTAATAGTCGTTGGCAAGGTCGGTCCGACCCATTTTGCGATTGGTGAAGCCCCAATAGGTGAGAACCAGACTATCCGTCTGATCCGGATGCGCCGCCAGCACCGCCTGGGCATCCTCGAACCGTTCCAGATAAGCCAGCTCACGCGCGGTCTCGAGCAATTGACCGCCGTTCATCGAGGATTGTTCGGGCTTCACGCATTTCTGCGTGGTTTCGTCCCAGACCCGCTTTCCCCAGCATTTCTTGGTGGTTTCCGAGGGTGTGGGCGGGGTGGTTGAGTCGCCACCCGCCGCCTGGGCAGCGGTGCCGACGGACAGAGCGGACAGGCTGAGGGTGGTCAGGCCAAGGGCGAAGGACAGAACAGTGATGCGCATGTTGGGGTCTCCAGAAATCTGTTCGTGACTGATGTATTCCGAAAACACGGCAGCTCGGCAAATCCAATGATAACAAAATCGTGAGAATTCACCCTGTGAGGGCGAGGGCTGCGGTCAACCGGGTTTCATGTGCTGCATATTTGCGCCGTTGAAAGGCGCTCTGTTCCAATCTGTCCTGGGTGATGGCAACCCAGTCGATCAGCAACCGCCCGCGCAGGCAAAGGGTCAGCAGATCGGGCGACAGGGGCAGGCGATACCCGCGCAGGAACATCTCGCGCGCGGAGCGGTTCAGTCCTTCCGGTCCGATCACCGACTGGGGGCAGGGGCGCATCACGTCCATTTTCAGGAAATCGACCACATCGTAGACCCGATGTTTCTCCTCGGATTCGGTGAAATCGAGGCCGATATTGATCCCGCGCCCGAGGATCAGATTGCCGCCAAGATAGTCGCCGTGGCTGAAGGCGCGGGGATGGGGCGCGCCTTGAAACGGTGCAAGCTCCCGTTTCAGGCGCTGCATTTCCGCCTCGATCCGCGCTGCGGGCACGGCGCTGTCGCCCGCCTCCAGCCGTCGGGAAAGCGTGTCGGTCATCCAGCCAAGCCAGATGGGGGCCTCCTGTGGCACTGTGCTCTTGTGAAGGGCCTCCAGCCATTGTCCGCCGCGCCGGAAGGCCTGGGCCGCCTGGGCGTCCTGTGAACTGGCGTAGACAACCTCCTTGGCGGTCTTGCCCTCGGCAAGCTGGGTGACGTGGAACGCGCCGCCGGGAGAGAGGTAGACGGGCGTCACCACGGAATTGCGTGGATCCTGGCCCAGGGCGTCATGGAGGCGTTTGAGGTGGTCGAATTCGCGTCGCAAGCGGGTCTGGCCCGGGGCAAAATCCACCTTGAGCGACAAGGCACCAAGGGGGGAGCCAACCAGCGTGAACACCAAGCGCTGTCCCGGGAAATCGGCGGATTCATAGTAGCAATGGGCCGCCAGTCCTCCGCTCTCGCATCCCGAGGCTGCGGCGAATTCTGCGACGCAGGCGTCTACCATTTCGTGATCTAGGGTCTTGGAGAAAAGCATGGCGCGGGCTCAGTCCTGCGGAAACCGTCACCTTAGGTCCTACCATTGCCCGGATCGGCAAACAAGAAACGCCCCGCGTGGGCGCGGAGCGTTTCAGGGATCAGTCGGGTTGGGTTCCCTTCAGACGCCGAAGACGCGCTTGAAAATCGTGTCGACGTGCTTGGTGTGATAGCCCATGTCGAATTTCTCGTTGATCGCCTCTTCGCCCAGCGCGGCAACCACATCGGCGTCCGCCAACAAAAGCTCGCGGAAATCCACGCGGTCTTCCCAGACCTTCAGCGCGTTGCGTTGCACCATGGAATAGGCGTCCTCGCGGCTGACACCCGCTTGGGTCAGCGCCAAGAGCACCCGCTGCGACATTACAAGGCCGGGGAATTTGTTCATGTTGTCCAGCATGTTCTCCGGGAAGACCAGCATCTTGTCGATTACGCCGGCCAGACGGTGCAGCGCAAAATCAAGGGTGATGGTGGCATCCGGGCCAATGCCGCGCTCAACGGAGGAGTGGGAGATGTCCCGCTCGTGCCACAGCGCCACGTTCTCCATCGCCGGGATCACCGCCATGCGGACCAGACGCGCCAGACCGGTGAGGTTCTCGGTCAGCACCGGGTTCTTCTTGTGCGGCATCGCCGAGGAGCCTTTTTGACCCATGGAGAAGAATTCGGCACCTTCCAGCACTTCGGTGCGCTGCATGTGGCGGATCTCAATCGCGACGTTCTCGATCGAGGATGCGATGACGCCGAGGGTGGCAAAGAACATCGCGTGACGGTCGCGGGGGATCACCTGGGTCGAGATCGGCTCGGGCGCGAGGCCCAGCTGTTCGCAGACATATTCCTCAACCCGCGGGTCGATATTGGCGAAGGTGCCCACCGCGCCGGAGATCGCACCGGTGGCGATTTCCTCACGCGCGGCGATCAGGCGGCGCTTGTTGCGGTCCATCTCGGCGTAGAACCGGGCAAAGGTCAGGCCCATGGTGGTCGGTTCTGCGTGGATGCCATGGCTGCGGCCGACGCGGACGGTGTCCTTATGCTCCAGCGCGCGCTTTTTCAGCGCTTCGAGCAGCTTGTCCATGCCGACGAGCAGAAGGTCGGCGGCGCGGGTCAGCTGAACGTTGAGGCAGGTGTCGAGCACGTCAGAGGAGGTCATGCCCTGATGCACAAAGCGCGCCTCTTCCGAGCCGACATGCTCGGCCAGATGGGTCAGGAACGCGATGACGTCGTGTTTGGTGACCGCTTCGATTTCGTCGATGCGGGCGACGTCGAATTCCACGTCCTTGGCTTTCCAGACCGCATCGGCGTTTTCGCGCGGGATCACGCCGAGGTTCGCCATCGCTTCGCAGGCATGTGCCTCGATCTCGTACCAGATCTTGAACTTGGTCTCGGGGGACCAGACGGCAACCATATCGGGGCGGGCATAGCGAGGGATCATAGGCGGCGGCACCTTTTTTTGAGCGGGGAACAGATGCCGCCCTCATAGACGAGCGCTGCCCCGGCGGCAAGCGCCGCGCCGCAGCAGCGCAGGCCGTGGCCCTAAGGTGGTGTCAATCGGCCAGCACCGCAAAGGCGGCGCGGTTCTGGCAATAGGCGGGGCAGGCCGCAAGGCTGTCCTCCTGCGCCTGTAGCTGGGCGCAGGCCACATGTGCGCGGCAGGCCGCGCAACGGGTGATCATCTGCTTCAGGCGTTGCGCCTCGCTTTCGGGGTCGCGGGCCAGACGGGACGCCAGATCCAGGCCGAGACGTTGTGTCATGCCGTTCACCAGATCGGCGCTGCGGATAAAGGTGCGGAAAATGCCCATGGTACTGTCCTCTGCGGCAAAGAGCGGGTCTGTCCGCAGCCTGTGGCGGGTAGGCGTCACGGACTTTGATCTTGGTCAAACTGCCAGAAAATTTCTTTCCCCGCTCACATTGCTGCCTCCCTTTCTCTCGATTGTCGCGCCAGCCTGGCGGGTGGCGGCAAGGCCAGAGCTGAAGGGGCGGACCGAGGAGGTGCAACATGGATGTACTGACACTCTCTCTTTCCAGCCTCTTCCAGACCGTGGTCAGCCCGAGCCAGCGCTATTCGGGGGTCTACCTCTCCTGTACCGTCTTCCTCGCCTATGGGATCTGGGTGATGCGCAGGCGGCCGGAGCGGTTCCTGAAGTGGCTCACCCCGGGGGGGCACTCGCCACCACTCCAACCTGGTTGATATCAACCTGCTCCCGGCCAATCACCTCTTGGGTCTTGCCGTTCCACGCGGTGCACCACTGCGCCAATGTGCTGACGCCTCTGACCGTGTCGCGGGTGCGTCCGGTGGAGATCGTGTTGCGCAAGATCATCACCTCCATCCTCGCCGGTCTAGCATAGCCGCTGAGCTTCTATTTGGTGGTGGGCAATGTGGCGCTGGTGACCCTTGGTGGCGCAAATATCGCCTATCCTCACTCCGCTGCCACAGGGCAGCAACGGTCCGCTCCGGTCGCTGAGCCATGAGGTGGCCTTTTTTTCACTCTTTGCCGCCGTGGTGTTCCTGCGGCGGCCGCTCAGGCGCGGGGTCGCCAATCTGATCGCGCTGGCGGTGGCGCTGCATCTCTTCGGGGTCTGGTACCTCACGCGGGGGCGGGCGTCGCGCGCCGAGGGCAGGTTTTCCCGCGCCCTGCGATGCGGCGGGCGGATCAGGGGCGCATGGCTCAGCCCGCGGAATGGGCAGCCGCCCGCTCCGCCTCGAAAAGATCCGCAGCCGGATCGTTCTCCATCCGGGTTTCCACTTCCGAGCTTTGCTCAAGGGTTCGGTGCACCGGGCATTTGTCGGCAATCTCCAGCAGCTTTTCCCGTTGTTCAGGGCTGAGATCCCCCTGAAGGTGGATGACGCGGGAGAAGCGGTCGATCTTGGCCGGACCCGAGGGAATAGCGTCCTGCGCATGCACCTTGTCATGGCTCACCTCCACCCGGATCCCGTCAAGCGGCCAGCCCTTGCGCCGTGCGTACATCCTCAGCGTCATCGAGGTGCAGGCCCCAAGGCCGGCAGCGACGAAGCCATAGGGCGACAGCCCCTTGTTGGTGCCGCCGTAGGCCTCCGGCTCATCGGCGCTGAGATGGTGGTAAGGTCCGTTCTGGATGTCCTGCAGGAACCCGTCGGGATCGGCCTCTGTCACCCGGATGATCCCCTCCGGTGCGCCGGGGGGCGGTGCGGGGGGATTCATCTCCACGTAGCGCGTGACCCAGGTGGCGATCACCTCGGCGGCATAATCCGCATCCCGCGCCTGCGAGATCAGGTGGTCTGCGTCATCCAGCGTGACAAAGCTTTTGGGATGGAGCGCGGCCTGAAAGATCTGGGCGGCATTGTCGATCCCCACCGTCATGTCGCGCGGTGCGTGCATCACCAGAAGGGCAGCATCCAGATCGGCCAGGGCCGTCCCGAGCGCGCTTTGCCGGATGTCCTCCAGGAACTGACGCCGGATCACGAAGGGGCGGTTGCCAAGGGTCACCTCCGCCTCGCCCTCGCGCTGGATCTGCTCCAGCGCCGCGCCGAGGTGATGGGCCACATGGGCCGGATCAAAGGGCGCACCAAGGGTGACCACCGCCCGCGCCGAGGGAATCCCGGCCCGCGCCCGCAGCACCGCCGCCCCGCCCAGGGAATGGCCGATCAGCAGGTCCGGCGCCATGTTGCGGCCAGCCAGGAACTGCGCCGCCGCGATCAAATCCTCCACGTTCGACGAGAAATTCGTATTGGCGAACTCCCCCTCGGAATGGCCAAGCCCGGTGAAATCGAAGCGCAGCACCGCGATCCCCATCGCCGCCAGACGCGCCGCAATCCGCCGGGCGGCCGGAATCTCCTTGGAACAGGTGAAGCAATGGGCAAAAAGGGCAGTGGCAAGGACGGGGCCATCCGGCAGGTCGAGACGGGCCGAGAGCTCGTCACCTGCATGGCCGGGAAATCTGAGGCGTTCGGTGGGCATGGCGAGGCTTTCAACAGGCTGGACAAGGGGCGTGGTGACAGGGCTTCAACGGGCGGGGGCAGGGTGGCTGTTGGGGCAGGGCCCTGCAAGGTCTTTCGCAGCAACCCCTCTAAAGTGCGCAGACATCCCGGGCGCGGCAAGGTATCCGTCACAACCGTCACGGGAAGGTGAAGGAGTGTCACGTGAGTGAGCAAATGACCGGCAAGAGATTGCCGGGGATCGGGCAGATGAGGCTCCGTGATGCGCGCGATGCAGAGATGTGGACGCGGCTGTCCCGCTTTTGTGCCGAGGAGCCGGGCGCCTTTGACCGCGATCCGGCGCGGGATCATGTCACCGCCTCTGCCTTTGTGCTTTCGCCGGATCTCACCTCGGTGCTGCTGACCCATCATGCCCGGCTGAACCTCTGGCTGCAGCTCGGCGGCCATTGCGACGGCATCGCCGATGCGCCCTTTGTCGCCGCCAAGGAGGCCTATGAGGAAAGCGGGCTGCGCCGGATCCGGCAACTCGGTCAGGAGGTCTTTGACGTGGACATCCACCAGATCCCGCCCAGCAGCCGGGAGCCCGCGCATCTGCATTACGATGTGCGCTATCTCTTTGTGGCCGAAGCCGGTACGGCGCGGGCCAGTGTGGAATCCCACGCGCTGGCCTGGGTGCCGTTGGCCGATCTGGCGGGATTCGGGGTAGGCGACAGCGTCTCCGTGCTGCATCGCAAATGGCCGGCCTGGCGGGCGGAGGTGCTGCAATGAGCGGTCACAGAACCCTCCTGCGCGGCTTTGGCTGGCTGATCCTGCTGGCCTCCATGGCCTGTCTCCTCGGCGGCTGGCTCGGGGCGCTGCATCCCCTTGGCGACAGTCTTGCGGTGTTCCGGGTGCCCTTTGCAGGCCTTGCCATCGTGGCCGGTTTCGCCCTGCGTCACGACCCGCGTGCCGCGCTTCTTGGTGGACTGGCAACGCTTGCGCTGCTGTTCAACTGGATCGGTCACTTCCCTGCCTCTGTCGCCAGTGCTGCCGTGTCGGAGGATCGCCCATTGGTGCTCTACCACCAGAACCTGCTGTTCCAGAACAAGGGCAATGCGGACTTCATCGCCTCCGTGCTGGCCGAAGCTCCGGATGTGGTCACCCTGGCGGAGGTCTCGAAGGCCAATCTTCCGGTTCTGGAGGGGCTGCGGGCGGCCTATCCGGTGCAGCATTTCTGCCCGTTTCGCGCCGTCGGCGGGGTGGCGGTCCTGACCCGCGACAGCAGTCTGTTGAACCGGGTCGACTGCCAGCCGGACCTTGGCCTCGCGCTGATGGAGGTGGAGCGGCCCGAAGGGGCGATGTGGCTTGCGGCGCTGCATTTGCCCTGGCCCTGGCCCCACGAACAGGCCGAGCATGTGGAGCGGGTTGCTGCCACCCTGGCAGAGGCGCGGGCCGAGGCGCTCCAACCGATGGTGCTTGCCGGGGATTTCAACGCGGTGGGCTGGACGGAGGCATTGGCCCGCATTGCGGAGGCGGGTGGCATGGCGCGGATCGGGCGCTTTGCCGCCACCTTCGACCTGCCGCCGATGATGTATCCCATCGGCATCGATCATGTGCTGGCCACGGGCGGGCAGGGCGAGATCACGGTGATGCCGAAATTCTCATCCGACCACCACGGGGTGCTGGCGCGGATCCGGGTGGCGCGCGAGGCGGAGTGATCCGCCTCGCCAACTGTCGGGGGCAGTGCGGGGCCTGTGGTCAGGCCTGCCCCATCAGGACCGGATCGAACGGGTATCTGGTCAGGTTCTCAAAACCATCCTCGGTAATCAGCACCTGATCCTCAAGTTTGATCGAGAAATCACCGCCGACCTCACCCACCAGAGCCTCGACGCAGAGCACCATGCCCGGCTCCAGAGGGTAGTCAAATGCGCCCTCGACCGCCTGATCGGGATAGGCCACCAAGGGCCATTCGTCACAGAGGCCGACACCATGCATCAGGCAGCCGTATTTCTGCGCCTGATATTTGGCATCGAGCACATGGGTATTGGCGGAAAGTTCCGTGATCATCACGCCAGGTTTCAGCATCTGCATATTGGTCATGATATGCTCATACGCGTGCTGCATGGCATAGATCATATCGGGGCGCGGTTTCTCGTCGCCGATCCACCAGCTGCGCGACATGTCGATACAGATACCGTAAGAGCCGATCAGGTCGGTATCAAAGGAAAGGATCTCGTTCCTCTGGGTGAGTCGGGGACCGCATTCCTGAAACCAGGGATTGGTGCGGGGGCCTGTGGCCAGAAGCCGCGTCTCGATCCATTCACCGCCGCGCCGGATGTTTTCGGCATGGAGCACAGCCCAGATGTCATCCTCGGAACAGGTGCCATTTCCCATATTGGCGCGGGCAAAAGCCTCCATCGCGGCCACCGCGCTCTCGCAGGCGTGTGAGGCGCAGCGCATGGCGAGGATCTCGTCCGGTCCCTTGATGGCGCGGGTCTTTTCCGTGACCTCTTCGCCCTCCATCGCCTCGAAACCCTGAGCTTCGAGCGCGCGCAGCCCTTTCAGCATGACCTTGTCCACCGCAAGGCGCATATTGCCGCCGCTGTGTTCCTCGATCAGCTTGCGCACCTCGTTGGAGAAGACATCTGCCGCCACATCCACCTTGTCGCCGCGATCAAAGTAAAAGAGATCCGCGCCCGAACGCTGTTCGCGTACCAGCGGGTTGAACGTGGACAGGAAGGGCGAGTTTTTATAGTCCCAGATCACCATGTAACCGTCGGCACACAGAAGCAGCGCCCGGAACGGGTTATGGGTGTTCCAAAGCTGCATATTGGTGCTGTCGGTCGCATAGCGGATGTTCAGCGGATCAAACATCAACAGCCCGCCATAGCCCCGGTCGACGATCGCCTGGGTCAGCCGTTTCCAGCGAAACTCGCGCATCCGCTCGAGGTTCGGCAGAGCCAGTCCCGCCGCCTGCCATTCGGCAAAGGCCAATTGGGTGGGGCCGATTTCGACCCGGTCGTTGTCGTTCGGGCTGCCGTCGCCCAACACGGCCCCACGGGTCGGATCGATCTTGCGGCGGTCGCGGAAATGCTCGTTCATGGCTTGGCTCCCTGGCTGATAGGCGCGAGCCTGACGGTTGCGCGATCAACTGGCCAATCGGAAAGCGACACAAACCGGGGCTATTTTCGACCAGCCCCTCTGACACTTGCCGCAATTTGTACGCCCGTGCATCAGTTGCGGCGCGGTGCTATGGCTGACACCATGACAGAGATTCTCCAGACCTCGATCCCCTATAACCCGCTGGCGCCCCACCGGCTGCCGGGCATCCAGCCCCTCGCGCCCGAGGAGTGGCTTCGGTTCGACGACGGGTTTGCGGCGCAGATGCGCCATCGTGAGCGGCTGTTGCGCCAGCGTCGGGAGGCGGTATTGCAGCTCTCCAAGGCGGCGGAGCCGGCGGCGCAGGAGCTGCTCGACCATGTTCTGGCGGCGCGTTACGGGGCAGATCCTGCAACGCCTTCGGTTCTTCGGCCCGATGGGCGGCGAGTGACCCTCGATCGCAAGGACCCGCTGGGCAGCCTCGGGTGCATCGCGCAACAGGATTTTTGCCTGTTGGAACGGCCCGAAGGGGCGGAGGAACATGTAATGACCGGGGCGATCCTGTGTTTTCCCGCCAGTTGGACCCTCGCGGAGAAGATCATGAAACCGCTGCTGGCGATTCACGGACCTGTCCGCGCCTATGATGCCGGGCTCGCTGCGCGGGTGCAGCGACTGTTTGACGGGGTGCAGGTGGGGCGTCCGCTCTGGCGGTTCAATGCCCTCTGGTATGCCGATGCTGAGCTGCACCAACCGCGCACGGAGGCCGACCCGCGGCCGACCTCAACACCGCAGACCCAGCACTTTCTGCGCAGCGAGTTGCAATCGCTCTATCGTCTGCCCGAAAGCCGCGCGGTGGTCTTCTCGATCCACACGCGGGTGCTGCGCCGGCAGGATGTGCTGGCGCAATGGGGCGCTGAGGCCGAGGCCTGACGTCCACGCGGGCCTTTGGGGGCGGAAGCCACTTCAGTGCAGGGCTGCGTTGACCAACTCGCCCGATTGCATCACCAGCAGCAGGACTGCCACCAGCAGCATCTGCAGGCTGAACCGCACATCCGCACCGCGCATCAGATGCACCGCAGCAGCGGTGATGCCGAGCGGCAAGGCAAAGAGCGCCATGGCGGCGGTAAGGGCCCAGGCCATGCGGGATTCGCGCGGGCTGAGGGCCCGGGTCATCTTCCGACAGGCCCGCAGGAACTCAGCCTGACGCCCGGCAGAACGGCGCTCGATGATGCGGTCGCATTCCAGATCAAGGACGCCAAAAGTATCTTCCACCGGTGCAAAGCGTTCCGCCCGTTGATCCGTTTTGCTGTTGGGGGCCTGGGATGGCGCCAGCGGATCGAGGATCTCACCCTCCAGCACCGGCAGGCTGCTGCGGGCGGCGAAGAGGTCAAAGGCCAGCACCGGCGCGGCCAGATGCGGGCGGCATGTGGATTGCCCTGCTGTTTCTGAGGTGGCGGCGGTGGGTTCGGCGAAGACCGAGAGGAAGGAGATGCGGTCAAGGGAGACACCGGTCGCGCGCCATTCGACGGCGCAGGCCTCGGTGCCGATCAGCACATCCCGCAGGATCCGCGCCAGCAGCATCTCGCCCAGCTCCTCATCCGTCTGTTCCGGGAAGCGAGGGCGCAGCACCACCTCGAGCTGAACCCGGCAGGGGCTGCCATCCGGCTGCCGCAGGGGGCGCGGGCTGCGGCGATAGCGCAGCGAGATCGCATAGGCGTCGCTGTCCAGCGCGACCTTGTGGGCGAATTGGGCGTGGAACCTGTCAACCTCATGACCGGCCTCCTCCAGGCACTGGATGACCAGCGTCGAGGCGCGCGCCAGCACCGTTTCATCCCGTTCCGCAAAACCCAGCTTGCCGCTGATCTTGGGGTCCGACACTTTCTGTGTAACCTGATCCAGCACCGTGAAATCCTCCATCGGCTCGTTTCAGGTTAAAGATAAAATTTGAAGAAGTAGAAAGTTGGGCGGGTGAGGCGGAAATTTCAAAAGGGCCAATTCAGGCTTTGTTAAGAAATGGCCTCGCCCTGAAATGGCGTGTTTTCAGCGGGTTGACAGGTGAGGCTCTTGTCGTCTGTGGTGGACTATGGCGAAAGCGGGGCGTCGCGCGGCCTCAATCTCGCCGCAGGCTACCGCAAGGCCCCCGCTGGAATTTCCCTAGCTTAACAGAAGCTTAATCGCCGAACTTCACGGCGAGTCGATCTGGCGGCCCATGATCGCCAGCGATTGCTGGTAGACCGTGGCGGCGTTCCACTCCTTCAGCACCTTGAAGTTGACCTCGCCCTCCTGATAGCCGCGACCCGGCTGCCAGCCTTTCTGGCGCAGGTAATGGGCGGTGGAGGCCATCGCATCGCCAAGGTCATAAAAATCCACCCGCCCGTCGCGGTTCCAGTCCTGCCCATAGGTCAGCGCGTTGCCCGGCAGAAACTGGGTATGCCCCAGCTCGCCATGTTTGGCCCCCAGCGTGGCGGTGGTCACGCTGCCGAGATCCACCAGTTTCAACGCCCCGATCGCATGGGGAGCAAAGAAGTCCGAGCGGCGGCAATCAAAAGTCAGCGTCACGATGGCAGAGACCACCTGACTGTCGCCCATGTAGCTGCCAAAGGCGGTCTCCATCCCGTGAATGGCAATCAGAACACCGGCGGGCACGCCATAGGTCCGCTCCAGCGCGGCGAAGAATTCCGCATTGCGGGCTTTCCGCTTCTTGCCTTGGGCCACGATGGTGGCGGACCCGCGGACCTCCATGAATTTCTGCAAGGAGTATCTGAAACTCTTCTGGTTGCGATCCGCCGCGATGGTGCTGCTGGCATAGCGTGCCTGCGCCAAGGCGTTGAGCCCGGCCTGCTGCACCCCGGCTCGTTGCGCGGTGCGGGCAAACTCCGCTTTCCAGGCCTCGAAACCGGCGGAAGTGTTGCTGCAAGTGGCCGCATCGACCGCGAGCGGGGACAGCGCCAGCGCGAGACAGGCGGCAAGGCGGGACAGAACAACGGATGGACGGTGCATGGAACCCTCGAAATCACGGTCAACTTCAGCGACCATACGCGGCCCCCGCACCGGGATCACCCGTTTTCTACGGGGAAAGACCACTCAGGCAAAGGCATCCTGAGCCGCCAGCGCAAGCCCGTCGGCCACGGCGGTCATTGCCCGCTCCGTCTCGATCTCGGCGTCCGGGCAGAGGCCGCGCATGGCGCTGCGGACGGATTCGAGCAGGCCGGAGCCGCCCACCATGACACACCGGGTGACGCGCTCGGGCGCCACCTCGGCAAGGCGCAGCGTCTCCTGCGCCTCGGCCCGGATCGAGGCCACCATCTCCGCCAGGGAGTGATCCATGGCCTCTGGCGGCAGTGGCGCGGCAAGACCACGTTCCACGATGCGCAGGTCGATGCGGGCATTCCCGGCATCCTCACTGCCATTGGCGCGGATCTTGCCCGCCTCGGTGGCAAAGGCGAGGTCGTGGCCCAACTCCTCTTCCAGCACCCTTACCAGACGGTTCAACAGCAAAGGGTCTTCGGCATTCTGGGCCAGGTCGCGGGCGGCGCGGCGGCTGTCGCCGCCGTATAGGAAAGGGATCATCTGCCAGGTGGCCAGATCGTTGAACATCCGGTTCGGCGCGGGCAGGCTGCCACCGCCAAAGGTGTTTCGGATCATCGCACCCCGGCCAAGATGCGGCATCACATGATCAATGCTGAGCTGACGGTCGAAATCGGTTCCGCCAAGGCGCAGGCCGTGGCTGGCCAGAATCCGGGTCTCGCCATCCTCCCCCTGTTCGAAACAGGTGAAGTCCGAGGTGCCGCCGCCGATATCGACCACGAGACCAATCCCCGCCTGCGGTCGCGCGGCGCGCAGGGCGGCCTCCGGCTCAAAGAGAAACCGCACATCGGCAAATCCCGCCTTCTGATAGCAGCCGCGCAGATCCTCCTCGGCGCGGGCATTGCGCTCCGCATCCGAGGAATGGAACTTCACCGGCCGCCCCGAGAGCGCATGGGTGAACTCCAGTCCCGTTGCGAGTTCCGCGCGGCGTTTCACCTCGCGCAGGAAGCGGGCGATGACATCGGTGAAGTCCATCATCTCACCGCCCAGGCGCCGTTTTTCATAGAGGAGCGGCGTGCCCAGCAGGCTCTTGAGCGCGCGCATGAAGCGGCCATCCTCGCCCTCTATCAGGGCGCGGGTGGCGCTGCGGCCAATCCGCATCGCCTTGGTTTCGCTGTCAAAGAAGACCGCAGTGGGCAGGGTGTTCTCGCCGGGTTCGAGGTCCACCAGCCAGGGGCGGCCTGCCACTGCCAGCCCCGCGGCAGAGTTCGAGGTGCCAAAGTCGATCCCCAGCGTCTGGGGACGGGAAGTGAGGGTCGTCATGATGCGTTGACCTCATGCTGCTGCGAGCCGGCAGCCCTACAGGAAGCCGTGATACCTCTCAACCGGTTTCTGTGCAGAAGAGGGGGCAACAAAAGAAAAGGACGCCCCCTGGGAGGAAAGGCGCCCTGACGACAGGTCGGGGCTGCGAGAGACCCTGCTGCGTGAAGTTGAGTTCGTCGCTCCCGCAGGAAGTCTGCAAGGATGACGGACTATCACATTGATTAACTGATCAGTCAATGATTGGCGCGCCAAACCGGCAGGCGGGGCGACCGAGGCAGGACCCGCAATGAAAAAGAGCGCCCGTTGCGGGGCGCTCTTGCTTTGTCCAGCGGCTGAAATCAGCAGCTGTAGTACATGCCGTACTCGACCGGGTGCGGGGTGTGCTCGTACTTGTGGACCTCTTCCATCTTCAGCTCGATATAGCCTTCGATCTGGTCCTTGGTGAACACATCGCCTGCGAGCAGGAACTCGTGGTCGGCCGCCAGACACTCCAGCGCTTCACGCAGGGAGCCGCAGACGGTCGGGATGCCGGCCAGCTCTTCTGCGGGCAGGTCATAGAGGTTCTTGTCCATGGCTTCGCCCGGATCGATCTTGTTCTTGATACCGTCGATGCCGGCCATCAGGAGTGCTGCAAACGCCAGGTAGGGGTTCGCGCTGGGATCGGGGAAGCGGGCTTCCACGCGTTTTGCCTTCGGGGACTCGGTCCACGGAATACGAACGCAGCCAGAGCGGTTGCGTGCGGAGTAGGCGCGCAGAACGGGAGCTTCAAAGCCGGGGATCAGACGCTTGTAGGAGTTGGTGCCCGGGTTGGTGAAGGCGTTCAGGGTCTTCGCGTGCTTCAGGATACCACCGATGAAGTACAGCGCTTCCTGAGACAGGTCAGCATACTTGTCGCCTGCAAAGAGCGGCTTGCCGTCTTTCCAGATGGACATGTTCACGTGCATGCCCGAACCGTTGTCGCCATAGATCGGCTTCGGCATGAAGGTTGCGGACTTGCCATAGGCGTGGGCCACGTTGTGGATCACGTATTTGTA
>CAKZRP010000005.1 GCA_937146765.1 uncultured Paracoccaceae bacterium | reverse complement strand
GGATTGAAGAGAGGGGGTCGCGCTTGGCGCGGCCCTTTCGTCATGTCTCATGGCGCGTGCGATCGGTCACACTTGATCGGCAGCTCACGGCGTCCAGCACCGTCATCCCTCTACCCAGCCCGTCAGAGTTCGGCCCATCCGCATCGGTACGGGCTGGGGATGGTGCGCACCTCGCACATCGTCAGCAGCGCAAGACCGAGGGGTCGAGACGTCGCACATGAGGCTGAAGACCTGCACGTCCCTCGGGGCGTGTTTCGGAACATCGCATCCACGCGGGCGGGCTCCGTCAGCACCCCGGCCAGGCTCGGCGGGACGCGGACGCGGATGGTGGCGGCTGCGTGATGGCAAGGGTCATCCGGATCACTCCTTTTTGCTCATAGATGTGGATCGCACGGGGTCGGCCCAATCGTGCCCTCCGCTGACGCTTCGGCAAGCACAAATACGGCTTCCACGGCGGAGCCGCGGACCCTCCGCATTTGCGCTTGCGACCGGGCCTCTTGCCCCCGTGCTGGCAGATCCCCATCGCAACAAGGAGTAACCCAAATGACCAACCACTACGTCGCCACCGTCCCCGTCAAGTTCACCGACACCGATGGCCAGGAGCGCACCCGTTTTCAGCGCGTGGGCGCGATGTTCCGCAACACCCGCAACGGGGACGGCTCGGAGTTCTTCAGCCTCAAGCTCGACTTCCCGGTCGCGGTCTCGGAGCTGGTGATGTTCCCACCGAGCGCGAAAGATCCCCAGGACTAAATCCTCTGACGAGGATGGGCCGCCCCAGGACGATCTTGGGGCGGCCCGATCCCTGTTCCAGGGATGCCGGTCCCTGCGCGTTCAACGGACGCACTCCGCCCGGAATGATCAGGCCGCGACAGACCGGCCAGTCAGCCTCAAGGGGGCCATCCACAAAAACCTATCGGCCAGGGCCTCCCGGTTTTTGCGGCAGAGATTTGGGGACCCAAATCTGGCCCTCCTTGACCCTGCCTGTCCGCCCTGTCGGTGGGGTTTGCGCCCGCCCGCGGTTCCGTCCGAACACATGCGTGTTCGGCCAGACCCTCGGGCGGTGCTGGGGAAGGGGACCCATTGGACAGGTGGGGTTCTTGACGGTGAGGGCGGCAGAGCCGCGTCCCTGCGGGCCGCGGGGGAAGCGGACACCAAGGCTGCCTGAGCCTGAATGCGACGTAAGTATATAATTGACAGCTTGGTATATTATCGTAAGGTAGGGGCAGCCTTGGTGGAAGGTGGCAGGAAATAGGGGGTCTTTCTTCCGCATGTCCCGAACAAAACGCCTGACAGAGATCGAGAAGATGCAGATCGTCCGCGAAGCCGCGGAGGGTGTGTCGACGTCTGAGCTGGCTGAGCGTTTCGAGGTCACATCGCGGGCCGTGCGCTACGTCCTGAAAGCCGATGCAGAGCGCCAGACGGATGCCGCGATCCCGGTTTCCGCGATCAGCGTGAAGGTGACGGCTGCGGAGCTGGCGGCGCTCGACGCGGTGTTGGCGAAGGCGGGGATCGAGAGCAGGGCCGAGGGGCTGCGGCGGCTCATTCAGGCGGCAGGCGGGGTGTTCGTTCCGGACGCGCAAATGGCGGTCGAGATGGCGCGCTACCGCGCCTCGCTGCATGAGGTCGGCAATGGGGTCGCGCAGATCGCCAAGCAGATGACCCGGGCCAACCGGGAGGGGCAGGGGGCTGATGGTGGCACGAGTGCCGAGTTCACCGAATTGCGCCTTGCGCAGATGCGCGGGCTGGCGCGGTTCATCCTGGATTCTGCCGACGAGATCGATCTGCTCCTGCGGCGTCGGCGCGACGCGATGCAGCTCGAGGCCACGGCCGCGCTGAGGGAGTTTGCCCATGCGGCTGAATGATGCGGTTGACGCTGTCACAGGCGAGGTCTTCCGGGACGGCTGGAGCCGGATCCGGGGCTCGATGCAGGGGCTGCATGTCGCCAAGCAGAGCCAGCTTGTGCGCGCGGCGGCAGGGCATCGGCCAGCAGTCTTCAAGGCGATCCGGGGCGGCGGCACGCATACCAAATCGCAGCTCGCAAACCAGCTCGATTACCTCACCACCAAGTCCACCCATATCGTAGACTCGAGCGGGTTCCTTGATGGCAAGGCGAAGCTCGAGGCGCGTGACATCAAGGATCTGACCGAGCGCTTCGCCAAGCGGTGGGATGCGGGCTTCAAACCCAAGCTTGGCCAGACCACGCACATGCTCATGTCCTTCCCCATCGGCACGCGGGGCGAGGATGTGCGCGACATCGCGACGGATGTGGCCGAGCGGTTCTTCCAGACCGACGCGGGGCATTTCGACTACATCATCGCGGTGCATGAGGACCGCGATCACCCGCATGCGCATCTGGTGCTGAACCGCCGCTCGCAGGAAGGCGAGTTCTTCTTTCTGGGGCGCAACCACCGCTTCAACTATGACGACTTCCGCCTCGCCATGGTGGAGGAGGCGGAAAAGTATGGCGTGCGTCTCGAAGCCACGCGCCGGGTGGACCGCGGTGTCGTGCATTACCCCGCCCGGACCCGCGAGGTCTATGCGGCGAAAGACGAGGGGCGCGCGCCTCGCGAGCGCGAACGTGTGGGGGCCGACCTGACGCGGACGCTGGCGGAGATAGCCAACACCAGAACCGTCTACCATTCGCTTGCCGCGGAGGCTTCGCGCGAGGCCCGCGAGGATATTGCCGCAGCCCTCTTCCGCGCGGGCGAGGTGCTGGCGCGCGGCGGGCAGGTGGACCGAACAGGAGATGTGTATATGGCCGAGGATCAAAGCTTCGAGGATCTGAGAAGCCTCTATGCGGAAAAGCTCGCGCGGGTGCAGGGCATGATCGCCGAGAAGTCTGACGCGGAACGTCCCGTGCTGGAAAAACGCCTCATCGAGATCCAGACGCAGGTCCAGCACATGCAGCCTCTCGGTTTGCGATCATCCACGCTGTCAGAGACCCCCTCGGAGGGCGGGATCTATTCCGAAGCCAATATCGACGCCAGCCAGCGCGAGCGACTGGCCGAGCCCGACCTGAGATCGCGCATTGACGCGGCACTACGGGGCACCGGGATCAGCACATCGGAAGTGGTGGCCCGGATCGAGACGGGCGCCTCAAATGCAGCGCTCGAGCATCAATGGATCGCCAATGATCTCTCCAAAGTGGCTGAGGCGCGCGATCTGAACCTTGAACGCCGCGCCGATCTGGAACAGGCGCGCGATATTCTCAACGATGTGCACGTCGAACTTGGCACGCTTTTGGAGCGGGAAAACGTGCTGCGCCGGGACGGCGTTGTGGAAGCCGAACCGGTCAGCGAGCGGTTCCACTATCAGGAGGACGCGGTCCGGGAGATGGAAGGGACAATCCGTCAGGAGATGCGCACGGAGGGTCTGACAGCGCAGCAGATCGACGACCGGGAGCGGGAGGTTGTCTCAAGGGCGGAGCGCCGGATCGAGACGGAGCAGCGCACGTATCTCGAAGCACATCCGGAACTGCTCGCACGGCCTGGCGATGTGATCGACCGGTCTGAGCCCTACAAGGAGACCATCACCGATGTGGCCCGCGCCAGCGAGATCACCCGCGAGGTCGACCGGATCATGGAGGTACGCGACCTCCGCACGTCCGTTGCGGATGCTGTCGCAGATGACTTGCGCGCGCGCTATCCGGACATGCCGTCCCACCTCACCCGTGGGCTCGGCGCGACCTATGCGGCCGTCGCCGAGATACGCGACACGGAGGCCATCAATCAGGTCCGCCGCGAAACCGTGATGCGCGAGGGGCTTGGGGTTGGCACCCGCGACG
Source organism: uncultured Paracoccaceae bacterium (assembly GCA_937146765.1). Lineage (GTDB taxonomy): Bacteria > Pseudomonadota > Alphaproteobacteria > Rhodobacterales > Rhodobacteraceae > Epibacterium. The sequence goes on along the minus strand of CAKZRP010000005.1, from coordinate 729 downwards.
AAGTTCTCGCGGCTCGCGATGAAACTGCGCCGCTGTCTGAACGTTCCGACCGCATCGCAGACGAGATTGTGCGTGTCCTGGATCATGAGCGGGCGGGAGAGTTGTCCGCGCCCTTCGAGACCGAGGCGGAGCGGGACGCTTTCCGCGAGGAGATCGCGCGGGTGCTAGACGACCGCCAATTGGGCCGGCTCACTTCCGGCGATGCCGATGCGCTGGACAAGGTTCTCGAGGACCGTCTCGACCGGCTCTATGTGGCCAAGGTCTACCTGCAATCGGATGCCGCGACGGCCAACACCGAGGCCCTGCGCCAAGTGGTCGATGATCTCGCCGACGCCGAATACGAAAAACACCGCGCGACAGACGTGGATGGCGAAACCGAGAGGGGTCAGGTCCATTGAGCGCCTCCATGGGAAAGGTGCGGATCGCCACGGGTGTCTTGCTCGTGACGCTGGTGACCGCCGCGATAGGCTACACCATCGCCTCGGCGGTGCTGACCTACCAGGATCTCGGCTTCGGGGCCGAGTTCGACTTTGCTTATATCGCGCAGAACTATCTGGCGATTCTCGATCGCCGCCCCGAGGATGCCCAGCTCATCCATCTGATCATCGGCAGCTTTGCCGCCGCCGGCATGATGCTGAGCCTCGCCCTGTCAGGGTCCGCCCTGACACGCTTTGGCCAGACCCATTGGCAGACCGCGCGCGAGATGAAGGCCAATGGCTTCTTCGGGGC
>CAKZRP010000004.1 GCA_937146765.1 uncultured Paracoccaceae bacterium | reverse complement strand
GGTTGACGGGGCTCGAACCCGCGACCCCCGGCGTGACAGGCCGGTACTCTAACCAACTGAGCTACAACCGCTTGCTGCTGTCGTTCAGCACCGTGGCTGAACGTTGGGGTGTAATATTCTCAGGGTGTGGGGGGCGTCAAGCGCAGAAACGTCATTTTCCCGCCTTTCCACAGAAAAAAATCCATGCAGTCGGCAAAGCACTGAAAATAAATGATAATCGCAGAAATCCGCCGAGCAGTCGGGAGATGTTTCACGGATCAGATGGCTCTGCAGGCCCGCGTGCACGCGCAAGCTGCGGGATCCCTTCGCCTTCCGACCTCGGAGCGTGCCGTCCACAGGACTGAAGACAGGCCGCAAGACTGGGCACCTTGCCCGCCACAAGGCGCCTCCCCCATGGAGGGCATCAATTCTCCGCAAACTCACCTTAAAATTGTTTTTAAAAATTGCCGCGTCAAATAAGGCGAATACCCTCGCTCCTGCAATTACAGCAAGAGGGAATTCAAAAATGAAGAACACAATATACTCGATTCAATTCCTCCGAGGATTCGCGGCCGCCCTGGTGCTTCTCACACATGTCCGCCTGGAAACCGGGCTTTCCATGTATGGCGGAGCCGGAGTGGATCTTTTTTTCGTCATTTCCGGTTTTGTCATATTCTTTGTAACAGAATCGGACAAAAGCAATTTCCTGATAAAAAGAGTGATCCGGGTGGTGCCGCTCTACTGGCTGGCCACATTCTGCGTCGCCGCGGTGGCCATCGCCGCTCCCTCCCTGTTGAAGAACGCGGAGTTCTCGCTCCAGCATCTCCTGCTGTCGCTGATCTTCGTGCCGCATTGGACCACCACGCAAGAGTTCCAACCCTTGCTGGGGCTGGGCTGGACGCTGAATTTCGAAATGATGTTCTATCTCCTTTTCGCGATCGCCATGCGGATCAGCCACCGGCATCGCTTCGAGATCGCCTCGAGCCTCGTTGTGGCGCTGATGCTCCTCGCCACCCTCGCGGTGCCGGAGGGGGCGGGGTTTGGGCTGGAGTTCTACAAATCCTCACTGATGCTTGAATTCATCATGGGCATGGCAATTGCAAAGGCCTTTCTCGCCCACCGCAATCAATTCAGCACGTCGCGGCCTTTTTTGATGATTTCACTCTCAATGATTTCTTTTTTACTTATGACGGCCGTGCTGCCTTTTGATGACAGGATTCTCGACCACGGTCTTATAGCAGCATTTCTGCTGGCCGCCTGTCTGGCAGGCGAAGCTCTCTTTGCCTCCAGGGGCTGGCTGAAACGCCTGTCGGTGATTTCGGGCGAGATGTCCTATTCGCTCTATCTGCTGCATATCTATGTACTGGCCGTGCTGTCGCGGCTCCTGCATCTGGAAGGCTGGATGCTTTGGGTCCTGAGCTTCACCCTCATTCCGGCGCTGGCCTGGTTCACCTATCACACGGTTGAACTGACCGCGACGCGGGTGCTGCGGCGGCTGGTGCTGGCACGGCCCGTGGCGCAGCCCCCTGCCCCCCAGCCGACGCAAGCCGGGGTCTGATCGCCGAGGCGGGACCATCCTGGTCGGCGTGGGATGAGCCCATCCCGAAAGCCCCCAATACGGGGGGCTTTCGATCCAGTTCAGCAACCGGCTCGTCTTGCTTACCCGAAGGCGGCGAGGAAGGCCGCCGCCGCCGCCTGCCCGCGCAGGCGGTTGGTCGCCCCGTCATAGTGGACGTCATCGCCGGGGATGAAGGTCGCGCCCGCTGGCCGGGGCACATAGAGGCAATCCGCCAGCTCCTCGGCCGCGCCGGATCCGGTGGCGAGCTTCATCTGCTCGGCCTTCAGTGCCGCCGTCGCCCCCCATTCGAGCTGGCCGCCGATCTCCATGATCACCAGCGGGAACTGCCCCCATTGGCTGCGCAGCCCGTCGATCACGCTGTTGAAGAGCGCGGCATAGCCGGTGGCATCGCTGCTCTCGCCCTGGCACCAGAACAGGCCCTTGACCTGAGAGCCGGGATTGCGCGCCAGGAGCGCGTTCACATTGGCGACCATCAGGTCATACATGCGCCCGTCACTGGCCGGGTCCCAATGGAAGAAGAGATCGGTATCCGCCGCCGCCATGCAGGCCGCCACCTTCTCGCGCCCCGCTGTGGGCGCATGGTCGACCAGATGGCGCATCACGTGCCCCGCCGGGCTGACCCGACCGAGGTTGGGAGAGTTATGCGTCACCGGATGCACCATCGGCACCGGGTCCCCGATCCCGTAACCGCTGTCAAAGGCGGGGTTGATGCTCGCGCCGCTGCCGTCATTGGTATAGCCATCCGCGCCCCGCCCGAAGCCCGCAACCGCCAGCGCCTCCAGCACCGGCCGGTCGAGGGCCGGATCCCAGTCGGCGGTGGCGCTGCCGCCCACCATGTTCGACTGGCCTGCAAAGATATAGATGTCGGCCGGGGCGGCGATGCGGTCCTTCAGCGCAAAGAGATTGGCATAGCCCACCCGGCCCACCAGGTCCGAAGGCAGCACCAGCACCAGATCGGTATGGTTCACCGTAGGCACGAAACGGCGCACGGTGGTGCAATTGTAGGTGATTGGCGTCACGTGAGAGAAGGAGGCCCCGCCCCCCTCGAGGCGCGGGCGCGTGGTGCCGGCGGTGAGGTTGGTGACCTCCATCACCGCCGCATAGGGATCCCCGGCCACGAGCGGCGCGGGCAGCGGGTAATTCAGCAGCGTATAGGCCTGGCTGCCGGAGGCCACCAGCGCACCGGCGGCACTGTCCCAGCTCAGCCCCGCCGGCGGGGTCTCCCACTCCGTCACGATGCGAAAGTCGGCGGCGCTGTCGGGGATCAGCCCGCGCAGGCCAAGGGTGGGCGGCACCAGCGGCGCCTCCACCGGCGCACCGATCGCGCGCACTTCCACCGTGTCATCCTCGCCGGCCTCGATCGTATAGGGCAGCGAGGCGCCCTCGACCGTGACCCAGGCATTGCCATTGATGCGATATTGGAAATCAGCCATTCACCGAACCTCCGCCGCGCCGTCGGGTTTGCGTTTCAGCCGCGGTTTCATCGCGGTGAGGGCCAGAACGATCACATCGCCGCCGGCGGCGCGCAGGGTGCGGGTGATCCAGCCGGGGCCCTTGGGGCGCGCAGCCAGCGCCAGTGTCACAGCGATCCGCATCACAAGAGCCCCACGATGCCGGTGGCCTCGGTGCCGGAGACCAGCACCCGGCGCACCCGGACCGGATAGGGCACCCCCGGTTGCAGGGCGGGCAGGATGCCGCTGCTGCCGTCCTTCATCACCACGGCGACATCACCCGCCTCGGCCACCATCAGGGCACGGGGGATCATCGCGAGATCGCTCGAGTCGCTGGGGGTGATGGGCAGGAGGCCGGTGGCAGGGGATTCAAGACCGGCCCCGTGGCCGGAAAAATGATCTGTGGCGGGCATGACGCGATCCTTGTTTCAGAGAGAGGAGATCCGATCGGGATATCCGACACTCTGACAGAGCTTTGTGGAAAGGCCCTTCACAGCCCGTACGCGGGCTTAAGGATCGCGCAACCCCGGCCCGCGGGACGGGCCGCGCCTAGCCACGGGCTCAGGTCACAAAGGTGATCTCGATCACCTCGAAGGGGTTCAGGCTCAGCTCGACGGTGGTGTCGTCGATCTCAAGATCGGTCAGCGCCGCGCGCACATCGTTTTCGTTGATGTAATAGCGCTGCCCGTCCACCAGCACGCTGTCGGCCTCCTGAAAGCCGAGATGGGGCACGAAATGCACCCCGTCGCTGGAGCTTGCGGAGGTGTCGGCACTGATCCGCACCGCCGAGGCCTGCGAGAACTCCGGCACCAGCACCGAGAGGTCGAGCTCCAGATCCAGCACATCGAGCGAGCGCGAGGCGACATAGATCACCGTGCGATCCTCCGACTGCCAGGCGGTCAGGTTGACCTCCGCCGCGCCGCCTTCCAGCTCCATCTCCACCGGGGTGAGGCCGACAAGGCTGGAGGACATCAGGTCGAACATGGCGCCGTTGATGGTGCTGAGCACCCTGCCCTCGGCATCGGTCACCACCTCCTCGGAGGGGCGGCCCGCAAGGTCGCTGGTGGTATTGTGCTGCACCGGCCAGACATGGGCCGCATCGACCCCGAGATCGGCCATCCGCGCCGCCATCTCTGTCATCACCGAAGCGGCCCGCAGGCCGGTCTCGCCGGTGGTGGTGGTGCGCACGTTCCATTCGGTGATGTGCAGATCCAGATCCTCGCCAAAGGTCTCGGTCCAGACCGAGTAATCGCGGTCGATATTGGTGACCTCGCGCGAGCCGCCCTCAAAGGCCAGGTCGTCCTGATTGTAGTAGTAATGCTCCACCGCGCCGTCGATTTCGGCGCGGGCCTCCGGACTCAGCTGGTCGATGATGGTCTGATTGGCATCGCGCAACCGGGCCTGAAAGCCGCGATCATCCACCGAGGAGTGGAATTCAGAGCCCGCATTGGGGGTGGCCATCTGCACCAGGATCGCGGGCTGGTCGTCGGGGGCAAGCCCCAGTTCCTGCATCCCCTGCGCCAGGGCGAGGGTGGCGATATTGGCCTTGGCCCCATATTCCGTCTCGCCGATCGACCAGTATTCATTGCCGATCTCGAAGGCCTCCACCGTATCGCCATAGGAGGTCAGGACGGTTTCGGCAAAGCGGGCGATCTCGTCGTCGAGATCCTCATATTCTTCCATGGTGTAATTCTTGGTGGGCAGCACCAGCGTCACCTTGACGTCATGCTCCTGCGCCCAGTCCAGCATGGCCTGCAATTCGGGGCGCAGCTGCCAGTTGCCCTGCGCGTCCTGCTCCATCTGCAGGATGTCGAGGAAGCTTTCGCCGTCCACCTCGATATTGCCGCTGTCGCCCTGCCCCGCCGGAAAGCGGAGGTGGGTGATGTCGAGCGCCTCGGCGGCGGCAGTGAACTGCTCCGTCGGCAGCCCGTTCTCGGAATTGATCGAGAACACCAGATTGCCGCCAAAGAAGGCCTCGTCCAGCGCCTCGTCGCCGCTGGTGGCGGAGATCACGGTGACCTCGGTGCCGGAGAAGGCGGGGGCGGAGGTGCCGGTATGGGCCTCGCGTTCGAGATTGCCGAGCCAGCCTGCCGGCGCGCCGAGTTCCGCTGCGGTGATCCCCTCGATCACCGCGATGGGAATGCCGTTGTAAATGAGGGTGGCACCGCTGCCGTCCTCGGCATCCTCCACATCGAGGTTCGCCGCGACCTCCTCCGCCGTCAGCGGTTGGCCCTCGTCGTCCAGCAGGGTGATCAGCTCCGGCGCGCCCTCATGGGCGCTGAGGCTGTAGGTATGGATGCGCAGGGCTTCATGGTCCTGCACGTCCGATGCCAGCTGGATCTCGTAGCTGTCATCGCCCGCGGCCCCCGCCATCTGGTCGCCGCTGTCGCCGCGCAGGAGATCGTCGCCGGCATTGCCCACCAGCGTGTCGCCCTGGGCCTCGGCCCCCGGCGCGTCGATGCCGTCGATCACATCGTCGCCGTCGCGCCCATCCAGATAGTCGCCGCCGCCGCGCCCGGTCAGCGTGTCATCGCCGCTGCCGCCAAAGAGCTGATCGCGCCCGAGACTGCCCTCGCTCGGCACCTCGCCGCCCAAGGCCTCCACCACCTCGGGCGAGAAGTTCCCGATCCAGATCGTCTCGTAGAACAGATCCTCCGCCGATTGCCCCTCGATCACCGCCACCAGCTGGTTGCCGACATAGACCCCGGCGCCGCGCCCCTCGGAGAGATCCCCGATCCCCACCGCATAGGTGCCGTCAAAGAAGGCGGAGCGCGGGATGATCTCGCCCTCCTCGGTGACAAAGACCACCCGGTCGGGCTCCTCGCCGTCGCTTCCGCGATGGAAATCGAGATCCGAGATGATCACCGGCTCGCTGCCAGAGGGCCCGAAGGGCACCACAAAGACATCGGTGTCGCTGCCGCCGGTCAGGTGATCGCCGTCATCGCCCCAGAGGACGTCCGACCCGGCACCGCCCGACAGCACGTCCGGCGCGCCGCTCTCCTCGTCCCGCAGGATCAGGATGTCATCGCCGCTGCCGCCGATCGCGGTGTCGGAGCCGGAGGCGTCATAGATCAGGTCATCGCCGCGTTCGCCCGAAATCCGGTCGTTGCCCGCCCCGCCGGTGAGGCTGTCGTCGCCCCGCCCGCCGCTGAGCAGATCGTCGCCCGTTCCCCCTTCGAGCGTATCATCGCCCTCGGTGCCGGTCAGGGTCCGAGGGCCACCGCCCGGCTCCTCCAGCCCGTCATCGATGGGATCGGGATCGTTGCCCTCGTCATCATCGCCGGAACCGCCCATGACAAGCCCGCCCAGAAGCAGGGCGACAAAAAGAATGGATCCCATCTCAGCTCCTTTCGAGGCCGCTGGGGTGCGACGAATCAAATCGGTCAAATGCAGATGGGTTAAGGATACGTTAAAGAAGCCGGGCGACAAAACCTTTGCCGCCACCGCAGGCCAGCGGGGCGCGGGCGCCCGGGGTCGGCGTCAGGCGCCAGTCACCCCGCCGGGCAGAGCGCGGCAAAAGCCGCCATTTCCGCCCCGATGCCGCCATCGCCGGTGACGCCGCGCACCCGCTCGTAAAAGGGGCCATAGGCGACCACGTTCTTCTGGGTGATCTCGCAGAAATAGCTGTCGAGAATGGCACGATCGCAGAGCTCAGCCTTGGCGCAGAAGCTCATCTGGCTGTAGAAATTGTCCATCAGCAGGAGCGGCGCGCGGATCTGCACATCCTTGTCGCTGCGAAACAGGCTGGCCGAGAGCATGGCCTGATACTGCCGCTCCGACAGGGCCTCGGTGCCGAAGATCTTCACCAGCTCCGGCTGATCGGCCCAGAACCCATAGAGCGCCTCGCGCGCGCCCAGAACCGGGTCGGAGCCATAGGCCTCGATATAGGAGATCGCGCGCGCCTGCGCCTCATGCGCGGCCGCTTCGGCCTTGTCGTAGAAATATTTACCGACGCCGATCACCGCCACCGCGACGCCGAGCATCTTGGTCAGGTCGTCGAGGGTGATCCGCCGCCGCGGCGCCTCAGTTTCTGGGTTCGACATTGCAGGCTTCCGGGAAGAAGGCCAGCAGCCCCTCCTGTTCGGGAATGTCGAGCCGTTCGAGACAGGCGAAATCCTCTGCCGTGAGGGCAACCACCGGATCGGGTCCGTCCTCGGCCACGATGGTCATGTCGGGCGCGGAGTTCAGCACCTGATCGAGCAGGCTGCCGGTGCCCGCCCCCTCGCTGCCGCAATCGGCGACGGTGATGAAACTGGTCTCGTCCCCCTGCGGCGCATAGTCCTGCGCATGGGACTTGAGGCAGCTGAGGTTCTGCGCGGTCAGCAGGAAGAAGACCGGCTCGTCGGCGGCCAGACGGGCCGGCATGGCGACAAGGGCCAGGCAAGCGAGGGCCGGGCAGGCGAGGGCCTGGACAATCCGGGGGGCGCGCGAAGCGGGCATCGAGACGACTCCTTTCAGGGGTGCCGCCATGATGCAAAGCACGGGCATCCCTGGCAAGACGGCCCTGTGTCCACAATGCCATTGCTGTGCTCCTCGCGACACTGGTGGCGGGACGCCGTGCTTTACCCCGCCTGCCCGGAGACGCAAACATGGCACGAGTTCCGAAGGATCCGATGATGCGCCCTCCTCTGTCGCCCCTGCCCCTGTTCGCCTATCTCGCGCTTGTCGCCCTGACGGCCAGCCCGCAGGTCCGGGCCGCCGAAATCGCCCTGGCCGAGGCGGGAGATGCGGCCTGCGTACTGCGACTGAGCGGCCCGATCGAGGCGGGCGACACTGCCCGGCTGCGGGCCCTGATGCCGCAGGTGCTGGCGCGCCTGCCCGGCGGCGCGGCCTCGGCGGCAGAGCAACAGGTGGCCCGGCGCATCTGCCTCGACAGCCCCGGCGGCGCCCTTGCCGAAGGGGTCGCCCTGGCGGTCACCATCAACAGCAATGTCCTGGGAACGCTGGTGGAGCGTGACGGCACCTGCCTGTCGGCCTGCGCGGTCGCCTTCATGGGCGGGATCGCCTATGACGACCCCACGGTGCCGCCCTTTCCGGACCGGGTGATGCATCCCACCGCGCGGCTCGGCTTTCACGCCCCCTCGCTGGCGGTGCCGAACGGGCGCTACAGCGCCAGTGTCGTGGGGGAGGCCTATGCCACCGCCCTGCGCTCCGTCGCCCTGCTGCAGCGCGAGATGCAGCGGCTCAACGTGCCGGTCTCGCTGCTGACGATGATGCTGGAAACCCCGCCCGAGGAGTTCACCGAGATCACCACGGTGCAACAGGCCACCCGCCTCGGCATCTCGGTGGCCCCGATCCGCATGCCGCCGGAGCTGACGCCTTTGGTGGCCAATCTGGCCTGTTCCCATGCCCAGTCGCTGGCGCTGGATGCGCCCTTTGCCTATCTCGACTATTTCACCGAGCTGGAGCCGGATGAGAGCGGCACCCGCTTCGGCGCGCAGGAGGTGCTCGGCTACGGGGCGGACGGGCTCTGGGGGTGCGACCTCTGGTATTGGCCGCTCCGGCAGGACTCCGAGGCGGACAGCTACCACCGGTTGCCCACCTCCTTCGCCGGGCGGGTGGAACTGGGTCGCTACCGCCTGCTGAGTCCGCCGATGTTCTGGCCACCGGAGATGGCCCTGCGGGACCTTTCGCTGGCGACCGACGACAGCGCGGAGGAGGCCACCGCCAGCGCGGTGCGGCAGACCACGGTCTCGGAGGGGCTCTGCCTGCGCGCCGATGCGGGGCCTGCGGTGACAGGGGTCTTTGCCTGCCGCCAGACCGATCGCGAGCATTGGACCGCAGACGGAGACTATGACCTTGCGCGCAGCTATGCCGATGCGGAGGGCACGGCGCTGCAACTTCTCCCCTCGGATCAGGACTGGGAGGAGGAAGGCGCCGGTCAGGACTATCACTGGCGCCTTTGGGATCTGGCGGAGACCACCGCCCGGACCGAGGGCCTGGGAGCCGATACGGCCGATGTCACCTGCCTGCCCGAGGGGCCCTCGGGCGGTTTCTGCTTTCTCAGGACCAACTGACCCATGCTGCGTTTCCTTCTCTGCCTGCTCACCGCCCTGCCACTGGCCGCTGCCCCAGCCACATCCGCCGAGATCGAGATCCTGCAGGCCCGCCCGCTCGGATTTGACGAGATCGCCGAGGGGCGCTGCACCCTGCGCCTGACGGGATCCATCGCCCCCGGGGATGCGGAGCGGCTGGCCGCAGCCATCGACAGCGAAGAGATCGTCATCATGATGATGCCGGAGCTCTATGTGAACTTCCCCAACGGGATGCCACGGGGCCATTCGCTCTGCCTCGACAGTCCCGGCGGCTCCTTCACTGCGGGGATCGACCTCGCCAAGCTGCTGATCGCCGAAGGCATCGCCACCGTGATCGAGCCGGAAACCGCCTGTCTTTCGGCCTGCGCGGTGGCCTTCATGGCCGGGTCGATGGGATCGTCGAATTCCTCCGGCGGCGGGCGGATGCCCTACAGGGTGATGGATGTCACCTCGCGGCTCGGCTTTCACGCGCCCTATATCCCCTTCGACAAGCTTGGAAAATCCATTCCCCCCGCGCTGGCCGAAGAGAGCTTTCGCACCGCGCTCCGCACCATGGTGCTGATCACCGAGGCCCTGCAGGGCAGGGATCTGTTTGCCCCCACCGGCCGGTTCCCCAAACCGCTGCTTCTGGCCATGCTCGGCACCTATGGGGCGGACCGGTTCTCCTATGTCGATACCATCGACGAGGTCGGGCTTTATGATATCCGCCTGACCGGTCTGCCCGAGATTGCCACCGACGAGGGCAGCTGGGCGCTCCTCTGCGGCAATGTCACCGGCTGGTTCCGCGGCATCCCGGCGCGCGACTGGGCGTCGGACCTCCTGTCCTGGGGCTACGAGGTCCGACGCCTTGAGGAGGGACCAGACCCCTATCTGCCTCTGCCGGAGGATCTTCTGCTGGTCGACTATGAGTATGACAGCGCCGCTGGGCGGCCCGAGCCCACGGCCTTTCTGCGGCAGGTCCTGTCGCGGCACGAAAGCTGCACCATCTACGCCAATGCAGGGCCAGGCGATGCCTTCAGCGTCTACTTCCTCGAAAACGATCAGGAGCCGAAACTCGGCTTGCGCCCCATAGGCCTCTGGGCGACCCTGCCGCGCTATGTGCGCCTTCGGGATCTCGCCGGTGCGGCGGAGATCCCCACCGACCGTTTCCGCACCCTCTCGGACGAGGCCCAACGCGCCCTGCGCCTTGATCCGGTGACTCCGGTGCCCGAGTTTTCGCCGGGCCAACTCTGGGCCTTCAGCCGACCGGAGGACTACGAGGCGGCACCGGACTTCGACCTGATCGACCTGCGCCCGGATGGCACCGCCACCCTGGCGCGCGACTGGTGGGAGACCGAGATCATCGCCGAGGGCCTGCCCTACCGTATCGAGGGGGCGCGGCTCTGTATCGAGGCGCAAGCCGCCTTCTGCCTCAGCCTGGCGGGCCCCGGTCATCTGCGCCTCAGCGGCCTTGGCGCCGAGCTGGATTGGCCGGTGGCCTATATCCGCCCCTCTCCTGCCGCACCCGCCAAGCCCTGAGCGTGACCCATTGCTGCGGCCCCTGCCCGACCCGCCTCCCGGCCGGGCCGCGTCAGACCTGTGCCGTCTGAAAATTTCCTGCCCCTGCTCCCTTGTGAAAGTTTCGATATATCTTACATGTCGATATATCGAAAACACGGATGCAGCGATGAGACAGCACAGTGCGGACCGGGCCACCCCCCGGACAGGCAGAGGACATGGCAAGGGGCACGGAAAAGGCGGAGGCCGACGTCACCGCCTGTTCGACTATGGCGAACTGCGGCTCCTGATCCTGATGATGATCGAGGAACAGCCGCGCCACGGTTATGAGCTGATCAAGCTGATCGAGAGCCGTTTTGACGGCAGTTACAGCCCCAGCCCGGGGGTCATCTACCCGACCCTCTCCTGGCTTGAGGACATGGGCTATGTGCGCATCTCCCCGGACGGCGCGGGGCGCAAATGTTCCGAGATCACCCCGGAGGGCGTGGCCTTTCTCACCGCCAATCGCGCTGCGGGAGCGGAGCTTTTGACCCGCAAGCCGCCGATGGGGCGCGAGGGGGCTCCGGCGGAGATCCTGGCGGCGATGGATCGGCTCAAGGCGGCGCTGCGGGCGCGATTTGGTGCCGCAGCACAGGATGCGACCGAGGTGGCGCGAGTGGCCGAGCAGATCGCGACGCTGGCGGATCAACTGGCCGCCGCACCCAGCGCATCCCCCGAGGCGGAGCCCGCGGTGCTGATCCGGCACCGCTACGAGACCCGCCGCCGGGACCTCACGGTCCGCGAGGCGCGCTATCTCACGCCGCATATGATCCGCGTGGTGCTGGAAGGCGAGGACCTGCACGACTTCGTCAGCCTCGGTGCAGACGACCACATCAAGCTGTTCCTGCCCGGCACGGGCACCGAGCCCGAAATGCGCGACTACACGCCGCGCGCCTATGACACCGAGGCCCGCACGCTGACGCTGGATTTCGCGGTGCATGACGCAGGCCCCGCCACTGCCTGGGCCATGGCGGCGCAGCCCGGTGACAGCCTCTCCATCGGCGGGCCACGCGGCTCATCTGTGATCGCGCCGGTCTTCGACTGGTACCTGCTGATCGGGGACGAGACCGCCCTGCCCGCGATCGGCCGCAAGGTGGAGGAACTGGGCGTCGGCGTTGAAGCCATCACCCTGGTCGCCGTGCCCGAACCTGCCGACCAGCAGCCGTTCGACAGCGCGGCGCAGGTGACCGCCCATTGGGTACACCGCCCGGTGCAACGCGCCAGCGATCCCGCCCCCCTCATCGCGGCGCTGGCCGACATCGCCCTGCCTGCGGGCAAGGGGTTCGTCTTCATCGCGGCGGAGGCGGCCGTGGCCCGTGCGCTCAAATCCGAGATCCTGGCGCGCGGTCACCGCAAGGACTGGATGAAGGCGGCAGGCTACTGGATCGACGGTCAGGTGGCCGCCAGCGACAAATCCCTGGACTGACCCGACAAAGGACCGGGCACCACGCCTGGTCCTTCAACTCATCCTGTCGCGCTGCAACATCGGGGTGACCCCAAAAGCGGCGCGATAGACCCGCGAGAAATGGCCGGGACTGTCAAAGCCGCAGGCCATGGCAACCTCGGTGATCGAGGCCTCGCTCTGCAACAGCAGGTGGCGGGCCCGCTCCAGCCGCATCTCCATGAAGTATTTCTTGGGAGAGGAATTGAGGTATTTGCCGAACAGCCGCTCGAGCTGGCGGGTGGAGATTCCGAGATCACGGGCAATGATCGCGGGCGAGACCGGAGTTTCGAGGTTGTCATGCATCACCTGGATCGCCTTGGCCAGATGGGTATTGCGCATCCCGTTTCTGGATTGCAGCGACACCCGCTGCGCCGCCGTGGCATTGCGCACCGCATTGTAGACCATCTGATCCGCCACCGCGACCGAGAGGTCATAGCCGTGGTCGCGTTCGATGAGATACAGCATCAGGTCGGCGGTGGCAGTGCCGCCCGAGGCGGTCACATGTTTCTCGTCGGCGACGAAGACATTGCGCACCAGGTTCACCTCGGGAAAGGCCTCCATGAAGCTGTCGTGATAGTCCCAGTGGATCGCCGCCTGCAGGCCATCAAGGAATCCGGCGCGGGCAAGGATATAGGCGCCCGAACAGAGCGCCCCGATGGGGGTGCCGCGCGCCCTTTCGCGGCGCAGCCCCGCGACAAGGCGGGACTGGACCTGTCGCGGGATTGTGCCGCTCCTTTGACCACGTATCGCGCCTTAAAGGAGAACACAGATGGCATCACGACCGACCGAGGAATTCCGC
>CAKZRP010000003.1 GCA_937146765.1 uncultured Paracoccaceae bacterium | reverse complement strand
CGCTGGGGCGGCCGGAGATTGCCTTTGAATGGGATGCGGTGCGCACGGTGATCACCCGCTATGACAGCGCCCAGCAGGGCGAGCTGGCGGCGCTCATGCAGGCCTATCTTGGCCCCACCCTGTCGCCGCACCGGCAGGATTACACCGCGCTGATCGGTCAGGCCGGCGAGCAGGTCAACGGCATCTACGAGGCCGATTACCGCGACTTCAACCGCGAAACCTATGCCCGTGGCCGCGAGACCTTTGATGCCACCTATGCGGCGTTCAAGCGGCTGTTGCTGGCGGTGTGGCGGCGCGAGGCGTTGCAGACCCAGCGCGCGGCCCAGTAACGGCAGATACGGATTAGGATGCCATACTGGGGGCACAACGCGGAGACAGAGGCCACGGGCCAGCACTCCGCCCCACCCCAGACGGCGCTGTAGGAGACCAGACATATGGCAAAACGCAAACGTCTTTCACCGGCACAGAACAGCTATCTCAGCCCCTCGGCGGGGCGCACGGGGCTTGGAGGGCCGGGGGCGCTGTCGTCGCCGCCCATTGCGCAAGTGGCCTCTGAGGCGGCGGCTGAGGGCGCGCTGCAGGAGCTGACATCGGTGCTGGAAAACGCCCGCGCCAAGGGGCTGCTGGTCGAAGAGATCGCGCTTGACGCCATTGACGAAACCCATCTGGTGCGCGACCGGCTGGAACAGGACGAGGAAGAGATGGCGGCGCTGGCCGGGTCCTTGCGCGCCCGCGGCCAGCAGACCCCGATCGAGGTGGTTGCCCTGGGCGGGCATGCGGCGGGCAAGACCCATGGTCTGATCTCCGGCTGGCGGCGCCTGACGGCGATGCGCAGGCTTTATGCGCAAACCAATGATCCCGCCTTTGCCACCATCAAGGCGCTGGTGATCCAGCCCGAGAGCGCCGAAGAGGCCTATGTGGCGATGGTCGAGGAAAACGAGATCCGGGTGAACCTGTCGCATTACGAGCGCGCGCGCATTGCGGTGCGGGCGCTCAGGGAGGGGGTTTATACCAGCCAGAAATACGCGCTGCAGTCGCTCTTTGCCAATGCCACCCGCGCCAAGCGCTCCAAGATCGGCAGCTTTGTCACCCTGGTCGAGGCGCTGGATAGCGAGCTGCGCTTTCCCACCGCGATCCGCGAGAAACTGGGTCTGGGGCTGGCGCGCGCCTTTGCCCAGAGCCCCGATTTTGCCCGGGAGGTGGCGCAGGCGCTGCGCGATCAGCCCTGTGCGGATGCCGAAGAGGAACAGGCGCTGCTGAGCGAGCTGCTCGCCGCCCATGAGGCCGGTGGCACAGGGGGGGACTCTGGCGAGGACACAGCCCCTGCCCCCTCGGCAGGACCGACCCCCGCAGCGGCGCCGACGCAGGCCCCCACAGCCGACCGTCCTGCGCTGACCCCGCGGGTGCGCAGCCTGGATCCGGCCGATCAGATCGGCGAGGGCGAACGGGTGAGCATGCCTGCAGGCGCAGGGGTCTATCTCGGCTTTACCCCCTCGCATCAGCGGATCGAGCTGACAGGCCCTGGGGTCGACACGGCGCTGATGGCCGATCTCAAGGCCTGGCTGCGCCAGCGCGGCCGCTGAGCCCACCAGAAGAGAGCGAGACGAAAAAAGACCCTGATACGGCTGTATCAGGGTCTTTTTCATGCAGAGCCGTCAGGGGGACGTCAGATCAGCGCCCAACGGCAATATAGGTTTCAAAGCCCGCCTGCCGGGCGGATTTGGCGGTGTAGATATTGCGCAGATCCACCATGCGGGGCTGGGCCATCTTGCGCGCCAGCGCCTTGAGATCGAGGGCGCGGAATTCATTCCATTCGGTCAGCAGCACCACCAGATCGGCATTGCGCGCTGCCTTGTAGGGATCGTCCTCCCATTTGACACCGGGCAGGAGATCGCGCCCCTCGGCCTCGCCCTGGGGGTCCACCACCCGCACCTTGGCGCCGCCGCCGATGAGGGCCGGCACGATGGTGAGGCTCGGCGCCTCGCGCATGTCATCGGTATTGGGTTTGAAGGTCACGCCCAGAATGGTGATGGTCTTGCCGTTGAAACTGCCGTCGCAGGCGTCGCGCAGCTTCTCCAGCATCCGCGCCTTGACCTCGTGATTGACGCGCATCACGGTTTCGGTGATCTGCATCGGATAGGCATGATCCTGACCGATGCGGGCCAGCGCGGCGGTGTCCTTTGGAAAGCACGATCCGCCATAGCCGGGGCCTGCATGCAGGAACTTGTTGCCGATGCGCCCGTCCAGCCCCATCCCGCGCGAGACCTCCTTGACGTCGGCCCCCACCCGTTCGCAGAGACCGGCGATTTCGTTGATGAAGGTGATCTTGGTCGCCAGAAAGGCATTGGCGGCATATTTGATCATCTCGGCGCTTTCGAGATCGGTGGTGAGGATCGGGAAATCGCGCAGGTAAAGGGGGCGGTAGATCTCTGCCATGACCTCGGCGGCGCGGTCGTTCTGCACGCCGACCACCACCCGGTCGGGGCGCATGAAGTCATCAATCGCCGCCCCTTCGCGCAGGAATTCCGGGTTGGACGCCACGTCGAATTCCGCCGCGGGGTTGGATTTGGCGATCACCTGTTTCACCTGCCGGTTGGTGCCCACCGGCACGGTGGATTTGGTCACCACCACGGTATAGCCCTGCAGGGCGGCGGCGATCTCTTCGCTGGCAGCCATCACATAGGTGAGATCGGCATGACCATCGCCGCGCCGCGTTGGCGTTCCGACCGCGATGAACACCGCATCCGCCGCGGCAACGGCCGTGGCCAGATCATCGGTAAAGGACAGCCGCCCCGCCGCCACATTGCGCGCCATCAGATCCTCAAGCCCCGGCTCGTAGATCGGCACCTCACCCGCCTGCAGCCGCGCGATCTTGGCCGCGTCCTTGTCGACACAGACCACATCATGGCCAAAGTCGGAAAAACAGACGCCGGAGACCAATCCGACATATCCGGTGCCAATCATTGCAATGCGCATGGGGGTGGTCCTTTGCTGTTGCCTCATGTCCCCCGCTTGAGCTGGCGGAGTGTTGGGGATCAGACATATACGTCCGGGCAAGGGGCGGGAACCGGAATTTTGCCCGGATCACAAGCTGATGAGGGGGCGGGATCGGGCGCATGGGGTGCGGATCAAAATAGGTCCGGTTCGGACCAAATGTTTCGCACGCGAAACATTTGGTCAATCATGCTGACCTAATTAAGGAGGGTGCCCTGATCCCGATTTCACGGAAATCGGGAGGCCTGCGGCGCGAGTATTTGGGGAAAGATGACAGCTCGGCGGCGCATGTCGCCCCGGATCAGCCCCCCTGGATCAGCCCTGCCCTGGATCAGTCTTGCGGCTTGCCGTAATACGCCCGGTACCAGGCAACAAACCGCGCGACGCCCTCTTTGACGCTGATCTGCGGTTCATAGCCGGTGAGCTGGCTCAGCAACCGCGTGTCTGCCCAGGTGGCCGGCACGTCTCCGGCCTGCATCTCCATCAGGTTTTTCTCGGCGGTGATCCCCAGCGCGGTTTCCAGCGCGGCGATATAGTCCATCAGCGGCGTGGGCTTTGAGGCCCCGATATTGACCACCCGGAACGGCGCGACAGGGCTGAGGTTGTCCTGCTCCGAGACCGGCTGATCCCCCGGTACCGCGTCGATCAGCCCGGTGATGCCGGTGACCAGATCATCGATATAGGTGAAATCCCGGCTCATTTGCCCGTGGTTGTAGACATCGATCGCCTCACCGGCCTCGATCGCCCTGGTGAATTTGAACAGCGCCATATCCGGCCGGCCCCAGGGGCCATAGACGGTGAAAAACCGAAACATCGTGGTCGGCAGACCATAGAGATGGGCATAGGAATGGGCCATCGTCTCGCCCGCCTTCTTGGTGGCGGCATAAAAGGACATCTGATGATCGGCCTGCTGACGCTCGTCAAAGGGCATCTGCGTGTTGGCACCATAGGCCGAGGAGGTGGAGGCGATCAGCATATGCGCAGGCGGATGGGCGCGGGCGGCCTCCAAGAGCTCAAACGTGCCGATCAGATTGGCCTCGAGGTAGTCGCGCGGCGCCTCGATGGAATGGCGCACCCCGGCCTGGGCGGCGAGATGGATCACCGCATCGGGTTTGTGGGTGTCAAACAGCCCCATCAGGCGACCGGGGTCTTCCAGCTTGCCGATCACCGGCGTGAAGCGCGGGTTGTCCGCCAGCATCGCATGGCGGCGTTCTTTCAGGGTGACGTCATAATAGGGGGACAGACAATCAAGCCCCACAACCTGCCAGCCTGCGGCCAGAAGCCGGGCCGCGAGATGGTAGCCGATGAAGCCGGCCGAGCCGGTGATGAGAGCGGTTTGCATGGCTCTTAGGTGGCCTGTGCGGGCGGGGCTGTCAAATGCTTCCTGTGCGG
The DNA here is from genome assembly GCA_937146765.1 of uncultured Paracoccaceae bacterium. GTDB lineage: Bacteria > Pseudomonadota > Alphaproteobacteria > Rhodobacterales > Rhodobacteraceae > Epibacterium. The sequence continues at coordinate 64 of CAKZRP010000003.1, read as the reverse complement.
GCAGGGGGCAAATTTGCCAGTTCAATTTACCCCCCGCGACAGGTATGAGTGCGCTCCAACGGGC
>CAKZRP010000002.1 GCA_937146765.1 uncultured Paracoccaceae bacterium | reverse complement strand
ATGACCCCCGCCCAGAAACTGAGAATGGCCGCGTAAATTCTACGACCAAGCCCCCGCAAAAATGGGGGGATTACCCTCCGTCCCGCGCTGCTGACCTTCATGCGGCTCGCAGTGACGGTGCGGTTTGGGTCGAAAAGGCGTGGCAGTTGGGTCGAGATCGCTTGGCACGGCGCGACGCCATGATTCAGAAAATCAGGAAGGTCGAGTCGCCGTGGTTTGGCATTCGACACCAGGAAATAAGTCCAGGGAAGCGAGGCGCGGGATCAATCCGCGCCCCATTTGTGGTCCTGTCTGACTGGCGCCGGGCGCGACGGGCGGTCACTCGGCGGGGATCTTCTCGGCCAGCACTTTCGCCAGCGGTGCCGCAAGACCGGTGGGGATGACCTCGTAGCCGGGCTCCTCCGGTTCGTCATCGACCATTTCGGCGGGAAAGCCGGGGGCGGTGATCGAAAGACCTGTCGCCTCTTCGAGGCGGCGGATGATGTTGGGAGAGAGTTCCCGTGGCCCGAAGCGTGCGATCCCGTCGTCAAAGATCTCGACCATCAGCGGGCTGATCTCCAGCGGCACCCCATGGGCATCGGCAATGGTCTGGAACAGGCCGATGTCCTTCTTCACCAGATCCATGGTGAAGGAGATGTCGCGCGATCCGTTCAGGATCACCTGGCTTTCGGTCTCATGCACGAAGGAGGTCCCGGAGGAGATCTTCATCGCCTCGTAGGTGGTGTTCAGATCCAGCCCCGCGGCCTTCATCGTCACCAGCGCCTCGCAGCAGGTCAGGAGATTTGCGGTGGCGAGGTAATTGGTCATCACCTTGAGGAGCGAGGCACTGCCGATCTCGCCGGTATGCAGCACCCGGCGGCCGAGCGTGGTCAGCGTCGGCAGCATCCGCTCGAAGGTGGCGCGGTCGCAGCCGGCAAAGATCGAGATATTGCCGGTATCCGCCCGGTGACAGCCGCCCGAAACCGGGCATTCCAGCGTGGCGCCGCCCCGCGCTTCCACCAGGGCCGCGAGGCGCTTGATCTCGCCCGCGTCGGTGGTGGACATCTCCATCCAGATCTTGGAGCTGTCGACGGCGGGCAGCATCTCTTCCACCACCGCCGCCGAGGCCGCCGGGGAGGGCAGGCAGGTGATGACCGCATCGCAGGACTGCATCAGCGCCAGCGGACCGCTGGTCGCCCTGGCTCCGCGCGCGACAAACTCCGCCACCAGGGCCGGGTTGAGGTCGTGAACCGTGAGGTCGAAGCCATTGCGCAGCAGGCTGCCGGCGAGCTTGCCTCCCACATTTCCAAGGCCGACAAAGCCGATCTTCATTCCGACTGTTCCTTTATCCAAGCGCTTTTTGGCAACCCTGACCCGGCTCGGGCCGGCGGTAAAGCAATGGCTCTTGACCCAATGGGGTGGAACCTGTTGCAGCGACGGTGGGCCTGTGCATTTCAATTTGTGAAAGAGGGCCGGTGACCTGACGTGACCATCAAGCATTCGGAAAGGATTTCCCACTATCCAGAGTCCCGTGTGGAGGAGATCATGAATCCATTTGTGATTGGCACGTCGGTGATGGCTGTGGTGCTGTCGCCGCTCTTGGTGCTTGTCGCCGGGGATCCCCCGGTTGCGGGCGGCGTTGCACTGGTCATCTCCAAGCCATGGAGCAAGACTGCCGCGCAAGTGGTCAAGGATGCTCAACTGCAGGAAGTGGGTCCGCAAAGGGCCCCGATGGGCGCGCTGGTGGATCTGCGGGACGACGGCTCTGTCGCGCAACTCTACCGGCATGGCGCCTGGTTTGTGATTGATGGTCGAAGGATCTTGGAATTATGCAACAGCTGAAGCGGCCTTTTCCGTCGGGCAAGGCGGATCACCTGTCTGGCGGCAAACGCAGCGCGGCGCTGAAGATGTCCGGCTGGGTCATCCTGCCGCTTCCGGCGCTGGCGGCGCATTTTCTGAACGGGCTTGAAACCTGGTGGCTCTTTGCGCTCTTGAGCGTGGGGCTTGGCGTCCTGTCGATGCTGACCAAATACATGCAGGTCTCAACCCGGCATTTTGTGCTCAGCTCCTGCTTTGTCGGGCAGTGCATCCTGTTCACCTCCGCGCTGGCCGGGCATCCGTGGCAGATCGATTCACACATGCTCTTCTTTGCGGCGCTGGCGATCGTCTCCACCCTGAGCAACCCCTATGCCCTGGTTTTTGCCCTGGTGCTCGTGGCGGCGCATCACCTGTCCTTCAGCCTCTTGCTGCCCGGTCTCGTCTATCCGGGCGGTGACCTTGCGGCGAACCTTGCCCGTACCGGGCTGCATGCCTTCATCGTGGTGATGGAAACCGCCGTCCTGCTGGTCAGCATGAAACAGCGCAATGATTCAAACCGGGAAGCCCTCCTGCAGCAGGAGGCGGCCCGGGCACAGGCCGAGGCCGCGTCGGCCGCGGAGGCCATGGCCTCCGAAGGCCAGCGGGCGGCCGCGCATGTCGTTGCCCTGTTCAGCACCCATCTGGCGCAGCTGGCGCAAGGCAAGCTGAATTGCCAGATCCGCGAGGCCTTTCCCGCTGACTATGAAGATCTGCGGCAGACCTTCAATTCCACGGTGGAGACGCTGAACGAGACCATTCAGGAGGTGATCGATGCCGCCCGGGGTATCGATGACACCTCGAAGGAAGTGTCGCGGGCCTCCGACGACCTGTCCCGGCGCACGGAGGGCCAGGCTGCCACGCTCGAAGAGACGGCGGCGGCCCTGGAACAGATGACCGCTTCGGTCCGCGCCGCCGCCGAAGGGGCGCGGAATGTCGAGCAGACCATGGGTCAGGCACGGTCGGAGGCCGAACAGAGCGGCACCATCGTCACCAATGCCGTGACGGCGATGCAGGCCATTGAGACCTCGGCCAAGAAGATCTCGCAGATCATCAACGTGATCGACGACATCGCCTTCCAGACCAATCTGCTGGCCTTGAACGCGGGTGTGGAGGCCGCGCGGGCGGGCGAGGCCGGCCGTGGCTTTGCGGTGGTCGCGTCGGAAGTGCGCGGATTGGCACAACGCTCCGCGGCTGCGGCAACAGAGATCAAGGGCCTGATCCGCGACAGCGCGCAGCAGGTCGACAAGGGCGTGTTGCTGGTGGGCAATGCCGGCGAGTCGATCAATCTGATCGTCGCGCGGGTCAATGAGATTTCCGCCCTGGTCACGGACATCGCGCGAGGCGCGACCGAGCAGGCAAATGGGCTCAACGAGATCAACACCGGCATGCACGAGTTGGATCAGGTCACCCAGCGCAATGCGGCCATGGTCGAGGAGGCAACCGCGGCCGGGCATATGCTGCACAGGGATGCGGTTCGGCTGGCGGAGCTGATGACCCGTTTCGAAATTGACGGGCGGGCGGGTCAGACCCGGTTCAAGGCAGCCTGACCCTGAGGCGCGGGATCCGCCCGGCGCCATCCGGTGCGGGCGGATCCGGTCGTTGACGGGAGCGGCCAGAGCGGCGGGAGAGCCGGTGAGTCCTGGCGCGGTCCCCGCAGGCTCTGGCAGGGGTCAGACCGGACGGGCCCCGGCCCAGGCGCCGGTGGCGAGAAGCTCGGCGATGACCTCTTCGGTGAGGGGGCGGAGGGCTTCAATGGCGCGGGTGGCCGGGCGGTTGATGGGGTGGACCAGATAGGCGCTGCGCCAGAAGCCCGGCGCAGCAAGTCGGCTGATCTCCATGCGCCCGGCAGCGGCCTCTTCCTCGACCGCGTGGCGCGGCAGGATCGAGGCACCATATCCGGAAGTCACCAGGCGTTTGATATTGAAATAGGAATCTATTTCCAAGGCGACCCTTGGGCTGATCCCTACCTGCCGCAGCGCGGTATCGATCCCCTGCCGCAGCCCATGTGCGCTGCTGGGCAGCACCATGGGGACCTCGGCGAGGTCCGTCAGCGAGATTTCCGGGGCCACCTTCCGACCCGGCGGCCAGAGCACCACCAGCTCCTCCTTCAGCAGGCAGCGGGCGCTTGTGTCCCGGTTTGGGCTGCCGTCGTAGAGCACCGCCAGATCCACCCGTCCCTCCGTCAGCCAATCGGCGATGAAGCCGCTCATCGCCTCGACGATGGTGAGCTGGATGCGGGGGAAGCGGGCGCGGGCCGCAGCGATCAGCGGCAAGGCGACGATATTGCTGATGGTGCCGGGCAGACCGATGCGCACCACGCCCATCGGATCGCCGTCGAGGGTGCGGATGTCATCCTGGGTCCGGGCGAAATCCTCCAGCAGGGCGCGGGCGCGTTGGGCCAAGAGCAGGCCGGCCTCGGTCGGCTGTACGCCGGACCGCTGCCGCAGCAGCAGGGGGGTTCCGAGATGATCCTCCATGTTCTTCACGTGGATCGACAGGGCCGGCTGGGCGATGTTGAGGTGCTGCGCCGCCCCGGTGATGGAGCCGCAGTCGACAATGGCGAGGAAGTAGCGCAGCTGCTTCAGGTCCATGGGCGGATGGCTTTCATAAGAGAATGATATGGCAATGATATAAAGCATATATTTGAAGAATGCCTGCGGCAAGTCTACCCATGGATCTGATCCAAGACCCAAGATGAGAGCCGCCATGACCGTTCTGCCCGACAGCTATCAGGACATCCGCGAAGGTGTTCGCACCCTTTGTGCCCAGTTTCCCGCCGACTATCATCGCAAGGTGGATGCGGCGAAGGCCTATCCCGAGGACTTTGTCGAGGCGCTGACCCGCGAGGGCTGGATGGCGGCGCTGATCCCCGAGGACTACGGCGGCTCCGGCCTTGGCCTGACCGAGGCGAGCGTCATCATGGAAGAGATCAACCGCGCGGGCGGCAATTCCGGCGCCTGCCACGGGCAGATGTACAATATGAACACGCTGGTGCGGCATGGCTCGGAAGAGCAGCGCCAGCGCATCCTGCCAAAGCTTGCCACCGGGGAATTGCGCCTGCAATCCATGGGGGTGACCGAGCCGACCACCGGCACCGACACCACCAAGATCAAGACCACGGCGATCAAGAAGGGCGACCGCTATGTGATCAACGGCCAGAAGGTCTGGATCAGCCGGGTGCAGCATTCCGACCTGATGATCCTGCTGGCGCGCACCACGCCGCTGGATCAGGTGAAGAAGAAATCCGAAGGCATGTCGATCTTTCTCGTCGACATCAAGGAGGCGATGACCAAGGGCATGGAGGTGAAACCCATCGCCAATATGGTCAATCACGAGACCAACGAGCTGTTCTTTGACAACCTCGAAATCCCCGCCGAAAACCTGATCGGCGAGGAGGGGATGGGCTTCAAATACATCCTCACCGGCCTCAATGCCGAACGGGCGCTGATCGCGGCGGAATGTATCGGCGATGGCTATTGGTTCACCGACAAGGTGACCGATTATGTCTGCGAGCGGCAGGTCTTTGGCCGCCCCATCGGCCAGAACCAGGGCGTGCAATTTCCCATCGCCGAGGCCTTTATCGAGGTGGAAGCCGCCAATCTGATGCGCTGGAAGGCCTGCGCGCTCTATGATGCCGGGCAGCCCTGCGGTGCCGAGGCCAATATGGCGAAATACCTCGCGGCCAAGGCAAGCTGGGAGGCGGCCAACGCCTGCATCCAGTTCCATGGCGGCTTTGGCTTTGCCAATGAATATGACGTGGAGCGCAAGTTCCGTGAAACCCGGCTTTATCAGGTGGCGCCGATCTCCACCAACCTGATCCTCTCCTATGTGGCCGAGCATGTGCTTGGCATGCCGAGGTCCTTCTGATGCGGCCGCTCGAAGGGATCAAGGTCGTCGCGCTGGAACAGGCGGTGGCCGCCCCCTTTGCCTCGGCCCGACTGGCCGATGCGGGGGCGCGAGTGGTCAAGGTGGAGCGCCCGGAGGGCGATTTTGCGCGCGGCTATGACGATGTGGCATCGGGGCAGTCGAGCTATTTCCTCTGGCTCAACCGCGGCAAGGAGACGCTGACGCTGGATCTGGCCTCGCCCGCGGGCAGGGCCACCCTGGACGCGGAACTGGTCGATGCGGATGTGCTGTTGCAGAACCTCAAGCCCGGGGCGCTGGCCAAGCTGGGTTTTGCGATTGAGCATCTGCGCGCCGCCTATCCGCGCCTCATCACCTGTTCGATCTCGGGCTTTGGCGAAGAGGGGCCACTGGCCAATCGCAAGGCTTATGATCTGCTCATTCAGGCCGAAAGCGGGCTTTGTTCGATCACCGGCGGCCCATCGGAGCCGGCCCGCGTCGGCATCTCGATCGTCGACATCGCCACCGGGGCGACCGCCCATGCCGCGATCCTTGAGGCGCTGATCCGTCGCGGGATCACCGGGCAGGGGGCGGAGATTTCGGTGTCGATGTTCGATGTGTTGGCGGAGTGGCTGACGGTGCCCCTGCTGAACCACGAGGGCGGCAAGAGCCCCAAGCGGATCGGCCTCGCCCATCCTTCCATCGCGCCCTACGGCGTGTTCCAGCCCAAGAGCGGGGCGGCCATTCTGATCTCGGTGCAATCGGACCGCGAATGGCGGGCGCTTTGCGAGGTTTTCCTCAGCGATGCCAAACTTGGGTCTGACGCGCGCTTTGCCAGCAATGTGGCGCGGGTCACCCACCGGGACGAGACCGACGCGCTGGTCGCGGCCGCCTTTGCCCGCTACAGCGCCGAGGAGGCGGTGGCGCTCTTGTTGCAAGCTGGCATCGCGCTGGCCTCGGTCAACGATATGGCGGGGCTGTCCAGCCATCCGCACTTGCGCCGGATTAGGATCGACACACCCAATGGGCCGGTCGCGATGCCCGCACCGGCCGCCCGTTTCATCGGCGAGGCAGAGCGTGCCTATGGGCCGGTGCCGCCCCTCAAACCCCTGGAGGCCTGAGCCATGGACCTTTCGCATTTGCAAAGCTGGATCGGTCGCGAACAGCGTGACAGCGAGCGGCTGTCGCCGACCCTCGTGCGGCAGTTCAATGCCACTTTTGATCGGACATCGGATGTCAGTCCGGGGGCGGAGGCCCCCTTGCTGATCCACCTCTGTCTGGCGCAGCCCATCGCGCCGATGGCGGAGCTGGGGCGTGATGGCCACCCCGCCTTGGGAGGGTTCCTGCCGCCGGTGCCATTGCCGCGCCGGATGTGGGCAGGCGGCGCCTTTACCTTTCACGACAGCATCCGCATCGGCGAGGAGGTGACGCGCCATTCCACGATCACCGATGTGACCCTGAAGGAAGGGCGCAGCGGGTCCTTGTGCTTTGTCACCGTGGACCATGAGATCACCAGCAACGGGCGCAAAGTGCTGAGCGAGCGGCAGGATATCGTCTATCGCGACATTCCGCAGACGGCGGGCGTGGCGAAACCGGTGGAGCCTGCACCTGTCGGTGTCGAGAGCCGCAGCGTGATCCCGCATCCGACACTGCTGTTTCGCTATTCTGCGCTGACCTTCAACGGCCATCGCATCCACTACGACAAGCCCTTCTGCATTGAGCAAGAAGGCTATCCCGGTCTGGTGGTACACGGTCCGATGCAGGCGACGATGCTGTGCCAATATGCGGCCGATCTGCGCGGGGTTGCACCGCGCGCGTTCAGCTTCCGGTCGCTGTCACCGATCTTTGACGATGCGGCGTTCACCCTCAACGCCAGTGGCGAGGGCGCGGACCTGCGTCTATGGACCGCGCGCACCAATGGCCCCGTCGCGATGGAGGCGCAGGCGACATGGTGAGCCAGATCCTGACGCCGCTCTTTGTGCCGGCCAACCGCCCCGACCGCTTTGCCAAGGCGGCGGCCTCGGGTGCGGATGCGGTGATCCTCGACCTTGAGGATGCGGTTGCCCCCGCGGACAAGGACATGGCCCGCGCCTCCCTTGATGCGGGCTTTACCGACCTGCCGGTGATCGTGCGGATCAATGCCAAGGGCACGCCCTGGCATCAGGCCGATCTTGCCGCCCTGCGTGGCAGGGGTTTTGCCGCTGTGATGCTGCCCAAGGCGGAATGCCCCAAGGCGGTGGCGGAGGTCATCGCCGCGCTGCCGGATCTGCCGCTGATTGCCCTGATCGAGAGTGCCGCAGGCCTTGCCCAGGCGCGTGCGATTGCAGCGGTTCCAGGCGTGGCGCAGCTGGCCTTTGGCTCGGTCGATTTCTGCGCCGATCTGGGCTCGGCCCATCTGCGTGAGGTGCTGCTGCCTGCGCGGTTCGAGTTGGTTCTGGCCTCGCGGCTGGCGGGGCTGAGCGCGCCGATCGACGGGGTGACGGTGCAGCTCGATCACCTGGAGGTGAGTGCCGCTGATGCCGCTCATGCCCGCGATCTTGGGATGGGTGGCAAGCTCTGCATTCACCCTGGGCAGATCGCGACCATCCGAGGGGCCTTTGCCCCCTCGCGGGAGGACCTTGACTGGGCGCGTCGGGTGCTGGCCTCGGGTGAGGGCGCGGTCTCGGTTGACGGTGCCATGGTGGATGAGCCGGTGCGGATGCGGGCGCGGCGCCTGCTGGCGGCGCAGGGGGAGGGCTAGACCTCCGGCGACCGCCGCACCAAGACCGCCGCACCAGGGCGGCTCGGCGGGCACGGTGCCATAGGTCTTGATCTTGGCCGCTGCCACCAGATCGGCCGGCTGCACCTGCATGGTCGCAAGGTGGTTGGTGACCACCTCCCGCTTGCCGACGGCTGCAAAATCAAAGGTTTCAAAGACCGGGGCATTGCGCAGGGCACGCAGTTTGTCCCGGATCACCGGCTGTTGCGGTGGGATGGCCGCCCGGACGAGGGGAAGAACGTCGCCACCTATCTGGAACGAGGCGGAGCTGCCCCATCGGGTGCCACGGATCAGGTCGCGCGCCCTCGACCAGAGCGCGCGGCGGGGCAAACGCGCCTTTGCAGGTGCGCAGCGATAGTTACGGCCTGTGCGGTTTCAGGCGGCCCGCGGGAGAAATACCGTTGTCAGGCCGCCCTTGTGGCGCGGAGCTCGGGCAGGTCGATCTGGTTGCGGCTCTTTCGCGTGACAGGGCTCAGCGGGGGAGGCGGAGGGAGATCCACTGGAGGATGTCCCGCAGGACGCCGTCACGGCCGAGATCGGCCAGCAGGTCATGGGCATGGCCATCATAGAGCGTCAGCGTCTTGTCCGCCGATCCAGCCTTTCGAGCGAAGGTCTCACTGCCGGCCGGCAGGGTCGCCTTGTCGGCGGTGCCATGCAGGATCAGCACGGGCAGGGTGATCTGGCCGAACGCGCCTTCGAGCCGTTCGTTGGCCCGGACCATGGCGGCGACGGTGATCGCCGGCTGGGTTTCCTTCCGGATCAGCGGGTCGGCGTCGAGCCGGGCCAGTTGCGCGGGATCGCGGGTGAAATCGCGGTTTTTCAGCGTCACCGCCGGAAGGCCGGGGAAGATCCGGGCAAGCCCCTTGATCACCGCCAGCGCGACCCTGGGCGCGGGCACGCGGAAGGCGAAGCTCTCGCAGATCAGCCCGGCGAGTTTCTCGCCGTGATCGAGGGCATAGGTGGTCGAGACCACGCCGCCGGCGCTGTGCCCAAGCAGGAAGACCGGCAGGCCGGGATCGCGGGCCAGGGCAATCTCGATCACCGCGTCAACGTCGTCGACGTATTTCGCGATGTCATCAACCCGGAAACGAGGGCCGTCGGAGTGGCCGCGACCGCGCAGGTCAAGCGCGTAGACCTGGTAGCCCTGGGCGACGAAGGTCTCGGCGGTCTCGAGGTACTGGCCGCTGTGGGCGTTGAAACCGTGGCAGATCACGACAGTCGCGCGGATCGCGGCGGCGGGGCGCCAGTTGCGGTAGAAGATCCGCGTGCCGTCCGGTTGGCGGTGACGGTCCTCGAGATAGGTATGGGGCAGATGATGGGTCATCTTCGGGGCCTTTCCCGTTGGAGGTATCTGGTTGGACGGGCTGCGCGCCGAAATATCCGCGCAGCCCTTGCGGGCGGGGAGGGCGCCCGCCGGAGATCGGGCCGCAAGTCAGGCCGCGGCTTCGACCGCCTGATCCCGGATGAAGGCCAGCAAGTCGGCGTTGAACGTGTCCTGATGGGTCTGGGCATAGCCGTGATCGCCGCCGGGATAGATCTTGAGCGTGGCATTGCTCAGGAGCGCCGCCGATTTCAGCGCTGAAGCACCGACCGGCACGATCTGGTCGTCATCGCCATGGGCGACGAGCACCGGGATGTGGATCTTCTCCAGATCAGCGGTGTAATCGACCTCGGAGAATTCCCGGATGCAGTCGAGCTGCCCTTTGAGCCCGCCCATCATGCCCTGCAGCCAGAAACCGTGCCGCACCCCTTCGGAAATGGCCGCACCGGGGCGGTTGTAGCCGTAAAAGGGCATCGTCAGGTCCATGTAGAACTGCGAGCGGTCGTCATAGGTGCTCTTGCGGATGCCGTCGAAGACCGCGATCGGCAGCCCGTCGGGATTGGCTTCGGTCCTCAGCATCAGCGGCGGCACGGCGCCCAGCAGTACGGCCTTGGCAATGCGATCTGTGCCGTGGCGGCCCATGTAATGGGTGATCTCGCCGCCGCCGGTGGAATGGCCCACGAGGATCAGGTCGCGCAGGTCCAGCCGCTCGATCAGCTCGGCCAGGTCGTCGGCGTATTGATCCATGTGGTTGCCGTCCCAGGTCTGGCTCGACCGGCCATGGCTGCGCCGGTCATGGGCAATCACCCGGTAGCCTTGGCGGCCGAGGAAGACCATCTGCGCCTCCCAGGCGTCGGCCGAGAGCGGCCAGCCGTGCGAGAAGAGGACGGGCTGGCCGGACCCCCAGTCCTTGTAGAAGATCTGGGTTCCGTCCTTGGTGGTGATGAATGGCATTTCGGGATCTCCTCAAAGTGGGGTGGTGCGGGTGAAACCGGCGATGAGGCCGGCGATCATTTCGGGCTGCTGGTGCTGCGGCCCATGGCCGGCCTGCGGGATCGTCAGGATGTGCAGGTCGGGCCAGACGCGGTTCAGCGCGTGCCAGTTCTCGACCGGGAAAACGATCTCGTGGTCGCCGGAGATCACCAGCACGGGCAGACCACCCTTGCGGAAGAAGGCGCCATAACGGTCGTCGGGGTCGGAGAAGGCGGCGTCGGGCGTGCTTGAGGCCTCAAGCATCGCCAGGAAGGTCTCGGGCGGGATCGGCGGGCTGACGTCGCCGCTGCGGGCGGCGATACGGTCGTGCGAGGCCTGGGCGGCGGCGGCGCTGGCGGGCGAGGCGGGTTCGAAGAACAGCACGATTTCGTCGGCGAGATCATTATCGGGCTTGAGCGCATGGTCGAAGAACACCGGCTGGATCCCGTGCGGCTGCGGACCCGGAGGAGCCGTGCCGATCAGGATCAGATGGCTGACCCGCTCGGGGTTCTGGGCGGCAAAGACCTGCACCCCGAACCCGCCCAGCGACCAGCCGCCCAGGGCGAACCGCTCCAGCCCAAGCGCATCGGCAAGGTCGAGGATGTCGCGGGCCATGTCGGTGCGGATGTAGGACGGCGTGCCGGTCGACTGGCCAAGGCCGGAATAATCGAAGGTGATCACTGTGAAATCGCGGGCCAGCGCATCGAGAAAGGCCGGATCCCAGCTGTCCATCACGCCGCGAAAACGCAGCGCAAGAACAAGCGCGGGGCCGGAGCCGATGCTCCGGTAGGCAAGCCTCCGGCCGTTGGTTTCGACGAATTGCGTGGGCACCGTGGTGGCGGTGGCCTGGGGGGTGATCCTTGGGTCCTGGTTCATGGGTCCGTCTCCCTGTCTGGCGCGGCGGATGCGGCGCTTCTGGGGAACAGGATGACCCAAGGTCGACACTTGCGAAATTGTACGGGTGGGTGCCCGGCTCACACCTTGGTATGAGAGGCGCCGACTGGGGTATGGGCCGGGGTATGGGCGGGCAGGGCGATGGTGAAGCGCGCGCCGCCGCCGGGATGGTTGCAGGCCTCGATGGTGCCCTCGAGCTGGGTGATGATGCTGCGGGCTATGCCAAGGCCAAGGCCCATGCCATTGGCGCGGGTGGTGAAGAAGCTGGTGAAGAGCTTGGGCAGGTGATCCGCCGCGATGCCGGGGCCGTTGTCCTCGACCGTCAGCACCACCTTGTCCCGGTCCCGGTCCCGGTCCAGGGCAGAGCGCAGGCCGAGCACTGGCGCCTCACGCCCGGCCATGGCCTGCAGCGCGTTCAGCGCAAGGTTCACCAGCACCTGTTGCAGCTGGATCCGGTCGGCCCGGACCGGGGGCAGGTCGGGGGCCAACGCCAGTTGCAACCGCGTGCCGGACTGGCGGATCTCGTGACGCAGGAAGGTGACGGCATCCTCAATGACCGCGTTGACCGGAACCAGCGTGGTTTCGGGCGCCGCGCCGGAGGCCATGGCGCGCACCCGCGCGATGATCCCCGCGGCGCGTTGCGCATCTTCTGCGATGCGGGAGGTGATGGCGCGGACCTCGTCCAGGTCGGGGATCTCGCGCGCCAGCCAGCGCTGGCCGGCGGCGGCATTGGCGGCGATGGCGCCAAGCGGCTGGTTGACCTCATGCGCGATGGTGGCGGCGAGCTCGCCCAGCAGCGACACCCGCGCCGCATGGGCCATCTCGGCCTGCATCCGGGCCAGCGCCTCCTGCGCCGCGACACGCTCTGTGAGGTCGATCACGCCAACCAGCTGGGTGCCCTTGTTCATCGTGTCCATGGGAAAGCACACGGTGAAGAGCGCGGGAAACTCGCGCCCGTCGATGCGGCGCAGGACCGTTTCGGTCGAATAATTCGCCGCGCCCGAGACGGCGGCCAGGACGGAGGCCGCAAAGACAGGGGTGCTGGCCTCGGGCCAGAACGGTTCGACGCTGGTCAGCAACTCCTGCTTGTCGCCGCGCCCGAACAGCGCGACAGTCTGGTCGTTCACGTCGATCACCCGGGTGGCGCGCATCAGGTCGCGGACGAACTCGGGATGTTCAGCGAAATAGGAGCCGAAGTCAGTGGCTTGACCGGATTTCTTCAGGCCGTACAACAGGCTACCCACCGGGAAGAAATCCAGCTCCCAGAATGAGGCGGCCATGGCCTGGAACAGGTTGCGATACCGGTGCTCGCTCTTGCGCAGCGCCTCTTCGGGGTTCTCCGCCGTGCTCATGTCATGCCCCCGGCGGTCACGGTCAGCTTTTGGTCGCCCGCGCCAGGCATTCGGTCATGTGCTGGGGGTCGAAAGGTTTGAGCAGGAAGCAATGCGGCGTGCAGGCGCGCGCCTGTTTCCAGGTGGCAGGCTCGGGATGGCCGGTGACCAGAATGACCGCCGTGGTGCTGCCGCGCGCGTCGAGCACGCGCTTCATCTCGATCCCGCTCATGCCGGACATATGAATGTCCGAGACGATGCAATCGGCCTCGCAGAGCGCATCCGAGCCCAAAAAATCCTCGGCCGAGGCAAAGCCCCGCGCCCGGTAGCCCAGCGACCGGGCAAAGCTTTCCAGCGCAGTTCGGAACGAGCTGTCGTCGTCGACGATGGCAATCAAAGAGGGGACGGGCACCGGGGTTCCTTTTTCGGCGGGCGCAAGGCTTGTGAGTGGTCCGTGGTTTATCCGACATATTTGGCCCGCTGCCTATCATACATGGGTGTTACTCATTGCCTCCCGCAGGGCGCCTAAGCGGGGCGCCGCAGACCCAATGCATCGGCCATGCGAACAAGCTCGGGCAGGGTGCGCGCGCCCATCTTTCGCATGGTGGCGCCGCGATGGATCTTCACCGTGATCTCGCTGATACCGAGCTCGCCCGCGATCTGCTTGTTCAGCAACCCCGCAGTCACCAGCGCCATCACCTGCTGTTCACGCGGTGACAGCGACTGGTAACGCGCGACGGTGTCTTGCGCCTCGTGGCGCTGTGCGCGTTGTGCCCGGTCGCGCTCGACTGCGGCCGACACAGCGTCGAGCATGTCTTGATCGCGAAAAGGCTTGGTCAGGAAATCCACGGCACCGGCCTTCATGCCTTGCACGGTCATCGGGATGTCGCCATGTCCGGTCATCAGCACGACCGGCAGTTGGATCCCATGCGCTGCGAGCTGGCTCTGGAATTCGAGCCCGCTGATGCCCGGCAGCCGGATGTCCAGCACGAGGCAGCCAGTCACATCCGGTCGCGGCGCGGCGAGGAACTCCTGCACCGAGCCATGGGTTGCCACCTCCATCCCGACGGACCGCAGCAGACTCGATACGGCAAGGCGCATCGAGGTATCGTCATCCAGCACGTGAACCAGCGGCGTCGGCGTCATGGGCCAGTCCTTTGGCAATTCTGGGATCGGGTCAAAAGCGGTGGCTCGGTCTGTTTGGGCAGGGTCCTGGCTTTTTCGAGTTGGATTTCCGCCTCGGGACTGCTGCCGATTGCATCGGTCTTCGGCTGCTTGAAGTAGGCCTGATCGGGGGTTTTGCCGTCAAGCGATGAATGCGGGCCGGATGCAATCGGCGAAGGGGGGCAAAGCGTTTGCCCATTTTCCGGATCGTTTCGCGGCGACCTGTTTTCCGCGAGTGGCGAGAAGATCCGCGACATCCACCGTATCGCGCGCATAGCGATGGTGGCAAAGGGGCACCCGGGTCACCGGATGCCCTGCCTTGTCAGGCCTTCTTTGGTCCCGCCTTCGCCGCAAGGGCAAGCTGTGCCACCCGGGCCAGCCAGCCTGTCGCCACGGGCAGGATCGCGTCGTTGAAGTCAAAGCCGGGTCCATGGAGTTCCCCGTCCGGGCGTGCGGGACCCGCGCCGATCCGAACGTAGCAGCCCGGCACCGCCTGCAGCAGATAGCTCATGTCGTCGCCGCCCATCACCGGTGGCACGTCGCGGCGCAGTTCGGCCCCGATCGCCAGCGTCGCCTCGGCGGCGATCTCCGTCTCGGCAGGGGCATTGATACAGACCTGACCGCCCGGATCGACATTGACCGTCGCTGCGACGCCGTAGGCCGCGGCGACGCCTTCGGCGATACGGGTGATATGGGCCGCGATCTCGGCGCGAAGCGGACGCGAGAAAGTTCGGATCGTGCCTTCGAGTAGAACCTCGGCGGGAATCTGGTTGGTCACGGTGCCGCCGTGGATCTTGGCGATGGTCACCACTGCGGGAGAGAGTGGGTCGATGTTGCGCGACACGACGCTCTGGAGCGCGGTGATGAGCGAGCCCGAGGCCGCGATCACGTCGCGGGTGGTGTGGGGCGCGGCGGCATGGCCGGCGGTGCCCGTGAGCCGGATCGCGAAGGGTCCGCCGGCGGCAAAGACCGGCCCGGGGGTGGCCACCACCGTCCCGGCCGCTATTCCCGGCCAGTTGTGGAAGGCAAAGATGCGATCCATCGGGAAGCGCTCCAGCAGCCCATCGGCCAGCATCGCCTTGGCGCCGCCGCCCCGTTCTTCGGCGGGCTGGAAAATCAGGTGGATGCGTCCCTGCCAGTCCTCGCTTTCTGCCAGCACCGCGGCGGCGCCGAGCAGGGCCGCAGTGTGGCCGTCATGGCCGCAGGCGTGCATCACGCCGGAGCGGGTCGAGGCGTAGGGCAGCTCCGTTGCCTCTGTGATCGGCAGCGCGTCCATGTCCGCACGCAATCCGACCGCGCGGTTGGAACCGGGGCGCCTCAAGGTCGCCACCACGCCATGCCCGCCGATGCCGGTCTCGTGCGGGATGCCCATCTCGGTCAGTCGGTCCGAGACGAAGGCAGCGGTCGCGGATTCCTCGAAGGACAGTTCCGGGTGGGCATGCAGGTGGTGCCGCCATTCGGTCAGGCGGGCGATCAGGGTGTCGTCGAGCATCGATTACCTCAGTGTACGATCTGGTTCAGGAATTTCGCCGCCCTCTCCGTGGCCGGCGCGTCGAAGAAATCTTGCGGGGGGGCGGTTTCCACGATCCGGCCCGCGTCCATGAACACCACGCGGTCAGCACAGTGCCGGGCAAAGCCCATCTCGTGGGTGACGACCAGCATGGTCATTCCCTCGTCAGCCAGCGTCGTCATCGCGTCGAGCACTTCCTTGATCATCTCGGGATCAAGTGCCGATGTCGGTTCGTCGAAGAGCATCACCCGCGGATCCATGCAGAGCGCGCGGGCGATGGCTACCCGCTGTTGTTGCCCTCCGGACAGCTGAGCGGGAAACTTGCGCGCCTGATCCGCAATTCGGACCCGGGCGAGGTGAGTCATCGCGACCTCCTCGGCCTCTTTCCTCGAACGGCCGCGGGCGCGCATCTGGGCGAAGGTGCAATTGTCGAGCACGCTCATATGCGGAAAGAGGTTGAACTGCTGGAACACCATGCCGACCTCGCGCCGCACGAGGTCGATGCGCTTCAGGTCGCGGGTCAGCTCGGTTCCCATTACGGTGATCCTGCCCTCCTGGTGTTCCTCCAGCCGGTTGATGCAGCGGATCATCGTCGATTTTCCCGACCCCGAGGGGCCGCAGATGACGACGCGTTCGCCCTTGGCAACGGTCAGATCGATGTCGGTCAGGACTTGGAAGGTGCCGTACCATTTGGCGACGTTCTCAAGACGGATGGCTTGGGTCATATGGGCCTCCTGCGGTCAGCGGATACGGGCGCGGCCGAGGTAACCTTCGAGCCAGCGTGCGTAGAGGGAAATGGAAAAGCAGATCACGAAGTAGAGGCCGCCGATGAAAAGGTAGGTCTCGACAAAGGGCGTGGGCCAAGCCGGGTCGGTCAGCGCCGAGCGGCCCGAGCTGAGCAGGTCGAAGAGGCCGACAACGAAGACCAGCGAGGTGTTTTTGACCATGACGATCAGGGTGTTGGTCAATGGTGGGATCACCTTGCGCAGCGCCTGCGGGATCACGATATGGCGCAGCGTTGCGATCGAGGAAACGCCAAGCGCGCGGGAGGCTTCGACCTGACCCGGTGGGATGTCCTGCAACCCGCCGCGGATGACTTCCGCGAGGTAGGCGGTTGAGAAGACCGTGAGCGCGACCAGGGCGCGGACCAGCTTGTCCGGGGACCAGCCCGCGGGCAGGAACATCGGCAACAGGATTGAGGCGACGAAGAGCAGGGACAGGAGCGGCGTGCCCCGGATGATCTCAATGACGCCGATGGAGAGGTAGCGGGCCACGGGGAGCCGGCTCTGGCGGCCGACGGCAAGGGCAAGCGCCAGAGGGAAGGCGAAGGCAAGCGACAGCGTTGCCAGCAGCAGGGTCACCGGCAGCCCGCCCCAATGCATCGTCGGCACATAACTGAGGCCCAGAGCCCCACCGCGCATCAGCAGGAGGATCGCGGCGATGCCAAGCGTCCAGGCCAGGGCCAGCCCGCGACCCCAGGCGCGCGGCGGCATGCTGGCGAGCGTGAGGAGAAGAAAGAATGCGATCACCACCATCGGGCGCCAGTGCTCGGACGGAGGGTAGAGACCGAAGAGGATCAACCGAGCCTTTGCGGCGACGAAGGCCCAGCAGGCCCCGACCTGCGCACAATCCTGCCCTTCCGCGACCGTCCAGGCCGCGTCGATCAGGGCCCAGTTCAAGAACGGCGGCAGAGCGAGAAGGATGACCCCCAGCATGGCAACGGTCAGAGAGGCTGCGAGCAAGTCGCCGAAGAAGACATCGCGCAGGCGGGGGCGGAGCCGGGGTGGAGCAGGGCGCGCCTGCGGTTCGACAAGGTATGCGGGATCGCTCAGGCTGGTCATGCTTTGCCCCTCCGAGAGACGCGGGAATTGTACCAGTTCATGAAGGTCGCCACCGAAAGCGAGATTGTCAGATAGACTGCCATCATCACAGCGATCCCTTCGAGGGCACGGCCCGACTGGTTGATCATGGTGCCGACCACCGCCGAGAAATCCGGGTAACCGATGGCCAGTGCGACGGTCGTGTTCTTGACAGCGGTCAGGTACTGGCTGGCCATTGGCGGAACGATGATGCGCAGGGCCTGCGGCAGGATGATGCGCCAGAGCACCTCGCGCTCCTTCACGCCAAGGGCGCGCGCAGCCTCCCACTGGCCGCGGTCGACAGCATCGATGCCACCCCTGAAAATCTCGGCGATGAAGGCAATCTTGTAGCTGACGAGCGACACGACGAGGGCCGCGAACTCAGGCGTGATCCGCAGTCCGCCGCGGAAGTTCAGACCGGCGAGTTCCGGCGCCTCGACCCTGAGTGTTAACCCCTCAAGCAGCCATGCAGCGCCAAGTATCGCTATGGCGATCAGCGGGGTTGCAAGCCTGGGCAGTCCGGTCAGGTGGCGCCGGGCGGGACGGTAGAGCCAGAGTACCAGCAGCGTCGCCAGGATAAGCACTGCGGCCAGAGGAAAGAGCAGACCCATGCCGGAGAGGCCAAGCGACGGAAGAAAGATTCCGCGTACGGTCAAATAGACGCCGGGCAGCGGGTCCCATGCTTGTCGGACGGGAGGGAGGGTGGTGATCAGAGCGATGTACCAAAAGAGCACATGCACGATCAGCGGCGTGTTGCGGATGACCTCGATATAGACCCGCGCAGCAGCGGATGTGCAGACCGCCGCGCCGCGCCGAGGGCAAAGCCCAGAACGGTCGCAAGCGCGATGACGATCACCGCCACCATCAGCGTGTTCAAAAGGCCGGCGAGAAAGGCGCGGGCGAAACTGTCGGCGGGCGTGTAGGGGATCAGCGTTTCGGACAGGGGGAACCGCGCGGCCTGCCCGAAGAAGCCGAAGTCGATGTTCATGCCCCGGGCGGCCAGGTTGGTGACGGTATTCGACACCAGCCAAGCAAAGCCGCCGAGAACGAGGGCGAGCAGCAGAACCTGGGTCAGGAGAGCCCGAACCCGGGTGTCGTACCAGAGATGTGCGAAACGCATGATTGTGCCTCCTGTCGCGGGTCCGACCTCAGTTGAACGGATCGCTCAGCAACAAGCCGCCGTCGCGCGCCAGTGCGTTGTAGTCGCGGTCCAGTTTCATCGGGCTCGACATGCCAAGGTTGCGCTCGAACATTTCGCCGTAGTTTCCGAGCTGTTTGACGATGTTGTAGGCAAAGGCCTCGTCGAGCCCGAGGGCCGCGCCGTTGCCGGGCTCCACCCCGAGGAAGCGGCGGACGTCCGGGTCTTCGGACTCGCGCATCTCGTCGACATTGGCCTGGGTGATCCCCAGCTCCTCGGCCCGGACCATGGCCAGGAAGGACCACTTCGCAATGTCGAACCACTGATCGTCGCCGTGCCGGACCGCGGGGCGCGAGGCATTGATGAGGGAGTTGGCCTTGAAAATGATGTAATCCTCGGGGTTCGGCGCCTGCGTCGCACGCACGGCCGCAAGAAAGGCGTTGCCGGTGATCAGCGCGTCACAGCGGTCGGCAAAGAAGGCTTCGCGCGCGGCGATCGGATCCTCAAAGAGCGTGAGTTGCAGATCGAGGCCCAGCTTGCGCGAGACATCGGAGGCGGTGACCTCGGTGGTTGATCCGCTCTGCACGCAGACGCTGGCGCCAGTCATGTCCTCGACCCGAGTGATGCCGAGGGTCTTGTGCATCATGAAGGCGTCGTAGCCGTAGAAGTTCGCTGGAATGAAGTTCACGCCCGCCGCGTCGCGTTGCAGCGTGCCGATGGTCGTGCGCGGCAGGTAGTCGATCTCGCCCGCCTGCAGGGCGGTCAGGCGCTTGGCACCCGAGAGGGGAACGAACTGGGCGGCGTCCTTATCATTGAAAATCGCGACGGCAAGGGCGCGGCAGGTGTCGATCTCAGCCCCGCGCCAGGTGCCGCTGTCGTCGGGCATGTAAAACCCCATCGTCCCTGTCCCGGCGCCGCAGAGCACGTGGCCACGCGCCTTGACGGTGTCGAGAGTGGTCTCGGCGGCCGCGGCGCAGGGTAGCGCCAGTGCGGTGAGGAGAGCGAGTGAGGTCAATCTGGTCATCGGTCGTTCCATTCCTGTTGGGTGCTGGCCTTGCGGCGTCTTGGTTGCTGTCAAGATGCGACCGCCGCCGCCGGGGCGAGCGCGTCGAAAAGGCGGGCAATATCCTCGGCGAGGTCATCTGGATCCTCGAGGCCGATGGAAAACCGCAGGATCGTGCCCTGCATGACCCGCTCCGGCACCTCGCGGGCAACTTTCATCGGCGCGACAAGGCTGCGGGTGCCCCCGAAGGACGAGCCGATCCGGAACGTTCTGAGCCGGTCGAGCGCCACGTCGATGCGGGGTTCGACCTCTGTCGGGAGGACGACTCCAAAAAGACCGCTCGCGCCTGTGAAGTCGCGCTTCCATACCTCGTGGCCGACCGCGCCGGGCAGGGCAGGGTGAAGCACCCGAAGTCCAGTGTGTTTCGCGATGCTGCGCGCGAGGTCCAGGCCGACGCGACCGGACTGGGCCAGCCGAACCCCCAGTGTCTCGAGCCCGCGCAGCACCAGAGCCGCGTCATCGGGCGAGACGCCGATGCCCTGCATCCGCATCGTGTCCCGCAGCCGGCGGCGCAGGTCAGGATCCGCAACGGTGATGGACCCGAGCAGCAGATCGGAGTGCCCGCCTGCCCATTTCGACAGCGCCTGAACCGAAAAATCGACACCAAGCGCCAGCGGTTTCATCAGCAAGGGTGTGGCCCAGGTGTTGTCGCAGCCGACCAATGCGCCTTTCGCATGGGCGGCACGGGTTATGGCGGGCAGATCCTGGACCTCCATCGTGGTCGATCCGGGGGACTCGGTCCAGACCAGCCGGGTGGTGTCGTCCATCAACGCTGCGATCCCAGCGCCAATCATCGGATCGTAGATCCGTGTCTCGATGCCAAAGTCCGAGAGGAAGCCCTCGCAGAAACCACGTACCGGCGGGTAGGCGGTGTCGGGGATCAGCACGCTGTTCCCAGGTCGCAGCAGGGTCTGGAAAATGTTTGTGATCGCGGCTTGGCCCGAGGGGAGAAGCACAGTTGCCACTCCGCCGTCGAGCGCGTTGAGCTGCGCCTCAAGCACTTTGGTGGTGGGCGTGCCATGCAGCCCATAGGAATAGCCGTCAAGCCCACGCTGGCTGCGTGCGGCGTAGCTCTGGACGGTGTCGAACAGGATGGTCGAGGCGCGGGCGACCGGGACGGCGAGGCTGTCGAAGCCTTCGGTCGGGACGGTCGGGTGGATCACGCAGCGGGTCAGGTCTCGCACGGGTCAGTCTCCTTCTGATCTGACCGATGCTGCGCCTCTCTGTCTATAAACTCAACTGAGATGGTGGTATAACCCAATTACCAAATCTTATAGGTGTGTCGTGAACTATCGCCAACTCGAAGCCTTCCGCACCGTGATGATCACGGGGTCCACCGTCCGCGCGGCGGAACTGATGCGGGTGACCCAACCTGCGGTCAGTCGCAACATTTCAGAACTGGAAGCCTCGCTCGGCTTCTCGCTTTTCGATCGGGTGCATGGGCGGTTGGCACCGACACCCGAGGGTCAGCTCTTCTTCCGCGAGGTCGATGTGAGCTTTCGGGGCCTTGACCACCTGCGCTCCGCCGCAGCGGGTATCCGCGACTACGGCTCGGGTGCCCTGCGGGTGGCAAGTCTCGCCGCCATGGGGGCAAGTCTGGTGCCCGAAGCGATCGCGCGCTTCCTTGGCAAGAATGACAAGATCAGGATCACGTTGCAGGTTGCCTCCTCCTCCACCGTGCGCAATCTGGTGGCCGAGGGCGGGTTCGACATCGGCCTGGCGGCGGACGAGGTCGACCTCTCGGGAGTCGACGGCCAGTATTTCGGCGGCTTTCCGGCGGTTTTCGTGATGCCACAGGGCCATCCGCTCGGCGCCCTCGACGTGATCCGACCCGAGGATCTAAAAGGCGAATGCCTGATCGGCCTTGCCCCCGAAGACCGCGCCCGCCACCGGATTGACGCCGTGCTGTCCGACCACGGAGTGACCCCGAACTATGTGGTTGAGACTCCGGGCTCCGCCACCATCTGCGCTCTGGCTCTGGCTGGTGCAGGCGTGGGGTTCGTCAACCCGCTGACGGTTCAGGGCTATGCAGAGCGTGGCTTGGTGATCAAGCCGTTCCTGCCCGCGACCGATTTTCGCTCCTATCTGTTGTTCCGGCCCGACGTGCAGAAGTCCACTCTGGTCCGGGGCTTCATCGCGGCGCTGTTTGACGCCCGCACCAATGCCGCCGGTTCTGCCTTTGCCCCGGACGGGAGGGGGGATCACTGAGCTATAGGCTTGTTTCTGTCAGGTGGGCGGGTTCCTGTTTTAACATGTCGGCGATGCATTCGATGTCATTGTTCAACGGACGATCGTCCTGGTAGATGGCCACCTTTTCACGCAGGCGGGAGTGCAGTTGGCGCGTGCCGCCTGCGCAGGCAACTGGCGGCTGAAGGTCGCGCGCCTGAGCGCCGCACAGGAGTTCGATTGCCAGGATGTAAAGCAAGTTCTGCATCACATGCAGAGCCTTTTCCGCCGCCGGCGTCGCGTGGGTCAGGATATCCTCCTGCAAAGCGGAGGTGACACCGCCGTCGAGGCTCGCCGGGACCGACAGTCGCCGGTTCTCGCCGCAGAGCGCCGAGGCAGTATATTGCGCAATCATCAACCCGGAGCAGCGCCCGCTGTCGGCGCTGAGGAAGGCGGGCAGATCGCTGACCAGCGGATTCACCATCCGGTCGATGCGGCGTTCCGAGATCGCGCCGAGCTGGGCTGCGATCATTGCCAGCCGGTCGGCGGCAAAGCCGATCGCCGCTCCCACTGCATTGGCCTGGCTGGAGACGACCGGGGCTTCGGGGGTGCCGCCGACCACCGGGTTGTCGGTGACGCTGCTCAGTTCATTGCGCAGGATGACCTCGATATGGTTCAGCTCGTCGCGCACGCTGCCATGGACCTGAGGCACCGCGCGCAGGCTGAGCGGATCCTGCGTGCGCGCCTTGTCCGCGGCCAGCGCCCCACGCCCCTCGAGCCAGCCCAGAACATTGTTGGCCGAGGTCCGCACGCCGTCGGACAGCCGCAGCCGCAGCCCCTGTTCCGCGAAGGGATCGTTCTGCCGCCCCAGCATCTCGTAGCTGAAGGCCGCCGCCGCATCCGCCCAGTCGACCAGCCGGTGCAGCCGGGCAAAGGCGAGGCTGGTGAGCCCGGTGGCGCAGGGGGTCCCGTTGACGAGGCTCAGCCCCTCCTTGGCACCGAGGCGGCGCGGGGTGGCGCCGATATGCTCCAAGGCCTCCGCCCCGCTGATACGCCGGTTGCCAAGCATCGCCTCGCCATGGCCGATGACCAGAAGGCCGATACAGGCCGAATGCACGAGGTAGCCGACCGACCCCTGCGACGGCATGACCGGTGTGATCCCGGCGTTGAGCAGCGCGACGAGGATCTCGACGGTTTCCAGCGAGATGCCAGAGCGGCCATGGGCAAAATTGTTGATCTGCGCCGCCATGATCGCCCGAACCGCCTCGGCCGGGAGCGGCGCTCCGACCCCGCAGGCATGGCTGAACAGGATGTTGTGCGACAGGATCGACTGGTCCTTCGGCCCGATGATCACGTCGCAGAGCGCCCCGACCCCGGTATTGATGCCATAGCCCCGGATGCCCTTCTCGACGATGGACTCGACAATCTCGCGCGAGGCCTTGATGCGGGCGGTGGCCGGTTCCGACAGTCTCAGGGGGGCGCCCTGCGCCACCAGAGCGATCTCGAAGGGGGTCAGCGGGGCATCAAGATGGATGGTGTCAGGCATGAATGCGGTTCCTGCCCTGCACGAAGCGGGCGACATAATCGTCGGCGGGTTGGGTGAGGATTTCTTCTGGGGTGCCGGTCTGCACCACCTTGCCATCCTTGAGGATGGCGATCCGGTTGCCGATATGCAGCGCCTCGTCGAGGTCATGGGTGATGAAGACGATGGTCTTGTGCAGGTCGGTCTGCAATTGCAGCAGCTGGTCCTGCATATCGGCGCGGATCAGCGGGTCGAGCGCGCTGAAGGCCTCGTCCATCAGGATCAGGTCGGTGCCTGCCGCCAGCGCCCGCGCAAGGCCAACCCGCTGTTTCATGCCACCTGACAGCTCGGCGGGGTATTTGTGCTGATAACCGTCCAGACCAACGGTACGGATCCAGTCCAGCCCGATCGCATCGGCCTCGGCGCGCGGCGTGCCTCGCACCCGCAGCCCGTAGGTCGCGTTCTGCAACACGGTGCGATGCGGCTCGAGGCCAAAGCTCTGGAACACCATCGAAACCTGATGCATGCGAAAGGCGCGCAGCTCCTTGCGGTTCAGCGCCACGACGTTGGTCTCGCCGTGATAGATCTCGCCCGCGGTGGGCTCGATCAGCCGGTTGATATGGCGCACCAGCGTCGACTTGCCCGAGCCCGACAGGCCCATGATGACAAAGATTTCGCCGGAGGGAATGTCGAGGGAGACATCGTTCAACCCCACCGAGGCACCGCTCTGGCGCAGGACCTCGGCCTTGTCGATGCCGGATTTCGCCAGCTCCAGCGCCTTCTGGGTATTGCCGCCAAAGATCTTGTAGACGTTGCGGATCTTGATATCGGACATGTTACTCTCCGCCCTGCGTCTTGCCGAAGCTCTGGGTGATGCGGTCGAGGACAACCGCGAGGATGACGATGCCGAGACCGGCCTCGAGCCCCTTGCCCACGTCGAGGGTCTGGATGCCGTTCAGCACCGTCTCGCCGAGGCCGCGCGCCCCGATCATCGAGGCGACGACCACCATCGACAGCGCCATCATGATGGTCTGGTTGAGACCGGCCATGATCGTCGGCATGGCCAGCGGCAATTCGGTCTTGAACAGGATCCGGGTCGGGCTGCCGCCAAAGGCGGTGACAGCTTCGACCACTTCGCGATTGACCTGACGGATGCCCAGATCGGTGAGGCGGATCAGCGGCGGCACCGAATAGATGATGGTCGCCAGCACGGCCGGCACCTTGCCAAGACCAAACAGCATCAGCGCCGGGATCAGATAGACAAAGCTCGGCATGGTCTGCATCACATCCAGCACCGGCAGGGTGATCATCCGCATGGTCTTGAACTTGGCGGTCAGAATGCCGATCGGCACCCCGATCAGGATCGACAGCAGGGTCGCCATCAGCATCAGCGCCAGCGTCTGCATGGTCTGATCCCAAAGCCCGAGCATGCCGACGGCAAACATCAGCCCGCCCACCATCAGGCTCAGGCCGACGCGGCGCGAACCCCAATAGGCAAGGCCGACAAAGACGAGGATGATCGCCCACCAGGGCGCGCCGCGCAGAACGCCTTCGATGGCGAGCAGCAGCTGCAGGATAAAATCGGAAATGGCGCGGAAAACATGGCCGTAATCCGCTACCAGAACCTCGATGAACTGGTTGACGGGACGTCGAATGGAGATGCTGAGACCTTCGGGAAACACTGCCCTATCCTCTCCTTGCAGGGGCCGGGACGCGTGCGCGCGGCCCCGGCGGAAGTGTCGATGCCGCGCGCACGGCAGGTCTCATTCGAAGCTGGCGAGGATCTTGGCCTTGGCCTCATCGCTGACCCAGGTCTCCCAGACCTCGGGTTTGTCTTTCAGGAACCGCTCCGCCGCCTCAGCGGCGCTGGCGTCGCTGTCCTTCATGAAGGCGAGGCTTTCGTTGATGTCGTGCAGCGGGAAGACCGCCTTTTCGAGGATGTCGATGATCTCCGGCGCAGCAGCGGCAAAGGCGGTGTTGACACCATAGGCGACCTCCACCGGCGGGAAGCCGCAGGCCCCGTCGCGCTTGCCGTCGGCGCTGGTCAGCTCGGCCCAGCAGGCGTCGCTATAGGCGGGCTCTTCGAGCTGGATCAGATCGTACTTGCCCATGATCGCGGTCGGCGACCAGTAGTAGAACAGCAGTGGCTGGCGCTGCAGATAGGCCGAGGCGATCGCGGAATCGAGCGCGGTGCCGGTGCCGGGGCGGAAATTGACGAAAAGCTTGTCGAGCCCGTAGCCCTCAAGTTTGGCTGTCGATACCCCTTCGCAGGTCCAGCCCGAGGGGCAGTTCAGGAACCGGCCCTTGGCGGGTTCCTCGGGGTCGCGGAACACGGCGGCGACCTCGGGGTCCTGCAATTGCGCGACCGTTTTCAGATCGGGCAGCATGGGTTCGATGCCGCGGGCCGGATCGCCCTTGACCACATAGGCGGGCACGAACCAGCCCTCGGAAGCGCCGACAAAGGTCTGGCCGACATGGGTGACCTTGCCTTCCTCGGCGGCCTTGTTCCAGACGTCGCTGCGACCGATCCATTCCTCGGCAAAGATCTGGACGTCATTCATCGCCACCGCCTGCTCAAGGGTGACGGAATTGCCCGGGATCGCGTCCACCGCGCAGTCGTATCCCTTGGCGAGGAGCTGCTGCATGACCTCGGTCACAAAGGCACCGCTTTCCCAGTCGATGCCGGCAAAGACGACCTTATGGCCACTCTCGCAATAGGAGGCCTGTGAGGCAGTTGCGGCCACGGCATAGGCGGCGCCTGAAATCAGCAATGTTGTCAGTGTCTTATTCACGGTTTTTCCCTGTCGCAGAGCGTCCCCCGTCGGCCCTTTCGACCCGCGCAGACCTCTCCCGCACCCCTCCGCGATGACAGGGGGGATGGGCGAGATATCAGCGGCACGTATCTGGTCGTTACAGAACTGGCGGTGGACTTATTGTCTATCATAACGCTCGTTATGACTGCACATAACGAGCGTTATTTGCCGTGGCCTGTCAAGCGAAATTGCGTTAGGAACAGATAGGAGCGAGGCATTTTGCAAAATACACAGACAAAAGCGGGCCTTGAGAGGCGGGAATGGATCGAGGCCGCACGCGGCCTGCTGATCTCCGGTGGCATCCAGGCCGTGACATTGCGCAGAATCGCGGCGGAACTCGGGGTGACCACCGGCGCCTATTACACCCATTTTGGAAATCTCGAAGAGCTGCTCGTCGGGCTGCGCGCCGACTGGCTGGCGCGCAATTCAGCCCCTTTTCACGAGGACATCCTGCAGGCCGGTCCGGACGGGTTCTGTATGTATTTGGCCTATGTGCGCCTCATCGCTCTGGAAGAGCGTTTCGACCCGGCCTATGACGCGGCTTTCCGGGCCTGGGCGCAGGTCTCGCCCGAAACCGCCATGGTGCTGAAAGACGCCGAACATCAGCGGATCGAGATCTTGGTCACGGTGTTCGCCGCCCTCGGCTTCGACCCCGAGCGCGCCCGCACCCGCGCCAATGTCGCCTATTTCACCCAGCTTGGGTACAACACGCTGAAACTCGGCGAGACCCGCGCGGACCGTTTGATGCGGATTCCATATTACGTCGAGGTTGAAAGCGGTCGAACCGACCTGTTGAAACTGACAAGCCCGGAGGCCGTCCTCAAGGCCCTGACAAAAGGGTATGTCGAATGACCAAGCCAGCCTGAACTTACCCGGGTTCCCGCGCGCGACCCAAATGCGCCCTCCTTCACGCGGTTCCTCGGGGCCCCAGACCGGCATTGACTGGCCTTCGCGCAGCAGGCGCGTCAGAGGCATGGCGTCCAGCCGATCCGTAGTCTTGAATATGCCCTGGCTCAGAAACTCGTCACGTAGCGCGTCAATCGCAACCCTCCGGCGTAGACCACGGACGTGGGCAGATCTCAGGTCGTGCCCTTGGGGGGTGGGGTTTGCGAGGTCGCTGATGCCGATGGCCGCCCGCGGTTATGACGCTGATTGGTTCAGGGAAGCGTTGAAGGACAAAGGGATAAAGCCCTGCATTCCTGGTCGGAAGTCTCGTGAAAAACCAATCAAGCACGACAAGCGCCGCTACAAAAGCCGCAACCGGATCGAGATCCTGTTTGGAAGGCTGAAGGACTGGCGACGCGTTGCCACCCGTTACGACAGGTACCCGAAGGTCTTCCTCTGCGCCGTCGCCCTCGCTGCAACCGTCATGTTCTGGCTATGAAACAAGAACGAGTCCTGACCCAAGGGGATGCGGCAAATGGTCGAGTGCATACAGCAATTCCGGCACTGGACGGCGACCGAGCTCTGAAAAGACATCATCGCGACGCTGAGCCCAATAGGGGCCGTGCCAAGCAGCCTACCAATAATCGACAGTGGCCTGATCCGGCCCTCCTTCAGGCAGCGGAAGCTCAAGGAGGACTCACCGCACCCCGCTCACCAACGGAAGATCGCGCGAGATCATCCTCGCCGATCCGCTGGCGGACTGGAAAACGATGGTGGTCGAAAAGATCCGCGTCTGATCCTTGATCGCAGCCCGAGGGGACGGATCGCGAGGTGGAACCATGTTGTGGCCCTATTCCCCCATCTTCACCCCGGGCCATTCGTCCTCGAGCGTCAGGGTGTCAGGCTGGCCGCCCCGGCAGCAAGCGTCAGCAACGAGACTTCGCGGCGTGCCGCCTGTGTGTTGTCCTCACCACCGATCAGCAAGATGCCTTCGGGGAGCGTGAGGCTAGCGCCATAGGCCAGCCCCTGTGGTAAAACTCCGGCATGACTCCATGTGCCGTTCCGGTATTGGAAGATGTCGCTGGCCCAGGACTTGGGCAGTCCTTCGTGGGCAAACCAGCGCCCGGAGTCCGCCGCCGCACGGGCTCCGGTGAAATTGGCGCCTCCGGCAATGATGACACTTTCGCCGATACGCCCGGCAAAGGCCCCGGCAACCCCCTCCTGACGGATGCTGGCGTCGCCTGAAGGCAGTGGAGGCAGGTGGGTCCAGCGGGCCTCGGGCTTTGCCAGGTCCACCTGTTTGACCACATCGGTACGCAGGCCGGGTTTGATCTCTCCGTTTGCCAGCAGAAAGCTGTCCGATGCGATCTCCACCAGCGCGGCGCCGGTGTTCGGCAGATCCGGATTGCGACCTCGCGTCGACCAGATGTTGGCGACGGGGTCGTAGATCAGGACCAAATCGTTCCATCGGTAGGCCTCGGGCTCCATGCCCATGAAGTCCTGTACTGTCTGGCTCCAGCGCTCCGGCTCTGTGTCCCGATCGATGGCGGTGATGTCGGCAAGATAGCTGTCAAACAGTGCCTTGTTGTAGCCACCAAAGATCGCGATGGTGCCGTCCGTCAGAGCCGCCGCGGAAGCACCGAGCAGCCCGGCCGGGGCAGTGGTGGCAAGCTGGCTCCAGCTGTTGCTGGCCGGGTCGTAGCGGTAGACTGTGTCAAAGACTATCGGCGCCGGGGCGTCCGGTTCGGATTTGCCAGAGCCGGAAAAGACATAGAGTTGCTGGTCGACCACCGCAGTGGCGGGCTGGTTCGGTGCCGGGCCGACGAAGGTCGCGACCTCTACCCATCCGGCGCTGCGATCCGCGAGATCGAGACGGAAGACGCTCTGCCCGGCGCTGCCGAGACCGGCATAGATGGACTCGCCGATCTGGGCGGCAAACCCGTTCTTCAGGGGGACCGGAAGGTCCGGCCAGCTCTCGGCCAAGACCGGGGTGGCCAGCAAGGGCACGGCGGCAAGATGCGCCGCGAAGCTGCGAAAGGTCATGTGAGGGTTCCTCTGTTGGCGGGTGAGGGGGCTTGCCGCCCCCTTTTGGGGTTTGAAATGTCGCGCAGAGATTCAGGCACGCCAGGGAGCGACCCGCGGATCGTTCAGCAGCGCGGCCATGCGCACCTCTGCATCCGCGGCACGTGCCAGCATTGGTGCCCGAGTGGTGCCAAGGTCGATGCCGATGGCGGCAAACCCCGCCTTCATCCCCGGCAACACGCCGAGGTCGAGCAGTACCTCGACAAAGATTTGCGAGACTTCCTGCAAGGCCTGCGCCAGTGCGAGATCGCCTGCGCGCAGCGCCGCATCGAGCGCCACGTAGAGCCTGCCGATGAGGTTGTAGGTGGTGCCGATTCCGCCATCCGCACCCAGCACACCGCCGGTCAGATAAATCTCGTCAAAACCGAAGAAGTAGCTCTTTTCGGGGCAGCGGCGACGCAGCATCGAGAATTTGAACAGATCGGTGGAGGTAAACTTGATGCCCGCGACATTGGGCAGGGTCAGGGTCTCCACCAGCGCCTCCAGCCCGATCGGACGACCGGTGCGGATCGGCACCTCGTAGACGATCAGCGGCAAGTCGGTGGCTGCAGCGAGATCGCGATAGTAGCCAACGATCTCTGCATCCGTGAACGGGTAGGAATGCGGCGGCAAGGCGGAGAGCCCGTGATAGCCGAGGCTCGCCGCCTGTCGCGCCAAACGGATCGAGTCGCGCAGGTTCGGCATGCCCACATGGGCAATCAGCCGAGTGCCGGTGCCACGGGCGCTTTCGGCGACCACTGCCTGCTGGGCGAGCAGTTCCTCGCGATCCAGCAGCCCCGATTCGCCGCTGCTGCCGCCGACATAGAGACCGGTGAGCCCCTGACGGAGCACATAGGCGTTGAGTGCTTGCTGGCGCTCCGGGCTGAAGTCTCCGGCATCGTCAAAGGCCGTCATGAGAGCGGCGTACATGCCGGTAAGTGCTTTTGTCATCGGGATTTCCCTAGCCATTGTTGGATCGTTCTGGACAGTCAAAAATTTCCTTTTTGTCAGCCCAAAAGCCGAAGTTTCACGGGTTTACGCTTATCATTCGACGGGTTTGACCATAAATTTTGACTTCAGGTTTGACAATACAGATTTATTGTCATACCAAAATGTCAGAAGCGTTCTGGCTGGCATGACAGCTGGAAGCGTGATCTGACTTGGAGACGGCTTTCCCATCCAAGGAGATCGAAATGGATGCCCATCAGAAGGGACAGGAGACAATGACGGTTCGGCGCACCTCGGAAACCATTGCCGATACGCTCGTCGCGGAGATCCGCGCCGGGGCGCTGGCGGTGGGTGAGGCGCTGCCCACCGAGCGGGAACTTTGCGAACGGTTCGAGGCCTCGCGCCCGACAGTGCGTGAAGCGCTCGCCCAGATGCAGCTGCGTGGCTATGCCAATGCGGGGGCCGGCAAACGGCCCCGGGCGGCCAAGCCCTCCTTGCAGGGGGTGCTGAGTTCGGCTGCAGATCATATCCGAGAGGTGCTCGGCGGGCCCGAGAGCGGCGCCCATCTGGAACAGATGCGCCAGTTCATCGAGACCGGTGCGGCGCGCGAGGCGGCCCTGCGGGCGGACAATCTGCAGATTTCCAAGCTGCGGGTGGCGCTGGAGCGCAATTTCGATGCCATCGGCACGGCGGAGTTTGCCTCCACCGACATCGCCTTTCACCGCGAGATCGTCAGCGTGGTCGGCAATCCGGTGATCCTGGCGCTGCATGACATGTTCGTCAGCGCGATGATCGCCCATCGCCCGGCCAGCGCCGATCCAGAGCGCTACGACCAGAATTCCTATGAAGAGCATCGCGAGATCTATCAGGCGATCCTCAACAATGACGTGATGGCCGCCACCGAGGTGATGGACCGGCATCTGTCGCGGTCCTACCGCGCGCGGCTCAGCGCGCCGCAATCCGCCCATGGCGGCATTCGTCAGGGGGCGGAACCCTGACAACAAACCGGCAGGCTAAACTGCCTTTCCAACAGATGGAGTGGACTATGACCTTGAAGACATCCCTGGCGACCGGTGTCGCGCTTCTGGCCCTGCTGGGCGGTGCAGCGCAGGCGCGCGAGCTGACCTTCGGCATGCAGGACGGCGAGAATTCCAACGTCTATGCCGGTGCAGAAGCCTTCGCCAAGACGCTGGAAGAGGTCTCGGGTGGCGAGATGTCGGTGCGGCTCTATCCCTCGGGCACGCTGGGGGATTTCAAGTCGATGGTGGCGCAGGCGCAGGCCGGGGAACTCGACATGGTGATGACCGGCTATCCGGACATGTCCTATGTGATCCCAGAGCTGAAACTGGTCGGCGCCCCCTATGTGGTGGATGACTTCGCCCATCTGGAAGAGATCGTCGCAAGCCCCTGGGGACAGGAGATGGCGGCCGCGTTCGAGGCCCAGGGCGTGCATATGCTGGATGTCTGGTATTACGGCACCCGGCAGACCACCGCCAACCGTCCGATCGAGCGCATGGACGATCTCCAGGGGCTGCGCCTGCGCACCCCCAATGTGCCCTTCCTGATTGCCTATGCCGAGGCGGTGGGCGCGACCCCGGCGCCGGTGGCCTTTGCCGAGGTTTACCTGGCCTTGCAGACCAATCAGGTGGATGCGCAGGAGAACCCGCTGCCGACCATCGACGCGCAGAAGTTCTACGAGGTGCAGAGCGCCATCGCCCTGACCAACCACTTTGTCGCCTCTGCCGCGATCCAGATGTCGAAACTGACCTGGGACGCGCTCAGCGAGGAGGAGAAGGGCTGGGTCGCCGCCGCGATCAAGGCGGGGGGCGACACGTCCGACGAGATGACCTTTGCCGCCGAGGCGGCGCTGGTGGCAGAGTTCAAGGACAAGGGGCTGACCATCACCCATCCGGACCTGACCCCGTT
The DNA here is from genome assembly GCA_937146765.1 of uncultured Paracoccaceae bacterium. Lineage (GTDB taxonomy): Bacteria > Pseudomonadota > Alphaproteobacteria > Rhodobacterales > Rhodobacteraceae > Epibacterium. The sequence continues at coordinate 36,070 of CAKZRP010000002.1, read as the reverse complement.
CCGCGCCGCGATGACCCCCTATTACGAGGCGCTTGAGGCCGAGTTCGGGGCCGGTGCCATTGCCGAGGTGCGTGGCCGCTGAGGCCAATGCCCCACCGGGGCGGCGCGCCGCGTCGCCCCATTGCCCGCAGCCACCTGGGAGGACCCATGCCTTCGAAATGGACCTACAGCCCCGAGGGGATTGCCGCCTCGGTCCTGTTCATCATCCTCTTTGCGGTGATCCTGATCCAGATCTTTGGACGCACCGCCCTGTTCACCGGACCGGTCTGGACAGAGGAGCTGGCGCGCTGGATCTGGGTCTGGATGGCCTTTCTCGCCATCGGCGAGGCCGAGCGCACCAATTCCCAGCTCAAGATGGGCTTTGTGGCGGAGCGCCTGTCTGGCGGCGGGCGGCGGGTGCTGTTCACCGTGATCGACCTCGTCTACCTCGGGCTGATGGGCCATCTGGCGGTGATCGGCTGGCGCACGGTCAAACGCACCGCGATCAACGAAGCGGTGACCCTGCCGGTGCCGGATGCGGTGCTTTATGCCTCGGCCTTCGTGGCCGCGATCCTGATCTGCTACCGCATCCTGCGCCGGATCCTCTGGCGTCTGGGACCGGATGGCGGCGACGACGACCTCACGCAGGACCCAACCCTATGATTCTCGCACTTATCGGTGGCCTCTGGCTGCTCCTGGTTCTGGTCGGCGTGCCGATCGGGGTGGCCATGATCTTTGTCTCCATGGGCTATTTCTACTGGTCCGGCCTCGGGCTGGCCTTCGCCTCCCAGCGGATGGTGGATGCGCTCAATTCCTTTCCGATGCTGGCGGTGCCGCTGTTCATCCTGGCGGCGGCGATCCTCAACTCGGCCGGGATCACCAAACATCTCTTCGGTTTTGCCCGCGCCCTTGTCGGCCACGTCCCCGGCGGGCTGGGCCATGTGAACGTGCTGGCTTCGCTGTTCTTTTCCGGCATGTCCGGCTCGGCGCTGGCGGATGCGGGCGGGCTGGGCAAGATGGAGATCGAGGCGATGCGGGAGGCGGGCTATGACGACGAGTTTGCCGGTGCCATTACCGCCGCCTCCTCGATGATCGGCCCGCTGGTGCCGCCCTCGATCACCATGGTGCTCTATGGGGTGATCTCCAACACCTCGATCGGCAAGCTGTTCCTCGGCGGGGTGGTGCCCGGTGTCCTCTGCGCGCTGGCGCTGATGGCGATGGTCTATCTGATGGCCAAGCGCCGCAGTTACCCCTGCGACCCGCGCCCGAGCCTGCGGGTGACCGGCGCGCTCTTCGTGCGTTCCTTTCCCGCGCTGCTGACCCCGGCGGTGATCGTGGGCGGCATCTTCTCGGGGATGTTCTCGCCGACCGAGGCGGCGGCGGTGACCGTGCTCTATGCGATCCTGATCGACCTGCTGTTTTACCGCGAACTGACGCTGAAACGGCTCTGGGCGGCGATCTACGAGACCACCGCCACCTCGGCCACCATTGCCACCATCATCGCCGGTGTGGCGCTGCTGGGCTATGTGCTGGCGCGCGAGCAGGCGCCGCAGCAGATCGCGGGGATGTTCCTCGGGCTTGTCGACGGGCCGGTGGGCTTTCTGATCGCGGTGAACCTGATGATCTTCGTCCTTGGTGCCTTTATTGAATCGCTGGTGATCCTGCTGATCGTGGTGCCGATCCTGGTGCCGGTGGCGATGGGATTTGGCGTCGATCCGGTGCATTTCGGCATCATCGTGGTGTTCAACCTGATGATCTCGATCCTGACGCCGCCGATGGGCATGGCGCTCTTCGTGGTGGCGCAGGTGGGAGGCATTCCCTATCACCGGCTCGCCCGCGCGATCCTGCCCTGGCTTGTGCCGCCGCTGGTGGTGCTAGCACTGATCTGCACCTTTCCCGCCCTTGTGACCACGCTTCCGAGCCTGTTGGACTGAGACATATGACCTTGTTAGAGACGCTTCGTGGCGGGCTGGTTGCCTCCTGCCAACCGGTAGATCATGGCCCGATGGACCGCCCCGAGATCGTCGCCGCACTGGCGCAGGCGGCGGTGGCGGGAGGCGCGGTGGGGCTGCGCATCGAAGGCATCGCCAATCTGGCCGCCGTGCGCCCGCTGGTGAAGGTGCCAGTGATCGGCCTTGTCAAACGCGACCTTGCCGACAGCCCGGTGCGGATCACCCCCGGCGCGGAGGATGTGGCGGCGCTGCTGGCTGCCGGGGCCGATGTGATCGCCATCGACGCGACGGAGCGGCCCCGCCCTCTCCCCTTTGCGGCGCTGGCACGGCAGGCGCTGGCGGGAGGCGCTCTGGTGATGGCCGATTGCGCCACGCTGCGCGAGGCGCAGCTAGCCCGGGCGGCGGGGGCGGAGATCCTCGGTTCCACCCTGTCCGGTTACACGGCTGAAACCGCGAGCGCGGATCCCGCCCCGGATTTCGCGCTGCTGGAGGCGCTTGCGGGTTTGGGCGCCTTCACCATGGCCGAGGGGCGCTATACCACGCCCGCGCTGGCTGCCGAGGCGCTCCGGCGCGGGGCGGATGCGGTCACCGTCGGCTCTGCCCTGACCCGGCTGGAACATATCACCGGCTGGTTCGTCAGCGCGCTGGAGGGGGTGCAGCGATGAGGAATGCAACGCCCGTGCGGGCGCTGAGCGGCTTTGCGGTGGATCTTGGCGGCACCAAACTGGCGGCCGCGCGCCTTGAGGCGGGGCGGGTGGTGGCCCGCGCCCAAACCGCAACCGATGGCAGCGCCGGTCCCGAGGCGCAGATCGCGGCGATGGCAGAGCTTCTGGCGCGGCTCGGACACCAAAGGGGCGCGCCGCTGGGGGTGGCCGTGACCGGACGCCTGGGCCGCAACGGCTGCTGGGGGGCGGTCAATACCGGCACGTTGCGCCGGGTCGCGGATGTCCCCCTTGCCGAGATGCTCGCCGCGCGCTTCGGCGCGGCCCGGGCGCTCAACGATGCGGCGGCGGCGGCCTGGGCGGAATATCAGTTGGGCTCCGGACGGGGGGCCGAGAATTTCCTGTACCTGACGGTTTCGACCGGGGTGGGTGGCGGCTTGGTCCTCGGCCGGCGGTTGCTCGACAGTGGCAACGGGCTGGCCGGCCATGTGGGCTTTGTTTCCAGCCCCGACGCGCGGGACCTCTGCGGTTCGGAGCGGCGCGGGACAGTCGAGAGCATCGCCGGAGGGCGTGCCCTGGCGGTAGCGGCAGCGGCTGCTGGCCATCCGGGCCGGGATGCGCGCGGGGTCTTTACCGCCGCCGCCGTGGGCGACGCATGGGCCGAGGAGCTGGTTGCACGCTCTGCTCGCGCCATTGCCTGTCTGGTGGCGGATCTCACCGCCGCGCTGGGGCTCGAGCGGGTGGCCCTCGGCGGGTCGATCGGGCTGGCGCCGGGTTATCTGGACCGCGTGCAAACTGCATTGGCGCAGGAGCCCCCGCTGTTTCGGCCGGAACTGTGCGCGGCGGCACTGGGGCAGGACAGCGCCCTGACCGGCGCGCTGCTGCGCGCCCTCGACACACAGGAGACCCAGCGATGAAAGTGCTCATTCTCGACACGGCCGAGGCGGCGATATCCCGGGCCGCGGGGATCATCGCGCAGACTATCACGCAGAAGCCCCGGGCGGTTCTGGGGTTGGCCACCGGTGGCACCATGCTGCCGCTTTACGCGCGGCTGTGCCAGCTTCACGCCGAGGGCTTGCGGTTTGCGGGGGTCACCAGTTTCAACCTCGACGAATATGTCGGCCTCGGGGCGGATCACCCCTGTTCCTATCACCGCTACATGCGCGCGGCGCTGTTTGACCACATCGACATCGACCGGGCCCGCGCCCATCTGCCGAAGGGCGATGCGCGGGACGTCCACTGCGAGGCGATCCGCTACGAGGGGAGGATCGCCGAGGCGGGCGGCATCGACCTGCAACTGCTCGGTCTCGGCAGCAACGGCCATATCGGTTTTAACGAGCCGACCTCCAGCCTCGGGTCGCGCACCCGGGTCAAGACCCTGACCGAGAGCACGAGGCAGGCCAACCGGATCTATTTCGAGCGCGAGGCGGATGTACCACGCTTTGCCATCACCATGGGGGTCGCCACCATCCTCGAGGCGCGGGCCTGCCTTCTGCTCGCCACCGGGCCTGCCAAGGCGCAGGCGGTGGCGGCCATGGTCGAGGGCGCCCTGAGCGCGATCTGCCCGGCTTCGGCGCTGCAGCAGCATCCGGCCACCACCGTGGTGCTGGACCGGGCGGCGGCGCGGGATCTGCGGTTGGGGGCCTATTACGAGCACGTGCATCCGGAGGGGCAAGACCGTGTCCTCGCCTGATCGCCCTTCGCATCTCTACGCCGAGGCGCTCTATGACGGGATCGGCCAGAGCCCGCGCCTCCGTCAGGTGGTCGAAATCGCGGAGGGGCGCATCACCCGGGTCCGGGACGCCCTGCCCGGCGAGGAGGCGCAGCTGCCCCGGGCGCCCATCGTCGCCCCGGGCTTTATCGACATGCAGATCAATGGCGCGGCGGATGTGCAGTTCAACTTCGCCCCCTGCGCAGAGAGTCTTGCCCGGATTGCCATGGGCGCACGGCAGGGGGGCACCGCACATCTGTTGCCCACCTTCATCACCGCGCCGGGACAGGACTATCTTCTGGCGCTGGAGGCCGGGCGGGCGGCGTTGAACCATGGGGTGCCGGGAATTCTGGGAGTGCATCTCGAAGGGCCCTTTCTGTCGCCGGAACGGCCCGGTATCCACCCGGCGAAAGCCATTCGTCCATTGGACGAGGCGGATCTCACTGCCCTTTGCGCCGAGTTCCCGGGGGTGCTGATGCTGACCCTCGCGCCCGAGTGCCAGCCCGAGGGCGCTCTGGCGCGGCTGGCCGCCGCCGGTGTCTGCCTTGCCATCGGCCATTCCGCCGCCAGCCTTGCCGAGGTTCGCACCGCCGAGGGGGACGGGCTACGGTTGGCCACCCATCTGTTCAACGCCATGCCACCATTGGCAGGACGGGATCCCGGGGTGGTCGGTGCGGTGCTGACCTCGCCGCGCCTCCATGCCGGGATCATCGCCGACGGGGTGCATGTGGATTGGGCCAATATCGCCCTTGCACATCAAATGCTGGGCGCGCGTCTTTGTGCGGTGACCGACGCGATGCTCACGCTGGCGGGCGAGGCGGTAACCTTCGACCTTTATGGTCAGACCGTCTTCCGCGACAAGAGCAGGCTTGCCAACGCCCAAGGGCGTCTTGCCGGGGCGCATATCGCCATGGATGAAACCCTGCGCAATCTGGTGCATGAGGTCGGACTGCCACTTGCAGAGGCCTTGGCGATGACTTCCACAAACCCTGCCCGCGCGCTTGGGCTTGAGCAGGAACTGGGGCGGGTCACTCCCGGCTACCGCGCTTCGCTGACAGTTCTGGACCGGCACCTCACAGCGCAAGCGGTTGTTGTGGATGGGTGCTTCTTCCCTCGGAAAAGCACCGGATTGGCTGCTGGGCCCCGGGCGGAATAAGGGAACCCTTAGTGGCGATCATATCTTTCCGCAGGCTGCGGCGATCTCAGCGTCTGACAGGCGCAAGACCTCCGGTCCAGCAATCTCAGCACTGTCAGCAAGGCAAGTTCTGATGCGATACGGGAGAGGCTTGGCAGGACGTCTTCCTGCAGCAAGGTCCCCCGATCCCTGTTCATGTAATCGTTGAACCCCGCAGTGACAAAAGCCAGAGGCACAAAACACGCGCCGATCTCGCGGCTCAACGTGGCTTCCGGTGCCAGCGAGTGGTTGATCAGATCCGCCCCCATGGATCGGAAGGCGATGGCTTCGGCCGGTGTCGTCAGGCGCGGCCCGTAGGAATGCGCCGCGACCAGACCCTGTTCGATCCCGTGGATGCGGCAGTGGGTCGGCCAAACCTCGCGCGCGGTCTCGGCGAGCACTGCGGCGCATTCGGCGCAGATGATCGCCTTGCCGGAGGCATCAAACCGCTGACGCCCGGGCAGGAGCGAGTAGGGCGTTTGTGTCAACTCGATGATATCGGCGGCAATTGCCAAATCGCCCGGCTGGATCGCCTTGTTGACGGCGCCCATGGTCGAACTGGCAAGGACCTGTTTGACCCCGGCCTCTTGTAGCACCCAGAAGGCCCTGCGGTGGCAGGCGTGGTCGATTTCATTTCGCGGGTTGCCATGGGAATACATGCACAGCGCCCGGTGGGGCTGGCCATCCGGCGTCACCTCGCCGGAAAACTCAAGCAGCTTCCAATTCTCCGACGGCCCCCAGGGGGTGTCAAAGACCCTGTCCCGTTCGAGGACGCTGACACCGGTCATGCCGATATCCTCGGGGAAAGCGAGGCCCCAGTTTGCCGAGCCTGTGATAAGGGCAAGTCGCACTTGCGGAATGTCTGCAGGCATCGGGCTGGTGCTGTGGAGGGGGTCGTCGTTCATCTAAGGGAGGCTCCCGGTTTTCAAGGGGCGCGGCGGGCGTTGACGAGCAGCACCACGGCGACCACCAAGACGGTCCAGAGGGTGGAAATGGCGGCGATGGTCGGGTCGATTTGGTCGCGCAGGGACAGGAACATCAACTTGGGCAGTGTGGCGCTGTCACCGGCTGCGACAAAAATCGAGACCACCGCCTCGTCGAGCGACGTGAGGAAGGCCATCAGCGCGGCGGTCAGCAAGGTGAAGTTCAGCTGCGGCACCAAGATCCCGGTGATGGCGCGCAGCCAACCGGCACCGAGGCTGCGGGCGGCATCCACCTGCCCCCAGTCAAACCGCGAGACGGCGGGAAAAAGGACGATCGTCGTCACCGGGATGGCGAGGACGACATGTCCTACCAGGACGCCACTCAGCGTGCCGATCAGCTTCAGTTTCGCCAGCACAAAGAACAAGCCGATCGCCAGCAGGATGCCCGGGATCACCGAAGGTGAGAGCACATAGGTGTATAGCACCCGGGATTTGATCCCGCCGAGGCGGTTCATCGCGATGCAGGCGGCCAGGCTGACCGGCACCGCCAGCAGGGCTGTCAAGGCACCAAGAAGCAGCGAGGTCTTGAGCGCCAGCATCCAAGAGGTGGAGCCGAAAAAGCTCTGATACCAGCGCAGCGAGAACGTGCTCGGCGGAAACTCCAGCAGGTCCGAGCCGGAAAAGGACAAGGGCACCACGATCAGAGTGGGCAGGATCAGAAACCCAAGGATCAGCGCGGCGATGATCCACATGGCGATCTTGAAGCCACGGTTGTCAAAGGACTCAAGCATGGTGGCCTCCTCTGCGGCTCAGAAGATGGCGCACCCCGACCAGCAGCGCCGCGGCAAGGGCCACAAGCAGCAACAACAGGATGCCAAGGGCAGAGGCGGCACCCCAGTTCTGGAAGGTAGAGAGCGTACGTTCGATCCGGATGGCGATCGGGTTCACCTGCCCACCGCCCAGGATGGCGGGCGTGATGAAAAAGCCGAGCGTATAGATGAAGACGATCATCGACCCAGAGCGGATGCCGCCCGCTGCCAGCGGCAACACTACGCTGACAAGTGTGCGCGGCAGCGAGGCGCCCATGCTGGCGCTGGCGCGGATCGTGTTGTGATCGATGTCTCGCAGCGCCGCATAGGTCGGCAGCACGAACAGCGGCAGCATGAAATGCACCATGCCGATCAGCGTGCCGGTGAAATTATAGACCAGCGCCAGCGGTGTATCGGTCAGGCCGATGCTCTGGAGGCCCTGATTGACCAACCCATCGCGGCGCAGCAGAACGAGCCAGCCATAGGTTCGTACCAGGATCGAGGTCCACAGCGGCAACATCAGCAAAACCAGTAGCCGGTTGGCCAGTTTTTGCGGCGCCGAAGCCAGCGCCAGCGCGAGCGGCAAGCCGAGAATGCAGCACAGGACGAGCGTACCAGCGGAGAGCTCCACCGTGCTCCAGATCGCCCGCCAGGTGAGATCGCTGCTGAGCAGCTTTTCCCAGTTCGACAGCGTGTAGGTGCCGCGCAGGGTCAGAAAGCTCTGCCGCAGGATCCACAGGATCGGCAGCATGGCACAGAGCCCTACCAGCACCAGTGCGGGCAGCGAGAGGGACAGAAAGAACGCGGTCTCACGTCGCAGGTCGCGGCGCAGATCGGCGGTGGCGGACACTGCAGGATCTATGCGGGTCATGCCGCCTCCTCTGCCAGGAAGTGGACATGGTTTGCATCGGCATGGGCGGTGATGTCCTGTCCCGGCTTCAGACTCTCGCAGCCCTCCGACTGGCGCGAGGGGATCGACAACATCACCTCCTGGCCCGAGGCCAGTGCGAGATGGATCAGCCAATTCTCGCCCCGGAAGGCGATTGCGGCGATCCGGCCGCCAAGGCTCAGCCCTTCGGGACCACAGGCGGAACGATCGAGATGGAAGTTCTCGGCCCGCACCATCACCCGATGGGGCCCCTGCATCGGTCGGCCGTCCAGCGCGCGGCAGTCGGTTGCGGCTAAAATATTGGCCTCGCCCATAAACCCGGCCACAAAGGCCGACCGGGGACGGTGATAGATCTCTTGTGGCGCGTCGATCTGCTGGATCCGCCCCGCGCTCATCACGGCGATCCGATCCGACATGGTCAGCGCCTCGCGCTGGTCATGGGTCACATAGACCGTGGTGATGCCGAGGTCGTCGTGCAAGCGCCGGATCTCGAATTGCATGTGTTCCCGCAGGTTCTTGTCCAGTGCCGAGAGCGGTTCATCCATCAGCATGATCCGCGGCTCATAGACAATGGCGCGCGCCAAGGCGACGCGCTGGCGCTGACCGCCCGAAAGCGCGGCAATGTCGCGGTCCGCAAAGGCGCCAAGCTTCACCCGTTCCAGCGCCGCCATGGCCCGGTCGCGGGCCTCCCGGCGGGGCACTTTGCGAATTTTCAACGGGTATTCGACATTCTCCCGCACCGACATATGCGGAAACAGGGCGTAGTTCTGAAACACGATGCCAATGTCGCGCTTGTTGGGCGCCAGTCGGGTCACGTCTCGATCGCCGATGACGATACGGCCGCTGTCCGGGCGCGTGAAGCCGGCCAGAGCCATCAGCAAGGTGGTCTTGCCGGAGCCCGAAGGCCCCAGCAAGGTCAGGAATTCGCCCGGCAGGATACGGAGCGACACGTCGTCAAGTGCAGTGAACTCGCCATAGGTCTTGCGCAGGGTTTCGATCGTGATGGGGAGAGGGGTCATGTGTCTGTCCTGCCGGTCAAAGGGGAAGGTGGGCGATCAGCGATTGATCATCTCGTCAAAGGCGATCTGGGCCGCTTCGCCGTTTTCAACCCACCAGGCCGCATCCGAATAGACAGAGGTCCCGGCGTTCTGCGGAGCGGTGGCCAGCAGCGGCAGGCGGTCTTCGGGGATCAGACCAGGCTCATAGGCGCCTTTGTTCAATGGCCCGTAAAGGATGTAATCCGTCAGCTTGGCTTCGCGCTCGGCGGTGGTCATGCCTGCAATCAGCTTCATCGCCGCCTCGACATTCTGCGCGCCCGCCGGGACGGCGAGGCAGTCGGTGCCGATGATCGACCCCTTGAAGCTGTAATCCGCCGGACCCTGCTCCTTTGCCGCGGCGGCGCGGCCATTCCATGTCACCACCAGATCGACTTCGCCATCGGCGAGGATCTGCGCGGACTGGGCTCCCGAGGTCCACCAGATCGCCACATCCGGTTTCAGTTCCTCAAGCCGCGCAATGGCACGCTCTAGCCCTGTTTCGGAGGACAGAACCTCATAGACCTCCGTCGGTGCGACCCCATCGGACAGCAATGCGATCTCCAGATTGTCCTGCGCATTGGCGCGCAGCGCACGGCGCCCCGGGAAGGTCTTGGTATCCCAGAACTCCGCCCAGGTCTTGGGGCCGTTTTCGCCATAGGTCTCAGTGTTCCAGGCCATGACGGTGCCGTAGCTGTCGAATGGGAAACAATAGGCGTTGCGCGCCCCTTCGGGCAGCGAGTCCATGTCGACGATCGAGGTGTCGAGTGGTTCGAGAAGATCAAGTGCCGCCGCCTGTGCCGCTTCTGCGGACCCCAGATGGATCACGTCTGTGGTGACGGTCCCGGACATCACCTGCATCCGCAGGGCGGCAAGGCTGTCGCTCTGGCTTTCCTCGCGGATGTCATAGCCGAGTTCCTGTGCGGCCGGCGACCACATGGCCTCTTTCAAGGCCTGACCGTAGTCGCCACCTGCTGCGGTGATGGTCAAGGTCTGCGCGGTAACCAGGGTCGGAAGCGAGACTGTGGCAAGAAGTGCCAGGGAGAGCGTCGAAGGAAGGGGATTGCGTAGCATTGTGTCCTCTGTCGGTTGGGGTTGAATGCCTTTCTGCGCGGCATTTTTTCAATTCGTAACGTTACGAATTGCAGATTTGGCGATTCTTTGGAAGACTTTTTGTTTGTGTACTGACATGTTTTCGCGAGGTGCCCGTGTTATGAGCATCCGCTCCGGAAGCCTTGCAAGTCCGGCGGCAACACGTGCTAAGTCCTGCAAGACCAGATCCAAGACGCATGGAGTCGGCCCGAATACCCATGAGCAAATCCACATCTCGCCCCAATCTTCGCCAACTTGCGTCCTCTTTGGGACTCTCCGTGACCACGGTGTCCCGCGCGCTCAAGAATGGGCCTGAAGTCAACATCCAGACCATCAAGCGGGTTCAGGCGGCAGCGACAGTCATGGGCTACGTGCCCAACCGGACCGGTCAAGCGCTCCGTACCGGACGGACAAATGTGTTGGCTGCGCTCCTGCCGCTCGAAACCAAAGCATCTCTCTCTGACATTGCGCGGCTGCCTCTGATCGAGGGGATGACGGTGGCGGCGCAAGCCAGCGGATATACGCTATCGGTCCAGTCCGCCCTGCCCGACGAGGATCCGCTCGAGGTTGTGCGCAAGACGGTTGGGCTCGGAGCCTCGGATGGCTTGATCATCACCCGGATGGAACGGGACGACACAAGGATTGCCTGGCTGGACGAGATGCGGATTCCTTTTGTAACTTTCGGACGAAGCGACAGCACCCGGCAACACGCCTATGTTGATATCGATAATGCGTGGATTGCGAAGTCCGCGACGGCACACCTCCTGTCCGAAGGCCATCGACGGATTGCACTCCAGGTTCTCGGCGGGCGCGACATGGCGAGTGCGGACCGTATCTCAGGCTTTGTTCAGGCGCACGAGGAAGCCGGTCTGAGTGCGGATCCGGCCTTGATCGGTGCGGATCATTTCGACATGGAAACCTCCAGCACTGCCCTGGATCATCTGCTGCTTCTGGCGGATCCGCCGACCGCCATGGTCTGTGTGACCGAACTCGGCCTTCTCGGGGCGATTGCCGCCTTGCGGCGGCATGGAATTTCCGCTCCCGGTGACTTTGCCCTGATCACAAGGGACAACACGCGGATGTGCGATTACCTCAGCATTCCGGGGATCCGGTACCATTCCATCGATATGGCAGGCGTCGGCAAGAGCCTTGTCGAAGGCTTATTGGAGCGCATTAATCGCCCGGAGGATAAGCCCAGGCAGCAAGTTTTTGCGCCTGGCCCGTTGCTCGGAGACTGATCAGGTCGGATCGACGTTGTCGCGAATGCTTGCGTCAGGATGTGATAGAGGTGGCTTTCCTGTATCGACCGGGCGGAGTTTCGACGCTACTTCAGCGAGGTTGAGGTCTACCTGAATTGCCTGAACGAGACGTCGGCCCGGATCAGAGATGATGCCCAAGCTGCAGCCCACGACTACCTGCATGTGTTGGAGATCACGGAGCCGGGCAAGGCCAATCGAGCCAACGATGGGTTTCAGACCCCCAGCCTCGCTTTGAACGACACAGGAGAACTCTTCTTGGATTGTCGACTAAAAGCCGAGCGTTCTAACGTCGCTCCGAGGTGAAGTTCAGGCTGCTGGGTGTCAATCGAGACGGCGGTACTCAGCAGCGTGTTCCGTCGTGACAACCGTAAAGTTACGATGTTTGGACTTGATACAGTTTCTAGGCGGGGCGTGTGCAAAAAAAGCGACACCAGGAAATCCGGAGCCGCTAGGTGTTCGACCGTTAATAAGAAGAGGTGGACGAACTCGAGGAAAGGAAGCAAGTGCGGTGAAGGATTGTATTGTTTTTACTAAGGCTGCTCGTCGATGCCGACCCATTCGGCGTTGTATACATGGGCAAAGCGGGCCGAAATCCAGCCCAGCATCTCTCCGGCCTGAACCTTGAGCCAGACCGCCTGATTGTCCTCGGTCACCGCGCAATCGCGCAGATGCACCATGTCCCCGGTCGCCAGTTTCGCAAGCTGTGGCGCGGTAAGCGCGGGCTGTGCCCGCAGATTGACGTTCCGAGCGATCTGCGCCAGGCCGAAGTTCTCCGGGAAAGCATAGATGTCGGTCTCAAGACCCGCCCTATTGACCAGCGGATGCAGGCGCCCCATCGGGCAGGCGCTGATATCTGCAAGCAGGGCATTGGTGGCGGAGCTTTGCACCTGGCTCTCGACATTCTCGTCCTGATCGACCGCGCACCAATTGGCATAGGGATCATCACCCGCCTTGCAGCGGAAATTGCTGTTGGTGACATGGATCAGCAGATTGCCCTTGGTGCTGCGGCCAATCAGGCAGCTTTCGCCAGAGACGAAATTCCCGCGAAACACCTCGGTTTCCTGCCCGTCGAAGAGGTCGTCGGCAAACTCCACATCCGCCGCATGCAGGAACCCGTATTCCTCGTTCACGATGGTCTGCGGCAGTTGCGAGATCTCGCGCAGGTGTATGCAGAGGCTGTCGACCGTCTCCATGCTCAGGGCGGCGGTGGACAGCGGCCGGGACAGGTTGCCGTCGGAGACCGGAATGAACCCGAGGTCATAGGCCCTGGCGCTGGCCTCCACGTAAAAGAAGCTCTGCGCATCGCGGGCCTTCAAGGCCTCGATGATCAGATCCGGCGGGCTGGTCTGGTCCTCGATCAGCACCATATAGGCGGCCATGATGTCATAGGTCAGGTTCATGGTGTCGCGAATGGGGATCTTGGTGGCGGCGACGGCATCCGGCAAGACTCCCATGTGAAAGCCCAGCCGCCCGCCCAGTTCCAGGTAATTGGAACTGTCGGTGTCATCGAGCATCCGCTTGTGCGAGGAGAGGGCAAAGATCAGCGCGCAGGCCGAGAGGCATTCGGTGTCGCGCAGCACGAAGGAGCCGAGGAAGTTCGGGTCCTGCGAGGAGAGTCTTTCCCGCAGCCATTTACCGATGGCGATGCCCTCCTGAAAATTGCCGCCGGGACTGTCGAGGACCAGCGACCAGGTGAACCAGCCTTCCGGCGGGTTCTGCGCTTCGACGAAGGCGTCGAGCCGCGCCAGATCGCCCTTCTCAATGGGACCGGATATGCGGATGATGTGATGCGGTAGGCCGTCCCACTCCTGCGTGGGTGTCGCCGCGTCGGCCGCCTCCTCGGGGTGGTCGCCGGGCCGCCGCAGCAGTTCCTCGGCATAAAACGGGCGGTAGAGCGGCACGAGCCGCGCCAGATGCGGGGCCAGATCGTCCCGCACTTCGAATTCGGCGGCGCGGGCGGCGCCGGTGCACCAGAGGCCGGAGGCGACCAGAGCAAGCCATAGCATCGTCCAAAGCGCCTGCAGCGGGAATCCGTGCTGGCCGATCCGCCCGTACCTTCGTCCAGCCATCCGGTTTCTCCTTCGTGTTCCGACCCGTCGCTGCCGACGCGGCATCTGTCGCCACCACCATCAACAATCGGCATGGAATCACAGTCGCGCGCGAAAACCAACACGGCAGTATCATTGGGCGACCCTGCAGGGGACCTGCGGCCCCCTGCATTGCGCTCAGGCAATGATGAGCTCAGTAAAACTGCCCCATGCCGAGGTATTTTACCTTAGGCATCAACCTGTTTTTCGATCTCGCCGAGCAAGTCGTTGAACAAGCTCAAACTGGTGTTCGCATGCTCCAATGCGCTTTCAGCACCTTTGAAACCATCGGCCGCATTGGTGCCGGTCAGGGCCAGGTTCACGACGACTGGAAACGCCTTTTCAAAGATGTCCGCATATTTTGGATTGGTGCCTTTCAACGCCATGAGCAACTGCTCAAGCTTTGGTGCGTTCCTGCTCACCCGTGTTGCATCGCTCATCATATCCGAACAGGCATCCAGTGCCTTATCAAGCGCCGCACGCCCCTTGCGCAATGTGTCAAATTGCTTGCGGGTCTCGGCCCCGGACGAGGCCTTCAGGACCTGTTCCAGTTTTGCGCAGGCCTTTAATCCCTTGTCGATCTGGCCGGAGAGATCGCGCCCGCCAACTTCAAGCCCCGCAACCTTGTTTTGCAACAACGCGAAATTTCGGTCACATTTTGGCAGCGTCGCGAGAAATGGGGTATCTTCGCCGAGAATACCCTTTAGCACCGAGGCCGAGACTTCGGAGACGCCTTGCATGTTCTGGGCTGCGCCAACAGCCGTGTGATAGCGCGCTTTCAGCGTTTCGAGGTCACTCTCGAGTGTTTTCTCGACCGTATTCGCGGAAATCGCAATGTCCTTGATCTTGCTTGCCAGCGCCGTCACACCCCGCACCAGCCCGACAATACCAAGGGCCAGCGAGGCGCCACCGGTCGCCGCCGCTCCCGCAACCCCCAATGCGCCACCGGCAACGCTCAGGACACCGGTTGTAAGCTCAACGCCTGTCTTGATCTGGTAGTCTCGGAACTGTTGCTTGCGCTTGATGTAAGCACTCCATCGCTTCTGCGGGATTTCGGCGAAATCTGACTTGGCCTTTTTCAACTCGGCGCGGGTTTGCAGCTCAAACAAAGCATAGATCTTCTGCCGCTTGATGCTGTCTGCTTCTTTGTCGGCAGCGGCTTCAATCTTTCGCATCAGAGCAACAAGCTTTGCGATCAGCGCGTCGGACCGCTCATTGCAGTCATCGACCATTTGCTGAGGCGTAACCAAATCCTTTTCGGCTACCAGAACGTCAAGGATGTCGTCGTTCAGTTTCAGCTTGAATTCAACGCCGTGCATCGCGTCGAGGAAGTTCGGCTTGTACGCCTTCAGGGCCAATGCGCCGACGTCCTGCTGCCAGATGACAACCTGTTTCCCGACTTTCTGTTTTGGGGCAGAGGCCGCCACGGCCCTGTCGGCAGCCTCCTGTTTCCTGGCGGTCAGGTCGGCTTCCTTTGCCTCGATGACCTTTGCATATTTCTTGAGCGCCGCAAGCGTGTCCTTGTGCAAGGTTTCATTACACGCCTTTATGACAGATGGGATTTTCTTCTTCACGCCCGCCAGAGCTTTGAGCGCCTTGTCCCAATCCATCTGGTCTTCGGCGACTTCGAAATCTTTCAGGAGCTTGCCTAGGCCTGTCGGCTTCAGCGTCTTGGCCTTATTCGTCGACCACCACTTTTGACTCAATTCGGGTGTTGCATTCGCTTTCATGAATTTAAATCCTTGTCGCCTCTCAATGGAGAAATCAAAAACAATGTTCAACGTCACTATAGGCTGTGCAAAATGGATCAGAGGTAAACTGCCTTTTCCCAAACCCTAAAGCATCGTTTCAATAGACCACAAGCCGGCGATGCCCAGGTCGTGTTGACAAAAAGGATTCCTCTGCGCGCTCGGCTGTGATTCAAGGTCATCTCTACGTGGGAGGTGAGCTTGGCACGCAACCTGATGCCCGACGACGAATGGGCAATCTTTGAGGGCTTCATCCGAGCAATTCGGCATCCGAATGGGCGCAAGGCTGCGGACCATCGGCTTGTTCTGGATGGCATTATCTGGGTCGCGCGAACCGGTGCGCCCTGGCGGGACCTGCCAGAGGAGTTTGGCAAGTGGTCCTCTGTCTGTCGGCAGTTCCGGCGCTGGACGCTCGCCGGGCTGTGGGAGGACATACTGAATGCTTTGAACCACGCGAAGCTCGCGCCCGAAAAGCTCCAGATGATCGACAGCACCATGGTCAGGACCCACCACCATGCGGCCGGCGCAAAAGGGGGACTCCGAAAGAGGCTCTTGGCCGTTCGATAGGTGGGTTTTCGACCAAGATCCATCTCCGTGTCAACGGCGCTGGTCTCCCGATGAGGACCGAGATCACGCCCGGGAAAGATTCAGACTACTCGGGCTATGATCTGGCGATGGCCGACAACCTGCCCCAACCCGCCGTGTTGGTCGCCGACAGGGGCTATGACTCTGATAAAATTCGGGAAGATATCGAGAGCCACAACGCTTTGCCGATGATACCGATGCGCAAGAACCGAAAACTGAGCAAGGCGGTAGACATGACGATCTACACCCTGCGCAACATGGTTGAACGGTGCTTCAACACGCTGAAGAACAGCTGTCGACTGGCAACGCGCTACGACACAACCGCAGACAGTTTCCTCGCCTTCGTCGACACCGCCTGCATCAGGCTCTGGCTTCGCCGTTGTCAACATGACCTAGCGAATTCGGGATCACTTCAAATGACCGCTCGGTCTGCAAATTTTCTACCACCCTGTAAGCCGCGACCGCCCCGGAACTGTCATACTCCGAGGCGTTGCAATTGCGATTAGACCTGCAGCAAGTGCAAATCCCTTGCTCGATCGAGCGCCTTCAACTGGTCCCCGGCCGGGTCCGCCGTCAGCAGCGAGGGCTGGAACCGCACGGTTTCGATATTGGCCACGCCGATGAAATCGAACCACCAGTCCAAATAGGTCGAATGGTGATCGGTGCCGTATTTGGCGGGTGCCCCCGGCGCATAGACCCCGGAGGTATAGAACACCCGCGCTGACTTGCCGCGCAGCAAGCCGCTGTAGCCGGCCTCGGGATCGAAGCCGAACAACAGGCCGGGCTGGGTGATGATGTCGATGTATTGCTTGAGCTTGTAGGGGATGCCGCCGTTCCACATTGGTACCGAGAGCACATATTCATCCGCCTCGACAAACCGGTTCGTGACGGTGACCACCTGGTCCCAGGCGCTTTGGCGCGGTGCGTCCATATCGCCCACGCCGAAGAAAGTCATCTTCGCCGCCGCCTTGTCCCCGTCGAATTCGGGCAGATCAGCGCGCCACAGATCGAGCCGGTCGAGGCGGATATCCGGTTGCGCCATCTGACGCGCCGCAAGATAGGCCTCGGCCAGCTTGCCGGACTGGGACAACGCGCCGCGCGGCGAGGCCGCGATATAGAGAATCTTGGTCATTGGTTTGCTCCTTGGGGTTGCAGGGCGATCAATGGGAAAAGGTGTCGCGGATGGCGGCGCCGATGTCCGGGGCGTGGGTTTCCAGCGCGAAATGGCCGGCGTCGAGAAGCCGTGTCTCGGCATCGGGGAGCAGCTTTTGCAAGCCGGTCACAGCATCCATGGTGAAGAACGGGTCATTCGCACCCCAAACGATCAGCGTCCGCGGCTGCGCGCTGGCCAGATAGGCCTGCCAGGCGGGGTAGGCGGCGACGTTGTCACGATAGTTCCACAGATACTCAAGCTGGATGGCATCGTTGCCCGGCCGGTCCAACCCGGCCTGATCGACGACCCAGGCATCGGGGCTCAACTTGTCGCGTCTTGTGCTGCCCTGCTCGTATTGCCAGCGCGTCGTTTCGGGCGCGAGGAACGCGCGGACCGGCGCCTCGGTTTCGGGCGTGCGCTCGCTCCAGTACGGCGAGAGCTGCGCCGCCACCTCCGAGGACCAGCCTTCGGCATGTACGGTGGCGTTCTGGAACACGAGGCCCGCGATGCGATCCGGATGAGAGACAGCAAGCCGCATGCCCACCGGGCCGCCATAGTCCTGCATATAGAGCGTGTAGTCCTCGAGCCCGAGCGCCTCGGTAAAGGCGTTCATGGTCTCGGCGAGGGTGGCGAAGTCATAGTCATAGTGCTCTGCCGCCGGCGCCGAAGACTGGCCGAAGCCGGGGTAGTCGGGGGCAATGACGTGATAGCTGCCCGCGATTTCCGGGATCAGGTCGCGAAACATGTGCGACGACGAGGGAAAGCCGTGCAGCAAGAGGATGACAGGCGCATCCTGTGGTCCTGCCTCGCGATAAGCGATCGAGACACCACCGATTTCAGTGCTGCGGTAGCTGACGGGCCAGGACTCGGGGTTGCCTGCAGAGACAGCGGGAGCGAGCAGGGAAAGCGCGAGGGCAGCCGCTGCAGGAGAGCGGCTAGAGGGGGGGAGGTTCATGTTACACCTTTGATAGCGGTTAAAGCCTGGTTCGACGGCTCCTTAGTAACCTTTAAAATGAATTTAAGACAGTTACTTTATTGTGATGGAATGCGTGAGATTATAACTGGTAAAACGTATCGAAGACAGTTATGTATGCCGATCGCAGTAACACCTCTCAGACGGAGAACCAGATGACCAAAGTCCCAAGGCCGGCGCCGTTCCTGATTGGGGAAAGTTCGGCGCTGGATTTCCTGAACAGCGTGGCTATGCCGCGCTCTGTGCGCTACGACTGGCTGGAGACCGGCCCGGATCTCTTGGATTGGCTGGTGGCGGCGGGACTTGCCTCGGAGGTCGAGTTGGCCCCGTTCCGCGAAGCTGCCGCGGCGCCTGCGCTTGAAGAGGTCCGGCAAGAGTTCGTCGCATTCCGCGAAAGGGTTCGGCCCTTCGTACAAGAGGCCAGCGGCAGCGAGTTGAGAGATGCAGGCCATCCCGTCATCGCCGAGATCAATGAGATCCTCGCACGCGGCGCACGATTCCTGCAGATCGTCCCCACCACGGAACCCGACGCCTCCCTCGCACGACCGCTTACCCTTTCCGACAGTCATCCGCTGACCAGCCCTCGCGATCTGATCGTCAGGATGGCAACAGCGGTTGCGCGCCTGATCGCCGAGGCGGATTTCCGCTATGTGCGGAATTGTGAGGGGCCAAGCTGCACGCTTTACTTCCTCGACATCAGCAAGAACCACAAGCGGCGCTGGTGCTCGATGGAGGTCTGCGGCAACAGGGCCAAGGCAGCCGCCTATCGCAAGCGCTGACCGGCGCGCGGACGCCGGCACAAATTTTTCTAACTTTCTTTGTCACAGCCTCTCGTGACCCCGCCTCTTTCTTAGCATGTGGCCGGGACTGGCTCGGCGCAGTTCAATGAGGACGACGAGATGAAAACCCATGACGTGCAATCCATCAGCATCGCGAAACCCCGCTCGGAGGTGTTTGCCTATATCGCCAATCCCGCGAACCTGCCCGAATGGACCAACGCGTTCAAATCCGCAGACACGGAGCACGCCGAACTGGTGACCCCGAACGGTTCGGTTCCAATCCAGTTGGAAACTCGCGCTTCTGCCGAGCATGGCACGATCGACTGGATCATGACCTTCCCGGATGGCTCGATCGGCGCGGCATATTCCCGGGTGACCGAGGATGCGGGAGATAGCGCGATCTATTCCTTCGTTCTGATGGCTCCGCCGGTGCCGCTCGAGGCGCTGGAAGGCGC
Source organism: uncultured Paracoccaceae bacterium (assembly GCA_937146765.1). GTDB lineage: Bacteria > Pseudomonadota > Alphaproteobacteria > Rhodobacterales > Rhodobacteraceae > Epibacterium. The sequence continues at coordinate 16,806 of CAKZRP010000002.1, read as the reverse complement.
TTTGGAAGAGCAGAAAAAGACACTCGCGACCGAGTTGGTGTCGCTGCGCAAGCGGCTCGAAGTATGATCCATCTGGACCCGGACCAGGTGAGCGCCGCGCGGCAAGGGGACCGCGCGGCGCTGGCATCCGTGGTGAAGTCCCTCCAGGGCCCGGTCTTAAGGCTCGCGCTGCGGATGCTGGCGCATCCTGCAGATGCCGAGGACGCCACGCAGGAAATCCTGATCCAGATCATCACCCATCTCGGAACGGTCCGCGACGACCGGGCCGCCGGGGGCTGGGCGATGAAGGTCGCCACGCGGCACCTTGTCGGGATGCGCAAGCGCAGCCGAGTGGAGGCGATGCGGATGAGTTTCAAGGATTTTGCTGACGATCTGGAACATGGATTGGTCGACGCCGAGGGCGATCAAGCCGACAGCGCGATCACGGCCATCGCGATTGAGGAGATCAAGGTTGGCTGCACGCTGGCGATGCTGACCTGCCTCAGTCGCAGCCTGCGCATCGCCTATGTCTTGGGCGACATTTTCGAGATGTCCGACAGCGAGGCGGCGGACGCCCTCGAGATTTCCGCCACCGCCTATCGGCAAAGGTTGAGCCGAGCCCGAAAGGAGGTCACCCGCTTCGTCAAGTCCTATTGCGGGGTGGTGTCGCAAAGCGCGGCCTGCAGATGTGAGAAACGCCTGACGGCTGCGCAAGCAAGCGGCCGGATCACCCTGGGAGCCCCGGCCTTCGCGCTGAGCGCGCCTGCCACCGATATCCGCGACCTGCGGCGTCAGATCAGGACATTGGAAGAGGGGCGCCGGGCGGCCGCGCTCATGCGCTCGAACACGGATTTTCCGACCAATGTCGGCGATCTAATCATGGCGGCGATAAAATAGCGCCGCCAAGGGGCGGCGGTCTGTCTGATCGCTCGAATGCTGGCGGTGGGTCTCCTACAGGGCGGCGCGGGGGAGGGGCACCGCGCCTGCCCGCATTCGGCCAATTCAGCGCCTCAGACGGCCAAGGGCAAGATTTGATCCCGGATTGCGCGTTGAGCTGATAGAGATGACGGTCGCATAGACAAGGACGCCCGGAGATGAACAAACAGCCACTCCTGTCACGGCTAGAGAGATCGATCACCACCGCCTTTCTGTCCGGTCAGACAGCGCGGGGGGTCTGGATCAATGGCTGCCAACAGGCGCAGACCATTACCAGAATGGATATCTCCGCCCCGATGCTTATGTTTTCGATCATCGGGCTCAAGAGGGTCGTCGCGGATCGGCAGACCTATGATGCACATCCCGGGCAGGTTCTGATGCTTCCCAAGGGCGTGCGATGTGATGTCGAGAACATTCCAGACCGTGGGCAAAGCCGGTTTCTGGGCGCATCGCTGGTCTTTGACCAGCAAACCATGGACCTGTTCGGCAAGGTCTATTCCGATGGGCAGAAGGACTGGGATCTGAGGCCGAAGTGGAAGGCCGCCGGGTCAGAAGAGCTTTTCGCCATCGTCGCGGACTGGATCACACATGACCAGAATTACCCCTCAGACCTGGCCCAGACCCGCCACCGGCTCGTCGAGATCCTCCTGATCCTTGCGCGGCAGGGTCTGGCCGGAAACCTTCTGATCTCTCGCGGGGAAACTCTGTCAGAGCGGATCACCCAACACTTCAAGACCGATCTGTCGCACGATTGGTCCATGAAGGATCTGACCCGGATCCTTGCGATGAGCGAGCGGACCCTTCGCCGCCGGCTGCAGTCCGAGAACACCGGCTTTCGTGATCTGCTGGAGGATGCGCGGCTCAATCAAGGGGTAGAGCGGGTCATCTCCTCTGACATGCCGATCGGACAGATCGCTTTTGAGTGCGGCTACCAATCGCAATCGCGCTTTGCCGAACGGTTCCGCCTGCGTTTCTCCATGAGCCCGACCGAGTTGCGCGCGACGCAAGGGCGGCCGATGGGCGAACTTGTGACCCTGAACCCGCAGCGCGCGCGCAATTGACCGTTTGCGGCGCGCCCCTGACCATCCGCAGCGCGAAAGCCCCCCGTATATAGCCCAAATCTTGTCCAGCAACTCTGGAAAGGACCGCTGAGATGTTCTCCCCCAAACCCCTCCTGCTCGCTGGCGCTGTAATCGCTGTCTTGCCTGCCTTGGCGATGGCAGAAACTGAAATTCTCCTGCCCGATGCCGCATTCGCGCCGGAAGGCATTTCGCATGACACCGCGGGCAACCTCTATGTCGGCAGCCTGACCCAGGGACGGGTCCTCAAGATTTCGGCCAGGCGGAGCATCTCTGAATTCGCACCTGCCGGGGCAAATGGCCTTGTCAGTGTCGTCGGGGTCCATGTCGCGGGCGACCAAGCCTATGCCTGTTCGTCCGATCCGGGCGTCAGCGCATTGACGGGAACCGCTGTCCCGGCACTGACCGCCTTCGACACGCAAACCGGCGCGCCCGCGGGCCGATACCCGCTGCCCGAGGGGGGCATGTTCTGCAACGACATCGCCGCCTTGCCCGATGGCACGATCCTGGTCACCGACAGCTTTGTGCCCCGCATCTATGCCCTGGCCCCCGGCGCGGATCGGCTGGACATCTGGCTCGACGACGCCCGCTTTGTAGGCGAAGGCTTCAACCTGAACGGAATTGCCTATGATGACGGGGCGGTTTTCGTCGCGCGCTACAACACCGGCACGTTGCATCGGATCGCGCTGGACGCAGAGGGGCGGGCCGGGGTGATCACGGATCTGACGATGTCAACGGAGATCCATGGCGCGGACGGTCTGACGGCCCTAGGCGGCGGCAGGTTTCTGATTGTCGAAGGCGGGGGATTGTCTGCGGGCGCGCGGGGTGCCCTGTGGGGCGCCACCGTTTCGGGCGCTCAGGCGAAGCTCGAGGTGATCGCAGGGGATTTGAACGTCCCGACGACGGCGACGGTCATCGGCCAGACGGCCTATGTCGTCGAAGGTCAGCTCGACCATCTGTTCGATCCGACGGCAGGTGCGGCCGATCCCTACCGCATCCTTGCGATCGAACTGCCCGCAGAATTTCGATAATCCCGGAAAGGAATTAGCCATGACAACGCATGTGATCGTGCTCTCGAAACCGGACCCCGCCAAGGCGGACGGTGCCAGACGCTACGCGGACGCGGTCCAGCCCCTGCTGAAGGCCGCAGGCGTCGTCCCGACGCTGCGCGCGCCTGTTGCGGCGAGCGTGGCGGGCAAGGCCACTCCGGCCACGGTGTTGGTTCTGGAGTTTACCGATGAGGCCGCGGCGAGAGGGTTCTTTAATCAGCCAGCCTATCGGGACCTGATCCCGCTGCGAGACGACAGCTTTGTCCATATGGAAATCCATATTCTGGGCGGCTGAGCGATGATTGCGGCCCCGGCCTGTCACCGGACGGCGCCCGGACCCGGCCACACCGGGCGGCGCCCGCACAAGCGCATAACGCAACTGTGAGGGTGCCTTCTCTTTCAATTAATAAGAGACTGGTCTATTCGTAGCTCGTGAGCAGCCGGAGATCCCGAAATGGCACGCCCGAAAAACGAAAAAACGCATCTGTCGCACCGAGAGAAGCTCCTCGAGGCGGGCGAGCGCGCCTTTCGGGAAACCAGCTTTTCCGAGAGCGGGATCAACGAGATTCTGGCGGAAGCGGGCGTGCCCAAGGGCTCTTTCTATCACCATTTTCCCTCCAAAGAGGCCTTCGGGATCGCAGTGGCCGATCGCTACAACGAGGCGCAGCTCGCGGCGGCGAGAACCTGTCTGCAGGACGCCTCGCTCCCGCCCATCGACCGCCTGCGCGCCTTCTTTGAGGGGGCCCGCACAGACATGGGGAGTCGCAAATTCCAACAGGGTTGCCTGATGTGCAATCTATCGACCGAGCTCGCCGACGAGAAACCCGCGTTTCAAACCGCGCTGGATGCGCATTGGCGCGCGCTGACCGCTGTTCTGGAAGACTGCCTTGCCAAGGCCGACCTGTCCGAACTCGGCCTGCACCAACTCACGCCGGCACAGGCCGCCGACTGGCTCCTGAATTCCTGGAGCGGGGCCCTGACGCGGATGAAAGTCTGCGGTACCGACGAACCCCTCGCCCTCTTCATGCAAACCGTTTTCCGACCAAAGGACCTGAAGACATGACCGCAAAAACCATCCTCATCACCGGAGCAAGCCGCGGAATTGGCCTGCTCACGGCCAAATCGCTCGCCGCGCGCGGCCACACTGTCTATGCCGGAATGCGCGACCTGAACGGGCGCAATGCCGCCGTCGCAACCGAACTGGCGGGTTTCCCCGAAGGTCGCATCGTGCCGGTCAATCTGGATGTGACCGATGACGCCGGATGTGCAGCTGCCGTCGCGAAGATCGAGGCCGAGGCGACGATCGATGTGCTGATCAATAACGCCGGTATCATGCCCGTCGGCCTGACCGAGGCCTTTACGCTCGATCAGGCCAAGGACCTGTTCGATGTGAACCTCTACGGCATCATGCGGATGAGCCGCGCCGTTCTTGGGCCGATGCGTGCCAGAAAGTCGGGCCTTATCATCAGCCTGAGCTCTGCCGCGGGTCGCTTCGGGATGCCGTACTTCGGCCTCTACTGCGCCAGCAAATGGGCGATGGAAGCGTATTGCGAGTCGCTACACTACGAGCTCGAAACACTCGGGATCGAGTCGATTCTGGTCGAGCCCAGCGGCCACGGGACCGACCTTGTCACCACCGCCCCCAAGCCGGCCGATACGCCGCGCCTGCGGGATTATGGCGATCTGGCCAAGGGGCGCGAGCGCCTTCTGGGAATGTTTCAGGGCATGTTCGACCAGGGTGATGCGAGCACGGATGCCGTCAACGTGGCTGAGCGCATCGCGGACCTTGTGGACATGAACGCGCCCCGTCCGATCCGGACGCAAGTTGGCCACGACATGGGCGTCGCGGCGGTGAACGAAGCGGTTCTGCCGATTCAGGTCGCGCTCATCAAAGGTCTGAAACCTGTCTATCAGGGGGCCGTCTGAATGTCCGACCCCAAGCCCAAACTGTTCCTCTTCGCCGTGATCCAGACGAAGCCCGAGCATTTCGAGGATGCCAGATCCGCTTTGGATGCGCTCATTCCGCCGACCCTGAAGGAGCCGGGGTGTCACCTCTTTTCGGCCTTCGTCAGCAAGGACCGCAGCAACACATTGCATCTGTTCGAGTGCTTCGACGATGAGGCGGCCCTGAACGCCCATTATGCGCAGGACTACACGGTGGAGGTTTTCAAGAAATACGAAACCTGGCTCGCCGCGCCTGTCGACGTGACGAAGATGTGGGCGTCCTCACCGGTGAGCTGGGCGCAATTTCATGCGTAACGTGATGGTTGGTGCCGATCCCGGTCCCAGGGGTTGCACCAATACCGGCAGCGCTTGCGGTCCCTTGAGATCTCGCTGCGGCCCGATGTCGAAACCTTCTGACTTCGGGCCGGGCGTCAGGATCCTGACGCGGCTGATCGGAAAACCTGGATTGGATCAACCGTGCCAACGACACTGAGAACGTCCTACAAGAACCTGACACCCTCCATGTTCGAGTTGTGTGTGGCGCAGGCCACTCAGTTGCGCGCGCAGGAGCCGATCCTGACCAATGTTCTTCTTCCCCTTGCGGAGGCATCCTCACTCGAGGAGATGTTGGCGCGACAGCTGTCCGCGGTCCTTCATGCGCCCGGCGTTGACATTCCGGCCCTGTCGGATCTGTTCGCAGATGCCCTGCACGCGCATCCATCGATCACGGGCGCCGCCATCGCCGACCTTGAAGCCGCTTGCGACCGCGATCCGGCCTGCACCAGTCCCTTCCACGCCCTGCTCAACTTCAAGGGGTTTCAGGCGGTGCAGGCCCATCGGATCGCGCATCATTTATTGCAAGGCGGGCGCGCGGACCTTGCCAGCTGGCTGTCAAATCGGGTTTCGGTGGTCCTGGGTGTCGATATTCACCCCGCTGCCAGGCTTGGCCGCAGCCTTCTGATCGACCATGGGACGGGTGTCGTGATCGGCGAGACGACGGTCATCGGCGACAATGTCTCGATCATGCAGAACGTGACGCTTGGCGGCACCGGCAATGAGACCGGGGATCGACATCCCAAGATTGCCGAGGGTGTCATGATCGGCAGCGGCGCCAAGGTTCTGGGAAATGTCAGAATCGGCGCCATGAGCAAGGTTGCAGCCGGCAGTGTTGTCCTGAAGGACGTGCCCCCGAACACTACGGTCGCCGGGATTCCCGCGGAAGTGGTGCGATGGCACGCGCCGTCGCAGATGCCATCGCAGGCGATGGACCAACAGATCTGAAAGGGCTGCGAAATCGTCGTCGGTGTGTTTCGGCGTGCAATTTTGGCTCTGTCGCGCATTTGGTGCAGTTGAGTTGCCAGAACGCTATATATCGGCGAACTTGATAGAGGTTGCCGATGGGTTCCTTGTTTTCGCGACGAGATTTTCTACCATCAGGGTTGAAGGCCGACCAAGTTGAGCTTGATTGCAACAGGATCCGGGTCCACGTCCGTCCCCTGGATGCCTCGGCAGCATGTCCCCGCTGCGGCAGGGTCTCTCGTCATGTCCACAGCAAGTACTGGCGTCGGCCAGCCGATCTCCCTGCCCATGGCCGAGAAGTTGAACTGGTTCTGCTGGTTCGTCGGTTTCGTTGCCGCGCTGTAGGTTGCCCAACGAAGTTTCTTCAGAACGGTTCCCGCCTGATGTCACGCGGCCACATGCGCGCCGGACGTCACGCTTGCAGGAACTGGTGCGTCACATCGGCATTGCTCTCGGTGGGCGCCCCGCGCAGGCGCTTGCCGGACGGCTTTTGCTACCGGTGAGCAAAGACACGTTCCTGCGCAGCGTTCGGACGAAGACCGAGGGGGCTGTCGCGGACCCCCGCGTGGTGGGTATCGACGATTGGGCATGGCGGACGGGACAGCGCTACGGCACGCTGATCTGCGATCTCGAACGGCGGAAGGTCATCGATCTGCTGCCCGACCGGGAGCCCGCCACTGTGGAAGCGTGGCTCCGCGCGCGTCCCGGGATCCAGGTTGTTGCCCGTGATCGCAATGGTGGCTACGGCGGTGTCACCGCGCGTGCCCTACATGACCTTCCCGGTCCAGCATCGCGCGCAGGTGCATTCCACGAATCCAATTGAGCGCCTGGCCGATCTGCCCACCACGATCCAGCTGCACGACCTCCGCCAAACCTCCGCCTCCCACGCCATCATGTCGGGCGAAACCTTACATATGACCGGCAAGCTGCTCGGCCACAAGTCATCGGACAGCACCGAGCACTACGTCCCCCTCGATGGAAGTTACCTGGCCAAGGTTGCGGACAAAGTGGCCAGGAAAGTCGACGAGCTGTTGAGCGGCTAGCGGGCTAAAACGGCCTCGCAAAGGTGTTTACACAAAAGGAGCGTAGCGCGACCACGTCTCCGTCGAGCGCTTGTGGCGAAGCATCAAGCACGAGGAGGTTTGGCGGCATATAAGCTTAGTTCCGCAGTCGCGAGGCAATATCGTCGGCGAGCTCGGAGTATTTTATCTTTCCTGAAGATGTTGTAGGAAAATCAGTAACTTGATCAAGGTAGAAGTCTCTGACTTTCAGGTTTGTGTTGCGCTGAACTACCGTCTCAAAACACGCAGCATCTATGCTAGCTTTGTGAAAGACACAGATTGTGTCGTTCCGCTCCAGGCAAATCACCTCGACCTGCAAAGCCTTCTGCAGGATCTCTTCAAGGTGATTGAGATTTACGCTATGCCCTTTGATTTTAGCAAAACGTTTGAGGCGACCGGTGATGAAGATGTTCCCGCGCTCATCAAGGTAGCCGACATCGCCGGTTTTCAAGAGACCTTCAAAAGCATCTGGCGCATTCAGGTCTTCAAAGGATGAGGCATAGCCAAGAGAGACATTCGGGCCCTGAAACAGAATTTCCCCTTCCTGGTGCGCGCCCAACAGCTTTCCATCGGCCCCGATCACTGAAAACCGTCCGCCCTCGACCGCAGGTCCGGCAGAGCCTTTCAGATGGACAAACTCACAGGCCGGAAGGATCGACATTCTGGTGGTCGCTTCGGCCTGACCATACATGACATAGACCTGCTTGCCGGCGGTTGCAACCTTCGCAACCAGGTCGTCTTCAAGAGGCTGTGGCAACTTCCCCCCCGCCTGTAAATAGGTCTGCAGACCTGCCGCATAACGGGATTTGAAGAACCGCATCGTATTGAGTTGTGCATAGGTCTGCGGCACGCCCGGAAACACGGTCACCTCCTCCTGCTCCAGCAGTTCCAGAAAACCCTTCTGCGTGGGGGCAAGATCGCTCACCACCAGACCACCGTCGCAAAACACCTGACAGTTCACCACAGACATGCCGTAGGTGTAGGAAATCGGCAGGGTGGTGATGGCCTTGCTTTGGGCATCCAAGCCCAAGGCGGCTACGATCTGCAGACTGTTTGCCAAGAGGTTCGCATAGGTTTGGCGCACCACTTTGGGGCTGCCAGTGGAACCTGATGTGGTTGCCAGCAGGCAGAGATCATCTCTCATCTCATGCGGGTAGAGCTCCGCTGCGGCAAAAACGCCAAACGCCCCCCAAGAAAACTGCAAAGAAAACCCCTGCGGGGGGCACTGACCCTCCAACGTGGCAATCAGATATGCCGGGCGGAAATCCTCCATAAACCGAGAGAGCAGCTCGGGTTTAGTGTCTTTGGGGAAAAAGACCGGAATGGCACTTCCAAAGACAAGATTGAGATAGATCTCGATCCCGTCCAACGTGTTGTCGATGCAGGCTACCACCAATGATCGGCCGATCTGGTCGCGCTGAGAGCGCCCCTGTTGCCAGATGTCGCGGGCCAAGAGGCGCGTCTGCCCATCCGAGATCACCGATTTGGACCCTGAAATCACCGCGACCAATTGCTCTTGCGGTGTCATTGAAAATCCTCTGTCTGCACGAGGGTGTCGCCCTCGACAGCGCGGCACAAGACCTGGCCAATGACGCGTGCGGCCTCCGTGGGAGCGAGGCCGGTTCCCGGCCTCTTGCAGACCAGATCCGCGCTTGAAATGCAGGTTCCAGCGGCAAGCGGACCTGCATAGACCAGGCTGCGCCGCATATTGAGCCGTTGTTTCAACTCCGCCTCCGAGACCTGCCGGTCGGCGCGCCCCATACACTGCCAGGTCGCGATGCAGCGTTTGATCAGCTCGGCAAATTCCTCCGGCTCGCTCGCCATTTGATTGTCCATGCCAATGCGCGAACGATCCAAGGTGAAGTGCCGTTCGATCACACAAGCGCCCAAGGCCACAGCCGCCACCGGGGCCTCGAGGCCAAGGGTATGGTCGGAATAGCCAATGGCCACCCCCGGCAGGCGCTCCTTCAGCAGGGTGATATTGCGCAGATTGGCCTCGGTATTGTCGATCGGATAGCGAGACACGCAATGCAAGACGCTCAAATCCGCGCATCCCGCCTCTTGCAGCACCTGAACCGCCGTCTCGATCTCAGGCAGATCCGCCATGCCGGTCGACAGGATCAGCGCCCCGCCCATCTGCGCCAGCTGCCGCAGATAATCGAGATTGTTGATCTCCATCGAGGCGATCTTCAACGCCGGGACAGCGCAATCTTCAACCAGAAACCGCGCCTCTGGCACGGAATAGGGGGTCGACATAAAGCCGATCTCTTTGAGTTTGCAATACTCAGACAACTCAAACAGCTGTGCCTCTGACAAGGCGTATTTCTTGACGAACCGCTTGGCCATCTTGTTGTCAGCGTAATAGGACTGCGAATACAGCGTTTCCGCCGACCAGGACTGAAACTTCACGCAATCGACCCCGATGCGCGCGCATTCTTCGATCATCTCCTTGGCCAGCGCAACATCACCAAAGTGGCTGGTGTTGAACTCCGCCACGAAATAGGGCTTGGCGTAGTCGGAAAGAGGCGTGCCGTCATTCAGGTTCATGGGTGCGCTGCTTCTTGTTATTCGTCGATTGTAGGGATCAGCATTTCAGACCGAAAAACCTCCCGATCCAGGAAGGGTTTCTGATCTTCTAAAGGGCGACGGGCCAACCGGTTGGTGGCGTCCCGGCCCAGGCCCACTTCAATGTAATCCTGTTTCTGTTTTCCGGGGATCGTGATCAAGGCCGGCCCAGGTTTGGCAAATTCGGCGCGAATGTGATCCGCGTAGGTCTCGACCCCCGCCCGGATGAACCGCACGCCAAAGGCGCGGGTGATTTGTTCAAAATCGGGCTCCCTCAGGCCTGTTTCAAGGTCCACCCCAATGGTGCGCCCGCGGAACAATTCTGTCTGCCGCCGCTTGATGATCGCATACATACCGTTCAACACGACCACGATTTTGATCGGGGCGCCGCTGCGCGCAATCGTCTCTAACTCTTGGATATTCATCATGATCGACCCGTCACCCACCATGCAGAGCACGGGGCGATGCGCACAGGTCGCGACCCCAAGGGCGCCGGGCAGCGCAAACCCCATGGCGCCCTGCGAGACAGGCCGGACAACCCTTTGACCGCGCGACAGGGCCGCATTGGTCGGCACGATCACATCGACAAATCCGGAGTCACAGACAAACACGCCCTCGGCGGGCAGAAGGGTGTGCAGCTCTCGTGCAAATTCATGCAGATCGACCTCCCCATTTTGTGATTGGAACTCCGACATTTGGCCAAAGCGCGCTTTCCAATGCTGGGCTTGTGACAACCAAGACTGATAGGTCGGCAACTCCGCTGCGCTGTCCAAGAGCGCCGGCAGCACTTTGGCCAGATTGGCGTGAATAAAGCTGTCGATCCGCACGCTGTCTTTGTCGAACTCTTCTTTGCAGATATCTACAACGACGATCTTGGCGGCACGGGCAAATTTTGCAAAATCCGGGCCGGTGGTCAAAGAATTGAGCCGTGAGCCCAAGACCACCACCAAATCCGCGTTTTGAACGGTAAAGGCGCCGGCCCGGCTACAGCCCTGACTGCCAAGAGAGCCGATGGAGATCTCTTCTTGCAGGGGAACGCAATCCACCGAGGAGGCGGTATAGACAAGCGGCACGGCCCGCGCTTCACAGAAGGCGCGTACCATATCCGCAACCCGCGCATGGCGCACCCCGGCCCCGATCAGGATCACCGGACGTTGGGCGGCCTGAAAGGCCGCACGCAGGTCTGCCATCTGGGCCTTGGACGGGTGCAGATCCTCTTGCGGTGCATCAAAGCCCACCAACTCCTCGGGCGTAATCCGGGCATTCTGGATGTCGAGCGGCACATCCAGCCACACCGGCCCCGCATTGCCAGACTGGGCGAGGTGGAACATCTTTTCCAGCTCATAGCGCACCCGCGTAGGATCATCGAGCATGACCGCATATTTGCAGATCGGCTCAACGATCGAGATGATATCCGCTTCCTGTTGGCCAAAGGTCTTGAGCGCCAGCCCGCTGTGACGGGTGGTTTCCTTCAGCGTGTTCTGACCTGAAATCACCACCAGCGGCAGATGGTCCTGCCAGGCAGAGAGCACCCCCGTGATGACATTGGTCGAGGCGCAGCCCGTCGAAACCACCACCGCTTGCGGCGCGCCTGTCGCATCGGCGCCGGCCACTGCGGCAAAGGCAGCGCCCTGCTCATGATGGGTGAACACCGGAGCGATGTCGCTGTGTTTGGCCAAAGCATCATTCAGAAACAAGGCCCCACGCCCCGTCACGACAAAGGGGGTCAAAATGCCCCGATCAGCCAAAAATTGAACGATGTAATCCGCTAAACGCAAAGGACTGTCCTCAGGTTTTGGGTTTGTATTTCTCTAGGATCTTCGGCAGGCCGATGGTGACATCGGTGGACACCGCAAGCTCTCCGTCAACACGCCCGATCGACGTCCCGGTCGCGATGCCCCGCTTGAGCGAGGTGAGCGTGGAGTCGATGACGAGGCGATCCCCTGGGACCACCCGGCGGCGGAACTGGGTTTCCTTGATCGTCAGAAAGCTCGTCCGGCTCCCGAAGTGTTCCGGCAAAGAAAGAAACGTCATCAGGAAGGATTGCACGAGGCTTTCCACCAGAACAAAGCCTGGCACGTTCGGATCGTCTTCGTAATGCGTGGGAAAGAACCACTCATTATAGGTGAAGTTCTTCTCACTGGTGGCCGATTGACCGGGGACACAGTGGCACACGCGGTCGATGAACAGCATCGGAGACCGATTGCACTGCGCCTTCAAAATCCCCTTGATGTCAAAGCTGCTGCCGCCCGGCTCATTATGCATCAAACGCGACCCCGTATTTTCCAAGGATCTCTTTCCCTTTGGAAAAACTTGAAAAATCGGTAATATCGTCGATGTCCATCTCGATTTCGAACCGCTCTTCCAGGTCGGACATCAGCTGCATGTGGCCGAGGCTGTCCCATTGTTCGATCGACTGGTAGGCGAGGTCGGCGACTTGGGTCTCGTCGACCCGGAACGCATCCACAAAAGCGGCAGTATAGGTAGCAATGTTAGACATGGAATTCTTCCACTCTCTTGAGGTGTTTAGAAAACACGTAACACTGAGAAGTTAACCGTGTATTGATAATGTTATGAATGCTGCAGGCGCCTAGGTTGTTGGAGGAGAATGTCGTTGTGACGCTTTTCGCCCCCTGCGCAAAACAATGCGCATAGGCCATGTAGTTGATGAAATAGCCAAGCCCCATGTGCTGAAAGGGCGGGAAAATCCCCGCCAATAGCGAGTGGAACCTCTTGTTGTCGCCGGCGCGTGTCAAAAAGAAACCAACGAATTTCCCTTTGAAATCAATGCACATAAGCTCTGCTCCGCGGGCCACCTCATCGCTGATCCAGCCACAATAACGGTTTGCGGCTTGATCTGAGGAAAACATCGGATCCAACGAAAACCGGTCCGTCTTGAACATACCGGCGCGAATACAAGCGAAGATCTCCTGCATCTGCTCCGGTGTCGCGCGTGCCGAGGACATATGACGTTCATAGCGCGCCATCACCCCGTCCAGCACGGGGAGATTTACCACGTCTACCGTGCTCAACATCTCCCGAAAGCGATAGCCGATCTCCTCGATGGCTGTGATCAAGGGCATCAGCGCGACAGGGACTTTGACAGAGATGTAATCCGCATCCTCGACCGCCGCCAACCATTGGCTGACCTCTTGCGGCTGATCCTCCGCCTCCAACTCGACTTCAAGAACGTCCAATCCGAGGTTGCGCTTTTCCCAAACGGCCTTGATCGTTTTCACTGCTCGAAACTCCGCGTCATCAGCCGGATCAGGTCTTTGCCCTCCCAGAGGAAGGAGAAATGCGCGGTGGTGCCCATGGGGACCACACGATCCACCCCTCTCATCCCCTGCTCTGACAGGGTCGACAAAATCGCAGGTTTTATATCACCGACATAGGCGAGGGTCTGACAGCGTTGGTCCAAAACCCTGTCCAGCTGCGCCAAGGTTGAGATCCGACGTTGCAGGAAAAACCCTTCGCTGGCGGTCTGTTGCAGGCCCGCGACGTCGACGTCATCGGAATCCAAAACAGTCAAGCCGGGGAGGGACAGAGCACGATGAACCGGCAGCGAGACCGCCAGTTGCACGGCACTTCTGAAATGCCGTACGCCCACCCCTTCGGCTGGTTGATAGGCGGCGCGCGCCATCACGTCGCGCAGCGCGGTCCAGAACTGCTCTTTTGCGCGAGCCGTGACCGCCTCATCTCCCAGCCAGAACACCAACTTTGGCGCTGTGCAGGCATTCTGCTCAAACGGGTAGACATCGTTGAAGAACTTCTGCGCAACCTCGACAGCCTCGCAGTGATCCAAGTAATACTGCGCATCCAGGACCGCAGCAGAATAACGGTCGGCAAAGTGGATCTGCACAGTGGTTGCCGGAACCGGGAGGCGGGCAAAGGTCTCGATCGTTTGGTCACCGCCCCAGATGACCCGAATGTCACAGGCCTGCGACAGGCGCTCATTCAAGGTGCAGTCATGAGCATACCGCACAATGGACACCATATGCACCAGCCCAGCAGAGCGGAGCGCCGCCTGAAGCGCCTGCACAAACAAATCCACCTGAGGAAAGATGCGAGAGGAAACGCGCACAATGCTGGGGTTGCCCGCCAGAAGCGAGGCGGTCAGAGAGTAAGCGAAATTCAACGGTACATTGGCCGGTCCGATATGAAAGGCCAGCCCACGGCCCAACAGAAAAGGCTCACCCTCTGCCAAATAGCGGCGCGCGCTGCGGTCCAAATTTTTGCGGCGCAAGAAAAAGCCAAGCGTCGCCAGATCCGGATAGGCGCGGGTGGTGGGCGCGCTCAGAATCCTTTGGCTCAGGTCATCCAGCAGCGCGATCAGGCGTGGGTCAAAGGCCTGCATCGGCTTGGCCTGCAGAACCTGTTCAAAGGCGTTGTCCGTCAGCTCCTGCATTCAACGCCCCTGATAGGTGTCGCTGCAACCGCGCACCTCAGCCTGGGCCATTCGGCCATGTACCTCGAAGATCTTACGACTTTGTCCATAGGCCCCTGCGTCGCTTTTACCGATAATCCGGCCAACATCCTCAGTCAGGATTGAAAAGCCGGGATAGGAGGTCGGCAAAGTAGACAGCACTTGTAACACACCGACCTGCCCGTCCGGGAGGGGGGCAAGCGTGACCTGATCCCGGCAAATGATGTCGTTATAGGCGTTGGTCTCAAGATAGCCTGTCTCGTTGCCGAGAAAAATCGATCCTGTCTGCTCGACCATCCCATAGTAGTCATGCACGCTTTTGACAAAGGGCAGGCGCTCTTTCACCGTTGCAATAAAGGTCTGGCTGGAGATGTTCTGCGCGGCCAGTTTCTTCCACCCGCCGCCGTGCAGCAGCACGGCGGAGCCGGCGACATCTGCCAGCATGCCGGGGGAGATCTGACTCAGGAACTCCTGCCAGATGATGGCCGTGAAGCCAAAGATAAACATCTGGTCCGCCTCATGGCTGAGAAAGGCGTCGATGCGGTCATGATTGAGCGACATGTCATCGTTCAGCGCAAAATACGTCTTGGTGCCAAAGGCGGAAAACCCGAGGATTCCCGCCCCGCGCGCCGAAAAAGACGCCCTATTGGCAATCTGGGCCGGGCTGTCGATCACCAGCATGGGTCGGCGTTTCTTGCCGAGCACGGTTGCGACAATTTCCGACAGAGCCTTGCTTTGTGCACGGGCCGTGTCGCGGTCGAGATAGATCTGCGATCGCTGTTGCGAGGTGGTGCCTGACGATTTCAGAACCTTGAAGACCGCGTCATCGTCGATGCTTTTGAGCGCGTGTGTTTTGAAGATCTCTGCGGGCAGGAAAGGCAAATCCTCCAGCGCCCCGGAGAGGTCCGCTGAAGTGAAATACCGATCCAAAATGGCCTTATAGCCCGGGCAGCTGTCGTAATGGTGCCGTGCCAGCTCCTGAAACTGCAAGAGCTTGCTCTCGGAATGGGCGTGCAAAGCGATATCCTTCATCTTCAGCCCTTTTTCAAAGGCCGGGACGGTTTACCGATGCGGAAGAGGGAACAGGCTTTCGAGGCATGAGGGGGGCCGAACCTGTCCACGAAGACGACC
Source organism: uncultured Paracoccaceae bacterium (assembly GCA_937146765.1). Classification (GTDB taxonomy): domain Bacteria; phylum Pseudomonadota; class Alphaproteobacteria; order Rhodobacterales; family Rhodobacteraceae; genus Epibacterium. Next base: position 1,337 of record CAKZRP010000002.1, on the reverse strand, counting down.
AATTGCTGTCCAGCACCTCGATGGCCGCCGCGATGACCGTTTCGATGTCAGAACCCAGATCGTAGAACATCGGCAAACGCACCAATGTATCGGACACCCTGTTTGTCACGGCGAGAGATCCATGGGTCTTGGCATAGCGGCGTCCGGCCGGGGCAGAATGCAGGGGGACATAGTGGAAGGGCGTCCCGATGCCTCGCGCTTTCATCTCCAGGATGAATGTCTGCCGCTCGGTCTGGCTGCGCATCAAGAAGTAGAACATATGACCGTTCCCGATGCAGTCGGGGACGTCTTGTGGCAAGACCACCTGCCCACGGTCCTCGAAGGGGGAAAAAGCGTCCTGATAGGCGTCAAAAACCGATAGTCTGCGCGCGCGAATGGCCGGTTCCACTTCGAGCTGGGCTGCCAGATAGGCCGCGATCAGCTCTCCCGGCAGGAAAGACGACCCGATATCGACCCATGTGTATTTATCGACCTGACCGCGGAAGAATTGCGACCGGTTGGTTCCCTTTTCGCGGATGATCTCAGCCCGTTCCCACATCGTCGGGTTGTTGATGACCAGCGCGCCGCCCTCACCGCTGATGACGTTTTTGGTTTCATGGAAACTGAAGGCCGCCAAATCCCCGAAACTGCCACTCGGGCGGCCTTGGAACTGCGACCCAAGGGCCTGGGCGGCATCCTCGATCAGGAAGAGCCCATGCTCCTTGGCAATCTTTGCGAGCTGATCGACCCCAGCGGGGAAGCCGGCATAGTGGACCGCGACGATGGCCCGAGTCTGAGAGGTTATGGCGTGACGCACCTTGCTGGGATCAAGGCACAAAGAGACCGGGTCTATGTCCACAAAAACCGGTGTTGCCCCGCGCAAGGCCACCGCATTTGCCGTCGAAACAAAGGTGAAGGAGGGCATGATCACCTCATCCCCTGGCCCTAGATCGCAGAGAATAGCGGCCATCTCGAGTGCCGCAGTGCAAGAATGGGTGATCAGTGTTTTACCGCCCCCGCACAGCTGAGAGATCGTGTTTTGGCAGCGTTCTGTATAGGTGCCATCCCCGGCCAGCTGCCCCAAACTTACCGCGTCCCGAATATATTTGATCTCGTTTCCGACAAGGCTCGGCTTGTTGAATGGAACTTTGGGCATTGAGAAAAGCCTTTCTAGCAGCAACATATCCTCTCCGTTCCGGAGGGTGATGCTGCCAAGAATATCGAAGGCCACTTAACAATTGGTGACCTGTGCTGTGATCCCTGAAAACGTCCTCGTTTAAGGTTAGAGTTTTCCGCTAGATTTCTCTTGGCTGGGAGAGGAGCGGATGACGATGAAAGCATCCAAATTCACTGACGCG
>CAKZRP010000001.1 GCA_937146765.1 uncultured Paracoccaceae bacterium | reverse complement strand
CTGATCGCCCCGATCGCGATGGAAGACGGTCTGCGTTTCGCCATCCGCGAAGGCGGCCGCACCGTCGGCGCCGGCGTCGTGTCCAAGATCCTCGCGTAAACCTCGCGAAGAGTATTGACTTGAAAGGGCCTCCCTCGGGAGGCCCTTTTGCTTTCCGCAAGGTGTGAACAGGACAGGGACCGGCCTGTGGCCGCCGGGAGCGATAGCTCCGGGGGCGCAAAGCGCGCTCGCCCACTCGGGCAGGGCGGGCACGGCCCGAACGCGGAGCGTCCGGGCAGTATATCTCCCGCAGCAAATTCTATATGCTGCTCATCCACAGATTGTGGGCGGAGGAGCAGAGTTGAAGTTCACGTTTGATACGAATTGCCTGATCGATTTGGATGAGACACGTCCAAGTGCCAAGAACATTCGCGATCTGATCCGGGCGCACAGGGCCGGAAAGTGCGAAGTCGCCTTCGTGGCGGTTTCTGCGTCGGAAAGACAGCCGGGCGACAGATACTTAGAGACCTTTGCGGAGTTTGAAGCGCGGCTCAGAAAACTGAAGATCGAAGACATCCCAACTATTCTGGGTATGGCGTATTGGGACATCAGCTACTTGGAGCACGCAGTTCTTGCCGATGAAACCTGTGATCTCGAGGAGCGGATTCACGGTGTCTTGTTCCCAACGACCCCCTTTAAATATTCAGATTTCACGGCCGCCAACGAAACCTCCACTGGAGATATCAAAACCGATAGGGCGTGGCGGAACAAATGGTGTGACCGACAAATGATATGGGCACATATTTCAAACACCCGGGATGTTTTTGTCACCAGCGATACCAACTTTGACAAGATCGTTGGGACAACCGGCTTTGAGATTGTTCGGGTCATGCGCCCCGTGGAGGCCGCTGCCCTTCTCCCTCGTTGAGAAACTGTAAACCCGTCGCCCGCCGCCTGCGCAACCGTTTCGCCCCGAAACCCCTTGCCCCACATCAAGGGAGGCCAACTCGCCCCAGAGCTTTGGCGGGCTCGGCGTTGGCAGGGTTTTCCTGTTTGAGGGCAGGGGCTGCTGTTGCGTAAACTCCTGCCGTTCAGGCACGTCAGGTTTCGGAGATTTTCCTCTTGCCTCCGTCCCCGCTCTCGCTTAGGAACGCCGCACTACAGGGGTATAGCTCAGTTGGTAGAGCGACGGTCTCCAAAACCGTAGGTCGCGGGTTCGAACCCTGCTGCCCCTGCCAGTCTCCACCACTCATCGGTCTGCTTTCGACCCCGGCCACCTCGGTTCGGGGCCAGGGTCTGTGCATTTTGGCCAGAGACCGCCGTTCAGGCGGCCGCGACGGCGTTGGAGCCGAGAGGCGCGCTGCTGCGCGTCCGTTTCGGGGCGCTCACCGTGATATGCGCCGGGGCGGACCCGCTGCGCCACAGGTCGTAGGCCGCGTCAAACGCGCTTTCCAGACCACGGGTATAGAGTTCGGTGTCGAACAGGGGAGCCTTGCGCCGATTGACCATCAGGCTGCTGCGCAGGGCCATCAGCTTGTCGGGGTCCTGCGCCAGGTTGAGTGCCCGGGCTTCGTAATCGGCAAGGTCAGTGGCAATGAGGTCGGTCAATCCGACCGCCGTCAGCAGACTGGCGCCGACACGGGCGGCAAATTGCTGGCCGGGCAGGGTGAGAACCGGCAGACCCGCCCAGAGCGCATCGCTGCAGGTGGTATGCGCATTGACCGCAAATGTGTCGAGAAACAGGTCCGCGACCTTCTGGCGCGCCAGATGCTCGTCCTGCGCCAGGCGATCGGCAAAGATCAGGCGCTGGGGGTTGACGCCGCGGGCGCGGGCTTCGCGCCGCAGGTTCTCCTCGGAGGTCGCGCCCCCGGACAGGAGCCAGAGCACGCTGCCCTCGACCTGTGCCAGCAGGCGCATCCAGACGTCGAACTCCCTTGGGGTGATCTTGTAGCTGTTGTTGAAGCAGCAGAAAATGAAGCCTTCCTCGGGCAGGTCGCAATCGGTCCGGGTGAATTGGCGTGGCGCAATCTTGCGTTGATTGTCATTGGGTTGATAGCTGTGCGGCAGCCGGATCAGATGTTCTTCGAAATGGCGTTCGCTGCCGCGCGGGCTGACGACCGAATCGCTGACCACATAGTCCATGACGGGGGTGCCGAGCGTACCGGGATAGCCGAGGTAGGAGATCTGCACCGGCGCCAGACGCTGTCCGAAGATCTGGCAACGGGTGCGCCCGGTATAGCCTTTGAGATCTACCGCGAGGTCGAGCTTGCGCGCGCGCGCCAGATCCATCAGGGCCTGATCGGAGAGATCGGCGGCTTCGTGAAACCGGTCGACGGTGCGGCGGACGAGATTCCTGTGGCTGTCCTCGCGGCGCGGCCCGTAGGAAAAGGCCTCGATCTCGAAGCGGCTCCTGTCATGACAGCGCAACAGCCCGGACATCAGGTGGACGGTGGCGTGGTTGTGGAAATCGGCGGAAAAATAGCCGATCCGCAGTCGATCCGGGCGGGCTTCGGGGCGTTCGCCCGCCTGCAGGATCTCCGGCGTCGCAAGGGCCGCCGCAGGAAACAGGCTGCTGGCATAGGCCTGGGTGCGGACGCGCAGCAGGTCGGGATTGTCCTCCATCGCCAGGGTGGTGAAGGGCGACACGGGTGAGCCGCGCAGGCCGAGATGGCGGCGCTGGCTTTCGTATTCGGCAACCCAGTCGAAATCGTTGAGCATCCCCATGACGTGCAGCTTGTAGGCCCGGGCGCGGTCATCGGCGGGGTTCTGAGCCAGGAGGTGGTCGAAGGCGGCAGCGGCCCGATCCGGCTCGCCGTCGAGAAACAGCAACTGTCCGAAGTTGTACCGGGCCTCGTAGAGGTCGGGCTTCAGGACCAGGGCGCGTTCATAGAGGGTGCGGGCGTCGGAATGGGCGCCAAGGCTGCGCTTGGCATTGGCGAGGTTGTAGACCAGCAGCGCATTGTCGGGCGCTTTGGCGCAGGCCCGCTCCAGCAGCGGGACAGCCTCGTTCGGTCGTCCGCGCGCGCAGAGGAAATTGGCGTAATTGTTCAGCCCACGCAGGTGCCCGGCCTCAAGGGTCAGGGCGAGGCGGAAATGGGTCTCTGCGGTCTCGGTGCGGCGCTGCTGCACATAGACATCGGCCATGCCCACATGGGCGTCCGCCCGGTTCGGCGCCAGTTCGCGGGCCCGGTTGAAGGAGGTGAGCGCCTCGTCCAGGGCGCCGCGATGCAAATGGCACAGGCCAAGCGTGTTCCAGACGGTGGCGGAGGTCTTGTAGACCTGCAGCAGCTTGGCGCAGACGGCGGCGGCCTCCGCGTATTGACCGGAGGCGAGGACCACCTCCAGCCGACATGCCACCTCGTTGGGCAGGGGGTCGTCGGCAGCGGACGAGGGCAGTCTTTGCGGTGGGGCGAGCGCGACATCTTCGCGGAGGGGCAGGACCGGTTCGGCAGTTGCAAAAGGGGGTGGGGTCTCGGCAGCAGTCTGCAGGGAAGGTGCGATGGTCATTCTGTCCACTCTCGCTGTCTTTCACTCGATGTCCGGCGCGGGTGTGTCCCGCTAACACACGGGATCCCCTTGGCTATTCTGCCTGCCGGTCTCCCGTTTATGAGTCGCAAAACTTAAGATTGGATTGACCGCCCCCGGGCCTTGCCGGGGCCGGGGCGGCAAGGGTGCCCCTCCCGTCCCGGGCGCAAGCGGGTCGCAGGTCTTGAAATCACCGGCATGCTCGGTTAAATGGCCGCTCAGTCGACTAGAGAGAGTGCGAGAGCCCTATGGCCACCATCAATCCCGTTCAGTTCATCCAGCAGGTCCGTGCCGAAGTCAGCAAGGTTGTCTGGCCGACCCGCCGTGAAGTCCTGTTGACCACGGTCATGGTGTTCATCATGGCGGCGCTGACGGCGGTGTTCTTTGCGCTGGTGGATCTGCTGATCCGCTCCGGCCTGAGTGGCATCTGGCACATCTTCGGCTGAGAGCCACGCCGACGATCCGACATCGGCGGGTGGTGACAACGGGGTCTTGCCTCTTGATCTTGACCGCCGAGGGCGCTAGTTCAGCCGATACTGGATGAGGCGTGCGGACGATTCGCACGCCGATTTTTGTTGGGCCGCAGCCAAAGGCTGTACAGAAGATTTACGCGGGCATTGGTCTGCAGCGAACACAAGGACGAGCAGGTTCATGGCTAAACGGTGGTATTCGGTCAGCGTTCTTTCCAACTTCGAAAAGAAAATCGCAGAACAGATTCGCACCGCGGTCATCGAGCAGGGGCTCGAGGATCAGATCGACGAGGTGCTGGTCCCGACCGAGGAAGTGATCGAGATCCGCCGCGGCAAGAAGGTCTCGACCGAGCGCCGTTTCATGCCCGGCTACGTGCTGGTGCACATGGAAATGTCCGACCGCGGCTATCACCTGATTTCCTCCATCAACCGCGTCACCGGTTTCCTCGGCCCGCAGGGTCGCCCGATGCCGATGCGCGATGCCGAGGTGCAGGGCATCCTGGGCCGCGTCGAGGAAGGCATTGAGGCGCCCCGAACCCTGATCTCCTTCGAGATTGGCGAGCGGGTGAAGGTGAACGACGGCCCCTTCGAGGACTTCGACGGCATGGTCGAGGGTGTGGACGACGACAACCAGAAACTGCGCGTCACCGTTTCCATCTTCGGGCGCGAAACCCCGGTGGAGCTGGACTTCACCCAAGTCACCAAACAGGGCTGAGCCCGGAGCCGGGATCCGGCAAGATTGCTGCTGTGCTTTTCCGTGATCGGCCCCTATTGTGGGGCCGATTTTGTTTTTGCATTCAGGAGCGCGCGCCGCATGAAGCTATTGGTCGTCTCGCCCAATGCCGCCATGACCATGGGGGGCGAAGCGGTCAAGACGCTGCAATATGTGAAGGTCCTGCTCGGTCAGGGTCACGACGTCCTGTTGATCACCCACGAGCGGTGCCGCGAAGCGCTGGCGGAAGAGCTGCCGCAGGATCGGGTGATCTTCGTGCGCGACAGCTTTCTCATGCGCCTGTGCTGGTTGCTGCCGGGGCTTGGCCGCCTGATCAACTCGCTCTTCCATCTCGCGGTGCGGCGAATCTGCCGCAGGTTTCCCCCGGGGGAGGTGGTGATCCAGTACCTCTGCCCGATCTCGCCGGTGGAGCAAAGGTTTCCTCCGCGTGGCCATGCCTATGTGATCGGGCCGCTGTCGGGCAATATCTTCTACCCCTCCGGTTTTCACCATCTGGAGCGCCCGCTGACCCGGCTGCGGCAAAGGGCCTATGGCCCGCTGCAACGGCTGCTGGGGCTCTGTTCCTCGCAATATCGGCGCGCGTCGCGGGTGCTGGTGTCCGGCTACGGTCGGACCGAGGCGGCCCTGGTCTGGGCCGGCTGTCCGCCGGAGAAGATGCTGCGCGTGCGGGATGCGGGATTGGCGGAGGCGCTCTTTGCGTGCCCACGCATGTCGCCCTCGGCCAGCGGCGACTCCTTTGTCTGGATCGGTCGCATGGTTCCCTACAAGGGGGGCGACCTCGCCATTCGGGCGCTTGCGGCACTGCCGGGACCGGCGCGACTGACCCTCTTTGGGGATGGGCCGGAACGGCCTCGGTTGGAAGCGCTGGTGCACGACCTTGGCCTGGGCGACCGGGTCAGATTTGCCGGCTGGCTGCCCCATCGGGATCTCGCCGCGGAGCTCTCGCGCCACCGGGCCTTGGTCTTCTCGAGCCTGCGCGAGGCCAATGGCATCGTCATGCAGGAGGCCATGGCAATCGGATTGCCGGTCCTGGCCCTGCGCTGGGGCGGCCCGCTTGGGCTCGCGGCAGCGGGCGAGGCGCTGTTTGTCGAGGTGGAGAGCGAGGCGCAGGTGATCGCCGATCTCAGCGCCGCCATGGCGCGGTTGCTGGCGGAGCCGGGCCTGGCCGAAGCGCTCTCGGCGGCCGCCCGCGCCCGCGCCGAAGCGGAGTTCCGCTGGGAGCAGGTGGCGCAAAGCTGGTCGCATGCGGCCTTTGCGGCTGCGCCGGTCTCGCGTGCCAGTCGCGCAGAAAGGGCATTAGGGGGTTGATTCCCGCGCAAGGAGCGCGTACCAGCCGCCAATCCGCGTGGTCCCGGTACCGCGCGCGATTCTTGTGGGAGGTCAGCGCATCGCGATGCGCGCACCGGACCACGCAACATAGTTGACCAAGGGGCGCGCCCTGAGGTCGTTGAAATGGAGAATACCAAATGGCTAAGAAGCTCATTGGTTCCCTGAAGCTGCAGGTTCCTGCAGGCAAGGCAAACCCGTCCCCGCCCGTCGGCCCCGCACTCGGTCAGCGCGGCATCAACATCATGGAATTCTGCAAGGCGTTCAACGCCAAGACCGCAGACATGGAGCCCGGCGCTCCGTGCCCGACCGTGATCACCTATTACCAGGACAAGTCCTTCACCATGGAAATCAAGACGCCGCCCGCGTCCTATTTCCTCAAGAAGGCTGCGAAGATCACCTCCGGCGCGAAAAACCCGAGCCGTGAGACCGCAGGCACCGTCACCGTCGCTCAGGTGAAAGAAATCGCCGAAGCGAAGATGAAGGATCTGAACGCCAACGACATCGAAGGCGCAATGCAGATCATCCTGGGCTCCGCCCGCTCCATGGGCATCGAGGTGAAGTAAGATGGCAAAGTTCGGTAAACGTACCCGCGCCGCTCGCGAAGCCTTCGCTGGCAAAGAAGACCTCACCGTCGAAGCAGCAGTCGCTCTGATCAAAGCAAACGCCAATGCGAAATTCGACGAGACCGTCGAAATCGCGATGAACCTCGGCGTTGACACCCGTCACGCAGACCAGATGGTCCGCGGTGTGGTTGGCCTGCCGAACGGCACCGGCAAAACCATGCGCGTTGCCGTGTTTGCCCGTGGCGCGAAGGCTGATGAAGCCACCGCAGCCGGCGCAGACATCGTTGGCGCAGAGGACCTGATGGAGACCATCCTGTCCGGCAAGATCGAGTTCGATCGCTGCATTGCGACCCCGGACATGATGCCGGTCGTTGGCCGTCTCGGCAAAATCCTCGGCCCGCGCAACCTGATGCCGAACCCCAAGGTTGGTACCGTGACCATGGACGTGAAAACCGCCGTGGAAGCAGCCAAAGGTGGTGAAGTTCAGTTCAAAGCGGAAAAAGGCGGCGTTGTGCACGCTGGCGTTGGCAAAGCGTCCTTCGACGAAGCCAAGCTGGTCGAGAACATCAAAGCCTTCGTCTCTGCTGTTGCCAAGGCAAAGCCGACCGGCGCCAAAGGCACCTACATGAAGAAAATCGCTCTGTCCTCCACCATGGGCCCGGGCGTCACCGTGAACGTGGACAACGCAGCAGCCGAGTAATCGGGCGTTTTCCAGACCGGATTGAAAGGCGGCGCTGCGGTGCCGCCTTTTTTTATGCGCAATCCTGCGCTAGCAGGGGTCCCGGACAGGTCCGCAAGGACGGCAGCAGGGGCAGGGCGGATGAGCGCGACATCTCCACAGGTCTGGCGGGTGGGCGCCATCATGAATGAACCTCTGCCCGAGGTACTGCGCTTCTGCGCCTGGTATATGCACCTTGGCGCGGCAGAGGTGGTGATCTGCTTCGACGACCCCGCCGACCCCGCCATCGCGGTGTTGCAGGATCAGCCAGGGGTGCGCGCGGTGCCCTGCACGGCGGCCTTCTGGGCTGACCTCGGGCATCGACCCGATGACAGTTTCGTCACGCGCCAGAATGCGGCGCTGAGCTGGATCTATCGCGACCTGACCGAAGGCTGGCTCCTCAATGTCGATGCGGATGAGTTCGTCTATCTGGAGGCGGGCCGCGTCGCCGACTTCCTCGCCAAAGTGCCGTCGACGGCGGTCTCGGCGCGCATCGTCACCGCCGAACGGTTGCTGGCCGAGGCACCGCGGGGAGAGGTGCTGTTTCGCCGTCCGATGGGCTATGAGGAACGCAAGGCGGTCTACGGCGCTGATGCGGCGCTGTTTGGTCCCCGCCGCGCCGGGCTGGTGGGCCATCCGCAGGGCAAGTCCTTCGTGCGCTGCGGCGTCCCTGGGCTCAGCCTGCGCCAGCATTGGCCGCGCTGGGGGCGGGGTGAAGAGCCGCGGGAGGCGATCTATGACCATCGCGAGGGCGCGCATCTGCTGCATATGATCGGGGCCGACTATGCGATCTGGCGGGGCAAGCTGGACTGGCGTTGCCGCTCGCGCGGCTTCACCTCCGGGCTGACCACCCAGATCGAGGCCGCGCTGGCGCTGGCCCCGCCCCAGCGCGATCAGACCCTGCAGGATCTGTTCCGGCGGCTTCATGGGGCGGATGCGGAACGGCTGGCCCGGCTTGCTGCGGTGGATGCGCTGCTGCGCCTTGACTGGGATCCGGACCCGCTGGTGGCGGCCCGCTTCGGGGTCTGAAATTCGGATTTAGGGGTTGGAAATCTTCTTGGTGGGGGCTATGTAGCCCTCACGGAGCAAAGCGTGCGATTCGTCGCGCGCTTTTCTCCTTTTCGTCCAAGATGGTGGGTGGCCTGTCGATCGGGTCTTAATTTCCCTCCTGAGACGGGTAGACGACCAATGAAAGATCGAGAGTTTCTCTACTCTCGGGCGACTTTGGCTAGACCCCCGTAAAACGGACTTGACCGCCGGGCCCTTCGGGGTGCGGCAGATAATGAGCCGGGGCTTTTGCCCCTGACCTTGGAGAGAACTGTGGATAGAGCCCAGAAAGAGAAAGTGGTCGAGGAACTCGGCCAGATCTTCGAAAGCTCTGGCGTGGTGGTCGTAGCCCACTACACCGGTCTGACAGTTGCTGAAATGCAGGACCTTCGCGCACGTGCTCGTGCAGCGGGCGGCTCCGTGCGTGTTGCCAAGAACAGGCTCGCCAAAATCGCCCTCGAGGGTAAACCGTGTGAAAACATGGCTAACCTGCTGACAGGGATGACCGTTCTGACCTATTCCGAGGACCCCGTGGCAGCAGCCAAGGTGGCCGAGGACTTCGCCAAGGAAAACAAGAAGTTTGAAATCCTTGGCGGTGCAATGGGCTCGAACGCTCTGGACCGCGCAGGCGTCGAAGCCGTGTCGAAAATGCCGTCTCGTGAAGAGCTCATCGCTCAGATCGTCAGCTGCATTGGCGCACCGGCCTCCAACATCGCCGGCGCAATTGGCGCACCTGCAAGCAACATCGCTGGCATCCTTTCGACCCTCATCGAGAAGGCGGAAGCTGCGTAAGCGGTTGGCACTGAATGACTGGCGTAGGGTGACAATACCCACGTTGGAACAACACACATCTGTAAACGGAAAGAGCTAATACAATGGCTGATCTGAAAGCACTCGCTGAAAGCATCGTTGGTCTGACCCTGCTGGAAGCACAAGAACTGAAAACCATCCTCAAAGACGAGTACGGCATCGAGCCGGCAGCTGGCGGCGCCGTAATGGTTGCAGCCGCAGGTGGCGACGCTGGTGCGGCCGCTGAGGAAGAGAAAACCGAATTCGACGTCGTTCTGAAGAACGCCGGCGCGTCCAAAATCAACGTCATCAAAGAAGTTCGCGCCATCACCGGCCTGGGCCTCAAAGAAGCCAAAGACCTGGTCGAAGCCGGTGGCAAGATCAAGGAAGGCGTGTCCAAGGACGAAGCCGAAGACATCAAGGGCAAGCTGGAAGCAGCTGGCGCCGAGATCGAACTGGCCTAAGCCCGTCGATAGGGGACATTCGGGCTGGATTTCTCGATAGAAGTTCTGTTCTAAATGCCTCAACTCATTTGGCTGGATCCGGGGAAACCCGGGTCCGGCTGAACCTGTCTCAGAAAGGGGCCGTCTCCACCTTGTGCGGGTGGGCCCTTTTTTCAGGCGAGGTTCGCTGGATCGGGAGGTCGCCATTCGGGACGGTGGCCATGAATTGATCCAGACCACGCTGTCTCTGACGGATGAGGTGCCGGGGCCCGGCGGCTGCCTTGTTTGTTGAGAACTCTGAAAGGTGACATCTGACATGGCTCAATCGTTCCTTGGCCAGAAACGTCTTCGCAAGTACTACGGCAAGATCCGCGAAGTGCTGGACATGCCGAACCTCATCGAGGTCCAGAAATCCTCCTACGATCTCTTCCTGCGCTCCGGTGATGCGCCCCAGCCGCTCGACGGCGAGGGCATCAAAGGCGTGTTCCAGTCGGTCTTCCCGATCAAGGACTTCAACGAGACTTCGGTTCTGGAATTCGTGAGCTATGCGCTCGAGAAGCCCAAATACGACGTTGACGAATGTATGCAGCGCGACATGACCTACAGCGCGCCGCTGAAGGTGACCCTGCGCCTGATCGTATTCGATATCGACGAGGATACCGGCGCGAAGTCGGTGAAGGACATCAAGGAACAGGACGTCTTCATGGGCGACATGCCCCTGATGACCCCGAACGGGACCTTCATCGTGAACGGGACCGAACGCGTGATCGTGTCCCAGATGCACCGCTCGCCCGGCGTGTTCTTCGACCACGACAAGGGCAAGACCCATTCCTCCGGCAAACTGCTGTTCGCCTGCCGCATCATCCCGTACCGCGGCTCCTGGCTCGATTTCGAATTCGACGCCAAGGACATCGTTTTTGCCCGTATCGACCGTCGCCGCAAACTGCCGGTGACCACGCTCCTTTACGCTCTTGGTCTCGACCAGGAAGCGATCATGGATGCCTATTACCGGACCATCCCCTTCAAGCTGGAGAAATCCCGCGGCTGGGTCACCCCCTTCTTCCCCGAGCGGGTGCGCGGCACCCGTCCGACCTATGACCTCGTGGATGCCGCCACCGGCGAAATCATCTGCGAAGCCGGCAAGAAGGTCACCCCGCGCGCCGTCAAGAAGATGATCGACGAAGGCACCATCACCGAGCTTCTGGTGCCCTTCGACCATATCGTCGGCAAATATGCCGCCAAGGACATCATCAACGAGGAAAATGGCGCCATCTATGTCGAGGCCGGCGACGAGCTGACCCTCGAATATGACAAGGACGGCGACATCATCGGCGGCACCGTGAAGGAGCTGCTGGATGCGGGCATCACCGATATTCCGGTGCTCGACATCGACAACATCAACGTCGGCCCCTACATGCGCAACACCATGGCGGCGGATAAGAACATGGGTCGCGACACCGCGCTCATGGACATCTACCGGGTGATGCGTCCGGGCGAGCCGCCGACCGTCGAAGCGGCCTCGGCGCTGTTTGACACGCTGTTCTTCGATTCCGAGCGCTATGACCTCTCCGCGGTGGGCCGCGTGAAGATGAACATGCGTCTCGACCTCGATGCGGAAGACACCATGCGCACCCTGCGCCGCGAAGACATCGTGGCCTGTATCAAGGCGCTGGTGGAGCTGCGAGACGGCAAGGGCGACATCGACGACATCGACCACCTCGGCAACCGTCGTGTACGCTCTGTTGGCGAGCTGATGGAAAACCAGTACCGCGTCGGTCTTCTGCGCATGGAGCGCGCGATCAAGGAACGTATGTCCTCGGTCGAGATCGACACCGTGATGCCGCAGGACCTGATCAACGCGAAACCGGCAGCTGCTGCGGTACGCGAATTCTTTGGCTCCTCGCAGCTCAGCCAGTTCATGGACCAGACCAACCCGCTGTCGGAAGTGACGCACAAGCGTCGTCTCTCCGCACTCGGGCCGGGCGGTCTGACCCGGGAGCGTGCGGGCTTTGAGGTGCGCGACGTTCACCCGACCCACTATGGTCGGATGTGCCCGATTGAAACGCCGGAAGGTCCGAACATCGGTCTGATCAACTCGCTGGCCACCTTTGCACGCGTGAACAAATACGGCTTCATCGAGACCCCCTACCGCGTGGTGAAAGACGGGCAAGTGACCGACGAGGTTCACTACATGTCCGCCACCGAGGAAATGCGTCACACCGTGGCGCAGGCCAACGCGCATCTCGACGAGAACAACCGCTTCGTGAACGACCTCGTGTCGACCCGTCAGTCGGGCGACTATACGCTGGCGCCGAACGAAAGCGTTGACCTCATCGACGTGTCGCCGAAGCAGCTGGTCTCCGTTGCGGCCTCGCTGATCCCCTTCCTTGAAAACGACGACGCCAACCGCGCCCTCATGGGCTCGAACATGCAACGTCAGGCGGTTCCCTTGCTGCGCGCCGAAGCGCCGCTGGTCGGCACCGGCATCGAGGAAATCGTGGCCCGCGACTCCGGCGCGGCGATCATGGCGAAGCGCGCAGGCGTGATCGACCAGATCGACGCCCAGCGTATCGTGATCCGCGCCACCTCGGACCTCGAGCTGGGCGACGCAGGCGTGGACATCTACCGCATGCGCAAGTTCCAGCGCTCGAACCAGAACACCTGCATCAACCAGCGTCCGCTGGTGAAAGTGGGTCAGACGGTCGAGAAGGGCGAAGTGATCGCGGATGGTCCCTCCACCGATATGGGTGAACTGGCCCTCGGCAAGAACGTGGTCGTCGCGTTCATGCCCTGGAACGGTTACAACTACGAAGACTCCATCCTGATCTCCGAGCGCATCGCGCGCGACGACGTCTTCACCTCGATCCACATCGAGGAGTTCGAAGTCGCCGCCCGTGACACCAAGCTCGGGCCGGAAGAGATCACCCGCGATATCCCCAACGTCGGTGAGGAAGCCCTGCGCAACCTCGACGAAGCGGGCATCGTCTACATCGGTGCCGATGTGGAGCCGGGCGACATCCTCGTCGGCAAGATCACTCCGAAGGGCGAAAGCCCGATGACGCCGGAAGAAAAACTTCTGCGCGCCATCTTCGGTGAGAAAGCGTCCGACGTGCGTGACACCTCGCTGCGCGTGAAGCCGGGTGACTATGGTACCGTCGTGGAAGTGCGCGTCTTCAACCGCCATGGTGTGGAAAAAGACGAACGTGCGCTGCAGATCGAGCGTGAGGAAGTCGAACGTCTGGCCCGTGACCGGGACGACGAGCTGGCAATCCTCGACCGCAACATCTACGCCCGCCTGCGCGACCTGCTGCTCGGTAAAGTGGCTGTCAAAGGTCCGAAGGGCGTGCGCGGCAATACCGTCATCGACGAGGATCTGCTGGACAACCAGCTGACCCGTGGTCAGTGGTGGATGCTGGCTCTGGAAGCGGAGCAGGACGCACAGATCCTCGAAGCCCTGAACGAGCAGTACGAAGCCCAGAAACGGGCTCTGGACGCCCGTTTCGAGGACAAGGTCGAGAAGGTCCGTCGCGGCGACGATCTGCCCCCGGGCGTGATGAAGATGGTCAAGGTCTTCATCGCGGTGAAGCGCAAGCTGCAGCCGGGCGACAAGATGGCCGGTCGTCACGGGAACAAGGGTGTTATCTCCCGCGTGGTGCCGATGGAGGACATGCCGTTCCTCGCGGATGGTACCCCGGTAGACTTCTGCCTTAACCCGCTCGGCGTGCCGTCGCGCATGAACGTCGGTCAGATCCTTGAAACCCACATGGGCTGGGCCGCACGCGGTCTGGGCATCAAGGTCGACGATGCGCTGCAGGAATACCGTCGCTCTGGCGATCTCACCCCGGTACGCGACGCGATGCGTCACGCCTATGGCGAGGACGTCTATGACGAAGGCATCTCCGGCATGGATGAGACCCAGCTGATCGAAGCCGCAGGCAACGTGACGCGCGGTGTGCCGATCGCAACGCCGGTCTTCGACGGGGCGAAAGAGGGCGACGTGAACGACGCGCTGAGGCGCGCGGGCTTTGACACCTCCGGTCAGTCGATCCTGTTCGACGGCCGCACCGGTGAACAGTTCGCCCGTCCGGTGACCGTCGGCATCAAGTACCTCTTGAAGCTGCACCACCTGGTTGACGACAAGATCCACGCCCGTTCCACCGGCCCCTACTCGCTGGTCACCCAGCAGCCGCTTGGTGGTAAGGCGCAGTTCGGTGGTCAGCGCTTCGGGGAGATGGAGGTCTGGGCTCTGGAAGCTTACGGCGCCGCCTATACCCTGCAAGAGATGCTCACCGTGAAGTCGGATGACGTCGCGGGCCGGACCAAGGTCTATGAGTCGATCGTCAAGGGCGAGGACAACTTTGAAGCGGGCGTTCCGGAATCGTTCAACGTTCTGGTCAAAGAAGTCCGCGGCCTCGGCCTGAACATGGAACTCCTGGATGCGGAGGGTGAGGAGTAAGGGCCCCGAGCCCTTACCCCCACTCCCCCCTTCCGCAAGATTTGAGGTATCAAAATGAACCAGGAACTGACGAATAATCCGTTCAATCCGCTGACCCCGCCGAAGGTCTTTGACGAGATCAAGGTGTCGCTGGCGTCGCCGGAGCGGATCCTCTCGTGGTCCTACGGCGAGATCAAAAAGCCGGAAACCATCAACTACCGTACGTTCAAGCCCGAGCGTGACGGCTTGTTCTGCGCGCGTATCTTTGGCCCGATCAAAGACTACGAATGCCTTTGCGGCAAATATAAGCGCATGAAATATCGCGGCGTTGTCTGCGAAAAATGCGGTGTGGAAGTCACCCTGCAGAAGGTCCGTCGCGAGCGTATGGGCCACATCGAACTGGCCGCGCCTGTTGCACACATCTGGTTCCTGAAGTCGCTCCCGAGCCGGATCGGCCTCATGCTGGACATGACCCTGCGTGATCTGGAACGTGTGCTCTACTTTGAGAACTACGTTGTCATCGAGCCGGGTCTGACCGACCTGCAATACGGCCAGATGATGACCGAAGAAGAGTTCATGGACGCGCAAGACGCCTATGGCATGGACGCTTTCACCGCCAATATCGGTGCCGAAGCGATCCGCGAAATGCTGGCGGCGATCGACCTTGAGGCCGAAGCAGAGCAGCTGCGTGCTGAGCTGGCCGAAGCCACCGGCGAGCTGAAGCCCAAGAAGATCATCAAGCGTCTGAAAGTCGTCGAGAGCTTCCTCGAGTCGGGCAACCGGCCTGAGTGGATGATCATGACCGTGATCCCGGTCATCCCGCCGGAACTGCGTCCGCTGGTTCCGCTGGATGGCGGCCGCTTTGCGACCTCCGACCTCAACGACCTTTATCGTCGTGTGATCAACCGGAACAACCGTCTGAAGCGCCTGATCGAGCTGCGCGCGCCGGATATCATCGTCCGCAACGAAAAGCGGATGCTGCAGGAATCCGTCGACGCTCTGTTTGACAACGGCCGTCGTGGCCGCGTCATCACCGGTGCGAACAAACGCCCGCTGAAGTCGCTCTCCGACATGCTGAAAGGCAAACAGGGTCGCTTCCGTCAGAACCTTTTGGGTAAACGCGTCGACTTCTCCGGTCGTTCGGTTATCGTGACCGGCCCCGAGCTGAAGCTGCACCAGTGCGGCCTGCCCAAGAAGATGGCGCTCGAACTCTTCAAGCCCTTCATCTATTCGCGTCTGGAGGCCAAAGGTCTGTCCTCCACCGTGAAGCAGGCGAAGAAGTTGGTGGAAAAAGAGCGTCCCGAGGTCTGGGATATCCTCGACGAGGTGATCCGCGAGCACCCGGTGATGCTGAACCGCGCACCGACGCTGCACCGTCTGGGTATCCAGGCCTTTGAACCCACGCTGATCGAAGGCAAGGCGATCCAACTGCACCCGCTGGTCTGCTCGGCGTTCAACGCCGACTTCGACGGTGACCAGATGGCCGTGCACGTGCCGCTGAGCCTTGAGGCCCAGCTGGAAGCGCGCGTTCTGATGATGTCGACGAACAACGTTCTGTCGCCCGCAAACGGCGCGCCGATCATCGTTCCGTCGCAGGATATGATCTTGGGTCTTTATTACCTCACGCTGCAGCGCGAGGGGATGAAGGGCGAAGGCATGGTCTTCAGTAACCTGGACGAAGTGCAGCACGCGCTCGACTCCGGCACTGTGCACCTGCACTCCAAGGTCACCGTGCGGATGTCGCAGATCGACGAAGAGGGCAACGAGGTGTTCCAACGCTTCGAAACCACTCCGGGTCGCGCGCGTCTGGGCGCCCTGCTGCCGAAAAACGCCAAGGCTCCGTTCGAGCTGGTCAACCGTCTGCTGCGCAAACGCGAAGTGCAGCAGGTCATCGATACCGTCTACCGCTACTGCGGTCAGAAAGAGTCGGTGATCTTCTGTGACCAGATCATGACCATGGGCTTCCGTGAGGCGTTCAAGGCCGGCATCTCCTTCGGCAAAGACGACATGGTGATCCCCGATACCAAGTGGACCATCGTCGACGACACCCGCGAGCAGGTGAAAGACTTTGAACAGCAGTACATGGACGGCCTGATCACTCAGGGCGAAAAGTACAACAAGGTTGTCGATGCCTGGTCGAAGTGTAACGACAAGGTCACCGAAGCGATGATGGGCACCATCTCCGCCGTCCACAAGGACGAGAACGGCGCCGACAGGGAGCCGAACTCGGTCTACATGATGGCGCACTCCGGTGCGCGGGGCTCGGTCACCCAGATGAAACAGCTGGGCGGGATGCGCGGCCTGATGGCGAAGCCGAACGGCGACATCATCGAGACCCCGATCATCTCGAACTTCAAGGAAGGTCTGACCGTTCTCGAATACTTCAACTCCACCCACGGCGCCCGTAAGGGTCTGTCGGATACGGCGTTGAAGACCGCGAACTCCGGTTACCTCACCCGCCGTCTGGTGGACGTGGCGCAGGACTGCATCGTGCGCGAGCGCGACTGTGGCACCGACCGCGCGATCACTGCAGAGGCCGCGGTCAACGATGGCGAGGTCGTCTCCTCCATCGGCGAGCGCGTGCTGGGTCGTGTGGCTGCAGACGACGTGAAGCGTCCGGGCACCGAGGAAGTCCTCGTCGCCGCTGGTCAGCTGATCGACGAACGTATGGCCGACACCATTCAGGAGGCGGGCGTTCAGTCCATGCGCATCCGCTCGCCGCTGACCTGCGAGAGCGAAGAGGGCGTCTGCGCCATGTGCTACGGTCGCGACCTGGCACGCGGCACCATGGTGAACTCCGGCGAGGCCGTCGGTATCATCGCGGCGCAGTCGATCGGTGAACCCGGTACACAGCTGACGATGCGGACCTTCCACATCGGCGGCGTGGCCCAGGGTGGCCAGCAGTCCTTCCTCGAGGCGTCCCAAGAGGGCAAGATCGTGTTCGAGAACGCGAACCTCCTTGAGAATGCCAATGGCGAGACTCTGATCATCGGCCGGAACATGAAGCTGATCATCCAGGACGAGCATGGCGAGGAACGTGCGAGCCACAAGCTCGGCTACGGCACCAAGCTCTTCGTCAAGGAAGGTCAGTCGGTCAAACGCGGCGACAAGCTGTTCGAGTGGGATCCCTATACCCTGCCGATCATCGCCGAGAAGCCGGGTACCGCGAAATACGTGGACCTGATCTCCGGTCTCGCAGTGCGCGACGTGACCGACGATGCCACCGGCATGACCCAGAAGATCGTGATCGACTGGCGTGCGGCACCGAAGGGGTCCGAGCTGAAGCCGGAAATCATCCTGGTGGACGCCAATGGCGAGCCGGTCCGCAACGACCTCGGCAACCCGGTGACCTACCCGATGTCGGTGGATGCGATCCTGTCCTGCGAAGATGGCCAAACCATCGAAGCCGGTGACGTTGTGGCGCGTATTCCGCGTGAAGGTGCAAAGACGAAGGACATTACCGGTGGTCTGCCGCGTGTGGCCGAACTCTTTGAAGCCCGCCGTCCGAAAGATCACGCGATCATCGCTGAAATCGATGGTTACGTGCGCTTTGGCCGCGACTACAAGAACAAGCGTCGCATCACCATCGAGCCGACCGACGAGAACCGCGAACCCGTCGAATACATGGTGCCCAAGGGCAAGCACATTCCCGTTGTGGAAGGGGACTTCGTCCAGAAGGGCGATTACATCATGGACGGCAACCCGGCGCCGCATGACATCCTCTCCATCATGGGGGTCGAGGCCCTTGCAAACTACATGATCGACGAGGTCCAGGACGTCTATCGTCTGCAGGGCGTGAAGATCAACGACAAGCACATCGAGGTGATCGTTCGCCAGATGCTGCAGAAGTGGGAGATCCAGGACTCCGGCGACACCACGCTCCTCAAGGGCGAACATGTCGACAAGCAAGAGTTCGATCAAGCCAACGAGAAGGCGCTGGCCCGTGGCAAGCGTCCGGCGCAGGGCGAGCCGATCCTCCTCGGGATCACCAAGGCCTCGCTGCAGACCCGCTCCTTCATCTCGGCGGCTTCCTTCCAGGAGACCACCCGCGTCCTCACCGAGGCTTCGGTGCAGGGCAAGAGGGACAAGCTGGTCGGCCTGAAGGAAAACGTCATCGTTGGCCGCCTGATCCCGGCGGGTACCGGTGGCGCCACCCAGAAGGTGCGTCAGATCGCGTCCAACCGAGACAACGTGGTCCTTGAGGCCCGTCGCGAGGAAGCAGCAGCAGCCGCTGCCCTGGCCGCGCCGACCATGGACGAGGTGGACGACAGCGATTTCCTGGTGGAAACCCCGGAAAGCCGCGATTGAGCGTCTGATCGCGTAAGCGACTGAAATCAAAAGCCCCCGCAGCCAACCGGTGCGGGGGCTTTTTTCTGCGCAGGACCGCCTTGGTCGCCCTGTGGCACAGAGGTGCAATCCCCCTTGGCAAAGCGGGACCAAGGTGGTTTCACTGGCGCAAAGGCAGGCAGACGCGATACCGGCGTCCGCGACAGGGGAGCAGGGGTTGGAGCGCGAGGATTTGACCGCGACATTCGCAATGATTGGGGTGATCCGGTTTTCCATGCTCACGCCCACCTTCTATGCCGGTCGGTATCCCGATCTGGAGGCCGCGGCGCGGGATCTTTTTGCGCCTGAGCGCCTGGACCTGCGGCTGCATCTCTTCGAACACCTCTGCCTGCCCTCGCTGCTGCGGCAGGGGGACCCCGACTTTCACCTCGTGGTGGCAACTGCCGAGCGGCTGCCCGACCCCTATCTGAGCCGTCTGCAGGACCTGCTGGCCCCCCATGCCAACATGCACCTGTGCCGCTATGGCATCGACAATCACTACCAGCTGCTGAAGCGCGCCTACGCGGAGGTGCCGCGGGCGGGCGAGAGTCACAGGATCCTGTTCCGCCTCGACGATGACGATGCGCTGGACGGCGACTTTGTGGCCCGCACCAGGCGGCTGGCCGCCGGTCTTCTGCCGCTGCAGGCCAGCGCCGAGACCCCCTTTGCCATCGCCTACAACCGGGGCCTCTATCTGGTGAAATCCCGCAAGGGACCGGCCGAAGTTGTGGACAGCTGCGAGCGCGCGCCGCTTTCGGCGGGCACGGTGCTGGTGCGTCCGGCAGCGGGCGGCGGCAATCCCTATCGCTACAACCACCGCAAGTTCGCCCAGCATTACCCGTTGTTTTCCGACATTTCCGTCCCCGCCTTCCTTCGGACGGTGCATTGGGACAATCACTCCAATCCCGCCATGATGGGGCTGACCGGACAGCAGGAGGCGGCCGAGATCGACGCCGATCTCCTGCGTCACTTCGGTTGGACCCTGGCGGATCTCAAGGCCCTTTGACCTGATGTTACACCGACTGAGCGCCAACCAGCAGGGCGCTGTCCTGATGCTGGGCAGCATGGCTTTCTTCACCTTCAATGACACCATCGTGAAACTGGTGGGCCAGACGGTGCCGCTCTGGCAGATCGTCACCATCCGCGGCGCGCTGGCAAGCGTGCTGATCTTGGGACTTGCCCGCGCGATGCGCGGCCTGCGGTTCGACTTTTCCCGCCGCGACTGGGCGCTGGTGCTGGCGCGCTGCGCCACCGAAATCGCGGCGACCTATTTCTTCCTCACCGCGCTGATGACCCTGCCGTTGGCGAATGTGACGGCGGTGCTGCAGATGCTGCCGCTGACCGTGACCCTCTGCGCGGCGCTGTTCCTCGGCGAGACGGTGGGCTGGCGGCGCAGCCTCGCCATCGCCTGCGGCTTTCTCGGCATGTTGCTGATCGTGCGCCCGGGAGGCGCGGATTTCGGTCCTGCCACGGTCTATGCATTGCTCTCGGTGGCGGTTCTGACCCTGCGCGACCTGGTGACCCGGCAGATGTCGGTGGCGGTGCCGTCGCTCACCGTCACCTTCCTCGCCGCCTTCTCGGTCTTTCTCTTTGGCCTCTGCCTCGGGATCGGCGAGAGCTGGCAACCGGTCTCTGCGCGGGACTGGCTGCTTCTTCTGGCCACGGGAGGTCTGATCCTGCTCGCCTACCTCTGTGCGGTGATGACGGTCCGGGTGGGCGAGGTCTCGGCAGTGGCACCCCTGCGCTATACCGGGCTGATCTGGGCCTTGCTGCTCGGCTGGCTGGTCTTCGGCGATTTCCCCTCCGGCCTCACGCTCCTCGGGGCGGGGATCGTGGTGGCCGCAGGGCTCTTCACCCTCCTGCGCGAGCGTCAGGTGGCGGAAAAGGCCTGACGCACCGCCGCCTCGCGGATGGCAAAGCGGATCTCGAAATCCTCGATCAGCTCCGGGGTCAGTGGCGTCACCGGCACCGGCTTTACCGGCTTCTGGCGGGAATCGTTCGAGGTGTGATGGCCCCGCACGAACATCGGCGCATCGGAAAAGGTGATCGTGGGCATGAAGCGCAGGATCTTCTCATGGGCAAAGTTCATGATCGTCACCGGCGAGCCACCGCGCACATACATGCCAAGCGCGGCCACGTAATAGGGCCGGTGGATCTCGGTTGCGGCAATGCCCTCCGCACCAAACTCGGCCACATAGCCCATGTTGAAGTCGATGGCGACGCTGCGGTGGCGGGCCACCAGCCCGGCGCAATCGCTGACGGCGCCGCGCAGCCGCTCAATGAAGTCGAGCGAGACCGCGTCGTCATCGTCGTAGCGGAACTGGATGCAGGGTTCGGCGGGATCGCGGCGGGCGGCGTTCAGGATATCCTTCATCAGCGCCCGCTGGCGCACTGGCGGGTGTTTCTCGATCCGCACCTGCGGCATCCCGGCGACCAGATCCCGCAGGCGCGCCTCGTGATGGGTGGGCAGGCTGTCACCGATCACGATGATGAGGTCGAAGTCGGGATCGCTCTGGGCCCGTAGGCAGGGCAGGGCGACGGTCTCGAACAGGCGAAACCGCTCCTCCAGCCGCGCCTCGCCATAGAGAAAGGCGATCCGTTCCGCGAGGCTGTCGTGTTCGACCTGAAAGCCGCCGATGGCGGGGTAGGAAAACCGGCACAGCCCGATCACTTGCATCGCTGACATTCCTCTGGCATTCGCGGGCCGACTATGCCGCCGCCCCCGCGCTCAGACAAGGGGGCAGCTTCAGGTCCGGCTGGGGCCGCTGTTGACAAGCCCGGCGACTCCCCCTATACGCCCGCTATCCGGCATTGGGGGTAATCCCTCCTTAGGCCGAACTCATATCTGTAGTGGCTCAAGGTCAGGGCACTTTATTCACCCTGACCCTCTGTAAACCCACCGCGACGCTGACCTCGGAATGGAAGCGTTTGCGGTTTTTGTGTTTGCGCAGACGCTGCTGAAGATTTCGCCGTACGGCAGCCGCTGTACATGACATTGAAGTTGCCAAACGGGGAATAACCGGAATGCCAACGATCCAACAGCTGATCCGCAAGCCGCGTCAGCCGAAAGTAAAACGCTCCAAGTCCATGCACCTGGAGCAGTGCCCGCAAAAACGCGGCGTCTGCACCCGCGTTTACACCACCACTCCGAAGAAACCGAACTCCGCTATGCGGAAAGTTGCGAAGGTCCGCCTGACCAACGGTTTCGAAGTGATCTCCTACATCCCCGGTGAATCCCACAACCTTCAGGAACACTCCGTGGTTCTGATCCGTGGCGGCCGGGTAAAAGACCTTCCGGGTGTCCGTTACCACATCCTGCGCGGTGTGCTGGATACCCAAGGCGTCAAAGACCGTAAGCAGCGTCGCTCCAAGTACGGCGCGAAGCGTCCTAAGTAAGAAGAAGGATAAGCATAGATGTCCCGTCGTCACGCTGCTGAAAAACGCGAAGTTCTCCCGGACGCAAAGTTCGGTGACCGCGTTCTGACCAAATTCATGAACAACCTGATGATCGATGGCAAGAAATCGGTCGCAGAACGTATCGTCTACAACGCGTTTGACCGCGTTGAAGCGAAAATCAAGCGCGCGCCCGTGGAAGTGTTCCACGAAGCCCTCGACAACGTGAAACCCTCCGTTGAGGTTCGTTCGCGTCGTGTGGGTGGTGCCACCTACCAGGTTCCCGTCGAAGTCCGTCCCGAGCGCCGTGAAGCGCTGGCGATCCGCTGGCTGATCACCGCTGCCCGTGGCCGCAACGAGAACACCATGGAAGAACGCCTCGCCGGTGAGCTCCTCGACGCTGTACAAAGCCGGGGTACTGCCGTTAAGAAGCGCGAAGACACTCACAAGATGGCGGAGGCCAACAAAGCCTTCTCGCACTATCGCTGGTAACTCTTCAGAGGCGCACACCCTATGGCACGCGAATATACGCTCGATCTGTACCGAAACTTCGGTATCATGGCGCACATCGACGCAGGTAAGACCACCTGCTCCGAGCGCATCCTGTATTACACCGGCAAGTCCCACAACATTGGTGAGGTGCACGATGGTGCGGCCACCATGGACTGGATGGAGCAGGAACAGGAACGCGGCATCACCATCACCTCGGCTGCGACCACCACTTTCTGGGAACGCACCGAGGACGGCGAAACCGCTGACACTCCGAAGCACCGTCTGAACATCATCGACACCCCCGGCCACGTTGACTTCACCATCGAAGTCGAGCGTTCGCTGGCGGTTCTCGACGGTGCAGTCTGTGTTCTCGACGCCAACGCCGGCGTTGAACCCCAGACCGAAACCGTGTGGCGTCAAGCTGACCGCTACAAGGTTCCGCGTATCGTCTTCGTCAACAAGATGGACAAGATCGGCGCGGACTTCTTCAACTGCGTGCGTATGATCGAAGACCGCACCGGTGCCCGCGCGGTTCCGGTTGCGCTGCCGATCGGTGCAGAAAACCAGTTGGAAGGTCTGATCGACCTCGTCACCATGAAAGAATGGGTCTGGCGCGGTGAAGATCTCGGCGCCTCCTGGGTCCAGGAAGACATCCGTGCCGATCTGCAGGACGTTGCCAACGAGTGGCGCGCCAAGATGATCGAAGCGGCCGTCGAAATGGACGACGAGGCGATGGAAGCCTACCTGATGGACGCGGCTGAGCCCGACGTTGCAACCCTGCGGAAACTGATCCGCAAGGGCACGCTGTCGCTCACCTTCGTTCCGGTTCTGGGCGGTTCCGCGTTCAAGAACAAAGGCGTCCAGCCGCTGCTGAACGCTGTGATCGACTACCTGCCGAGCCCGCTCGACGTGGTTGATTACATGGGCTTCAAGCCGGGCGACGAAGAAGAAGTTCGTAACATTGCACGCCGCGCAGACGACAACATGCCGTTTGCGGGTCTGGCGTTCAAAATCATGAACGACCCCTTCGTGGGCTCCCTGACCTTCACCCGGATCTACTCCGGCGTGATGAAGAAGGGCGACTCCCTCCTGAACTCCACCAAAGGTAAGAAAGAGCGCGTCGGTCGTATGATGATGATGCACTCCAACAACCGTGAGGAGATCGACGAGGCGTTTGCAGGCGATATCATCGCGCTGGCGGGTCTGAAGGACACCACCACCGGTGACACCCTCTGCGATCCCAAGGAACCGGTGGTTCTGGAAACCATGACCTTCCCGGAGCCGGTGATCGAGATCGCCGTCGAGCCCAAGACCAAGGGCGACCAGGAGAAGATGTCCCAGGGTCTGGCCCGTCTGGCCGCAGAAGACCCGTCCTTCCGCGTCGAAACCGACCTCGAGTCCGGTCAGACCATCATGAAGGGCATGGGCGAACTTCACCTCGACATCCTCGTCGACCGTCTGCGTCGCGAGTTCAAGGTCGAGGCGAACATCGGTGCGCCGCAGGTGGCTTATCGCGAGACCATCTCCAAGCCGATCGAGCACACCTACACCCACAAGAAACAGTCGGGTGGTTCGGGTCAGTACGCGGAAGTCAAGCTGGAGATCACTCCGACCGAAGCGGGCGAAGGTTACTCCTTCGAATCCCGTATCGTCGGCGGCGCGGTTCCCAAGGAATACATCCCGGGTGTCGAAAAAGGCATCAAATCTGTGATGGACTCCGGTCCGCTCGCAGGCTTCCCGGTGATCGACTTCAAGGTCGCCCTGATCGACGGTAAGTTCCACGACGTGGACTCCAGCGTTCTGGCGTTCGAGATCGCGTCCCGTATGTGTATGCGTGAAGGTCTGCGTAAGGCCGGCGCAAAGCTGCTGGAACCGATCATGAAGGTCGAAGTGATCACCCCGGAAGAATATACCGGCGGTATCATCGGCGACCTCACCTCCCGTCGGGGTCAGGTGTCCGGTCAGGACCAGCGCGGCAACGCGATTGCAATCAACGCAAACGTGCCGCTCGCCAACATGTTCGGCTACATCAACACCCTGCGCTCCATGTCCTCGGGCCGCGCGCAGTTCACGATGCAGTTCTCGCACTACGATCCGGTCCCGCAGAACATCTCTGACGAGATCCAGGCGAAATACGCGTAAGCGTCAGGAAATTGGGGGAGTGCGCAGGGGCGCGCTTCCTCTTAAAGCTAAAAGGAGGCCATCATGGCTAAGGAAAAGTTTCAACGTAACAAACCGCACGTCAACATCGGCACCATCGGCCACGTTGACCACGGCAAGAC